>JBGAGY010000003.1:0-588503 GCA_044226485.1 Anaerolineales bacterium
CGTGTCGGACCGGACCGCGATGATGATGCTGACCGAGGACGGCAAGCGTTCGGGCACCCTGATCGAGTTCGACGACACCAACGTGATCTTCACCCGTCCCAAGGACAAGCGCACCGAGGACTACGTCTCCGGCCGCTTTGGTTGATCCGTCGTCGCGAGTCTGTCTGCCACACGAGCCGCCATGACGTCGTACGCCCTTCCGAACCCACAGCCATCAGGCGCTCAACGAGCGTCGGCCCCGTCGCGGGCACTCGCCTTCAGCGTGCCGGCCAAGCACAACCCACGGCTGCAGGCGCTGGTCGAGCGGATCGATGCCGACGACGAACTGCGACAACTATGGCGGTCGGCGAACGTGAACGCCGGGGAGCGCTGCGGGCTGGGCGATCACGGCGAGACCCACGCCCGAATTGTGGCGAACGCCGGGCTGCTCCTGCTGCGGATCTTGCTCGAGGCCGGGCAGCGCTCCGGAGTCGTCGAGGCCCACGGGCTCTCACGCGCCGATGCAGAGGTCGTGGTCGTCCTCGCGGCGGCCCTGCATGACGTCGGGCTTGCCGTCAGCGTCAACCAGCCCGGCGTGGCCGGCCTCGGGCTGGCGCAGACCCGGGCGGAGCAGATCCTGTCCGAGGTTTACAGCCCCGTAGAACGCACGGCCCTGATCGGCGAGATCCTGCATGCGATCAACGCTCATCATGAGGGACCTGGCGCGCTGACGCTCGAGGCCGCCGTCCTGACGATCGCAGACGTGCTCGACATGAGCAAGGGCCGGCTGGCCACCGAGGGCGGCGCGTGCGACAGCGTCGATGCGGTTCACATCCTGCGCGGCGCGCGGCGGCCCGTTCGTGTGGAGTTCAAGCTCACACGGGCTGCGAGCCTGTCGGCGGTCGTCGATCGGCTGACCACACGGCTGGCGCATGTTCCGCTGGCGGCGGCCCTGGAGTTCGCGGCGCAAACGCCGACCGGCGACGTCGCCGTCTTCCACCTTGACCGACAGCATTCGCAATGACCTGACCGGCCGGCTCCGCCCGGCCGAGGAGAACGTATGGCTACCACCTCCGCCCGCATTCGATACGACCAGGGGCTGCACGACCTGCAGGACAACCTCCTGCGCCTGGGAAGCCTGCTCGACAACGCCATCGCCCGCTCGCTTCAGGCCCTTTCCGAACAGGACCTTGACCTCGCGCGGCAGATCGCGGTCGACGATGCCCGGATCAACGAACTCCGCTTCAAGATCGAAGAGCAGTGCCTGCTCCTGATCACTCGCGAGCAGCCAGTTGCCACAGACCTGCGCGCCATCATCGCGGCTCTCAACATCGCCGGCGAGATCGAGCGCATGGCGGACCACGCCGCCGGCATCGCCAAGACCGTCCTGCGGATGGGCTCGCAGCCGCCGCTGATGCCGCTGGTCGATCTGCACCGCATGGCAGACGAATGTCGCTCGATGCTGCACACCGCCCTGGATGCCTGCGTCAAGCGCGACTCGGAACTCGCCCAGAGTGTGGCATGGCGAGACGACGTCATCGACGGCCTGTATCAGGATGTCTTCCGCCAGATCGTGGCCCTCATCGCCGAGGATCCAGGCATCACGACCCGGGCCATGTACCTGCTCTTCGCCGGTCACAACCTCGAGCGCATCGGCGACCGCTGTGTGAACATCGCCGAACGCGTCATCTTCATCAATAGCGGCACGATGAAGGAACTCAGCGCCGGCCCCGACGAACATCTGTGAACGTGCGGCGCATCCTGATCATCTGCACCGGCAACTCCTGTCGGTCGCAACTTGCCGAAGCTCTGGTCCAGCACGACTTCGCCGGGCGCTGGGAAGCCACCTCCGCAGGGACGCGCCCGGCGCGATCCGTCCATCCGCTGGCGCTGAAAGCTCTGGCCGAAGTCGGGATCGCCCACGCGGGCACCCCGCAGGGCCTGGCGGCCGTCGAAGGCCAGGCGTTCGATCTGGTGCTGACCGTGTGCGACTCGGCCAACGCCGAGTGCCCGAGCTGGCCAGGCGTAGGCCGACGCATCCACAAGGGCTTCCCCGACCCGGCAGATGCCCAGGGCGATGAAGCTCAGAGGCTGCAGGTCTACCGTGACGTGCGCGATGACCTGCGCCGGTACCTCAACGAGCTTCTAGCAGCCTGACGCTGCGCCCATCTCCTTGAACTGAACTCCATTCGACGCCACCCGATCGCTCGCGCAGCGACTCCGCCCGGCGGCGCGGTCGGGCGACCGGCCGGCGGATCTCGTCGTTTCGGCGGGTGAATTCCCCGATTCATGTCACTACTGGCAGCGCCCGAAGCGGCTCCATAATGACCAGGCAGTCCCTGACCCACAAAACGCGCCGACGATCATCGTCGGCGGATATTGGGTGGCCGAACGTCACCCAGACCCGAGATCGCGTAAAGGAGACGCTATGACCAAAAGCATCCTGATCATCGGCACGCTCGACACGAAGGGAGTCGAGTTCGCTTACATTCGCGACCTGATCCAGGCTCGCGGCCACAGCACTGTGGTGATGGACGCGGGTGTTTCGGGCGAGCCGGCCTTCGCGCCGGAGATCACGGCCGAGCAGGTCGCGGCCGCGGGCGGCAGCTCGCTGACGGCCCTGCGGGCGGCCGGTGATCGCGGCGCCGCCCTCGAGGTCATGGGGCGCGGTGCTCGCGCCCTGGCCGTGGCCGAGCACGCCGCCGGGCACGTCGACGGCGTGATCAGCCTGGGCGGCTCGGGCGGCACCTCGATCGCCACTCACGCCATGTTGGGTCTGCCGGTCGGGCTGCCGAAGGTCATGGTCTCGACGATGGCCTCCGGCAACGTCGCGCCGTATGTTGATGTGAAGGACGTGACCCTGATGTACTCGGTTGTCGACGTCGCCGGGCTCAACCGGCTCTCACGCCGCATCCTGGCGAACGCCGCCGGCGCCGTCTGCGGCATGGTCGAGCAGAGTGTGCCGCAAGGCGAAGACAAGCCGTTGATCACGGCCACGATGTTTGGCGTGACGACGCCGTGCGTGACGGCCGTGCGCGAGAAGCTCGAGGCCGCCGGCTATGAAGTACTGGTCTTCCACGCCACCGGCAGCGGCGGACGAGCCATGGAGTCGCTCATCGACGGCGGGTTCATCGCCGGCGTGGCCGACATCACGACGACGGAATGGTGCGACGAACTCGTCGGAGGCGTGCTCTCGGCTGGCCCGCACCGGCTCGAGGCCGCGGCACGCAAGGGCCTGCCTCAGGTCGTCTCGCTGGGCGCTCTTGACATGGTCAACTTCGGTGCCATCGAGACCGTGCCGGATGCCTTCAAGGCCCGCACGCTCTACAAGCACAACCCGACAGTGACCCTGATGCGGACCACGCCCGAGGAGTGCGCGCAACTCGGCAAGATCATTGCCGAGAAGCTCAACGCCGCGACGGGCCCGACCGTGCTCTTCGTGCCGCTCAAGGGCGTCAGCATGATCGACGCCGTTGGTCAGCCGTTCTATTCAGCCGAAGCTGACGCTGCGCTCTTCGACGCGCTCCGCCACACGCTCGACCGCTCGAAGGTCGAGCTCGTTGAGCTGGATCTACACATCAACGACCCGGCCTTCGCCCAGGCGATGGCCGAGCGCCTGTTGGCGATGTTGAAGAAGTGACCGCGGACGGCGGACGGTCGACCGTGGTTGTGGCGCAGGTGACCGGGCGAATGACCGATGACGAAAGTTGTCTGATCCTTTGCCGGGTCCGCCAATCGGTGCCGTAGGCGTATCGTCAGCGGTCCGCGGTCAGCCGACCTCAGTCTTGTAATAGGAGACAAACCATGCCATTCATCTCTCGCTCTGAACTACTGAAGCGCCTCGAGGCGCAGGTCGCGGCCGGGAGGCCGATCGTCGGGTGCGGCGCAGGCACCGGCATCTCGGCCAAGATGGCTGAGGCGGGCGGCGCCGATCTGATCATCATCTACAACTCCGGTCGCTACCGTATGGCCGGGCGCGGCTCGCTGGCTGGCCTGCTGTCGTACGGCGACGCTAACGGCATCGTGGTCGAGATGGCCAGCGAAGTGTTGCCGGTCGTCAAGAAGACGCCGGTGCTCGCCGGCGTCAACGGCACCGATCCGTTCAGGCTGATGCCCGTTTTCCTCAAGCAACTCAAGGACATGGGCTTCGACGGAGTCCAGAACTTCCCGACGGTCGGCCTGATCGATGGAAACTTCAGGGCCAACCTCGAGGCGACGGGCATGGGCTACGACAAGGAAATCGAGTGCATCAAGGTCGCCCATGATCTCGACCTGTTCACGTCGCCCTACGTGTTCGACGTCGATCAGGCGAAGGCGATGGCGCAGGCCGGCGCCGACCAACTCGTCGCGCACGTCGGCCTGACGAACTCGGGCACAATCGGCGCTGGCGTGGCCTTCACGCTCGACGAGGCCATCGATCGCGTCATGGCGATCGCCGAGGCCGGGCGCTCGGTGCGCAAGGATCTGCTCGTCATCTGCCACGGCGGCCCGTTCGACGAGCCCGAGAACGTCGGAAACGCGCTGGCGCGCATGCCCGGCATCGCCGGATTCTTCGGCGCGTCGAGCATCGAACGTCTGCCCACCGAGCGCGCGATCCGCGGTCAGGTGCAGGACTTCAAGAAGCTGTCTCTGGCGTAATCGCTCCGCTTCACCCCAGGGGGACATGATGGGCAAGTCGTACTACAGCACCGTGCTCGACGCCCCAGCCGCAAGGGTCTGGGCGATCGTGCGCGACTTCAACGGCCTGGCGATCTGGTTCGCGGGCTCGGTCGGCGTCAGCGAGATCGAAGCCGGGAAGACCGGCGAAGCCGTCAGCGGCGTTCGCAACTTCATCTTCGGAGAGACGCGCATCCGCGAGCAACTTGTGGCGCTCTCGGACGTTGATTGCTCGTACACGTATGTGTTCTGCGATCCCGCGCCGTTCCCGGTCAAGAACTATCTGGCCACCTTGCGCGTGACGCCGATCACAGACGGCGACAAGGCGTTTGTCGAGTGGTGGACGACCTTTGACTGCGACGAGGACAAACTCGACCACTGGACCGCGCTTTTCGCGCGCGACGTGTTCGCCCCGGCCCTCGCCAGTCTGCGGGAATACGTCACAGCTCACTGACCGGTAGCCTCAGCGCAAAAACAACACGGCGGGCAGAGGTCTTGAGGCCCTCTGCCCGCCGTGTTCGACTAAACCGGTCGTCCTTGGCCGGCGCTTGAGGCGGCTTTAAGGCGCCGTTGAGCCGGCTGGCCTACGCTCAGGTTCACCAAGGAGACGCGCCATGTTGCTTTCCAGCCCGGTCCTTCCGCCCAGCCGATTCGACACGTGGAGCACGTTGCAGCGCCCGCGACCGGCGAACGCCAACGATCCGCAGTTGTTGTTGCTGCTTTCAGCGCTGGACGCCGGCTGGCGCGTCGAGGAGCCGATCTACCTCCGCTCGATGATGGGCGAACGCAGCCGCAAGGCCTACCACCTCATCCTGCATCGGCCCGGGCACGTCGTCAGTCTGGTGACGGTGCCACAATCTCGCGAGTCCGATGCGTTCGTGCTACGCGAGGGCTGGCAGGTGCTGGCGACCGGCTACTGAGCCCCAACGTGATCCTGAGTCGTCGTATCGTTGAGCAGAGGATGACCCGCGTAGAAGCCGTGATACTGCTCGGGCAGCATCTTGGCCAGGGAGATCATGATCTGCTCCGTGTACTTCTCGAGCTCCGGCGCCCTGGCGCGACCGTTGCCCGGTAGCTTGAACGGCTCTCCGACCTTCATGATCACTTCGGTCCGCCGCAGGCGTTTCAGGTTTTCGGTGACCTGTTCGGTGCCGTAGACCACAGTCGGCACCAGGGCCACGCCCGCGCGATCGGCCAGGTACGCCGCCCCGGTCTTGCCCTCGATCAACGCACCGGTGCGGCTGCGGGTCCCCTCAGGAGCCATCCCCATCGGCGTGCCGCCCTTCAGGAAGTTCAGCGACTGCTTGATCGCGCTCATGTCGGCTTCGCCGCGGGCCACCCAGACGGCGCCGACCGTGTTGACGACCCAGGCCACGATCGGGTTTTTGCGCCACTTGTCGGCCACGAAGACGATCATGCGGCGCGGGGTGTGCATGAACACCACGGGCGGGTCCCAGATGCTCAGGTGATTCATGACAAGGAGGTAGGCACCCTCCTGCGGTATGTTCTCGAGACCGATGATCCGCTGCTTCAGGATCAAAGACGCGATCACGCGGAAGACCCACTGCATCAACCGGTAGACGAAGGGGTTCGCAGCTTTGGGCATTTCGGTCGTCATCGTTTTCCCTCTACCCACAAGACATATTGAATAGCGTCGTCGGCCAGGGCTGTGACCGGCAGATCGAACGAGCGCGAAGCGCCGGCCTCGAGACCGCCGGGAAGCTCGAGGCGTTGATACCCGACCGGCCGTTCGTTGGCCGCCAACAGGATCGCGACGACGCGAACGACCGAAACCGAGTCGCCCGTCGCGTTCTTGATGACGCCGCTGATCTCCCAGATCCGGCCACTCTGCGCCGCAGTGTAGCTGTCGAGCTGCAGCGGCACGTAGCGCTGTGACGGTTCGTTGGAAGGGTACGCCGAGACCAGATCGGCCCCCTGCGCCGCCACCGATTGTACGCCGGGCGCGAACCACACTGCAATCGGCGCGGCGGCTCCGGGCGGCACGATGTCGAGGCCGGTGCTGCCCACCGTTGACGTGATCGGCAGGCCCTGCGCATCAGCCAGGATGATGCGCGCGCTGACGTTCTCCAGGGCGCCGGGCCCCGGGTTGCGCGCAAGCACGATGCAACTCCACGCCCCGCTGGCCTGCGGCAGGCAGGCGGGCTGCCCGAGTTCGAGCGGCATCGGCGAGGGCAGACCCTCGGCCTGTGCCGCCACCGAATCCTCCGAGAGCGGGATGATCAGCGTCTGTCCGATCTGCAGGGCACGCGGATCAAGATTGCCGTTCGCAGCCTGCAACGCCTGCAGCGACACGTCGTAGTTCACGGCGATGCCGATCAGGGTTTCGCCCTTCTTGACAGTGTGCAGAAACGGCGTCGGTGTCGGTGTGGGTGACGCGATGATGACGGGGGTCGGCGCGGCCCGCGACGGTGTAGCGGCCGCTGGAGGCGGCGCCGGTCGCAACGTCACGGTCGCCGTCGGAGCCGTCGGCGCAGTGGGCGTCACCGCGCAGGCCACGCTGACCCATGCGCTCAGAAGTGCCCACCAGGGGCTGAACCGTCTCACCGGGCGATTATAGACGGCACCGGAGCGCCGCGACGCCGGCACTCACAGGTCCATCAGGTCTGGCGATGACATGCGCGTCCGTTCGTCGTCTCGCGTGGTCGAGCTCGAGCTGTGTCAGCGGGCGAACGGGGTCTGGTGGACGCCCCAGGGTCAGCCGACCCGTGTGCGTGGCCAGTGGAGCCTGCGGTCAGGACTCGCTTGGCCCGCAGGCGCTCAGCGCTCGAAGGTGTAACGCAGGATCGGCCGCGGCGCGAAGTGCCGGGCCACCTCAACGAAGCCAGCGCGCAAGAAGGTCGATACGTAACCGGTGCTTGTCGCGCTGGGCGAGAGCGCGGCGTCGAGCGGATAGGCTTCGACCGCCGGTGCGCCGGCCGCTCGCGCGACGTTGAGCGCCGTTGAGCTGAGCGCTGACGTTACGCCACGTCGCCGGTATCCTGTGCGGATATAGAAGCACGAGATCGACCAGACCGGCTCGTCATCGACCGCCCTGAGTTTGGGCGTACGCTCGAGCCATGGAAGCGCGGCGCGCGGCGTCAACTGGCACCACCCCACAGCCCGTTCACCCTCAAGGGCCAACAGGCCGGGAGATGGACCCCGTTGCACGACGTTTTGGAAGTCAGCCCGATTGGCGGCCGCCGGGCGCTTACGGTAGTCGCTACCGATGCGCCAGTACATGCACCAGCAGCGCGCGACAGGGCCGCGATCGCCAAACAGATCAACCAGGTGCGGCCACAGGTCCGGAGTCAGCGGCCGAACGTCCCAGGTGTTGCGAGGCGTCACTCCTCGTTGGGCCATCGATATCCTCGGAACACTCAGGCGGTTCGACCGAGCCTGCTGCGGACGAAACGCCCGAGGTCATCAAGCGCCTCCTGAGCTTCGCCCAGCTCCTCGCCAAACGCCTGGAAGATGTGGGTCATGTTCTTCCACACCGTCAGGTGGACATCGGCGGCCTGAGCCTCGGCGGCCTGGCAGAAGGCGCGAATCATGTCGATCAAGATCTCGGCGTCCCCGGCCTGGATGTGGATTGGCGGAAGACCGTTCAGTCTGGCGTTGACAGGCGATACCCGAGGGTCGGCCGCGTCGATGTCTCCGCAGAACGCTCGCGCCCACTGATCGGCCATCGCCTTGTCGATCCAGTCAAAGCGCGCGTTAGCCAGCATGCTCGCTCCGGCGTTGGTCAGGTCGGTCCACGGCGCCAGACAGACCGCTCCGGCCGGCAGGCGCTCGCCCGAGTCGCGCAGATCGACCAACAACGCCAACACCAGGTTCCCGCCGGCCGAATCGCCGCCGATAACAATCCGCTCGGGAGGGACACTCTCGGCAAGCAGTTTCGTGTAGACCGCTCGCGCATCTTCCAACTGAGCCGGGTAGCGGTGTTCGGGCGCAAGCCGGTAATCCGGCGCGTACACGCGCAGACCGGTGGCCAGAGCCACATTCGAGATCAGGGCGTCATGCGAGCGAGCCGAGTAGGCGTAGCCTCCACCGTGCAGATAGAGCAGGACTGCCTCGTCATCCACTCGATCCAACGGCTCGAACCAGCGGCCGCGCACGCCGATCAGGTCTGGCGTGACGGCGACCCTTTGCAACGCGGGCGAGCGGAAGGTCAATGCGTCTTCGAACTCGCGCGAGTCACTCGGATCATTCAGACCGGCCGCGTAGGTACTTTGCGCCTTCAAGAACGCCATCGTCGTCTCAAAGCCCCAGGACCAACCCGGCCTCAGTGGCCCCTGCACCATGCGCCGGAGCGACGTCGTCACTGTGGCGCCTGTCAACAGGCTCAGACATCGCCACTGATAGGATCGCCGCCCGCGCAGGTCGAAACCGCCCCCGCCGCCTGTTTTCGCCATTCCCCCTCCCGCGAGTCCAGGTTCGCCTGGCCCACGGGCCAGCCGTTCGGTTGAGCAAGTATCGCTCAATTGGGTGCGCTGGGAAACCGGTTGCGTGCGGCGCGTCAGCCAGCGGCGACCGGCGGCGAAGAGCGGCTAAGCTCCTGACGGAGCCGTTCCGGCGTGGCCACAGGCTGGCGGCAGACGAAACGGCGGCACACATACGCTGCGGGAAGACCGTTGACCAGGGTGCGGTGCTGGATCACCGGCACTACGGCGTCGGCCGGGCCGTCAGCGCCCTGTGCCAGGACGACGAACGGACGATACGTCTCGAGCAGCACGGCCCGAAGATCCATCAGGCGCCGATCGTCAATCGAGCCGATAAGCGCGACCTCGTGAGGCCCACTCAATTCGAAAGCAGCGGCGCACAACCACTGGGCGAAACCGGCCGGATAGCGCCCCAACAGCGGCGACACCGTCGCGAGGGCATGCAGGGCCGCGTCGTCGTAGCGGGACTCGCCCGTCAACCCGGCAAGCTTGAACAGCACTGTTGCGAAGAGCGCCGACCCCGACGGCGTGGCATTGTCCTGCGTGTCCTTGGGGCGGATCACAAGCGCTTCATGGTCATCGGCCGTGTCAAAGAAGCCGCCCTGCTCATCGCTGAAGTGCTCGAGGGCCAGATCGGCGAGTTCGCGGGCCGTCATGAAGTAGCGTGTGTCAAAGGTCGTCTGATACAGGGCCAGCAGCCCCTCGGCCACAGCCGCGTAGTCCTCGAGATAGCCATTCAACCGGGCGACGCCACGGCGCCAGGTGCGATGGAGCCGGCCATCGGAGCCGCGCATCTGCGTGGTGAGGAAGTCGCCGCAGCGGCGGGCCGCATCCAGGTAATCGCCCCGCCCGAGGACCGCGCCGGCTTCCGCGAACGCCGCAAGCATAAGGCCGTTCCAGGACGCAAGCGCCTTGTCATCCAGACCCGGGCGCACGCGCGTCTCGCGCCGCTCGAACAAGGTCCGACGCGCTCGTGACAATCGCTGCGCAGCATCCTCAGCCTCCAGTCCAAGCGCCTTAGCCGCTTCAGCCAATGGTTGGGCCATCGACAGCACGTTGGCACCGCCCTCGAAGTTCCCTCCGGCCGTGACGCCATACACATGCTTGATCAACGCCGCGTCGTCGCCGAGGACCTCATCGAGCTCGCGCTCGGTCCAGACAAAGAAACGCCCCTCTTCGCCCTCGCTATCCGCGTCCTGCGAGGCGTAGAAGGCTCCAGAGGGATCAGTCATCTCGCGCAGGACATAGTCGAGCGTCTCGATGGTCACTCGGCGGAAGTCGTCGTCGCCGGTCAGTTGCCAGGCATGCAGATAGACCCGCGCCAGCTGTGCGTTGTCGTAAAGCATCTTCTCGAAGTGCGGCACCAGCCAGCGCTCATCGACCGAGTAGCGGTGAAAGCCTCCGCCCAGCTGGTCATACATGCCACCGCGGGCCATGGCGCGCAACGTCGAGGCAGCCATCTCAAGCGGGAGCGCCTCGCCGTCCTTGAGGAGGTGATAGCGCAGCAAGAATTCGATTGTCATCGGCTGCGGGAACTTCGGCGCGTGGCCCCAACCGCCGAGGCGCGAGTCGTAGTTCTCCCACAGCGCCCTGACCGCCGTGCCAAGGTCGTCGAGCGTCGGCGCGTCGCCCTGTGTGCCGACGGCCAGCGGGCTTTCGAGGTGACGGACGATGTCAGCGCTGCCGTTGAGCACGTCCTCGCGCCGGCTCGTCCATGCGTCGTGCAGGCCGGCCAGCACCTGCTTGAACGAAGGCAAACCATGGCGCGGCGTCGGCGGGTAATACGTGCCGCCGAAGAATGGGGCACCGTCGGGGGTCAGAAACACGCTCAAGGGCCAACCGCCCTGCCCGGTCAGAGCCACGACGGCGGACATATAGATCGAATCGAGGTCAGGTCGTTCCTCACGATCCACCTTGACGTTGATGAAGTGCTCGTTCATCAATGCTGCCGTCTCAGGATCTTCGAACGACTCGTGCGCCATGACATGGCACCAGTGGCAAGCCGCGTAGCCGATCGACAGGAAGATCGGCTTGTCTTCAGCCAGTGCGCGGGCGAGCACATCCGGCCCCCAGGGATACCAGTCCACGGGGTTGTCCTGGTGCTGCAGCAGGTAGGGCGAAGTCGAGTCGGCGAGGCGGTTGGGCATGGATCTGTGAAAAACTCCGTATTTCCGCCAAATTGTATCGCCGGCCCCGCGACCGAAACGCCTTGTGGAAGCCGTTGGCGAGGAGCCGACGCGAATGGCTTCTCCGTCCTCGAGTGCTCATACGCGCTTAATCGCGCCCGTCTGGACGGTGCGAGACGATCCAAGTACAATCGCTGCCGTGAACGCCCCACTTCGGGTCTCAGACCCGACGCCCTCCTGCCCGACCTGCTTGTGTAGCTGCGCCTGAGGCTTCCGGCCTCAGGCCTTCCTGTGCCCTCCAACCTGCTGTTTGTCAGCGCGCCGGCCGTCGGCGTGTTGTGTGTTTCTATCCAACCAGGAGAATCTGACGTGAACATCGCCAATGACATCACCGCCCTGATCGGCAACACGCCGCTGGTGAGGCTGCGCCGCGTGACCGAAGGCGCGGTCGCCGACGTGGTCGCCAAGCTCGAGTACTTCAACCCCTCCCACAGCGTCAAGGACCGCATCGGCGTCTCCATGATCGACGCCGCCGAGAAGGCCGGCCTCATCAAGCCCGATACCATCCTGCTCGAGCCCACCTCCGGCAACACCGGCATCGGCCTCGCCTTCGTCGCCGCCGCCCGCGGCTACAAGCTCACCCTCGTCATGCCCGAGACCATGAGCAAGGAACGCCGCGCCCTGCTCCGTGCGTATGGCGCCGAGCTCATCCTCACCCCTGGACCCGAGGGCATGGGCGGCGCCATCCGCCGCGCCGAGGAGCTGGCCGCCTCCGACCCACGCTACCTCATCCCGCAGCAGTTCAAGAACCCGGCCAACCCCGAGATCCATCGCCGCACCACCGCCGAGGAGATCTGGCGCGACACCGACGGCCAGGTCGACATCCTCGTCTCGGGTATCGGCACCGGCGGCACCATCACCGGCGTCGGCGAGGTTCTCAAGGCGCGCAAGCCCTCGTTCAAGGCCATTGCGGTCGAGCCCGACGCCTCGCCGATCCTCTCGGGCGGCCAGAAGGGTCCGCACCCGATCCAGGGCATCGGCGCCGGCTTCGTGCCGGATGTGCTCAACACCCAGATCTACGACGAGATCGTGCGCGTCAAGAACGACGACGCCTTCGACACCGCCCGGCGGCTGGCCAAAGAGGAAGGCCTGCTGGTGGGCATCTCCTCGGGCGCCGCG
Organism: Anaerolineales bacterium; assembly: GCA_044226485.1. Classification (GTDB taxonomy): domain Bacteria; phylum Chloroflexota; class Anaerolineae; order Anaerolineales; family UBA6663; genus UBA6663. The sequence continues at coordinate 12,380 of JBGAGY010000003.1, forward strand.
ACCTGGGCCGCGATCCAGGTCGCCAAGCGGCCCGAGAACGCCGGCAAGCTGATCGTGGTCATCATCCCGTCCTTCGGCGAGCGCTATCTCAGCACCGCCCTGTTCGCCGGTTTGGCCGACTGAACTCCGGGCCGCAATGTGGAGATCGGCCACGAATTGCACGAATTAGGACGAAGGAGCACTGCACAGAGAGTTCGTGCCCATTCGTTTCAATTCGTGCAATTCGTGGCGATTTCTGCTACGTCAGGCCCGATCGAGCATCGGAGTTGGAGGCAGGCATGTTCAACTCGTTTCGCCAGGATGTCGCAGCCGTGCTGGCCCGTGATCCGGCCGCGCGGTCATCGCTCGAGGTGGCCTTGCTGTATCCGGGTCTGCACGCGGTCTGGGGCCACCGGATCTCGCACTGGCTCTGGGTGCGCGGCTGGCGGCTGCCGGCGCGCTGGCTGTCGCAGATGGTGCGCGGCATGACCGGGATCGAGATCCACCCGGGCGCGGTGCTCGGGCCGGGCTTCTTCATCGACCACGGCATGGGCGTGGTCATCGGCGAGACGGCCGAGATCGGTGCCGACGTCACGCTCTATCACGGCGTCACGCTTGGCGGCACGAGCCTGAACAAGGGCAAGCGCCACCCCACCATCGGCGATCGCGTGGTGGTCGGCGCCGGCGCCAAGGTGCTTGGCGCGATCGAGATCGGCGCGGACAGCCGCATCGGCGCGAATGCTGTGGTGGTCCGCCCGGTGCCACCGAACTCGGTGGTGGTGGGCGTGCCCGGACAGGTGGTTGTGCGCACGCAGCGGCAGGCCAACGTCGACCTCAACCACACCAACCTGCCCGACACGCTCGGCACTGCAGTGAGCCAACTCCTCGAACGCGTCGAGGAGCTCGAAGACAAAGTCGCCGTGCATCACCACTACGGCCAGGTCCACCAGGTCCACGCCCCGCTCGGCGGCACCTGGCGCGGCGATGACTTTCAGATCTAGGAACAACCGTTGCCACGAACGACGCGAACTGAGACGAATTGGCACGAGTGATTGCCATAGAGGCGACTTTGCTGACCTTTCGTCTCAATTCGTGGCGAATAGCCTCAGGTCAGCAGACTCGCGTAGAATGGAGGAAATCCCACTCGGAACGAGAGTGATCCTCCATGACGAACGCAGCGTTAGGCTTCATCGGTCTCGGCATCATGGGCCAGGGTATGGCCCGCAACCTCCTCAAGCACGGTCACAGCGTCACGGTTTGGAATAGAACAAAGGGCAAGGCGGATGCGCTCCTCGCCGAGGGTGCGACCTGGGCCGATAGCCCGGCAGCCGTCGCGACAGCCAGCGACATCGTCTTCACCTGCGTCAGCGACACGCCTGACGTCGAGGCCGTGCTCGTCGGGCCGAACGGCGTGATCGAAGGCGCGCGCGAAGGCACGCTCGTCGTCGACATGAGCACGATCAGCCCGGCCGCCACTCGCGCGCTTGCGACCCGGCTGGCGGAGAAAGGCGTGGGCATGCTCGATGCCCCGGTCAGCGGCGGCAGCGAGGGAGCGGCGCGCGGGACGCTGAGCATCATGGTCGGCGGCGCCGCCGAGCAGGTCGAGCGCGCGCGTCAGTACTTCGAGGCGATGGGCAAGACGATCACGCATGTCGGCGGCAACGGCGACGGGCAGATGGTCAAGCTCGTCAACCAGATCCTGGTCGTCGGAAACGCGCTGGCGATGAGCGAGGCGCTTGAGTTCGCACGGGCCGGCGGGCTCGACCTCCAGAAGACGCTTGCGGCGGTCAGCGGCGGAGCTGCAGGAAGCTGGATGCTCAGCAACCGCGGCCCGCAGATCCTGGCCGACGACTGGCGCCCGGGATTCACTATCGACCTGCAGCAGAAAGACGTCCGGCTGTGCCTGCGCGAGGGTGACACGCTTGGTGTGCCGCTCCTGGCCACCAGCCTGGTCTTCAATCTCTACCGCGTCCTGCAGGCTGACGGCCTTGGCCACGAGGGCAACCACGCCCTGATCAAGGCGCTGCGCAAGCTGGCGGAGTCGAAATGACGACATCAACGCCCGACGTCCCCGTGGACTGTACGCCCGAGGTCGACTTCGACGAACTGCGCGCCGCCGAGTACGCGCGCCTCGACAGCGCCGGCCACGTCTACCTCGACTACACCGGCGGGTGTCTGTATGCGGCGCGCCAGTTGCGCGAGCATCAGGCGCTCCTGGCCGACGGCGTCTTCGGCAACCCGCACTCGAGCAACCCGACCTCGCGCGCCGCGACCGAGGGCGTCGAACGGGCGCGCGCCGCGGTGCTGCGTTTCTTCAACGCGGACCCGGCTGAGTACGCCGTGATCTTCACAGCCAACGCCAGCGGCGCGCTAAAGCTCGTCGGCGAGTCGTACCCGTTCCGACCGGGCGGCGCGTTCCTCTTGACCTTCGACAACCACAATTCGGTCAACGGCATTCGCGAGTTTGCGCGCTCCAAGGGGGCCACGGTGACTTATACACCCGTCAGGCCGCCGGATCTGCGGATCGACGCCGAAGCGCTGCGCGCCAACCTGGCCGCCGTCAGCGGCGGCGGCCCGCGCCTCTTCGCCTATCCGGGCCAGTCGAATTTCTCGGGCGTTCAGCACGACGTGAGTTGGATCGACGAGGCGCATGCCGCCGGGTGGGCTGTGCTCCTTGACGCCGCAGCCTTCGCGCCGACGAACGTCGTCGATATGGGCGTCATCAAGCCGGACTTCATGACTCTGTCGTTCTACAAGATGTTCGGCTATCCGACGGGCATCGGCGCGCTGCTCGCCCGCCGCGACACATTGAAGCGATTACAGCGCCCGTGGTTCGCCGGCGGCACCATCACGGTCGCTTCAGTGCAGGGCGACAGATACTACCTTCACGAAGGCGCCGAGGGGTTCGAGGATGGCACCCTCGACTACCTCAACCTGCCTGCGGTCGAGATCGGGCTGCGCTACCTGAGCGAGGTCGGCGTGGCGCGTCTCCATGAACGCCTCGCAGGTTTGACGGCGCGGCTCATCGACGGTCTGCAATCGCTCAAGCACGCCAACGGCAAGCCGCTCGTGCGGATCTACGGCCCAACCACGACCGAAGCCCGCGGCGCGACCGTCACGTTCAACGTGTTCAACTCGGCCGGGCACTTCGTCGACCACCGCGACGTCGAGTCGGCTGCCAATGCCGCCATGATCTCGCTGCGCACCGGCTGTTTCTGCAACCCCGGAGACGGCGAACTCGCGCTGGGCATCTCGGCCGAAGAGCTGTCGAGTTGCTTCGTCGCCAGCCGGGCGCGGATGACGATCGACGACTTCCGGCGTTGCATCGACGACAAGAGCACGGGCGCCGTGCGGGTCTCGCTCGGCATCGCCAGCAACGCCGCCGACGTCGATCGACTGATCGAGTTCCTTGGCACCTTGCTGGATCGCCGCGCCAACGGCGCGACGACGGACAAAGGTTGAGCGGCCGTTCGTCATTTGTCCGTCGTCATTTGTCCTTCGTCTTCTGACCGGAGGGATCATGACCGCCTATAAAGAAACCGTAGCCGGCCGCACGTATGAGTTCTCCGACCTGCGCACGCTGCTGGCGCGGGCGAGCGCGCCGAAGTCCGGCGACGCCCTGGCCGGCATCGGCGCCGAGAGTGCTGAAGAGCGCGTCGCGGCGCAACGCGCGCTGGCCAACGTTCCGCTGAAGACGTTCCTTGACGACGCTGTCATCCCTTACGAAAGCGACGACGTCACGCGTCTGATCCTCGACACCCACGACAGAGCCGCCTTCGGGCCGGTGAGCGCGTTGACGGTCGGCGGCTTTCGAGACTGGCTGCTCAGTTATGCCGTCGACGGGCCGACCCTGGAAGCGCTCAGCCCGGGCCTGACACCGGAGATGGTCTCGGCCGTGGCCAAGCTGATGCGCAATCAGGATCTCGTCCTTGTGGCGCAGAAGCGCCGCGTGGTGACTCGCTTTCGCAACACGTTGGGCCTCGCCGGTCGCGTGGCGGCCCGCTTGCAGCCCAATCACCCGACTGACGATCCAGCCGGGATCGCGGCCGCAATCGTCGACGGCCTGCTCTACGGCTGTGGCGATGCCGTGATCGGCATCAACCCGGCCTCAGACAGCCCGCAGCGCGTGATCGACTTGCTCACGATGTTGGACGATCTGATCCAGCGCTATCACGTGCCGACGCAAAGCTGCGTGCTCGCGCACGTAACCACGCAGATGCAGGCCATCGAGCGCGGCGCGCCGGTGGACCTCGTCTTTCAGTCCGTCGCCGGCACTGAGGCCGCCAACAAGAGCTTCGGCATCACGCTTACGATGCTCGGCGAAGCGCGAGAGATGGCGCTGGCTCTCAAGCGCGGCACCGTCGGCGACAACGTCATGTACTTCGAGACCGGCCAGGGCAGCGCGCTCTCGGCCGACGCCCATCACGGCGTCGATCAACAGACCTGCGAGGCGCGCGCCTATGGCGTCGCCCGGCACTTCAAACCGCTGCTCGTGAACACAGTCGTCGGCTTCATCGGACCCGAGTATCTGTATGACGGAGCACAGATCACGCGCGCCGGCCTCGAAGACCACTTCGCCGGCAAGCTCCTCGGTCTGCCGATGGGCTGCGACGTCTGCTACACCAACCACGCCGAAGCCGACCAGAACGACATGGACAACCTGCTGACGCTCCTGGGCGTCGCCGGCTGCAACTACTTCATGGGCGTCCCCGGCGCTGACGACATCATGCTCAGCTACCAGAGCACGTCGTTCCACGACATCCTTTATCTCCGCCAGGCGCTCGGGTTGCGGCCCGCGCCTGAATTCGAAGCGTGGCTCGCTGACATGGGCATTCTGAAAGAGGGGCGCGACCTGTTGCCTGCGACGTCGAACCACCCGCTTCTCGCCGCAGGGCCGTGGAAGACGACGAAGGACGACTGACGAAGGGTGAACGACTTTTCATCGTTCGTTCTCTTCATGGAGTTGCCATGACCGACCTGACACCGCTCGATCCCTGGCGTGATCTCGCCAAACTGACCACGGCGCGCATCGGTCTGGGGCGTGCCGGCGGCAGCCTGCCGACGCGCGAGGTGCTCGACTTCCAGTTGGCCCACGCCCGCGCCCGCGATGCCGTGCATCTGCCCTTCGACGCGACGGCCATCGAGAAGGAACTGGCCGGACGAGGCTGGCCGTGTCTGACTGTTCAAAGCCAGGCCATCGATCGGGCCGCGTACCTGCAAAATCCCAATCGAGGGCGGCGCCTTTCGCCGGAAGGCAAAGCCGCGCTCGCGGCCTGGAAGGCCGAGGCCTCGTCAAGCTTTGATGTTGCCTTCGTGGTGGCCGATGGGTTGTCGGCCCTGGCGACGCACCGGCATGCCGTATCGCTCCTCGACGCCACCGTGCCTTTGCTGAACGAACGCCGCTGGCGCGTCGCGCCGATCGTGGTCGCGCGGCAAGGTCGTGTGGCGCTGGGCGATGAGGTCGGCGAGGCGTTGGGCGCTGAGGTCGTCGTGGTCTTGATCGGAGAGCGCCCGGGTCTGGGCTCGGCAGACAGCCTCGGCGTCTATCTGACCTACGGTCCGAGAGTTGGGCGCACGGACGCCGAACGCAATTGCATCTCAAACGTGCGCCAGGAAGGGCTCTCCTACAACGAGGCCGCGCGCAAGATCCTCTACCTGCTCACTGAAGCGCGACGTTTGAAACTCAGCGGCGTGGATCTGAAAGACGAAACCGGGGACGCGCCGAAACAACTCGCGTAACGTTCGACAACGTGTGCGGGTTGGGTCCAGGCGGATATGATTCAGTCAACGCCGCGGGGGAGAGTTCTCACCCCGCGGCGTATTCTGTCAGCCTGGAGCATCTGTGAGCCTGACCCGAACGAACCCGACCCTCGACATTCATCCGCTACTCATGGCGCGCTGGAGCCCGCGTGCGTTCTCCGGTGAGAGCCTCACCGACGCCGAACTGCTGCCGCTCTTCGAAGCTGCCAGGTGGGCGCCATCGGGGAACAACGAGCAGCCCTGGCGCTTCATCGTCGCCCGCCACGATCAGCCCGAGGCGTTTGCCAGGATCTACAGCTGTCTGAGCGAGAACAACCGTCGCTGGGCGGGGTCGGCCGGCGCCCTGGTTCTGGCCGTCACCGCCCGAATCAATACGCGCGGACGAGAGAACAACCACGCGCGATATGACCTCGGGCAGGCCGTCGCGCACCTCAGCGTTCAGGCCACCGCCGATGGGTTGTTCGTCCGGCAGATGGGCGGCTTCTCGGCTACGGCAGCGCGTGAGGCCTTCTCCATCCCAGAGGAGTTCGACCCCGTGGTGGTCATGGCCATCGGACGCATGGGCGACCCGGCCACACTGGCTGACGCCGATCGCGAACGCGAACTTTCCACGCGCTCGCGCCGCGAACTGGCTGAGACCGTCTTCGCCGGCGTCTGGAACCAGCCGGCCAGCCTGGCTCAGACAGAGCGGTAGCTATTGGCTGGTCCCGTTCCAGCCCGCGATCCGCGCCAGCAACCACCAGAAGGCTTCGCCCTTCAGTTTGCAGTTGAAGCCGTGCGAATGCGCGCAATCTGGAAGTGCGGCGCATTGGTCGGCGTGTGTTGAGCACCACGAGCTGCACCAAGGGCAGCTGTCATCGGCATCGGCGAAGTACACGCCGTCGGGGTTGTAGCTTTCGATGTCGGCGAAGTCGAACAGGATCTTGTGATTGGCCGTCGCGTAGGCACGGATCTGATTGTTGCGCAGGTAAAGGTTGCCCGTGGGCCCGGAGCCATCGAGATGCCCGGTCATGTACACGAAGCGCACATTCGGGAAATCGTGCTCGAGGCCGCTCATCAGGCTCAAATAGTTCGCGATGTCGCTTTCGCTCTGCCAGCTGACCTGACCGCACCAAGACCACAACACCACGTTGCGATCGCTCCCCGAGCCGCTCAAGTAAGCGCGCGTCGCACTGGCCCAACTGACGAGGTCCGGATTGCCGAGGTCGCCGCCCGGCGTGTAGTCCGCGATCGACAGTGTGCCCGCCTCGAGCGCGCCATCGGTGTTGAAAGCCAGCAACGGATTCTGAGTCAGCCAGTATTCGGCGCCGCTGATGAGTTGGCTGCCGTGCGACGTGTGCCCATAGCTCACGCGCAGCTGGCTCTTGGCGAGGTTGATGTAGCTCGCGGGCACAGCGCTGATATTGGCAGTCAGGTGATTGACGATGATGTCCGAAGACGTCAGGCTCGAGGCCTGACGCAGGATACCCGGCAGCGTCAACCGGTACGAATTCCCCGGCTGTGCCAGAGCGGTGTCGAGCGCCGCCCCATCCACGAACCCAAATACGCCCGAGACCACTGCCGCCAGACACACGCGAGTTACCAGACGAAAAAACATAGTGCCTTCCTTGTTGGCAACGTTATCCGGCCAACGGGAGGCTCTGTCCATCCACTTTATTCAGGAATGTAAGTCGATCGAGTTTGGCTGCTTGCGATTGGATACAGTATCAAGTTGGAGCATACATAAGGCCGATCCAGTTAGTCCCGGTCATCGACCTTGGCCCGGATGACCTCGCCATGCGCCCGTCCTGCAATCAGCCGGGCGCGTCGGGCGTGCCGAACGTGGCCATCAGGCGCACCGCCCGCCGAGCAATCCTTCGCACTTCATGACATGTGCCCGGCCTTCGACTTCACGCACGCATAGGTCTGCTGCACGAGGTGTTCAAGGACTGGCAGCCGATAGCTCTGAGACGCTTGCTGTCGACACACACGCTGCTCGTCAGGTGCTTGCCCAGACCGGCCAACCAATCCGAAGTGCGCACCGTGGCCGCGATCAAGCAAGCGGCGATCTTGCGTGACGCGGCGAACGGCCTCCGCTAGGACCCGCTGTCGCAGGCTGCGCGCAGGGTGAGCCTGGCTCAACGTCAGGGTTTGGGCTCACCCTCGGTCAACAGCGCGAGCTGCGCCAGGACCTTGCGCTGGAAGGCCCGCTGCTCGGCTTTCAACGTCGCCAGTTCGGCGGCCAGTGACTCGACTGCATCGGCCGCGTCCGTCGTCTCAATCGGACGGAGCGTCGACCGACTGAAGCCCATCAGCGCCGGCCGCTCCACGTAGGTCACGCGGTGCAACACACGCCACACCTTGTTCGGCGCCGCGGCCTGAGCCTGACGGAGCGCGCGGGCCTCCTCGTCGTTGCTGGCCAGCCACTCGGGATCCACTACCTCATTGAAGAAGTCGTGCCAGTGAGCCGCGCTGTTCTCAAGGAAGAAACTCATGAAGCGATAGCGATCGACCTTCTCGCCGGGCTGGATCGGTTGGTCGCGAAAGTCGGTGATGTTGCGGCACTCGACCCCGCCAAGATCCACATGCAACTCCATCCCTTTGCTGGCCGAGGACGCCTTGCTCATGGTCTGGGTCAGGCTCACCGTGGCCAGCGCCGTCAGTTCGGCGGCCATGCCGCCTTCGACCTCGCCATGCAGCCCAAGGCCGACGGCGAGGTTGAACGAGCCGCCGATCGAGTGCTGCACGGTGCTCGCGAACTGCTGCTCCTCGGCCCGGAAGCCGCCGTCTCCGTCCCAGACGTAGGTGTTGACGATGTTGCGCTTGCCTGCCCGGATCTGCAGATCCTCCATCTTGCGCTGCCAGCTGGCGAAGCTGACGGCGGCGTTGGCGCGATCCGACACGTCGTCGATCTGGCTCTGAATCAGCGAGGCGCGCTCGGAAGCGGCATCCTGTTGGCTGGCTTTTGACTCGTCGTAGGCCTCGATCAGGTCGTCGTTGAGATCGGCCAACCGGTCTTCCTTGTCCGCGATGGCGGTTGCCGTGATCGTCGTGTCGCCGGTGCGCAGCCGTTTCTTGTCGTCGCGGATCTCCTTGCCGAGCGTGCGCACCTGCCGCTCGAGGTCCTTGATCCTGACGTCCTCCGGGCTGTTCGCTTCAGTTTCGCCGGCCAGGGCCGTGGCCTTGCCGCTGTCGCCGGCCCTGTCGATCTCGCGGCTCAACGAGGCCTCGTCGACCAGCCCGGCGTTGAACTGGTTGAAATAGGCCTGATGCGACGCATCGCGGAACTCGATCTGCGTCTTGAGATCGTAGGCTTCGCGCAGGCGGAAGTAGCTGGCCGGATACAGAGATCCGTACCGGTTGCGCATCTCGGGCACGTGGCCGAAGAAACGATCGCTCGTCGCGCGGCTGCCGGTCAGGCCGTCCAGGCTGCCCGACATGGTATAGGCCGGGTTGATCAGGAACGTGATCGTGTTGACGTCGAGCGTGTCGCCCGCGACCGGCAGCACGCTGTACCCGATCATGCGCCCCGTGCGCTTGAGCTGGCTGACGAACACGTCGGCGAGGCCGCTGGTGACCAGCGCATACCCGATGTTCTTTGGGATGAAGCGCCGGCCCAGATGCGGGAAGTGCGCGTCGGACTCGCGATTGCCGCGCAGCTCAAGCCGGTCGGTCTGCCCGAGGCTGTGCCCCGCGCTGACGGTGCTGGCGTTCTGCCAGTGATAGGCGAACTCCGCCTCGCCCTGCAGGCCCGCCTTGGCCTTGACGATCATCATCTGCACGGCGACGCCGGCGCTGACCTCGGCCTCCGCGCCGACGAACAGTTCGGCTTTCGCGCCCAGGCTCACGTCCTGCTCGCGGGTCCAGCTGTACAGGACGTCGCTCGACTGGATCAACTCGACCGACGTCGCGCCGTTGTAGTCATCCTCCTCGGTCAGGTTCTCGGTCGGCACCGGCGGCGGCCCTTCGATGTAGCCGATCAGAGTCGGGTTGATCTGCGTGTTGCCGATCCAGCGCAATTCGAGTTCTTCGATGCGCTGCTCGTCGAGGATCTCGACGCCCCCTGGCCCGCTCAGCGCCACGCAGCGAGTCATCATCGCTGTCTTGTTGTGTTGGGCGTCGACCTTGACCCGCGAGTACTCGATGGTCTGCACCTGCCCGACCCGCGCCGCGCTTTCGCCATCAGCGGGCCTCTGGCGGCGCCCGATGGGTGCCGTGCACGGCGCCCAATGAATGCCCTGCAAGGCGCTGCCCGGGCGGCCGGTGTGGTCGCGGGCAGCGTCGCCCATGGCTTCGTCGCACGGGAAGTAGGCCACCAGGCCGGGCTCGTTGCCGCTCAAGGTGAAGACAGCGTTGGTCTCGGCCTCTTCGGCACTCAGGGCCACATCCCAGATCCGCAGTTCGGCGAGCTGACCCTGCCAACCTGTGCCTGACGGATAACCGCCCAGGTAGACGTCGCCGAGGTCGGCGATAGCCTGAGTGTGCTTCTTGAGGCCCTGAGGGTCCGCGGCCCGGGTGCTGTGCAGCAGCCTCCCGTCGGCGTAGATCCGCATCTCGCCTTTGGCCACATCTTTCACGAACGCCCAGTGAGTCCAACGACCGCGGTACACGTCAAGGTCGAGCGCCTGCGTGAGCGCGTCCTGTCCCGTCGTCCGCTCTCCGGCCGAGAAGCTCACCTGGCCGATGTGGAGCGGAAGGTGGATGGCCAGGGCGCCGGTGTCAGCGCCCATCAGGAAGATCGCCGGCTGGGCGGCGGCCGGCATGATGGGCGCGCTACGGGCCCAACACTCGATCGTCACCTGGTCACGGACCGAGGCGAAGATCCCGTCCGGGAGTTTGATCGGCGTCCCGGTCAACTCGATCGCCGACCGGTAGCGCTCGGGCAGCCAGACCTCGCCCTGTCCGTCCGCGTCATAGCAGGCGTCGAAGTGGCTGTGGCATAGCCGACGATCGCGATCCCGATAGCTCAACGTGACCCGTCCGGTGCAACTCTCGATCGCGTGCAGACGGCTGAACGCGCGGACGTCACTGAGGAGGCCGCCGGTGACGGTCAGCCCGCGCGCGTCCTGTTGCCCTCGAACGGTCCGCAAAGCTTCAGCCCGGCTGTGCCGGCTGGCGACGTCCTCAAGGTACGACGCGCTCAGGCGCGCGATCTCGAGCTGCACCTCAGCCAGCCGCGTTTGCAGCCGGGCCAGTTCGGCCTCCAGTTTGCTGACCGTGCTGAGCCGATCGGCTTTGGTGGCCCGCAGGTCGCGCAACGTCTCCTGATGGGCCACGATCTCCAGCGAGAGGCGCCGGCGCGTCGCGTCGTGTTCGAGTTCAAGGCTCCGGTCCCGATAGCCCAGCTGCATCGAGAACTGAACGCCGTTCAGCACGAACTGCAGGGACATCAGTTTCTGAGTCGGGCCAGACACCACGACCGGATCGTTGAGCCGGATCGGGATGAAGGGCAACGTGACGAATGACGATCCAGGCTGGTTCGGCACGAGCCAGCCCGAAGACCCCTGATCGTTGCGGACCAGGACATCCGGCGACCAGCTTGCGCTCCCCGGGCTGCCCCGGAAGCGGAAGCCTCTAACCCTGAACCCCGGTTTCACCTGGACGATCCCGAGGTCGATCGCCGCTCCACCGAGATCGCCCCGATCGATGAACGCGTCTTTGTTCCACGTCGCATTGTCGACAGTGACGATCTCGCCTCCGGCCCGTTGGCAGATCAACCGGGGCGCCAACCGATTGGCCTTCGCGTAGAACTCGAGGCCCACCACGTCGGCATCGTCGGGCGCTTCGACCGGGCTTGTGTCGATGTAGCGCAACGACGGTGAGGCCGGGTCGCTCGGGTTAAACGGGTTGCGCTTCAACTCAAAGGGCCCGGCTTCTTTGACCAGTTCGCCGGCGATGGCCTGCTGGACCCGCTCAAGCTGTTGATTCAAGGAAACGATCGAGTCGAGTTCAGCCTGGATCTTCCGATCCAGCTCGGCTTCGCTGCGTGCCACAGCCAGGGCTTTGGTGGTCCGATCGATCTGCGTGACGAGCTGCCGCTCTTCAGACTGCGCCCGCTCCAGATCGCGCAGCATTTGCTCCGGATCGCTGGGGCCGACGCCGGCGACGTCCAGACCGACAAGTTGGGCAACTTCGTCCGATCGGGTTCGCGTGACCAAGTTCGATACCACAGTGATCGAGTGGCGCCTGACCTCCAGGGTGCTCCACTCGCCCGTCACGTCGGTCACCTCAAAGCAGCGCATCAGGCGCACGCCGTCGGGCACCACAAAACTCCAGCGCACCGTGAACCAGCCGTCCGGCGATCCAGGCTCGTCCACGATCGCTTGCCCCGTCGGAGCGAACGGGAGTTTCGCGCCATCGCGGCTTGTGCGCCCCCACAGCGACGGCGCAAACGGCACGCCGGGCCCCGGCCAGCCGCGTGCGCGACACTCGAAGCGCTCGACGTACTCGGCGCCCTCGCTCACGGCGAAGAGCGCGTCGTTGCTGAAAGTGACGACCTCGGTGAGGCCGTCGCCAAGCCGACGATCGAGGACCGCGCCGCCCGGATACGGGTGGCCGAGCACGTCGCCGTGATTGGCGTTGACCGAGAAGTCGTACGTCGTTGGCCGGCCGTCGGCGCCGTCGGACGTGGCACCCAGACGCCAGTAGCCATACAGGCCGGGCTCGCGGCCCGCCAGAGCGAAGTGCATGGCGTCACGGATCTGCTTGACGCTGCGCTCGCGATCCCAGAGCCGCACCTCGGCGATCTGGCCCTGGAAGGAAGGCGAACCCTCGTGCCCGTGTGCGATGAGCAGCCGCGTCGGGCGAATCGAGCTGATCGGCCGTGGGGCGGCCTGCGCCTCGGCGTCGATGGCCGCGGTCAACCGCTGAGCCTTCGTCGGGCCAACGCCGTCATAGACCCAGCTGAAGTCGGGATGACCCTCCCAGGGTGCCAGCCAGACCCGGCCTTCGGCGCCGCGAAGAAAGTTGTCGCCGCTCACGGGCAAGAGTCTGAGATAGCGGTCCGCCCGGTCCACATTCCAGCGCTGGACGGCGTCCATCGGCCCCGGTGCTCGCATGACGAGCGCGTTCTGACCGTCGGCCGAGAGCACCAACCCGGCTGCATCTCGAATCACGAACACGCCAACAGCAACCTTCTCGAATGACCATAGCCGTGAGCTATCGCCCCGAGCCCGCCCCAGCGTCGGTGCCACGCCGTCGGCGCCGCCCGTGACCAGCTCGCGACCGTGAACCGTGAGCGTCCCGACGTCATAGCGCGACGGATCGTCGCCCGGGTCGCCGGCGACGAGAGTCAGATGAGCGGCCAGTTCGTTGCGAAGCCCGTCAAGCGTTTTCTGTTTGGCGGCCAGCGCCGCATGAGTGAACAGCGCCTGGAGTTCGTCGGAGCGAAAGACCGCCGCCGGCTGCCCGTCGATCAAGAGCTGCAGCCCGACTGCGCCGTACGTTGCTGCCAGGTGTGTCCACTCCCGCAACCGGGGCCGGATCGAGGTCGACAATCGCATGGAGGGCGCATCGGGTTGGAGCGAGTCGAGCGCCAAGCACCAGACGCCGCCGGAGATCTGCAGGGCGGCGTTCCAATCGCTCGCGGCCCCGGCGTCGGCCTCAGCCGCCACCACGATTTGATCAACGGCCGATTCGGGGCGCGCCCAGGCCTCGAGCACGAACCCCGCTGAAAGCTTGAGCTTACTGCCCAGCGCGACGCGAACGCCGTCCTCTTGGCCGTCGAACATCAGGCCACGGCGCCGGCGCGTTTGCTGTTCGGCGTCGACCACTGCGGCTTCGGTCCACAGGCGCTCGACCGTGAAGCTGAGCGAGTCCTTCTGCACCACCGCGTATTCGCCGTCATAGCTGTCGTGATTGACGATCTGCGCGCCCCCGCCGGCCTCCAGGCCGTGGTCGACGGCCGTCACGATCAACTGACCATCGCCGTCCACACGGTAGCCGGTCACCAGGCCGTCGAAGACCAGGCCGGTCTGCTCGTCGGGAACCTGCCCCCAGTTGCCGAGGTTGCCCGCGGCGATCGTCGTGTCGAGCTCCAGATCTCGGCCGGCGAGTGCTTTGACGATGTGCAGGCCGTCGAGGTCCTGCGTGTTCTCCAGGCGAACGAGGTCGCCCACGCGCAGCCGCCGGAGCGCTGCCGTATCGGTCGTGGCGACCTTCACGCGCAGCCGATCAGCCACGGCCGCCTGGGTCGAGCGCTCGAGGCCGCGAATCGCCCCCATCGGAGCGGGAGCCGAGGCGCCGATACCGCGGATGTTGTCAAGGAGATCCGCGGGGAGCAGGATGTCCTTCTGACGCGCGAGCAGGATCTCGTGGTCCGTCGGTGGAGCGATCTCGGCCAGCGTGCCATCGGCGGCGACGGCGAAGCTGAGCACGCCCACCCCGGACGGCCGGGCGACGGCGACCATGACCCGTGTGGCATCGCGCAGCAGCTGCGGACCGCGATCGGTGAGGCGCTCGTGCTGGACGTCGTACTTCACGGCGGTCAGGCCATCCTTGTGGATCAAAGGCTGGCCCTCGGCGTCCACGAGACGAATCGAGCGCTCGATCAGGCCAGGCACCTGCGTGTAGACGCCCTGGCCGGCCGCGTTGATCGTGCGGAAGGCCTGATCCATAACCTCGAAGATTCGATCACCGCCCGATCGAAGCGTGAGGAGCCGGATCGTGGAGGTGGCCCGGCCGCAGGAGAAGATATGCCACCGGAACGTGCCGCTCTCCGTGGTCGGAGTGACGACGACGGCGAAGTAGCCCTCGACCACGTCATTCAAGATGGCCGGGCAGATCTGCGTGGTCGGCTCAAAGAACGGCGCCCCGGTCGTGTCGCGGAAGTCATACGAGTCAGCCGCGTCGAGCTTGCCTTCGCCAGTGGGTTTGGCTTCGGCCGTCGGGCGATAGCGCTGGCGACTGCGCCGGTAGCGCACTTCCAGTTTGGGCGTCAACGTGTTGGTCAGGCCGTCGAGGACGAACCGATCGACGAGCAGGTGGTTGTCGAGTGACTGGCGGAAGATGTACAGGTGGCCGTCGTGCGAGACCAGTTGGACCGGGGCATCGGCGGTGAGTTCGGCGGTGTCGTACAGCGACCGCATGAGGTAGCCGGTGCGCCCGAGCGCCAGCTCCTGCGCTTCGCGTTCGCTGACCGACGGATCGCCGATCGGATCGCTCGGGAGGGTTAGCTTCCGAAATGCCTCCCAGCCCCTGTCGTTCCCGGGCTTGACGGCGTTGTCCTCAAACCCCTCCTGCCGGACCGTGTACTCCAACCACACCCGATCGGGTTGCCGATCCCGCTGCTGGACCACTGTGGCGACCAGCACGACTTTGCCCTCGTGATTGAGGCTGCCGATGTGATGGACTTCGCCGAGCGAGGGTGTCGAGCTTCCCTGAGCGATGAGCATGTCCGCCTCACTTGTCGCGTGCTCTGGCGATCACCTGGGAACCAGAGGCGGTCCGTCAGGGGGTCTCTAGATTGTGGTGGGATCGCCGCAGTATAGAGGATATGCCGCAAATTAGATAATTCAGGTTGAAAAATACGAGTTATTCCCGCCGGGCGCAGACTGGGCTGGAAAGTACGGTTTTTGCCGAATACGGGCGAACCCAGCGCCCGAGACAGGGATCGCGAAGCGATCATGGGCCAACGCCCTGGCGTTGGCCGTTACGGCTCTGTCTAGGCGGTAACCCGAACGCCCTCCATCGCGCGGACGTATCCGAAGGCGATGATCGCCATCGCGCTGATGGCCAGTTCGCGCGCGCTCTGTGGACAACGATGTCTCAGCCACCAGACAAGCATCCCCACGACGGATCGCGCCAGACAGGTGGTCACCAGTTCCGGAGGCATGGCGTACCCTGTGGTCTTCTTCCGGCTTACGGCCGCTTGCGTCCCCGTCGCGCGCTTCAGCCACTGTTCAGATAGAACGTCACACATCGCCTGTTCAAACCAGGAGTTTCCTTTTCGCCCGAGCATGGTCGCGTAATAGTCGGCGTGGTCGCGGAAGTAGGCGAAGAAGCCCGTCAACAATTCGATCGCTTTCTTCATCCGCGGCCCTGACAGATCGCCTTCCATCGGATCGAGATCGATGAGGATCGCAAGGTTTTGCTCAGGGGCGCCCACGATTGAGAACATGCTGGCGATCGCCTCCTCAAACACATCCACAGCCAACGCGTACTTGTCCGGAAAATGGCGGTAGAACGTGCCGCGATTGATCCGGGCCTGGCGAGCGATCGCACCGACCGTGATCGCGTCAAATCCCTTAAGCTGTACAAGCTCGACAAACGCCTGACGGATAACGTGGTGAGTGCGTTGTGTTCGAAGATCCAGCGTGTCAGGCGACATATCTCTCCAACTGTCGCATCGCGCGACAAACAAGTCGGGTTGTTTCTTGAACGCTGCGTGGCCCTCGTTATTCTAGGAGCAGGCTGAACGCGATGCAACCACGGCGCGGGGCTCACGCCTCGTGGTCAGTGGGTCGAAGGCGGCCATCGGGAAGGAAGGAACTTACAGATGGGCACTCCAGCCAACACACGCGAGTTCGATCAAAGGTTTTCGCCGCTGACTCCCACGCGGTCGCAGAGATCCAAGGCAGCCGATCTCATCGCCCACGCGCGCAAGTGCTCGCCTTACTACCGAGCTCTGTACCACGGCCTGCCGGACGGGATCGATGACCCCCGTGCCCTTCCCGTCACCCACAAAGCCGAATTGATGGCGCACTTTGACGATTGGGTCACCGACCCGGCGATCACTCTCGACCGTATCCGCGCCTTCATCGATGACCCAGACCAGGTCGGCGAACGATTCCTGGGCGAATACCACGTGGCAGTCACCTCCGGCACTACCGGTCAGCATGGATACTTCGTGACCGACGAAGCCACGACGGCCGTCAGCGCCAGAATCAATCAGCGAGCGAAGATGTCATGGCTCGGGATGGGTTCGCTGCTGCGATTGGCGCTGCGCGGCCTGCGTCTGGCCGCCGTGACCGCCACGGGCGAGCACTATGGCTTTCTGTCCGGGATCCGCTACATGCAGCGGCACCGACCTTTCTGGAACAGTCGGATCGAAGCCCTTTCGGTTCACAGCCCGCTCCCCGAGATCGTGGCCCGCCTGAATCAGTTCCAGCCCACCCTGCTGATGGGCTACGGGAGCATGATCGCCCTGTTGGCGACCGAGCAGGAGGCAGGGCGCTTGGCAGTGCGCCCGGAGTTTGTCGAGGTCATGAGTGAGAGACTCCTGGATGGCGAGTTTCGGCGGGTCGGGCAAGTGTTCGGCGTGCGGCCCTATCAGATGTATGGATCAACCGAGAATCCCTTTGCCCACTCCCAATGCCGCTGCGGTTGGTATCACCTTAATGAGGAGGTGGCCATTCTGGAACCCATCGACGCAGATGGCCAGCCTACGCCACCGGGCGAGATATCCCACACCGTGTTGTTGACCAACCTGGTGGGGCGAACGCAACCCATCCTGCGCTATGACCAGGGTGACCGTATCACCGTTCGACCTGATCTATGTCCGTGTGGGGATCCGCGACCAGCCATCCAGGTCCAGGGTCGGACCGCCGACGGCCTTGAGTGGATCGGGCCTGACGGGAAACGCATCTCGATCCCCTCGCTGCTGTTGGTCACCCTTATCGATCGCATCCGGGGTGTCGATCAGTTTCAGGTCGAGCAAACCTCGGCCAGCACGCTTCGCATTCGGCTTCGATTTCATCCGTCGTTGAGTCCGCACGATCAGGAGGAGAGGTGGCAGGTTATTGTCGGGCAACTGAACGAACTCTGCGCGAGCCGCAACCTGAGGCACATCCGAATCGAGCGAGCGGGCGAGCCACCTGTGTTGTCACGAGGCGGCAAGATCAGATTGGTCATTCCGCTCGCGCGGGCACCCCGCGCCTGAACAATAATGCGCTGGGGATAACCTCGATCTTGTGCGGTGCACCTCAAGAAGACCGTACCCCGCCAATGCGCCCATTGCGGTCCCTACTGGCTAAATAAGCTCTCATTGCGCTAGAATGGTCTGCATGGAGATGACGCACGTCGGCGCGGAGACCGAAACGCCAAGGTCCGCGTCCACTGAGGATGTACTCGTCGCCATACCGTCAACCCATGCGAGTAGGGTCGATCGTCGAAGGCCTGTGCCCGGTTTGCGCCATTGAACATCAAGCCCTACCTGCCTCCTCTGTTGTGCGCCCTGCTGATCCAGGCCTGCGGTCTGGCCGGCCTGGCAACTCCGGCCGCCGCGCCGACGGGCACCGCAGCGGCTGGCGTGGTGTCTCCGACGCAGACCGCGCCGGTACAGACGACCGCTGCGCCAACGACGGCGTCGCTGCCCACACTCGCGCCGACGGGGACGATCGAGCCACCGACCCTGGTTCCCGAACCGACCGCCACAGTCTGGCCGCCGACCTTTGCGATCTGGTCCTTCCAGGATCCCCGCACCCTGGATAGCTTCGTCGTCACGGTCAACGAGAAGAACACGGTCAACGGCACGCTGACCGAACAGACGACCACCATCGGGTATATCAAAGAGCCGTTCAGCGCTTACGCCTACAACAAATACGAAGGGGGCGAGGAGCGAACGGTCGTCGTTGACGATTGGACCTATACGCAGACGGGCAGCGGCGACTGGTACATCTCAGCCGGTTCAAGCGAGTCGCTCTTCTCGGAAGCCCAGATCCCGACAGCGAACACCGACCGCTTGGCCGAGGCACAATTCGCCGAACAAACCGAATACGAAGGCATCCCCGCCTATCATTTCGTGCTCGCCCCGGTCAAGTCGGACAGTGGCAACGCGACGAGCCAGTTGGAAGGCGATTTCTATCTGGCGATCGACGGCAACTATGTGCTCTCTTCACATTGGAAGGAGACGAGCACCCAGGGCGACTTCTCACAGGTATACGAGGTCACCGAGGCCCTGTCCTCGATCGACAAGGTGCCCGAGATCCGGTTGCCCGATGACATGCAGGCCATGGTGGACGCGATCGAATTGCCGACCAAGCTAGGCCTGCCCGTGCCAGGCAACAGCGTCGTCAGGGGCATGACCCGTTACGAACACGGCATCGGCGTCGACCTGTATTACTTCACCAACCCCAAAATGACTCTCGACGAGTTCCTGGAGCACTACCGCAATCTTCCCGCGACGGACGGCTGGCAGGTGACGCACGTCGGGCATGTCAGCCTGCACCAGGACGATTGTGAGTTCATCCGCGAGTGCGTGATGATGCGCAAGGCCGACACTCAGGTCGTCCTCCACTATGATGGAACCACCCTGCGGGTCGAGTTCGACTGGCCGCGTCTCTACGCCCCGGTGAATTGATTTTGGCTTGGGTGACGGTGGGCATGGTCACGGCGCCATGACCCGTTGAACGCCGCTCGTCGACGACCCGCTTCAGTCAGTCAGCACGCCGCCTGGGCCAGCTCCGACTGCCACAGCATCAACGTTTCAATGAAGCACAGCTTTTTGCGTAATGCCAGACCTTACTCGTAGGCGGGTCGAAGGCGCAGGAGAGCCGGCCGAGTCCGTGTCAGTGCGACACGCAGCCTCATGTTCCCGAGTCCTCTGCCCGCAGCAGTGGGATGAACAAGCGCCCCTGCACGTCGTCGACCAGTTGAGCAAGCGGGACCCAGCCAACGGCCTTGAGCATCGCCGAGTCGTCTTCGATTTCCGGGTCGTAGCCGAGGACCGCCTCCTGGTCAGCCGATACGGTGCAGAGAAAGCCGG
Source organism: Anaerolineales bacterium (assembly GCA_044226485.1). Taxonomy (GTDB): domain Bacteria; phylum Chloroflexota; class Anaerolineae; order Anaerolineales; family UBA6663; genus UBA6663. Next base: position 31,800 of record JBGAGY010000003.1, read on the forward strand.
TCTCGCCGGGCCGGCTGTAGAGTTCGCGGTCGATCGCGCCACGCAGGCCCGTTTCCTCCAGCAACTCACGCAGCGCAGCCTGGGCCATCGTTTCACCCGGCTCGATCCCGCCACCCGGCAACGTCCAGTAACGGCGATCATCGTGCAGGTGTTCGACCATCAACACCGTTTGCCCGCGCAACACAACGGCCACGGCTCGCTGATGAGACATGGTTCCCCCACCGATCGAACCTGACAACAGCCCCCTCACCGAAAGGCCCAGAGTCACGTTCTTCTCACCACGACGACACGACGCAGCTGTAGTCGGCGGTTTCCATCGGAAGATCGCGGAGTGCGGCCCATACTGGCCCGGCCGAATCGACTCGCCGCAGAAAGCTGCCGACCAGGTCGGGATCCGCCGGGTCGGCTTCCAGAGCCGTATCGAACGAATGCCGGCGCAGGTCCTCGAGCTCATCGGCCAACACGGGCGTCAGAGGATAACGACAGTAGAGCGAAAGCTCGAATGTTCCCCAGGGGCTTTGCTTCTTCGCGTCAATCAACCAGCCGAAATACACGAGCAGCCGCGCCGGCTGCTCAGCCGCGCCCTCTTCCACGTCCACACTGAAGCACAGTTCCTGATAGACCGCTTCGGTTGGCGGATCCGGCAGCAACGCCCTCAGCACCTTCCAGGCAGCCTCAGCATCGACCACGCGTCCGGCAGGGTCGGGCCGAAGCGATCGATCGAGCGTGCGTCGCAACTCGAAGGCGTCCATGGCTTACGGCCGCGATGCTGCGGGCTTGAGCGTGACCTCGAACAGGCTGGGCCAAAGCTTGCCCGTCACGAACAAACGGCCGCCGGCTGCGTCGTAGGCGATGCCATTGAGGACATCGGCGCCGTTGCGCTGGTCGGGTGGCAACAACTCGGCGAAGTTCAAGCGTGCCAGGACGTGGCCGGTGGCGGGATCGATCCTGAGAATATCGTTCGTCTGCCAGACGTTGGCGAAGACCGCGCCGTTGATGTACTCGAGCTCGTTGAGCTCCGACACCGGTTGGCCGCCGTCAATCACCGGGATCTGGCCGACGCGCTCAAGCGTGTCGGGATCGATGAACATCAGCGTCGCCGAACCGTCGCTCATGATCAGGCGCTGGCCGTCGTACGTCAGGCCCCAGCCTTCGGTCGGATACTCCCAGGTGCGCAACAGCGTGAACGTCGCACGGTCGTACACATAGCCAACGTGGTTCTGCCACGTGAGTTGATAGATGCGATCGCCGACGACCGTGATGCCCTCCCCGAAAACTTGTGGGTCGAGCGCGATTTGCTGCAACACTTTGCCGGTCTCGGGGTCGACGCGTCGCAGCGACGAGCGCTCGACAAGGCCAGTGCCTTCGTAGAACTCACCATCCACCCACTGCAGCCCCTGGATAAAGGCCAGCGGGTCGTGCGGAAACGTGGCGACCACTTCATACGTGCAGATCGGTGCCCTGGCCTTGGGGTCGTGGAACCAGCTTTCGGGAAGCAACGGCTGCGTGACCCGACAGGGATTGCGCGCGTCAAGCGCCAGCCAGGCGCCGATGCCGGCCAGAACAACCAGGTCGAAAATGACGAAGAGCGTAAAGAGTCGTTTACGGGACATGGCGGCATTATGCCATCAGGTCGGCAAGAGATCGGGAGTGTCCCGATGTCCCCCGATATCGTCAAGTCGCGCTATTCCACATCGGGGGACATCGGGACACTCCCGATCTCTCATTTCGATTCTCAATGTCCGCGGAGATAGTCTTTCACCGCGCGACGGTATGCGTCCGGTGACAGAGTCGACTCTACATCGATCGCGTTGGGCTCAGTCAGGGTCTCCAGAAACGCCCACAAGGCATTCACTTCGTCCAGCCCGTTCGCCCGCTGGGGCCTCTCCGAGAACTCACGCACCAGCGGCGTTGCCCGATACCCTCGCCCACCGCGCTCCACACAGCCAGAGGCTTCCAGGCGCCGGAGTGCGCCGGCGAGCTCGTCGTACGTCGGCACGGCGTGGTTGATGTAGTCCGCAGCGGCGATGAGTTGGCGCAAGGTCGTGCTCGGGCCCGCGGATGTAGCAATCGACCACAACACCCAGGCGTCGGACCAGGCAAATCGTGACGGCCCTTTCTCGGATGGCATACCCTGACCTTACCAGAGTCGGCCAGCTACGCTCGATGGGGTCGCGCGAATGGCGTACAATTGTTCTATCCCTATGGCCGACGCTCTATCCGCCTTCTCGCCCGCGACACAGGCCTGGTTCCGCGACACGCTCGGTCGCCCGACGCCGCCTCAGACCGAAGGCTGGCCCGCGATCCAGCGGGGCGAGCACACCTTGATCCTGGCCCCGACCGGCTCGGGCAAGACCCTGGCCGCCTTCTTGTGGGGCCTCGACCGGCTGTACGGGCGCGAAGAAGCCCCCAAGGGCCAGGCCGGCATCGGCCTGCTCTACGTCTCGCCGCTCAAGGCCCTCAACAACGACATCGAGCGCAACCTGCAGGCGCCGCTCGCCGGCATCCGCGCCGCGGCCACGCGCCAGGGCGTCAAACTGCGCCCGTTGCGCGTCGCGGTGCGCACTGGTGACACGCCCGCCAGCCAGCGCGCGCAGATGCTGACGCATCCGCCCGACGTCCTGATCACGACGCCCGAGTCGCTCTACCTCATGCTGACCAGCCCAAAGGCGCGGGATCTGTTCCGCACGGTCGAGGCCGTGATCGTCGACGAGATCCACACGCTCGCGGGCAACAAGCGCGGCGCGCACCTCTCGCTCAGCCTCGAGCGCCTGACTCGGCTCGCCGAGCAGCCCGTGCAGCGGATCGGGCTCTCGGCGACCATCCGGCCCCTCGAGGAGGCGGCGCGCTTTCTGGGCGGCCAGGAAGCTGGCGGTGCGCCCCGCCCCGTCACCATCGTCGACGCCCACTACAAGAAGCAACTCAAGCTCGAAGTCATCACGCCCGTGGACGACTTCAGCGATCTGCCGGGCGGCAGCATTTGGCCCGCGGTCGTGCCGCAGGTCCTGGGCGACATCCTCAAACACCGCACGACGCTCATCTTCGCCAACAACCGGCGCCTGGCCGAGCGCACGGCCGACCGACTCAACGCACAGCTCGCGGCGGAACGCTCCGAGGAGATCGAGCCCGGCAGCACCGCCGCGCTCGCGCCCGGCGGCCTGATGGGCGACCGCGGCATGTTCGCCATCGGCGCCGAAGGCCCGATCCGGGCCCACCACGGCAGCATGTCGAAAGAGGCCCGGCGCGAGATGGAAGCGGACCTGAAGGCCGGCAAACTCCCGGCCCTGGTCGGCACCAGTTCGCTCGAGCTCGGCATCGACATCGGCCACGTCGATCTGGTCGTGCAGCTCCAATCGCCCAAGAGCGTGTCGCAGGGCCTGCAACGCGTCGGGCGCTCGGGCCACCTGGTCGGGCAGACCAGCCACGGCCGCATCTACGCCACCTTCCGCGAGGATCTGATGGAGGCGGCCGCGATCTCGCGCGGCATGCTGGACGGCGACGTCGAGCTGACCCACACGCCCGAGAGCCCGCTCGACGTCCTGGCCCAACAGATCGTTGCAGCTGTAGCGATGGAGCCGTGGCGCTCGGCCGAGCTCTTCGACCTCGTCCGTGGCGCCTATCCGTACCGCGACCTGACCTGGGCGCAGTTCGAGAGCGTCCTCGACATGCTCACCGGCCGCTACTACTTCGACGCCGCGTCGGTTCCGGCTGTCGCGTCGCTGCGGCCCAAGATCGCGTGGGACAAGACCGCCGATCGCCTGATCGCCCTGCCCGGCACGCGCTTGCTGGCGATGAGCAACGTCGGCACGATCCCGGATACTGGCGCGTTCGGCGTGTATCTGGGCGACGGCAAGACGCGCATCGGCGAGCTCGACGAGGAATTCGTCTTCGAGACGCGCGTCGGCGACACCTTCCTGCTCGGCAGCAACGTCTGGCGCGTGGCCGAGATCAACGACGACCGGGTCGTGGTCGTCGACGCCGCCGGCGCGACGCCGCGCATGCCGTTCTGGAACGGCGACTACCCCTATCGCCCATACGAGCTCGGCGTCCGCATCGGCGCCTTCCGGCGCGAGATCGCGGCGCGATTGGCCGAGCCCAACCAGACGGCGGTCGAGGAGGCCGAGGCCTGGCTGCGCCGCGACTACGCGCTCGACGAGCGCTCCGCCCGCGCCCTGATCGCTCACGTCCAGAGCCAGATGAACGCCGTCGGCGTGATGTCGTCGGATCGGATGGTGGTGGTCGAGACCTTCCGCAACGACGCCGGCGACTGGTGCCTGGTGGTGCAATCGCCGTTCGGCGGCCGGGTCAACGGGGCCTGGGCGCTGGCGCTGCTGGGCGTCCTGCGCGACAACATCGGCGTCACCCCCGAGGCCCAGACCAACGACGACGGCATCCTCTTCCGTCTGCCGGGCCTGGCGCAGGAACCGCCGACGGACGTCCTCGCGGCGCTGACCTCCGACGAAGCGCGGCGACGCATCCTTGATGAGTTGCCGGACTCGGCCGTCTTCGGCGCGCAGTTCCGCATGAACGCCGGGCGCGCCCTGCTCCTCCCACGGATGCGTGGCATGAAGCGCATGCCGTTCTGGCTGCAGCGGCTGCGGGCTCGCGACCTTTTGGCGTTGGTGCGACGCTTCGACAACTTCCCGATCGTGGTCGAAACCACGCGCGACTGCCTGCGCGACGTCTTCGACATGCCCCACCTGGCCGACGTGCTCGACGGCCTCAAAGCCGGTCGCATCGAGATCGCCACGATCCACAGCCAGACACCGTCGCCCGTGGCATCGGGGCTGCTGTACAGTTTCGTCAGCATCTACATGTATCAGTGGGACGAGCCCAAGGCCGAGCGACAACTGCGCGCCCTCTCGGCTGCGCCGCTGTCGGTCGAGGCCGCTCCCCTCGACTCGGATTGGACCGGGCGGTTGAGTCCCGAAGCCATCGTCGAGGTGGTCGGGCGCGCGGGGCACAGCGCCGATGGCTCGCAGGCGCGCAGCAAGGAAGAACTGGCCCTGATCATGCGCGAGCTAGGCGATCTGTCCGAGGCCGAGGTTCGGGCGCGCTGCGTCGGCGACGGCTGGTTGGCCGAGCTCGCCGCCGAAAAGCGCATCCTGCCGGTCACCCTGGGCGGCGAGTCGCGCTGGGTATCGGCCGAACTGACCGAGGCCTACGGGCGCGCACCGAACGTGACCGACGTCGTGAGGCGCCGCCTACGCTGGTGCGGGCCCGTCACCGCAGCGGAGCTGCTGGCGCGTTATCCGTTCGCCGAGCTCGACCTGATGCAGGTGCTGGCGACGGCCGTCGACGAACGACTGCTGGTGCGCGGCCACTTCACCACGCTCGACACGCTCCAGGTCTGCGACGCGAACCTGCTGGATCAGATTCAGCGGCGGACCCTGGCACAGCTGCGCAACGCCATCAAGCCCGTCTCCCTCGCGGCCTACGCCGCCTTCCTCATCCGCTGGCAGCATCTCGATTCGCACACGCGGTTGACGGGCAGCGGCGCTCTGCGCCAGGCCGTCGAGCAACTCAGAGGGCTAGCCTTGCCGGCGGCCGTGTGGGAGCGCGAAGTTCTGCCGGCCCGCGTCCCAGGCTATGCGCCGGCCGATCTGGACGCCCTGGGCCAGGATGGCGCGCTGGTCTGGGCAGCGGTGCCGTCGCCGGATGCGCCCACCGATGTGCGCCGCGCGCGGGTGCGCTTCTTCTTCCGGGGCGAAGGCCGGCGCTTCCTCGACGCGCCTCAGCCCGACGGCCTGAGCGTCGAAGCCGCGCGCGTGTTTGCCTTCCTCAAAGATGAAGGCGCCTCGTTCACGGCCGACCTGCAGGCAGGTCTGGGTCTGACGACCAGCGCTCTGAACGCCGCGCTCGCGGAGCTGGCGGCACTCGGGCTCGTTACTCACGACGCCTTCGCCACCCTGCGCGGGCTGATTGCCGTCGAGTCGGAGCCCGAGCGTGGGCCCCGGACGAAGAGCCCGCTCGAGCAGGAACTGGCCAGCCGGTTGGGCGATCGTCCGCCAATCATGAACCGCTACCGCGAGGCGCGCCGCCGCATCGGCCAGCGCGTGCGCGAGCACATGGCCCTGGTCAAAGCCACGACGGTGCCGCCGGCCGGGCGCTGGTCGATCGTGCATCGGGCCGGCATCCTGGGGCCGGAGCTATCAATCGACGGACTGCACGAGCAGCGCTCACGCGTCCTGCTGGCGCGCTATGGGGTCGTCACCCGAGATTGCCTCGAACGCGAGACAGGGTCATGGGATTGGGCCTCGCTATATCGCGTGTTGAGCCGGATGGAGATGCGCGGCGACGTCCGCCGCGGCTATTTCGTCGCCGGCCTCTCCGGCGCGCAGTTCGCGTTGCCCGAAGCCGTCGAGCAGCTTCGCCAGGCGCCGGATGACGACATCGTCGTGCTTAGCGCGGTCGACCCGGTCAACGTCTACGGCGGCGGCGCTGACGACACGCCGCGGTTCGCACGGGTGCCGACCACGCACGTCGCGCTCCTGCGAGGCAGACCGATCGTGGTCTTCGAAGACTCGGGCCGGCGCATCACTACGGCAGCGACGCTCGACGTCTTCGACGCCGAACGGGCTGTGCGCGCCTACCTGGCGCGGCCCGGCGCTGCGGCCCGCGTCGTCGTCGCCCAGTGGAACGATGCCGACGTGTTGGGCAGCCCCGGCCAGGCGATCCTCAGGGATGCGGGCTTCCAAAAGACCCCGACGGCCATGGAGTGGCGCGCGCCGCATTGAAGCCAGGCGCTGGTGCCCACGCTGCGGCAGCGCTCCAGCCTTCGTTTGAACGGTCAACCTGTAGCGGACAGGCCGAAATCGACAAAGCCCGTCGAATTCGTGGTATCGTCACGTTACGGAGTCTGGGCTCAGTCGTCGACCCAGGTAGGGCCCAAGAGAGGTGAATGTGCCGCCGATCAACCAACTCAGCGAACGCGAACGGGACGTGGTCACCGAGGTCCTCCTCGGGAAGAGCAACAAACAGATCGCCCAGGCCCTGGGGATCTCGGCCCGAACGGTCGAGTTTCACCTGCGCAACATCTTCGCCAAATACCAGGTCGGCTCGCGAATCGAGCTGATTTTGCGCCTCAGCGAGGCACCCGGTGACTTCCCCAGGGGTGTCCCAGGGCCTTCCCCAGTTGAAAACGCGCCGACGAATCCCGATGATAGGCGGCAATCCCATCCGACTTCGGATGGGACAACCACCTTAGCATCGGTCGGGGCGCCCCCCGACCAGGGAGCCGTCATGAAGTCGCGTCAGGCCAATATGATCGGTCACTCGGTCCTTTGGGCAGCTGCCATCATCGCCACAGCCCTGCTAGGCGGAAGATCAGAGCTCACGGTCTTCATTCTGCCAGCCCTGGCGATGGGCGCGCTCTATGTCGTCGGGCCGCGTGATCCAGCGCCCGCAGCCTGAGCAACCGCTATCGCGATGGCCGTAGCCGGCCAGATGAACCCAGGCAGCCTGCGCCGTACCCGTCGCAGGCTGCTTGAGTCTCAGAACAGGTAGACCACAGCATCCCGAGTGCTCCGGTCGTTGTCGCAGCCAAACGCCCTCACGAGCAACTGGCTGAGGCGTACGGCCGCGCTCGCCCGATGTCACGGTAACAGCGCGGATCCTGCCGCGTTGAGCACCGATGGTAGCGGATGACGGTTCGGCAGGTAGAGCATGACCTCACTCGGCCCGAGCGTGTCGACGAGGCCGGCCCAGAGTTGACCGCGGAACACTGCGGCTCCGGCGAGTGACACTCCACGGGCCTGACCCGAATCCCATCCGCGCGGCGCAACGGCGTCCCAGTGCACACCGTCCGGGGAACGCCAGACGCCTCCCCCACGCAGATCGTAGGTAAACAGGAAGAGCGCATCCGCATGGACAACGAGTGCTGCCCGCATGACCATCCCCATCGAGTCTCGAACCACCAACAAGTCGTCGGATAGGACTGGCGCCCAACTGTCACCGTCGGACGTGTGCCACAAGTTGATCACTGTGCGCTGATCGTCCGCACTCGTGGCAACGGCTGCGTACAACTCAGTGCCGAAAGAGACGATGGACATCACGCTGCCAGGGGCTGACGCGCCGAAGCCAGACGAGACGTCAGACCAGGCGCTGCCGTCGAAGCGCCACAGACAGGGTGTCTGATCCGTCGGATTCTGGCCGCCCACGTACAGCCAGTCGCCGGCGACGGCGAGGCTCGACATCGAGAAGCCCGGTTCGAGAGCCGGGGACCAATCGACGCCGTTCGTGGTCACCTGAACCGTGTGCCACATACCCGCCGACGACAAGGTGTCGATCGCTTTATCCACGTACAGGCGACTCTTGTACTCCGCCATGCTGAAGAAATACGTGTTGCTGGCCCAGAGCGGCGTGACCGGCTCCCACTCGTCACCGTCGAGCGTCCGCCACACAGCGCCGCCCCACCCCGACATGAATGTCGTCGCGAACAGGGCGTCGTCATGTACGGCGAAGTCCGTGGCAAGTGTTCCGAGCGAATCCGTCATTCCGTTTGTGGCGGTGATGACGCCGTCCCAGTTCAATCCGTCGGCCGTGCGCCAGATCTGAAGGAAGCTTGAGGTTTGAACGCCGGCATACAGCTTGTCTCGATACACTTCGAGCGTGGAGGCGCGCTGGTAGATGTCGCCAGGCTCGTCGTCGTAGGGCATGGGCGCCCATTGGTTGGAGGGATGGGTTCCCGTCACCGCACGGGCTGAGGGTGCCGCAGGCGCCAGCGCCACCATCACGAGGCCCACACACACGATGCGACCCAGCCGTCGATGAGCGTCCGGGCTTGCCATGCTCGCCGCCTCCGAAATCCTTTGGGGCGGATTGTAGGCACCCGGTCGAACGAAGCGGGCGGGCCTTCTACAGCGGAGGCAAGCAGTCGTCAGAGATTCAGCAGAAGGACGGGAATGTGGAGCGGCGCGACGGCAGGCCAGGCGACATTGCACTCAGGCAGGTAGGGTTCGGTCTGATACGGCACCTGTTGCGCCGCCGGGTCGTGCAGATTCGGATCAAGCCCTGCCAGGGCCTGGATGAACGGTGATCCAGACTTGAGCAGATCGACACGCGCGGCCAGGCGATTGATACCTTCCAACATTCCGAACGGCGCCGATGTCGCCTGGCCGGTCGGCGCCAGCATGGGCTCGAGCAACAGATTGGTTGAAGGCGTGCACGCGATCGACGGACCTGGTGCCGAACGCATCAGATCGCTGGTACTGCCGCAACAGCATCGCAGCGTTCCTCCACGGCCATCAGACACAGGCGTTGTAAGCGGCGTGTCAGGGCTGTGTCAGGAGCCTGAAAAGCCCATGGGCTCAAGCCTGAGTGTGATGGTGCGTCTGCAGGCTGCGCACGCGCAATTCGCGTGCGGCGAGCGCCTGGATCCCGGTGACGGCCGCCGTCGCCGCGCTGAGCGTCGTCAGGAGCGTCACGCCGTGCAGCACCGCCGCCGAGCGCATGGCCTGCATGTCGGCCGCGGAGCCGGCGCCCAGCGGGGTGTTGATGATCAACTGCACCTCGCCCGCCTGGATCTTGTCGACCGCGTTCGGGCTGCCCTCGCTGAAGCGCTGCAGCGTCGTCACCGGCAGACCGGCGCGCGCGATCGTGGCCGCGGTGCCGGGCGTCGCCAGCAGGCCGAAGCCGAGGCGATGGAAGTCGCGGGCCAGTTTGAGCGCCGCGCCCTTGTCGAAATCGTTGACGGTGATGAAGACGTTGCCGCGCGTCGGAAGCGGCGTCCCGGCCGCGAGCTCAGCCTTGGCGAAGGCATGGCCGAAGCGCGCGGCATGGCCCATCACTTCACCGGTCGAGCGCATCTCGGGTCCAAGGCGGTAGTCGGCGCCCGGGAACTTCTTGAACGGCAGGACGACCTCTTTGACGAAGAAGCCGTCGACCCGCGGCGTCTGCGTGAAGCCCAGCTCGACAAGGGTCTTGCCCGCCATGACCTGCGCGGCGAGTTTGGCCAATGGTGCGCCAGTGGCCTTGCTGACGAACGGCACAGTCCGTGAGGCACGCGGATTGACCTCGATGACGTACACCTCGTCGTCCTTGATGGCGTACTGGATGTTCATCAGGCCAATGACTCGCAGGGCCTTTCCGAGCCTCTCTGTGTAGTCTTCGAGGATGCTGAGGTGGTAATTGCTGACTTTCCACGGCGGCAGCACGCAGGCGCTGTCTCCCGAGTGGACGCCGGCCTCCTCGATGTGCTGCATCACGCCGGCGATGACCACGCGCTCGCCATCGCAGAGCGCATCGACGTCGATCTCGTAGGCATCTTCCAGATAGTGATCGATCAATACTGGTCCATCCGGCGCTGCCGCCGTGGCCGCCGCCAAAAACTCGGCCAGCTGGCGGTCGTCAAAGGCGATCTCCATGGCGCGTCCGCCGAGGACGTAGCTCGGGCGCACCAGCACCGGATACCCGATGCGCGACGCGACGGTGCGCGCCGTCTCGAGCGAACGCGCTGTGCCCCAGGCCGGGTGCGGGATGTCGAGGTCGCGCAGGAGCTGGCCAAAGCGCACGCGGTCCTCAGCCAGGTCGATGTCGTCGGGGGCTGTGCCCCAGATCGGGGCGCCGGCGGCAGCCAGCCCGCGCGTGAGATTGATCGGCGTCTGCCCGCCGAATTGGACGATGACGCCCTCGGGCTTTTCGTTGTCGATGATGTTGCGCACGTCCTCGAGCGTCAGCGGCTCGAAGTACAGACGATCGGCCGTGTCATAGTCGGTGCTGACCGTCTCGGGATTGCAGTTGACCATGATGGTCTCGAACCCGAGCTCCTTCAGCGCGAAGCAGGCGTGCACGCAGCAGTAGTCGAACTCGATGCCCTGGCCGATGCGGTTTGGCCCGCCGCCCAGGATCACGACCTTGCGCCGCTCGCTCGGTTCAGACTCATCGTCACGCTCATACGTCGAATACAGGTAGGGTGTATGCGCCTCAAACTCCGCCGCACAGGTGTCGACGCGATAAAAGTTGGGCACGATGCCGCCGGCGATGCGGCGTTGGCGCACGTCCTCAGCGGGAAGCGAAACGACAGAGGAAGGAGGAGCAAGGTGCGACGCGATTTGGGCGTCGGAGAAACCCATGCGCTTGGCGGCGCGCAGCAACTCGACGGGCAGCGTGTCGAGCGAGTGCTGCCCGAGCTGCCGCTCGAGCCCGATCATCAGAGCCATCTGCGCCACGAACCACGGATCGTAGGCGGTCTGCGCGATGAGCTCGGCCTCGCTCATCCCGTTCCGCAAGGCATCCAGCGCCCCAAAGATCCTGAGCGCCGTCGGCCTTTGCAGACGCTCCGGCGCGCCCTTGGCGGCCGGCCCTTCGCTTTTCGTCCTGCCCAGTTCCAATCCCCGCAAGGCCTTGTTCAACGCCTCGGGGAAGGTGCGGCCGATGGCCATCACTTCACCGACGGACTTCATCTGCGGGCCGAGGGTGTCATCGGCGCCCGCGAATTTCTCGAACGCGAAGCGCGGGATCTTGACCACGCAGTAGTCGATGCTCGGCTCGAACGACGCCGGCGTGACGCGCGTGATGTCGTTCGGGATCTCGTCGAGCGTGTAGCCGACGGCCAGCAGCGCCGCGATCTTGGCGATTGGGAAGCCCGTGGCCTTCGACGCCAGCGCCGAGCTGCGGCTGACGCGCGGGTTCATTTCGATGATCAAGGCCTCGCCGTCCGCCGGGTTGACCGCAAACTGCACGTTCGACCCGCCCGTCTCGACGCCGACGGTGTTCATGACGGTGCGCGCCATGTCGCGCAGGCGCTGGTACTCGCGATCGGTCAGGGTCTGCGCCGGCGCGACGGTGATGCTGTCGCCGGTGTGCACACCCATTGGATCGAGGTTCTCGATCGAACAGACGACGACGAAGTTGTCGGCCCTGTCGCGCATCACTTCGAGCTCGTATTCCTTCCAGCCCAGGACCGACTGCTCGATCAGCACCTCATGCACGGGCGACTCGCGCAGGCCATGCTCGACCTTGCGCCTGAACTCGTCGGGGGTTTGCACGATGCCGGCGCCAGAGCCGCCCAGCGTGAACGACGGCCTGATCAACACGGGCAGGCCGATCTCGTTCATCAGGGCTTCGGCGTCCGCCAGAGAACGCGCCAGGCCGGAGCGCGGCACGCTGAGGCCGGCGGCGATCATGGCGTCGCGGAACTTGAGGCGATCCTCTGCCAGGTCGATGGCCTCGGGCTGTGCTCCGATCAGGCGCACACCGTGGCGCTCGAGGACCCCGGCGCGCCAGAGGTCCATGGCCAGGTTCAGCCCGGTCTGCCCGCCGACCGTCGGCAGGATGGCGTCGGGCTTCTCGACCGCGATGATTTTCTCGACGATGTCGACGGTCAGCGGCTCGATGTAGGTGGCGTCGGCGAACTCCGGGTCGGTCATGATCGTGGCCGGGTTGGAGTTGACCAGCGCCACCCGATAACCTTCGCGACGGAGCACCTTGCACGCCTGCACGCCGGAGTAGTCGAACTCGCAGGCCTGGCCGATGACGATCGGGCCTGAGCCGATGATCAGGATCGAGCGGATGTCAGTGCGTTTGGGCATGGGTGGTTGTGGCCTTGGAGGCGTCCGGTTCTGAAAGCCGTCGCCCGCCAATCCCCGATTATCCGTCATCGCCGCCTTCCGATACCCGGCAGAGTGCCCGAAGTTGCGCGGTGGTTTGTCTCACGCGCCGCGGTAAGAATCGCGATAGCCGTTGGTGATTCCGAGTAGACGCTAACAGACGGGGCGTCAGGTAGATTCGCCTAACGATCTGAGGGCCAGCAGGCCCGCCAGGACTACGAGCCCGGCTGCGCCCAGCAGGGCTGCCCCGATCGAGACGGACCCGGCCAGGCCGGCGATCGCCAACCCGCACACCATCTCACCGACGTATTCCATCTGCGCCAGGAACGATTGCACGGTGGCCCGAACCTCGCGAGTCGCGCGTTCATTGGCCCAGATCGCGCCGACCGCGCGGGTCACCGGCCAGCCGACGCCTTCTATCAGCAACACACCCAGGCTCGCCCACCACGCTCCGGGCGCGGCTGCCAACAAAAGCGCTCCGCCGACCGCCAACCCGCAGGCCGACACATAGGCGGCGCGCGCCAGGCGCATTCCATGCAGCCGGCGCTCGACAAGCCATAGGGCCCAGGCGCCGAGGGCGAACGCCGCCAGGCTCAACGCCGTGAACCAGATGATCGGATCCGGCGCCGTCGGGAAGCCTGCGCCGATCAACTGCCTGGGATACAACCGTCCGATCGAGTCGGACGCGCCGTTGACCAGGATCGTGGCTCCGAAAAGGATCAGGAGCTGGACGTCACGCCGAGCCAGCGAGAGTCCGGCCCTGAGGATCTCGAGAGCCTGGCGGCCCAGCCTTGTCGTGGTCGGCCGAAAGCGGTGCTCCGGAAACTGCGTCGCGACGTACGCGGCCAGCACCACCATGACGACGCCCGCCACCAGCATCGCTCCGGCCCGGCCGCCCAGCCAGGCCAAACCGCCAAAGCCAACCAATCCGGCCAAGGCGCCGATCTGTTTCCAGCGGGCCTGCGCCGCCAGCACCTGTGGGGCGCGAACGCCGTCATCAAGCTCGTCCGTGATCCAGGCCACGTCGGCGCCGCTGGCGAAGGTCCAGCCGATGCCCCACAGGATCTGAGTCGCCAGCAGCGCCCCGAACGACGTCGAGAGCGCCGTGGCGATCATGCTGAGCCCTACCAGCACATGCGCGATCATCAACGACAACCGCCGGCTCACAGCATCGGCCACGACGCCGGTCGGCACTTCGAACAGCATCGACGCCACTGCCTGACCGACGCCGATCAACACGAGTTGCTCAGGCAGCAGGCGCGCGTCGAGCACAAGGTAGAGGCTTGTGACAAGCCAGTACCCGCGCCCGAGCGCAGCCTGTAGCGTGGACCAGCGCAGATACGCCGTCGTAAGGTGGCGATCTCGATCAGACACGGCGGACGACATGCAGCAGGTACTCCTTGCGGTTGAGCGGGTTGTTGTCACGGCGAGCGCGCGTCGGCGGTTCGGGATCGCGCACGCGGTCGTAGTGGTCGAAGGCATATTCGAACAAGCCCTCGCCGCGAGTGAGCCCGGGCAGCAAGATCTTGAGGTCGCGCACGCGCGCCACCGGGATCGTGCCCTCCAGCACGCCGACCGTATCGCGCACCATCGGCACGTCCGGCACGGCTCCCATCTTGGTGATGGCCGGGATCGTGCGCCCCAGGAGGTCGGCCGGGAGTTCGAGATGAAAGCGGTTGACGGGTTCATACACGTCACTGCCGGCGGCGCGCAGCGCGTCCATCATCACGAGCGGCGTCAGGCCGCGAAAGTCGGCGGCGGTGCTGACCGGTGACGAGTAAGCGGCGTGTGTCAGGCGGATGCGCGCGTCGAGGATGGTCCACCCGAACAAGCCCTGACGCAGCGTCTCGATCGCGGTCTCCTGGATGGCCTTGTGAAACGACAGCGGCAGGCACCCGAGTTCCACCTCAAGGCCGTAGTCAAGCCCGCTGTCGACCGGCGCCGGCTCGATCCGCAGCCCGATCGTTGCCACGAACGGGTTGTCAGGCCCGCCCATGACATCGACTGATGATCCGACGCCGGCCGGCCGCTCGATGCACAGCGTCGTGGTCTCAGAGAAGTCGACCTCGAGGCCGTATTCGCGGTGCAGGGTCTCGCCGATCACTTCCTTCTGGACATCGCCGTACAACGAAAGCGTCAGGTCGCGATCGAACTCGCCCTGGCGCAGATTGATGAGCGGATCCTGCTCGGTCAGTTGCGTCAGCGCCGCATGCAGTGCTGCCCGATCACTCACGCGGCGCGGCGTGACAGTGGTCTCAAGCGTGGGCGGCGCGAAGAACCGATGCTCGGCGCGCCCGCCGTCGGCGCCGATGCCGTCGCCGATCTGCACGTCGCCGAGCCCCCAGAGCTTGCCGATCTGGCCGGCCGCGATCGACGGCCGGCGGACGGCGAGGCCGCGTTCGTAGACCTGGATGGCAGTCACTCGACCGTCGCCATCGGGGCCGTAGCGCAGCCGGTCACGAACCTGCAACGTCCCGGAGGTCATGCGCACGTACGCGATCTTCTCGCCGGCGCCGCCACGTTCGATCTTGAACACGCTTCCGGCCGGCAGCGCTTGAGCGTCGCCGGCAGCCATCGGCAGGAAGGTGCGGATCCCCTCGAGCAGCAGGTCGACGCCAGCGCCCGTGATCGCCGACCCGAAGTAGACGGGATGCGCCTGCGCCGCCCGGGTTTGCGCCGCCAGTGCCGCCAGCAAACGATCGGAAGGAACGCGACCGTCTGACGCCAACCACTCAGCCATCAGGGCATCGTCGCGCTCGCTCAGCCGATCGAGCAGCCGGGTGGCGACGTCGGCATCCTGCAGGTCCATCGCCACGGCCTCAGCCTCTCTCGTCCCGATCTGGTGAACAGACGCGAGCGGGTACACCGCTGCGCTCAGTTTCTCGGCCACCACACGCAACAGTGCGCCTTCTTGAGCGCCCCGACGATCGATCTTGTTGATGAACAGCAGCGTCGGAATGCGCTGACGCTGGAGCGCGCGCATGAGGATCCGGGTTTGGGCCTGAACGCCCTCGACGGCCGAGATGACCAGCACAGCGCCGTCGAGCACGCTCAGCACGCGCTCGACCTCGGCGATGAAGTCCGGGTGGCCGGGCGTGTCGATCACGTTGACGGTCAGGTCGCCGATGGCAAAGGACGCCACGGCGGTCTTGATCGTGATGCCACGCTGCTGCTCGAGCGCCAGCGAGTCGGTCTGGGTTGTGCCGGCGTCGACGCTGCCCAGCCGCGTGATGGCGCCCTGCCTGTAGAGAAGGCGCTCCGTCAGGCTGGTTTTGCCCGCGTCAACGTGCGCCAGAATTCCAAGGTTCAATTGCGACATACAAGGTTCTCTCATAGGAAACGAGCGGAACATCCACCGATACATCCACCAACGAGAAAGGGTTGGCCATGCGTTCCTCCTGAACGGAATCAAAAGCGGCTGCCGAAGGTCCGCATCCCGATGGGATGCGAGGCGCTTCTGCAGCCGCAAAAGAAACGGCCACGGGCGCAAAGCTGCCGTGGCCGCTGGAGATTGAGGTCAGCGCTGCGAGGACACACTCAAGGCGCGAGTTCTACGAGAGAACCCTCACGCACCTGATCACTGTCGAACCGCACCGCTCCGGCACATGAGCCGGAGGCCGTGCGAGTCAACCGCGTATGTCGCCGCAGGCGTTGGAGAACTCGGTCACACCAGACGCACTTACAGCAGGCGTTCACCCGTGATGGTGAGAAGCGCGAAGTTGTAAGTGGTTGCTGCCATGCCGACCTCCGATAGATGTTGCCGAATTGCGCTGGAAGTCTACCATGCGTGCCCCATTGAGACAACAGACTTTCGGCGGAGCGCCCGCGGCGGGCCGGGAGTGCTGCCAGCCGTTCACGGGAAGATGGCCACGGCGAGCATCCTTCTCACCGCCCCTGCGTCGTCCACACGAGCCGCGGCCAGGGTCGCCGAGGGTTCATGCCGGCGCGCACAGCCTGCCCGAACTCGTTCGTCGAACAGGAGTATGATCGTCAGTCGAGCCCGTCATCCCCGGGCCAGCGACGATCCACTCAAAGAGGACAGCATGCCAACCCCAGTGCCTGAGCTTCACAAGAAGCCCGGTGTCTCTTACGCGTTTGCAGACGACGGACTCGAACTGCCCGTCATCGACATCACACATCCCGCCTTCGAGCTCCACACCGACCAGTACGACGTGGATGGTCTGATCACCGCCTTCGTCGACGGGCTTCAGAGTGGCGCGAAGCTGCCCGCTGACGTGATGCGCTCGGTGGCGGCCCGCTCGATCCTGCTGCGAGGCATGCTCGAGTCCGCGGACACCTACACCACGGGCGTCATGACGTATCTGCACAAGCTCGGACCCGATAACCTCGGCGACGGCTATGCCACGCCGTTCGACCGCCAGTGGGCCGCCGGGCTGACGCCGTTGACGTTCCGCTGGCGGATGCGCGACGTTGCCACCCTGCTGGCCGATGGGCTCGCGGGCCGACTGGCCGCGGATCCAACCGCGCCGCTTGATCTCGTCAACATCGGCGGCGGACCGGCACCCGACAGCTTCAACGCCCTGATCCTTTTGGCCCGCGCACCCGGCAGCCTGCTGAGCGGCCGGCGCATCCGCATTCACGTCCTGGATCTCGATCCCACAGGGCCGTCGTTCGGCGCCCGCGCCGTCGAGGCCTTGCGCGAGCCCGGCGCCGCGCTCGCGGGATTGGATGTCGCGCTCGAGGGAGTGTCTTACAACTGGACTGATCCCGCGGCGCTCAGCGCCCTGCTCCAGTCACTCAGCGCTGCTCGCAGCCTGGTGGCGGTCTCGTCCGAGGGCGCGCTCTTCGAATACGCCGCCGACGGCGACATCGTCGCCAACCTCAAGGTCATCGCCGGGTGTGCGCCGTCGGGCACCTTCGTGGTCGGGCCGGTCGTGCGCGATGCCGCCACCATGGATCCGCGGATGCGTTTCTCTGAGCATGTGCCCGGCCGACCGGCGATTCGATACATCGGGTTGGCACACTTCACCGATCTCGCGGGTCATGCAGGCTGGGTGATTTCGGCCGTGAAGGACAGCCCGATGCATCAGGTCGTCCGGCTGGATCGCGCGGCCTAGGCACACCATGGCGTTGTCCCCAGCTCACGCCCGCCCCGAGTTCCAGGCAGGCTTTCGATCGCTCAGTGTCGTCGATCCGGTCGATGGCGTGCCGATGCCGCTGTTCGTGTTCTATCCGACGGACGCGGCCGAGGAGCGGCGGCGGGTGGGCCCTTTCGAGCTTTCGGTGGCGTGCGAAGCAAGGCCCGTCGCGGGCCGGCGGCGGCTGGCGGTTCTGTCGCACGGGAACAGCGGCGCTCCGCTCCTCTATCGAGACCTTATGGCGGGGCTGGCGCGAAGCGGTCTCGTCGTTGCGGCGCCCGAGCACCCGTTCAACAACCGCACCGATAATTCGCGCTCGGGCACCGTCGCGAACCTGAGCGCACGGCCACGCCATGTGCGCGCGGTCGCCGACTGGATGTTCGGGGACTCGCCCTGGGCCAAACACCTCGACGGCGACGGCTACGCGGCCATCGGGCACTCGATCGGGGGGTACACGGTCATGGCACTCGCCGGCGGGCGGCCGCACTCAGCGCCGGCCGAATCGCCCGATGGGCGATCGACCTCCATCGACGTCGCCGCCGATGAGCGCCTGCGCGCACTCGTGCTTCTGGCGCCAGCCTTGGTCTGGTTCCGCCAGCCCGGTTCGCTGAGATCGATCACCCAATCGATCCTCATGCTCTTCGGCGAGCAAGATCACGTCTTCCCGCCCGGCTACGCCGAGGCCGTCGTCGACGCCACTGTGGCAGATGTCGGTCGGCCGGACAGCGTGACGTATCGCGTGATCCCGGGCGCCGGGCATTACTCGTTCATGAGCCCGTATCCTGAGCCCATGCGCCAGCGGTCGTTCCCGCCGTCTCAGGATCCGCCAGGGTTCGACCGCGAGGCCTTCCAGCCTGAGCTCATCGCCCAGGTGAGCGGCTTTCTGGAACGCCACCTGACTTAACGTTCTTCGGCGAGCCCGTACAGCCGGTTGTCCTCCACGCGATACAACAGCGGCGCCACAGTGCAGAGTGGATAGCGCTGGCGAAGTCGCTGCGCCTCGCTGAGGACGAAGTCGATTTCGTTGTCGATCTCGAACATCGGCGCGAAGTGACGGAAGTGCTCCTCGGCGCGCTCGCGCTCCCAACCGCCGCGCTCGACAAGGCCATCGACAAAACGCTCGCGGCGCGCCACCAGGTTGACCATGCCGCATTGCGTATGGCCGATGAGCGCGATCGCGCCGACGCCACCGACCGCGATCGCGTACGACACTTTGAATTCGCTGTAGCGCAGGTTGGCGCCGCCCGCGCGGATGATATAGGCGAAGTTGTCCGGAATGTGCAGATGCTTGCGATGGTCCATGCACATCCCGATCAGGAGTTCGGCCTGCGTGTAGGTGTCGCCTGATCGATCGAGGTTGTGGTATTCCAGCAGCCGGCCGATCGGCGTCTCGCGATAGGCAGCCGGGATGTCGTCGTGCGAATCAATGGGGATGAGTCGATGTGGCATGCTTTTATTCTCGCAGCATTTCGCAGGACCGTCTTCGTCACGGCCGTCCGGAGCGACCACAAGACCGTCGCGTCTGTCGGCTCAGTCGCTGATGGGTCAGGCAGTCCGACCCGGGTCGAAGGATCGTCAGACTTGCGCTGTCCAGCTCTCGAAAGAGACGTGCGCACGATCATGCCACATGACCGCGCCCAGGGGCGCCGATGACGGGTTCCTTGTAGAATGCGGGTTGTGTTGCGGCGTTTCCTCGCACTCCTCACCCTCGCGTTGGCCCTGGCGCCCGCCTGGCCCGCTGCGGCCGACGCCCGCCTAGGCCCGGCCATCGTCGACGACTCGTTGACGACGAACTATCCGGCCGGCATCACGTTCAACGTTGAAGCCACAGGGCCAGCCGACCTCACAAACGTAACGTTGCGCTTCGGCACGACGACCACCACGACCTGTCAAGACGCTGTTGCCATTCGCGACCTTGAATTCACGTCGGGTCGCGACATCTCTGCCAGCTACACCTGGGATTTCCGCACGTCGGGCACCGTGCCGCCGGGCGCCCAGGTCTGGTGGGAGTGGGAGATCACCGACGCTGACGGCCAGGTCCTTCGGACCGAACGCCGGACCCAGATCCTGACCGACCAACGCTTCACCTGGCAGACCGTCGGCGACGATCACCTCACCATCTATTGGGTCGACGGCGACAAAGACTTCGGACAGACTCTGCTCGGCCTCGCGCGAGACGCGGCCGACTCGCTCCGCGCCGACGCCGGCCTCTCGGTCGACCAACCGGTGCGTCTGACGATATATCCGGACTTCGACTCGATGCGCGAAGCGGTGCTGCAGGTCGCGGAGTGGACCGGCGGGCTGGCCTACTCGGGCTACAACGCGATCCTGATCGGCATCGCACCGAACCAGGAGGAATGGGCGAAAGTCGTCATCCCGCACGAATACACGCACCTCGTGACGGGTGCTGCGACGGACAACTGCCTGGGCGTTTACATGCCGACCTGGCTGAACGAGGGGCTCTCGATGCACTTCGAGGGCTCGCTCAGCCCATCCGATGACGCGACGTTGGCGGATCGCGTTCGAGCGGACACGCTGCCGCCGCTGCGCGAGTTAGCCAATGGATTCTCGGCCTACGGCGACGACGCCAATACATCCTATACACAGAGTGGTCGGGTCGTCTCGTACCTGCTCGGCACCTATGGGCCCGATCCCATGGCCGCACTGTTGGCGGCCATCAAGGCCGGCCTGCCCATCGATGAGGCCCTGCGAGCCGCCTACGGGCTCGACACCGATCAGGTCGATGCGGCCTGGCGAGCATCGATCACGGGCGAGGCCGCACCGACCCAGCCGCCGCCGATGACAGCCACCGTGGCGCCGACGTTCACGGCAGTGCCCACGATCGTCGCATGGAACGGCGTCCCAACGCCGGCCATCGCGACACAACCGCCGACCGTCGCGCCACCGATCCCCGCACCCACGCAGGCGACGGGGTACAACAGTCCATTGGAAGGCGCCGCCACGCTGACCGTCACATTGTGCCTGTGCGTGTGCGCGCCGATCCTGGGCGTCATCATCCTGGCCGGCGGGCTGTGGCTCGTCTTGCGAGGGAGTCGCGGATGAGATCGATCGCGCCGCCTCTGCGCCTCGCTTTCCTCGCCGGTCTGGCAGCCGTCATCGCCTGTGGCTCGAGCTCGTCACCGTTGCCGGCCCCGACGGCGACGCCATGGCCCGACGTCAAAGGCTGGCCGCGCTCCGAGACCCTGGTCCTGCTCGGCTACGAGCCCACCCGCCGCGAAGACATCGATCCGGCGACAAACGGCGGCTCGGCCGATGGCTACAAGGGCCTGCTCTTCTCGGGCCTTGTGCGCTTCACCCCGGACCTCAAGCTCGCGCCCGACCTGGCCCGCAATTGGTCGGTCAGCGACGACGGTCTGACCTACACCTTCGATCTCGAACCCGAAGCGCGCTTCAGCGACGGCACACCGATCACGGCTGAGGACGTCGTCTACAGCTGGACGCGCGCGCTCGATCCCAACCGCGGCGTCGGGAACAACGCCTACCTTGACGACATCGACGGCGCCACGGCCCTGGCCGACGGCCACACCGACACGCTTGCGGGCGCGACAGCGCTCGACGATCACACGCTTCAGGTCAGGCTGCGCGCGCCCAACGTCTTCTTTCTAGGCAAGCTCACCTACCCCGTCGCCTACGTCGTGCAGCGCGCCAACGTGGAGTCGGGCGACGAGTGGTACCGCAATCCAGTCAGCAGCGGCCCGTTTGCGCTGGATGTGGTCAAGCCGTACGACTCGGTTACCCTCATGCGCCAGGATGGCTATGCGCATCCGCCGGCGATCCACTACGTCTTGTTCCTGACCAATGAGGGAGGCAACCCGCTCAGCCTGTTCGAGGGCGGCGAGATCGATTGGCTCGATGTGTGGAACGACGATGCCCGCCTGATCCGCGATCCGGCGCATCGCCTGCATGACAGCCTGCGCAGCGTCACAAGCCTGTGCACGTCGTACCTGGTGCTCAATACAAACCGGCCCGGCCTCGACAACCCCGATGTGCGCGAGGCCCTGGCGCTGGCCATCGACCGCGATCAACTCTTCGCGACGCTCATCGACGGCGACGATCGGCGCGCCACGACGCTGTTGCCGCCGGCCATGCCCGGCTTCCAGCCGCGGCCGGAGCCCGCCTTCGATCCAGAAGCGGCGCGCGCCGCGCTGGCCCGCTCAGGCTATCAGCCTGCCGACCTCGACCTGCACTTCAGCGTCTCAGGCTCGAGCAACCAGGTTGGGAACATCGTCGCCACGATCACCCAGGGCTGGCGCGACACGCTCGGCATCTCGGTGACCGTGCAGGTGCTCGACTGGTACACGTTCGGCGACTCGGTCGATCGGTATCCTACGGACATCATCGACACAGGCTGGTGCGCCGATTACCCCGACGCCCAGAACTTCCTTGACCCCATCGCGTATTCCACCGGGTCGTACAACGACCTGCATTTTGCGAACCGCTCCGTCGACGACTGGCTCGACTCCGCCCGCGCTGAGACGGACCCGACCGCCCGGCAGGCGCTCTATCACCAGGCCGAGACCCGCTTGCTCGACGATCATGTCATCATCCCGCTCTCGCACAGCGCCTACGCGGCCGTCGTCAACCCGCGCGTCGAGGGCTACGTCCTCACGCCGTTTTCGACGGCCCTGATCCCCTGGCTTCGTCTCAAGCCGTGACAGTGATTGGATGACGGAGAACGCACGGAGGACAGGCCGTCCTTTCGTGCGTGTGTGTGGTTTATCTTTGTGGGAACGGCCGGACCGGGCCGTGGCCCGGGTAAAGCGTGGTGGCACCGAGACGACGGATAGCCGCCCAACTGGCGGCCACGACATCGCGGGCCTCGTCGGTCGCCATCTCGACAGGCCCGAGATCGCCCGTGAATGCCTCGCCCGTGTCGAGCACCAGCGTCACGCTGTCGTCGGAGTGCCCGGGCGTCGCAATGATCTCACCCGCCAGCCCGATCGTCTTGAGCGCGGCGCGCGACTCCGAGGCGGCCACCACACGCGAGTCGTGGATCTTGATGTCGGTGTAGCCATCCGTAGGTTTGACAAGGCCTCGGAGCAGCGGGACGGCCGCGACCTGCAGATCGACGATCCACAACCGCATCCCTGCGCGCTTGAGTTCTTCGGCCAACCCGGCATGGTCGGGATGGTAGTGGGTGGCCAACCCATGTGTGATGTCGGAAAGCGCCAGCCCTTTTTGTTTCAAGCCGGCCGTCAACTGGGCCAGCGTTCCGGGCCAGCCCAGGTCGATCAACAACCGCGTCTGACCACTGGCGACGACATAGAAGTTCGTCGACCGATAACCGACGTTGACGATCGCTGGTCGGGGGCCCATGTCTTTTCTGCCGTCCGGTCGGTGACCGGCTCGGCGCTCACTCGCTGGCGCTCATCAGGGCGATGAAATCGTCGAAGAGATACCGGGCGTCGTGCGGACCGGGCGCCGCCTCGGGGTGATATTGGACACTGAAGGCGCGGCGACTCGGCGCCCGTAGGCCCTCGCAGCACCGGTCGTTGAGGTTGACGTGCGTCACCACCACGTCGGTCGGCAGGCTCTCGGAGTCGACGGCGAAGCCGTGGTTGTGGCTCGAGATCTCGACGGCCGCGCCGTCGCGCTGCACGGGCTGATTGCCGCCGCGATGGCCGAACTTCAACTTGTAGGTCGTGCCGCCCAACGCGAGACCCAGAATCTGGTGTCCGAGGCAGATGCCGAACACCGGCACGCGGCCGAGAAGCCCGCGCACCGATTCGATGGCGTACGTGCAGGCGGCCGGATCCCCGGGGCCGTTTGAAAGAAAGACACCGTCGGGCTTGAGCGCGAGCGCTTCCGCGGCCGTGGTCTGCGCCGGGACGACCGTCACGTCGCAGCCGTGCGCGGCGAGCAGACGCAGGATGTTGCGTTTGATCCCGAAATCGTAGGCCACCACCCGATAACGACGCTCGGGTGTCGGTGGCAGATCGAGTCCCCAGCCGTCGGCTGCCACTGAGTAGTGGTACGGCTCAGCGCACGTGACCTCGCGAGCCAGATCGAGGCCGTTCATGTCGGGCGCCGTGCGCGCCAGCTCGATCACATAGGCGGCCTCCGGACGGACGCTCGAAATCGCCGCGTTCTGCGCCCCGAAGGTGCGGATGCGTCGGGTGAGCGCCCGCGTGTCGACGTCCGTGATCGCCACGATCTCGCGCTCGCGAAGGTAGTCGTCGAGCGATTGTGTGGAGCGCCAGTTGCTGACGATCGGGCTCGCGGCGCGCACCACGAGCCCCGCCGCCCAGGCGCGCTGCGACTCGTCGTCGGCGTCATTGACGCCGTAGTTGCCGATGTGCGGCTGGGTCAACACGACGATCTGGCCGTGATACGAAGGGTCGGTCAAGATCTCCTGATAGCCCGTGATCGATGTGTTGAACACGATTTCGCCGACGCGGTCGCCGCGCTTGCCAAGGGCCAGCCCCGGCCAGACGCTTCCGTCGGACAGGGCCAGGAGTGCCGGCTGTGTGGATGGCTGTGAAGTCGTCATAGGTGCATTTCGGAGGGGATTATATCGGCGTGGCCATCCGCACCGGGGCGAAACCCGCACGGAAAATCAGCGACAGAAACTGGGTGTGTTGCCCGTCTTCGCCGCCGGATCAAGGTGGATATACAATGGGCCCTGTATCTTTGACATGCGCCGCCAACATTCTTTCAACCCTACACTGGCCTTCACCCTGGCGTTTTGGTTGCTCCTGACACCCACAGTCGCGGGTCAGGCCTCGATCACGACAGGCGACAACGCGTTGTCGACCGATCTGCCGAACTCCCTGACCTTCACGTTGCAGGCGTCCAGCGCAACGACGATCAAGGATGTTTCCCTGAACTACGGGTTCACGGCCCGGTCATGTATCGAGAGCGGCGCCGTGCAGCAACCCGACTTCGAGCCCGCGAAATCGGTGACCGCCACCTACACCCTCGACCTGCGGGACTCGGGCTCCTTCCCAATCGGCGCCGAGATCTGGTGGACGTGGGACCTGACAGACGAGTCAGGCGTCACGCTCACGACCGAGAAACAGACACGCCGTATCGAAGATGAGCGTTTTCAGTGGTCGAGCACCACACGCGGGAACATCACGGTCTTCTGGCATCGAGGCGACCGCGCCTTTGGCGAGTCGATGGCCGACATCGCGCAACGTTCGCTCAGCCGCATCACCCGCGATGCAGGGCTCGAGTTCAAGGATCCGATCCAGCTGGTCGTGTATCCAGAAGCCTCGGAGATCTCGGATGTCATCCTCTTTCAACCGGAGTGGATCGGCGGCCTGGCTTTCCCGGACCACAACATCGTCATGGCCGCCATCGCCCCGGGCGAGGACGCGTGGGCGCGTGAGGTCATTCCGCACGAGCTCATGCATCTGGTCAGCGGCGCCCTGACCTTCAACTGCCTCGGCGCGAGCATCCCGACCTGGCTCGACGAGGGCCTGGCGCGGTTTGCCGAGAACAGCCCCAACGCCGACCTCGCGGCCAACGTGCGTGATCTGGCGCTGGCTGGCGATTTGCCGGCGCTCTCATCGCTCGCCAACGCCTTTTCGGCCTACGGCAACGAAGCCGGGCTGTCTTATGAACAGAGTTACCAGGTCGTGGCCTTCCTGATCGATCGCCATGGTCCCGACAAGATGTCGGCCCTGCTGGCCGACGTCGCCGCCGGATCCGCGATCGACAAGGCCCTGACCAACATATACGGTTACACGACGCAATCGCTCGACTCGGCCTGGCGCGAATCGTTTGGCGCGCCCACCCAGCGCGCGATCGTGGCCACTCCGCTTTCGGTGCCGACGCTGGCGCTGTGGACTGCCGTGGTGCCGCAGGCGACCGCCACGACGGCGCCCAGCGAGACGCCAACCGCTCGGGCCATCGCCGTCGTCGACACGCCAACCGCGACGGTGCCGGCGTCTGCCGAACCCACCAGCGCCCGTCCGGCAGGCGGGGCTTCGCCGTGCGCAGGCGGACTCGGCCTGGCCGCCGGGATGGTCTGGCTGGGTCTGCGACGCCGCGGCCGGCCCCGCCGGCGACACCAGTGACGGTTGACGGCGACACGATCCGACAAATTGCACGGGACCGATATTGAAGGTCGACTGATAATCTTCTCAACTTTATTTTGGCGGCTGGCGCCTTGGCGTGTTTTTGACCGATAGAGTCGCAACTGCAATCCATCGTCAAAGCCTGTGTGACCAACCGGTGATGAAGCATCCGGCCGCCACTTGCGGCCGCTGTATTAGCGTTTGCGCGTTGCATCGAGGGGATCTATGTTGAGGAATCGCCTGCTGACTGGTATGTTGTGTTGTGCCCTGATGGTGTCCGCCTGCGGATCGCCGGCAACACCATCACCCACACCTGAGCCGCCCACCGCGACGGCCACGCTCCAACCCACCGCTACCGCCACGGCCACGGCGCTGCCGACCGCCACAGCCACGATCACGCCAACGCCACCCCCGACCGCCACGCCCGAACCGACGGCTCGGCCGGCCGGTTTCTACGTGCATCCAAAGCAGGGGTTTGCGTTCACAACGCCCCAGGGATGGGAGCAATACGACTTCAGCGACTACTACGTCCTTTTCGACAGCGAACGCGACGCCCTGCGCTTCCTGGTCGGGCGCTACTCTGCGGCCGAGGACGGCAAGTCGCAACTCGATCTGGTCGCCAAGGATCTCAAGAACAACCTGGGCGGCAGCGTGTCAGGCCTCAAGGAGGCCGATCGCGGCGAGCGGCAACTCGGCAGCCTCACCGCCAGCTACGTCCACTTCGTGGGCAAGCTCCGCAACGATCCCACGGTGGAGTTCTCGCTGTCCGTGTTCTCCGCCGTCTCTGGCCCGTTCGAATACATCGTCTGGATCACGGCGCCCGAGCAGACCTTCGTGGCGCGCGAGTCGACACTTGACACCCTTCTGAAGGGCTTCAAGGTCAATGCCTTCGCCTTCGGTTTGGATCGGCTCGAAACGTTCGTCCGGCTCGGCTACGAACCACGCGACCCCGAGGATCTAGATCCGGCGCTCGGCGGCGGCTCGGCGGACAGCTACAAGGGCCTGCTCTTCGCGGGCCTGGTTCGGCTCACGCCCCAGTTCACGGTGGAGCCCGATCTGGCTGAGTCGTGGCAGGTGAGCGGTGACGGCACGGTCTACACGTTCAAGCTGCGCACCGATGCCAGGTTCGCTGATGGTCGCGCCATCACGGCTGACGACGTCAAGGCCAGTTGGGAGCGCGTGGCCGATCCGAAGACCGAGTCAAACGGCGCGGCCACCTATCTTGGCGACATCGTCGGCGTGCAGGATCGGCTCGACGGCAAAGCCGATTCAATCGCGGGCCTCAAAGTCATCGATGAACAGACTCTGGAAGTGACGCTCGACGGCCCCAAGCCCTACTTCCTGGCCAAGCTGTCGTACCCTGTGGCGTTCGTGATTGATGCCCATGACCCCGACAAGGGCGACCGCTGGATGTTCGAGCCCAATGCCAGCGGGCCGTACATGCTGAACCGCATCTCGCCCGACGAAGTGGTGGTCTTTGAGCGCAACCCGAATTACCACACGCCCGCGCCGGTTCGTTTTCTGGCTTACATGGTCAACCCGGGCGGCTCGGGCCTGAGCCTGTATCAGGCCGGCGAGATCGACGTGACAGGGCTCGCCGCCGAAGACGCGCTGCGCATCCGCAACGATGCGGCCGATCCGCTGCACGCCCAGCTGACGACTGTGGCGTCGATGTGCACGACTTACATCCAGGTCGATCCGGCGCGCGCGCCGTTCGACGACCCGGCCGTGCGCCGCGCCTTTGCCCTCGCCGTCGACCGCCAGGGCATCGTCGAGAAGCTCTCCTCGAACACCGACCTGCCGGCCACGACGATCCTGCCGCCGGCCATGCCTGGTTATTCGGCCGACGTGGCGACGCTCGCCTATGACCCCGAGGCGGCCAAGGCCGCGCTGGCCGAGTCAACATACGCCGGAAAGACGCTGCCCGAGGTCACTCTGACGATCGACGGCTACGGCGACGATCCCGGCGACTACGTCAAGGCCCTGATCGGCACCTGGCGCCAGGTGTTGGGCGTGACAGTGCGTGTCGAGCAACTCGACCCCGTCGACTTCCCGCGTTTGACCCGCGAGGGCGAACGCAAAGGCCAGCTGTTGACGGCCGGCTGGTGCGCCGACTATCCGGACCCGGAGAACTTCCTGGATGCGCTCTTCTACCCGGGCAAGGAGTACAACTACGCCGCGCTCGACAACGCCGAATTGAACAGCCTGCTCGAGGCGGCGCGCACCGAGCCTGATCCCGCGGCCCGCATCAAACTGTACAACGAGGCCGAGCGCCTCATCCTCTCGGAGGGCTTCGCCATCCCCACCATCCACGGCGTCATCGACGTTCTGGTCAGCCCGCGCGTCGAGGGCTACCCTGTCGTGCCGCTGGGCGTGCGAACCTCGGATCTGGTGCGCCTGACGAAGTAATCCGCCACAGACGCTCTGAAACGAAATCGGCCGATCGCCGTGATGCGATCGGCCGACTTCGTTTATCGACGACGGCCCGCTGCGCGCCCGTCACCCCTTCATGGTCTGCGCCGCGACCGCCATGCTGAGCCGGCCGAGTTGCACGGCGAACGACTCGGCCGTGGGCGGATGTTTCTGCGTCAACCACCACAGCACGGCGCCAACAGTGGCGTGCGCGATGTAAGCGACTTTGAGGTCTTCGGCCGGGTCGACGCCGGCTGGCCTCCGACGCCCCAGCACGGTCCGGTAGCGGGCCTCGGCGATACGGCAGAACCGCGCCGTGAACACCGGATCGCCTTTCGGACCAAGCATGGCCGTGAAGAACGCGCCATTCGCGCGCACGTGCTCGAGCAGAACCAACAGACCGGCCGGGACGCGTTCGCCGCCGGCGTTCGTCGTCTCCGCCCTCTGCGCGGCGGCCTTCACCCGCGCCTGCAAGTCATCCAGATGGCGCTCGAGCAGTGCCCGCTTGTCGAGATAATGCCGGTAGAACGTCGATCGGTTGACTTTTGCGCGATCAGCGATATCGCTGATCGACACCGCCTCGTAGCCCTTCTCGACCGTGAGATCGAACAGAGCCTGGAGCATCGCAGCTCGCGAGCGCTTGATCCGCGCGTCTTCGATGGGCTGAGTGTTCTGCGCCAGGGTGGCCTCCGGTGTTGCATATCCGCCAGAAATCAACGCCTGGCGGCTTGACGCACAGTTTAGCAGCGCCTACTGTTGGAATGCAACACAGTGTTGCTTTTTGAGCGTCGTTCAGGAGGATCATGTGGCACACGTTCTGATCGATCACTTCGTCGTCCCGGAAGGGGTTCGCGCGGCCTTCGACGAGCGCCGGAAGCTTTCCGAGGCCATCGTCAAGAGCCAACCAGGTTTTGTCGAGGGCTTTGTGTACGAACCGCTGGGCAGCGGGCCTTACACGCACATCACCACGGCAGTGTGGGAGAGCGCCGATGCCTTTGCTGCTGCGCGCCAGGCCGTGGCGGCCGAATACGAGCGGCGCGGCATCGACATCCCCACGTTCCTCAAGGAGAACGGCATCACACTCACGCGCGGCCAATACACGCGACTGCCGTATTGAGAAGGCCGGCAATACCTGGGCTGGTCCGATATCGACGGCGCCTGCCTCATCCTGTGTTGCGCAGACCGGCCGCGATGCCGTTGATCGTCAACGTGACGACGTCGCGCAAGGCCTCGAGCTCGGCCGACGTTTCGGCCGGCGTGTCGTGAGCCAGCGCGCGCAGCCGCTTGAGCATCTCGACCTGGATGTAATTGAGCGGGTCCACGTAAGGGTTGCGCAGGATGATCGAGCGTTGAATGACCGGGTCCGCCGACATCAGCTCGCGCTGCCCCGAGATCGAAAGGATCGCGCCCTGAGTGCGATCGAATTCGGCCTTGATGCGCGCGAACATCGCCTCAGCGCCTTCAACATCGTCGGCAAGCTCGGCGTAAAGGGCCGCGATGTCCATGTCGGCCTTGAGCAGCGACATCTCGGCGTTGTCGAGCAGTGCGCGAAAGAACGGCCACTGTCGGTACATCTCGCGCAGCAGCTCGATCGGCGCGGCGCCGAGCCCGGTCCCCAGGCCGTACCAGCCCGGCAGGTTGAAGCGGCTCTGCATCCACGAGAACACCCACGGGATCGCGCGCACCGCCGTCGGCTTGAGCCCGCCGCCGCGGCGCGCCGTCGGGCGGGAGCCGATGCGCAGCGTGCTGATCTCGTCGATCGGCGTCACGGCCCGCCAGAAGTCGATGAAGCCGGGCGTATCGTAGACCAGCGACCGATACTCCGTCCGCGCCGCATCGGCCATCGTCCTCATCGCAGTTCGCCAGTGGTCGGCGGCCGTCGGCGACTCGGTCGAGTCGGTTCCGGCGCTCGCCAGCAGGACGGCGCTGACGACTTGCTCGAGATGTCGATGCGCCAGATCCGGATCGGCGTAACGCGAGGCAATCACTTCGCCCTGCTCCGTCACGCGGAAGCGGCCCTCGACAGTGCCCGGCGGCTGGGCGCGAATGGCTCGATTGGCAGGGCCGCCGCCACGCGCGACAGTGCCGCCGCGCCCGTGAAAGATCGTCAACTTGACCGAGGCGCTGGCGCAGGCGGCAGTGATCGCCTCCTGCGCCTCGTAGAGAGCCCAGTTGGCGGCCAGATAGCCGCCGTCTTTGTTGCTGTCCGAGTAACCGATCATCACCATCTGCTCGCCGCCGCCGGCTTCCAGATGTTCGCGGTAGGGGTCGATGGCGAAGAGACGACTCAGGATGTGGGGCGCCGCCTGCAGGTCATCGATGGTCTCAAAGAGCGGCACGATCTGCATGCCCGGTGTGCAGCCCGCCCACTGCGCGAGCAGCATCACGATCAACACGTCGGCCTCGCTGCGCGTCATCGAGATGATGAACGGGCCGAGCAATTCGGGACCGTACACGTGCTGCACCCGCGCGATCAGACGGAACAGCGCCCAGGTCTCACTGGTCTCGACCGTGACCCCGGCCTGGTCTGAAAGACCGGTCGGCCGCGGCTCGTTGAGCCAACGGGTCAGGCAGAGGACCTGTTCGGCGTGGCTCAGGCTGGCGAAGTCACGCGACCAGTCGAGCGCGCGCAGGATCTCGTTCAACGTGGCTACCAGGCGGGCCGAGTCTTCACGCAGATCAAGCCGCGCGGCATACAGGCCGAAGATATCGAGTTGTTGCCTGAGCAACTCCAACGAAGGCGCGTCTCCATACGGCAGCCCGGTGTGCGCGGTCACGGCTTGCGGCGCCGCCGCGGCGATATCGGCCAACGGCGCCGTGATCTGCTCGATGCGCGCGCGCGCTTCGTGCGGCGCCTGGCTCAACAGCCGGGCGGCCATATCGTCGCGCGAGGCGGCCTCGAGATCGTTAGCCAACAGGCTCAGCGCCAGTCGATAGAGCTCGTCGCCATAGCGTTCCTCGAGATACGCCGCGTGCGGCGGAAACGGCCGGCGCGACTCGATCCAGCGCGTGAGCGAAGCCGTGGCCGGCACGCGCCGCACGTCGAAGCTCATGCGGCGCGCCAGATCCGTGAGCGTCTCGCGATGGCGCTCGACGGCCAGGCCACGGTGCAGGCGCAGAGTCTCGGCGGTCACCGCCGCCGTCACGTTAGGGTTGCCGTCCCGGTCGCCGCCGACCCACGAGGCCAGGGTCAGCCAACCGGTCGGCGGCTTCAGACGCGGGTAGTGCCGAGCGACGGCCAGGGCCAGCTCGCGCTCGACCCGCGGCAGCGCGCGCCAGAAGATCTCGTCGATGAAGTACAGGTTTGTGCGAACTTCGTCAGTGACGGCCGGCCGCGCCGTGCGGTTGCGGTTCGTCAACCACAGCCCCACGATCTCGGCCTTGATGGCCGCGAGGTGAGCGTCGCGTTCGCGCGGTAGCAGGTCGGTGTAGTACAGCGCTCGCAGGCTGCGCGAGATGCGCTGCAGCTTCGAGAGCACCGTGCGGCGCTTGGCCTCCGTCGGGTGCGCGGTGAGGACGAGCTCGACCTTGAGCCTCTGCAGCAGCGCCTGGATCTGTTTGGCCGAAACTCGACGGCGCTTGAGCGTGGCGAACGTGTCATCGAGCGACTCGGGCCGCTCCTGGTCGACGCGCTCCCTCACTCGCAGACTGCGCACGCGATTGGCTTCCTCGGCGAGGTTGACAAGGTCGAAGTACGCGGTGAAGGCGGCGGCCACGGCGCGGGCCGACTCGGCGTCCAGCTCGCGCACCTGCGCCGAGAGTCGCGCGCCAGCCTCGGGCTCGGCGGAACGGCGCTCCTTGGCGCTCTGGCGGATCTTCTCTTCGAGTTCCAGAAGCTCGGGCGACTCGAGCTCGCTGATCACGTCGCCCAGCAGGCGGCCGAGCAGGTTGATGGTGGCGGACAACTCCATGGAGGGGATGCATCTCCGGCGGCGCTGCTGCGCTCGCCTACTTGACCCAGACCGGCGTGCCGTGCCCGGCGAGGATGAGTTCAGGATTCAACGTCAGCTGACGCCAGGCCGATTCCTGCGCCTGGTGCTCGTCAGCGGTGTTTGCGCCGAACGATGGGCGCAGTCGCCCGCCGAAGGAGCGCAGCGAGTCGCCGGCGAAGAGCACGCCGCGCTCGGGCAGATAGTACGACATGTGGCCCGGCGTGTGGCCGGGTGTGTGAAGGACCTGAACACCGCCCCACCCTGCGAGCTCGTCGCCGTCAGAGACCAGACCATCCGGCGTGACGGGCGTCACCTGCGCGAAGGCGAGACGCGACGCCGCTTCGAACATCCCGCGCATCGGTCCTGGCAATGCCACGCGCCGAGTCTCTTTGGCCGTCGACATCGCCTCGCCCTCGAGCGCGCCGGCCAGTACGCGCACGCCGGTGGCCGTTCGTAAAGCCGCCGCCCCGCCGACGTGATCGCGGTCCGCATGCGTGAGGAGGAGCGTCTTGAGCGCCGAGGGCTCGAGGCCGAGCTCCCGCAGGGCTGTCAGTATTCGTCGGTGGCTGTAAGGCAGGCCGGCATCGATCAGGAGAGCGCCGGCGGAGTCGACCACGAGGTAGCTGTTGGCGACCACACCGGGCACGCGATAGACGCCAGGCACGATGGGTTGAATCACCGAAACCATCCAGCCGGCAGGTGAACCCGCCGGGAAACCCGCGCTGTGTATTCCGTTAAGGCCAAGCAAATAAACGGCGAGCAGGCTTTCGCCCGCGGCACGGACATTGTAACGTAAGGCCTATGAACGGCAATGGGGCCCTGTGGACAGTGGCCCGCATCGGCACTACACTTCTTCAGACGACGACAGCGGGGCCAGGACGCCCCACGGACTCCCTGACGAGTCCGCTTGCGCGCGCAGGTAGGCGCGCCCGGTCGTCATCAGGTTCGTCACACCGAGGACTTCCATGATGAATCCCGGTTCCTCGACGTCTTCGGCGACTCGCTGGCTTGATGAGTTCGCCATGTGCACCACACTCCTCAATCAGCGCTATCGCGAGGAGTTGGACGAACAACTCGATCGCGCCAGGCGCCTGTTCTCTGCGCAGGCCCCTAACGACAGCGGTCGCAAGTTGCTCGCCGCAGCCGCTCGACAGACCGTCACTCAGATCGACAGGCGGGTCCTCAGCTGGATCCCTGAGTCGCGCGAAGACCGCCCGGTCCTCGTACACGTGCACACGGTCTGCAACCGCCTGCTTTCGTCACTGCCTGATCAGGCCCGGATGCACTGAGGCGGTCAGGACCTCAGATCAAGGCTGTCGGCGTCGAGTCGGCTCGACGACGGTACAGGCGCCAGCCGATGTACCCGGCTGCCGCCAGGACGACGCCGATGAGGACGGCATCCTCATAACGCGCGATCCATTCGATCGCGGTTTCCCACTGGTCGCCCAACGCCCACCCCACTCCGGCCAGGAGCGAGTTCCAGGCAGCCGTGCCGAGCGCCGACACCAACACGAACGTCGATAGCCGCATGCGCGCCATGCCGGCCGGCACCGAGATGACGCTACGCAGTCCAGGCAACAGGCGACACACGAACACGGCGGCGACGCCGTAGCGATCGAACGCGCGCAGCCCGTGGCGCAGGTTGTCTTCTGAGAGACCGATCCAGCGGCCATAGCGGCCGACCGCGGTGAACAACACACGGTCCTCGACCCAGCGACCGATGGCGTACAACACCACTGCGCCCAGGAGGGCGCCGACCGATGCGGCGGCGATGACCCCCCACAACGAAAAAACGCCCTGACGCGCGAGCACGCCAGCGAAGGGCATGATGGCTTCCGATGGTATCGGAGGGAATACCGTTTCGAGGAACATGGCAAACGCCAGGCCGGGATAACCCAATTGAGTGATTAAGCCTTCGACCCATGTGACGATCGCCTGCAACCAATCCGTCATACATCATCCTTTTCGCCGGGCCAACTCGACACGGCAGCGGCTACAACTGTATCGCTCAACATCTTAAAATTTCTCTTTGAGCGCCCCGGCACCTTGAAATTCCAGCGATTTGATGTAAATTGCTCCTCGACGCGTGACCGACAGCCACGCGTTCCATCGTTGCCGCCTATCCGAGCTCGCCGCGCCGGTTAACCGCCGGGCGGACCGTGAACCTCGGACTGGGTGGCAAATTCGTTTTCCGGGAAAGGTGACGACACGATGCATGCCAGCTTTCAGCGCTACGCCTATCTGAGCCCCAAGTTGGAGCCCGTGGCGCGCCCCGACAAGGGCGGGCACGGCCTGATCGCGCGCGCTTCCATCCCGGCCGGCGAACGTTTGCTGGTCTGGGGTGGCGCGATCGTCGATCATGATCAACTGACGAGCCTGCCGGAACTGCTGCAACGCCGCAGCGTGCAGGTCGACGAAGGGCTTTACCTGGTGACGCCTGTGGACGATGAGCCCGCGGACTTCATCAATCACTCCTGCGACCCGAACGCCGGGCTGCAGGGCCAATTGACCGTTGTGGCCATGCGCGACATCACGCCGGGCGAGGAAGTGTGCTTCGACTACGCCATGACCGACGCCAGCCCGTACGATCAATTCGAGTGCTCGTGCGATACGCCGCACTGCCGGGGTCAGGTCACGGGCAATGACTGGATGTTGCCGCAACTGCAGGAGCGGTATCGCGGCTACTTCTCGACCTACGTTCAGAAGCGGATCGAAAGCCTCGGCGAAGCCCTGCGCGCCTAGGAGCGTCAGGCCTCAGGCGTTGGTGAAGGCTGCGGCGATATCGCTGTAGCGTTCACTGGCGCCTGAGGCCTACGCCTTCACTACGGCAGCCACTCCGGCAGGCTGGCATTCTGGGCCAGCAGTTTGATTGACCCATCGACGGCGGACCATAAGACGATTTCGGGTGTCGCGTACGCCTTGTTCAGCGGGAAGCGCTGGATCACGAGCGCATCGCTCCACGGCGACCAGCGATAGCCCGCATAGGTGTTCTCGGCATCATGGGTGATCGCCGTGGCCTCGCTGCCGTCGGGCCGCATCCGCCAGACCTGCTTGCTGGGCCCACTGTTTGTCGTGCGCTGATTGAGCGCGATCCACTGCCCATCCGGCGACCACGCCGGCGTTCCGTAGTCAGCAAGGCTGTAATCGCGACCCAGAATGGGCGTCAGGCCGCCGGCGGGGCCCAGATCAGCCGACATGACGGTCGTGAACGGCTGCGGCGCCGTGGCGTCGTCGAACGTCAATGTGGTGTAGATCAGGCGCGACCCATCGGGCGCGAAGGTGCCCATCGTGCCCTGCTGTGTCTCGAGCAACAACTCCTTCTGGTCCGCCAGCCGCAGCAATCGAATGGCCGAGCTTGAGTTGTCGACCATGCCGAGCCAGGTTCCGTCGGATGACCAGGCCGGCGAATAGCCGATGATCTGCGTGTCCTGATAGAGCGGCGCCGTCTGACCGTCAACCAGGCTGAACGTCCAGACTCGCGGCGGGCCCTTGGGCGCGCCGGGCGCGAGGCCCGAAGGCTCGCGGCTATACGCGATACGCGTCCCGTCAGCCGACCAGGACGCGCCGCTACACAGGTCGGCCCCACACGCCAGGAGCACCTTGGCCCCCGATCCCGCGCGGTCGACCTGCCAGAAGTCGGTGCCGTTCTGGTCGTTCATCACGCTGAACACCACGGTCTCGCCGTCGGGAGCCGCAGCGAAGTCGAACACGCGCCCGTCGGTGTGGCTGAGCTGAAGCGTCTCGAGAGTCGTCGGATCGATTCGCCACAACTCGCGAGGCGTGTCCTGGCTTGCTGAGAGATACACAATGGCCGGCTCGCGCACATTGAGGGCCCAGGACCGATCGGCCAGCAGCTGGCGCCCGGTCTGCGTCAACGCGCCGGCCGCGAGCCGCACGGTGACGGTGGCGCCGCGCGCATACGGCTTGGCCGGCACAAAAGTCACGGCGCGGTCGCTCCACTGAAAAGCGCCGGGCACAGGCGGTTCGATGGAGAAGTGGCTCTCCACGCTCGCGGCATCCATGGCCTCGGCGAAGGTCAAGCGGATGGCTCCCTGAGCGCCCAGGGCTGCTCCGGCCTCCGGACGCGCCAGCGACACCTGTGCGCCAACGCGATCTCCGAGCGTCACGACCAACACGATGGCCAACGCCAGCGCGCCGATGACGCCGAGCACGAAGCGATCGAATCGATCAAGGCGTTGCAACACGGTCGCAGGGGTCACGGGTACATGTAAGGACGCGCGGGCTCATCGGTGGGTTCGACGCTCTCGGCATTGATGAGCGGAAGCGGTCTTCCACCGTAGGCTGAGACGTCAACCGTGCCGCGCACACGGACCCAGGTGTTGTCGGTCAGATTGGCGGCGTCGGGCCAGGTCACGGCCATCGCGACAGCAGTGGCGTCGGCACTGCAGCACGTCACCATGAAGCGCGCGACCATGAAGGTGTCGGCGCCGAGATTCTGATCGTGATACACGAAGCCGATGACGTCGGCCGACTGGCCGCGCACTTCGGCGGCGTCGTTGGCGTAGTTCACGACGCGCACCCAATCCAAAATCGAGCGCTGTTCGGGCGAGATCTGGAGTCGCTGGGCCTCGCCGCTGCCCGCGATCGGCGCGCTGACGTTCACGCCGCGAGTGTCGATCGCCGTGGCGCCGAGCGGCCTGGCTGGCACCACGAAACCGACAAGCAGCGGAGCCGTCATGAAGCCGACGCGCCACAGCCGTGAGCGCCGCGCGCGAGCCTCAGCCGGGTTCAACGCCAGCGGCAGATCGGGATCGATGTCCAGGGCGTCGGGCTGGCGACGCCCCGCCCACGCCCCATACGCCAAACTGAGGGCGAGCACGGCACCCGCGACGATAAGCGCCGCGAAACGCTCGTTGATGTAATAGTAGATGGCGCCGCTCAAGAGTCGCGCGCCCAGGTAAACGCCGAGCGCGACCATGAGCGCGAGTTGAGCCAGACGATAGTGCTTCAGAGACATATCACCACGTCGTATTGAGATTGATGAACACGGCTGCCAGGATCGTCATGAGCAGGGGCAGCACCACAATGTAGGCGACGACCTTGCGCTTAAAGATCCCGGCATAGAGCAGCGTGCTTTTGATGTCGACCATCGGCCCGAAGACCAGAAAGGCCAGAAGCGATCCCGTCGTGAAGCTACCGGCGAACGAGAGAGCGATGAAGGCGTCGACTGTCGAGCAGACCGAGAGCAGCACTGCGAGCAGGATCAGCACCAGCACCGAGACGACAGGCCCGCTGCCGATGGCGAACACGATGGAGTTAGGCACCAGCGTCTGCATGAGCGCCGCCAGGAACGCGCCAAGAACGAGGTAGCGGCCCATGTCGAAGAACTCGTCGACGGCCACTCGGAAGACACGCCCCAGTCGCGCCGCCAGGCTCTCGTTCTCGAGGAGCGACGGATACACGGGGCCGCCGCGCATGAGCATCGGCTCGGACACTCGCAGCAAGGCCGCCGGGTTGCGGTTGGCCGCAAACACGGCGCCCGTCGCTGCCGCGATCACCACGCTCAGGATGATGCGTCCGAAGAAGATCGGCGACGGGCCAAACGCCGCCAGCGTGCTGGCGATGACAATCGGGTTGAACACCGGCGCCGCGAGCAGGAACGACACCGCCGCCGACATCGGCAAGCCCTTGCGCACCATCCGGCGCGCCAGCGGCACCGCCCCGCACTCGCATACCGGGAAGACCAGGCCCAGCAGGCTCCCGACGCCGGCGGCAGCGATCGGATTTCGGGGCAGCAGCCGCGACATGTCGTCGGCTCTGAGGAAGACTTCGACAAGGCCCGAGGCAGCGGAACCGATCATCAGGAAAGCGGCCGCCTCGACGAAGATCCCCAGAAAGACGGTGGAGAAGCTACTGATCCATTCGATCCACAATGAAGGCGTGAACACAGGGATCAATCCTAAACGACATGACGTAAAGCCGCCAGCGAGACGGGCTGAGCCCAGGCTGAGACAAAATACGGTTTGCCCACTAGAACGAATGTGGTACACTCGCCGCAAACCGGGCATCAAAGTCGTTAAGATGCGCGTGATGGATGGCAAATGGGCGAAAGATCGGTGATCCGCCTACACATAACCCTGGGGGACGCGAAACATGCACGATATAGTCTGTTTCGCGTCTGTTTGCCGGCCCTATCACGTTTGAGCACGCAGCGTCGTCAGTATGCTGGGAGAGCGCATTAATGGATAAGACCAAGCGGGTGGTTTGCATCGAAGACGAACCAGCCATGATCGACCTGATCCGCCTCATCCTGAGCCGCAAGGGCTACACAGTGACGGGTGCGACGGGAGGTCGCGAAGGCCTGGAGCTCGTACAGAGCAGCCAGCCCGACATTGTCCTGCTCGACCTGATGATGCCCGACATGGATGGCTGGGAGGTCTACCAGAAGCTCAAGGCGCACGAGAGCACGCGCGAGATTCCGGTGATCGTGGTCACGGCCAAAGCTCAGAGCATCGACAAGGTGCTTGGTCTGCATATCGCCAAGGTCGACGACTACATCACGAAGCCCTTCGGCCCGCAAGACCTGATCGAAAGCATTGAGAAAGTGCTCAGCCGCCGCACGGCGCCGAGCGCCTGAACGCATCCCGAGTAGAATTCAAAGAGGCTGCCGTGGCCCTTCGGCCCGGTTGCCTCTTTTTTGTGTCCAGACATCGCCCTGACCTGAGATGCGCACCGTTCACTTCAAAGCCCAAACGACCGGCGAGATGGTCCTGCCCGATGTGACCTGGTGCGCCAGCTTCCTGTGCAAGCTGCGCGGTCTGCAGTTTCGCCAGTCGCTGCGGCCTGGTGAAGCGCTCTTGCTGGTCGAGGATCGCGACAGCGTCATGCTGACCGCCATCCACATGTTCTTCGTCAACTTCGATCTGGGCGTGGTCTGGATCAATGCCGCCGGGCGCGTGGTCGACAAGGTCCGCGCGAAACCCTGGCGGCCCTCGTATGCGCCCAGAGAGCCGGCTCGGTATGTGCTCGAAACCGATCCGGCGTTTTTGGACAGGGTGAACATCGGTGATGTCTGGATTCTGGAAGACGCTGCGACAGGTTCTGCTCTCTAGCGCGGCCGTTCTGACCGTCGCGGCTTCGGCCTTCGGCGCGCCAGCCGCGCAGGGCCAGGACGCGACTGGGCCGGTTTACGAGGTGCAGTCCGGCGACACGATGGCGTCGATCGCGCAGGCCTTCGGCCTATCGCTCGACGAATTGTCAGCCGCCAACCCCGGGCTCGATCCGGCGGCCCTGCCGATCGGCCGCCTGCTTGTGATCCCTGGCATGAACGGCGTCACCGGCAAACTGACGACTCACCCGCTCGAGGCCGGCGAAACCCTCGACAGTCTGAGCGCTCGGCTCGGCTTCAAGCGCGAGACGCTCGTCAGGCTCAACCACATCGTCAACCCGAGTAGGCTCTACATCACGCAGAACGTAGTCCTCACCGACCAGCCCGATGCGGGGCCCGGTCTCGCCACAGGGCGCGTCGTCGAAGCGCGCGCGGGCGAGGGCTGGCTCAGCGCCGCCGCCGCCGCGCGGCTCAGTCCGTGGGCTGTGGCCGCCGAAAACGGCCTGACGCATCCCTGGCTCGCCACGCCCAATCAGCGACTGGCGGTGCCGGGTGGCGATGCTCCGCTCAAGGGACTGCCGGCTGTCATCCGCTCATTTGAGGTTTCGCCGGCGCCGGCGGCCCAGGGCCAGACCGTCGAGTTGAAGATCTCGAGCACCGAGCCGCTGTCGATCACGGCGGTCTTGAACCAGACGCCGATCATGATCAGCCACGACGCCGCGGATCCGCTGACGGCCTATGGCCTCGTCGGTGTGTACAGGCTCACGGATCCCAATCTCTATCCGCTAACCGTCACCTTCACCGACACGACCGGCGCCGCCACGACGGTGAGCCAATCCTTTCCGATCCGGGCCGGCCGCTATGTGGTCGACCCGCCGCTCACCGTCGACCCGACCACGATCGACCCCGCCATCGTGAAGCCTGAGTTCGAACGGATCCGCGCGATCATCACGGCGCCGCCAACTCCCGAACGCATGTGGAACGGGCCGTTCCTGCTGCCGTCGGTCGGCATCATCCGCTCAGTGTTCGGCGCGCTGCGCTCGTACAACGGCGGCCCGTACGATTCGTTTCACGGCGGCGTGGATTTCAGCGGCGCGGAGGATCGGCCGATCACGGCGCCGGCGCCCGGCATCGTCGTCCTGACAGAGCCGCTGACGGTGCGTGGCAACGCGACGATCATCGACCATGGCTGGGGTGTGTATACCGGCTACTGGCACCAATCGAGCTTCCAGGTGTCCGTGGGCCAGCGGGTGGAGACCGGCCAGATCATCGGCTTTCAAGGGGCCACTGGCCGCGTCACGGGCCCGCATCTTCACTGGGAGGTGTTCGTCAGCGGCGTCCAGGTGGATCCGCTGGAGTGGACGGAGCGGACCTTCCCTTAAGGGGATACCGGGCGACTGACCTGAGCCCTTCAACGCCGAAGGGTGACGAACGACGAAAGGTGCATGACCCTTCGTCGTTCGTCACCCTTCATTCGCCGCCTATACGCCGTCCTTCATCTCGCCTTCGTCAGCCTGAGCTTCGTCATCCGCGCCGGATGAGGCCTCGGATTCCTCGGCAAGCAGGGCTTCGGCTTCAGCGAGTCGCTCGGCGGGGACCATCACGTCGACCGGCTCGGAGAGGCCATAGGTGGTCGCATACGACTCGCCGGCGAGCATCACGGGGATGCCGGCGGCTTCGAGCGAACCGCGCACGATCTCGGCCATCAGGTGGTTGGGCGCCGTCGTCACGGCCTTCCACGTCGCTTCGGGTGGCATAACACTTCCTTAGACGTGTTGAATTGCACGCCGCTCCGAGTATAATTGAAGGGCTGTTTGCGGCGGAGCGGGCCTCGCCGTGCTCGACCTCATCGAGCGATGGCGGAGCGTGCCGCCGGCCACGCACCAAGCAAATCACTGCGGATTGGACCGAACATTGACTGACGTTGTTGCCCCGAAGGCTGATTACTGGGACTCTGGCTTCGTTATCGACGATGCCGACCTCGAACATCTCTACAATCGTCTGCTCGAGACGGAAACGCCGATGACCACGGCGGAACTGGCTCAGGCCGTGATTGTTCAGAGAGTCGTGCGCGAAACTGAAGCGCTCAAGCGACGTGAAGCCGGCGCTGTGCCGTACATGCCAAAAGACACGTACGTCGTCGGCCAACGACTTGCTTTCTCATTGCCCTCCAACACGATTGGAACCGTCAAGAACGTGCGACCGGGAAACAACCCCGAGGTCGGCGCTTTCGACGTCTTGACCGTGGAGTTCGATGATGGCCGGCCTGAGAAGCTGTATGCGGCGGGCCTCGCCGAGCATGCGCTCAATCACCGCTCGGTCCAGGCCGGCGACGCCGAGATCGCGCCGCCCGAAGAGTTGTTCGCCCGCTATGGCGGCGGCGTCATCACCAAGCTCGACGAGCGGCTGAAGGCCAGCCCCGACATCGTGCGCCTCGCCGGGCGATGGTTCCCCAAGCCGTTGATGGCGAACATTAATGAAGGCCACCTCAACCTCGCCGAAGCCGTCCTCGATATGGCCGGCGGTGGGCCGCTCGAAACCGAGGTGCTGCTGAAGGAGGTCGGGCTTCCGTCCGAGGTCAATACGCAGCTCCAGATCTTCTCGATGAACTATGCGCTGCGCAAGGACGATCGCTTCGATGAAGTCGGACCTGCCGGCCAGGTGCTCTGGTATCTGAAACGCCTCGAGCCCGAGGCCGTGCTTGTCGCGCCCCAGCGGCTCGTCCCCGCCGTGACCGACACAGACGTCGAACTGACTCCCGAACTCGAGGCGCTCGCGCGCGAGATCGAAGATGAATGGGATGCGGACCCTGCGGAGCTGCCGGCCTCCAATGACATCCAGGTGAGCCTGACGTTCCCGCACCGCCGCTCCGGCACGTTGCCGCTCACCCCGCGGCTGGCCAGTCTGTTTCCAACCGCGCAGGTGACCGAACGGGTGCGCTTCACATTCGTCGACGGGACCACCGGCGAGCGCTTCGGCGGCTGGGTGGCGCGACCCGGGCGCTACGTCGTCGGCCTCGGCGAATGGTACGACAGGCTCGATATGCCCGTCGGCGGGCTGCTCAACATCCGCCGCGGCGAGCGCGCCGACGAGATCGTGATCACGGCCAGCCGGCGCCGCCCGACCCGCGAGTGGGTGCGCACCGCCGCCCCGACGACCGAGGGGCGCCTGGCCTTCAGCATGCAGAAGAAGCAACTGAGCGTCAATTTCGACGAGTTGATGGTGGTCGCCGTGGATCAACAATCGATCGTCGACGATCTCTGGCGCAAACTTGCCAACGTGCCCTTTGATCGCCTCGTGGCCGACGTGTTCCGCGAACTTGCCAAGCTGAACCCGCAGAGCGCGGTCCATGCCCGGTCGCTGTATGCGGCCGTGAACGTCGCCCGGCGCTGCGCGCCAGCCCCGATCTTCGCCGAGTTGGTGAAGCAACCTTATTACACCCACGTCGGCGACGCCTACTGGCGTTTCGACTCGAGCCAGTACAGCAACTGACGGTGACCGGATGACACTTAATCGCCTGATCTCCAAGCCCGGCGTCGAAAGCCACTTTCACATCGACTTCGAATGGTGGGAGCGCGAGGGTCGCGACTTCCGTGTGGATGTCGCTCGCCATCTCAGGCCCGAGGCCGCTCACGCTTTCGCCTCGGCTCAATCGCACGAGAAGATCGACCTCGTCGATGCCGAGACCGCCGAAGTCACGCTCGTCGATAAAGCCCAGTATCTGCTCCGCGAGCAGGTGCGGCCGACGAACGAGTTCATCACCGAGCACACGTCGATGGTCGACGCCGTGTTCCATCTGCTCCTGGCAAACGGCAATCGCCCGATGACGCCCAATGAACTCTCGGTTCAACTCAACCGCCCGGCGCAGACCATTCTGCGAACGCTGGGCGGCAAAGTCGTGTACAAGGGCCTGCGCCCGATCTACGACTGATCATCGGTCAGCACTGGAAACGCAAGCGCCGAGGCGTACACCTCAGGCCGAGGTCAATCCGGCCGCGCAGCCGAGAAGACCACGAACGTGCCATCCGCGAACTTGACGCGATTGCCGTTGTCGAGGTTGAGCGCGTACAGAGAGTCGCAGGTCTCGGTGCAGGCGATCTGATGCACCTGGATCAGCAGGTCCGAAGCTCCGAGCCAGGCGACCACGCTGTACTGTTCGTTCGGCTGACTTTGCAGCAGTTCTGTGGCACCTCCGCCGAGCCCGTCCGACACGGCGACCCAACTGACCGCCTCAGCGAGACCCACGCTCGTCAGCGCAAAGGCGATCCGTCGGCCGTCGAGGCTGAAGCGCGAGCTTCCGATCACGGCATCGCCCTTGATCGTCGGCGGCGCCTGGATCGTGGTGGTCGGGCCCCCAAGATACCGAATGATCAGTTCCTTGACGGTGCCGCAGTGTTCGACGACGCTCTTCGCATCGGGCGCGAGATCGTCGATGCAAGCGACCCGCCCCGGGTCAGCCGGCACGAGCGCGTCGACGCGGCTCGTGGCGATGTCGAAGCGATACAGGCTCGAGGCGCCGACGTAGATCTGTTCCACTGGGGCCTCCACGGGCTCCTCGGAGTAATACAGCCCGGCGCCATCCGCCGACCATCCGGCGACCTCGACGGGCGTGGCCGAGCCCAGCAATTGAGTCAGCCCTGAGCCGTCGGCGCTGGCGAAGAACAGGGCGCGCGTGGCGCCATCGGCTGCGAGCCCGGTCCAGGCCAGGCGGCCGACGATGTCCGGCCCCGTCGGCTCGATGACGAGCGTGTGGCTCGGGCTGGCGAACGCCAGAGGTTGAGCGCCGCTGCCGTCGAAGCGCACGGCCGCGGCCGGTGACGTTCCCGTCACGGCGTAAGCGATGTCGAGGAAGGTGCCGCCGGCCGGGCGGAGTCCGGTGCCGGGGACACGATCGGGTTTGACGGGAAGTTCAGCCCAGCTGAGTTGACCGTCAGCGCCTCTGACGAGCGCGAAGGAGACGCGCAGGTTCGGCGCCGGGGTTGGCGTCGGCGGTTCGAGCGTCGCGGTTGGCACGACCACGGGCTCCGTGGCCACAGCCGCCGTGGGTGTGGCGACCGCATTCGCCAGCGTCTGAATCTGTGACAGCGCCTGGTTGAAACTTGAACAGCCCGCCAGCGACGCCGTCGTCAGCGCCAGCAGCACGCGCGGAGCCGCGCGACGGAGGAGGATGTCGATCGTCATGTGCCTGCCCTTCCGGTACGGCGCGATCCGGCCCGGCGCCATCATTATGACGAACCGGACCGCCTGCGACCGTTGGGGCCGGTGTGCGATGCTTGGCA
Organism: Anaerolineales bacterium; assembly: GCA_044226485.1. Classification (GTDB taxonomy): domain Bacteria; phylum Chloroflexota; class Anaerolineae; order Anaerolineales; family UBA6663; genus UBA6663. The sequence continues at coordinate 76,181 of JBGAGY010000003.1, forward strand.
GGCGCTCGGCGTATAATCTCTCCCTGAAATGCGCCCGTAGCTCAAACGGATAGAGCAGCAGCCTTCTAAGCTGTTGGTTGTGGGTTCGAGTCCCGCCGGGCGCGCCAATAAGCAAAGGTCATGCCGTCGGTTGGCGCGCGGCGCCAGTCGCTCAACGCCAGCAGCCAGGATCACGGCCATCACCATCACCCTGACCACGTGTCACCGGCCTCCAAAGTCACGGCCCGGCATCTGTCGCGTAACACGTCGACGACCGCCGGGAGGAGTTACGGAGCGCCACCCTTGCAGACGCTTTGCCAAACGATGGAGCAAGTGGACGAGCTCACTCGTCAGCTGGAAACCCGATAGCGCGCTGGTCTGTGTTGTTTGGCCGCCGGCCACCCACCACAGAGGAGCGCATCACCCTCGGACAATCTGGCGTGGCGGGGGTGCCGCCCGGACCGGCCTGATTGCGGCCCGCCTCCCTCGCCACCACGGGCCCAGCTCTACGAGCGCGACGGGCCAGGCCGTTGCGCAGCAGGCGCCGCACATCAAATGTCTGGATAGAGTTTCGCCAGCCATCCGGGGCTGCCTCGACGGCCTGCCGGCCAGGACGGGCGCGGATGACCCAATGGCGACGGCGGACGATGCTTGCCGCGTGGCGCTCGACCACCGTCAGCGAGTGCTCACAGATCATGTCGGCGCCCGAGCATCAGCGCGCCTCAAGGTGCCATGCGCCAGTGCCCCGAGGCCAGACCGCGCGTGCGACTGCAGGAAACGATCAGTGGGTCTTGCTATAGGATGTGCTTCGCTCCTCGCCAGGCGCCCCAACCTGATCAGACGTGTTCGTTCGGAAATAGCAACCGGGCGGATCTAGCCTCACTGGCCAGATCCACCCGGTTTCGATATCACAGGAACGGCTGGCGCTCAGCCCAGCTTTTCGAGCGGCTTGAAGTTGCCGTAGAAGGGCTTGGCCGCGTTCGCGGGCGCAGCCCACCTGACGCCGTTGGCGATGACGTGTCGGACCTGCTCGTTGTAGTAGGTGCGGAAGGCTTCGTGACCGGGGCGGAAGTAGAAGACGCGCCCGCGCCCGCGCTGCCACGTGCAGCCACTGCGGAAGACCTCGCCGCCTTTGAACCAGCTGACCAACACCAGCTCATCAGGGGCGGGGATGTCGAAGTGCTCGCCGTACATCTCTTCATGGTCGAGATCGATCCACTGCGGCAAGCCGGCGGCGATGGGATGCGCCGGGGCCACGACCCACAGGCGCTCGTTCTCGTGTTCGTGCTCGCGCCACTTCAGGTCGCAACTTGTGCCCATCAGGCGCTTGAAGATCTTCGAAAAGTGGCCCGAGTGCAGCACCACGAGCCCCATCCCATCCATCACGCGGGCGTAGACGCGATCGACGACGGCGTCAGACACGTCGCCGTGCGCCATGTGGCCCCACCAAAGCAGGACGTCGGTGTCCGCCAACACCGCCTCTGTCAGCCCGTGCTCGGGCTCGTCGAGCGTCGCCGTGCGAACCTGGTTCAGGCCGAATGCGCGCAGACCTTCAGCGATCGCGGTGTGTAGGCCATCCGGATATACCTTGGCAATATCGGGATGATTCTTTTCGTGGCGACCTTCATTCCAGACCGTTACCTTCAACTCCGTGCTCATGCTGTCTCCCTCCAATCAAAATCGGGGCGTTCGTTGCCCCGTGACTTTCAGTTTCACAGGCGCGCCACCGCGGCGCGCTGACGCCACGATGGCATCGTACAGGCCGGCCATGCGCAGTCCGACTTCCGGCGGGCACGGGTTCTCGAGCTTGCCCGCGCGCACCGCCAGAAAAGTGTCCACCACGCCGAGCGAGCGCGGCACACGAACGCGCCGCAGCCCCTGGCCTTGCTCGCGCCAGACCTCTAGCCGCTCGCCCCAGATACCGGTGCGGATCATGGCCTTCTCGGCGAAGACGTCGATCTGCGAGCCGATGACGCCGGGCGGGCACACGCCGGCAGCATGCAGCGAGACAAGCGCGCCCGATTTGAGTTTTCCCTGAACCGCGCCACGCACCTCGACGGGAAACTGATCGTTCGAAAGCGATGCCGAGACCTCGGCGAAATCCTCGCCCGCCAGATCACAGACCGTGTTGAGCAGGTGCGCCCCCGTGTCAAACAGGAAGCCTCCGCCCGAGATGGCCGGATCCTGCCGCCACGTGCCGACGGTGCCTGGCCCCCACGATTGATACGCCACGCCCGCGATGCCCGTGATCGCGCCAAGCTCGCCAGATCGCAACCAACCAGACGCCATCCGGATCGACGGCGCCAGGCTGCCCGGAAAAGCAACGACGAGAAGACGCTTCAACCGATCGCGCTCGGCAATCAGGTTGCGAGCCTCGACGGCGTTCATGACCATGGGCTTCTCGAGCAATACATCGAGCCCGGCCTCCATGCACGCCACAGTCTGATCGTAATGATAGACATGCGGCGACGCGATAAACGCCGCGTCGGCCTCGACGCGAGCGAACATCTCTGGCAGGCTTGCCCAGCGCCTCGGGGCCTTGACGCCGGCATTAAGAAACCGCTTGCGCGAGAGGCGCGCCTGGTGTTCATCGGGCTCAGCGATGCCTACGACGTCGAGGCGATCCTGCATCTGCAGCAGGTTCGTGATGTGGTGACGCATCATGCCGCCAGCGCCCACCAGCACCAGCCGGAGGCGCTTTTTTGTGTCAGCCGTTTTCGATGTCATAAGAGTAGTGGTTTGAATGCTCCGCGAGGAAGTCCCTCACACAGACGTCGATTGTAATGCAGTCGCCGTCCTGACCCCGTCCCTCAAAGGGGACAAATCGGGCTCGCTTCGCGGGATCAAGTCGCGCGATTGCGCCACCGTCAGACCGTGTTCGGGTCGTGAACGACGTTACTGAAGCGCCACGAGGGAGTCTTCAGTCAGTCGAAACCGATGTGGATCCGGGCTGGTGCCGAAGAAAGTCAGTTCATCGATGCTCTCGAAGCGGAAGGTCAAGAGCGCGGGATCCTGCGTACGGAGCAGTTCCTTCACCTGATTGGTTTCCACGTTGAACAGGCCGATGACGCTCGCGCCGCCTATTCCGCAGTTGCCTTCAGACTGCACGAAGAGGACGCGCTTTCCATCCGGCGCCCAGCCGATCGCGCTGATCGGCCAACCGTTCTGCAGGACGGCGCCGCGTTTGACTGTGTCGGAGTTCCAGCTCCAAATCGTGATGTCCGTTCTGTCGACGCCCGCCACCCAGTTGCCGTCGGGCGAGGTCGCGCCGTTGCCCAACGAGACCGCCGCGCGCTCCACAGTGTCCCAGCGCAACACTCGGCCAAACCACGGGCAGCCACCGCCGTCCGGCGAACCTTGAGCGGCGTCCGTGTAGAACACGTAACGACTGTCCGCGCTCCACTGCAGAACGCGGAGCCCAAACGCTCCCAGGCCCTGACAGACGCGGATCTGCTGCGCGATCAGGATCGGCTCAGCGTCGCTCGTCGCGCGCCATCGGATCTCGTCGTGGCCGACAGGGCCGTAGGCTTCGAACCCCGGCACGACGCCGCAGGCCGCCGTCCACAGTTCGGCGCTCGCCTTCCCGTCTGGCGCGGCTGAGGTTTCGACGAGTTCAGGCGGCGCACTGAGCACCGCGGCCGCGAAGGCCGTGGCCTCGATGGCGGGCTCAAGTGTGTTCGTCGGCGCGGCCGCGGGCGTGGCCGGCACGTCCGTCGGCTCCGCCAGGGTCGGCGCGACAGTCGGAAGTGCGGGCGTGTCCGTGACGGTGTTGCAGGACGCCGCTGCCAGGCCCAGGCAGAGCACCCAAAGGGATGTGTGCTTCATTCGGAGAAGTTTAGGGCGGACCCTGCGATCCGGCAAGGCAGTTTTCCGCACAGCCTGACCCAACCTGGCCAGTTCGCTGCCGGATCCGCCAGCGCCGCCCGCCCGTCGCCGTGGGCTGCGGCGAGGATCTAGATCTCGCGGCCCTGAAGCATGTGGATGTGGCAGGCCTTGATCACAAGCGAGACCTGCCGCAGCTCCGGGCTTTCCTGCGGCAACGTGTCGAGACCCAGTTTGGCGTACACACGGCAGATCAGGTTATCAGCGCGCTGCAGCGACAGCCGCCGCGCGACACCTTCGGGCGAGCACGAGGCCGCCAGCAGCATGGCTGCCCGCGCTTCCTGAGACGTCAGCCTGGGCAGCGCCGCCACCGCCCGCTCCACCCAGGGCCGCTCGGCCGGAGAGAGACGCAGGCGCAGTTCGTTGGCCAGAGTCTGCGTGCGGGTGTGCACTTCTGGATCGATCTCGACTCGGCCGGCGACCACCTGGCCGAGCGTCTCGATCAGGCTGGCTTGTCGACGGCCTTTGAGGCAGTAGGCCACACCGCGCAGGCCGTTGGAGAGCAACGCCAGGAACTCGTCGAGGTGGTGCTCGTATGCCGAATACAGCACGATGCCCAGATGAGGACGCTGAGCCTTCAACTGGTGTGCGAGGCTGACGCCAAGCGTGTTTCGAACCCAGGCATCGTCGGCGTCATCTGGCGGGATGGAGATGTCGATGATCGCGGCATCAACGTCCACCCGGCCAGCAAGTTCAAGAGCCGACGCCTCATCAGGCGCTTCGTGAACTTCGTGGCCGGCAGCTTCCAGAGCGGAGCGCAAACCCAGCCGTTCATATACGTCCGCATCCGCGATCATCACGCGCATCTCGGCCTTCCTCTTCTGGCTACACGGCGGCTATCCCCCTGGCCGGGTCGGTGGTTCATCCCCCGAGTCGATGAGGGGCTTCGCGCCAAAGCGTAGTGGCGCCTCCCCTGCGCTGCCTGGCGAGCCTGTGCGAATTTGTGCGATCGAAGCCGATACGGGGGGCAATTCAGACAAGGTCGCTCGATGAACGATATGGGGGTGAAACACAAGCTTGGACGTTAAAAGCCTCTAGTCACTGGGAGTGCGTCCATGCTATAGTCCTCGCCGCCAGGCCCCGGCGACATCGCCCGGGTTCCTCGTGGGAGACGTGCCGTGAGGCCACCAGACGAGACCGCCGACCGTCAGACGCAGATCCAGCGAGCATTGCGCGCCTGGCATGAAGTCATCGACGATCCCGCCTCCTACCTCAACCACTGGTGGCTGATCCGCTCGCGCCTCGACTCACATCACGAACCTCTCACAGCGTCGCAGAAACGCCGATTGAGCAACGACCTGTTGGCCGAGGGCTTGGCCGAACTGGATCACATCGATCCCGTCGGCTCCCGCATCCTGCGCGATCGCTTCGTGTCGGAGAGATTGGGCAAGGAAGTCGCCCAGGAGCTCGACATCAGCCTGGATCAGCTGAATCGGCAGCAAGCCGCCGCCATCCGACGCCTGGCCGACATCCTGATCGGGCGCGAACGCGCTGCCCTCGAGGTGAACGCTCGCCGACTTCTGGAGCGTCTGCCGCCCGCGCCTTATCGAACGCTCTTCGGCGTCGACGACCAGGTCGATCGGGTTGCCGCCCTGCTCGAGGCACCGGCCACGACGGATGCCGTCATCGTGACGGGTCTCGGCGGCCAGGGCAAGACCTCGCTCGCGTATGCGGCGGCGCGCCAGCTGGCCGAGAACGCGGCGTTCGACGAGATGATCTGGATCCGCGTGGCGGGCGAAGGCGGGCACGAACGCCCCGTGTTCGATTTCTCGGCCGTCGTCGGTCGTCTCTGCGAAGAGGTGTTGGGCGCTTCAGCCCCGGCCGAGCCCTCGGCCCGGTTGACGCAGCTGCGGCAGGCCATGAAGCGCCGATCGCATCTCGTCGTCATCGATAACCTGGAGCGGCCGGACGAGCTGGCCGCTTTGCTGGCCGAACTGCCGACGCTGGCGCAGCCCAGCCGGTTCTTGCTGACCTCGCGATTGCGCCCGGAACCGGGCATCCCGGGCCACGTCATCGCCCTCGGCGAATTAGGCCGCGCCGACAGTCTCGCGCTGGTGGTCGACCTGGCCGGCTCGACCGACGCCGACAGCGGCCCCAATCTCAACGCCGAGGATGCCGAGGCGGTCCTCGACATCGTCGGCGGGAATCCGCTGGCGCTCAAACTGGCAGTGGCGCTGAGCGCGATCCAACCGCTCGAGGGACTCTTGCGCGACCTGCGCGAGCGACGCACTCGCTCGGTGGACGATCTGTATCGGCATATCTACTGGCGCCTGTGGCAGGCGCTCAGCCCGGAAGCCCAGGCCCTGTTGATCGCCATGCCGCTGGTGGCCGAGCTCGGTGCCGACACCGCACAACTCGCCGCCATCAGTGGCCTGTCCGATTCAGACTTGTGGCGCGCCGTGCACGAACTCTGGAGCCGCTCTCTGCTGGAAACGCGCGGAACTGCGCGCGACAGGCGCTACGGTATCCACCGCCTGACCGAGACCTTCGTGCAGACCGACCTCACGGGCTGGCGCGGTCTATCGGTCGATTGAGCCACTCCCGCCCGTCGTCTGGCCGCACGAATCCGCACACCGCCGCGGCGCCATCGCACGCTCCGCTGCCCTATTCTGTTGCCATTTGTTTGGCGTTCTCAGGTCGAGGCGGGCACGCTGACCGGCAGCCAGCCGCTGACACACGTCCCCCGACCGAGTTCTGAGTCGAAGAAGAACTCGCCGCCAAGGCTTTCGACCCGCGTGCGCATCGTGCGCAGCCCCAGGTGGCCGGCGTTCGACGCGCGCTGGCGCTCTTCGGCTGAAGAGCCGACGCCATCGTCGCGGACCATGAACGTCACCCGGCCTTCGACCGCCGCCAACGTGACCGACACCCGGGTCGCCCGCGCGTGCGCTGCCACGTTCTCCAGGGCCTGGTGGATCAGCCTGAACACCGCCGCGCGCCCCGGTGCGTTCAAATCCTGATCGACTTCGTCAGAAGCCTCATAGGCCACAGTCCAGTTCCAGCGCTTGCCGAATCGTTCGAGCATGTTGTAGATCGGCTGCGTCAGACCACGGTCGAGCTCACTCATGTCAAGGTTGTAGCGGATCTGGTACAGGGTCTGGATCGCGGTCTGTGTTTCGGCGATGCTTTCGTTGATCAAGCCTTCGATCTGACCGGGATCCTGGCGCAGGCGTCTGCGGATCAGCGTCAGCGAGAAGGCCAGGCCATTGAGCGACTGCTGCGTGGTGTCGTGCAGCTCGTGAGCGATGCGCAACCGCTCGACCTCCTGAGCTTGATCGAGCGCCTGCGACATGTGATGCACTTCCTCGAGTTGTTCGGCCGACAGCATGAACAACGCCGTCTGCTGCGCGATCAACTGCAGGGCATCCACATCGCGATCGTCGAAGATCTCCTCGTCGGGTCGCGGGCCGAGCGCCAGAAGCCCGACGGCGCCCTCCGACGTCCTGAGCGGCAGAAGCAACTCGAGGCCCACGGCTGCCAGGGCGAGGCCGTCATCATCGAGCTTCTGGTTGGGCCGCTGCAAGTGCAGGGGCTCGCTGGCCGCAGCCAGGACCCGTGACACGGACGCCGGCGGCGGCAAACGCCACGTCCCGGCCAGGCTGGTCAACATGAGCCCGGCGCCGGGCTTCAGGCGCCACAGGGCGGCGCGTTCGACCCGCAGGACCCGAGTGAGAGTCTCGGCCACATGAAGCGGGGCATCGACCGTCGCCGGGAGGTCGGCCAATGCCAGGCCGAACGCCTTGCTCTGCTCGATCCTGACGCGGTCGCGATTGAAGGCCCGGGTCAACACATCGCCCAGCACCGATTGAAGCGCCCACAACCCGATCACCGTCAGCAGCATCAGCAGGAACGCTTCGAACGGCGGGGCCACTGAGGCCTGCACCGAAAACGGCAGCGCCGACCACCAGATCCAGGCGCCGATGCTGGCCAGCAAGGCGCTGCTGGCCAGAGCGACAACCGCCCTGAAGAGCGGATGCATACTGCGAAACGTCCGATAGCGCAGGATGACGAAGGCCAGCGCCAGCGGCGCGCCGAGAAACAGGTAGCGGACGTCAAGCTGCCCGAGGAAGAATCCGTTGGCGGAGGGACCGAAGGCGGAGCCGATCCAGATCCCAATCGGAATCAACGTCACGGCCATTCCGAGCAAGAACACGCCAGCCTGACGGCGGGTGCGAAAGGACGTGGCCGCGCTGAGCGTGATCCAGGAGAGTCGCGCCACGAGCCCCAAGACGGCTGCGACAAAGGTGTAGACCAGCCAGCGCCAGAGGAGGTCATCGAACTCGCCCACCATCGGCGACCAGCCGTTGGCCCACCAGGCGTAGCGCACAACCGCATAACCGATGCACAACAAAGCCGCGTTGATGTAGATGAGCCCGAGCACCCACGGCCTGAGCCACCGGCTCGTCGTCGGGAACAGCAGAACGAAGTGCGCCCACAATGCCGAGAACAAAGGCCAGAGCATGCCAACGAAGATGAACTCGAGCAGGCGGGCGATGCCGTCACCGTCGCGGAAGAGCGAAGGCCACGCCATCAATCGGAAGGCGCCGAGCGAGACGAAGAACACGGCTGTCGTGCGGTTGACGGGGTCATCAGGCCGCGAGCGATACAGCGCGACAGCCAGCAGCCAGAAGCTGGCTGCCAGGATCAACTCGGGCAGCGTGCTATCGATGTACTGCTGCCAGTTGAACAACTGCACCGACAGCTGGATCGTGCGCTCCTCCCCGGCCACGCTGTAGGTCAGGTTGATCTCGCGCCGACCCTGAGCCCAGGCACGCGCGAACACGGCCCGGTCATCGAATCCGTACGGGCGCCCATCGAGCGCGATCAGCAGGCTCTCGCGTTTGAGCCCCGACACAAGGAGCGCCGGCCAGTGCGGCGGAGTCACGTTGTCGACGAACCAGCGCGGATATTTGATGTTGCGGCCGGCCAGATAGCCGCCGAACGGCTGTCCGATGTCGCGGGCCAGATTGAACAGACCACTCAGACCGAGCAAGGCCAGGGCAACCATCACCCAGACCAGCCAATCGCGAGCGGCGTTTACAGATTTCCGGCGCCGTGCTGAAGCTCGTAGATCAGACATGCCTTGGTGAGGATGTAGCCGGGACGCAGATGAGAGGCCTGCTGGCCCATGACGTTCAGGCCGAGCTTCCCGTAGATCTGCGTGATGTTGTTCTCGACGGTCTTGGGCTGCAAGCCGAGCCGATCGGCCACCGCACGGACGTCGTAGGACGCGCTCAGCCAGTGCACGATCTCCCACTCGCGCGCCGTCAGCGCGGGCAGATTGTTGAGCGCCAGCGACACCCAGTGGCGTTCGTCAGCGGCCAGGCGCTCGAGCAGTTCTTGCGCGACGAGGCGCTCACTGCGCACCTGTGGATCGAAGGTGACGCGCCCCTCGATGACCTGCTGCAACGCCGCCAGCAGCGTTTCAGGGTTGCCGTCTTTGAGGACGTAGCCGATGCCACGATGCCCGTCGCGAACCCATTCGAAGAACACGTGGCCGCGGTCAGGATGGGACGACAGGATCAAGACGCCGATGTCGGGCCGTGTTCGTTTCAGTCGGCCCGCGAACTCGAGGCCCGTGTCTTCATTGTGGCGCGGCGGCGCCCCGGCGGCCACCGGGATGACGATGTCGACAATCGCGCCGACGTAGGACGTAGATGCAACGAGAGTCTCAGCGCTCTCGAGATCGCCCGCCTCCGTCACCTCATATCCTTCTGCCTCAAGGAACTGTCTCAACCCGTTTCGAAAGAACACGTGGTCTTCGACAATCAAAATATGCCCGGCCATCTCATTGCCCTCATTTGCGCCCGGTGTTACGCCAAGGTCATCGTGGCACACCCGGCGGTCGTGCGATCTATATGTTAGGCTCAATCATACAGGATGTTCTTCCGCACGCCTGTGGTGTCCACTGGCGAGTCGGCGCTCATGCAGCCACCCCATCCGGAGCCTGCGTGACTCCATTTGATCGTCGGCCGGCATTGATTGAGGCCGCGTTGGTGCGCATGAATTCAGGCCTGAAGATGATCATCAGATTCAGCACAATCGTTGACATGAATCCCATCTTCGGTATAATGGCGCTTGCCCTGGAGACAGGGATGTTGGCTGGATAGGTGCCCTCGCGCGTCGTTTGACCACGAAGCTGAAGTCCTGAGCCAGACAACACAGCGGGCCATTAGCTCAATTGGCAGAGCAGCTGACTCTTAATCAGTTGGTTGGGGGTTCAAGTCCCTCATGGCTCACCTGACGGTCGCCAGCCGTCGAACCACATTGACGGGCGGACATCGCTATGATATAGTCCGTCCTCGTTGCCCTGGACCCGTGGTGTAGCTGGCCAAACACGCGGCCCTGTCAAGGCCGAGACCGCGGGTTCGAATCCCGTCGGGTCCGCAGAGCAGAACGGCTTGCCCTCAAGGCAGGCCGTTTTGTTTTTCCACCTCCGCCTCATCACACCGCTTGACGTAACAGCCTCGACGAACCTCGCCAACAGGACCAAGGCCCGATAAACTTCCTCTCGATTCGTTTATAAGATAAAGTACGTCTCATCTATCCAATTGGAGGGTGCCCATGCGTCAACCGACGCCCGACCGATCACGACGCCGCGCTACTCAATGGGCCCTGACCGGCCTTCTGTGCGTGGGCCTGCTCGGCCTCGGGCTTGGCCTGCCCCAGACACCTGCCGCACGCGCCGACGTCGAGGCGCAATTCACCTTCATTCCGCTCTTCACGTCGACGCCGACCCCGACGCGCACGCCCACGCCGATCAATATCGGCAACTTCGTCTGGGACGATCTCGACCAGGACGGCCGACAAGATGCCGGCGAACCAGGCCTCGCCGGGGTGGTCGTGCAACTCTGGAACAGCACCAAGACGGCGCTGATCGCTCAGACCACCACGAATGCCAACGGCAACTACACCGTGGTTGCCCCTCTGCCCGGTGACTATCGTGTGCGTGTGATCTTGCCGGGCTTCCTGGACTCCTTCACCGTCAAAGACCAGGCAGGCGGCGACGATCAGTTGGACAGCGATATCAACACGAACAGCACGAACATCGGCTTCACCGACGTGTTCACCCTCGCGAGCAACGTGATCTCTACGACGATCTACGACGCAGGCATCATCGTCTTCAGGACCCCCACCCCGACCCGCACGCCGACGCCCATCAACATCGGCAACTTCGTCTGGCACGATACCAATGCCAACGGGGTGCAGGACGCGGGTGAGGCCGGAGTGGGTGCCGCCCTCGTCCAGCTGTGGAACTCGACCAAGACCCAGCTCATCGACTCGGACTACACGAACGCCAGCGGAAACTACACAGTCGTCGCGCCAGTTCCTGGCGACTATCGCATTCGCATCGTGCTCCCGCCGGGCATCACGATCTCGCCCAAGAACCAGGGCGCCGACGATCAAAAAGACAGCGACGTGAATCCCTCAGGCGCCGACGCCGGCTTCAGCGACGTGTTCACCCTGGCCAGCAATGTGATCAGCACGACGATCTACGACATCGGCCTGCCCAACGCGCCGGCGTCCTTTCCGACGCCGTCGCCAACGGCCACAGTGCCGACGCCGACCCCGACGATGACGATGACGCCAGTGCTCGGCTCCGAGAAGCTGGCGCTGCCGATGATCATGAAGTAATGCTCAGGCACCCCGTCCCAACGCGGCGCGGCCGACCAGTTCCAGGGCCGCGTCGCCCGACGGCGGATGCATCAGGCCGGCGCGCGCGTCGCGGAAATAGCGCTCGAATTCCAGATCGGCCGAGAGGCTGGCGCCGCCCGCGACCCGCAACGCGGTCTCGGTGACTCGTAACGCCGTCTCCACGCCGATGTGCTTGGCCGCCACAATTCGCGGATAGACGTCCGCGCGTTGCCCCAGATCGGTTGCATCCCATTCATCCGTCGCGGACTGCATGAACGTGACAGCGGCATCGAGGCCCGCCTGCATCTCACCGATCTGACGCTGAATACCCGGCAGCGTGGCGATCGGTCTGCCGAGGGCCGTGGGCACACGGCCCTGCGCGTAGCGGATCAGGCGATCGTGCGCGGCCAGCGCCGCGCCCAAATACGTGGCAGCCGTCAACAGCGTGAACCAGGCATTGGGCAGCGTCGTCCCCGAAGAGCCGCGCGACACGAGATGATCGGCGGGCACGACCACGTCGTGCAACAGGAGATCGTGCGAGTCGCTGGCACGCAGGCTCAACGCGTCCCGCCAGGTCTCGCGCCATTCGACGCCGGGAGCATCGCCGGGCACCCAGATCACGGCCGCGTCCTCGCCGACGCGGCATCGCACGAGCATGTGATCGAGCCAACGTCCGCCCGTCGTCCACGACTTGTGGCCATTCACCACCCACCCTGTGCCGTCCGCCGAGGGCTTCGCTTCGGTTTTCGGCAAACCGCCGCGCGAGGGGCTGCCAAGCTCGGGCTCGCTAGCCACCGAGTTCAACAAAGCGCCACCGACCGCAAACCGCGACAATTGCTCGCGGAGCTCGGCGGGCCACGGACGAGTCTCCTCGGCGTGACCGAAGAGGTGCAGTTGCATCGCGGCGACCAGGGCCGATGACGTGCTGCCGCGGGCCAACGCCAGTTGAGCGGCCAGGCAATCGCCGAGGCCGAGCCCGGCCCCGCCAAACGTCGCCGCCACGCTCAGGGCGAGGTAGCCGCTGCGCTTGAGATCGCGGATATCGTCCTCGGGCAGCTCGCCAGCCCGGTCCGCGGCCGACGCTCGCGACGCAAATCGCTCGCCGAGCTCTCGTCCCAGTTTGATCGCCTCGTCACGTGTCATCGTGTGTCCTTCAGCTTCCTTCGCCCCAGGCATCCCCTCGAACGGGTGGCCTCGCCGGGCGTCGACCAGAAAGTCTACCAGCCGCGTAACACAGGCGCAGATCGAACACGCGGCTGACGGGAGTGCCGCGGTTGGCCTTCAGGGTCGCGCCCAGCACTCTGATCGTCACCGCAGCAACGGCAGGTATCATTCGGCTATGGATCTCTCCGGCCTCTACCCTCCCATACCAACGCTCTTCACCGACGACGGCGCCCTTGATCTCGATGGATTGCGCGCCATGCTCGCGCGCCTGCAGGGCGAACCCCTGCGCGGTTTCGTCCTGGGCGGATCGAACGGCGAGTTCACGTCGCTCACGCTCGAGGAACGCCTGACCGTCGTGCGGACAGCCCGGGCCGTCGTGTCGCGTGATCGCTGGCTGATCGCCGGCTCAGGGCTCGAGTCGACGGCCGGCACGATCGAGCTCACACGGGCCGTGGCAGCCGAAGGCGCCGACGCCGCGCTGGTGGTGACGCCCGGCTACTTCAAAGCTCGCATGACCACGGCCGCGCTCGTCGCGCACTTCACTGCCGTTGCGGATGCCAGCCCGGTACCGGTCATCCTCTATAGCGTGCCGGCCAACACGGGCGTGGATCTGCCGGCCGAAGCCGTCGCGACCCTGAGCCGCCACGCCAACATCATTGGCCTCAAGGACAGCGGCGGCGACATCACCAAGTTCGGGCGGATGGCCCTTGAGTGCCAGCCCGGCTTTCAACTCTTGGCCGGCTCGGCAGGCTTCCTGCTCCCTGCCCTGGTCGTCGGCGGGTGCGGCGGGATCATGGCCCTGGCCAACGTGGCCCCACGTCCGCTCCGTTCGATCATGGATTTCCTCAGCGCAGGCGACCTGGCTTCCGCGCGAGCCGTCCAGCTTCGGTTGATCCCGGCCAACACCGCGGTGACCGCGCGCTATGGTGTCGCCGGGCTGAAGGCCGCGCTCGAGCTTTTGGGTCACACCGGCGGCGTCCCGCGACTGCCGCTGCTACCGCTCACGGCCGATGAGCGCCAGGAGCTGCGCGGCATCCTGATCAGGGCAGAACTGCTTGCGGAGTGAGCGGCTCCGCCTCATCGAGGCCAACGAGCCATAACCAAATCCCGATTGCCTCTGGTATGCCCTGTGCTATAGTGCCCTGGTTATGTCAGATGCGATGTTTCGCGAGGCGATTCAGGCGGTTCGAGCGGGCCAGCGACGGCGCGCTCGTGACCTTTTGACCCGTCTGATCAAGACCGACGCGAACAACGCCGACTATTGGGTCTGGCTCAGTTCAGCCGTCGATACCGAAAAAGAGCAGGTCTACTGCCTTCAAAAGGCGCTGCAGATCGATCCGAATTCGATCCACGCTCGCCGCGGCCTGGTCATGCTCGGGGCTTTGCCCTCAGACCAGGCCAACCTCCCGCCCGCCCCCACAATCGACGAACTTGCCACGAACGCCCCGGCTCGTCAGGCCGCCACGCAACTGCAGCGCGCCTGGGCCAGCCGACGCATTCAAGCTGTGGCCGGTGTGCTTGTCGTGGTCGGAGTGGCAGCGGCCCTCGGCTACTGGTTGATCGTCAACGTCGTCCCTGGCCTGTTCCCACGTGGAAGCGCAGCGGCTATCACCACCACGCCGCTTCCTACTGCGACACCCACTGCGACCGCCACCATCACGCCGACGCCGCCCGGCACACCCGCCGGCCTGGTCGCAGGCTGCGAGCCGACCGGCGACATCGTCGCCTCACGGCCGCTATCCGAGTACCTGTGTCTGCCCAATCAGACGCCCACGTCGGCCGTTCCAACCGAGCAATCCGCGCGACCCGAAGAGGCCTATCAGAACGTGCGCTTCGGGTATCTGGAGCGAAACTGGGATCGTGTGCTTCAAAACGCCGAACAGGCGATCACGCTCTATCCCGACAGCCCGTATCCTTACTTCTATCGAGCCGAAGCCTACCGGGCCGCCGGCAACTCCGACAGCCTGGAGAAAGCCGAGGTCGACTATTCCGCCGCGCTGAACAAGAGCCCCGGATTCTCTGCGGCGTATTGGGGACGCGCGCTCGTGCGGTTCGCGTTGGCGGGCCAGAACACACGCAAGGCGCTCGACGATCTCGAGCAGGCCATCGGGGCAAGCCCGCCCTTCCTGCCGGCGTTGCTGACGCGGGCCGACTATTATCAGATCAACGGCGAGGCCGATCGCGCCGTACAAGATCTTGAGACGGCGCGGACTCTGGCGCCGAACGACCCGCGCGTCCTCGGTCAGCTGGCCAACGCCCTGACCAACGCAGGCGCCTACACCGACGCCGTCGAGACCGCCAACGAAGCGCTCAAGCTCAATCCGGCTGAAGTGCTCGCCCTGTTCGGCCGCGGCCGGGCCCGCATCGCGCTCGACGATCTCGTCGGGGCCCGCGCCGATCTGCGGCTCGCCGTGCCCTATGTGCTCGATCCGGCTTCGTTCGCGGACCTCTTCCCCGCAGCCGACGCGATGGCCATCCGCAGCCGACCTCAGGCCGATGCCCTGCTGGCACAATGCATCATCGAACGTCGACGCGGCAATCCGACGGCCGCCTTGAGCTACATCGACAACGCGATCGAACTGCTGCCCACCTTCCCGGCCGGGCTTGTCGAACGCGGCGAATTGCTGCTCAGCGGCGGCGAACTCGAACGCGCCAGAGCTGACTTCAATCACGCCATCAGCATGCTCGACCGCGAAAACACGCCGGATCCGATCCTGATCCGCGCCTACGTCGGCAACGGCCAGGCCTTGCTGCGATCCGAACTTCCAAACGGCGCGCTCTCCAACTTCCTGGCGGCGTCGGAAAGCGGCAGCGACACCTATGACGTCGCCTTTGGGCTCGGCCAGGCCTATCACGGCATCCAGCAAGATGTGGACGCCGTCGTCTGGCTGACGCGCGCCCTGACGTACGCCGCCAATGGCGGTCAGCAGGCTGATGTGCTCCTTGCACGCGCGACGGCATATCGCGCGCTGCGTCGCTATCCTGAAGAAGCCGCTGATCTGCAAACAGTCCAGTCGATCGCGTCGGCCATCCAGATGCCGACGATCGCGGCCCGCTTGACGGAAGTGCATAACCTGATCACGCCGTCAGCCACTCCGACGCGTGCCGCCACGGTCACGCAGGCCGCCAGCGCCACGCCGCGCCGCTCCGCGACAGCGACGGCCACGGCCGTGCCGCCGACCGCCACGCCCAAAGCGCCGCAATCAACCCCCACGCCGAAACCCTGACCTCGCATGAAGCCCGGCCTGTTACTGCACGCTGTCGCCCTCACCGCCGGATTTGGTCTCATCTTCCTGGCCGTTGTCGCGACGGCCGGCACCGGCTGGTGGCCATGGGTGGCCCTGATGGGCGTCGTTCTGTTGACGGCTGTGTTGGCCACGCTGCGCTCAAATCACGGCGATGAGCCCGTTCACGCCCCGGGGCTGCCTGCCGTGCGCACGATGGAATCCATGTCTGTGGAAGATCATGCGGATCTGGTCAACGCCGCCTCGCGTCTTGCCGCGCTGATCGACATCCGCACCGTCTACCGCGGCACAGCTTCGATCCTGAGCGCCTCGACGGAAGCCGAGCGTTGCTTGATCTACGACTACGATCGCAGCGACGACGTTCTCAGGCAGAGTGAGCCGCGCGGAGGGCGTGTCGATTTCTCGGCCCAGCCTGTGCTGCGCGACATCGTCAACGGCGGCGATCCCGTGATTGCCCGCGTCCACGATCCCAGACTGAACGAGGCAGATCGCCTGCTGCTTCACGATCACCACATGGTGACGCTGCTGACAGTGCCGATGCGCGTCGGCGATCAGGTGTCGGGAGTCGCTCGGCTGCTGTTCGGCTCGGCCCGCGATTTCACGCCCGCAGAGCTGTCGGCCGCGCAAACCCTGGCCAACCAGGCCGGCCTCTCCATTCAGAACGCCCGCGCCGTCCACGTCATCGCCGAGGATCGCGACAGGCTGGCGGCAGTGCTCAACGCCACGCATGACGGCGTGTTGTTGCTGGATGCGACGGGCAGAGTCTTGCTGACCAACCCGCGCCTCGAAGAGTTCATCGGGTTGCGCGGCTATCGGCTGTACAACAAGCCCCTGACGCAGCTCCTCGACGACCCTGCGCTTCATCTGAGCGAACGGCTGGGCCTGGCGCAGAACGAACTCACCGATCTGCTCCGGTCGATCAAGGCCGGCCTGGCGCTCAGCTTCGCGCAGGTCGAGTTCACGAGCCAACTGCCTCGCGTTCGCCACTTCGAGCGGTCCGGCGCGCCGGTGCTCGACAGCCTCGATCGCGCGATCGGTTGGGTGATCGTGTTGCGCGATGTCACCGAGGAGCGTGAGCTCCAACGTGTGCGCGACTCGCTCAGCAACATGATCGTGCACGACCTGCGCGGTCCGCTGGCCGCGATCCAGACCGGGTTGATGTTCGTGCGCGACCGTACACCCGCCGACCGCATGCCGGCGCTGGCCCTTCAGGCCATCGACCTGGCCCTGCGCGCCTGCAATCGCCTTTTGGGCCTTGTCAACGCCTTGCTGGACATCGCCAAGATGGAAAGCGGCGAGCTTCAGCTGCAGCGCCGTCCGGTGGCGCTGTCGGCCCTGGCGCGCGATGTCGCCGAGGAGATGACGCCCCTGGCCCGCGAGCAGGGTTTGACGATCGCCTGCGACGTGGCCGAGAACCTGCCGCTCGTGTCGCTCGACTCCGAGAAGGTCATGCGGGTGCTCAGCAACCTGGTCGACAACGCGCTCAAATTCACTCCGGGCGGCGGCACGATCACGCTCGTCGCCGACCACAACCTGGATGGACTGGCGCCCAACGAGATCCGTCTCGGCGTGCTCGACACCGGGCCTGGCATCCCTGAGGAGTACCTGGGCCGGGTCTTCGACCGTTGGGTGCAGGTCGCCGGCCGCAAAGGCAGCCGGACTGGGTCTGGGCTGGGGCTGTCGTTCTGCAAATTGACCGTCGAGGCCCACGGCGGCCGGATCTGGGTCGCCAATCGGCCTGAAGGCGGCAGCGCCTTCTATTTCACACTTCCCCTCGATTGAGGGCGGCCGCCGACGGCGCCGGTGTGAGGTGTGCGAGGCCCATTCTCTATACGAAGCGCTCGCTTACGTTCGTCTAACGCCGGATCGAGTATTGAAGATGCTATAATCTCCTGCTTGGGAGATTGTAGGAGAGTTCGGTAATGCCCACGTACACGTATCGCTGCAGCAACTGTGGAGTGACCTTCGATCGCATTCAGAAGTTCACCGACAAGCCGTTGACCCGTTGTCCTGAATGCAAGGGCAAGGTCAATCGCGTGCCCCAGGCCTCGGCTGTCGTCTTCAAAGGCTCGGGCTGGTATATCAACGACAGCAAGGGCTCGAACAAGTCGAGCACCGTGTCTACGAAGAAAAAGAGCGATACCACCGAGACCAAGGCCACTGAGGCCAAGCCCGCTGAAAAATCCGAAAAGACGAAGACCGACACGTCGTCCGACTGACGACGTCCCGCCAAGACGCAAAACGAGCGCGCGCCAGACTGTTCTGGCGCGCGCTCGTTTTATTTGTGCGACGTCCCGTGGGACTAGAGCATCTGGAACCCGCTGCGCGCGCGCACCAGACGCTCCTGGTAGTTGTCGACGAAGCCGAGCAACTGCTCCTTGAGGCTGTGCCAGTCGTCGGTCGCCAGGATCTTGCGCATCGCCCCGAGGTCGCGGGCCGTCCCGCCCGACAGAATCTGGGGCGAATTGCCGTGCTGGGTGTACCAGGCGTCCGTCGGCTCGATGCCGAGCCGCTGAATACCGGGCACCCACTCGCGCACCATGAATTCGAAGTACTCTTGTTCACGCCCGGGCTTGATGTCCCAGGTCATCAGGATCTTGACCATATCGAGGCCTATGATAGCGCGAAACGCGGCTCGAGGAGGACGACTTTCGACTCGCTCGGAAGCCCGCTCTTGGTGATTTTCAACGTCGCTTCAGGCGGCGGCGCCTCAAGCCCCATCTGCTTGAGGAATTTGGAGACCGGCTCGAGCTTGAGGGCGATCGAGTCGGTCTGGTAGTGCATGGGCACGATGATCGAGGGCTCGATCAGCGACACGATCTCGGCGGCTTGAGTGGCGTTGAGGCCCGCCCCACCACCCACTGGGACGAGGACGATGTCGACGGCGCCGAGCGTCTCAATCTGGGTCTGCGTCGGCACCTGCGCCAGGTCGCCGAGGTGGGCGACAGTCAACCCGCCGAAGTCGAACACATATATCGTGTTGCCGATATCGCGCGTGCGCTCGCCGTCGGGCATCACGCCCGTCACGAACACGCCGCCGATCTCGTACTCGCCAGGCCCGCGGATCGCGTACCTCACATCCCGGATGGCGGCGACGTTGCTGTGCCCGGGCGCCGCATGGCTGATGGTCACGACGTCAGCCTGCAGATCCGGCTGACGGTAGCCGATGGCGGCATCATAGGGGTCGGTGACGACGGCGGCCATGCCCTTTTCGACAAGCCGAAAACAAGACAGGCCGTACCACGTGATCTCCATGGGCCTTCGGGTAACTCCCTATTGCGCTCGCTGAAGAGCGCAGATGATCCGCACGGGTGGGTTCTCTCCCAGAAAAAGCGATTATAACATGTCTGACCTTAGATGAAACATTTGGGCTACAGAATCCGCAGCCCTCTCGCCGTGTTCGTGGCCCCCAGTTGGCGCCGAACGACCTTGAGTCGACACGACCCGCGATCAACGTGCCTCATCCGCGCAACCGATACAATCGTGTCTGGAGGATATGCCGTGGGAGCGATGAGCCAACTGCACACGTCGGAGATCGGCTCGGGCAAGGTTGAGCCTGTTGACACCGGGCAGCGCGTCCGGCTCACGATCGAGCCAGGGCGCGCCTACGCCGATGCGCAACTCGACAACTACAAGGGCATGCCGCGCAGTCGGCTGCCCAGCCGCGCCCCGGCCGGTTTTTCGCTGCGGGCGCGAGCCTCGCACGATAGGCCTTCGGGCACACTGGGATTCGGTTTCTGGAACGACCCGTTCACGCTTTCGGGAGGCGTTCTGGCCGCGCCGAGCGCCGCCTGGTTCTTCTACGCGTCGCCTCCCGCCGACATGGCGCTGGCCGAAAACGTGCCGGGCCACGGCTGGAAAGCTGCCACGCTCAACGCCGGGCGCTGGCCCGCCTGGCTTCTGGCCCCGGCGGCGGCGGGTGCCATCGCCCTGACGCGCGTCCCGGGTCTCGGCGGACCGGTGATGCGCCTCGCCCGGCGGTACGCTCGCGCCCACGAGCGCCTGCTCGAGGCTGTGGCGCTCAGCGACTGGCACCACTATCGCCTCCAATGGACACCCTACGAAGCCGCCTTCTGGGTGGACGGAGTGGAATGCCTGCGCGCGCCCGCCCCGCCGGAAGGACCGCTGGGGTTCGTGTTGTGGATCGACAATCAGTACGCCATTGCTTCTCGTGATGGGCGCTTCGGCTTCGGCCTGTGCCCGCCCACTGAGACGCAATGGCTGGAGGTCGAGGATCTCGACCTCCAGCTCTAGCAGAACCCAAACTCGATGCCGTCGCGTTTAGCGCCCCGCTCCCGATAACTGCGCCGCGCTCTGAACCAGTTGGGCGAACTCATACACATCCGGGTCGTCGTACAGTGCGATCTGGCTCGCGCGTCGGCTCAACTCCGACCAGCTCCACGGTTGCGCGTAGGGGCTGTGCCGCAGCAGTTCGGCATACTGAGCCACAGACACCGCAAGTTGATAACGAGGCGATGTCTGATCGAACGAGGCCGCCACATCAAAGGTATTGACGTTGCCGTTGATCTCGCGGATCTCGTTCGTGTCGGGATCCTGCCAGCGCAGCTGAAGCGTCGCGAGCCGACCTTGCGCCCCCGGCCGCAGCCGAACGGCATACAGCGCCGTCACGGTGTGGCCCGCGCCGATCTCGCCGGCATCGATGCTGTCGTTGCGGAACTCGCTGTCCGCCACCGCCCGGTTCTCGTAGCCGATCTGACGGAAGGCCGAGACAGTGTCGGTGTTGAAATCCACCTGGATCTTGGCGTCGCGCGCGATGACCTGCAGGTTGGCGGTGACGTCGGTCACGAACTGTGAGCGAGCTTCGTTTTCATCATCGATGTACATGTAGTTGCCGTCACCGTCGTTGGCGAGTTGTTCGAGCAGGACGTCGTTGTAGTTGCCCATGCCGACGCCGACGGTGGTGAGCGTGATGCCGAGGTCGCGATATTGACGCACTTGAGCCAGGATCTCGTCCGGCGACACGGCGCCGACGTTGGCGACCCCGTCGCTCAGCAGGATCACGCGGTTGATCCGATCGCTGCGGAAGGTGTAGTTGGCCGTCTGGTAGCCGATGTTCAGGCCATCGGCCACGTTCGTGCTCTGGAGCGGTTGAAGGGTGTCGATCGCCGAGAAGATCGCGCCGCGGTTGGCCGCCGAAGTCGGCTCGAGCACCGTCCACGCCGTGGTCGAGTAGGCCACGATCGCCACAGTGTCATCGGCGCGCAACTGATCCAGCAGCATCCGCAGCGACGCCTTGGCGAGCTCCATGCGGTTCCCGTCCGCCATCGAGCCCGACGAGTCGACGACGAACGTCAACGAGGCGGGCTTGCGGGCGTAACCGGGCACGCTGTAGCCCTGCACGCCGAACCTCACGATCACTGTGCCGTCGTTGAGGTAGGGCGACGGCGCGGCGTCGGCGAAAAGCCCGAAGGCGATCCCGCTGGGCTGTTGATAGCCCTGATCGAAGTAGTTAACAAACTCCTCCACGCGTACCGCTTCGGGCGGCGGCAGCTGCCCGCCCTGCACGTACTCGCGCGCGAGCGTGTACGAGGCCGTGTCGACGTCGATCGCGAAGGTCGAGAGATGGTCCTCATAGGTGTCGACGAAGGGATTGACGCCAGCGTCCTGGAAGGTCATGTCTGGCGGGCGGGTCGGCGCAGGCGTCGCCCAAAACGTGCCGGTCGAGCCATTGCCTGACGAAAGAACCTGCGGCGCAGGCGTCGCCGCTGGGCCGGAATAGACCTCGCGATTCAGGTCTGCCGGCGCCTGAGTGGCCTCGGCCGCGGCGGTGGGCAGCGGCTGCATCGTCGGCGCCGGGGCGTTGCCGTTGCCGCTGACGAGCGGGGCGCCGCCGATCGGGCGCGGGGTCGAAGGAGCGCAGGCGGCTACGACAAGGCTGCCGGCCAGGCCCATCAGAGTCAATGCACGAGTGTTCATGGCGTTCTCCTCCACTGTGGATCGCACGAGTTGCACTCAGCCTACCGGGAACGGCAACACTGCTCTTGACGTGGCGTTGACAGGGTGTTGACGCGCGAGGTCGACAGGAATAATGCGAGGCGGGCTCGAGGTCGTATCCTCGAGCCCGCCTCGGCGAGTTCGTCAGGCTGTTCGGCGGCTCAGGCCGTGCGCAGCGCGGCCAGTCGACCGAAGAGGATCGCCACACCGATCGCCAACAGGCCGGCGACGATCATGACCAGGAATGTGGCAGTCTCAAGACCCGACTTGAGCGGCGCGCCGACCGGGATCGGCGCCACAGCTTCTTGAAGGGTCACGGTGACGGTGACCGTGCTGGCGAGCAGTTGCTGCTGAGCCAGGTGCGAACGGAGCGTGGTCAGTTCCTGCTGGACGACGAGGAGCTGGGACTCAAGCTTGAGTACTGCTTCCGGCGTCTTGGCGTCGGCCAGGAACTGGCGCAACTTGCCGTCGGTCGCGGCCAGAACGTCGATCTGCGCCTGCACCGTCGCCAGATCCTGCAGGGTGGCCGGCGGCGTCACGGCCTCGTGCGTGACGGTCCCGGTAAGGGCATGCAGTTGAGTGAACACGGCGTCGAACTGGGTGGACGGGATCGTCAGGAGCAGCTGGCTGGAGCCGTCACGCAGATCCGATTGCACAACCTGGCCCCCGCTGGCCCCGACGATGTTGCGCACCTGTGGCACGGTCACGGCCAGGTCTTTGACCTCGATCACGATCTCGGCGTTGCGGCCAGCGGCCGGCGTCGGGAAGGTCCAGGTATGCTCGGTGTTGGCCCGGGCCGAAGGGGTTCCCGTCAGGCCATCGATCTGGCCCTGGTAAACCAAGCCGAGAGCAATCACAACGATCAGGAAGCTCAGGATCAGAGTGACTTTGGTCTTCATGTGCTCCTCCGTGCTTGCCTCAGAACTGGCCACAGTCTATGTCGCGCCCGGCGTGGCGCATTGACCCACGGTTGACAGTCCGTTGACGACGACGGAGAGGATGGGGTTCCCGAGGAGGGTTTTCGAGAAGCGAGAGGCGAAGGGCGAGGGGCGAGGGGCGAGGGGCGAAGACGCTGCCGCGATCAGACGCAGCATTGTCTTCGCTCCTCGCCCCTCGCCCTTCGCCCTTCGCCCCTCGAACTACGCCTTCCGCTCGACGCTCTTTTGGCGCGATCCGCGCTTGCCGAGCCAGACGAGGCCGAAGACGATGGCCAGGCCCGGTGCCCAGAGCGGCGCGAAGCCGATGACGATGTAGACAAAGGCGTCGTACAGGCCCTGCGAGAGACGACCGGCGTTGTCAGTCGCGCGGGTCAGCGCCTTGCCCGGATCCCAGGCGGCCGTTGGCTCAGGCGTCGGGGCGGCGGACACCTGAGTGAGAGCGACGCCGATCGTGCTGAAGGCCGCCCGGCCTTCGTAGTACTTCATTTGGCCCTTGATCTGGGCGATTTCGCCTTCGAGGCGCGACAGCTCACCATTGACCTTGAGGCTTTCTTCAACGGTCGTGGCCTCCGCCAGGAACTCGCGGACCCGGGCCGAGGTGGCTTCCAGGTTCGTCAGCCGCGTCTGCAGGTCGACGTAGTCGGCACTGACGTCCTGGCCGGATGCCTGCTCCGAGATCACGCGGCTGGAGAGCTGGCGCAGGCGCTCGAGCGTGGCCTCGAACTTGTCGGCCGGGACGGCCAGGCGCAGGCTGGCCGTCTGGCTGGCATCGAAGCCGCTGGTGCTCGACTCGAGGACGTAGCCGCCCTGATCGGCGGCCAGCTGCGAGATCGTGGACACCGACGTCGCCAAAGATGTGACCTCGAGGGTCAGCGTCGCGTCTTTGATGACCATTCGATCGGCGGCCGGCGGCACCAGAGCCGCGAGGCCGCTGTTGCCCGTCGGCTCGGCGACCATGGTCGGCGCCGCGGTGGCCGCCGGTGCCACGCCCGAGCCCGACGGTCGGGCCGCCTGCGCGCAGGCCGCCAGAGTGAGCGCAAACCCACTTGCGACAGCGAGTAGAAGTGTTTTTCTGTTCATGGTGTCTCCTCCGAACATGAATGCGGCGTTGGGGTCAGCGTATGGCCATACCAGACGGCAGCCGTGACGACGCGTTGACAGAGTGTTGACGCGTTGCCTCACGCTATACTGGCGCTCAGGAGCTCACCGATGACCAAATCAGCGATGTTCGTGTTGGGCGGATGGGATGGGCATCAACCGCAGCAGTGCGCGGAGATCTTTGTGCCGCGGCTGCGCGAGGCCGGGTTCGTCGTCGAGTGCGTCGACACGCTCGACGTCTACCTCGATGCGGCCCGTATGCAGGCGCCGGATCTCATCGTGCAGGTGTGGACCATGGGGACGATCACATCCGACCAGGAACGCGGCCTGCTTGAGGCCGTGCGCTCAGGCGTCGGCTTTGCGGGCTGGCACGGCGGCATGTCGGATGCCTTTCGCAACAACACAGAGTATCAGTTCATGGTCGGTGGACAATGGGTGGCGCACCCCGGCGGCATCATCGATTACGACATCCACATCACAGACCACGACGATCCGATCACGGCCGGCATCCCCGACTTCCACATGCATTCGGAACAGTACTACATGCATGTGGACCCGAGCAACACGGTGCTGGCCACCACGACCTTTTCGGGCGCGCACGCACCCTGGATCGACGGCGTCGTCATGCCGGCTGTGTGGAAGCGCCGCTGGGGCGCCGGCAAGATCTTCCACGCCACCGTCGGGCACGTGGCCAGCGATTTCGACGTGCCTGAAGCCCGCACGATCGTGGAGCGCGGCCTGATCTGGGCGACGCGCTGAGCCCGGCGGACACCTGCGGGCCGGGTCCCCAGCCTGCCTTCAGGGATGTCTGGTGGATGCGTTCAAGCAGCGATTCGACCAGCCTCCGCATGACGTTTGCGTTCCGAGGAACTGGCCAACCGGATAGGGCGTGATGGGGCGGCCGCTGCTATTGTGGATCGGTCGTTGTCAACTCTGTTCTATACCGGATCTACTATGGCAGCCTCCATACTCATCACCTACGCCACACGCACCGGGTCGACCGCCGAGGTCGCCCAGGCCCTCGGCCGATCACTTCGCGCCCTCGGGCAGAACGCAAGCATCTCGTCGATGAAGGACACGACCGGGATCGTCGGTTTCGACGCGGTCTTGTTGGGCAGCGCCGTTCGCATGGGCGCCTGGTTGCCGGAGGCGATGTCGTTCGTGCGACGCCACCGGGAAGCCCTTTCGAGGGTTCCCGTTGGGTTGTTCTCCTGTCACCTGAACAACCTGGGCGACTCCCCGGCCGACGTCGCGGCCCGCGAGGCTTACACCACACCCGTGCGGCAACTCCTCGCACCCGTCGCCGAGGCCTACTTCGCCGGCGCGATCGATGTGAAAAAGCTGCCGCTTCTCGATCGTCTGATGGTCGAGGCCGTCAAGAAGAACATGGGGCTCGAGCCGGGCGACTACCGAGATTGGCCGACGATCGCGCGCTGGGCGGAGGGGCTCCCGGCGTTGTTCGAGGCCGTCAGGGCCTGAAGAACAAGCCATGACTCCTATGAAACACTCAAACACGTTGGTCATCCTGGCCACGCTCATCTTTCTCCTGGCCGCTCGTGCCGCATCGTTCGGCGCTTTTGGCTCCGGTAACCACGAGGCGAAGACGGCCATCAGTGCATCGGGCGAAACGATCATCCTGGAAGGCCGTGGCCTGTACCGGCACGACACGCCATTGATGGCAGCCGGTTTTGTGACTCAGGACTGGACCGTGCTCCTGGTCGGGCTACCGGCCCTGGCCCTGGGCATCGTCCTTTATCGACGTGGTTCGTTCCGAGGTGGACTTCTGCTTGCGGGCGCGCTCGCCTACATCCTCTACGACTACCTGTCTCTGGCCTTCGGCGCTGCTTATAACCCGCTTTTGCTGGTGTACATCGCGTTGCTGGCGCTCAGCCTTGTCGCCCTGCTCCTGGCGCTGACGGGCCTCGATCGGACGACGCTGGCCTCTCGTTTCACGGAGACGTTCCCACGGCGGTGGATCGGCGTGTACTTCATGGTCGTCGGCGTGGCCTTCTGGATCCTGTGGGCGGGCATGGACCTGGGTCCGGCGTTGGCCACGGGCCAGACTCCACCGGTGCTCGCGCATTACACCACGGTCATCACGTATGTGGTCGACATGGGGTTGCTCACGCCGATCATGGTCACTACGGCCGTGCTGCTTTTCCGCCGCTCACCTTTCGGTGACGCCGCGGCCAGCGTTCTGCTGATCTTCTCGGTGCTGTTGAACGTGCAGTTGGCCGCGATGGGGATCGTGCAATACGTCCAGGGCCTGATGGGGCTCGGCGCGTTCATCGCGTTCAGCGCGTCGTTCAACACGCTGGCCCTTGTGGCCGTCGGCCTGATGGTGCGCACGTTGAGAGTCACCGGCGCGCCCCGCATGGCCTGAGGCAACGCGACACACGACGAGCCGGGAACGCACCCGGCTCGTTTGTGCTCAACCACCGAGATCCATCATGGGCGTCGGGCGGTCAGATCCGCCGCGGCGAGGTACAGGCATGCACGCGCGAGCGAATCGAGGTTGTCGTGCTTGAGAGCGCCGAGGCAGGCGATCGTCAGACACAACTCGAACTCCGTGGCCGCCTGCGCGTCGGAACGCAGCCGGCGCGGGATGGCGAAGACGGTGCCGGCCAGGGTGGCCGGGTCCTGCTGGTCACGGCGCCAGGCGTCGAGGAACACGGTGGGGTCACCGGCGCGCGGCGCAAGAACGTGGCCGATCAACTCGGCGCCGAGCCGGGCGAAGTCGTAGAGGACGTGGCCCTCGCGCGTTTCTGAAAAGTCGATCAGCCACACCAGGCCGGCCGGGCCAACCAACGCGTTCTCGAGATTCAGGTCGCCATGGATGATCGAACTGCCGCCGACCACCGTGGCTTCGAGCAACTCGGGGAGACGCTCAATCGGGTCGGGCAGACCACACAGTTCGACACCACTGACTCGTTCACGCAGATAGTCGAGGCGCGTGGCGACGACTTCGGCCGGCACCGGCGAGCCATTGGGCGCCTGCGGGCTGAGCCACGTCAATCTCGTCGGCGTGCGACCGGGCACGGCCTGCGAACTCAAGGACAGCGAGCGTCCGTCGGTTCGCGGCGCCACCCACGGGAAGCGCCCCACCCTGACGACGTCGCCTGCTTTGAGGCGCGAGACGTCGCTGTCGGGGCCGATAAGCGGCGTCGCGGCATCGGCGCGCTCGGCTTGACGCGCCAGTGGCCTCAGGACGAGCTGCGGCGGCAACACGCGATCGTACTCTGACGCCAGCCGGAACGTCATCGGCCGGGTCTGCATCCACCAGTGCGGGGCAAATGTCTCGAACAGGCGCCAGAGCAACGCCGGGTCCGGATCCTGTCGCAGCGCCTGACGCAGGCTGACCGGCCGCTGGCCGGCTTCAGCGATAAAGGTGTAGCGCAGGGCGGCACGGCCATTGAACTGCAGCGGAGCATCCTGCATCCGGGCCGTCATCGGCGGGAGCGTGTTCTTGACGAACCTCTCGTAGTTGGCGTATTCGCGATCGATGTCAGCCGAAGGCCCGATCTTGACGATCGTGTGCGCGTCGGCGCGGCCGTCGGCTTTGACAGGCAGCGCCAGCAAAGCCCGCGCGCCTGAATACCCCGAACGGAACTCCCGCTCGACGATCAGACGCTGGTAGTCTCCGAACAACGTGCGCAGCAGGCGCTCGTCGGACGACTCGAGGCTCAGGCCGGACGGGAGATCCAGCTGCATCGAGGTGTTGGCCTGTCGTCGCGGTGGCCGGCGTCCACGCCAGAGGAGAGCGGTCAGGGACAACGCCCCGCCCGAAACAAGGCCAAACACACCGAGGCCCATAAACAGCCAGGTCGGACCCGGGAAGGGCCAGACGCGCACAGAGATGGCGCGCGAGAAGAGTTCGGCCTCACGGGTGTCGTCAGCTGCGACCAGGCGCAGGCGCAGGTTGACCGTGAGGACATGGTCGCCAGCCGTCTGCGGTCGCACGCTCCAGCGCCAGGTGAGGGTCTCGCCGGGGTTGACACGCCGGAACTGCTCGTCGGGCGGCGCGATGTCGAAGTTGACGCCGAGCAACTGCGCGCCGGCAAACACCGTGTACTCGCGCGGCAGATTGACCGTGACGGTCTCGGTGATGATCGTGCCGTCCGCCAGCTCGCGCTCGATCTTGTATTCGTTGTCGTTCGGAACCAGGCTGAGCCGCACGATGGTCGAACTGGCGAGACGCTGGTTCGCCGGATACTCGAGCTCAACGATGCGCTGGTCAGCTTGAGGCGCTTCAGTGCTGCTCGCCTGCGTGGCTTCGCCCTGATTGCCTCCAGCCATCGTCGGTGCCGCCGTTACTTCGGGCGCCAGGGTCATCGGCACGCCGGTGGCAGCCGCGCCGCTCGACGTCGGGGCAGGCGCCAGGGTGGGCTCGGGAGCGAAGGTGGGGGCTGGCGACGGCGTGACCTGCGGCGCGGGCTCGGTGATTTGTGGCGGCTCGGTCATCGAGGCCTGAGCAGCGCACGCCGTCAGTGTCAGCAGCACGAAAAGGGTGAGCAGAGCGCGGAGGCCGGATCGGTTCATATCAGGGTTGAACCGTCCACTGAGCGGGAGGTGCGGGCAGGTGCTCGACGCGGGTCTGTTCGGTCCAGGCGCCATAAGCCCAGGCCAACACGCCCGCAACCATCAAAGCCAGGCCGATCACCCCTATCGACAGACGACGCCACATGCGGTTAGTATAATCGCGGCTGTGAACCCGAGCTACCCGCCCACCTATCGTCAGCGCGAACTGGATCAGGCTCGCCAGGCCCTGCGCGCCGGCGACTCGGTCGCCCTATGTGGGCTGAGCGGGGCTGGCAAGAGCAACGCGTTGAAAGCGCTGGTCGAGCATGCGGGCGGCCTGCCGCTGGTTGTGGTCGACGCCAATGCGCTCGTCGAGCCTACGGCCGAGGCGCTCTTCACGGCGCTGGCCGATGTGCTCGAGGCGCCCGCCGATGCGGGTGCACCGCTCGCCAGGTTGCGCGGCGCCGTCGCCCGACGGTTGGCCCCGCAGTCCGCCCAGTTGACGTTCGTGGTCGACCGGTTCGATGCCGTGGCCGTTGCCGCCGCCGGGCCCTTGCGCGCGCTGCGCGACGCCCATAAATATCGCCTCAGCTACGCCATCGGGCTGCGCCGCCCGGTCGACGCCGCGAGCGAGCTGGCCGAACTGTTTTTCGGCGCGACCCTGTGGCTGGGGCCGCTGAGCGAGGCCGACGCGCAATGGACGGTCGGCCGTTTCTGCGAACGGCGCGGGCTGCGCTGGCCCACGACGACGGTTGAGCGGCTGCAGCAACTGAGCGGCCGCTACCCGAGTTTCTTGCGGGCGGCGTGCGAGGCGCATGCCAACGGGATCGAGCTTGACCCGGTGGCTCTGGGCGCGCATCCCGCGGTCCGCGCGCGCCTGGCCGAGTTCTGGGGCGACCACCCGACCGACGACGAGCTACGCGCCTGCGGCCTGGCGCCGCTGCCAGCGCTCGCGCAACGTCCTGGCGCGGCCGTCAGCGCTTCCCCCTTCGACGAGAGCAAACTGACCGCCAAGGAACACCAACTCCTCGGCTACCTGCGCTCGCGGACCGGCGTGGTGTGCAGCAAGGACGAGCTGATCCGGGCGGTCTGGCCGGAGGACGTGGTCTTCACACAAGGCGTGCGCGACGACGCGCTGGCCCAGCTCGTCCGCCGGTTGCGCGAGAAGATCGAAGACGACCCGGCGCGGCCGCGCTATGTGCTGACGGCGCCGGGTCGCGGCTATCGCTACGTCGAGCCGTGATCAGAGGATGATCGGCGCGCCGACGTCGGCCGAGCGGTAGAGGCCGAGCAAGGCAGCCATGTTCGCGCGGCTGTCGTCGAGCGTGACCAGGGTGGGCGCGCCATTGAGGATCGCGTCCGCCATGTTCTCGACCTCGCCCAGGTAGAGCTCCCCGCCCTCGACCTCGACGGCCTCGCTCTCGCCGTTTTGCGAGAGCAGCAGTCGGCTGGTCAACCCGGGCTTGAACGGGTCGGAGATGTAGAGCGAGCGCTCAGACCCAACGACTTCCATGAACCAGCGCCCGGGCAATGCGAAACCGCAATCGAACTGAGCCAGGACGCCGTTGGCGAAGCGCATCTGGCCGGCGAAGATCTCGTCGACGCCGCCACGCCCGGTGACCATCTGTCCGCTGACCTCGACCACCGGCGCGCCCGCCAGGATGCGGCTGTAGCTGACCGGATAGCATCCGACGTCCCACAACGACCCGCCGCCATATGGCTTGATCACGCGCACATCGTCGTCGCGGGTTAGCGTGAACGAGAAAGCGCCGCGGATCAGGCGCACCTCGCCGATCGCGCCGGACGCGACGAGCTCCTGCACCTTGAGCGTCTGCGCGTGGTGGCGATACATGAAGGCTTCCATCAACACGCGGCCGGTCTTTTGCGAAGCTGCGATCATGGCGTCCACTTCGCCGAGCGAGAGGGCCAGCGGCTTCTCGCACAGGACGTGCTTGCCGGCCTGCATCGCCTTGATCGACCACTCGGCGTGCAGATGGTTGGGCACCGGCACGTAGACGACGTCGACGTTCGGGTCGGCGAGCATGGCCTCGTACGAACCATAGGTGTGCGGGATGCCGTGCTCGGCCGCGAAGGCGTCGGCCTTGGCTTTGTCGCGGCTCGCCACACCGTAGAGCCGGTTGCGCTCGGAGATCTTGAGCGGAGGCATGAGCGCGCGATTGATCCTGGCAGTGCTCAGCAAGGCCCAATTCAGTGGAGGCATGGGTCGGGGTTCCTGTGTGAATGGAGTCGTCGGGTCACGCCACGCGCCAGAACACGACGGTTGACGCTGATGATCGGCCCATTATAGGGCTACAATCCGTCAGATGGCACAGGTTGTCCGCATCACACCACTGGGCGCCTACGCGCTCCGCATCACCCACGCGCCGCCTGGCGAGTCGATACCGCCGGATCGGCCGTGGCTGGCCGAGGTGCTGCTGCCTCAGCCCGCGGTGAGCGCCTGCGAACTGACCGCCGAGGTCGACGAGGCCGGGTGCGTCTCGATCCGCACCGGGGCGTTCAGCTGGCGCGAGGCGGCGCCGGCGCGCTTCGGGCGATCCGCGCGGCGGCCGCGGGGCGGGGTCAGCGTCGACATCGGCGCCACCGAGGTCAGGCTCGAGCGCCCGGCCGGCTCGAACCCCGTCCAGCTCACTTTCGACTTGCAGAAGGATGAAGGGCTCTACGGATTCGGCGCGTGGTTCAACGCGTTCAGGCGCGAGCGCGGCCGGGTCAAACTCAAGATCCGCGACGCGATCGCGATGCTGCAGGGCCGCGAAACGTACTCGGCCATCCCGGTCTTCTACTCGTCGCGTGGATACGGCATCTGGTTTTTGAACTCGCATCCGGCCGAGCTCGAGCTCGATCCGGAGCGCGGCGTCCTCGAGGCGCTCTTCGGCGGCCCGGGCGCCGACTACGTCTTCTTCTACGGGCCCACCTTCAAAGACCTGATCGTGCGCTACACGGCCCTGACGGGCCGGCCGTCGTTGCCGCCGCGCTGGGCGCTCGGGCTGATGGTCACGGGCTATCCGCAGGAGAAGCCCGACGTCGTGCTGGAACGCATCGCCGAGCATCGCGCGCGCAACGTGCCGCTCGACGCCGTCATCCTCGACTACCACTGGGAAGAGCAGTATCACAACTTCGAATGGCGGCGTTCGCTGTTCCCGGATCCGCAGGGCTTCATCGCGGTGCTGCGCGAGCGGGGCGTCAGGCTCGGCCTGATCACGACGCCGTTTCAGAACAGCCGGCGACGGCCGTTCCAGCGCTGGCTGCTGCAGCGGCTTGCGGCGAACCGCCCGCCCGCGCACTACCACGACGACGAGCGCGCGCCGGAGCTTTACGCTGAAGGCGTCAGGCGCGGCTACTTCGCGCACCCGCATGCGCGCTGGTGGTTCGGCGTCGGCGGCATGATCGACTTCACTCATCCGGAGGCGGTGCGCTGGTGGAACGGTCTGGCCGAGCCGCGTTATCGTGAGGGCGTCGCCTTCTTCAAGAACGACGACGGCGAATACCTGCCGATCAACGCGACAAGCCACCTGGGCCTCGACGGTCGCGAGCACCACAACCTGTACGGCTTCTTCTACAGCCGCGCGATGTTCACCGGTATGGCGGCGCTCGACGACCGCCGCCCGTTCGTGTACGCGCGCTCGGCCTGGGCGGGCTCGCAACGCTTCCCGGCGCTTTTCCTCGGCGACCAGAAGCCGACCTTCGCGCACATCCAGGCCACGATCCGGGCCGGTCTGAACATGAGCCTGCTGGGCTTCGCGCATTGGACCGTGGACGTCTTCGGCCTCGACGGCGTGACGACGCCCGAGACCCATCGCCGTTACGCGCAGTGGGCGTTGTTCGCGCCGATCGCGCGCTACTTCTGGCGCCCGCCTGACGTCGACGCGTCGCGTCTGCCCTGGGCTCACGATGAAGAGACGGCGGCCAGCTTCGCCGCGCACGTCGAGCTGCGCTACAGGCTTCTGCCGTATCTTTATGCGCTGGCGCGCGAAGCCTACGAGACCGGTGTTCCGCCGATGCGCGCGATGCTCGTCGAGTTCCCGGGCGAGCGATCCTTCGCCAGCTGCGACGATCAGGTCATGCTCGGGCCCGACCTGCTGATGGCGCCCGTCGTCGAGGCCAGCGCCGAAAGGCGCGACGTGCTCGTGCCGCCTGGCACGTGGCACAACTGGTGGACGGGCGAAGTCGTAGAGGGTGGCGGTCGGGTGTCGATCGCGGCGCCGGCCGGCCGATTGCCGCTGCTCGCGCGCGGCGGCGCGCTGGTGCCGCTCGCGCCGAGTCGCGCACACATCCCCGACGACCATGTCTTCGACTCGCTCGAACTGCATGTGTTTGCGCCCTACCCGGCAACGTTCACGCTCTATGAAGACGACGGCCTGACGCGCGCGTACGAGCGCGGCGACTTCGCCAGAACGACCTTTGCTGTGTCTGAGAGCGACAGGGGCTGTGTGATCGACGTCAAACCGGAGCCTGGTCAGTGGCGACCCGCCTTCGCGAGTCGCGAGATCGCAGTCGTGCTGCGCAGTGAGTGGACGCCTCAAGGCGTCGAGGGCATCGACGGAGTGTCGCTGTCGCGCGACGAAGAGGGCCAGCGCACAACGGTGCGCTTCAACCTCAAGCCGGGCGTGGGCGGACAGGTGCGCGTCATCCGGGCGCTCTGATCAACTCGACAGCTCGAATTCGCCGCTCGCGAGCGCCAGGGCTCCGAGCAACGGCGAGTCGGCGCCGAGAGTGCTCAGGCGCACGTCGGGCACCGGCACGATACGTAGGTTTCGGCGCATGACGTCGGTGGCGGCCTCGAGCAAAGCGGCGCCGCCACCGAGCGCGACGCCGCCGCCCAATATGATCTGCTCCGGCCCATAGATCACGGCCAGGTTGCGCAATCCCTGACCGAGGTTGTGAGCGACCTCGGCCCAACCCTCAGCGTCGAGCTGTTCGGCCGGGACGCCGTAGATGCGCCGAATGCCGTTGCCCGACACCAGCGCTTCGAGGCAACCCTCAGCCCCGCACTCGCACGTGATGCGCTCGGGGAAGTGACAGCGGTAAGCGATCGATTGATGCGCGATCTCAGGGTGCGAGCCATTCGCGCCGCGATACAGCCGGCCGTCGACGATGAAGCCCCCGCCCATGCCCGTGCTCAGCGTGAGATACAGCAACCTCGAGGGCCGACTCTCGTCGGCCAGGTACTCACCGATGGCGGCCACGTTCGTGTCGACGTCGAGGGAGACCGGGCAGCCAAAGCGCTGGCGCAACCAGTGGCGCAGCGGAACATCGCGCCAGGCGGGCTGATGCAGCGGCGAGACGACGCCGGTGCGCCAATCGAGCGGGCCGCCGATCGAGACCCCCACGCCCGAGACAGGCTGCGCCTGCCTGACCTCTTCGCACATCCTCCAGATGAGATCCAGGCCGGAGTCGAGGTCCGGCGGAGTGGGCGCAATGGCCCGGCGCAGGATGCGGCGATCGGCGCCTGAGACCGCTACGCGCGTCTGAGTGCCGCCGATGTCGAGGGCCAACAGGAGCATGAGCCCCATGATAACGGAGCCGGGCGCGCGCGAAAGGATGCCCCTGACGCGTTCATTCCCTTTGGGCATGGCGGACAGGCCCGCGAATTCGCCTTACAATGATGTCTACTCTAAGACGGTGACCCCGCAGGAGAAGATGATGATGGAAAGAACATTCACGGCCCGCAGATCCGCGTTCTCGCTGGTCGGGCTCGCCCTGAGCGCCGCCCTGCTGGCATGCAGCCTGTTCCCGAGTTCGGCAGGAGCCACACCGACGCCGACTGCGGCGATCAGCGCGGCGGGCACGGCGCGCGAGATCAAGAACGGCGAGTCGGCCTCCGGTCGGCTCAAGGCCGGTGGCGTCGAGATCTACAGCGTCAAGGTCAGCGAAGGCGAAGCGCTCAAGCTCGACATCGACGTGGAAGGCGATCCGAATGCTGTCAAAGTCGGCGTTGCCGACAGCACCGGCAAAGAGATCACGACCCAGCGTTCGGCTTCGGGCAAGCGCCTGACCGTGATCACCGATCCGCTCACCGCCGGTGACTACACCGTGACGCTGACCACGGACGGCACCGATGAACTTCCGTACGTGTTGACGGTCGCCACAGGCGATCCGGCGGTGCTGGGCGCAAGTGCGACGCCGGTCGGACCCGAGGCGACACCGACGACCGGTTCGAGCGCGGTGGTGGGGACGCCCGGCACCAGCAGCGCCGCCGCCGACGCCGGGACGGGCCAGACCGCGTGCGATCATCCGTACTTCCCCATGCGGACAGGAGCGACCTGGGTGTACAAGGCCACCTCTTCTGAAGCCAGCTTCACCACGACGATGGCGGTCACCTCGGTCACCGGCGATGCCGAATCGGCGGAAGCAGAGATGACGATGACCCTTGAGGATTTGGTCATCACTTACCACTGGGTCTGCACGCGCACCGGCGGTCTGCAGTCCTTCGACTACGCACTGTCAGGCCTTTCGAGCGCGTCAGGCGCTTCGAGCGACGTCACCGGCGAAGGCGTGTTCCTGCCCCCGGCCGATCAGTTGGTGGTCAACGGCACCTGGACGTATTCGAGCAGCGGCACCATGACCATGGAAGCCGGCGGCGCATCGATGTCGGGGTCGGCGACGAACACGGCCAACAACACTGTCGCAGGGTTCGTGGCATCCGTGGACGTCGCGGGCGGCACCGTCAATGACGTCATGACCGTCCTCAGCGAACAGACGACGCAGGTAAGTTTCGGCGGCATCGACACGCCCGCCATGGCCACGCGCTCGACACTCGAATTCGCAAAGGGGATCGGCCTGGTCAGCTCAGCGTCGGCGGGAGACGCAGGCTACTCGAACATGGAACTGCTCAGCTACACGATCCCGTAGAGGTGTGATGCGCCGGCGAGCGGCCTCGTCCGATGAGGCCGCCCGCCGGCATTATCGGTGGGTGCACAGAAGGGGGAGGATCTCGCCGGCAGCGCCGGAAAGGAAAAGCGTCGCGCTGGCCGTGAACGGCGTCGGCGCGACATTGATCTCGACCACGACAGCGCCGAGGCGCACCGCCTGACGTGGCAGCGACGCCGCCGGCTCGACCAGCCCCGCGGTGCCGACGACCAGCATCAGGTCCGATTCGACCACTGCTTCATGAGCCAAGCGCCAGGCGTCCTGTTGAAGCGACTCGCCGAACCAGACGACGTCGGGGCGTAGCCGACCCTGACAATGTGGGCACCGTGGCGGGACCGGGTCGTCCGCCCAGGTCTCAACCGGGCGGCGACACGCCGAGCACACGGTTCGCAGGATGTTGCCGTGCAATTCGACGACGCGCGTCGAGCCGGCGCGTTGATGCAGACCGTCGACGTTTTGAGTCACGATCGTCAGCCGTGGAATCACTTGCTCGAGTTCGACAAGCGCGAGGTGGCCGGCATGCGGCTGGGCCCGACCAACCAGTTCGCGGCGCCAGGCGTACCAGTTCCAGACGACGTCGGGCTGACGCTCGAAGGCCTCCGGCGTGGCCAGGTCTTCGGGGCGGAAGCGCGCCCACAGCCCGGTTTGCGCGTCGCGGAACGTGGGCACACCGCTCTCGGCCGACATACCGGCGCCACTCAACACGACGACGTGCCGGGCTCGCTGAAGTCGATCGCGAACAGCGTCAAGCGATGGGTCCATAGGTCAATTGGATTGTACTCAACCCTCTACTGATGCCGTCTTCGCGCGCTTCTTCCGCTATTGCCTATACAGCCTTCGTCGTGATCGCCGTTGTGGTCCTCATCGGCATCCTCGTCGAAGGAGGCACGATCCTGCTCACCCTGCGCGCCGCCGATGAGGGCCTGCGCGCCGCCGCGCAGGCCGCTGGCAAGGCCATCGAGACGCGTGAAGAAAATGGCTATGGCGTGCAGGCATTGCGCGAGACAGACGGACCCGATGGCGTCTCGGCGCTGACGGCGGCGCAGGCTCAGATCGACGCCCGCGGCCTGTCCGACAGTGTCCACATCGATGGCCTGGCGCTGGTCGACAACACCGTGCTGGCCGGAGCGACCTGCCGGGTCCCGGCCGTCCTGGGCCGGGTGATCGGGTTTTCGTATTATGATTTCGCCCTGACGGCACTGGCTGACGTCGGGCCCTGACCAACTCCGTGTTCGACTCTGCACAAGTATCGATATGATTCAGCGCTGGCTCAAGAACGAACGAGGTGAGTTGTACGTGGCGATCCAGATCGTGTACCTGGCGTTCCTGGTGCTGGGCCCTGCCGAGGTGCCCGGGTTGCCACGTGGAACCGGAACGCTGGCGCTGATCGCGACGGGCATCGGCCTGATCGTCGGCGTCTTTGGAGCCATCGTGGCCGTATGGGGCCTGGGTGGCCTGGGGCGAAACCTGACAGCCCTGCCCCGCCCGCTCGAAGATGGCCAGCTCGTCACGGATGGGCCGTACGCCTTCGTGCGTCACCCGATCTACTGCGGCGTCATCCTCGGCAGCCTCGGCTGGGGCTTCCTGTGGGCCAGCTCGTTCCGCATCCTCCTCGCCATCGGCCTGTTCGTGTTCTTCGACATCAAGAGCCGCCGTGAAGAAGCCTGGCTCAGGCAGCGCTACCCGGGCTACGCCGCTTACGCCCGGCGCACGCGCAAGTTGATCCCATACGTGTACTGAGCGAGAAACAAAAAAACGCCAGGCTGTGCCTGGCGTTTTGCTTTTCATTGCGACGCGGCGGTCAGGCGTGGCGCGAGGTGTAATCGGCCGCGACGGCCGCCATCAGAGCGGCGCCGGTCACCAGCGCGCGTTCATCGAAGTCGAAGCGCGGATGATGATGGCCGAAGTTCAGGCCCTTGTCGTCGTTGCGGCTGCCGATGAAGAAGTAGCAGCCTGGCCGATCATCCATGAACTCCGACATGTCCTCGGATCCCATCGTCCGCTCGCCGGCGACGACCTTCGTGACGCCGGGCACGGTCTCGGCCAGTTCGCGCACCCGCGCGGCCAGGTCCGGCGCGTTCGACACGGCCTTGGTGCCCGACTGATAGTCGATCGACGCCTCGACATCGAAGGCCGCGGCCAGGTTGGCCACGATGGCGTCGAAGCGCGCGATGACCCGTTCGCGGACCTCGGGTGTGAAGGTGCGCACTGTGCCGAGCAGTTCGGCGGTCTCAGGGATGATGTTGAACGCCGTCCCGGCGTGAACCGAGGTCACCGACAGCACCGCCTGATCGAGCGCGTCGACGTTGCGCGACACGATCGATTGCAGGGCTGTGACGAGATGTGCGGCGGCCACCACAGGATCGCGAGATTCGCGCGGGCTGGCGGCATGACCGCCGCGCCCACGCAGGCGCACCGTGAAGCGATCGGCGGCCGACATGACGGGGCCGTCGGTCGCGGCGACCCAGCCAAGCGGCTTGGTGTTCCAGACGTGCAGGCCGAAGGAGGCCACGGGCGACGGCCCTTCGAGGGCGCCGTCGGCGACCATGGCGCGCGCTCCGCCCAGGCCCTCCTCGGCCGGTTGGAAGACGAGCTTGAAGGTGCCGGCCAACTTCGAGCGGCTCTCCGTGAGCATTCGCGCGACGGTCAGGCCGATGGCGGTGTGCCCGTCGTGCCCGCAGGCGTGCATGACGCCCGGTGTCGTCGACGCGTAGTCGACCGCGTTCTCTTCGGAGATCGGCAGGGCATCCATGTCGAAGCGCAAAAGCACGGTCGGGCCGGGCCGCTCGCCCTCGAGCAGGCCGATCACGCCGGTCTTGCCCACGCCCGTGCGAACCTCGAGGCCGAGATCGGTAAGCGTGCGCGCGACGATGCCGCCCGTACGGACTTCCTGAAAGCCGAGCTCAGGGTGACGATGAAAATCCCGCCGGCGTTCGATCATCTCTGGGGCCAACGCCTCGGCGGCGGCATGATAGAAAGAAACGAGATCAGAGGGCATGATGAGATCCTTGCGCGCGTCGAACTCCAACGCGGGCTGATTGAATTGCGCGAGGCGTCAGGCGCCGCGCCAGGCGAGATACGCCAGAAGGGCCCAGGCGACGATGAACGCGACGCCGCCGAACGGCGTGACGGCGCCGAGCCAACGTTGGCCGGTCAGCGCCATCGCGTAAAGCGAGCCCGAAAACAGCACGATGCCGGCGACGAACAGCC
Source organism: Anaerolineales bacterium (assembly GCA_044226485.1). Classification (GTDB taxonomy): domain Bacteria; phylum Chloroflexota; class Anaerolineae; order Anaerolineales; family UBA6663; genus UBA6663. The sequence goes on from JBGAGY010000003.1 coordinate 114,690, forward strand.
AGCCGGCGATCATGGGCAACGAACTCGTCGGCCAACGTTGCGCCGCCCACGCGACGGCGATCAGGGCCAGCGCATGGTACATGTGATAGCGAGCGCCGGTTTCGAAGTTGGCGAGCAGCGACGCGTCGATGCGATCTCGCAGGCCGTGAGCGCCGAAAGCGCCCAACGCGACCGACAACCCGGCGAGCACTGTTCCAAGGATGAAGAAGAGGCGGTCCATAGGTGGAGTGTAGCACGGGGGAGCGAGGAGCGAAGAGCGATCGCTCCCCGCTCCTCGCCACCACGATGGTGTAAGATAACGCCATGACTTCCGAAGCATCCTGGTGGCAAGACGGCGCCATCTATCAGATCTATCCGCGCTCGTTTCAAGACAGCGATGGGGACGGCGTCGGCGATTTGAACGGCATCCGCCAACGGCTCGACTATCTGCAGGGCCTGGGTGTCACTGCATTGTGGCTTTCGCCGGTCTCACCGTCGCCGATGTACGACTTCGGCTACGACATCTCCGACTACGAGAACATCGATCCGGTGTTCGGCACCCTGGCGGACTTCGACGCGCTGGTAGCCGACGCCCATGCTCGCGGGATGCGGATCGTGCTCGACATGGTGTTCAACCACACGTCGCACCTGCACCCGTGGTTCCTCGACTCGCGCTCTGGGCGCGACAACCCCAAGCGCGACTGGTATCTCTGGCGCGATCCGGGGCCGGATGGCGGGCCGCCGAACAACTGGGAGTCGGTCTTCGGCGGCAAAGGCTGGGAGTACGACGCGGCGACCGGCCAGTACTACTACCACCAGTTCCTCAAGGAACAGCCCGACCTCAACTGGCGCAACCCCGAAGTGCGCGCCCGCATGATGGACGTGCTGCGCTTCTGGCTCGCTCGCGGCGTCGACGGCTTCCGATTCGACGTCATCATGTCCTTCTTCAAGGACGAGCTCTTCCGCGACAACCCGACGGTGGTGAACAGCCCGCTGGCTCTGGTGCGCGCCTTCGACCGACAGAAGCATATCTACGACCGCGACCTGCCCGACATGCAGCCGGTGCTGGCCGACATCCGCCGGCTGCTCGATGACCAACCCGGGCGCGCGGCCGTCGGCGAGGTCGACGACCTCGACATGGCCCTTCGCTACGTCGGTCCCGACAAGCTGCACATGGCTTTCAACTTCGACTTCCTCGGCACGCGCTGGCTGCCGCGTCTGTTCATGGAGTCGATCAAGCGCTACGAGGACGGCCTGCCCCAAGGCGCGTGGCCGTCGTATGTGCTGGGCAACCACGACCGGGATCGGCTGGCCTCGCGCTTCGGTGCCGGCCCATACTCAGATGCGCGCGCCCGCGTGGCCGCGGCCCTGCTGCTGACTCAGCGCGGCACGCCGTACCTCTACTATGGCGACGAACTCGGCATGTTGAACGGCTCGCTCAACCGGGATGAGATCCAGGATCCGGCCGGCAAACTCTACTGGCCGATGTACCAGGGTCGCGATCCGGAACGGACGCCGATGCAATGGTCGGCGGAGCCGTACGCCGGGTTCAGCCCGAGTGCGCCGTGGCTGCGCGTGAATGCCGACTACGCGAAACGCAACGTCGCCGCGCAGGATACGGACCCGGCGTCGGTGCTCAACACCTATCGCGCCCTGCTCCGCCTGCGTCGCGACTCGATCGCGCTGCGCCGGGGCACGACGCGTTTCGTCGTCAAGCGCCCCGTGGAAGGGCTCGCCTACCTGCGCGAAGCGCCCGACCAGACGATGCTGGTGGCCCTGAACTTCTTCGGCTGGGCGATCGACCTGAAGCTTGACGGTCCGCTGCCCGCCGAGCACTGGCACCTGCGCTATTCGACGGCCGACAGCGACGTGCCCCGGATCATGGGCAATCGTATGCGCCTCCAGCCGTTCGAGGCGGTCGTCCTCGAAGCGGCGCGATAAGGCTCAGCCATGCTCTCCGCCGCACTCGCCCGACAGTTGCACGCCGTCGGCCTGCCATGGACGCCGACGCTTCACGACTTCTTCTTCTTTCCCGAGCACGAACTCGACGACAGGATCTTCGTCATCGCCGACCTTCCGGCCCAAGTCGCGATATTGCAGGGCGAGTCGGTGTTCACCTTCGAAGGCGCCGCCGAGTGGGCCATGGACCATATCGTCACGAGCGAGGCGGTCTGGCTGCCAAGCGAGTCTCAATTGCGCCGGGCGCTCGAGGCACGCGTGCCCGACGTCGCCGGGCCGCAGGTGCTCCTGATGGTCGAGGCCGACGGGTATTCGTGCACGATCGCCACGTCACGCGGACCCCGCACCTTTCAGGCCACCTCCGCTGAAGACGCCTACGCCCTTGCCTTGATCGCGCTCCTGAACGGAAGCCTCGAATAGGCACACCGCGGAAAGTAGCCGCGGATTGCGCGGATCATGCCACTCTCGCCGATAGCCTCGGCCGACCTGCACGGTACGCTCCGTTTCCGCGAAATCTACGAAATCCGCGGCAACGATACGACCACAACCACATGGCCACACGCGAGCCAGGTTTCGGCACCACCCCATATATAATGGTTGGTTATGCCTATCTGCCAACCCGGCGACATCGTCATGCTGGTCGCTCGCGACCGCAAACAAAGCAAGTTCATCTTCAAGCTGGAGGCCGCCCGAAAGCTCCACACGCATCAAGGCGCCATCGCGCACGATGACCTCATCGGTCAGAAGCTCGGCGCACAGGTCTCCAGCCACACCGGCCACCGCTTCGACCTGCTCGCGCCGTCGATCGACGACCTGATCCGCGACATCAAGCGCAACTCGCAGATCATCTTCCCGAAGGACATCGGCTTCATTCTGATGAAGATGGCGATCACGCCGGGGAAAACCGTGCTCGAATGCGGCACGGGCAGCGGCGGCCTGACGTCGGTGCTGGCCCTCATGGTCGGCCCTAATGGGAAGGTGCACACCTACGACCAGCGCGAAGACATGCAGACGCTGGCGCGCAAGAACATCGAACGCATCGGTCTCCAAGACCGCGTGACGTTCACGCTGCGCGACATCGCCGAGGGCTTCGATCAAACCGAGGCAGACGCCGTGTTCCTTGATGTGCCGCGCCCGTGGGAGTACACGGCCCAGGCGCATCGCGCCCTCTCGGGCGGCGGCTTCCTCGGTAGCCTTGTCCCGACCACCAACCAGGTGTCGAACCTGATCGCGGCGCTCGAACGCGACCACTTCAGCTTCATCGAGGTGTGCGAAGTGCTTGTGCGTTACTACAAACCTGTCGCCGAACGGCTGCGCCCCACCGACCGGATGGTCGCCCACACGGGCTTCCTGATCTTCGCCCGCGCCATCAGCGGCCTCACCGCCGAGCCCGAGGCGCCGGCCGGCACCGACCCGCTCGGCGACGATGTGGGTGCCGTCGAAGACGGGCAGGATCGCGCCGAGACTGAGCTGTAAAGAGAGAGCGGCGCCTGTGGCGCCACGCGTGACGAACGACGAAAAGCGAAGGGCGAAGGTGGGAGCCATTCCACCTTCGCCCTTCGCTTTTCGTCTCGCTATCGACGCCTCAGACGGCCGGTCGGCGGGCCCTTCACCAGCTCCGGCGAGGAGTCGTCAGGCGGACAAGTTTGCGCGGGACGTTCTTGTAAAGCCGTTGCACGGCCTCGGTAAAGAGCCGGTTGTCCTCGGGCTTCGACCAGAAACGCACCGGCGGGAGGTGCTCGCCCGGACCGCCTTCGGCGGCCACTGTATGCGGCAGCGGGAGAGCGGGCAACTCAGGCGAAGCCCAGAAGCCGCTCGCGGTGCCGGGCAGCGAGGCGCGCGCTTCGGACACATCCCGCTGATACATCTCGACTTCGGCCTGCAGGAAGCGGATCAACTGCGGCTCGGCCTTGACGCCTCTGAGGATGAGGAGATAGGCCGGATAGGAAGCCAGCGCCCGGCACAGGAAACGCGCGCCGGTCTCGACGATGTCGCGCGCCCGCGCATCCGTCTGAACCTTGCACGACTCCCAGCTGGGGATCAGGCCAAAGGCGTTGTCGTTGTACCAGAGCGGCGCGCGGCCGCGAGCGAGTCGCTCGAGCGTGTCGGGATCCGCCATGGCATCGGCCAGGCTGTCGGTCGCCTCGGCGCTGAGCGGCGGCGCCGTCAGCGTCAACGTGAACTGCTGGCGGCCCTTCTGGTAGCGCAGGGTCAGGCGCGAGCCCTTCAGGGCCAGAGAGTCGAGGCGCTCAACGTCCTCGACACCCCAACGATCCTGCCGCGCGGGTCGAGCCGGCAGAGACGTGAGGGCGCCCTCGTAGCCGAGCGACTGCACGATTGTGCGATAGACGGGCCCCTCGGCGTGACGGTAACCGGCGCCAAGGCCCGAGGTCTCCCATGCGGCGAGCGCCGCCTCACCCGCGCGCCACATGCCGATATGCTGCGAACTGCGCAGGAGCTCGCCGAGGCCGGCGTTGAACTGCTCGTAGGCGAGCAGGAGGGAGTCGACGCGTTCGGATTGGCGGCTCATTCGTCCACCGCCTCCCGCCGCAGCATCAGCAGATCGCGCAGATCGTCGGTCGTCATCTCAGTCAGCCAGCCTTCGCCGGTTCCGACGATCTCGTCGGCGAGCGACATCTTGCGCGTGATCAGATCGTCGATGCGCTCCTCGAGCGTGCCGCGGCAGATCATCTTGTGCACCTGCACCGTCTGCGTCTGGCCGATGCGGAAGGCGCGGTCGGTGGCCTGGTTCTCGACGGCCGGATTCCACCAGCGGTCGTAATGGAAGACGCGGTTCGCGCGAGTGAGGTTGATGCCGGCGCCGCCGGCCTTGAGCGACAGCACGAAGATGCGCGGCCCACCTTCCTGGAAGCGCGCGATCATCTCCGAACGCCGCGTCGCCGGCGTGCCTCCATGCAGGTAAAGCGTGTCGCCAAAGGTGGTCGCCAGGTGCTGATGCAGCAACTCGCCCATCTCGGCGTACTGGGTGAAGATCAGAACACGGTCCTCTTCGGCCAGGGCCTGCTCGAGCATCTCGGTCAGGCGGTTGAGTTTGCCCGAGCGTCCGCGCAGCATGCTCTGGTCGCCAAGCAGATGCCGCGGGTGATTGCAGACCTGCTTGAGACGGGTCAGCGTCGCCAGGATGACGCCGCGCCGCTGGATGCCTTGAGCCGATTCGATCTGGCGCATCGACTCCTGCACCACGGCCCGATAGAGCCCGGCCTGCTCTTTCGTCAGGCCGCAGTATTCCTTCATCTCGTTCTTGGGCGGGAGATCGCGGATGATCGATCGGTCGGTCTTCAGGCGCCGCAAGATGAAGGGACGCGTCAGGGCGCGCAGGCGCTCGGCCGGCCCCTGGCCCAGCACTGCCTCGGCCACGCTGACCGGCGCCGGAGCGGTGGCCACCGCCGTGTCGGTGTCGGACGTGATGACCGTGTCGGCGCGCTCGTCATCGTCGACGGGGGCGCCGTGCCAGTCGGCGCCGTGCCCATTGGCGCTCAGGCCGTTGACGCGGCGCTCGCTGTTGCCGCGCTCGATGGGCCCGGCAAAGTCGCGCTGGAAGGCCTCGGCGCTGCCCAGATACCCTGGGTTGAGGAAGTGCATGATCGACCACAGGTCCTGCAGCCGGTTCTCGAGCGGCGTGCCGGTCAGCGCCATCTTGTAACGACCACGCAGCCGTCGCGCGATCTGAGCCTGCTTGGTCGACGGGTTCTTGATGTTGTGGGCTTCGTCAAGGACGACGCCGCCCCACTGCACGGCTTCGAGTTGCTCGGCGTCGCGCGGCAACAGGGCGTAGCTCGTGACGATCAGGTGGTTCTCACGCACGGCCTTTTCGAACACGCCGGCGCGCAACCGGCCCGGGCCGTGATGGGCATAGCACTTGAGCGTCGGAAGGAACTGGGCCGACTCTCTGACCCAGTTGTTGACGACCGTCGTCGGGCAAACCAGCAGCACCGGCCAGTGTGTCTCGCTGTCTTCGAGATCGCGCGCGAGAAGGGCGAGGAGCTGGATGGTTTTGCCGAGGCCCATGTCGTCGGCCAGGCAGGCGCCGAAGCCGAAGCGACGCATGAAGGCCAGCCATGAGAGGCCGGTGATCTGATAAGGCCGCAGCGTGCCGACGAAGCCATCAGGCTGGTTGAGGCGCTCGAGCTGCGTGCCGCCGCGCAGCCGCTCGAGGACGTCGGTCAGCCATTCGTCGACGAAGACACCGTCGAGCTCGAGCCCGCCGAACTGCTGCGGCGCGGCCAGGGCCAGGCCCAGCGCCTCGCCCATGGCGATGCGACCGCTGGCCTGTTGATGTCGCTTGATCAAACGAAGCGCTGCCTCGACCTCGGCCCTGTCGAACTGCACCCACTCGCCGCGCACCTGCACCAGCGACGTCTTGGCGCGCGCAAGTTGCTCGAGCTCGTCGAGCGTCAGGGTCTTGTCGCCGACGGCCAGCTCCCAATTGAAGTCGACCAGCGCGTCCATGCCCATCAAACCCATGCCCTCGCTCCGTCCGAGCGAGAGCCGGGTGCGCAGCCGACGCTGGCGATCCTTCCACCAGGTCGGCACGAGCACGCCGAAGCCGCGCGCGCTGAGGGCCTGAGCATGAACGTTCAGGAACTCGACGGCCTGTTCGACGGTCAGGGCCACCGAAACGGGCTCGTCCTCGTCCATCGCTTCCTCTAGCAAAGGATAGATCGAGGCAGCCTGCGAGATGCCGGCCTCAAGGTGTGCGGGCATCTCGGGCGACGGCGGGCTCGTCCAGACTTCGGCGGCGGCCAGAAGCTGATCGGCCGAGGATTTCGGCTGAAGGTGAAAGGACAGCCGCCAGCTGGCTGAAAGGTCGACGCTTTGAACGCTCTCAGCGCCGATCGTCGTCGCAGTGGCCGGCGGCTCGAGCCGAAAGGCCACGCGGTAGGGGCTGTCGAGGTAATCGGCGATGGGTTGAGACCAGGCGCGCACCGCCTCGCCAAAGGCCTTCTGGTCAGGCCCAGGTTGCACAGTGCTGAGGTTGTGGCGCGCACGGGAGAACAGATCGATCCACCACAGATCCGCCGGCCGCGGCTCGTTGGGCCGCGGCATGTACTTCTTCGGATTGAAGAACGGGCTCAGGGTGGGCGTGTGCGCCGTGCTCAGATGAGCGTGGGCGACCGAGGCGAGGAAACCGTCAAGCAGCGTGCGGTCGTCGGGCAAGGCCTTGGGCAGCGCCCGAGTCGATGACGGAAGTGCAGCGGCCAGGGCGTCGCGCTGCGCATGGAGCACCGGGTCCATCAGCAGCACCTGCCAGCGGCCCCGGCCCTCCTCATCGGCGGACGGAAGATACTGCCCGCGCATGAGCGCTGCCGCGATCAACAAAGCCGCCGCGCGCCAGTAGCGCAGGCTCGGGCCGTAATCGATGGCCGCCGATAGCTCGGGAAGCTCGAGCAGAAAGGTCAGGATCTGGGCCGGCGCAAAGGCGCACACATCAACGCGCCAGACTTCCAGCGCCACGGCGTCGCCATCGCTCAGGGCTTCCTGACTCAGGATCGGGCGGCCCGCTCGAGTGGGCAGCAACAGGGGCTGCTTTCGCGTCCGGTCGGACATGACGTTGACCGGAAGGCTGCGCCACAACTGCCAGAGGGTGTGCACCAGCTGTGCGCCGCTCAGCGCCGACGGGTGGTCGCCAGGGCCGCCTGCGCGACGCGGCAGGCCCTCGGCCCATAAAAGCAGTTCACCCTCCGAGCCAGAGCCCGCATTCGGGCTCCACAAGGCATGCAAAATCGGCTTCATTGCGAAGGGTTGATTTTATCACGCTCGGATGGGGTTGGGTGGTTTTGGGCTGTTTGACCAACATCCTCTTGCCAATACCGGCAGCACCCTGACCAAATCTGCGGGAGTCTCGTACAAGTCCCGATGGGAGCCGCGCTCGACCGAACCTGATACGGACGCCTCGTCGGCGCCGCACGTTCACCCGGGCCGCGCCCGACGACAGGTGGGAATGTTGGCGGCGGGCCGCGAGCGGCTGAACGCTCCTTCAGCCGGCGCCATCGATGCTATGATTTTGCGATGAAAATCCACACCGGATCGCTCACGCTGGCTTACGACGACCACGGATCGGGACGGCCCCTGGTATTGGTGCACGGCTATCCTCACAACCGCAGCCTGTGGGCCGGACAATCGCAAGCCCTGGCCGACGCCGCCCGGGTCCTGGCCGTCGACCTGCGCGGGCACGGGGAATCTGACGCGCCCGACGGTCCCTACAGCATGGATCTCTTTGCGGACGACTGTGCCCTTCTGCTCGACATCCTGGGCATCCACCAGCCCGTCGTATTCGGCGGCCTGTCGATGGGCGGCTATGTGACCCTGGCGTTCTGGCGCCGCTATCCGACCCGCGTCGCCGGGCTCATTCTGGCCGCCACTCGCGCCGGCGCGGACTCGGCGGAGGCGCGCGCCGCCCGCGACGCTTCGATGGCGACCGCGCGCCGAGACGGCCCGGGCGCGATCGTCGACGGCATGCTCAATAAATCCCTTGCCCCTGACACACCCGGGCGGCTTCCGCACGTGTTGGCACAGGCCCGGTCCATCATGTCCGACGCAACGGAGACGGCGATCCTGGGTGATCTGGCCGGGTTGCGCGACAGGCCCGACTCCACGGCAACATTGAGCACCATCACGGTGCCGACGCTCGTGGTGCATGGCGCTCAGGACCAACTCATTCCGCCGGCGGAGGCCGAGCGCACCGCGGCTGCGATCGCGAAGTCTCAGCTGGCCATCATCGCTGGGGCCGGACATCTGCCCAATCTCGAGCAACCCGACGCCTTCAACACCGTCGTCCGTGAGTTCTTGAATCAACTCTGAAGCCATCACCGAACCGATCGACTATGAGCACCAGCACCCTATGGGAACAGTTCCAGCACGGAGGCCTGGAGGCGGTTGATCCGCGCCAGGCGACGACGGCCGGCGAGCGACACTATCTGAGCGTTCTGGCCGCCAGCGACAGCGCCTGGAAGGCGGCGGCCGAGTGGGCCTGCGACGCGGCGCGGCTGCAGCCAGGCAGTCTGCTCCTGCGCGAGGCGGCCGATTATCTCGAGCGCCGCGCCGGAGGCCAGCGCGACGTGCCCTACGCCGCGGGCGACACAGCCGACGGACCGGCGGCATTCGATGCCTTCGTCAACCGCGGCGGCAACATCCCACTCTACGCGGCCGTCAGCGCCGCTTTGAAGGATGCGCACCGTCGTCAGGCCGACGTACTCGGCCGCGCGCTCAAGTTGCTCGACATCGGCGTCGGCAACGGCCGCGCCCTGCTCCCGGCGCTCAGCGACGCCGTGGGCGAGATCCACGTCATCGAACCTTCAGCCGGCATGCTGCAGGAGTTCGTCGCGGCCCTGGCGTCTCGCGGGCTCACGCCGACCGTGCATGCGGCCACCGCCCAGGACGCCCTGGCTAACACGCGCGACAAGTGGGACACGGTCGAGGCGACGTTCTCGCTGCACTCGATCCCGCCCCAAGATCGGGTCGAAACCTTCGCGCGGCTGCGAGGCCGCTGCAAGCAGTTGTTAGTCGTCGAATTCGACGTCAGGGAGTTCGAACACGATCTATCGCCCGAGCGCGTGCTGGCGTTTCAGGAGAACTTCGAGAAGGGGCTAGCCGAATATGCGCCGGGCGAGCGCGACCTGATCGCGCGCGGCTTCCTGATGCCCGTGTACTTCGGCTACTTCGACCCCGGCGCCGAACGAGTCACCCACGAGCACGGCCTGCACACCTGGGTGGCTCAGCTTCAGCAGGCCGGTTTCGAGCATGTCCGTTGCCACCTGCTCTATCGCTACTGGTGGGCGCCGGCTTATCTGATCGAGGCTAACTGAGTCCGTCCTCTTCTAGCCATTCGGCCGCGGATGACGTGGATGTGTCCCCGGTGGTCACCGTGTGGCGTGACACGCCACCCATACCACGACATCCGCGGCCGAATGGTTGTCAGACTCCCGCGGCGGCCAGGAACGACCGCACGGCCGCGACGTAGCCTTCGAACTGTTCGCGGTGGATGTTGTGGCCCGCGCCGGCCAGATGCACGACCTGCAGCTGCGGGATGGCGGCGCGCAGACGCTCGGCGCCTTCGGACGTCACGATCGCCCCGCGTTCAGGGTCGGCCGTGATGAGCATCGCCGGACAGGAGATCGAGCGCAACGCCTCCGGCCAGCCCAGTCGTTCCACGAAACGATCCTTGAAGATCCGGCCCACCACGGGATTCACGCGAAGCTTGGAATCAGCCCACGGGCCAAGTTCGTCGTCAGTCCAGGTCGGCGAGTTGACGCGCTCGCTGGCGATGAGTTCCTCGCGGGTCTTGGTGCCCAGCGACTGGATCCAGGCCATGACGCCGGCAGCGCGTTCAGCCTGCGCCTTCTCGTCGACGGTCTCGGTCAGCCACCAGGCCGGCGGGTCCTCGAGCAGGACAGCGCCGGGGATGTCGGGGAATTGGCTCGCCAGCCCCATCGTCGTCGCGGCGCCCATCGAGTGGCCGAGGACGGCCGGCTTCTTGAGGCCGAGCGCCGCGATCACACCGGCCAGATCACGACCCTGAGTCACCGGATCGTAGCCGGTTTCAGGCGCCGACGACCGGCCGTGGCCGCGCGCATCGACCATGATGACGTCGCGTTCGCCCTCGAGCAGCCGCGCGAGCGGCGTCCAGCACAGGCCGTCATCGGTCACCCCGTGCGCGAGCACCAGCGGCGGCCTGTCTCCCCCGGTGCGTGTGTAGTGCAGACGCACCCCATCGACATCCACATCACCCGACGTCCAGTTCGACATACTCAACATCCTTTCGAAGGCGCGCGGCCTCAGGCCGCTCGCACAGAGAAATCGGCCGAGAGCCCGTTGGCGGCATGCGCGCCCACCCACAACCGGAACGCGCCGGGCTCGACGCGGTAACGGCAATCCGGTCCGACGAACGCCAGGGATGAGACCGGGAGCTCGAAGCGCACCACACGCGTCTCTCCGGGCTCGAGGCTGACGCGCTGAAAGCCCTTCAGCTCGCGGACGGGGCGCGTGATCGAGCCAACCAGATCGCGCACGTAAAGTTGCACCACCTCGGTGCCCGCGCGTTGCCCCGTGTTGGTCAGCTTCGCCTGAACGCCCACTGTGCCGTCCATGGACACAACGTGCGAGTCGATAGTCAGGTCCGAATAGGAGAAGGTCGTGTAGGTGAGGCCGAACCCGAATGGGAAGAGCGGCGAGTTGGGGATGTCGAGGTACGCGCTGCGGAAGTGCTCGACGAACTGGGTCGTGCCATCGCCGGCGGCCGGTCGTCCGGTGTTCTTGTGGGCGTAGTAAAGCGGGATCTGGCCCTCAGCCCGCGGCCAGGTCGCGCTCAGTCGACCGGTCGGCGCCGCGATGCCGAAGAGCAGATCGGCCACCGCCTGGCCGGCGCGAATGCCGCCGTGCCACGCCACGAGAATGGCTTTGGCTTGCCGCTCGAGCTTCGGGATGACGAGCGGTCGGCCGGTCATCAGCACCGCCACGATCGGCTTGCCGGTCGCCGCGACGGCATCAACGAGTTCCTGCTGGCGGCCCGGCAGGCCCAGATAGGCCCGTGAGTGTGCCTCGCCGCTGAGGTCCAACGGCTCACCGATGACGAGCACGACGACGTCGGCCGCCTGTGCAGCAGCGACGGCGGCAGCGACATCGAAGTCGTCGGCCGACTGCGCGCTGCCGCCCGCCACGACGGACGGCGTGGCATCGCCGAGATAGTTCCGCAGCCCGTCCAGCACGCTCATCGAGTCGACGACGTCGCCGAAGACTGACCAGCAGCCGAGCGGGTCGTAGCGTGAGTCGGCCAGCGGACCGATGACGGCCAGCCGCTGCGCGCCGGGCTCGAACGGCAGGATGCCGCCCTCGTTCTTGACAAGCACCATCGACTGCCGCGCCGCCTCGAGAGCGAGCGCCTGGCTGTCGGGCTTGAGTTGCATCTCAGCCTCGCGTGACTCGTCGACGTACGGGTTCTCGAAGAGCCCGAGCGCGAACTTCAGCCGCAGGACGCGGCGCACCGATTCATCGATGGTCGCCATGGTGACCTTGCCCTCGGCCACCAGGTCGGCCAGATTCGTAGCGTAAGCGCGGCTGACCATGTCCATGTCGACGCCGGTGTTCAGGCCGATCCGGGCCGCGTCCTTGAGATCGTCGGCGACGCCGTGCGGGATCAGTTCGCGAACCGATTCGTAATCGCTGACCACGAGGCCAGGCCAGCCCCATTCGTCGCGCAATACCTGAGTGAGCGTCAGCGCATTGCCGGAGGCCGGCACGCCGCCGATCTCGTTGAACGCGCTCATCGTGCTGCCCGCGCCAGCATCGAAAGCGGCCTTGAACGGCGGAAGGTAGACCTCGCGCAGCGTGATCTCGGAGATGTCGACGATGTTGTAGTCACGCCCCGCTTCCGCGCCGCCGTAGGCGACGAAGTGCTTGGGGCAGGCCGCCACGCGCCGCCCGCTGCCCAGATCCGCCGCCTGAAAGCCGCGCACCTGAGCCGCCGCCATGGCGCCGCCGAGGTACACGTCCTCGCCGGCGCCCTCGGCGATGCGGCCCCAGCGCGGGTCGCGGGCGATGTCGACCATGGGCGCGAAGATCCAATCGATGCCGGTGGCCGACGCTTCCTCAGCGGCAACCCGGGCGGTAGCCGCCACGAGATCCGGGTTCCACGTACAAGACAGAGCCAGCGGGATCGGGAAGACCGTGCGGTATCCGTGGATGACGTCACCGCCGACGATCAGCGGGATGCCAAGCCGCGAGCGCTCGACCGCGGCGCGCTGGAAACGATTGACGACGGCTGCGCTGTTGGTGTTGAAGATCGAACCGACGATCCCTGAAGCGCACAGGTCCTCCACATCCGGGACCGGCTCGAGCCGCGGCGGCGTACCACGCGGTGATCCGGGTGGCGGCGGCATATACGACATCGGGGAAAGCTGGTTGAGTTGGCCGATCTTCTCGGCCAGGGTCATGCGCTCGAGCAGTTCCGAGACGCGGGCCTCGATGTCGGGGTCGAGACGATTGAAGACGTGGCTATGCATGTTGCCTCTTGAGACCTGTCCTGGCGGGCCAGGCGGGGATGGTGGCGCTCAGCCGGCGGCCGGCGCGCAAGCCCAACTTTACCGCGCCTTTGCAGTGTTGGTGTCATCGTCCTGAGGGGATGTCTGTCCTGATGGGAAAGCAGTGAGCCGGCCGGTGAGCCGCGACATGAACGTGGCTTGTTCATGTCGCGGCTCACCGGCCGGCTCGCTGTCTATAATACGACCCATCAGGAGCCTCTATGAGCCAAAGTCGAACCGTTCGAGCCCCGCGCGGCACGCAGCTTTCCTGCAAGGGCTGGCAGCAGGAGGCCGCCCTGCGCATGTTGATGAACAACCTCGATCCGGACGTGGCGGAACGGCCCGACGACCTGGTCGTGTACGGCGGGCGCGGCCGGGCAGCGCGCAACTGGGAGTGCTTCGACGCGATCGTCAGCACCTTGCGCGAGCTGGGTGACGACGAAACGCTGCTCGTCCAATCCGGCAAGCCTGTCGTCGTTTTCAAGAGCCATACTGATGCACCGCGCGTGCTCATCGCGAACTCGAACATCGTGCCGCACTGGGCCACTCAGGCGCAGTTCGACAAGTACGAGGCCGACGGCCTGATGATGTACGGCCAGATGACCGCCGGCAGCTGGATCTACATCGGCACCCAGGGCATCGTCCAGGGCACTTACGAGACGCTCGCTTCGTTGGCACGCCTCAACGGCTGGCCGTCGCTCAAGGGCAAGCTCGTGCTGACGGCCGGTCTGGGCGGGATGGGCGGCGCCCAACCGCTGGCTGTGACGATGAATGAAGGCGTGGCCGTGGTGGTCGAAGTCGACCGCGCTCGCGCTCAGCGCCGACTCGACACAGGCTACCTCGACGTGATCGCTGACGATCTCGAGGAGGCCATGACGCTCGCGCAGGAGTCGCAGGCCCGTGGCGAGGCCCGTTCGATCGGCCTGATCGCCAACGCTGCCGACGTGTGCGCTGAGCTTGTCACGCGCGGCGTCATCCCCGACATCGTCACAGACCAGACGCCTGCTCACGACCTGCTCTACTACATCCCGACCGGCATGACCCTGGCCGAAGCCGACGCGCTTCGCGCTCAGGATCCTGGGACGTTCGCCAGACGGAGCGCCGAGTCGATGGCGAAACACGTCAGGGCCATGCTCGACTTGAAGGCGCGCGGCGCGATCGTGTTCGATTACGGCAACAACCTGCGCCAGCGCGCGTTCGACGCCGGCGTGGCCGATGCGTTCGACTATCCAGGCTTCGTGCCGGCCTACATCCGCCCGCTCTTCTGCGAAGGCAAAGGCCCGTTCCGCTGGGCGGCGCTCTCGGGCGATCCTGACGACATCTTTGCCACTGACGCTGCCATGCTCGAGCTCTTCCCCGACGACGCGCCGCTGCGGCGCTGGCTGACGCTGGCCCGCGAAAAGGTCCACTTCCAGGGCCTTCCGGCGCGCATCTGCTGGCTCGGTTACGGCGACCGCGCGAAGGCAGGGCTCAAGCTGAACGAGCTCGTCGCCAACGGCGTCGTCAAAGCCCCGATCGTCATCGGCCGCGACCACCTCGACGCCGGCTCAGTTGCTTCGCCCAACCGCGAGACCGAGTCGATGCGCGACGGATCCGACGCGATCTCCGATTGGCCGATCCTCAATGCCCTCATCAACGCCGTGAACGGCGCGACCTGGGTCAGCGTCCATCATGGCGGCGGGGTCGGCATCGGCTATTCGCAGCACGCCGGCCAGGTCATTGTCGCCGACGGCACGCCCGAAGCCGCCCGGCGACTCGAGCGCGTCCTCACCTCCGACCCCGGCATGGGCGTCGTCCGCCACGCCGACGCCGGCTACCCCGACGCGATCGCGGCAGCCCAGCGACATGGGCTGTGGATGCCGATGCTTCGATAGGCGAGGAGCGCGGCAGCGTGCCTCGCCTATCGCCCTTCGCGCCTCGCGCCTCGACCGCCACTCTCACTCCCCGCTAAGCCGCGGGCGACACAATCCTGGCAATCGGGAGGTGTCGGCATGCGATGGATCGCGTTGAGCGTGTGCGCGCTTGTGATGGCGTGGGGATCGGCCACTCACGCGCAGGTGGTGGCGGCGGCGCAACCGGCCGAGAAGCCGTTCGGCCTGCCGTTCGATACCGAGCCGGGTCCGAGCACGTGGCTGCTGGGCCAGCTCTACGGCAACACCATCGGGGCGTATCGAACGCGAGTGGCGTGGTACGGAGCAGGCCAGGGCCTACACTTCGGCCTCGACTTCCCGGCGCGCTGCGGCACGCCGGTCGTGGCGATCGGCGATGGCGTCGTCATCGGCGTCGACGATCTCTCGCACGGAGCCGGCCCGCACAATCTCATCATCCGCCACAACGACCAATACCTCTCTCTGTACGGCCATCTGCTCGAGAAGCCGGCGCTGACGTATCGACAGACTGTCACGCGCGGCCAGGTGGTCGGTCTGACCGGCGATCCTGATGTGACCTGCACGTCGCGACCGCACCTGCATCTCGAGATCCGCTCGGCCGACTTCGCCACGGCGTACAACCCGATCAACCTGATCGACACCGATTGGAACGCGTTGATGCTGGCCGGCTCGCTCGGCCGCGGCTTCGAGCGCGATCTGTCTGACCCGCGACGCTGGCAGTACGCTGACGATCAGCCCGACGTGCGCTTCGGTGGCGCCCTCCTCAACGATTACGCGGATCCCTGGCCGTTCGATTGGAGGCCCTGATGCTGTCGCGTTGGATCGTCTCGAGTTTCGCGGCGGGCCTGCTCCTGTCGGCGTGCGCGCGGGTCGAAGCCGACGCGACGCCCACGTTGGCCACGCTGCTGACTGCGCCGCCGACGGCGCTCGCGGCCCCTGCCGCTGACACGCCGACCGCGGCGCCGACCATGGTGGCCCCGACCGCGACCCCTGAGCCGAGCCCGACACCAGGAGCGACGCTCAAGCAGATGTCCACCGGCGGCTGCTGCACGCAACCGTTCTGGTCACCGAACGGCCAATCGATCTGGTTCGTCGATCGCCCGCCGAATCTGCCGGGCGGCATCTGGGCGATCGACCCGCTGACGCCGCTGAAAGCGACCCTCGTCACCGAGCAACTCGGCCTGCTCTCACCAGATGGCAGCCTGATTGCCTGCCGATCGGGCGAGTCGACGGTGATCGAGCGCCTGGCCGACGGCGCCACCTGGGATGTTCCGGCGTACGGTCGCGCGATCGTGTTCTCGCCTGACAGCCAGAAGATCGCGTGGCAGATCGCCAGCAGCACCGAGAACTTCGACCGCCGCCTGGTGCAGGTCTGGGTCAGCGATGTGAGCGGCGACAATGCCCGGCAGGTGGCGCAGTTGGTCGGTGGCGGATTGTCGGGCTGGCTGATGGACTCGACGCGATTGCTTGTGACACGACGCGAGTCGCTCGGCGCGACGCCCGCGGTCGGGATCCTCGATCCGGCCACAGAAGTTTTCACGCCGCTGGCATCCGGCGACTTCCTGCGCGCTGTCAGCCTCTCGCCGGACGGTCGCCGGCTGGTTTACACCCAACAGTTCTCGGGCGATGCGCAGCGCGATGGGATCTGGATCCAGAGCCTCGAGGGCGGCGAGTCGTTGAAGGTGTCGGTGTTCGGCTCATACCGTTGGGGATCGGATGGGGGCTTGATCGTGATCCCGCTTGAACTGAACGCGCCGGCGCAGCGCGTCCTGCGCGTCGATGCCACGACCGGCGACGTGAAGGCGCTGACGGATCCCGCCGTCACGCCGCTGCAGATCCTGGATGGGGATTGGACGCTCTCGCCCGACGGTCGCAGGCTCGCGTACGTCAACGTCGCGGATCGCAATATCTGGCTGCTCGAGCTGCCTTGATGGAAACTACGACGGGATGTCGATCCCGACGACGTACAACCTGTCACGGCGCGACTGCGGGAGGCCCAGCTTGTGCGCCACGCGGATGCTGGGCGGGTTATCCGACGAGGTCGTCCAGCTCGCTCGACGGCCACGCGCTCGGATGTCGCCGATCAAGGCGGCCGCGCAGGCTGTGCTGAAGCCCCGCCCCTGATGGGCCGCCTCAGTGACCACGCCGATGTCTTCATAAGCCAGGCCGACGAAGAAGGAACAGGCCAGCGAAACCAGCCGCCCCTCGACAAAAGCGCCCCAGCCGAATCCGCTGTCGACAAGGCCGGCAGCGCCGCCCCAGGTCTTGTGGATCCAGCCAAGTTCGGTCGGTAGCCCCGCGATCTTCTCGGCGTCGAGCGGGGCAAGCCGCCGGACGTCGGCGGGCGCTGGCTCGATTGAAGGCGGCCGGGCCTCGTCGCCCTCGGCGAACACCTCTCGCGACCACACCTTCAGGTCGGGATACGCGGCTCGCAGCAGCGGCTCGAAGGTCGCCGGCGCGTCGACGAAGCCGCGCACGTGCTGTCTGACGTCGTCGACCGTCAACGCGGCGGGGTCGCCGAAGAGCCCATAGTTCCCGGCCGTCTCAGCGATCAACGCGCGTGGGCCAGGCCAACGATCCACCCAGGCCTGGCCGCGGCCGGTCTGCAGCACGTGGCCGGCCACCAACGGACCCGGTCGCTCAGGCTCGAACCAACTGCGCAGTTCGTTGAGGCTTTCGCGTGTGATGGAGATCATCGCAATGGCTCACGGCGGTCGCGCTCAACGCAGCTCGTTGAGGTGTTCGTCGTAATGCTCATACGTGTTCGCGGCCACGGCCATCCAGAGCGGTTCGCCGCCCCGCAGGCGCCAGCGCTCACTGCCGAACAGGAACGCTTCAGGTGCGGCGCCGACGAAGTCCAGTACGCGTCGCTGCACCCGATCAAGACTCGCCATCAACTCGTCCGCCGCCCGGCCGCGGCCTTCGGCCTTGATCGTTTCGTTGAGCGCGTTCAGCTCAGCCTCAGGCATCTCATAGGGTTGGCAGTCGACCGGGCCTCCGGCGACGAGAGATTCCTCGAGCCAGGTCAGCATACGCTCCTGATGGATCAGGATGTGATTAAGCACATCGACAAGGGCCGGGTCGTCATTTGCGAGCGACGCTCGAAGACCACCAACCGTCGAGCGGTTCACGCACTCGACGAACGCGGAATGACTACTCTGAACTCGATCCAGCAACGACGACCGATCCATCGGATGGGTTAGCCTCACACAAGCGGATCGAGGCCGCGAACACGGCTGACGGTCACGCGCACGGCCGTATCGAAACGAGTCGAATACGTCTCGACAGTCATGTCGATGCCCTGGATGCCATCGGCGTACTTTTCGATGTATGCCGGCAGGTCGCGCACGGGAGGCGCGTTGGGGTCCACAGCAGCCTCACCCAACAGCACCTGAATGTCGTCACCTGACGGGTCCGAGTTGAAGTGCAGGGCCACCTGCGGATTGGCGGCGAGGTGCGCGATCTTGCGCGAGCTGTGCTCGGTATAGATCCACACCGACTGTCCGTCCCAAACGAACCAGACTGGGCGCGGCTGTGGTTTGCCGCTGGCGGTGACGGTCGTCAGCCAGATGACCTGTTCGGTTTTCAGGCGCTCAAGCGCGCGCTTACCGGTCGGCGTATCGAAGAGATCCATACAGAGCTCCTTTGCGCTCTAGAGGATGGTGATCAAGTCCTGCGCTTCAGACTGAAGCAGATAGAACGCGACGAAACGCGCCGGGACGTCGCCCTCGTTGTCGAAGCGCGCGACGGGCACGTCAGCGGGCTCGAAGAATGCATCGCCCGGGCCCAGGTGTTGCACGTCGCCGCCCTCGATTTGGTACGCGATCGCTCCCGCCGTGATCACGCCGACCACGTCGCACGGGTGAAGATGAAGCGGCGCGGGCACGCGCGGCCCCATCGTCACCTCCTTGATCTCGACCCTCACGATCGTCTTGCCGGCGCCGAGGTGAGCGCTCAGCAGATCCTTGCGTTGAACAGGCTGTCCAATAGACATCGCGCCTCCAAACCAGGTGAGTGGCTCTTTGGATACCGCGCCCCCGATCTCAACTCTCGTCGACGAGGCCGATCTCGAGCGCGCGAGCCTGATCCTGGAAGATCGCCATCGCCGTGCGCATGCGCCTAAAGCCAAGCTTCTTGTAGAACGCCTCTTTGCCCGGTACGGCGTAGAGGATGATCTTGCGATGCCCACGCGACGCCTCGATCAAACGGCTCACGATCCCGCGGCCGATGCCCGACCCCTGGTAGTCTGGGTGGACCGCCAGATCGCAGATGTACGAGCAATCGATGCCGTCGGCCAGTGCGCGGCCCGCGCCGATCAGCACGCCCCGAGCATAGACGAAACAGACGAACCGGCTGTTACCGAACGACACCTGCAAATCAGCCGCCTTCTTGTCGCCCAGCGGCGCGATCCGATACAGATGCGAGAGCGCATCCCAATCCATGCCTTCGGTGGTCAACACCCATTGTTCGTCCATGTGACCCCCATGCTTGTCGCGAGCCCTGGCCGTGCTGAAGTGCAGCGGCGCTTCCCGCGCACTCGAGCCGGCGACGCGGGTCCGAGTTCGCGGCCCATCCTCTCATCTTTCGTATGCGCACCGACTTGACAAGGCGATGCCCCAGGCCTATTCTTCCTGGGAGCGCTCCCACCACGCCAAACTGTCCACAGTCTGGCCGGGGAATCCTGGTGCGCTCGCCAGGCTGCATCCGCACCGAATGGGCATCCCTTCCTCCCGCCGACCGAATCTCGTTGCCGTTGCCAAGGCTTCGAACGTTTCACGTTCAACCGTATCGCGCGTCATCAACAACGATCCCAACGTTAAAGGCGACACACGCGAACGCGTGCTGGCCGCGATCCGGACCCTCAACTATCAGCCGCACATCGCCGCGCGCGGATTGGCCAGCGGGCGCACCCGGGTCTTGGGGCTGATCATCCCACAGGGAGTCGCGACCCTGTTTTCGGATCCGTACTTCTCGGTGCTAATCCAGGGCATCGCCGCGGCGTGCAACCGCCATGACTATTCGGTGATGCTGTGGCTGGCCGAGCCCGAGTTCGAGCGACGCATGGTCCATCAGGTCATCTACGGCGGCCTGATCGACGGCGTGATCGTCTCGTCGATGCTGATGGACGATCCGATCGTGCCCGCGTTGGCCGAGGCCGACCGGCCGTTCGTCCTCGTCGGCCGATATCCCGCGCTGCCGGACGTCGCCTACGTCGACACCGATAACGTCGCCGGCGCGCGTGCCGCCGTCGAGCACCTCTTGAAGACCGGGCGCCGCCGCATCGCCGCGATCACCGGGCCGCTCAGCATGATCGCGGGCGTCGACCGACGCGACGGCTATGTGGCCGCTCTGAAGGCCGAAGGGCGGGCCGTCGACCCGCGTCTGATGGTCGAGAGCGACTTCACCGAAGGCGGCGGATATGCCGCCATGAAGAAACTCCTGCCCCACCGGCCCGACGCCGTCTTCGCAGCCAGCGACACGATGGCGATCGGCGCACTGCGGGCGCTTCATGAAGCGCGCCGACGCGTGCCGGAAGATGTGGCCCTGGTCGGCTTCGACGACATCGCCACCGCCGAGCGGACCGATCCGCCATTGACCACCGTGCGCCAGACCATCGATCAATTGGGCTCGGCTGCCGTCCAGCTGCTGCTCGCCCAAATCGACCGCCCCAACGAGCCGCCCAGGCGGGTGCTCCTTCCGCCCAGCCTCATCGTCCGCGCCTCGTGCGGCTCAGCGCCTTCGGGCCCGGCGCGCAAGCCGCGTAAGTCGTGATCGATGCAGCGCCGGTATGCGATACTTTGCCGATGAGCGCAGACACCTTCACCATCAAGCAGGTCGCAGCGACAACCGGTATCAGCACCCACACGCTTCGCTACTATGAGACCCTGGGGCTGATCCATCCGATCGACCGGGCCGACAACACGCATCGACGCTACTCGCAGGAAGACATCAACTGGATCCAGTTCTTGTTGAAGTTGCGCGCGACGGGGATGCCGCTCCAGGCCATGCAGGCATTCGCCGACCTACAACGACGCGGCGACGACACCCTGCCCGAGCGCATCGCGATTCTCAAGGCACTCGAGCACGATGTCGAGAGTCGCATCGCCGAATTGAACGACCATCTCGGCGTGATCCGCTACAAAATCGACCTGTACAGCGGGCGTGTCGCCGGACAGCAGCTCGCGTGCGCGACGGAGCCCGACGTGCTCCCGACCGCGGCCGACTGACACTGCCTCAGCGCCGCGACGCGATCTCACCGACCAGCTTCTGGACCTCGGCCACGCGGTCGAGCATGCCGGGCTCGGCGTAATCCAACACCTCGACCATGAAGTAATCCACGCCGGCTTCGACGAACGGGCGCAGCAACTCGACGACCTGATCGCGTGTGCCCGTGAAGCTATTGGCCGACGTCCACTTCCCCTGGCTGCGCGCCACGGCCTCGGCCTCGCTCTCGCCCAACGACAACCGGCCGAACCACGTCTTTCGCAAGGTGGACTCGTCGCGCCCCACCGCCGCGCACTGCTCCTTGAGCGACGCGAGGCGCTGGCTGTACTTCTCCCAGGGCGCGTCGGGGATGTTCCACCAGTCGGCGTAACGCGCGGCCAGCCGCAGCGTCGTCCGCCCGCCGCCGCCAACGATGATCGGCGGCACGGGCAGCGGCTTCGGTTCGCAATAGGCATCGTCAACGCTGTAGTGCTTGCCGTGGTACGTGACCTTGCCCGGTTCGGTCCACAGGCGCTTGAGGATCTCGAGCGTATCCTCAAGTTCCTCGAGGCGCGTCTTCAGAGGCGGGTACGGGATGTGGTAGGCCCGGTATTCGTCCTCTTTCCAACCCGCGCCGATGGCCATGATGAAGCGGCCGTCGCTGAGTTGCTGAAGCGTCGCCGCCATCTTGGCCAGCACCGCCGGATTGCGGTAGCTCTGGCCGAGCACCATCGGTCCGATCTGCATGGCAGGATAGCGCGCGGCGAGGTACGCCATCACCGTCCACGCCTCGTAGGTCGGGGCATCCTCCCAGAAGAAATGATCGGTCATCCACAGGCTCGAGAACTGGCGCTCGATGGCAGCGCGGTGCCGATCGAGATCATCGAGATAGCGCTCGGGCGCCTCGCGCTCCGGACCGGCGGCGACAACGAAACCGAATTGAAGGCTCATGGTGCTCCTGAGAGAGTCGCCTCACCGGGTGCAGTTGAACCAGGCGGGCGTTTGGCGCTGACGACGAATGGCAAACCCAGATCGGGCAAAGCATAGCGTGTTTCGCGGCGCCCGGCCCTCGTTTCGGCGTGGTGTGTGTATCGATCGGAAGCATGTGCGTGGCGGCTGCGCCGCGTGATCACGTTCGCCCGCGATACTGGGCGATCGCGGTCTCGGCTCCCGGTCGACCGCTCGACGCCAGAATCTGGATCAGGGCCTTCACGTCAAAGGGCACGTGGTTGAACGCCAGAGACACGCGCCCACCCTCCACGTCCAGCAGCGCATACTCGGCCCACGGATCCAGCTGAAAGCCGTCTTCCGGCTGATGACGCGCATAAGCCACGCCGACACTGCCTGGGTTGCAGTGAAAGGCCGGTCCCACCCCCAGCCGCCGGATGAACTGGACATGCGTGTGCCCGCCGGCGTTCACGAGCGCCGACGATCCCGCCAGATACGCGGCCAGCTGTTCCTGAGCGGTGTCGGGCAGGATCACGTCATCGAAGGAAGCCGGGGAACCGTGATAGCCCAGGAATGTGGCCGTCGAGCCCAGGTCGAGGCTCACGGTTGGCGTGAAGCCGGCGATGAACGCCCGATCCTCCGCCGATAGCTGCGTGAGGCTCCACTGGCGGACGGCTTCCATGATTCGCCGACGTTCCTCAGGGATGTTCTCAGCGCCCGTCTCCTGGCCCGTCAGAAGCCAGGCATCCGCGTTGCCCATGACAATCGGACAACCGATGTCGCGCAGGCGAGCCACGACCTCGGCCGGCTGCGGGCCACCCTGGATGGCATCGCCCAGACAGACCGCCGAGTCGAACCCGCGTTGCTTCAGATCCGCCCAGACAGCTTCGAGGGCGACGGCGTTGCCGTGGATGTCGGAGAAGATCGCGAGACGCATGGCTTCATCATAGAGAGTCGAGCCTGTCGCCGCAAGTAACGACCCCACGACCTCAGCGCTCAGGCGTCGAAGTAGATCGGGTTCGACAGCAGCGCGGGCAGCATCGGCAGGCCGGGCAGGAAAGCGCGTAGCACCTCCACCCGCGCGAACCCCGGAGCCGCCATCGCGTAAGTCAGCTCGAGGTCGCCATCGGCCGGCGCCTGACAGACGACGTCGCTGCGCTCGCCTGTGACGACGCGCACGACGTCGCCAGCTGCCAGGCCGCGGGCCGAGATGCTCAGGTCATGGGCGTCGGCCCATTTGACGCTGTCGCCCATGATCGCGGTGCCCGCGCGCAGGTCGACTCTCGGGCCGTCCGGCGCAAACGCGATAAAGCTGTGGCCGGCGCGCACGGCGGCGAGGATGTCGCTCGCCCCGTTTGACTCGGCATAGACGCCCATGCTCGGGCCACCGAGGAAGATGAACGGCGTGTCGCGATGGTAGTCGCTGCCGCCGACCGCCGACACCTTTTTGCCGGCCACCAGGAGTTGTTGCCAGAAGCCCACGGCGCGCAGGTTCGACTCGCGCATCGGGCCGTTCCAGATCTCGATGACGTCGAAAGGCAGCGCATCGACGTCGAACAGAAACGGGCAGCCCTCGTCGAACGGATGGTTGATGGAGACAAGCGCGCCGCGCTCGCGCGCCGACTTGAAGCGGCTCAAGGCCTCGTCATGGGTGTTCGTCGCGAACGTCCCGTCGTAGGGCCGCTCGACACCGATGAAGTTGGCGTGGCCCTGGTAGTGCGTCCATTCAACGCCAGGAATCAGGGTGACGCCCTCGACTCTGGGCAGAGCCGCGCGCTCGACGAACTGGTTGTGGTCGGTGACCGCGACAAAGTCGAGGCCGTTGCGCAGCGCCTTGAACGCCAGTTCCTCGACCGTGTGAACGCCGTCAGATGCCAGGGTGTGGGTATGCAGATCGCCGCGCAACAGTCGGCGCAGCTTTGGCTCGAGCGTGATCGTGTAGCGCACCGTCACGCCCTCGGGCTGGATCTTGTAGGCGCCCACCAGGATCTCCCAGCGGCCTGGCGTGAGGGCGACGGATTTGTAGCCGGGTGTGGCGCCGGTCTCGCTGACACGGATCTCGGTTTTATCAGAGCCCGACGCGCCGACTTGCTCCCCGTCGGGGCCGACCAGGCCGAGATCGACGATATTGGTCTCGCGGCGGGCCGTGTAGCTGCCGCCTGGCAGCGCCTGACTCACCGGAGGACGCCGCGGGTAGTCGTAGGCGAGCGTCAGGGCCTCGATGCCGGCCGGCACGTCGAACGGCACCGTGAAGTACGATCCCTGTCGCGCCGACTCGATGCGCAGGTCGATCGTGAACGTCTCAGCCATGATCATCCCCCTCCCAGCGTCCGCGCCAGGAAGCGTTGGATCTGACGATCCCAAAACGGCCAGACGTGACCCGAGTCGTCCTCGTCGTAGTCGACGGGCCAGCCGCGCGCCTCGCACATAGCCTTGAAGTGCAGGCTCAATCCATACAGGTCATCCTGTCGACCGCAGGCCACGTACAGGCTTGGCAACGGCACGCCCGAGGCGGCCACCCGCTCGATCCACAGCGCCGGGTCGTGCTCGCTGCCTGACAGACGCGAGAGATCGCCGAAGATGTGCGCGAACTCCGTCTGACGCGGATCGCCGGGCAGCGCGTTGAGGATCTCGAGCGACAGCGCGCCCGAGAAACTCGCCGCCGCGAAGAAGCGCTGTGGGTAGTGGAGCGCCACCTTCATGGCTCCATAGCCGCCCATCGACAGGCCGGCGATCAACGTGTCTTCGCGTCGCGGGCGCAGGCCGAAGAGCTGCTCGAGGTACAGCGGCAGTTCCTGGGTGAGATACGTGAAGTACAGCTGGCCGTTGGGTTGATCGGCGTAGAAGCTGCGCCCCACCGAGGGCATGACCACGACGAGTCCGTACTGCGCCGCCACCGTTTCGATCGACGAATAGCGCTGCCAGCCTGTGGCATCGTCACTCAAACCGTGTAACAGATACAACACCTTGCGCTCCTGGAGCGGCACCTGGCGCAGCGCGGGCGGATCCGGCACGATGAGGTTCAACGGCAGATTGACCTTGATGGTCTCGGGTAGATGAGAGATCTGGAGGAGGGCCATGGTTGCCTCGGGGAGGACCGCGGACGATGGGCCGCGGACCGCGGAATTCGGACGAATGACGAATGACGAAAGTTATCTCACACAACCTTCGTCACTCGCCTGCTTTCAAGCTCAACTGTTGCGGCTGCGATTCCGGGAAGTCGATCGCGAACGAAAACGCAAAGCTGATCGCCATCAGGAGCGGCGGGAAGACCGTCAGAAGGAAACGCGCGGCCTGGTCGGGTTGCGGGCCGGGGTTGTCGCCGCTCTCGAACTGGAAGAGCAGGAAGACGAGGTAGAACGCCGAACTTGTGAACAGGCCGTTGAGCCGGTTCATGAAGCCCATCGCGTTCGAGATGATGCCCTCGCGCCGGACGTTGTGCGTTGCCGTGTCCTCGTCCATGACCTTGGCGCCGATCAGGTCCATAGTGGTAATCGCGCCGGCGAAGCCAAACCCGACAAGGGCGCTGCCGACTGCCGCCGTGATCAGCGAATTGGCGAAGTACAGGGGGATGTAGGCCAGCGCCAGCGCCGCGAGCGCCGCGCGCCAGGTGACGACAAGGCCAAAGCGCCGCACGAGCCGCGCCCAGACGACCACGCTGCCGATGGCGATCAACAGCACCGACGCGAACAGGATCGTGGTTTGGCCGTTCGGGATCTTCAGCGTGTACTTGGCGAAGAAGGGCAGCGCGACAAGCACGAGCGACATCGCCGCGCTGTAGAACGCGTTGGCGATACCGACAAGCCAGAACTTGCGGTTGACCGCCAGATCTTTGAGGCTGCTCCATAGCCCTGGCACCGGCTCGTCGGCCTCGATGCCGACCTCCTGCGAGGTCAGCGCCATGTACAGGATCACGACTCCGCCGAGGATGCCGTAGACGATGGACGTGGTCGTGTAACCGAGTGCGTCAGTGACCACCGGCGTCAACGCGATGCTGATGATCATGGCCACGAGCTGGAAGGCCTGACGCAGCGCGTTGGTCGACGCGCGGCTGGCGTCGGTGCGGAACAGTTCCGGGAAGAGCGCGCCGTAGTTGGCGTTGATCACCGAGTCGAGCGTGCCGGCCAGGATGTAAGTCAACAGCGCGTACGCGAAAAGGCCGTTGCCCGTGAGGGCCGGCGGCGCATAGAAGGCGATGAACGACAGGATCAGGAGCGGCGTGCCGATCACAAGCCAGGGCCGCCGCCGGCCCCAGCGCGTGCGGGTCCGATCCGACAGAAAACCGTAGATCGGGTTGTCGACCGCATCGATGAACGTATAGATGAACAGGATCGCGGCCAACTGAGGCGTGGTCAGGCCAAGACCGTCCACGTAGAAGATGGCCGCGTAGGTCTTCAACATGTTGATCGGGATCGACGTCCCGAACATGCCGACGGCGTAGTTGAACGATTTGAATCGATTGAGCATGAAGGGGATCCCGGCGCGGCCCGGCGCCCAGCCACGCGCCGGTCCCCAGTATAGCCTGTGCAGTCGAGCGAGATCAGCGAGCCTTGAACAGCTGGCGTTTCGCTTGGCTGAGGCCGCGACGAATCATGGCAGACCGAGCCAATTGGCCGCGCGGTTCGGAGCAGAACAACACTTGCTGGCTCAAGGCCGAAAGCACTTCGGTGGAGATCAGTCGCCCAGGTCCGCGAGGGCTGCTGCCGCCGCGTGGGCGCCCGGCATGCCATGCACGCCGGGGCCGGGCGGCGTCGAGGACGAGCAGAGGTACAGGCCACGGGCCGGGAGTCGTTGCGGGGTGAAGCTGAGCGTGGGGCGGGCGAAGAGCTGGCGCCAGTCGGGCAGGCCGCCGCTGATGTCGCCGCCGATCAGGTTGGGGTTCCAGGCCTGCATGTCTGACGTGTTCATCGCGCAGCGCGCGACCACGCGGCTCGTGAAGCCTGGGGCGAAGCGTTCAAGCTGAGCGTCGATGGCGGCGGAGCGATCGTCGACCGACCCGAGAGGCACATGGCAGTAGGCCCAGAGCACGTGCTTGCCCGCCGGAGCCCGAGTCGGATCGAATAGCGACGGCTGCGCCACGAGCACGTAGGGTCGCGACGACGCGCGGCCTCGATGGGGATCAGCCTCGGCTGCCGCCACCTCGTCGAGCGTGCCACCCAGGTGAACGGTCGCCGCCTGCGCACAGGCCGGGTTCGTCCAGGGCACCGGGCCGTCGAGGGCGTAGTCGATCTTGAACACGCCGGGCGCGTGGCGGTAGCGCTCAAGCCGGCGCGCGTAGGCGGCCGGCAGGCGCCCATCAGCCAGCGTCAGCAACTGGCGCGGTGTCACATCGAGCAGGTAGGCCGCGGCCTTCGGCAACTCGTCGACGTGCGCCACGCGCCAACCTGTGCGGATCTCGCCGCCGTGCGAGCGCAGGCAGGCCGCCAGGGCATCTGCGATGGCCTGCGCCCCGCCCTGAGGGATCGGCCAGCCCACGACATGACCCAATGCACCCAGCACCAGGGCTGGTGCGGCGCTCAACGGAGCTTCGAGAGGCAAGAAGGAATGGCCGCCCAACCCGGCCAGCAGTGCGCGGGCCGCGTCTCCGCGAAACGCTCGGCGCGCCAACGCTGCCACAGGCCAGAGCGCGCGCAGCCCGAAACGGGCGACAGCGATCGGATGCCGCGGGATCCGCAGCGGGTTCAACACCAGCGGCTGGATCCTGGCCCAGTCGTTCACGATCGGCGCCATGAGCCGCCGGTACGCGCCCCCGTCGCCGCCGAGGCCCGCCGCGGTCGCATCAACCGAACGTTCGAGCACCACGGCCCGCCCGCCGTCGAGCGGATGCGCCAGCGGTGTCGGCGGCTGGATCCAGCGCAGGCCATAGCGCTCGAGATCGAGCGTTCTGAAGATCGGAGAGGCCACAGCGAAGGGATGCACGGCCGATCCGAGGTCGTGGGTGAAACCGGGCAGGGTCAACGGACCTGACGACACCCCACCGCCGATGCGTTCGTTGGCCTCCACCACGAGCACGCGTTTGCCGGCGTGCGCCAGCACGCCGGCGGCGGTCAGGCCGTTCGGCCCGGCGCCGACGACGACGGCATCATAAACATTCATCGACGCCTCGTAGTGAGCCAGAGGGTGCCGCTTTCAGGCTCGAGCGAGTCTGTGAGGGTGGCGACCACCTGGCCGCTGAACGAGTCGGGATCAGTGTCCTGTCGGGCATGCATGGCGAATGGCTTAACAATCTGAACAGCCTTGGACGCGCGCCGATCGTTGTCTCAGGTTCAGTCGCGCGGCACAAAGGTCACGACAGGGCGGTGATGATCGACTTGCAGACGCCACCGTTGAAGAACACTCAACGCCCTTGCGCCGATGAACATCGTCTTCAAGCCGACGACCGCCAGGACAACACTCCACCGGGTCCGGCGATCAGGGCCGAATATACCAGCGTCCGCCGAACGATCACGTCTATCGAAACCAGAAACGGCGCCACGCGGTCATGCCCCGGGGCTCGCTGCCGAACGTGGAGACGAAGTTGGCGAGAAAGAGCCTGCCAGGGGCGGACGTCGGCGGCGGTGGCGCCTGGAGTAACCCGACGATGTCGCCCGAACAGACGTCTGGCCATGGAAACCGCGCGAATTGTAGCAAGACGGATGCGGTGTGCCCGCATTCCGGCGACGCCTTCTTTCGTCGGGACAGACGCTTGATAGACGCGGCGGCAGTGCTATGCTCAGGGCAATCTTTCCCGGGAGTAAACAGCCGATGAAGTCGTTGCCGCTTCGTGATTTCGGAATACCGGCCAGCCGGATCGTCTTGGGCTGCATGTCGATGGGTGGCGGATGGAACGCCAACCCGGTTTCGCCAGAGGACGTGACCGCCGCGGAGCGCGCGATCGAGGCCGCGCTCGAGATCGGCATCACCATGTTCGATCACGCTGACATCTACACGTTTGGCAAGGCCGAGGAGACCTTCGGACGCGTCTTGCGAGGGCGGCCGGATCTGCGCGAGCGGATCGTGCTGCAATCGAAGGGCGGCATCCGAATGGCGCAGGGTGAAGCGCCGGGTCGCTTCGACTTCTCGCGCGAGCACATCCTGGCCGCCGTCGATGGCAGCTTGAAGCGGCTTGGAACCCCTTACCTAGATGTCGTGCTCCTGCATCGACCCGACGCCTTGATGGAGCCGGACGAAGTGGCCGAGGCTTTCACGCAACTCAAGGCAGCGGGCAAGGTGCGCCACCTGGGTGTGTCGAACATGGACGTGGGCCAGATGCGCTTCCTGCAGCGCGCCCTGCCCGATCGCCTGGTGGCCAACCAGCTTGAACTCAGTCTGGCGCGCCTCGACTGGCTCGATCAGGGCGTGCACGTCAACCAGAAGGCCGGAACGAAAGTGCGCTTCGGCGAGGGCTTGCTCGAGTTCTGTCAGATGGAAGGCGTTCAGATCCAGGCCTGGGGCCCGCTGGCGAAGGGCGTGTTCTCGGGGGCTCCGCTCGATAACGCGAGCGCCGCGATCCGCGCCACGGCCGAGCTCATCGCCCACATGGCGGCGAAGAAGAACACGAGCCGCGAAGCGATCGTGCTCGGGTGGCTGATGCGCCACCCGGCCATGATCCAGCCCGTGATCGGCACGATCAACCCCGAGCGCATCCGCGCCTGCGCCGATGCCGAGCGCCAGGCCGCCGCCATGACGCGCGACGAGTGGTACACGCTTTACGTGTCGGCGCGCGGCGAGCGGTTGCCGTGAACGGATAGCCTAGGCGCTCAAAGACAACACGGCGTATGCGGCCAGCCAGTGCTCAACCATGTAGTCGGATCCGCTGACGACACCAAGGCTGGCGCGCGCGTGGTCGTCAGCGCTCGCGAGAAGGGCATCGTGGCGCGCATCTTCGGCATCGAGCACACGAGCGATGCGGCGAAACACAAACGCGCGGTACAGGTTCAGGCCGTGAAGGTGGGCCGTCTGCCCATCACCGGGGTTGGTGACGAGCGCCGGTCGAAACAGCGGCGCAGGCCGGCTGTGTTCAAGATCCGGCAAGAACCGGTCCAGCCAATCGACGAACGCGCCGCGCTCGAGGACGCCGGCCATCAACTCAGCTTCGGCCAGGGCCGGTGAAAGGAAGTCGCTGCCGCCGGGCTCGAGATGCGCCGGGTAGTCGACGTCGGCTCGATACCAGCGCTGCGCCGCGTGGTCGATCGCGTGCAGTAACCGAGGATCGCCCAGGCCAGCCAGGCGTCGCGCCCAGGACAGCGCGCGCGACAACCCGAACGCCGAGTTGGCGTGTAGACCCACGCGCACCGGGTACGTGGCGAGCGGCAGCCAACTCAGAAAGCCGTCGGTCAAGATGCTTGCCAATGGCGCCATCGCCGCGCGAAAGCCATCCGCCCGCGGGTGGTCCCACGCTTCAAGCTCCTCGGCCAGCGTCAACGCCCAGCCCCAGCCATACGGTCGTTCGAAGCTCGGGCGCGCCACGAAGTATTCGGCTTCGCGGGCGAGATGCTCGGCCGCGAGATGAGCGTCACAGACAGCCAGAGCTTTGTCGACTGCAAACGCCTCGGGCACGAGACGCAGCAAACGGATCAGCGCCCAGTGCATGATCACGGCCGAATGCCAGTCGAAGCAGCCGTAGAAAGCCGGGTGCAGTTCATGCGGCGTCGGCCGGTCGTCGGGGCCTCGCATCACGTGTTGTGTGGCGTCGGGGTATTCGCGCTGCACAGACTCGACGATTGTGTCGGCAAAGGCTGCGGCCGCGTGGCGGAGTTCGACG
The DNA here is from genome assembly GCA_044226485.1 of Anaerolineales bacterium. GTDB lineage: Bacteria > Chloroflexota > Anaerolineae > Anaerolineales > UBA6663 > UBA6663. Next base: position 145,448 of record JBGAGY010000003.1, read on the forward strand.
AGATCGGGGTTCATACGATATCCGTTGCAGGATCGCTGCGCCCGGCGCAGGCGAGTCTGCAGCACCATGGCATCGCAGTCGGCGATCGACGGGTCGGCGCGGCGTTGCCCGTGATTGTACAGGGCAAGGCCGTCGTCGATCAGCCTGGGCCCAGAACTCTCAAGCGCCCGTCCTTATTCGGATACAATTCATCCAATTCTCGACACATGCGAGCCTATGGACCTGCTTTTCGATGAACGCGCCTCCGACTCGCCCCATATCGAGCGCATCTGGCGAACGCAGAGCGAGCGCGAGAGCGCGTTCACGTCGATCGCGGTCAGCCACCTGGAACTTGTGGTGACGCGCATGGCTGGCTCCACGACCCTGACGGTCCGCGGCCCGGAAACTGCGGCGACGCCCGCGCCGATCCCGGCCGATGCCGAGTTCTTCGGGATCCAACTCAAGCTGGGCAGCTACCTGCCGGTGATTCCGTCAGAAGATCTGGTCGACGTACACCGGACGCTACCGGAGGCGAGCCGACGTGGGTTCTGGCTGCACGGCGCGCGCTGGGAGTTGCCCACCTACGACAACGCCGACGTCTTCATCGAGCGCCTCGTGCGCGAAGGCTTGCTGACGCGTGAGCCTGTGGTGGAGGAGGCTCTCGCCGGCCGTCGGCGCGACCTCTCGGCTCGGTCTATCCAGCGCCGCTTTCTGCGCGCGACAGGTCTGACTCACGGAACCCTGCTTCAGATCGAGCGTGCCCGAGCGGCTCTTGACCTGCTCGAACGCGGCGTGTCCATCCTCGATACGGTCGAACAGATCGGATACTCCGATCAGCCTCACCTGACTCGCTCGCTGAAGCGCTTCGTCGGCCGGACGCCCGCGCAGGTGCTCCGCATGGTGCTTCCGGGATCACGCGCCTCGTAATCGCGCCCGTCGTTTTTGTTCAAGACCCGCTACGACAACATCGATATCCTGTCTGCATCCTGAAGGCGGAGCACAGACCATGCGCAGACTCGTGATCTCGACGTTTCTCTCACTCGACGGCGTGATGGAAGACCCGGGCGGCAGCGAAGGCACCGCGTTCGGAGGTTGGACCATTCCTTACTGGAACGACGAGACGGCCGCCTTCAAGGCCCGTGAGATGGCTGAGGCCGACGCGCTCCTGCTTGGCCGGGTCACCTACACAGCTTTCGCGGACGCCTGGGCTAGTTCGACCGAGCCGGGCTCGGACGAGATGAACGGGTTCGCCAAATATGTCGTCACTCGCACGTTGAAGACTTTCACCTGGGCCAACTCACAGGGCGTCGACGGCGATGTCATCGAGGCCGTCACCGCGCTCAAGCGTCGGCCTGGCCAGAACATCCTCGTCTACGGCAGCGCCAGGTTAGCGAGCACGCTGCTCGAAGCTAATCTCGTCGATGAGGTGCGCCTGTTGGTCTACCCGATCGCGTTGGGCACCGGCAAACGCCTCTTTCCAACTGGCGCACGCCTTCGCTTCAATCTGATCTCATGCGACAGGTTCACGACCGGCGTCCTCGGTCTGGTGTATGCCGGTGTTAGATCGACTGGCATGTAAAGGTATCTGCCACTCCTGATTAGCGGTTTAACCACCTTTTAGCCCTTTTTTCACTCACATTCATCGGGCCTAGACATGACATCAGCGTCTGGTCACTCCCGCGATCGGCCCGTATCATCGCGCGCAACTCGAGCCTTGAGGAGTGATCAGGATGCCAGATCCGTGGATCGTCACCGTCAAAGGCGAACGCCGGGTCAACGATGGGTTGCAGATTGACCTGTCGGGCCCTGATGGGCCGAGTTTCTTCACGTGCCCGGACTGCGAGAGCAGACTCACCGTGCTGGGTCCCGGCCCGCTCACCTGCGCCTGCCGGTCACGCTTTCTGGCCCAACGTCAACCGTGTACGAGCGGGCGCGCACACTACAGCGTCGTCCGCGCTCTCTGATCAGTAGTCCAGCCGACATTCGCCGCGGGCACTTCGACAGCGCCCCTATGCATCACGCCATGGCGAGCGCTGATCGCAAGTGTTGGATGGACGTGTTTCCACCCGAACAGATCAACGCCACCTTCCTGCCGGCCAGCGATTGTCGCAGCTTGACCGCAGCGGCGAGCGGCGCGGCCCCGGCGCTCTCGGCCAACGAGTGGGCGCGCTCGATCATCCAGACCATCGCGCGCCGGATCTCATCGTCGCTGACCAGCACGAAGTCGTCGAGGTGCTCCCAAAGGATGGACTGTGGCAACGCGGCGGCGCTACCTGAGGCGATTCCCTCTGCAAACGTCCGGTTCTCAGCCCGGGTGAGTTCGCGGTTCTTCCACGATCGATATCCGGCCGGCGAGGCTTCCGACTGAACGGCGATGACGCTGATGCTGCGGCTGATCCCATGAGCCGCGAGGCACGCGCCAGCGGCACCGCTGCCCATGCCGAGCGGCACGATGATCGTGTCGATATCGGGCTGCTTCAACAGGATCTCAAGGGTGTGCGTCGCGACTCCGGCGATAAGACGAGGCTCGTTGCCGGCGTGCACATAGCGTTCGCCGTGCTCGGCAGCCAGGGCCTCGCAGGCTTTGACCGCCTCGTCAAACGTCACCCCGCGAAACAGCACCTCAGCCCCCATCCCGCGAATGGCTTCGACCTTGCCCGGGTTCGCGCCCTCCGGCACGACGATGCGCACTGGCGCGCCAAAGAGCCGGCCCGCGAAAGCGATCGATTGGCCGTGATTGCCCGTCGAGGCCGCGATCAGGCCACGCCGGCGCTCGTCAGGCGTCATCTGCGCCACGAGGTTGATGCCCCCGCGGATCTTGAAGGCGCCCACGGGCTGGTAGTTCTCGTGCTTGACATACACCCCAGTCCCCACAAGCTCATCGAGCGCCCCATACCGGTGGAGCGGCGTCGGAGGGAGGTATGGAAGGATGCGCTGGTGCGCCTCAAGCACATCGCCAAATGTCGGGGGATTCATGCGGTACCTCCAGGTCAAGGAGTTGGAACGCGGCAGTATAACAGCGGATGGAGGTCGAGATCCCGAAAAATGCGGTGGCCACACCCGGCCAGAACGGGTACGCTGAGGTCATGCCGCAGCGACACCCACTACACAGACGTCTCGCAACGATCCGCCACATCAAGGCCGGCTGGCTGGCCGCGATTCTGCTGTTGGCGCTGCACGTCCCGGCCCGGGCTACCACCTTGACAGTCTCGACCGCGCCGCAGCTGCAAGCCGCTGTCGCGAGCGCGCAGGGCGGCGACACGATCGAGCTCCTGAGCGGCAGCTACGGCGACCTGACCATCAACAATCGCAACCTGGCGGCGACGGTGTTCATCCGACCCGCAACCGGAGCCACCGCCGTCTTCACCCACATCCGCATCCAGAACAGCAGCCGCTGGAGCGTGCTCGGCGTCGACGTGAAGCCCCGCTACACGAGCGGCGCTGATGGCACCGATGCCGTGTCGCTCGACGGCAGCGACCTGTCTTTCGAAGACAGCCGGATCAATTATGTGGACGACGTATCGGGCTGGTCGGTGGCCGACTGGTTGGCACGCGCCGGCAATGGAGTTTCGCTCGACGGCACCCGCGTCACCGTGCGCGGCAACACGATCACAAACGTGGATCACGGCATCAACAGCAACGCCACTGACGCGCTCGTCTCGCACAACGTGATCGCCAACTTCCGCGGCGACGGGATCCGCGGCCTGGGCGACCGAACCGTCTACGAGTACAACACGATCAAGAACGCTTACGCCATCGACGACAACCACGACGACGGCTTTCAGTCATGGTCCTACGGCGCCGGCGGCGTGGGCACCGGCGTCGTCAAAGATGTGGTGCTGCGCGGCAACGTCATCATCGACTTCGAGGACCCGAACCAGTTCGAGCGCACCGAGTTGCAAGGTATCGGACTGTTCGATGGCATGTTCGAGAACTGGGTCGTCGAGAACAACCTGATCATCACGAACCACTGGCACGGCATTTCGTTCTACGGCGCGATCAACTGTCGCATCGTCAACAACACAGTGATCGACAATGACGTGGCGCCCGAGCCCGACCCCTGGATTATGGTGCACAATCACAAAGACGGCCGGGCGTCGACAGGCGTGATCGTGCGAAACAACATCGCCACCGACTATTCGCTCGAGGGCGGCGTCACCGCCGATCACAACCTCGAGATCACGATGGCGGCGGCCGCCACCTACTTTGTGAGTCCTCTCGGGGGGCTGGGCGATTATCACCTCAAGCCCGCTAACGCCGCCATAGACACAGGCAGCGGCGCCAATGCGCCCACGCTCGACCGAGATGGCGTGCAGCGCCCTCAGGGCCTGGGCTGGGACCTCGGCGCTTATGAGTTCGCGGATCAACTATCGGTCGCGGCGATGCCCGCCGACCGCGCCCTGCACCTGAACTGGATCGTCAACCAGATCGTGCCGAACGACGCGACCTGGCGCATCGCCCACACCGGCCCCGCGGGTGACCAGGTGTCACCGATCGTGGGCCTGCCGGCCGGGACCCGGACCTACAGCCTCACCGGGCTCACCAATGGCGCGCCGTATGCCATCACGGTCAACGCGCTGGTCAACGGCACCGCGATCCTGACCGACACCGTTACGGCCACGCCGGCGGAGCGACTCGTCGTCTTGCCGCTTATTCGAAAGTGAAGCCTCTCGACACGTCGTGAATAGCGACCGCGCGCCGGGTGACTGCTAGCGCAACCAACAATCTACCTCATGTGTCGGCACGGTGTCGTCATCAGTCCACAACTCGGCATGGAAGGTGTGGGTAGCGATCTCGTAGGTTGCCTGAGGCCACCCGAAGTTCGTGAATGTGATCGTACGGTTGGCTGCTGCATAAGTCCACGTGCCCGTCATGATCGAGTTATAGGGGCCCGGGTAGACAAACGTCATGGTGCCATCGGGGCGCAATGAGACCTCGTACATCCCGCCATATCCCAGCCCATATTCGTGCTCATCGCAGTAGTAATCTCCGGCAGGAGAGACCTCGATCGGCGCTGGGCCTCGACCGAGAACGATGGGCAGGTACAGGCGATAGTCTGACGGCTGCCGCAAAACGTTGGCCGACGTGACCCTCGGCGACGTCAGCCCCCATCCGATGAGGACGCCTGCACAGGTCATCGCCCTCAGGGCACCGCACAAGGCAGACGCATTCATGGTCCCCCCCCTTTGTCCAATCGCACTGGCCTGTCGGGACGACTTGACCCGGCCACACGCCCCCACGATACGCCAGCCCCGCGGCACCCGACAAGCGGCATTCACCCTCAATGGTGGCCGAGAAACCCCTTCAGGCCGTTCGGCCGATAGCGTTCGTCGCCCGCATCCAGCGGAAGATTCGGGACGTGACCGATCATGCCGCGCCGGCGCGCGCGACGTCGCCGACCCCTGGGCACGGGCTCTGGTGGAAGTCACCGCCGAGTTTCGTCTGGGCCAAGCGGTGGCCTGCGGACCACTCGAAGCGGGGTCCGAGTCAACCCTGAGAAATCGTCACTCGCCTTGTCGCTTATCGGCCATAGCCATGACGGTCATTTGGCGTGACTCTGTGGCAGCGCTGGAGGCCACGGAAATCTTGTCGACGGCGTGCTGGAAGGCGGCGGCGTGTTCGTGGGTGTGGCTTTGCACGCCACCGCATGCGTTGGGTCGCCTCGGCGTCAACGCGAGGCGCCGCGACGCTTCCACATGGCCTTGACCGTTTCGCGCCAGTGCGCTTTGTCGACGTCAGAGCCGATGCCGTTTTTATCGCCGTAACTCAACATTTCCAGAAACGCCACCACGGCCTGATGGCTGCCGACGATCAGGTTGTTTCCAACCGATCGGTTCGGCAGCTGCTGTTTCGCGTCCCAGTGAAAGGCGTGGATCAACCGGTCGATGTGGAAGGTGCGCTCGCGCACCGAGCGCGCGCTTGCATAGTCCGCCACGAACGACTCGAACATGGTCAGCGCGTTGGAGCCGATCAGATCCTGGTGCCGCCAGCTGTTGTGCCAGGCCTCGACGGTTGTTTCCCAGGCGCAATCGGGTCGTTGACACCGAAACAACCCAGCCACAGCCGGAACGTCGAACACGTGGCCGCACCGAGGGCACTCGACCTGGCGCCGACTCACGCGGATGATGCTCAGGCAACGTTGCAGCAACGCCCATCCCACGTCATCGACGAGCGCCTCGTCGACGGCGCCGCGCGCGTCGTTCTGATACAGCCGCCAGATCTTGCTCCGGCTGACCTTTGGTGCCCACTGGATCTTTTCCATGCCGCATCATACTCCGTGGCCGCGGCGAACCAATCCGGCAGACGGCTCAAAACGCCCAGCAAACACTCGCGCGTCGGCGGGCCTTCTTCCCACCCCGTGCGATCCAAGTGGCGCATGACGCGAGCCGCCCTGACTTCGAGCCCGCTCGAAGTAGAATGGTGCCCCGTCCCGCGGAAGGACCCAGGCCAATTCTGTAGCGGATGTCGAATCGGTGGCTCGCCAATCGACTATTCCGTGAGAGGCGACAATCCGCCACTCGGGAGGACATCATGAGATTTCTGTGCCTTGTCTACTTTGAGCCCGCCATTTGGGATTCGATCTCGCCGGAAGAGGACATCCGGCTGACTGACGAATCGCTGGCCTACGACGGCGTGTTGACCAAGGATGGCCACTTCGTCGCCGCCAACGCCCTGCAACCCACCGAAACAGCCACCACCCTGCAGGTCCGCAACGGCCAGGTCACGGCCAAAGACGGGCCCTTTGCCGAGACCAAAGAGGTCCTGGGCGGCTTCATCCTGATCGACGCTCGCGATAAGCAGGAGGCCCTGACCCTGGCGGCCGGCATCCCGATGGCGCGCCACGGCAGCATCGAGGTCCGGCCCATTCTGGAGCTCAAGGCCAGCACTGAAGGTGGCGCATGAACGCCCGGGGCATCGCACTTGGCCTCGCCGGCCTGGCGCTCATCGGCGGCGGGTTGAGGGCCGGCCTCGTGCCGGCGGTCGGTCTCGAAGGCGGGAGCGGCGAGACCGCCACGATCGTGGGCCGGGTCTGGTTGGATCGTTGCCGACCCGGCGCTCCGACCTGCGTTCCGCTCGGCGATGGCCACGGGCGAGCGGATGGGATCCAGCAGGCTGACGAACCCGGTGTCCTGGGTGTGACCGTCACGCTCACGGCGCAGTGCGTGGGTGAGCCGATCGCGCAGGCGATCACGAACGCCGGCGGCGTCTTCGTCTTCGATGGCCTCGAGGCTGGCGCCTACTGCGTGACCGTCGACCCGTCGGTCGTCGGCCATGAGTCGATCGCGGCCGGGCGCTGGACGACGCCGCTCAGTGGTCGGCTCGGCGCACCCGCCAGCCGGCTCGTGTTGATGAGCGCCGGACGGGTCGTTTCGGACGTCGATTTCGGCCGCGACCCGGAGTGGATCTGGCCGATGGACTGAGTGCGCCGGGCACGACTCACGCCTTGGGCGAGTGGGGCCCGACCGGAGGCGTTGAATGAAATACGTCTGCCTCGTGTACTTCGATCACGACCTGTGGGACAGCGTATCGCCAGAGGAAGCTGACCGAATGCGCGAAGAGAGCCGCCTGCACGACCAGGCGCTTGAGCGAAGCGGCCTCGGCACGGCGCAGCCGCTACAGTCCACCCAGACCGCCATCACGCTGCGTGTGCGCGAAGGCCGCGTGACGGCCCAAGACGGTCCCTTCGCCGAGACCAAGGAAGTGTTGGGCGGCTTCGTGATCGTCGAAGCGCCCGACCTGAACGCCGCGCTGCTCCTGGCGGCCCGGATCCCGCTCGCCCGTTACGGCAGCGTGGAGGTCCGGCCCGCGCTCGAGATGTGATCGCCATGCAGTCTGACACGACCGGGATCGACGGCCCTGAGGCCGCAGCCGACGACGTTCGCGCTCAGGTGGACGCGCTCTATCGAACCGAGTCGCGCCGGATCCTGGCGACGTTGATCCGGCTCCTGAGCGATTTCGACCTGGCCGAGGAAGCCATGCAAGAAGCCTTCGCGGCCGCCGCCCAACAGTGGCCGCGCCAGGGTCTTCCGGCCAACCCGCGCGCCTGGCTGGTCTCGGTCGGGCGCTTCCGCGTGATCGACGGGCTGCGCCGGCGCGCGCGCTTCGATGCCTCGCTGCAGACACTTGCTGACAGCTTCGGCGGCGAGCCGGTGGACCCGGCGACCATGGAACACGACGACATCGGCGACGAACGCCTGCGCCTGATCTTCACCTGCTGCCACCCTGAGCTACCTGGCGACGCTCAGGTCGCTCTGACCCTGCGCACCGTTTGCGGCCTGACCACTGAAGAGATCGCGAGCGCCTACCTCACTCGCGCGCCGACGATCTCGCAGCGCATCGTGCGCGCGAAAGCTCGCATTCGCGACGCGCGGATTCCGTACGAGGTGCCGACCGCGGCCGAGCTGCCCGAGCGCCTCGACTCAGTGCTCAACGTCATCTACCTCGTATTCAATGAAGGCTACTCGGCCACATCCGGCCGGAGTGTCGTCCGCATCGATCTGGCCGGCGAAGCGATTCGGCTTGGGCGTCTCTTGGTCGAGTTGTTGCCCGAGCCCGAGGCGCTCGGGCTGCTGGCGCTGATGCTCCTTCACGACTCGCGGCGCGAAGCGCGCATGACGCCGGACGGCCGGCTGGTGCTGCTCGAGGAGCAGAACCGTGGGCTTTGGGATCGCGCGCAGATCGCCGAAGGCGTCGCGTGCGTCGAACGAGCCTTCGCGTCGCGGCGCATCGGTCCTTACACGCTGCAGGCGGCCATCGCGGCCCTGCATGCCGAGGCCACGACGGCCGCGGATACTGATTGGGCCGAGATCGTGGCGCTGTACGACGTCCTTGTTCGCGTGGAGCCGACACCGGTTGTGCGTCTCAACCGGGCCGTCGCCGTGGCGATGCGCGATGGCCCTGCCGCCGGCCTGGCCCAGATCGATAGCCTGCTCGATCAGGGCGACCTGGCCGACTACCACCTGGCCCATGCCGCGCGCGCCGACCTGTGCCGCAGGCTCGGCCGTGTGGCTGAAGCGCGGGCCGCCTACGCGCAGGCCATCCGCCTCGCCCGCCAGGACGCCGAGCGCGCTTTTCTGGAAGACCGCCTGGCAACGCTTCCGCCGGATTGAGTTGGGGCGTCGCGTGACAACTGACGCAACGGCGCACGGCAAGGCCTGATCCTCGCCGTGCGCCATTTGGGGTTTCAGGGGGCCAGACCGCCCCATCCGAGCCGCTGCATGAGCCCAGGCTGCTCGGCCTTTGGCGCGACGGCTGCTCCTGGGTCGAGCTCAGGCGTGGGAGTTCGATAGGACGGCGACCCATCGACTTCGCTGTCGCGAAACTGCATGGCGTACAGCCGCGCGTAGGTGCCGGCCAGCGCCATGAGCTCGTCGTGGGTGCCGAGTTCCGTGATCCGCCCGGCCTCCAGCACCGCGATCCGATGCGCCATCTTGATCGTGCTCAACCGGTGGGCGATGATCACGGTCGTGCGGCCGTGCATGAGCCGGTTCAGGGCTTCCTGCACCAGACCCTCCGACTCGTTGTCCAGCGAACTGGTCGCCTCATCAAGCAGCAGGATCGCGGGATCCTTCAGGATCGCACGAGCGATGGCGATTCGCTGCCGCTGCCCGCCGCTCAGCCGCGTGCCGCGCTCGCCGACGATCGTGTCGTAACCATCCGGGAACTCCTCGATGAAGGCGTGGGCGTTCGCGGCCTTTGCCGCCGCGATCACTTCGGCCTCCGTGGCGTCCAGTCGCCCGTAAAGGATGTTGTCGCGGATCGTGCCGCCGAACAGCATGGTCTCCTGCGGCACGATGGCCATCTGCTCACGCAGGCTGGCCTGTGTGACGGCGCGCGCGTCGAAGCCGTCGATGCGGATCGCTCCGGCCGTCGGGTCATAGAAGCGCGGGATCAAGTTGAACAGCGTGCTCTTGCCAGCGCCGCTCGGACCGACCAGGGCCAGGATCTCGCCCGGGGCGATCTCAAGCGCGATGTCCTGCAGGACCGGCGTGCGCGGGTCGTAGCTGAATGAGACCTCTTCGAAAGTGATGCGGCCCTGGCAGGCCGGCAGCGTCACGGCATCCGGCGCGTCGACTACCGTCGGCTTCAGATCCAACAACTCGAACACTCGCTGCACGCCGCCGAGCGCCGCGCGCACCTGGCCGTACAGGCCGGCCAACCCGCCCAGGCTCATGGCGATCGTGAGCGCGTAGATCAGGAAGCCCGTGATCATGGGCAGCGTCAAATGCCCGGCGATCACCTCCTGCCCGCCGTACCACATGATCGCCGCGATCGACCCGAATCCCAGGGCCATCATCAGCGCCGCGAAACCCGAGTTGTAAAGCGCGATGCGCAACGCCGACTTGAGCGTCTTGGCCAGCGAGTGCTCATAGCGTTCGATCTCATGGTCCTCGCGGCCGAAGCTGCGCACGACGCGCACGCCCTGAAGCGCCTCCTCGGCCACCGTCGTCGACTCGGCAAGTTGATCCTGCACCTGCAGGCTGGCGCGATGGATGCGGCTGCCGAAGACGATCGCGACGCCGATCAGCACCGGCACGATCGCAAGGATGAAAAGCGTCAGCTGCGCGTTCATCGAGAATACGATGGCCAGCGCGCCGGCCAGCGAGACGACCTGGGTCAGCAGCATCGTGAGGTTGGTCGTGAGCAGGCTGCGCATCTGGGTTACGTCGCTCGAGAGGCGCGAGACGATCTCGCCGACGCGGTGCTCCGAGTAGAACGCCAGCGACAGACTTTGGAGCTGGCGGTAGAGCTTCGAACGCAGGTCGACGACCAGACGCTCGCCGATCTGCGCCAGCAGGTATTGCTGCAGGAACGAGAAGCCGGCCTGGACGATGAAGACAGCGCCGAGGGCCAACGTCAGTTGATTGAGCGCGCCGGAGTCCGCGGCCTGCGTGACAGTGTCAAGCAGCCTAACGATCACCATCGGGAAGATCAGCCCGAGGCCGCTCGAGGCCAGGAGCGCGACCAGCGCGAGCGCCAGCTTGCCGAGGTGGGGTTTGAGATAGGCAGCGAGCCGGCGGAGCAAGCCCAACGTGAGAGGCGGCGTGGGCGCGTCGGTGGGAAGAGCCCGCGAGCGCGAGCGTTGAGATCGATCAGCAAACATGAAGACCACTCCTTTCAAGTGGTCTTCACCATACGACACGGATATCAACTCAGTTTAAACAGCCGGCAGGGCCACAGTGAAGGTCGTGCCCTGCCCGGGCGCGCTCTGAACCGTGATAACGCCTCCGTGCAGGCTCACGATCTTGTGCGCGATGGCGAGCCCGAGGCCGCTGCCGCTGCCGCTGCGCTGACGCGCGCGGTCGGCCTTGAAGAATCGTTCGAACAGATGCGGCAGGTCTTCAGACGCGATCCCGAGTCCGGTATCGATCACGTCGACCTCGATGCGGTCGCCAGCCCGGCGCGTTACCACCCGCAGGCAACCGCCGGCCGGCGTGAACTTGATCGCGTTGTGAAGCAGGTTCTGCCAGACCTGCGCGAGCAGACCTTCGTCGGCGACGACCTCGATCTCGCCCAGGTCGGCGTCGAGCTCGAGTCCCTTCTCGGCCCACTGCGGCTCGGCAGCCAGAATGAGATGCGAGATCTGTTGATCGAGCCTGAAGGGTTTGCGATCGAGGGCACGTTGGCCCGAATCGAGCGAGGCCAGTTCAAGCAGGTTATCGCTCAGCTCGGAGAGCCGCATGCTCTCCTGCTCGATGATGCTCAGATAATGGGCGCGGGTTTCGGGTCGATCTTCATCGCGCAACGCTCGCGCGAAACCGCGGATCGAGGTCAGCGGAGATTGGATCTCGTGCGACACGTTCGACACGAATTCCTGGCGCATCTGCTCGAGCTGATCGAGCTCGATCGCCATCTGGTTGACGCTGCGGTACAGGTCGCTAACGCCGCCCTCGATGTCCGGCGCGGTCTCAAGCCGGACGCTGAAATCGCCTTTGGCCATGCGGTTGAGCGCGTCGATGAGGGTTTCGAACCAGCGCCGGCGCCGCGGCGCGGCCCGCCACGACACAAGCCCGGCCACCGCTCCAAAGAGAAGGAAGCCGAGGACCGTGTTGAGGATCTGGACGACTACCTCGGGCGGCCTCGGCACGACCACGAACAACCAGCCTGTCGCCCAATACGCGATGGCCGTGTTCACGGCAAGCGCGCCGAGCACACCCAAGATGGTGAGACCGATGCGGACGCCTGTCGAGAGGGCCAACGGCCTCACGGTTCAGCCTCCAGGCGATAGCCGAGGCCGCGGATGGTGCGGATCCGAAAACCGAAGCGACCCTCCGGAAAGCGCTCGCGAAGTCGATTGATGTGCACATCCAGGGTGCGTTCGTTGCCGGCGAAGCCATAGCCCCAGATGCCCTCGATCAACTGATCGCGCGTCCTCGTGCGTCCTATGTGGCTGGCCAGATCGAAAAGCAGCTCGAACTCCTTAGGCGGCAGGACGAGGCCCTGGCCGTCAACCGACACCGCCTGTCCCTCGCGGTCCATCCGGAGCGCGCCCACGGTGACCCGGTGCGACGTCGTGATCCGGTAGCGGCGCAACAAAGCGTGCACGCGCGCCACCAACTCGAGCGGCTCGAAGGGCTTGACCAGGTAATCGTCGGCCCCGAGGGCGAGGCCCTTGATCTTCTGGCTGGTCTCGCCCTTGGCCGTCAGCAGCAGCACGGGGTAATCTCCGGCGGCATGCAATTGGCGGGTCAACTCCCAGCCGTCAAGGCGCGGCATCATCACATCCACCACCGCCAGATCGATCTTGTGGTGCTCCATCTGCTCGAGCGCCTCAACGCCGTCGACGGCCTCGACGACGTCGAAGCCTTCTTTGCGAAGAAAGACCTGCACCAATTCGCGAATGTGTGGGTCGTCGTCCACGACCAGGATCCGGGTCACAGGCCAAGGATAGCCCGGGATTGTAAACCGTGGGTAAACCGATTAACGGTCAACCTAACCGCGGATTCCGCGGCCATTCGCGTACCAGATGCAGCCCGGCACGGCCGGCGCCTGGCGGCTCGAGCTTGCGCACCGGCGGCCGCATGGCCGCAGGCATTTGCTCCGCCATCAGAGCGACGGCCGTTTGCTGCCGCGCGCCGAGCTCAGACCTTCGACGGACCCCTCCTGCACCGGATGACGATATGCTCTTGAGGCGCCTCGCCCTGAGTTGCTCGGCCCGGCCAGCATCCGGGGATGGCTGCGACCCTCATCCCTGTGCATGGCTGACCGACCTGGCACCGCGCTCATCATCGGACGCGTACCTTGCACACGCTGCCGCTCCGTTGATCAAACCGTCGGTGGTGGTGTCTGTTTGCAGGTGAGACGTTGAGCCCGTTTGAAGCGGAGAAACCGAGCGCATGAACGCACTGGTGCAGCGACGCCTCGTCTGGGTCATTATGGCCGCGACACTGCTCCTCACCCTCCTGGCGGTGCCGCCCCGTTTCGCGGATCTATCGACGCCATGCGTAGGCCCGCGCTGCGATATGGACAGCGCCCTGCTTTCACCCGCGTCGGCCGAGGTACTGGCTCAGTGGGGCCTGTCGCTGAATCAATACGCGCTGGCGTCGCTTACGCTGGCCCTGGCTCAAAGCGTCATCGGCTGGGCCCTGGCGGTCGTTCTTCTTCGGCGCGAGACACTGGACCGGATGACCCTCTTAGCCGCCCTAAACCTGAGCTCGGGCGGTTTCCTCAACTCGCTCTTAAGCGCGCTCACGGTCGGAGCCACCCTGGCGGCCTGGCCCGCCGCCTTTATCGGTTATCTGAGCAACGTCACCTCGATCTTGGTCTTCGCGGTCTTCCCGGACGGCCGCTTCGTTCCACGCTGGACGCGCTACTTGTTCGGCGCGCTTATCGTGAGCGAGTGGTTCTATATGGTGTTCAACACCCTCTCGACGACCCGCGGAGTGGCAATCCGCGTCGCCTGGCTTGAAGTGGTCGACAACGTAGTCTGGCTGAGCGCGTTCGCCCTGATCATCGTCGCGCAGCTGTACCGCTACTTCCGCGTCTCCAATCCGTTGCAGAAGGTCCAGACCCGGTGGTTCGTGTTTGGCCTGGCGTTGAGCCTGGGGTGGTTCCTTGGGTTCCTGTTGCTGGCTTTCATCTTCGGCTGGCGAGAAGATCCGCGCTTCGAGTTGCTCTTGGCCGCATCGCTGCCGTGGCCCATGCTGATCATCATGGCGTCGCTGGCGATCGCAATCCAACGCTACAGGCTGTGGGACATCGACCTGATCATCCGGCGGACGCTGCAATACTCGCTGCTCAGCGGCTTGCTGGCGCTGCTCTACGTTGGCCTGGTGACGACGTTGCAGGCGGTGTTGCGGATGGTCAGTGATCAGCAGTCGAGTCTGAGCATCGTCGTCTCGACGCTGATCATCGCCGCGCTCTTCTCCCCGCTGCGCCAGAGGATCCAGATCTTCATCGATCAACGCTTCGATCGGCGCCGATACGACTCACAGAGCGTGCTGGCAGCCTTTGCCGCGGCCTGTCGCGAGGAGAACGACCTCGACCGGCTCTCCCAGCAGTTGACCAAGGTCGTGGGCGACACCCTGCAGCCCGAGTCGGTCAGCCTTTGGATTGCGCCCGGCTTGGGCGTTGGCTCCCTAAGCCTCGACGATGACGCAACGGGATAAGCACGGCAAGGTCCACGGGCCCCCCGATGGGGATCGCCCTCAGGGCAAGTTTTCCAGGCGCAGGCGGGCCCACAGCCCGATGGGCCAGTCACTCGCGATCTGCCAGAGCCGAGCGTAGGCCACGGCCGCCGTCGCGTCGTCGCCCGCCCACTCCGCGGACAGGCCCTGCACATACAGCCAGGTTCGGCACCACTCTCCAGTGGGACAGCCTACCTGACCTTCGAGCGCGGCCGCGCGCGCCGCGATTGGACCCGGCGGGGCGCCGGCCAGCAGGTCGTGCCTGAGTTGCTCCATCTCCACAACGAAGGGGTCGACCGCCGGCTGGGCCGGAGCTGAGCCGGCCGGTCGCCGCCCGACCCTCAGGCGGCCCGAAAGCGCCAGGGCCGTCACGTCGACCTCGACCGGGCCCTTCGAGGTATCGATGACGAACGACACGGCGCCTTCAGCCGACGAGACCTGGGAGAGCGTCGGCGTGTCTGACGCGAGCGCGAAAGCGTACGCGGCCTGTAGGCCGTCGCCATCAGGGGAGATAAGCCAGAGCTGGCGGGCTTGCGTCAGGGGATCCGCGACCACGAGCCAGCGTAACGCGTCGTCGGACAGAGTCGGCAGATCGCCGTCGGCGCGCACATCCACGCCGGCCGCACCGAGTTGAGCGACGAGGGTGGTGATGGCGTCGACATCCAACCCGGCGACGGCAGACTGGAGAGCGGCCTGGGTATCGCACAGGGCGATGCCCGCGCAAACGCTATAGAAGCTCGCCGAAGGATCCGCTTCAATAAAACGTTGGGCGGCCTCACGCCAGGGCGAAGCGGCTTGCTCGTTTGCCACGCTCACGTCAAGCGCGTCCTGGAACAGGATGTTCGCCCTTTCGGTCTGGCCCTCGCGAGCCGCGGCCTCGCCCAGTCGATAGCGCAGGCGTAGCCGCCACTCGTCGGGCGCGACGTCGTAAGCCGATGTGTCTCGCAGGGTCGCCACGGCAGCCGCCCACTCGGCAGGGTCAGACACCAGGGAGCGCGCGTCGGCGCAAACATCGGCCTCGCCACTCGCGCCGGGGTCGAGCGCGGTGTAGACGGTGTCGAGCCATTCGTAGGCGTCACCCGCCCAGGCATAGTGGTCGGTCTGCCTGATGGAACAAGACGTCGGCGGATACGAGGCATACACCGTTTTGTACGCCAGCCCGGCCTGCCCATCCGGCGCCGTCCAGGCCTCGAGGGCGCTCTGGCCGTCGGTGATGAACTCCGGACCGTTGACGCTCAGCCTCCTGGGCGTGCCGGCTGAGAGGTCATAGAGTGTGGTTTTGCGATACACAGCGCAGCACGTGACCTGCTCCATGGCCAGCCCGATTTCGTCGAACCCATCACCGGTGAGATCCATGACCGTGACGTCACTGACGACGGGCTCAGCGTTCAACAGGTCGCTATCGAGCACGTCCACGGTGAACGCGCCGGAGCGGCCGCCGACCCACAGATAGGCCATCTCGTCGAGGATCACGAGCGCGCTGACGTCGAAACCTTCGGAGGTTTGCAGCGGCTGGGTCGTCAGGGCGATGCGTTGTTCGTGAAGCGCAAACCACTGTGGCAGCGTGATGAGCGTGGCCTGGCCGCTGTTGAGCGCCGACTGAATCAGATCCACATAGGCAGCGACTTCCCACTCACCGCCGACAATACCGGGTCCACCTGCCGCGGCGAGGTTGTAGGCGCGATCCCACCGCCAGCGCTCGGCCTGGGGCGCATCCGGATAGCGCACAAGGGCCTCGGCCTCGGCATCGGCCAGGAAGCTATGGAAGACCAGCCAGGTCGAGAGGTTGAAGGGGCCATCCTCCGGGCGCTCACCGAAGTGCTCGAGCCAGGCGGCCATCTGCCCGATGCGTTCATCGGCGGCTTCCGGTCCCCAGGGCCGTAGTCGCCAGCGCGTCAGATCGCCAGATGGCGGCGCCAGGGGCGTGACGGTCGGTGGGAGAGTCGGCGAGCTGGCGGGCGTCGGAATCTGGGTGGCCGTCGCGGCGCCGGTTGCCGTCGGGCCGAAAGTGGCGCTCGCGGTCGGCCGCATCGGCGCGGTCACCGAGACCCCGGCGGTTGCTTCAGGCAGAGGCGAGCCCGTTGGCGTCTGTTGACAGGCCGACAGAGCGACCGCCAGAGCCAGGGCGACCCAACGCCAGCGGGAATGCCGCGCCGCCGAAGAGAGACGTCGCCATGATGACGGCGGGGCTTGCGTTCCAGAGACGACTGCAGTATGATCAGAACACATGTTCTAATGACTACTCGAATGACCGCGAACTTCCCTCACCACACGAGTTCCCTCATGCCCAAGCGCACCCACACCCCACGCCCGCGTGATCGTTCGTTCGAGGCCTACGTCGTCTGGCTGGACGCCTTCGTCGCGCGCTTTATGCCGCGTGCGCCGCGCAACCTCCTCGACAGCGGCGTGCGCGAGAAAACCGAACTGAGCTGGCGCAACTACTGGGCCACGCTGGACCGCAACGAGCGCATCGATACGGCGGCCTGACGACACATCGGCAGCCGCCGACTTCATTCAGCCTTGCGCGGCGGGGTGTTGCGGTAGCGCGTGGCCTGGTATTGGGCTGCGACGTCTTCGCTGACCTGTGTGGCCGCGGGGTTGCGATCGCGCGCGACCTTGTACGCGAGTTCGAGCGGCAGCAAATGCCACATCAGCCGTTCGCTCCCGCTGTCGACAAGGCCGCGCAGGCGTTGCGATGTCACCACCTCTTCGTTGGCGGCCTCAGCCGTGTAGCCGAAGTAGGCCTCCAGACAGTGTTGGATCTCCTGCAAGTACCACATCGTTCGGCCCTGGCAGCCTTTGTAGGCAACAGTCAGATCTTGCATTCAGCACCTCCCGGACAGTGTCGTGCGCGCGGCCGCGGCCGATTATGACACGATCTCTTGACGATCCCAATCGCGGCATTCAGGTACGCATCACAAACGCGAGGATGGTGCTGAAGTCTGGCTGATACGCATCGGTCGTGTCGACGTCCAGGGTCGGATGATCCAGGTGGATGGCGTCGAACGTCCGGCGCTCGGGCGCCGCATCGGATTGACGATCCAGGTAGGCGCGATCGGGATGGAGGCGCTGCCGCCAGTCCGCCTGACTCAGTCGGGCGTTGATGCGTCGGAGCGCGAGGCCAGGGTCGATCTGACAGCGCACGATCCGCACGTCAGCCAATGATGCGAGCGCCGCCAGCGGTCCCGCCCAGAGGCGCTGCTGAAACGCCGCCTCAATCACCAGCGACACCCCATGGCCCAACAGGCGCCCGGCCGTGTCGAAGAAGGCCGCATTGGCCTGCACGGCGATGGCATTGTCGCGATCGGCTACGGCGTCGGCCTGGTCGAACAGGAGGCCCTCGCGGATCTCGTCGCGGCTCAACATCGGGCAGTGAACGTGTTCAGCCAGTTTCCGCGCCAGGGTCGTCTTGCCTGAACCCGGCGGGCCGGACACGACGATCAGCCTCGGGCTCATCAGCGGTCTCGCACTTGATCAACGGCCTTGCTCGTCATTCACCCGCTGCTCCCATTCCTCACGCAGGATGCCCATGTACACCAGGTCCACGTAGTCGCCGTTTCCCCAGACGTGTCGACGCAAACGGCCCTCCTCGACAAAGCCGCAGGCCGCGTAGGCCTTGATCCCCCTGGCGTTCGTGGCCGTGACGGTCAAATAGACGCGCCGCAGTCCGCGCAGGCGGAACGCGTAATCGAGCAGCAGCCGAATCGCATCGCGCCCGTAGCCGCGACCCCAGTACGCCTTGTCGCCGATGGCGATACCGAGCTCACACGTCATCGCCGGCTCCGTCACGTTGAAGAGCGCGCATTGGCCGATGAAGAGGCCGTCGGCCTCGATCGCGAACCTCATGCCGTCGCGGCCGCCCTTGCCGGCCTCAGCATCGAACTCGGCGGTCAGGCGCTCGAGCGACTGCGGGACCGGCGGGTCGCCGCCGCCCGCGAGCTCGACGTCGACGTCGTTGTTGAACGCGCACAATCGTGCCAGATCGTCGCGGCGGATCGAACGGAGAACGACTTTCTCACCGGTCAACATGATTGCCTTATGCCTTTCAGGTGGATGGCGGGATCAGGTCGCCCTGCTCCCGGCCGAACCGCCAACCGTCGATACGCGGAGGCTCGATACCAAGCGCGGACAGCATGCTCTTGATCTGCTCACGGTGCTCGGTCGCGTGATTGACGGCCTGCGTCAAGATCAGCGACGGGGCCACGCGATAACCGTCGGCCAGGTCGATCAAGGTCAGTGCGCGGTCCATCGACCCGCGAGCGAAGTCCACGAGGGTGTCGCCCGAGTCGACCAGGATCCGACGCAACTCGGCCAGCGTGGGCGCTTCGCGCTCCGGCGGATGGTCGCCGGTGGTCAGCATCGACACGTAGTCCTCCTGCGACGTCGCGAAGTGCTGGAGCGTGTCGCGGATCGACCCGTGCGTCGCTGAGTGCGGCACTGAGTCGAGCTGCTCTTCGGCCAGCGCCTCGCAGGCCTCGATCAGTTTCAGGTTCGCCCAGTTGTGATGGTCGAGCAGCCGGGCCAGGATCGGTTCTGCCATGCCACGTTTCCTCCAAGCGGGATGGAGCGCGCCGGATCGTCAGTGCGTGTCAGGCGCCTGAGGCTTAACGGCGCTGACGCACAGGAAGCCTGGCTCGCGCATCAGCTTCTCATACTCGTCAGGATCGACGGCCCTGAAGGCCTCCTGCGGGCGCGGCTCGTAGACATGTTCGAGCTGAAAGCCGGCGGACAGCACCGGCATGATCACGTCGGCGAACGAGCGGCGAAAGCTCGGCATCGTCACGGCCCCGCCGAAGCCACGCCAGACGTACTCGACGCGCTCGATCTCGAAGTAGGTCGCGCGGCTCCGATGCGCCCAGAAGTCCGCCATTGGATGCGTGACCGAGAACACCACCCTGCCCCGTGTCCGGAGGATGCGATGAAACTCGCTGAAGGCCTGGTGCCAATCACGCACATAGTCGAGCGACAACGCGGCCAGCACCACGTCGAAGCTGCCTGCAACGAGGCCGTCGAGTGGATGGTCGAGGCTGGCGTGGACGAGTTGAACCGACCGTTGGCCGAGCCGGCGGCGCGCCCGCTCGAGCATGCGCGCATTCGCGTCGAGGGCTACCACTTCGGCGCCAGCGTCCGACAGGATCTCGGCGTACTTGCCGACCCCGCACCCGGCGTCAAGGATGCGCAGACCCGCGACCCGCCCGAGGAGCGACAGCGTGGCCGGGCGCTCATAGTAGGCGTTGTGAGCTTTGGTGTCGATGCGCTTGTCGTAGCGCGCGGCCAGTTCGTTGTAGGCGTCGTTGGCGATGGCGTCTGCTTGCATCCTCATCCTTTACGGGTTGAGCCGATTCGAGGCGCCGGCCAAGGGCGCCAATGGGCTTCACGAAGCACGATCACGAAGCGCGCGACGGACGACGCCGGATCGCCTGCCGCAGCGACGACCTCGCTGGCATGCGCCGATCATCGAAGGGCCGGCCCGAGTCACCCGATGCGCCATTGTATAGGCAGCGCGGTGATCGCCCCAACGGGAAGCCGACGCTCGCGGATGCGCTACGGGTTTCGGGCGGGCGCGGGCTCTGGGTGCCCGGGACGCAGAGCAACGGGATCCGGAGCCGGCGACCGGCATCGCCAGTCCGGCGTCGAGGGCAGTGCCGTTGCAGTGGTGATCGGCGAACTCACAAACCGAATTGTCGCGTGAACGCGGAGGAACGTCCGCTCCGAGTCAGCTCAGCGGCGCCCGGCCGCGATCAGCAACCGCCGCAGTCGATGCAGCCGCGACTCGGGCATATTGAGCATACGCAACTCGACGACCTTGATGTAACTCGCCTTGTTGGCGGCGGTCACAGCGGGCAGGACGCTTTCGGCATGCTGCGGCACGTCCTTGGCGCGGCAGCGCTCGAGGTGGTCGATCAACAAGGGGAAGAGCTCGCGGTTATAGGCCGGGCTTTGGGCGGCCACCAGCGCCAGGGTCTTGATCCCGTTGTCGACGGTGATCACCGAACCCGTCTGGATCGCCGCCACGATGACGTGTCGCCGCTCGAAGAGGAGGTCCGCCCTGAGCGGCGCGAGAGTCGACAGGGCGAGCATGCGTCCCCACACCAACCGGTTGTGGCGGCTCGACAGCAAAGCCAGAAAGTCCTCGGCATACGGCGCGATCATGTCCGGCGCGAGGTAGCCGATCTCGTAAAGGACCTTGACGCAATCGGAGCGGATCGCTTCGGCGCCGTCTCTCAGCCCTGCGACGACCGCGGCAACGCCGCTCGCGTCGGTTGTCTTCACGAGCTCGCGCGCCAGCTGCTGATTCGGTACGTCGTCGCGGCGCCCAAGTGCTGAAGCGAGTTTATCGAGTGGTGTGGACATGGCGGCCCCGGTTAGGTCGAGTATGCCAGAGTCGCCGGAGATCGCCCAGCGCTCCCAGCCGCTCGACCGTGGCAGCGACTTGACCTCAACCAGGCGGCAAGGCGAGCAAGACGTCAACCGACAGTGCAGATAACAGGGCGGGCCTTGTCCTATTTGGACGATAGAGTCAGAGGGCGCGTGCACAACATGCGCTCCAACCCGCTGACCGACAAGGAGTTGCCTGTGAAGAAAGCCGACCTGCTGATCTGGCTCGACCACGAGATCGAGAATTGGGAATCCTTCCTGACCGAATTCGGCCGCGACCGACTCGAGCAGCCAGACGTCAACGGACCATGGTCGATGAAGGACGTGATCGCGCATCTGACCGGGTGGACGCACCGCCTGGTCGCCCGGATGCGCGCAGCCTTGAGCGGCCTACCCGATCCTGCTACGGCCTGGCCCGCTCACCTGAAAAGCGACGACGAGATCAACGCCTGGATCTACGCAACTCACAAAGATCAAGCGCTCGCTGAGGTGCTGGCGGACTGTCGCGAGACGTTGCGGCAGCTGCGAGCGGTCGTCGAGGCGTTCTCGGAGGACACCGCGATCAACGATCACTACCGGCAGGTGCAACTGGGCGGACACAGGTTCGCGGTGGGCGAGTTCTTCGATCACTTCCACGATGACCACGAGCCCGGCATCCGGGCGTGGATGGCGCGCAACCGGGCCGAAGCCGGCCGCTGACCTCATCGTCCACGTTACGCGTTCGCCCGAGCGGAACCGCCGCACCAAGCAACCGGCAGCGTCTGGCGTGGCGCCTGCCCACGCCGGACGCTGCTCGGCGGCGTCGAACACCGCCCTGCCCGCGACGATCAGGTTGACCGAGACGCGGGCCGGCCCGACGATGCCGAGCCGTCGCTGCGCAAGCGAGGCGACGGCGTTGGGCGCAGTGTTGGCGTCAGCCGTCACCGGCATCTCGCGGCGTGGCAGACGAAGAACCGCGAGCGCCCCGGAGCGCAGGCTCTACCGTTTGTCAGGACCATATGCCCGTTAGCGAGCACCGCCGCCGCGCAGCCGGCCCGGGATGTGACGGCGATGCGTCCCATCCCCTTCAGATCGCGTCGTTCGCCTCGACCTCCCGCCTCGCTTACAATGCGTCCATATTGTTTCAGTCAGGGGGGGATGGCTATGCGCTACGTAGTGCCGGTCGATGGATTTGAGGGACGGGAGATCGCTGTCGAGACGAAGAGCTTCTTCTCGGCGCTCACGCTGGTGGTCGATGGCGCGCCGGCGCAGAAGAGCGAAAAGAACGGCGAGTTCCTGTTGACTCGCAACGATGGACGCCAGGTCGCAGCAAGGTTCCGGCTCTCGTTCTTCCTCGATCCCATTCCGCAACTCATCGTCGATGACAGGAGTTACCAGGTGGCCGAGCCGCTGAAATGGTATCAGTGGGTCTGGAGCGGTATCCCGGTGCTTCTGTATTTTTCGGGCGGGGTGCTCGGCGTGCTGCTCGGCTCGGTCGGGCTGTTTGCCAACACGCGTCTGTTTCGTTCGAAGCTGACGCCGCTCCTGAAGTACGCGGCCACGGCCGGCGTGACCTTCGCCACCGTCGCGGCGTTCTTCATCTCAGTCGTGTTGCTCCAGACCGGCGTGAACGAGTGGTTCCCGCAGTCGAAGACGATCCGGTCAGAAGACGGGCGCTTCACGATCGTGGCGCCGGTCGCCTTGCAGGAGAGCACGCAGGACGTCAACCTCGACACCGGCGACGTCATCCCGGTCCACTCCTTCACCGGTGATCGCAAAGGCGTCACGTATCTTGTGGCCTACACCGACTATCCAGCGGGTCTCGTGCGCACCGTCGACGCGCAGAAGCTGCTCGAAGGCGGTCGGGATGGTGCCGTACAAAACATGGGCGGCACGGTCATCGAATCGCACAGCATGGCGCTGGGCACCCACCCGGGTCTGGACTTCACGGCGACCGTGAAAGACGACAAGGGAAACCTGTACACGCTCAGCGGCAGGCTCTATCTCGTCGATATGCGCGTCTACGAGGTGCTGGCCTTCCTCCCGGAAGGGGCCAAACCGAGCGATGAAGTCACGCGCTTCTTCGCCAGCTTCGACGTGATCGAGTAAGGCGGCTCCGGCCGCGCTTGAACGCGAGACTCATAGGGGGACTTGTGCAGGAAGCCACTGGACTTCAGCCGGCGACACCGCCGGCGTCGTTGGATCGAGCGCCCGCGCTGCCACAGATCGCCAGCTTCTGGCAGAGGCTCGGCGCCGCGATCATCGATTCCCTGATTCTTGGCGTGATCGGCCAGATCGTCGCCCTTGTGTTCAACGGCATCCTCTTCCAGATCGGGCCGTATGGGCGCCCGATCGGTCTGCTGTTGATCCTGCCGTACTTCGGCATCCTCAACTCCAGGCTCGGCGGCGGACAGACCCTTGGCAAGCGCGCGCTTCGGATCGCCGTGCGCAATGGCGCCAACGAGCCGATCAGCCCGGCGCGCTCCCTGGCCCGCATCGCAGTGCTTGTCACGCCCGAACTCTTCAACGGTTGGGCGATCCCGGCTTTCACGAACCCCGTCCTGGCCTGGATCGCCGCCGTGGCCGTGTTCGGCCTGGGCGGTGCGATTCTGTATTCGATGCTGTTCAACCGGAGAGCCCGCCAGGGCCTGCATGATTGGGTGGTGGCGACCTATGTGGTGCGCCTGCGCGGTGACCCCATCGCCGCCTTTCCGCGAACGGCGCGGATCCATCACTGGGTCGCTGGCGGCTGGGTGGCCCTGGTCTCTGCCGCGTTGCTGGTCGTGTCGCTCCTGCTTCCAGCCAGCCTGGGCAGCGGAAACCTGGCCACTCTCAACGACATTTACAGCGAACTCAACGACGACGGCCGCTTCTTCTCGAGCTCCGTGATGGAGAACGTAACGTTCATCTCTGGCGGTGGGTCGAGCCGCTCGCTGGTCATCACGGCCTGGTATCGCGGCAACCCAGGCAGCGAAGACCGGGCCGCCATCGCCGATGACATCGTTCGTCTGGCCTTCGACCGCGCCCCGACGATCGACACCTACGACGCCATCCGCGTCAGCGTGACGTCGGCCTATGACATCGGTGTGGCCAGCGGCAACTTCTCGCTGACGTTCGCGAAATCCGTCGACGACTGGCGGCTGGAGCTCGGACTGCCGCGGCCCTGAGCCCCCCGCCTCAGTGCCCCATCGTGTCGGAGTCGACGCGCGGCTCGGCGCCGGTGTCGAGCGCCGAGAGGGCCGCGACCTCGTCGGCCGTGAGCGAGAAGTCGAACACGTTCAGGTTCTCGGCGAGCCGCTGAGGGTTCGACGAGCGCGGGATCGTCACGAGGCCGAGCTCGACGTTCCAGCGCAGCACGACCTGCGCCGGCGATTTGCCGTGAGCGGCGGCGATGGTGCCGAGGATCGGCTCCTTCAACAGATCTTTCCCCTGCCCGAGCGGGCTCCACGCCACAGTGACGATGTCGTGCGCCCTGTCGTACTCGACGTGGTCGGTGCGCGTGATGCGC
This sequence comes from Anaerolineales bacterium, assembly GCA_044226485.1. Taxonomy (GTDB): domain Bacteria; phylum Chloroflexota; class Anaerolineae; order Anaerolineales; family UBA6663; genus UBA6663. The sequence goes on from JBGAGY010000003.1 coordinate 169,919, forward strand.
GGGTCGAGCTGGATCTGATTGGCCACCGGCCTGATCGTGGCCTCGGCCAGGAGCGCGTCGAGGTGGGCGGGCTTGAAGTTCGAGACGCCGATCGAGCGCGCCTTGCCGGCCTTCGCAATGTGCTCGAACGACTTCCAGGTCGACAGATACTCGTTGCGCGCCGGCAACGGCCAGTGGATCAGGAGTAGGTCAACGTAGTCGAGGCCGAGCTGCCGCAGGCACTCGTCGAGGCCGGCGATCGCGCGATCATTGCCCTGGAACTCACCGTCGAGCTTGGTCGTGACATACAGCGCCTCGCGCGCGATGCCGCAGTCGCGGATGCCCTGGCCGACGCCGCGCTGGTTGCCGTATCGAAAGGCCGTGTCGATGTGGCGATAACCCGCCTCGATGGCCGTCACGAGCACGCGCGCCACTGCCTCATCGTCAAGGGAGGCGGTGCCCAGGCCGATCTGCGGGATGGTCGTGCCGTTGTTGAGCGGAAGCGACGGGATGGTCATGGCTTGATCCTCAAGATGAACGCCTTTGAATGCTCAAAGGCCGGCGGCCGTCGAAGGACGAGTTTCGCAATCGCGCATTCAGCAGCGCGCCGGGCGTCTGGCTGGAGCGCCCAGTCTCGCTGTCAAAGGCGGACCCGTCAGGCGCATTCACTGCCCGGCCCAGACAACCCATCCTGCGACGGCGCCCACCCGATCGATCGGTTGTGTGGCACGGGCGGCTGCGGGCACACGTCTATCGCAGGACCACCGGGATCCGGATATGGTAGGTCGCGGGCGTTTGCCCGGTCGCCACGTTCCAGGTGTATGTGGCCGGGGTCTGATCCACATTGCCGAGTGCGTCGCTGGCGCGCACCTGGAAAGAGTGCGCACCGTCGGCGAGCGGCCCGGCGAACGCGATCGGGCTGACGCAAGGCTGGAAGCCGGCGCCGTCCAGAGCGCAGGCGAAGCCGGCCAGACCTGCCGCGCCCACGTCGGTGCCCGTGAACTCGAACGTCGCGGTGCTGAGGGCACTGGGGTCGGCCGGTGTGGTGGTCAGGGTCGTGTCCGGGGCGACGCCGTCGATGACAAACGCCCGGGCTGCGCCCAGCGAGCCGTTGGCTCCGGGCACGGGCAGCGTCAGCACGGCGTTGACATTCCCGAGATCCTGGATGATGCCGCCGTTGCGCGAAAGCGCAGCCGTGCCGGCGTAGTCGAGGTCGCTCGAGACGTCACCAGGCTGGACGGTGTAGGTAAACGTCAAGGTGGCCGACCCGCTGCCCGCGCTGTAGTCGGCCACTCGATCGACGGCGCCGGTTTCGAGGGTCAGCTGCGGTACGCCGATGACCGTGACGACCTGGCTGAAGCTCACCTGAACCGCGATCACAGCGCCTGGGCCGTAAAGGCCGTCGGCCGTGTTCGAATTCGCCGACAGCACCACGAGGCCCGACTCCTCGAAAGACCCGATGTCGCAGCCCGACACCTGCGGGCGACCTGCGCCACGCTGATCCGTGAAGGGGCAGTAGACCATGTCGGCCGCGTTCAGGGCCGGGCTGCCGTTGGCGAGCGCGTGCGTCTGCGTCGGCCCGCCGTTGTCGCCGAGCGACTTAAGGATCGTGTTGAGGACGCCGGCCGGGACGACATCCGCGGCGCCGGCCGGGCACCCGCCTGCGTCGCCCAATACGCCGAGGACGTTGTGGTCATTGGCAATCAAGATGGTGCCGCCGATCGCCTCGCTGAAACACTCCCGATTCGACGGCGCCGTGTTGCCCGAGATGATGTTGTTGCGAAGGGTCAGGGTGGAGCTGATATTGTAGAGCGCCCCGCCCCCTATGCCCGCCGAATTGCCGGTCAGGGTGTTGTTCGTCAACACCGAAGAACCGCCGATCTGGTAATACGCGCCACCACTGGAACTGGGGGCCTGGTTCGACGAGAAGGTGTTGTTGGTGAGCGTCACCGTCGCGTTCTCGCTCAACACGGCGCCGCCACCATAAGTGCCAGTGTTGCCTGCGAAGGTGTTGGCCGAGAGGTTGACGACCGCCTGGTAGTTGTAGACCGCGGCGCCCATCGAGCCAGAGTTGCCCGTGAAGGTGCTCTCAGAGATGGTGGTATCGCCGCGGTTGATGAAGATCCCGGCGCCCAGACCGCCATTGGTCGTCGCGGTGTTGCCCGAGAACACGCTGCGCTCGACGGTGAGTGTGCCGGCCGAATACAGCCCGCCGCCGAGGGTGCCGAGACCGACGGCGCTGGCCTTGCCGTTCTCGATCCTGACATTACGCAAGGTCACCGTCGCGCCGGAGCCAACGTACAGGATCCGGAACTCGGCCGCGCCGCTGCGGCTGATCGAGTGTCCCTGGCCGTCGATGGTCAGGCTGTGCCCGTTGTCGCCGACGATCGGCGGCAGGCCGTTCTGGCCGTCGATCGCGTTGTCGACCGTGGTCAGGACGATATCGGCGCCGAGGACGATGACGTCGTCGGCGTTGTTGCCGTTAGCGGTCTGCAACGCGCTGACCAACCCGACAGCATCGTCCACCGTGAACGTGCTCGCCAGAGCCTTGGGCGCCGGCAGCGCGCCAACCAGCAGAAGCACGACGCCGAGCAGGTTGGCTGACCGAAAGCGTGTTGACTTCATCGACGGTCCTCTTCGGAGACGATGGCCGCAGGTTCGGCGATTATAACGATTTGCACCTGCCCGGTCGAAACTGATCCTTCGCAGGTCGTCAGGCTACGGCATCTGGCCGATCAGCATGGGATGATGGCGCGGAAACGAGGACATTGCCACTGGAAGTCGATGGCGCCAGGCTGCTGTGACGTGTTGGGCGCCTCAGGTTTGAAGTGACCCGGGTGCTCGACGCTGCTCGGGGCTGCGAGCCGGCCTCCGCCCACACCCGCTCATCGACCCCGGTCAGCGGGCGTGCAGGTCGGCCTGGATCTCGGCGATGAATGCGCGCCAGACCGGATAGTCGCTGCCCTGCCAGATCGCGGCGCGAAACGTATCCGCCTGAGCCTGCGACCATCCGAGATGTTTCTGGGCATACAGCGAGTAGAAGGCTGTCACGCGGAAGTTCGCGACGCAGTGCAGCAGGGCCTTGCGCTCCGACCGCTGCAACATGGTTTGCTCGAAGGCCGCGAAGTCGGCCGCGGTCGGGTGCTCCCAGTCGACCGGGAGATGGACGTAGGTCATGCCCAGCGACCTGACGAGCCCGGCCTCATCGGGAAGCGAATGGGCCGGATCATGCGGCGCCAGGTTGACGACCATCTCGAAGCCCTCGGCCGCAACCGCCGCGAGTTGCTCGGCCGTGGGCTGCCCGGCCGTGATCAGGGCGTCGTTCACCCTGATGAAGTGGTAGATATCCGCAGACGCCATTCATCGCCTCCCGTGGATTCCGCGCGGACGTTTCCCTATTGGCCTCGTCCAGGCGGCCTCCGATCAGGCAGACCCGATCCGTCGCTCGCGATTCTACTCGGGAGGGATGAGAACACGGTTTCAGGGTCTGGCAACGCAGCGCGTCGTCGAAAGCGGCCTCACCGATACGTGATCAGGTCGCGCTGCAGCGTGAGCGCTGGGGCGATGTTCTACGGGCTGTGTCGGGCAGGCTGATGAGCTCCGGACGCCGCGGGCTGCTCCTTCTCGTTTTGATCCACGAGGAACCCCAGCTTCTGACAGGCCGTGGTCCAGGCGATGCCGAAGAAGAAGAGGCTCACGGCTTCGGCCACGAAAGTCGTGTACCAGGCCTGGCGCAAGGCGGCGGGCAGAAGGGTCTGCGCCAGCAAGGCCAACACCAGGGTGCCGAGGATGACGAGGCCGCAGACCACGTAGATGCGGCCGCGCAGGACCTTGCGGGCATTCTCGGGAAGGTGAATGGGTCCGAGATCCGTCTTCGACCACAGGGCTCGCAGAAACGGCCAGAGGCCGGTGGGAAGCGAGAGCTTTTCGCTGACCCGGCGCAGGAAGGCCGTCAGGCAGAAATAAACGACGGTCAGGAACAGGGTTACGGCCGAGAGGTAGTGGATCCAGGACGACAGCCCCGCTTCGCAGCCATCGCAGGCCGTTGGAAAGAGCGCCGTCAACATGGCGGCCACGCCGCCAATGGTGCTGACGATATCTTCCTCGTCGCGCCGGCCGGCGACGCGGTAGTCGGTCGTGCCGTGCCACAGCGAGGCCACGGCATTCAACACACCGCCGACCCACTGCCAGAACCAGCCCACGTCCTTGGGATCGAGTTCAGGCCGATAACCTTTGTAGGCGATCAGCAGGATGCCGATGGTGAAGAGCGCGCCGACAAAGACGTCGCGGGCGTTGGTGTAATACGAGGCGCTGATCGACGACGTCAGCCCTCGCGCCAGCGCCGTCACCGCGAACGGAAAACAGAACGCGATGCCGCCTACAAATGCCCGCAGGGTGCGATATTCGAACGTCAGGCTCTCGGCGACGGTGCCGGTGGTCGGTGAAACAACGGTGGCCATGGATCCCTCCGATAGGCTACGGGCGCTCCGCCCGGCATCCACCGGGTCGGACGTCGAAGCGGACTGCCGCGCGGTTCCGTTTGGGCACAGCATGGTCCGCACATCGTATTAACGTCGCGGGACCCGTCATCGCGGTGCCCTGTATGTTCGCAGGCCCGCGCATCGACCGGAACCCTCCCGACAGGCTGATCAGGGAGTCACGCCGCCGTGTTTTCGAGGGCAGGCTCGGTCCGCCTGATCGAGCCTGCCCTCGTCAGGCGTAGCGGCCCTTCAGGTACGCCAGGTAGCCTGCATCCGTCGTGGCAGGGTCGAGTCGATTGAACACATCCTGATACCGCATGCCACGAAAACCCAATCCATCGTCCATGCGAGCCGTGAAGTCAGCGACCTCGGCCAGGTGCGTGGCCGACTCATGCCCGGGCTGGTCGGAGAACAGATACAGGAGCCTGAACTTTCCGGCCGCGCCATGCGTCGCCAGGCCGAGCGCGTGCTTGAGAAGTTGAGCCGCATCGAGAAACACATATCGCCGCTCGCCGCTCGCGAGGGCTTGGGCCAGCGCCTGACACCGCGGCAGACCCCGTCGCTCCCAGCGGCCGGTGCCGCCCGGGAAGTACGCGGGGCTGAACGGAGCCCGGCCATGCGCCTTCGGCGTCAGCCATTCGCTGAACTTGCTTTCGATCGCCACGACCCGGCCATCGTCGAACGTCAGCGCGACGTCGAGGTTCGGCGGCGTGCCACCGCAACCGGTCGGGTATTGGGCTTCGAAGCGCATCGAGGCCAACGTGCCCGTGAGATCGAGGGCGGCCAACAGCGGCGCAGCCTCGCGACCCTGCCAATGATCGAAGACGTTCACGGCCAGGGCCGAGGACGAGTGCAGGGCGCGCATCTTGGCCGGCCGCGTCGGTGTGTCGATGAGCTCTGATCCGCTGCCGTGGTTGAAGTCCGACCGGGCCGACCGGGACAACGGCTGAAAGAGATTGGCGTCAACCGTCGGCAGATAGCCGCGAGCGTCGACAGGATGGCCAGCGGATTGCGCCCACTGCCTCTGGCGAGCGACGAGACCGGCTCGAGTGGTCATCGCCACGATGATAATCCGATAACAGGAACGCGAGATCCCGCCCTTTCACGTCGGCGCCCCTCCATCCACTCACGAAGAGCCGATCGTCAAGGTGCCTCGGCGGGCCGTCGCCGCCATCCACTTCCGATGCAACACCAGATGCACGACGAACGAGACACCGCAGGCAGCGGCACACACGCTCTGCAGGCTCGTTGACGAGTCCGGCCGCGTGGTGCGGGCGGCTGTACAGGGGAATGTTGCGACGCCAGCCTCCTTCATTACAATAGCGGGATGCACAATCAGGTCTGCGTCATCACCGGCGCCAACAATGGCTTTGGGTTCGTCAGCGCTCAGCGATTGGCTGCCATGGGCGCCAAGGTCGTCATGGTCTGTCGCAGCCGCGAACGCGGTGAGGCCGCGCGTCAGAAGATCGCGGCAGCCACCGGGCAATGCCCCGAACTCTACGTGGGCGATTTCCTGCTGCAGTCGGAGGTGCGACGGGTAGCCGCCGAGATCGGCGCCGCTCACGACAGGGTGGATGTGCTCGTCAACAACGCCGGCTTCGCGTTCTCGCAGCGAGCCGTGACGGCCGAGGGTTTCGAGCGCACCTTCGCCCTCAACTACCTGGCCTACTTCACCTTCACGCGCGACCTGCTGACCCAGCTGCGTCGATCGGAGGCAGGTCGCATCATCAACGTCGCCTCTTCATCCCATCGCTGGCGCGACATCCGTCTCGACAACCTGCAAGGCGAAAGGGAGTTTCCCGTTCGAAGGTTCCCGCCGCTCTCGGGCATGTACGGGTGGAGCAACGTCTACCGGATCATGCTGACCTACGAACAGGCCGAGCGCTATCTGGCCGACGGCCTCACGGCCAACTGCATGTGCCCGGGCTTTGTGCCGGTCGTGCGGGCCGGCGCGACGGCCTTCCAGAACCTGATGATCCGCGTCGTGCCGTTGTTCATGAAGAACGTCCGCACGCCCGAACAGGCGGCCGAGACGGTCGTGTATCTGGCCAGTTCTCCTGAAGCGGCAAGCCTCAACGGCGTTTACTTTCAGAGCGGCGTGCAGATGCGTTCCTCAGATCAGACCTATGACGCCGCCCTTCGTCGGCAGTTGTGGTCCGTGACTGAAGAACTTGTCGCGCAGGGCGAAGCGCGCTCGACGGTCGCTCAGCCTCAGCCCGTCGTCCAACGCTGAGGGGCCGGATGGCCTTCGAAGGGTGACGTGGCTCTGCCCAGCACGCCAGCGGCGACCACGTTGCGGCTCCGGCACGATCCTGGGTTGGCGAACCGTAGGGCCGACCCGGCGCCGATGGTCCCGGAGAGCCCGAGCCCATCCGAGCCGTTCGCCCGGCGTCTCAGGACGGGTCTACCTCTTCGCCGCTGAATGTGCGTTCGTGGACCATGGCTCGAGCGATAGCCTTCTCCTGCTTCTTCACGTCGGCGTCGGTCTGCAGGGCCAGGCGCACGGCCTGAACGGCGCCGATCACGAGGTACGGCGCTGCGAAAGCCAGTCAGCCCGAGCCCGACGACGTTCTTCTCGCCATCGAGTGGCGGCACAGTGCTCTGAAGTTGAGCGCCAGCCTGTCGCTCTCCGACTCGACCGGGTCCGGACGCATCCCTCAGCGGCTTCGACGATAGATGGGATACCGCTGGGTGATCGCCGCGACGATGAGTTTGGCTTCCGCTTCATCAGCGCCCGAAGCGATCTGAAAGGTCCTGGCGCCGTAATCGAAAGCGATCGCGCCGGGCCCCGTGCCCCAAGCCCACGTCCTCCGCCCCCAACCGAGAAACGGAGACACCTCCTGGACGGGCGTGCGCAGATCGTGCACATGCTCCGCCGCATACACCCGGGCCGGGAACCGCAAGTGAAAGACCGACTTCCAGACCGTCAGACTGTCGCCCGTGACGTCGATCGTCTCGCGGCCCGCGAGTTGCCACAGCCAGGTTGAGATCGCCATCGTGCCGCCGACCGTCCAGCCCGCGAGCCAGACCAGCAGGAACGCCGAGCCGCCGCCGAATCCACGACCCGACAGGACGGCGCCGAGGGCGCTCACTTCGCCGCAGGCCCAGCCCATCAACCAGAAACTCAGAAAGGCCAGCACGAACCATTGCTTGCGACTGGGCAGCACGATCCGTGTGCGATCACCAAGATCTTCAATCGTGAAACGTGCAGCAGCCGGTTGTACCAACATGATGTCCTCTTTTCCTCAATGCCATCGATCGTCCAATAGACGCAGGTGTCGGCCACGGTCCGGCTCCAGGCGGAGCGCCTGGGCCGGATCCTCAAGACAGAGTCCGCGCTATTCATCCTTCTCAGCGAACGCCAGCGGTGTGTGCCTGGCCGCGAGCCGGTACGCCCCGAGGGCGATGCCCGTCTGCATGACCCGGCGCTGCCAGGCCTGCCGGGCACTGCGAGACACCCAGTACGTGACGACCAGTGACCCGAGCATGCCCGCGATGAACCCCAGGCCCACGACCCCGTCGGCCGTGGGCCCGCAGCCCAGATGGACCGCGATCGCCACCAGGAAAGTCAGGCCCAACGTTCCGTAGAGCGTTCGCTCTTGAAGCCGCGTCAGCACGCTCAGCTCCTGATGCACGTCGATCTCTTGCGCAGTCGGGATGCGGTGAGTCGTCGGCTCCTCCGACGTCGGCGCAAGATACGGCGTGCGCGAGAGGCGATCGCCCATCACGACGGCGATCATCATTCCACCCAGCATGGTCAACGACAGGAGCAGGTCGTCCTCGAGAAAGAAGTGCCGCGCGGCGCGCGAGAACGTCAGGATCGCCGTCGCCAGCGCCATCAAGAACGCGCCCGATAAGGCCATGCCGGCCAACCGGGCGGCGCGCGCCTCATAGGCCGGGATCGACTCGTCCAGCGGATGCAGCCAGCGCGCAATGGGATTGGCCGCGATCAACAGCGCGAACCAGGTGATGGTCACCAACCCCTGCTTGAGTAACGTCAAGGCCGCGCCGCCGTCCACGATCCCGTGCAGCAGATGAATCATGAGCACCTGGCCGATGGCCATGGCCGCCAGTGTCCACAGCCACTGGCGGCGGCCCTCGCGAATGGGGACAGCCCACGTGGCCACCACGGCCACCGCCAGCGCCCACCAACGCCCAAGCGCGTCCTCGGTCAGGGGCGAACCACTTCGATACGCCGCAATCACCGCCAGGGACACAACGTTGGCGGCCAGGAGCACGCCCTGAGCCAGAGCCGGCCGGATCTTCGGATACCGATGATGTGCCATGATGAATGCTGCCTGCTGATGTGCCGCGCGCGGCGCGCTTCAGCCCCCTCGCCCGGACATGATGTACGACGGCCGAGTGCCTCTCAGTGAAGTGACGAGGTCATGAGACGCGAGTTTCGGCCGCTGCAGCCGAGTGCCAGGAACAAGAAAGCTCCTTGCTCCTGAGCATGAAGCAGCGACCTGTTGCGTCACGAAAGTTGAATGAGGGGGACCAAGAAGCGAATGCTTCGAGCGGTTCAGTCTATGTCTATAGCCTTGATGACGTGGATAAGGGCGTCATCGCTTCGATACGGCCGCCATTCTCCAGCAGGCTGACACATTTGTCCTGACGAACGCGAGTCAGATCTCTGACGTCGCTATGACACGGCCGACATCGACGATTTGACGGGCCATTATCGGCGCCTTTTCGCGGAGAAACGGGTCTTCCTTAGATCTGTTAGGACACCGACTTGCTTCTTCCTGGCCGTAAGCGTCAAAGGGAACGGCTCAGCGAAGGCCGTGAACGAAGCGTCAGCGTGCCCGAGGGGCTCCAGAACGCCGCGCCAGGAGACATCTGCGAGCGCGGCGAACGAGTCATCCACGTGGACCCGGCGAAACCGAACCCTACGAGTCCTAGTAAGCCGACGAGGCCAAGGCCGTCAGGTAGGCGGCGAGCCCGGGCTGCGAGCAAGACGATTCCCGTTCCGTCGCACTCCGACGATGGGCTCAAGCACCCGCGCGGCGCGCGCGGGTCAACGCCCGGCCTTGCGATCATCGATGCGCCCGAGGCCGCCAGGGCGGCGCGGGCACGACAATCAGGCGGGACCCGGTTCGTACGGATAGGCCCGCCGCCAGACGGGGCGGCTGAACGAAACGCCGGTGCGCTTCTCGGCGCGCGCCACCAGGGCACCCGCCAGCCGGTTGTGGCGGTCGATCAGAGAAGGCAGGTCGATCCCGACCAGCTGCCCGCCCGACACGACGATGCGGCCATTGATGATCGACAGGTCGACGCGCCCCGTCTCGCACAGCACCAGCCCGGCCAGCGGGTCGTGCAGCCCGCCGGAGAGTGAGAGCTGGCGCGTGTCGAACGCGATGAGGTCCGCGCATCGGCCCGGCTCGATGACGCCGATGTCGTCCCGGCGCAGCAGACGCGCCCCACCCAGGATGGCCAGCTCGAGCGCCTGCGTCGCCGAGAGGGCGTGGGCGCCGTGGTGCATGCGCTGCAGCAGCATGGCGTTGCGCACTTCATCGATGAGGTTCGAGGCGTTGTTCGCGGCGCTCCCGTCCACGCCGATGGCGACAGTCGCCCCGGCCCGTAGGAGATCGGGCACCCGGCAGCACCCCGCGGCCGTGTACATGTTCGAGTTCGGGCAGTGCGCGATGCCTGTGTGGGTGCGCCCCACCCGCGCCACATCGCTGTCGCTCAGGCAGGTCGCATGCGCGTACCACACGTCCGGACCGACCCAGCCCCACTCCTCGGCCATCTCGACCGACGAGTGGCCGTAGCGGGCGTGCATGTACGCTTCGTCCTCGGCGGATTGAGCGAGGTGGGTGTGGCTCCCGACGCCGTGCCGGCGCGCCAGCTCGACGCTCTCGCGCATCATCCGCGCTGTGACGGCGAAGGGCGATCCGGGCGCCAGGTCGACGCGCGTCATCGCGCCGGGCTGCGGGTCGTGATAGGCCCGGATCAGGCGCTCGCAATCGGCCAGGATGTCGTCTTCCTTCTCGACCTGATCGTCCGGCGGGATGCCGCCCTGGCTCTGCCCCATCGAGCTGCTGCCGCGCAGCAGATGAAAGCGGATGCCGGCGTCGCGGGCGGCCTCGATGCAGGTGTCGAAGCGGATGTCGTTGACCTTGAGGTAATGATGATCCGCCGCCGTCGTGCAGCCCGACAACAGCAGCTCGGCGTGATTGAGCAGCGACGCGGTGTACAGATCCTCATCGGTCAGCTCGCCCATCAATCGGCCGAGATCGCGCAGCCAGGGGAACAGCGCCGAGTCTTGCAGCGCCGGGACGTTGCGGAGCAGGCTCTGGAACTGGTGATGGTGGGTGTTGATCAGCCCCGGCAGGACGACGCGGCCGGTGAGATCGAGGCGCACATCGGCGGCCGGCGCGGGCTCCTCGCCCCCTCCCACGGCCTCGATCAGGTTGTCGTGGATGAGCACCCACGCGTTTCGCAGCCGACGGCGGCCTGCGTCGAACGTCGCCAGGGTGTCGATGTGATGAAGGAGCAGTCTGGCCATGTTGGATCACCCCCAGGAATGGGCCACGCGCATCCGAATCAACTCGTCGCAGAGGTAGCTCACCCCATGGACCAGGGCCTGGTTCCTGGCGTTGTAGAAAGTGTCAACGAACTTAAGGACCGGAGTCCTGGGGGTCAACTTGAGGAGTCGAGCGACGGGCCGAGGCGCGAAGGCCGCGCTGATATCCGAGATCGAGTACGAGATCTCTTGCCGGCCGTAGGCTCGCAAGACGAGTTGGATCGGCTGATTGAAGTCGCAGTCGTCGGGATCGACGCCATCGATCAGCGGCAGGAGGCCCATGGAATGGATGACGGGCCGATCGTCGGCGGTGAACAGCGTGGCAACCACCACGACCTTCCGGTCGGCGGGCAGACCGTGCAGCGCCGTTTCCTGCTCCGTCGGGAGTCGCTGAGTGACGGACAGGAGCTGGCTCCGGGCGCTTCGGCCGCTCTCCGCGATCAGGCTCGTGAAGTTCCAGTACGACTTCGGCGTGGCGTCGACCGAGAAGGCGTGCTTGTTGACGTAGGTCCCATCGCCCTGCCGGCGCGTGATCAGGCCCTCGGCTTCGAGCCGGGCCAGGGTCGTGCGCAGGGTGGGCCGGCTCACCCCGAGTTCCTCAGCCAGCCTGTGCTCCGCCGGCAGGCGCGACTCGGCCGCGTAATGCTCGTGCTCGATCCGGTGGCGCAGGATCTGCTCGAGTTGCGTGCGTACGGAGGCGATCTTCTCGGCCATTTGCAGCATCCAGGCTCAACGGGTAACCGTCACAGGTCAAAGGTCTGACCTTTAGGCGCTCCCGTCACAATAGCGCCGGAGGCGGGCCGAGTCAAGCCGCGGCGCGCATGGCAGGCTGTAACTCCATTGTTTCGCTCCTCGCCGCCTCAAGGCTCGCAAGCAGGCGCATGCCACCCATCCAGACGGCGACCCGCGCCTGACAACGGAATGACACAACCTCAGCGCGAGGAACTGCCTTGGTGACTGACGCCACGAGGAATGACCGGACCCTTATGCCCAAAAAGAACGCGCGTATTGGATCAGGCCGAGGCAAGTCTTTCCAAGAAGTAAGGCTGCCGCCGACGTCCTCGCGGACGCTGCCCCAGGTGCATCCAAACCCACCCCGTTGAGACGAGCCACCACAGTTCAAGCGTCGCTCCGAGCGAGCCATACTTGAGTTGATACTTTGGTTGCTATGGTTCCGACCCCGTTATCCGTAAGCTGACTTCAGCTTGAACCCATGGGCAGATCAAATCCAACCCGCACATCCCGGCGCACATCGCGCCGGAGGAGACTGTTGTCATGAACGACCGACGCCATTTGCTCACGATTCTGTGGATCTTTGCCACGCTCAACTACATCTATTGCGATGTCTTTACCCTGATGGATCCGGCTTTCCTCTCGAAGCTCCTCACCGGCGCCGTCGGCGCCATTCAGTTCACGCCTGAGTTCCTTCTGACGATGTCGGCCCTGATGCAGGTCCCGATGGTCATGGTGCTGCTCTCCCACGTCCTTCCGGCCGGCGCCAACCGCTGGGCCAACGTTCTGGCCGGCGCCTTCCTGTCACTGGTTCAACTCAGCACTGTGATCATGGGCACACCGGCCAGCTACTACGCGTTCTTCAGCGCCTTTGAGATCCCGTGCACGCTGGCGATCGTTTGGCTGGCCTGGACCTGGCGCGTCACCGCGCCGGCCGCGACACTCGCGCGCCAACCCGCTCACGGGTAATGGCGGTCGCGACAACGTCTGCAAACAACCTGTGGATCCAGGGCGGGACGGACCCTGCCCTGGGTCCACGGATCGCACGACTATTGAGGCGCAGGCCGTGAGCTCATCGACTCGCTCTCAGCCGGTCGAAGCTCCCAAACGGCCGTCCACGCGAAGTCCAACGAAAGCAGCGTCCATGGATCTGGCTCGTCTTCCGGAGATCGCGGTTGTCGCAGGCGGCGCCCTTGACCTGCGGGCCGCCCCGTATAATCGCCCTATGACGGCGCCGCTTCTGGTCAGCAAGCTGCGCCTCCCCCTGGCGCGCGAACGCGGGGTGGCGCGTCCCGAACTCCTCTCGCGACTCACCGCCGGGCTCGACGCCGGACATCGGCTCACGTTGATCTCGGCGCCCGCGGGGTATGGCAAGACGACGCTGGCCCGAGACTGGGTGGCCGCGAGCGAGCGACCCGCCGCCTGGCTCTCCCTCGACGAGTCGGACGATGAGCCCGGCCGGTTTCTGACGTACCTGATCGCGGCTCTGCAGACCGTCGTCGCCGGCCTCGGCGCCCAGGTGTTGAGCGCCGTCCAAAGTAATCAGACGGGCTCAGCCGAGCGGCTCCTCACGCCGCTCCTCAACGAACTGGCCTCCCTCGATGACGATCTGACCCTGGTGCTCGACGACTTCCATGCGCTCTCCGTCAGCACGGCGCCATCGTGCGTGGCGTTTCTGGCTGAACGTCTGCCGGCGCAGGTGCACCTGGTGATCTTGACCCGCGAAGATCCTGCGCTCCCGATCGGGCGTCTTCGCGCGCGCGGGCAACTGACTGAACTGCGCGCTGCGGATCTGCGGTTCACGGAGGTCGAGGCCGCCGCGTTTCTGCAGGGCACCATGGGCCTGGCGCTGACGCCGGCCGACGTCGCGGCTCTTGAGAGCCGCACCGAGGGCTGGATCGCCGGTCTGCAACTGGCTGCCCAGTCGCTGCAAGGCCAGGTCGACGCCTCCGAGGCCGTGCGCGCGTTCACCGGCACCCACGCCTTTGTCCTGGACTATCTGCTGGATGAGGTCTTGCGCCGCCTGCCGGAGAACGTGCAATCCTTCTTGCTGGACACGGCCATCCTTGAGCGGCTCTATGGACCCCTGTGCGATGCGCTGCGCCCGGAGCACGACCCGGTCAGCGCCGAGACGCTCGCGCAATTGCATCGGGTCAATGCCTTCGTCGTCCCGCTCGACCCGGATCGGTGTTGGTATCGCTATCACCCACTCTTTCGAGACCTGCTGCGCCAACGCCTGATGCGCGCGCTGCCCCCGGGCGACATCGCCCGACTCCATCGGCGCGCGAGCGCGTGGTTCGAAACACACGGCAGCATCGGTGAGGCCATCCGCCATGCGCTGGCTGCGCAGGATGTCGACGCTGCGGCTCGTATGGCCGAAGAGGCCTGGGAGACGATGAACCAGACCTTTCAATCCCCGGCCTGGCTGGGCTGGGTGCAGCGCCTGCCGGAGGGCGCGATCGCCGTGCGCCCGGTTCTATGTACGCAGATCGCGTTGTCCCTGGTGGACGCGAGCGAAGGCGAGCGGAGCGAGTACTACTTGCGTCTGGCCGAACGCGGTCTGAACGATCCGATCCACGCACAGGTTGTCGTGGCGAGCGGCCAGTTGGCGAACCTGCCGGCCCGGATCGCGCTGGCACGGGCGTACAACGCACTGGCGGAGGGGGTGCTTCCCGAGGCGGTGCGCTATGCCGAGCAAGGCCTCGCCCTCGCGCCGGCGGATGATGTGTACTTGCGCGGCCTGGCCCACGTGACGGTGGGCTGTGCACAATGGGCCAACGGTGATCTGACGGCCGGCGCTGCGGCCCTGGTTGAGTGGGTCGAGGCGACCCGCCAGACCGGATTGGCCGTCTTCGCCATCGCGGGCGCTTCCGGTCTTGCGGACATCCTCGTCGAGCAGGGTCATCTCGAGCAGGCGCTGGTGACATACCGCCGGGCGCTCGACTCGGCGACTGCGTTGGGCGCCGAAGCCGAAAGCGTGTCTGCGCGACTGCTGTTGGCGCTCGGTCTGCTGCATCACGAGCGCGGTGAGGACGATCGCGCGACGGAGACTCTTCACAAGGCCTTCGCACTCGGGGCACGGTCGACGCTAGTGGATTGGGGCTTTCAGCGCAGCCTGGCCGAGGCGCGTCTGCGGATTTCAGCCGGGGACCTGACCGGAGCCATCGAGCGCCTGGACGATGCGGCGCGGCTGTTCGTCCGAACGTCGGCCCCGAACGTGCGCCCGGTTGCGGCCCTGCAGGCGCGGCTGTTTCTTCGGCTGGGCGATTTGCAGCGCGCTCGGGCCTGGGTACGCGCCAGCCGGATCACCGCGGACGACCCGCCGACGTATCTGCGTGAATACGAGCTCATCACTCTGGCACGGGTGTGGATCGCCGAATCAGGCCTCACGCGCCCGCCCGGTTCGATCCCCGCGGCCCTGGCCCTCCTCGAACGTTTACTGCCCGACGCCATCTCCCACCAGCGGATCGCCAGCCAGATCGACATCCGGATCGCCCAGGCCCTGGCCTTTCAGGCAGCGGGCGAGCACTCGCCAGCCTTGGCGGCGCTGCGAACTGCGCTGGCGCTTGGCGAGCCCGAGGGCTTTCGCCGCGTCTTCAGCGACGAAGGCGAGGCGTTGGCGGCGCTGCTGGCCCAGCTCGCACCTGGCCCGAGGCTGACGGGTGATCGCGATGACGTGGCGGCGGTTGTTTCCGGATATCGGCCTGATCCTGGGTCGACGGGTCGGCTTGAACTGATCGAGCCCTTGAGTGAGCGCGAACTCGACGTGCTGCGCCTCGTCGCCCAGGGTTGCTCGAATCTCGAGATCAGCCAGAAACTCTTCCTGGCTCTGAGCACGGTCAAGGG
The DNA here is from genome assembly GCA_044226485.1 of Anaerolineales bacterium. Taxonomy (GTDB): domain Bacteria; phylum Chloroflexota; class Anaerolineae; order Anaerolineales; family UBA6663; genus UBA6663. The sequence goes on from JBGAGY010000003.1 coordinate 185,483, forward strand.
CCATAACCTGCGCGCGTTTGGCAAGCTGCAGGTCCGCAACCGAACCGAGGCCGTCGCGCGTGCGCGCGCGCTGGGCCTGCTGGGGACGTGAACGCCTGGGAATCCGCGACTCCGATGGCCGGCCAACCCCGTCGTGGGGGCGATTGGCTGACGATGGCGGCCAGAGATTGCTGCTCTGGCGCTCCCAGCGCTCGGGTGAAGGGCCGTGGCACGGCGCCTCAGACAATTCCAGCGATGCACTGCCACAGGACCCGGTCGACCACACGGTTGTCGCGGAGCTTCGCAGGCTTCGTTCGGAGGGGCCGTCAGCGGGACGCCGAAAGCCAATCCCGATGCCAGACGATGTGCAGCCTGACAACAGTAGCCTGGCGTGATTGAGCACAGCGACGCGGGTTACAGGTCCTCGTCGGTTTGCTCGCCCATCAGGCGGCCGAGATCGCACAGCCACGGGAACAGCGCCGAGTCCTGAACAGCCGGCGAGCCTGTTGAGCGCGTTGATGATCGCGCTATGGATGAAGCTCGTGCCGTGATCGGGTCGAGCGTGTCACGGTCGAAGTTCCAGGTGCGGCCAGGCTCAGCGAAGGCGGTCAAATCGGGGCCGAACTCGGCGGGTGCCACGCCCAACTGGGTTTCGCCGTCGTGCGTGAGCGTGACCTTGAGTTTGGGGTGGAAGTTGGGACCGCCCTGGTTGAGGCAAAGGATGTCGCCCTCGCGGAAGCGTGAGGCGTTCCGCGAACCGGCCAGCTGCAGGCCGCCCTCGGGCGTGAGCCCAACCATGCGCACGCCTTCGATCGCGCACCCAGCAGCGACGCGCTCACGGATCGGCTTGCGCCAGGTCACGTCGATCTGGCGTCGTTGCGCGCGGTATTCGTCGCGGACAAAACGTCAGGCCAAGTTAGAGACGGCTGTCGGACGTAGCGAAGGCGCGTCCTCATGGACACAGTCGCAGACTCCTCAAAGTGGGTATGGCCCGCCCCGCGAACGCGTGGTGATGCTAACGAAGGCCGACAGTGGCGCATCAGGCACCGCCCACTGCGAATGCGACGGTAACGCTGAGCGCAATCACGGCGAGGGCCACAAGTGTGCCGAGACCGCCCAGAACCATCAACTGCCGATCCGTCATATTGGAAAACCGCCGCATCAACGTAGAGAGAACGGTAGCAGGATATTCTTGAACCACGGGCTCAGCGGCCAGCAGGTTGAGGACTTCAGCTACACACCCATCTGGGTCTTGGGTGACTTCCGGGCCCAAGAACGTGATGACCCGGTACCCGCGTTGTTCGATCTCGCGTTCGCGGACAGCATCGCGAATTCGTTTCTCCCGCCCGCTGTGATAGGCCAGGCCATGAAGTTCGATGACCAGGTTGGCGCCTGGCACGAAGAAGTCGGCTCTGTAGCTTCCAATGGGGTATTGCCACTGAAGGTTCGGTATCCGTGGTTTGGCGTGCTCCCAGAAAAGGGCCTCGATCGGTGAGGTTCCGGCCTGGCTCACGCGTTGCGCAGGAGTTGCGTCGTTGCGGCGCGTTCTGTTTCGTCGGCGCGACCATATCAACCAGACGCCCAATCCGGCGCCCACGGCCAGAAACAGGGGTAGATCCAGGACCGACGGAATGAAGGCAAACCATCGGAATACCCTGGCTTCGGGCAGAAGGAACCCGCCAAACCAAAACGCGGCGACGATGGCCCAGGCCAACACAAAGTCACCGACCCGCACCCGCCTACCCAGTCGAAGTGGCTGCAACATCATGAGAGGCCAGAGCCCGACAATCAAGGCACGAGAAACACTATAAGCAGTGAGCAGAGTCTCAACAGTATTGAGTGACATGAACCCATTGTAGAGATCGGGTTCCGGATCGATGGTTTGCCCTGGCGTGTACCGGTTTGGATTATGGAGCCGGCATGGTATTGACCGGATGTAACATTATTGTTACAATCCCGCCATGAAACGCGAAGTGCGATTTTTCCGCAAGCCCGACGGTCAGGAACCCGTGCGCGAGTTCCTGACCGAACTCAGCAAACGCGACCGCAAGAGCGTCGGCGCCGACATTCGTCGGGTGCAGGACGGGCACGATCTCAGCATGCCGTTGGTGCGGCACTTCTCGTCTGACCTCGGCGAGATCCGCAGCAACTCATCGCGCGGCGCGATTCGGATCTTCTTCACGATTCTGACAACGCCCGTGATCGTGCTGCTGCACGCCATCTTCAAGAAGGCCCAGAAGACGCCGATGTCCGACCTGAACCTGGCGCAGGGTCGGGCTCACGAGGTACACGCCGCAGAGCAGGCCGCAGAACGGGCTGCCAAAGTCAGGAGACCACGAAAATGAGCCTTAACCCCGGGATCGGAACCAGCCTTGAGTCCTGGCTGGATACGGAAGACATCCATAGCGACGTCAATGCCCTTGCGGCCAAGCGTGACCTCGTGGCGCAACTTGAGGCGGCCCGACGGCGACGCAGGCTCACCCGGTTGGCGTTGGCACATAAGGCCCGGATATCGCAAAGACAACTGGGTCGATTGCTCGACCCGGACCATGTCGACGTCAGCGTCCGGGTGCTGGCTCGCGTTGCCCAGGCGCTCGGGAGGGGCCTGACCATCGCACTTGCGTGAGTCAAGACCAACCGCAAAGATCTCCGAAACAGCCTGGCAGGCGCGTCGCTTGACAGGCTGTAACTCATTTGTTACGCTCCCGCCACTTCCAAGGTCGGAAGTGTCTCTATGCCACGAGGAGCGTACGAACCCTCATGCCCAAGAAGAACGTGCATATTGGATCGAGCCTTGATTCGTTTCTTGAAGAAGAGGGCCTGCTGGCCGACGCCATCGCCGGCGCAGCCAAGCGCAACCTTGTAGACCAACTCGAAGCGGTCCGTCAGAAACGAGGCCTGACCAAGAGCGCGCTCGCCACGAAGGCCGGCATCTCGCGGATGCAGTTGGATCGCGTGCTCGACCCAGACAACCTCGGAGCCAGCCTGAAGATTATTGCAAAGGTTGCCGCTGCGCTCGGCAAAAGCATCTACTTCAAACTCACGTAATGTGGCGGCGCTCGCTCAACGACCCGGTGGCCTCGAATTCGCGGGCCCTTACTCCCTGGCTACAACGGTGTCATAAAGCCCATACCGCGTCAGCCCATCATGACTCTCGATTCCCGTGTAGCGAAGTGATGCATCTTCGTAACGCCGGAAGGCAAATACAGCCTGGTTCATCTGCTCGGTGTTGAATACCTTGAGATTGACAAGCAGATGGAAATCCTTGACTGTTAGCCCCGTTACAGTGCGGAACAGGTCGGGCTCCAGCTTGGTGATGACGTCTTGCAGCGTGTTTTCCCGGAAATCTGTCAGGTACATAAAGGCCGGGATCCGCGTGGCGAACTTAATCAGCTTCTCCTGGACGAGCTTGCGCTTGGATTTGTACTCCTTCTCCTCGTCGGTGAGTTGCTTCATCTCTTTGGGCGTCAGGTCGCGTTTCTTTGCCTTGTTCTTGAGGTCTTTGACCTTGTCGCTCTTGTTGATGATGGTTTCGATGACGTTATCACCCAGGGATCGCCAGCCCTCAATACGCTCAACGGCTGCCAGCGCCTCGGGATTGTCGAGTATGCGACGAAGCGTGTCGTTGTCGACGTTGACGAGAAGTGCGCTTTCCCACTTGCGAGCTAGCAACGTGGCCGAAGTACCCGCCATGGCGATGTCGAGGATGCCACCCGCATCGATCTGCGTCATGTTCGCGCCGTCATAGGCCAGCACCGGCAAGAACGAGACAAGGTCTTTGACCGCGTTCTCGGGGTTCGGCTCGTTGGGCGACAGACCGATCCCGTATTCTGAAAGCTGGCGCAGCGCGCGCGTGGGCGCGAAGTCGAACACGAAACAGGCAGGCTTGAGGATCTCTTCTTCGTTGGGGTCATCGCCATTGGGGTTCCTGATCGACCACGGCGATTGCACCCGGAACGCGGCCTGAAAGTATGTTTCGGGCGACTTGAGATTCCGCAGCATCAAGATCGAGGACCACTGTGGCACAGTCACGCCCGTCGTGAGCTTACCGCACGTGAGCGTGATGGTCTTGGAATCGAAGCCGCTCCCGATGGCCTTGCGCACCGGCGGCAACGCGTCCAACCCGATGCCGGCTGACGCACCGGCCGCCACCACCACAGAATAGTCATGCCAGAACACGTTATGCTTTTCGGCCAGCAGATTGCGCATGGCGTGGCATGAGGCGACGTTCGGCAAGAACCAAAACGAGTGCTGAAGGTAGGGCAGCAGGCGCACGTCTGAATACGGGAACGGCGGGCGCGTGCCGGTCTTCAGTTGCTCCACAGCCTTCGGCATGTACCCGCCGCGGATGATATCCAACCACTTTTGGACGTAGCTCTTGTGCTTGAACTGCGCTTTGGCGCCCGTGCCGGTTGCCTCGAAGAACGTGTTTAGATCGAACTCGTCGAACTCCCCGGCGCTGGCTACCGCGAGCAGGTCGTCCGGCATCTGATAGGTCAGCAGACGCATCTGCGGCAAGGCACCGTAAGGGTTCAATTTCGCCGGGTACCTGGCCGCGAACTCCTCCTTGGCGCGCTGTTCGTCGGTGTACGTCCAGTTGAAGATCTGCTCCTCGATGAACTCGCCCGTAGCGAGGGCCTTGAACGGTGTGCCCGACAGATAGAGGTAAGCCCTTGTCGTGATCGGCAAGAACTCGACTTCCTTCGTCGACAGTTCGCTGAGGTCTTCATTCACGACCTTTAGGCCGCGCCCATACTCCAAATCCTCTTCCTTCGTCGCAACCGCTTCGTCCTCGCCTTCGAAGAGCTCCTTGGCGGTCTCCTTCCAAGCGCCGAAGTGGTACTCGTCAAACACCACAAGATCCCACTTCTCCTTGTGGATCCATTCGTTTCTCGGCTTTATATTGTGGGCGTCGTCGCGCCCGAGCAGGTCCTGGAAGGAACCAAAGTAGACAACCGGCGTTCGGCGGCTGACCTTGCGCGGATCGCCGCCATTGTTTCGCGACAGGTACGTCCACCCCTCGAAGTCAACGTGGGATTCGAGATCCGATTGCCAGGCGTCCTCGACGGCCGGCTTGAAGGTGACCACGAGGACGCGCGTCGCTCCGAGTTTCTTGGCAAGCTGATAGGTGGTGAAGGTCTTGCCGAAGCGCATCTTTGCGTTCCACAGGAAGCGCGGAACGGCGTGCATGTCCTCGGCCCAGCGCGAGTGGAAGTAGGCGTGGGTCAGGCTCACCGCCTCGGCCTGCTCGCGGCGCATCGGGAACGTTTCGTCGCGCGTCCCCGTGAGTGGCTTGCCAGTGCGCAACTCGTTAAGGACGGTTTTTAGGTCCTTGATCGAGCAGCGCACCCACTCGAGTTCGGCCTTCTTGAAGCCCTTCTTGACGAGCGCCGCGCGCACGAGATGATCGCTGAAGATGGTGCCATCCTCGCGCTCAGCCGGCTCGTCGAGAACGATGGTGTAGTTCTTGATCGCGGCCGTCTTGAGTTGCTCGGCCACGCGCTGCTTCACGTCGCGGGTCGTCTGCCCGACCTTGAGCAGCCCTTTGTGGGCCACATCGTCGATGGTGTAGGCGTATATGCGCGGCCGGGCTTCGGGCTTCGGCGCGAGGATGTCGTCGACGGTGGGCTTATTCATCGCCGGTTTCATCCGTGGAGACTTCATCGAAAAGCTCGCTGTCGTGCTCGGCAACCTGCGATTCGATGAAGGCGATCTCTTCCTTGGTCAGGCCATAGCGTTTGTACAGCTTGACGTCTGTCCACTCTTTGTCCAGGGGAAGGTCCGGCACGAAGGCATACACATCCCGTGTGGCATGTTGAGTTGCCTTACGAATCGAAACTAAGAAACGGACGAAGCGAGAACGCAAGTACATCGCATAGTTCAAGGCTTCATTTTCAGAATCAAAAAAGCCGGCAACCAGGTATGTCTCGGTACAAGCAGTTCCAGGTCCGGCAATGATGGGCCTGCTGAGAAACTTCGTTTCCACGGCCGCGCTAGTGCCCTGCACAGCGGTCATCAAAACCTTCCATTTGTCGACCCAGTCACGGTTTACAGTGATGTCAGCGCGGTCAACATAGCTGACTCTTTGTGACCCGAATAGCTTTACAGGTTTTCTGAAACCCTTCTTCTCCGACTTGCCGTGAAAGAAGGTACGAAAGCCAAACGGCTTACCAGAAGATACGCGCGCATCGAGCGTCGGCTCCCCTTTGGCACTGACCTTCTCCAGAATCGAAACAGCCTCATTGCGGCGCACAAGAATATCGTACGCGTCGAGATAGCGCGCTACGGTCGGTCCGGTCGGTTGACCATCCCAAATGGTCTGCACTTCGCATGGCCCATGGTGCTCACGATCCCATAGAAAGTACGAGATTCCACCGCGGATCTTCACCCCAGGAAACCCTTCATACAACTTAGGGTAATCCACAATGCTGCGTATGCGTTTATCGGAGAGCATTCTTGCGCGGTATTTGTCGAGGCCCTTACCTCCAGCCATCCAGCGCGACGGCGTCACGAAAACGGCGTAGCGCGGATCAAGATCGAGGGCTTTCTCCACAAACAATTGGTAGATCGGCGCGGCACTGGTTCCATAGCCGCCGTCATCCAGTTGGTACGGCGGGTTGCCAATAATGACATCGAACTGCATGTCGCCTCCAAAAAGCTCTGCGATCCGAGCCTTGATGTCGTCCGTGTGGATGAACGCATAGGCATGGCTCTCAAGCCCCTCGCCCCGATCCAGGATTTTGGCGCTTGCCCCGCAATAATCGCACTTCCCGTCCACCCACGTGTGCTCGGTGCGCCGAAACCAGATGTTTCCGTCGTCACTGGCGAAGCCTCTGGCAATGGAGTGCTTGCCCCTAGCGTGTTTAGAGCAATACAGGCCGCGTCGGGCCAGCAGGCTCGTGAGATGCGTGATGCCGATGCCGAACACCTGCCGGGTCAGGATGTGGTTGACGCGCTCTTCCAGGTCGGGGATCTCGCTTTCCAAGCCTTTCGTCAGGCGACGCGTGATCTCGCGCAAGAACACGCCAGACTTTGTGCACGGGTCAAGGAACCTGACCGCCTTGTTGGTCCAGAGGCTAGCGCCGCCGTGAGAAGCCGCCCACGCCTCAGCCAGCGTGTCCAACATCCGATTGGCGAACTCCGGCGGCGTGAAGACCTCGTCGTTCGAGAGGTTGGCGATGCACGTCAGAATGTCGGGATTGCGGCCACGCAAGGCAAAACCGGCTTTGGCGTTCACGCGCCCTCCTTGTGAGAGACGTCGTACCCTGCGGCCAACTCGCTCATGGTCATCGGTGGGTAAGTCCTTGTCGGTTGGAAGATCTCGTGCTTGTCGGCGTTGGCGAAGAGCGAACCCTGCTCGCTGAACGATGCCGAGAGGGTAAGCGTGCCGAAGTGAAAGTCGCGCCGCTGGAACTTGCCCTTGCCGAGGTACCCCCACTCGGCAAAGGTGATCGCCTTGTCGTCGTGAGTGCGCATCTTCAGCGCGTCACCGTGCACAAGGTTCTGCGACAGCACGTACGCGGCGGCGCGATAGAGATCGTCGCCTTTGTCCAGGCTCAAGTATTCGGCCAGGATCTCGAGCACGTTCGCGCGGCACTCGGCGATGTTGTCTTCGAGCAACTCGACGCCGTAGACGCACATAACGGCAAGCAACGCATAGTGCCGTCGCTCAAAGCCCGACTTGCGGTACTTAAGTTCGACGGCGGCCAGCTTGCGTCGCAGAATCTGCACGAGGAAGTTGCCGCTGCCGCAAGCCGGCTCCAAGAAGCGCGAGTCGATCCGCTCGGTTTCCGCCTTCACGAGGTCAAGCATGGCCTCGACCATCCACGCCGGGGTGAACACTTCCCCGTGGTCGGCGACTCGTTGCTTGGACTTCACGATTTTTGACGACTGAGACATGCCACTCATGCCTGTAGATCCAATGTGTGGTGGGTACCACCGGCGTACTTGATGTTGTCGCCGTCAGGCTCAGAAAGGAGCCTACGATTCGCCCATGAATTCCGCGTCAGCGTACGAATGTACCGAATTTCGCCGCAATTGCAACCTTCCCGCCGACACGTCTCAATGTCATGGAAAGGGTATCCGAATCTCGGTAAGGGTGAGGCCACTAGCCCAACGGTGCCGCGGAGGTTATTGCGAGTGGCGTAGCGGCGTTGGTAGTCACTACAAGGCCTCAAACCAGTTCTTGATTTTCAACGCCATCTGCTGGCGGCGCGCTTCGAGGAAAGCGTCGTATTCGGGAATGTCGCCGTCCAACATTGTCTCTGGCAGACCATGCATGCGAAGATTCGCGCGCATAGCAGCTTCCGTAGTGATTCCGCCATACTTCGCGTTTCCAGTGCGCACCTGCTCAGCCAATTGCGCAAAATACGTTCCTGGCGCCTTATCGCTGATGGCGATGTTGGTTTCGCTCTGCGCCAACACAAAGTTCGCGATCTGGTTGTACTGCCCCCGCGCAAAGCCCTGCTTCTTGAGGTAATTCTTCGGATAGACATGGTGCACGTCGCAATGGTTCAGCAACAGGTCTTGCACCGTAAAGTCCCGCGAGAGGAAGCCTTTGTCGCCGAGTTTCACCTGTGCGGCCTTATAACAAAGGAAGTAGGGGCTGATCGATGACGACGTGTCCATAAGTTGCGGCAACATACCCGTCCAGAAACTCTCAGGCAACTCGTTCGTGATGACCGCGTCAGCATAGGCCGCCAGACCACGGGCTTCTACCTGCCGGATATCGAAATCGAAGGGTGTCTCCGGGCTGCCACCGTACCGGCCACGCAGGATGGACATCACGTACCACCGCCGGACCAGTCTTTCGAGACGTGGTGCCTGCAACCCTTCGGCCCGCCCGCGCAGGTAAAGGATGTATGCGAAGTTGACGGCATTTCGGCCGCCAATGAGGTCGCTCGTCACGAACCCCGCTGAGCGCAAAATCATCGTGATCTGCTCGAAGTGGTTCTTGTTGACAAACGCGAGCACGCCGTGCTTCAGTCTGGCGAATGACTCCTCGGCGATCGCCTCCTCAAACTGCTTGGTCTCGAAGTTGCGCCCTGAGAGTAAGGCCACAAGGTCCTGCAACCTGCCACGCCGAAACTCCGACGTAAACGCCACTCGCAGCATATCCGTGTAGGTAGGGTCGTAAATATCGTCGTTCACATCCTTCAACCAGCGCATCGCAGGCAAGAACTCGGACGATGTGAACGCCTTATCGTGCTTCTCGATGCGCGCAAGGAACTCAGGCGCCACGGCCAAATGGCAGAAATAGTCGATGGCCTTGCGCAGGAGATTTCCGCCATAGGTTTCGTTGACAGCGATCTTCGACATCGCAAAGTCGGCCTGAGACAATTCGGTACCAGCCGAATTCACCCGGATGAAGATCTCGGTCACCGTCTCGATGTCCAGATCCTCTGCCAACTCGATCACGCCCACATGGTTGTTGATGATTTTGCGCAACTTTTCCAGGACGCGAGAGACGCGCTTACGGTCAGCCGTCGGATTATTCTCGGCGTAGTTATCGGTGAGTTCAGTCAGACTGGCGTCTGGTGAGAAAACCTCAGCCACATCTTCGATCCAGGCCGCGTCCTTGCGGATGACCGGATTAGCGACCTCGAATCGCTCTTCCTGCGGATGAAAAGCGATCCGGATCCGCACTGTTTCGTAATCTTTTGTCAGTACCTCACGACCGAGCAGCGCAGCCATGAGCGCAGTAACACGCTGCTGCCCGTCGATCAGTATTCGTTTGCCAGCGGACGAAGTCCCGTCCTTCAACTTAATCGTGGGGTTTCGCCAGGCGATCAAGTAACCAACCGGGTAGCCCTGGTAAAGCGAGTCGAGCAAATTGCGTACCTTTGTGGCTTCCCACACGAAGGGGCGTTGGATTTCGGGGATCGCAATCTCGCCGGATTTGACCCACGTGAGGAGCGTTTCAATGGGATGCGGAGTGACGGAATAGCGTTGAGTCGACATAGTTCGGTAACTTTCTGTTAGTTCGCCCTCGCATGCGGCGCCGCCAACTTTCCTGGTAGATCCATGTTTGGCGACGAGTGATCTGGCGACATGTTGAATCTATCTGTCGCCCAAAAGATACAAGCGTTTTGGCCGAGTATCGGCATCTTGGCTCACTCACGAGCAAAGGATTAGGTGAACCTCTAGATGGCCACAATCATTTGGAATTTGTAGTTCTTGAAGCTCCAACGATTTTACGCGGAATACACGGAATTAGCCGTAAAGACCGCATAAACGCCAAATCGTCTGGCTCGATTCGCGTGTCGCCTCTTAATTGCCTTCACATCCTATCCCATCGCCGTCTCGATCGAACTTGTGCAAGTCAGGTGGAATGACGCGAAAGTTACGGAACGGAATATCGCCGCAGTCAAGATCTGGAGGATAAGGCGGGATGCAGACGTCCGGATACGACGGATCGCAATTGGCAACGGGCGCAATCGTCGGTGGCATGGGTGTCGGCGGTTCAGCTGTCGGCAGCTCGGGTGCAACCGTCGGAGCAGGCACGGGTGTGTCGACAACAGGCACGGGCGTATCCACCGCCGGCAGCACCTCGGCGCGCGTGACGGGCGTAGGCGCGGCAGCAACCGGCGCGCCGCCGAAGACTCCCTGGGCATAGCAGGCCGTCGCCGCAGCGCGCGCTTCGGCCTCGACGGCTTCGAGGGCCGGCGCCTGAGCGGTGTCGGGCGCATAGCGCTTCGCCTCGGCCACGCCGCGCTTGATCAACTCGGCGTTGATGAACACGTCGCCGACGTAGACGTAGCGCAGCAGTCGGTCGTAGCGGTCGGTCTGCGAGACGTCGCGCACCAGGCGCACGGTCTGGCCGCCCACCAGCTCGGCGTTGACGGCAGTGGCCGTGTCGCCGCAAAGCGCGCCGGCCTCCGGGGCGTCGATGCCAATGTAGCGCACGCGGTAGGTCTGGTCCTCGATCGAGACGGCGATGGTGTCGCCGTCAACAACGCGCGTCACCAGGCCGACCTGCTCATCGCCCGCCACCGGGTCGAGCGTGGCGGACGGCGCCTGCGTCAATGTCGGGGCCGACGTAGCCGTCGTGGCCGAGGTCTGCGTTGGGCGGCGGGTTTCCGTCGGCGAAGCCGGCGGGGCCGAGTCGGTGTCGCTGGCAACCGGCATCGCCGTGGAGCCGGCCACTGTCGGCAGGCCACGCACCGAGCCGACGTCGGCCACGAACGTAGCGGCCACTGTCGGCGTCGGCCGGTCGGCCACGCCCCGGTTCGGGCTGAGGAGGGCCGACGTCAACGTCAAACAGCAGCAGGTGACAGCGCCCAGCAGGCCGATGCCACCGGCCATCAACGGGATGCGTCGCGATCGGGTTTGCCCGGACCACCAGCGGCGGCTGCGTCGCCATGCTCTGCGCCACAGCGGACTCTGCACGTTCATCGGCGCCTCGTGAGGTATTGATTTGACAGAACAATCGAGACCTGGATCGTAGCGTCAACGCCGCAGTGCGCCCGTAAAGACGACGTAAAACATGGTTCACAGCCCCACCGTGGTCGCCGACCACTCCTCATCATCGTGGTCTCTCACATCTCTGCTGAGGAGAACCCCGGGGAATCGTGCGGGCTTCCGCCAGCGTTCACACACACCGCCTCAAGAGCCGATGGCCCGGCCTCGCTCCAACCTTGTCTACCCATCCTCCCCGATCCCCACGCCAGAAGCGGGCGGCGCCGGCTGTAAGATCAAACGCGGATGGAGGGGTCAGGGGTGGCGGATTGGAAGACGGTTCGAACGCAGATCTTGTCCCTTGACGCGGGCCTGCGCGAGTGCGTGTGGGCCGCCGCCGTCCCCCACTGGTTCGATGCCGCCATCCTGGGCGCGATGTGCCCGATGGACGGGGCGGCCGCTGCCCGGCTCTACATCGACCTGCAGGCTCTCCCGTTCGTCGACGCGCACCCCGCCGGCGGGCACACCATTTCCCCTTCCATCCGTGAACCTCTGCTGAACGAACTGTGGGCCGAGCGCCGCGAGACGTATGTCGCCTGGTCGACGCGGCTCGCCGAGCACTTCCGCGCCATCCTGACCAGGCCCGCGCAAGGGGCCGGCTGGTGGGCCCGGATCCGGGTGCACCCGCTCATCCGTCTTCCCCTGACGTGGCTCCGCCGAAGTCGGCGCACCGGCTATGTCGTGAGCACCAGCAGCCATGTTCCACTTCGCATCGAGCAGCTGTACCACGCCATCGTCGCCGGACCGCAGAGGGCGCGCGACCTGATCGGGTCACAGGGTCTTGGTTGGTTCGGCGAACGGGAGCCGGACCTGACGGCCGTGACGGCGCTCGTCAACGCCATCGACGAACAGGCCCGAGCCGGCCGCGCGAATGGAAAACTCAAAGACTGGAGTCGGTTCTTCAAAGCCGAGGTCGCGCACCAACGCCACGACTTCGATCGCGCCCGGCGCCTGCTCATCCCCGTAGTCGCTCGCGCACAGGACGATTGGCTCCGCGCCAGCGCAGCGTTCGCCCTGGGCATGCTGTACCGCGAGACATGGGCTCCCAAGAAAGCCCGACCCTGCGCGCGCCTGGCCCTCTCGTATCATGAGTCCTGGAACAATCGTCTCGGCCAATCCAACTGCCACTGGCTGTTGAGCTATCTCGACCTCCGCGACCATCGCCTCGACGAGGCCAAACGCGAGGCGTTGCGCGCGATGAGCCTGTTGCACCGGCCGTCGCTCGAGGCCAACGCCCTGGCGAACTGTTACTGGACGCTCGGCGAGATCGAAGCCGAGCGCGAAGCCGGCGAAGCGGCCCGCGCCTATTACGAGCGCGCCCGATCGCTCTACGAGCAAGTGGGCAGCCGGCTCGGCGTCGGCAATTGCCTCGCCTCCCTCGGCCAACTGGAGTTGAGACACGGGCGTCTGCGCAACGCCCTTCATTACTTCAATGAATGCCTGACGCTGGCCGAGGGCGCGGGGTTGAAGTTATCGATCGCCAACGTGTTCGACGACCTCGGCCGCGTGCATAGACTGCGCCACGAATACGACCAGGCGGCCGCCCGCCTGGCTCTCGCAGCGGAACTGCATCAGGCGATCCGGAACCCGGTCAGCGAAGCCAATGCCCGGGTCGAGTTGGGTCTTGTTGAACGCGCGCGCAGACGACCTGCCGAGGCAGCGGCCGAGATCGAACGCGGCCTGGAGATCCTGCGGGCATACGGCCAGCGTGCGAGCCTGGGATTCAGTCTGGCGCAGGCAGCCCTCCTGCCACTCCAACGTGAGGACTTCGCCAGCGCGGTCCAGATGTTGCGTGAAGGCGCGCGTGTCGCGGCCGCCGCAGGAGACGTCGTCCTCGAGGCCAACATCCAGCGCCGCCTGGCGCGTCTCCACAGCGAACGGTCCGAGTTCGACCTCGCCGCCGAGGCGTTGCGCGCGGCTGACGCCTGTCTTCTACACAAGGTCGCCGAGTACCCCCTGACGCGGGCCGTCAACCTGGCCTGCGCGGCCGATCTGGCTCTCGCTCAAGGCGAGCTCGCCCGGGCTGGCGAGCACGTGTCGGCCGCCGCGCTGTTGTTCGCCAGGATAGACGCCGGAGACGTCGAGGTCTGGAAGGCCCTTCGGTTGGGCGAACTGGCCGTGTTGGCCGGTGACCTCAGCGCCGGCCGCGAACACCTGGAGACGGCTGATCGCCTGGCTGCCGAGACAGAAAAACAGAGCACGCGGCTGGCCTGCCTGGAGAGCCTCGCCCTGTGGCACGCACTGGATTCGGACCCCACGAAAGCCCTGACGATCCTGGACGCCGCCATTGGCAGCGAGGCCTATCCGCCAGCGTACCTGCTGCTTGCGCGAGCGCACCAGCACGGGCGCGTCGGCCACCTGAGTGCCATGGCGCGCGACCTCGCCGAGGCCGGCACAGCCGGCGCCCCGGCCTCGGCGCTTGCGTACGGCCGCGCCCGGTTGGCGTTGGCGTCGAATGATCCGGAGACGGCGCTCCGCGATCTCCGGACGGTGCTCGCCGTCTGGCCGAAAAGCCCGCTCGTCCACATCGCGCTCGGGTTGGCGCATCTTGCCGCCGGCCAGGCTGATCAAGCCTTCGAGTGTGTCCGCGAGGGGCTGCAGATCGAGCCGTGCTGTCCAACGCTCTCTGCCTGCGTCGACCTCCATCTCGACGTCCGCGAGCTCGAGGCCATCACAGGCCCCCAGGCGTCGACGGCCCACGCTCTGGCTCGACTGATCGCCGATCGCATCCCTCGGCCTTCGTCAGGCGCTTGAGCGCGTCGTTACATCCATCAGGCCCATCGTTCCGACCCGGCCTTCAAGCATCCTCCCTGCGTGGGTCAGATCAATGTCGCCCATCCATTTCATCGGGTGATCCGGTCCCCATCCGTAGTCAGTCGTCCCGCGAGGACTCCTTGAGGAGTCACCCACCCGCTTTCCGCCCTATCCTGCCCGCGTGTCGACGCTCCAGCTCCGCGCGCAGCTCGAACCCCTCGAGGCCTCGGCCCAGCGCCTCGGCGCACTCCGCGCGAATGAGCTCAAGCCGGCTTTGCGCGACCTGGCGACTCTGAACCAGCGCCTCGACGACGCCTGGTCCGGCACAGCCCGGGCCGCCTTCGACACGGCGTTTGCCGGCACGGCGTATGCCGGCACGGCCTTTGCCGGCACGCTATTTCGGCTGTCCCTGGCTGATGCGGACCTCGGCGGGCTCCAGGCGTATCTGCACACCGTAACGGTCGGCTATCGCGAACTCGAAAACGAGTTGATCGCCGCGCTCGATGAAGAAGCACGCGCCCACGACAACGCCAGCACGCATGCGCCGGCCGGCAATGGAACGGCGTTAGGCGGTGCTGGACCATTCGCCGCGGCCGGCGCTGGTTCGATCACCCAGGCCGCCCTCAGCGGCAACCCGCTCGAGGACCTGTGGAACTGGATCATGAGTTGGTTCGGCTCGGGATCGAGCCCGACGCCCACGCCATCGCCAGGCCCAGGGACCGGCATCCAACCGCTGAACAACGGCTTCGCCGGCTGGGGTACACCGGCGCCGACGTCGCCGCCGTGGGCCTATCCGCTCGCCTGCACCGACGCCACGAGCACCGATCCGAACCGCCCGCAGCCGTATCTCAACAACGCGACCTGCCAAGCGCTCCTCAGCCAGCTCGACCCGGCTTACGCCGCGCAGCTTCATCAGCAGGTGCAGACGGGATCGGTGACGCTCGAACTCATGACGATCGGCGGCATGGTCACGCTTGTCGCGCACAACGTCGCCACGGGCGAACGTCAGGCGATTGCCGCCACCATCGAACAGGGCGACAATGACGGGCAGCCAGGCGCAAGCGGCTCAACGGGCTCTGGCGGCGGTGGGCCCGGGAAGCGGCCCGATCCGAACCGTGTCATCGAGACGATCGAGGAGCAAGTCAGGCGCGTCGGGCAGCAGCGGTTTGATGAACTCTCTCTCGATCCTGCGAACCGCCAGGTGAGAGAGCAAGAGGCTCAGGTGATCCTCGACCTCGAACAGCGCGACATTGTCAACGGCCCGGTGCGACGAAGTCCCGTCGGATACGGCGGCGACTTTTTCGACGCCGACGGAGTCGAGTGGGATGTCAAACAATTCAACTCTTACGCGCCCCGACGGAGCGGCGGTTTCGATCTCGAGACGTCGGTCGATGCCATTAGGGAAGAGATCCTCGATTGCCACGAAAACATTGTCATTGATACTCGCAACATGTCGGGTGAACACATCGATCAGTTGTGGGATCGTTTGATCGAACTCGGCCTCAACAACCATGTCATCTGGTGGCCATAGGAGAACGCGGTGATGTGTGCTCAAGATGCTTCAGAGCTCCTGCGATCGAAATTGGTCGAGCACAGACTTTGGCTTGACTCTCATCTCACGCTCGGCCAACAACTCGTGATGCAGGATCAGGACTTCGCGGGCCTCGACCTGAGCGGACTCGATCTGGGTCAGACTGATCTGGCCGGATCGGATTTTTCGGGCGCGATCGTGACCGAAACCAACTTTGGCGCCTGCAATCTGGCCTCGGCGAATTTCACTCGCGCCATAGCAACGAAAGCTATCTTCGGGAAAGCAAACCTGAGGTACACCCGCTTCAATGACGCCAACCTTCAAGACGCGGGTTTCATCAAGGCCCAAGCCTGGGAGACGTCGTTCGTCGGCGCCGACCTGCGGCGAGCCGTGCTCGCGCACATGCGCGCCCTCGTCACGGACTTCAGCCGGGCTGACCTGCGCGGCGCCGATCTGACCGACATCCGCTTGCTGCGTTCTCGCTTCGGCGGCGCGGACTTGCGCGGCGCTAGGGGCATCGACGCCATTCGCATACCCAGGAAGCTTCGCGAGGACGATGAGCCTGACCTTGTTGACATCGGCAATCAGCACGTCGACACGGCCGCTTTCGTCGCCTGGGCACTGGCTGAGGCCGCATTGCCCGACGACGAGCGACCGGATCAGGTGTAGCCACGGCCGGCAATCGCTCGAAGACGCGATCCGCACGGCGCGATCGCCCCTCGCCGCTCAGTCACGTTCACACCCGATGCCATCGTTACCGCTTCCATCGAAATCGTGCGGATCGGGAGGAAGCACACTGAGTGTCGGTACGGAACGTCTATGCAGTCCAGATCCAACGGCGCCGGCGGGAGGCAGACGTCCAGCTACGACGGATCACAGTGGGCGACAGGGCGATCGTCGGCGGCACCGTGGTTGGCGGTACTGCTGTCGGCAACTCCAGCACCACTGCAGGCCCAGGCTTGCCTTATGTACGTCAGGACTACGGCTGACCTTGCGACGGCTGATGGCCGGCGCGATTTGGCCCAAGCCGGGATCGCCTTCCCGTCGATTGTGCGGATGGGTGATCGAAGCCGCAAAGGATCTGTGGCCATCCCTTGCGAGACGGCCCGGACGGCCTTTGCGGCTTCGCGGTTCCTGGACAGCGGCCTTCAGCGCACCACCACGCGCAGCGGCGCCGGCCGAAGCGTCTGCGGCGCGGGCCCTTCCGTTTGTGGAAGCTGGTTGGCCGCCAGCGCCTGCATCTGCACCCGGAAATTATCGAAACGCGCATCGGCATTGGGCGCTCCGGGCGAAATCGCCAGACCGACCCAGGTCAGACCCGAAAACGCCGGATCCGAAACGACCACCGCTGGAAAGGCGATGCCGTTCGACAGCAAGACGACGGCCGTGCCGTTTCGAACGACGGTCAGCGTGTTGACCGATGTGGTGGCCCCGACCGCCGAACTGCTCGTCGGCGCGACGAGCGTTGTCACGCTGCCATCGGTATTGAAGCGATAGAGCGCGTACGTCCGCTGCAGTGTGTTGATGGCGAAGAAATAGAACCGGTCGAACCCGGTGTCGGCGCCGAAAACCAGACCCCATTCAGACGAGGTTGTGGCAGCCCAGTACCCATCGACCTGAACGCTGTAGGCCTCACGCCCACAGGTCGGCGCCGGTGCCACATAGATGTAACCTGTCTGTTTACCCAAAATACGATACTCGCCGTTGAGCACTTCCAGGCGCACGAAGGCGTCCTCATTGGCGGGCCAGCCGGCGTTCGCGGAACTGAAGGAATCTGTGAAATCGCTACACGCCTGCCGGTTCAGCATCGGCAGCCGCACGCGTGTCAAGGTGTCGAACGCTGCCGTGCCGCCCAGCGCCGGCAGGCCGGACCACGTGGCGATGGCCGTGTTGGTGATGGTCGCCCCGAGTGCCGTTGGAGCGATCTGAGCGGCGAAGGACACGGTGGTCGTCACGCCGCTGGCGATGGTGCCATTCCATTCAAGCCCGTTGCCGTTGATGGTCACGAGGCCACTGGACCCCGTCACCGTGCCGGGCAGCAGGGTAAGTTCCGCAGGCAGTGCATCCACAACATTCACGTCGTTCAGGTCCTGCGCGTTGCCAAGGCTGCTCACCTGCAGGGTATAGGTCACGGTTTCGCCTGGTCTGAAGAGCCCGGCCACCGTTTTGTTGATGCCCAAAAAGGCTTCGTAAGCTCCGCTGTCGCTCGGGCCGTAACGTGGTGCGCCGCGCTGGTCGATGCTCAATGGGACACCCGTTCCCGCGTTGCGCGCCGGACTGTCCACCTCAAACGCACGCAGCGGCACCGGCCCGCCGTGATCGGCCAACGGCTGGAGCAACGGGTCCACGCCCATCCGATCGCCAGCCGCCAGGTTGCACTGGCTCGGGTAATTGGCCACCGACTCCACAATGTTGCCCCCGAGGCTAACCAGTGTGCCGTTGTACCCGCCTTCGATCGCGCAATCGTGGTGGGTGTTGTTGGCCAGGATGTTGTTCTGAAGCACAGCACGTCCACCCATCACGTCCAACCCGACACCGACGTTGTCGCTCAACGTGTTGTGCGTCATGGTCAGCGCCGCGGTGAGCCAGACATGGACAGTGTCGGAACCGGTGTTGCCGGTGAGCGTGCTGTTCTCGATCCACATCTGGCCCGCGTTGTAAATGGCCGCCCCGCGCTCACCGCCACGATGCGCATTGCCACTGAAGGTGCTTTGCGAGACGGTCACGGTGCCCGTACTGAAGAGGCCGCCCCCGCCCCACGGACCGGCGCAACAGGCGTCGCCCACTTCGTTAAGCTCCAGGTGCGATGCGCGGATGATGACGGTTGCTCCGGCGCAGTTGATGAGCACGCCTGCACCCTGCTCCGCATTGAAGCCGTGTGTGATGTGCAGCCGCTCGAGCACGACCGGCGCCGCGCTGACACTGCACGCCTGGACGTCGAGGCCGCGTCGGCTGCCCTGGCCGTCGATGGTCGCCAGCCCGGTCTGGGCCGTGAAGCCCGCGTTCCAACCGCCGCTGATAATGACGGCCCGGTCGACGGTCACCACCGCCAGTCCCACGCCGGTATAGGTGCCCTGAGCTACTCGGATCGTGTCGCCGGCTGACGACTTGCCGATGGCGCCATTTAGCGTCGCACAAGGCGCCGCGGGCGAGAGACAACTGTTGCCATCTGACCCTGACGGGGCGACGTACCAGTGACCCAGGGCCCTCGCTGGCACTACCAGGGTGACCGCTGCCAGCCCGATCGCAATCGCTGACAGCAACCAGATCGTTCGCTGCATCATCATGGTCGGTCTCCTACATATATCTCGACGATTGCCGCCTTACGGCACCTGAACCACACTGAAGTTATCGAAACGCGCGTCCACGACCGGCGTCTGAGTCGTATTGACGACCACCAGCCCTACAGCACCCAGCCCTGTGTAAGTCGAGTCCCCGGTCGTTAACACGAGCGTGCCATTGATGGAGATCTGGATCGAATCAGGCTGCACCAGCCGCCTGACCGTCAGATGGTTGACGGCCGTCCCTGGCTGGATCTCTGGCCTGAAGAGGTGGGGATGGATAGCCTGCCAGGTGCCGGTGGGGAGATATCGGTCGATGCCAAACGTCTGCCGCGCGGTGTCGAGCGTCAGCACATAGGCCGGCATGTTTCCGGGAGCCGATCCAAAGGTCATGCCGATCAGGCCGCCGTTGCTTGAACTCGCCCAATGCAGGTCCACGTCAGCCATGTATTTCTCACGCGGGCAGGTCGGCGCCTGAACCGGGAAGAGATAGCCACCCTGCTTGGTCAGCAGTCGGTACTCGCCGTTGAGATATTCCTGCCTCAGAACCAACGTGTCCGCGCGGGGCCAGCCGCTGCCCTGTGACGCGAAGTCGTCTGCGAAGTCCGCACAATGCTGATCGGCCAGGGCCGGCAGCAGCAGCCGGTGGAACGTATCGACCACCGACGCGTTGCTGGTCGAGAGGAAACCGTTCCAGCTCGCGCTGGCCGTGTTGGTGATCGCCTGACGGGGTGCGTCCGCTGGCACCAGTGCCGAGACCGTGATCACGGTCGGCAGGCCGCTGGCCACTGTCCCCGTCCATTGCAGGGTGCTGTCGAGGAGGGTGACCACACCGGAGCTCGCTGTTGCGGAACCGGGCACGATGACCAGCGGGGCGGGAACGAGGTCGTAGAGATGGCTTCCTGTCAGGTCCGAATCCGTCGCGTTGCTTAAGGTCAGCGTATACGTCACCAGTCCGCCCGGGGAGACGGTGGCGGGCGCGCTTTTGTAGACGGTCATCACCGCCGCGTAGGCGCCGAGGTCGCAACGCCCGAAACGTGGCGCACCGCGTTGGTCAACTCCCAACACCCCATCGGTCACGGTCACGCAACCGGCCGGCGAACCCGACTTGATCACAGGGCTTCCGCCGATGGGCGCACGCGTATCCGTGGGGCCGCCGTTGTCTTGTAGCGGTCCCAATTTGGGATCTACGCCGATCAGCGCCGCCGTCCGCGCGTCGCAGCCCTGGTTGTTCTGCACAAGGCTGTAGCTGACTACCGCACCTGGCGCGCTATACACGGTGTCAAGACAATCCGCTTGAGTGTTTTCAGCCAGGATCGAGTCTCGAATGAGGATACGGTTGCCCGAACCGTATATACCATTCCGATTGCCGGTCACCGTCACGTTGGCGAGCAAGGCAGTGCTCCCAAAATAGGCATACAGTCCGCTGCCTGAGTTGCCATGGATGGTGCTGTTCTCGATGGTCAGGGCGCCGGTGTTGTGAATCCCGTCCTGGCTCGCGCTCAGGGCCAGGCCGTTCTGGCTGATCTCGCTACGCGTGACCGTCAAGAAAGCAGTGTTGTCGATGCCGGCCCAGCCGTTTCCATGTACCTTGACCTGATCGAGCCACACATGGGTTGCGCACCAGATGTACACGCCGATCCGGGCAGCCTGATCCGACGTCATCTCGAAACGGGAGACCACGACCTGACCTCCCGGCTGTGGCTGAGTGCACCCGACGGACATGGGCCCTGCGTGATCTTCACCGTCAAGGGTCGATAGGCCCACCTGCTCGGTGAACCCCAGATCCCAACCGCCTGACAGTGTGAGCGCCTTGTCGAACGACACGACGTAGAAGTCCGTCGTGGTGTACACGCCCACCGCGACCTGGATGGTGTCGCCGGGTGACGCCTTCGCGATCGCCGCATTCACGGTTCGGCAGGGTGCCGCTGGCGACGAGCACGAATCGGAGTCAAGGCCAAGTGGTGAAACGTACCAGGGTCCGGCGCCGCGGGTCGGCATGACCCAGAGCGCCATCGCCATCCCAATAAGCACTGCCCACGCAATAAGCCATCCGCGACGCACTAACATCATTGCTGCCCCCCGCCTGTCAGTATGCGATATTTTATATCCGCCGCCCGACGGCTCAGGCGAGCGACAGGCGACGCTTTCGACCTGACAGGTCCCTCTGCGATTCGCTGATATTCAGTGGCGTCCAGACATCGAGCCTCGCAGGATACTGCGCACATTCTGCCCATCGGGCCCTGCAGGCCACAGTCACCCCTGGCGATCTCGACATCGGCGGCCAGTGGGTCGACACGGCCGGCTTCGTCGCCTGGGCGCTGGCTGAGGCCGCACGACCCGACGACGAACCGCCTGACTGATGCGATCGCCGACTCCCAAGGCACCCTCGCCGGCAAAAGCAGTCCGCGCCTGGGCTGCGGCGAATACGCCGGAATCCCGCGCTGTTTTGCGGCGGGCGGGTTGGCCGCGCTCGACGCCAACTTTCCCCAACCAAAGCCAACCATCCCTATCCATGCGCGGTCCAACTGTCGCTACAGTAACGTTTGAATCCGGTTGGCAGAGCCGGGGTCACATTTGTGGGTGGTATCGGTTCTTTATGGGGAGACGACTATGACCAACACCGTCCCAGTTCCCGTCACGAGCCCACTCTCCGCCTCGATGGGCATGAGCCTCGACGAAGCGCGTCGAACGTTGTGGATCAGCGAGAACCCCAGGCCGATGGGCGAGCTGATCGACTCGGGCTACCTCACCGCCGAGAAGCTCGCCTGGGCCGCGCGCACCACGCGCACGCTGCGCCTGCAGGCGGCGGCCAAGGTCCTGCTGCGCCACATGCAACTCGCCACGGCGCCGGGGGGCACCAAGACTCCAGCGACGGTGCCGTCTCCCGAAACCGTGCACTGAACGACTCAGCCCGAGACGTGCCCGTGCCCTTCTGGCCGTAGCCGCCACAAGCTCACGACTGTCTGCCGGCATCGTTCGCGAATATCACAGAGAGGGTCAGGTCGGCGTGTTCACCGACCTGACCCTCTCTGTGTTCTCGTGCCTCCGGCGCAAAGCCCTGGGTTCAGCCATTTGGCTGCGGATGTCGCGCAAGCTGTTGTGTCGAGTCTCAAGCCGTCATCTCAATCGTTGCGCTATCCGAGCCTACCATCCGCGTCGTCCGCGCAATCCGCGGCCAGATTCCCTGACGCGCCCCATCCACGCCAACCGGCAACATGAGTTCCACTCACCCGCTCTGAGTCTGCGACGCCGCCCAGTCGCGAGCCAGCAGCGACAACACGACGTGATCGTGATAAACGCCGTCGCGGAGGTGCAGCTCGCGCAGCACGCCTTCGCGTTGGAAGCGCAGCCGCTCTAGCAGGCGCAGCGAGGCAGCGTTGTCGACGTGCACGATCGCTTCGATGCGGTTGAGGCCGAGAGTGGCGAAGCCGAACGCGAGCACAGCCCGCAGCGCTTCGGTCATGTAGCCCTGACGCTGCGCGTGCGGGCTGAGGTCATAGCCGACCTCGCAGCACCGGTCGCGCTGGACCCAGCGATGCAGGCCGCACGTGCCGATGGGCAAGCCGTCCGACAGGCGCTCGAGCACCCAACGATTGGGCGTCGGCCCGGGCGCGTTGACGTAGAAGTCCACGATCGCCTGGGCCTCCTCCCGGGTGCTCACCGGGTCGTCGTCGAGCAGAAAGCGATCGATCTCGGGGTCCGAGAAATGCGCGAACACGAAGTCTACGTCGGTGACGGCCAGCGGCCTCAGCCGCATCCGCTGCGTGGTCAGGCTCGGAAATGGGTCCATGGTTTCCCCGGTGGTGGTGTCTGGCAGAGTCCTTTTTTTGCCACGAATGTCACGCATGGAAACGAATTTGCACGAACAATCTTTCTTCGTGGTCATTCGTTTCCATGCGTGACGTTCGTGGCACAATAACAGATCCTCGGACAAAGACGCGCAAGCTCCGCCGGCTCTCCTGCTCACAGCGATCAGCCGGCCGGTTCCGCCATCGTCAGAACGATCTTGCTTCGAACGGGCCCTCTTTCAAAGTGTCGGAAAGCATCTGCGGCCCGATCCAGGGGATAGCATGCGTCGATCACCGGGCGGATCTTCTGAGTCTGCAGGAGTTCGCTCAACGCGACAAGATCGGCTGACCTCGGCGATAGCGACACGATGCGAGTCTCGCGACCACCGGCCTTGGCTGGGCGTCGGCTCTGCCACGCCGCCTCGATCAGCTGCCGCATCGACCCGCCGGTGACGGCCAACACACCGTCTGGCGCGAGCGCGCGCCTGTACTGGCCGATCGGCCGATACCCGTTCACGGCCAGGATCAGGTCATAGCACTCAGGACCCGTCGTGAGCGCGTCGCGGCGACAGTCGAGGACGAACTGCGCCCCCAGCGAGCGCGCGAAGTCGGCATTCGCGGCGCTGCAGGCCGCGGTCACCGTGGCCCCGATCGCACGCGCGATCTGCACCGCGAAGCTCCCCACCCCGCCGGTGGCGCCATAGATCAGGACGTGCTGCCCGGGCCGCAGCTTCCCCTCATCGCGCAGCCCTTGCAGGGCCGTCAACGCCGCCAGCGGTGCCGCCGCGGCCTGCTCGAACGTCAGACCCGGCGGCTTGAGCGCCAGCAGACCCTCGGGCACGCAGGCGTACTCGGCGAAGCTGCCGCGACCGAGAACGCCCGGCAGGTAACCGAACACGTCGTCGCCAGGCCGGATCGCTGTCACATGGCGGCCGACGGCTTCGACCCGACCCGCCAGGTCCGCGCCCAGGATCGGGTTGGGTGGGCGCAGCCAGCCACCCGGCCTGAGCCTGAGCACAAACGGATCGGCCCGCAGCAGACGATCATCGCGGGCGTTGATCGACGCCGCGCGGATCCGCACAAGGACGTCGTCGGGCGTGGGCTCCGGCCCAACTACTTCTTGCAGCCGCAGAACATCAGGCGGGCCATAGCGGGTACAGATCACGGCCCTCATGCGCGGCCCCCTGCTTCTCCCAGGATGGGCCCCGCACCCCGCGACCTGAGGATCGGCGCCGCGCACAGCCCGATGCCGACGACGTACAGCAGGCTCTGCAAGACGTTCACCTGCCAGCGCCCGTGGCCGACATAGGCTGAGGCCCAGAACGCCATCACCTCGATGAAGCCGATCACGCCGACCAGCTGCCAGAAAGTCGGTCGATCACCGGCGAGGAGCCCGCGCCGGATCAAGGGCCAACACAACAGCGAGACGGCCAGCGCGCACGAGTTGTACAACAGCGTGAAAGCGTTGAGCGCGCCGAGCGTTCGGGCGCTGAGGGCCGCAACTTCGGCCGGCGCGAAGCCCGCCACCTGCAGCATCGGCGAGTCTCGCCCGAGGACGATCACGTACACGAGGATGAACAGTGCCAGCGCGCCATTGATCACGCACCAGATCGATAGAAGCCGCGAGCCTGTTTTCAGCATACGCCCTCCCGGAGTGAATGCGCTCGTCCCGCAGCGCCACACATGGAGCGGAACTCGGTCTCGCCTCGGCGTCGCGCCCTCCCCTTCAGCGGCGGCCCGCGCCGCGACACGGACTCTCACACAACAAGCGGCCCGGTCGCGGCGCGGGAGAGGCTTCCTCTCAGACCACAACGGCGCGCTGCGTTTGACGTGCCCGGAAGCCCATGAACAGCAGCGCCAGCGACAGACCGACCTCGGCCACGAACCCGAGCGGCCAGCTGACGTAGTTGATGGCCGTGAAATCCGGGAAGAGGAAGTACTGCAGAGCCGTTGCCGACCATACGCAGCAATGCACCATTAACACGATGCCCAGCGCCTTGGGGAGGAAGCCGGATTTGTAGACCAGATAGCCGAGCGGCAAGAGCCAGGGGCCGTAGAAGAACTGCGCGATGTGGTAGCCGTTCTTGTAGAGATACAGGAGGGCCATGGCCAGAGCCTGCCGTTGATCGGCGGCGTAGGGCTTCAAAAAGTCGACACCGCTCAACACCAACGAGCTGGAAACCAGGAAGATGTCGCTGGCGCACTGGATGGCAACGCCCGTCGCGTTCAGCAGCAGGAACAGCAGGGCCACCTCCGGGTTCACGGGCTTGAGCAGCCTGTTCAGGGCCCAGGCCGACAGCAGGAACAGCACGGCCGCGATCAGGTCGATCACAAAACCGACCTTGAAGAGCCCGACCGACGCCGCGATGTTCGCGGCTGTGGTCGCGGCATCTCCATAGATGATCGTGCGCGAGCGGCCCATGACGTCCGCGACGATCTGGACGACGACGTAGGCGAGATACAGTGCCCCGGCTGTCCGGGCGGTCCTGGTGAGGGTGTTCATCATGTAACTCCTTGGTGGACACAAGCCAATGGGATCAAAGGGCCGCGTGAGGCTGCGGCGCGCCGGTGTCGTGCAGAGTCGAGGTCTGCTTCGGCTCGCGGGGTTCAAGCGTCGGGAACTGGCGAGTAGTCAGACGCGCGACGGCCGCTTGATCGAAGCCTTTGACGATCAACCAGAGCGCCAGGGTGAGTTCCTGCAAGGCGGAGGGCGCCAGCATGGCGAGCTGCAGCGGCGACGTGGGGCCGATGACGTCGAAGAGGCGCAGCACGCATGAGGCCATGTGCACCAAAATCCCGACGATGCCCCAGCCGGCGAGCCAGCGCGGGAGCAACCCGGATTTAAAGAAGAGGATGTTGTAGAGGAGCGCGCCGAGGCCCCAGGCGAACAACATCACGACGTCACGGGTCCAGTCGCTGGTGGACACGATCAGGGTGCCCAGCGCCTGGAAGGCCGATACCTCCGGCATACCGGCCGCCAGGAACCCCTGGCTCAACGGGATCAGGGCCAACAGCGCGACCGCGGCGACGATCCCGCACAGGGCTTCGATCGCGCGGAAGATGACGGACCACAGCGCCATCGCTTCGTGCTCCTTCCGCAGGATCGGGTACAGCCAGACCGCAATGCCCGAGCAGGCCAGCTCCATCGTCAGGATCAGGAGGACGCCCACCATCAACGAGTTGCTATGGCCGGCGGTCGTCGCCAGGTAGTTGGGCTCGTTCAGAAAGCCCAGCGCCGGAAAAGCGAACGGCCCCACGACGTCGGCGACGACGAACAGCAGACCGGCAGCCAACGCGTTTTGTCTGAATGTGTTCATGTTGTCTCCTCGCTCGAACGAGCCGGATGCGGCTCGCCGGGCATGATGTAACGGACCGAGAGCAACGGCAGGCCGACGTCCCGGATCTTTTTGAACACGCCATGCAGTGCGGCCTGGTCCGCGACCCTACCGGCGAGCAGGGTCGTGCCGTCCGCCTCCGCCGTGACGCCCAGGCCCTCGAACCAACCGGCCAGCTCGGGGCCGAGGTGGCCGGCGATGCGGATCTCGTAGACCGCCGGCCGATCGGGCTCGGGCCGGGGTGCGCCGTCGTTCGGCATGACGTCTACCGCAACGTGCCGGCGAGCGGATTCGTCGGCTGCCGATCTGCGCCGTCGCTCCGTCCGGCCAGCCAGCCGACCGCCACGCCGAGCGCCAGGAAACGAGGCACGTTGATGACGGCGCCGACCAGGTGAAAGATCGTCAGGTGATCGGCCTCAAGGGCAATCGAGAAAGCTTCGATGAGGGCCATGAGCAGCAGGCTGAGGAGCGTGGCCTTGACGAGGGGGTTGGCGCCGGGGATGCGATTCGGCAAGGCCAGCAACAGCACGCTGACGCAGCCTGCGATGAACAGGCCGCCGATCAGAGCCGCGGCGGTCATGGGCCAATACGAGATCGAAAGGGCCGCCCGGTACGCGGCAGCGACAGGCGTCAAAGAGATGGCGAGATTGGCCGCCCAGAAGGCCAGTCCACCGACCAGAGTCAGCCGGGTCGCGCGGCCCCAGGGCACAGTCGTGTGAGTCATGTCTATCCACTCCCGGCGAAGGTCGAGCCTATCCGGTGAACTCCGGCCGCCCGCCTCGCTCGATGTGCGGACACTATGCCTCGAGGCAGGTGCGGTCGATAGACACTTCAGTGTGGATCAGAGTGTGGTTGTTCCGGGGAGCTGGCGCGGGGTCAGCCCAGGGCATCTCCACGCCAGTCGGGGGAGGTTTTGACACGAATGACACGAGTTGGAACGAATGCCCACGAAGGACAGGGCACGTCCCTCGGTTCATTCGTGGGCATTCGTTCGCAGTCGCGAAATTCGTGGCAAAACCCAGGACTTCGAAATGAGACGCGCAGGCTCTTACATGAGCCCCAGCTCGCGAGCGCGGGCGACGGCCTCGGTGCGCCGCTGGACCTGGAGCTTCTCGAAGATCCTGCGGTTGTGGCCCTTGACGGTGTCGAGAGCGAGGAAGAGGCGCTCGCTGATCTGTTGGTTCGAGAGCCCTGCCGCGATCAACTGCAGGACCTCACGCTCGCGCGCACTCAACGGCTCAACCAGTAGCGAAGCGCTGTCGCGCGGCCTGCCGTCGTGTGGCGCCGGGGAGCCGAAAGCCGCCAGCAGCGCGCCGGTGTAAGTCGGCAGGATGTCGCGGGCGCGAGCTTCACGCAGCAGCGAGTCCATGTCAGCGCCCTCGTCGATGAACAGACGGATGTAGCCTTCGGGCTCCGCGAGCGCCAGAGCCCGCTGCAGCGAGCTGATAGCGTCGGGCAGTGATCCGTGCCTATGCCAGGCCATCGCCTGCAGCGCCAGGATCTCGACGACGCTGCCGATCCGCGCGCCCACTTGGGCGGCCTTCAGCAAGCGGTCCAACAGGCCGAGCGCTTCATCGAGCGCCGCGCGATCGCTGCAGCCTCGCGCCAGGAGGACGCGCGCCAGCGTGACGTGCTCGAACTCCTGCAGATAGGTCAGGTCGTCGGCGGCGGTGAGCCGCCGTTCGCTCACCCAACGCAGCGCGTCGCTCAAGTTGCCCTGCGCCAGACGCAGCCGTGCCCGGCGCGCCGCGATCGGGCGCACATTGGGCGAGAAGTTCCCGTCGTAGATGCGTTCGGCCTCGTCGAGCAGCTCAAGCGCGCCGTCCAGATCGCCCTGTGCCTGCCGGATGCGCGCCAGAGTCGCTCGCCAACGATAGGGGTTCTGCGGCAGCGCGGCCAGTTCACCCAGCGATCGGCTTGTGAGCAGATGCTGTTCCGCGGCGTCAAGGTCGTTGTGCTCGTAGAGCAGGGCTGCCAGGCCGACGTGCATGTCGGCAGCGCCCTGCCGGACCCGGCCCTCCGGGAGTGTCGCCCACTCCAGGCCGCGCTCGAAGGTGGCCCGGGCATCGCGCAGGCGGCCCAACGTGATCTGGATATCCGACAGCGTGATCGCGCCGCCGATCGCGGGCGGGATGTAGCCGGCGAGCCGCAGGTCCGCCAGGCCCTCGACCATCATCTGCAGCGCCGTCACAAGATCGCCGGCGGACCACGCCGCCATGCCCAACTGCGTGGCCGCCCCGCCCCGTGTGAGTCGATCCTCCTCGACGGCGCGGTCGCGCGCCTGGCTGGCGTGGGCCACGGTCGCTGCGACGTCACCGAGCGCCAGGGCCTGCCCCGCCCGGATCAGCGGCACCCGGCCCGGCAGGCGCCGGAACTCAGCTTCATTGACGACGACCATGTCAACGGGCCGGCGCCCGTCGGCGCACAGGGCGAGCCAGCGCTCGGCATCGCTCAACCGCCTCTCCACGCCCGCCATCTCGCCGCAGGCCATGCACGTCAGAGCGTAGCCGGTGCAGAGCACCGGCCGGGCGCGCACCAGATCGTCGGGCAGTTGTTTGAGCCAGCCAAACAGCATTGTGAACTGGCGAGTCAGGCTGATGGCCGGCAACACCAGCTCGATCAGGTCAGCGGCGTGGGCCAGATCGCCGGCAACCAGGGAATGCCGGATCGCGGCGGGAAGATCGTTGCCGTGCTCGTACCAGGCGCTCGCCCGCCGGTGCAGAACCGCGACTCGTTCTGGCTGGCCCTCATGCAGATGCGTCCGCAGGACGTCGGCGAAGAGATGGTGATAGCGATACCACTGCCGGGTGTCATCGAGCGGGATGACGAACAGGTTGCTGCGCTCCAGGAGGCTCAGCCTGTCCTTTGCATCGTCGCGGCCGGTGACGGCATCGCACAGCGGAGCGCACAGCCGGTCGAGGATGCAGGTCTCCAACAGAAATTCGCGGACGCCGTCTGGCAGCTGTCCGATGACTTCGTCGACCAGATAGTCGAGGACGAAGCGATGACTGCCGGCGAAGGCTTCGATGAAGTGCGCGGCGTCATCACGGCCCTGCATCGAGAGCGCGGCGAGCTGCAGGCCCGCGATCCAGCCCTCGGTGCGGGCTTCGAGGGCCGCCATCTCGCTCTCGGTCAGGGTCAGGCCCATGACGTGCCGCAGAAACTCGGCGGCTTCGGCCGACGTGAAGCGCAGGTCGACGGCGCGCAGTTCGATCAGCTGGTCGCGGGCGCGCAACCGGGCCAACGGCAGCGCCGGATCCTCGCGCGTGGCGATGACCAGGTGCAGGCCCGGTGGTTGATGCTCGAGCAGAAAGGCGATGGCGCCATCCACGGGTCGCGAGTCGACCCTGTGATAGTCGTCGAGAACGAGGACGAACGGGCCATCGACCGCAGCGAGTTCGTTGGCCAGGGCCGTCAGAGCGGCCTGAGTCGAGCGGGGTTGCAGGTCTTCCAACGCGGCCGACACGCCCCGACCGAGGGTCGGGTCCAGCGTCTGCAGGGCTGAAAGGAAGTAGGTCAGGAAGCGCTGCAGGTCGCCGTCATCTTCATCAAGCGACAGCCAGGCGACGGGGACACGAGGCTGGCGCCGCAGGCAGGCGGCGACCCATTCGCTGAGCAGCGTGGTCTTGCCGCTGCCGGCCGGGGCCGAGACGACGGTCAACGGGCGCTCAAGCCCACCGTCGAGGCGCGCCAGCAAGCGCGGCCGCAGGACGACGTGGGGCCGGCTCGGAGGGATATAGAGTTTCGTGGTCAACACGGGCGTGGACATCGTACCGTCCGATCGTTCGCCCCAGCACGCAATGCCTGCCGCGATTGTAGCCGAACCCACGACCCGACGACTCTTGTCGCCCCGCTCGCTCCTCGCCACCCGCCCTTCGCACCTCGCCCCTCGCTCCCAAATCCGCGCAATTCACACTCGTTTTATGGTCAATCCCAACCAGTTATGAAACGATATGAACCGTGAACCCTCGAATAACGCCCACGGGGGGATGGGCACCATGCCGGCCTTGTACCTGACGCCAGCGTCGGTTAGCTACCTCAATCAGATCATCCTGGCCACGCTCATCAGCGGCTATCTGCTGATTCGCTTTGCCCGACGGGGTGCTGAGACGCGCACGTCTGCCGACTGGCAGTTGCTGGCGATCTTCGTCAGCGTGATCCTGGTGTCGGCCGCCTTCTTCTTTGAGGTGACGTTGCTGCCGGCCGGGCGTTTCGTCGCGGTCGTCCTCGAAATACCGCTCACGATCTTGCTGCTGAGCGTCCTGATCCAGTTCGCCTACGCCTTCCCTCACCCCATCGGCAGCACGCTCGAACGCAGGCTGGCCCTGATCTTCTCGGGGCTGTACCTCGCCTACGAGATCGGCTACGCCGTCTGGCGGCTGCAGCTCATCGGGCAGGATCGCGTCGTCTACTCCTCGGATCTGTTCGACGCGGCTGTCATCATCGGCGCAGGTTGGATCATCACGACCTTTGTGCGCTCGGCGTTCAGCTCCGGCGGCCGCGCCGCCCAACGCATGGCCCTGGTCTTCTGCATCCCGCTTGCGCTGGCCGTCGTGAACTGGCTGAACAGCACCGATCGGGTCTCCGACCCGGTGTATTACATCGCCCTCACCTCGGGCATGCCGTTTTCGCTGTACCTGTTCACGCTGGCCTATCTTGCCGCGAAACCAGACGCGACCTCGCTGGCGACTCGCATCATCGGCGCCATGATCACGGGCCTGCTCGCCATCCTCGGCATCCTCGGCTGGCTGGTCGCGCCGCCGTTCGCCGACCACTACACACCCGACATCGCCGACCAGAGGAGCCTGAGCTTCTCACCGGTCGGCAGCCAGGCCTACCACGTCGAAAGCGTCCCGCTCGACTTCGACACGGACTTCGGCGCGCGGATCTATCCCGACGATCCGACCGACGCGATCTCGGACGCCGGTGAGGCAAGGTTCCCTTTCACGTTCTATGGCAGGCACTACGACGGGGTCTTCATCAACACCGAGGGCAGCCTGACCTTCGGCAGCGCTTTGAACGCCGGCTTCCTGCAGATCGACCTCGCCGACCGGCCGACCATCTACGGGTTGCTCCAGTCTTACAGCCTGCCGACCGGGGCCGGCATCTACCTCAAACGCGCCGACGACCGCCTGATCGTCAGCTACGTCAACGTCGCCTCGACCTACAACCCGGGTGGCCGCTACACGTTCCAGATCGCGCTCCACACCGACGGCGCCTTCACGCTCACGACCCACGGACTTCCCGAGGCCCGGCAGTACGCCGTCAACGACAGACCCGACGCGGCGCCGTGGGCCTTCGGCATCACGCCCGGCGGCCACGGCGGCACTCCCCAAATCGACTTCGACTATCTGCCGACCGCGATCGGCGCCCGAGGCGGGATCCAGGACGAGTACCTGGCCTTCAGGCAGGCCATCCACGCCTTCCTGCTGCCGTTCGCGATCGGCAGCCTCATGCTCGCCCTCGCCTTCAGCATCGGTTTCGGGTTGATGATCTACCATTCGTTGACGGTCCGGATCGATCACCTGATCGACGGCGTCCGGAGCTTCCGCCGCGCCGGCGGCCCGATGCGTCTGCCGGTGGTCTACAACGACGAGATCGGTTTTCTCACCGCCACGTTCAACGACATGTCGATTGAGCTCGGCGCCCTGATCCACGATCTTGAGCAGCGGGTGGCCGCGCGCACCGCCGACCTCTCGGCCGCCAACCTGCAGCTCCGCAAGCTCTCGACCGCCGTCGAGCAGAGCGCCGACGCCATCGTCATCATGGACCTGAGCGGCCGGATCGAGTATGTCAACCACGCGTTCTGCGCGACGCTGGGCTACGCCCAGGGCGAAGTGATCGGCGAGAGCGCCATGACTCTCAGATCGGTCGCAACGCCGTCCGAGGTCTACTCGGATCTGTGGAGCCGGCTGACCCGCGGCGAGACCTGCAGCGGCGAGCTTCAGATCCTGACCAAAGGCGGCGATGACCTGTGGGAGTCGGTGGTCATGTCGCCGATCCGGTCGAGTTCCGGCGCCGTGACGCACTACGCGGCGGTCATGGAGAACATCACGGACCGCAAGCGCGCCGAACAGGATCGCGAGCGCCTGATCTCACTCGATCCGCTCACGGGCTTGTATAACCGACGTTACTTCTTCGAAGCTGCTGAAGTACTCTTCGCTCAGGCCGCCAATGCGCCGCGGCGCATCGCGGCTCTGATGCTGGACCTCGACTGGTTCAAGGACATCAACGACACCTATGGGCACCAGGGTGGCGACGTGGTCCTGTGCGAGGCGGCGCACCGAATCGCCAACAGCCTGCGCGCTTCGGAGCTCCTGGCGCGCTATGGTGGCGAAGAGTTCGTCGTGCTGTTGGCGGATGTCGAGCCCGAGGACGTCGACGAGATCGCCACACGCCTGATCCGGGCCGTCAACGCGGCGCCTGTGCCTTTCGAGGGCGCGCGCATCGCGGTCAGCGTCAGCCTGGGAGCGGCCATCGTGACCAACGAGACGGCCGGCCTCGACGCGCTCCTCAGCCGGGCCGACCGCGCGTTGTACCAGGCCAAGCGCCTCGGCCGCAATCGCTGGGTCTGGTGGGACGCCGCTGGCGTCGAAGAGGCGCTTGAGCCGGCCTGACCGCAGGATGGAAGTTGGAGACGGAGCGTGACGATGGATCGGACGCCGACGCTGCGCGGCAGCGCCAGCCAAGGACTACAGCCTCCACGCAAGCCGATCACATGGCTTGCGCGACCAGGAGGGACATCAGCATGAACACTGACACCGAAGGCAATCTGACCGAACGACGCCTGGTCCTGATGAGCTTCGCCCTGGGGCACGTGCAGGATGCCGTCTATCTGGTCGATTCCGAAGCCCGGTTCCAGTACGTGAACGAGGCAGCCTGCCGCAGCCTCGGCTATGACCCTGGCGAGTTCGACAGCCTTACCGTGCTCGACATCGATACCGGCATGAGCGCCGCCGATTGGCGCGCACACTGGGACACCCTGGCCAGCGTCGGCTCCTCCGTCTTCGAGCGCCAACATCGCGCGAAGGACGGCCGCTTGATCCCGGTCGAGGTTACCGCCAACTACTTCGAATTCGAGGGGCAGGCGTTCAACATGGCCCTGGCCCGCGATATTACCGACCGGAAGCGTGCCGAGGCCGAGATCAACGAGCAGCGCCGACACGGCGAGTCGCTCCTCAAGCTCTCGCGTCAGTTCGCCATCGCCCGCACGGCCGAGAACGCCGTCCAAGCCGCCTGGGAGGCCGTGCGTGAGACGATCGGCTACCAGAATCTTTGGGTCTTCCTCTTCGACGACAACGCGGACCGAGCCTACCCGATCGCCGCGTTCGGCCATAAGCGGCACTTCGCCTTTCCCAACAACACCCCCCTCATGCTCACGATCAAGGGCGATCGCATGCTCGAGGAGATCGTCGCAGCCAACGACATCGTGGTGGTCGAGGACGCCCGCACGGACGAACGGGTTAATCGGGCCATCGTGCAGGCGTTCGACAATCGCACGATCGTCAACGTGCCGATCATGCACTTCGGTACCCATCTGGGCTCGATGGGAACGGGCACCTATAGCGACGAGGGGGCGCGCCCGCCGACGCCGGCCGAGCGTGTCTACCTGATGTCGATGGCCAGCCATCTGGCCATCACGCTGGATCGGATCCGGTTGATGGATGAGCAATCACGCTCCGAAGAAGTCGTCCGGCAGCTCAACCAGGACCTCGAACGGCGCGTCGCCGATCGCACCCGCGCGCTCGAACAGTCCAATCAGGACCTCGAGGCGTTCTCGTACTCGGTCTCGCATGACCTGCGGGCGCCGCTGCGCGCGGTCTCGGGCTTCGCCCAGATCCTGTCGGAGCGCTACGCCTCAGGCCTCGACGACCAGGGCCGGCATTACCTCGACAACGTCGTCGAGGCCAGCCAGCGGATGACCACCTTGATCGAGGATCTGCTGCATTTTTCGCGGACTGGGCGCGGCGCGGTCCGCGATCTGCCCGTGCCACTGGCGCCGGTGATGAGCCATCTGGCCTCGATCTTCAACGACCGGATCGGCCAGATGAACGCGCGCCTCGACGTGATCGAGCCGCTCGCCACACCGCGGGCCGACCCCGTGCTCCTTGAGCAGGTGCTCGTCAACCTTGTGGACAACGCCCTGACGTACCGGTGCCGCGAGGGGCAGCCGACCATCCGCCTCTCGTCGATCCGCGACCCCGAGGGCGTGACGATCACGGTGGCCGACAATGGGATCGGGATCGCGCCAGAGTATCATGAGCGCATCTTCCAGGTGTTTCAACGCCTGCACAACGCCGATGAGTATCCGGGCACCGGCATCGGCCTGGCCATCGTGGCTCGAGCCGTGCGGGCGATGAATGGGCGCATCCGGGTCGCGTCGACCCTGGGCGTGGGCAGCGTCTTCAGCGTCACATTGCCGGCCGCCGACTGAAGCGTCGACGGCCGGGATCTTCGAAAGGGCGGGTCGTGACCGCATCGGCTTGCATTCTGCTGGTCGAAGACAATCGGATGGAGGTCGAACTCACGCTCGACGCCTTCCGCGTCGCCCGGCTGGCGCATCGCATCGAGGTCGCTGGCAACGGGAAGCAGGCGCTGGACTACCTCTTTGGCGCCGGGGCATACGCCGAACGTCGCCGCTACCCGCTGCCCGATCTGATCCTGCTCGACCTCAAGATGCCGGGCGTCGACGGCTTCGAGGTGCTGCGCCGCCTGAAGGCCGACAGCACGTTGCGGCGCTTGCCGGTGGTGGTCCTGACTTCGTCAAGCGAGGAAGGCGACCTCGCTGCATCGTATGACATCGGCGCCAACTCGTATCTGGTCAAGCCGGTGTCATTCAAGGACTTCGTCGATGTGGTGCGTCGCATCGACCACTACTGGCTCAGATTGAACGTCCGCCC
The DNA here is from genome assembly GCA_044226485.1 of Anaerolineales bacterium. GTDB lineage: Bacteria > Chloroflexota > Anaerolineae > Anaerolineales > UBA6663 > UBA6663. Next base: position 220,511 of record JBGAGY010000003.1, read on the forward strand.
CGGCGCGGCGCTCTGACACAGGGGGCATCGCATGCGCTTACTCGTATCCGGCTCTCCCGCTGTCGACTCAAGCAGTGCCGAAACCGCGCCACGTGTGCTGCGCGCTCTGGTCGTCGAGGACCTGGCGAGCGACGCCGAGCTGATGATGGTGCGGCTCGAACAAGAGGGCCTGACCTTCGACTGGGTCCGCGTGCAGACCGAGGCCGACTACCTCGAGGTGCTGTCCACGGTGCCGCACATCATCCTGGCCGACTGGCACCTGCCGCAATTCAGCGGAGCCCGCGCCCTTGCCCTGCTGCGCGAAAGCGAGCTCGATATCCCCTTCGTGATCGTCTCAGGTGGCATCGGCGAAGAGGCCGCGATCGACGCACTCCAGCAGGGCGCGTCGGACTACGCGCTCAAAGATCGCCCTGCCCGGCTGGGGATTGCGGTACGTCGCGCGCTCGAGGCCAAGCGCCTGCGGGAAGAGCGCCGGGCGACGGAGTCGCGTCTGCGCCAGGCCGCGCGCGTCTTCGAAAGCACCAGCGAAGGCATCGTCCTGACCGATCTCAACGCCAACATCGTCGCCGTCAACCGCGCCTTCACCGACATCACCGGGTACCGCGAAGATGAAGTGCTCGGCCACAATCCGCGCATGATGCAGTCGGGGCGGCACGACGTCGTCTTCTACCGCGAGATGTGGCGGGCGCTGCAAACGACTGGCGAATGGCGCGGCGAGATCTGGAACCGGCGCAAGAACGGCGATGTCTACCCCGAGTGGCTCACCCTGAGCACCGTGCGCAACGAAGACGGCGAGCCCCTCCAGTACGTGGCGATCTTCACCGACATCAGCCTGATCAAGGAAACGCAATCGCAGGTCGATTTCCTCGGCCACCACGACGCCCTCACGCGGCTTCCCAATCGGCTCCTGCTGCGGGACCGGTGCGCTCATGCGATCGCGAGAGCCGAGCACAACGGCGGCAACCTGGCCGTCCTGGTGCTCGACCTCGACCGCTTCAAGAACGTCAACGAGACGTTGGGGCATTCGGTGGGCGACGAGTTGTTGCTCGAGCTCGCCGAGCGCCTGCGCGCCGCGATGCGCGGCGGCGACACAGTGGCGCGTTTGGGCGGCGACGGCTTCGTCTTCCTTCTCGAAAGCCAGGTTGATGCCCAAAGCGCCATGATGGCCGCTCAGGATCTGCTCCGGCGGATCTCCCAGCCGATCGTGGTCGGCGGTCACGAGCTCGTGATGACGGCCAGCATTGGCATCAGCCTGTACCCCGGCGACGGTGAGGACGTCGACACGCTGCTGATGCACGCCGATCGCGCCATGTATGAGGCCAAGTCCCGCGGCCGTAACACCTATCAGTTCTTTGAACCGGCGCTGGCCGCCGGCGTCTTCGAGCGGCTGCTGCTCGAGAACGCCCTGCGCAACGCCCTGCCGCGCCACGAGCTGACGCTGCATTATCAACCCCAGATCGACCTGCGCAGCGGCCGGATGGTGGCCGTGGAAGCGCTGGCGCGTTGGCGCCACCCCGAGCTGGGCTTTGTGCCGCCGTCGCAGTTCATCGCGCTGGCGGAGGAGATCGGCATCATCGACGAGATCGGGCGCTGGGTGCTTCACGAGGCCTGTCGCCAGATGATTGAGTGGCAGGCGCAGGGTTTCGACGTGCCGCGCGTGGCCGTCAACCTTTCGATGAAGCAGGTCGGCCCCGATCTGGTCAACCAGGTGACCGCCATCCTTCGCCACGCCGGCCTCTCGCCCGATCGGCTTGAACTCGAGGTGACCGAGTCGGCGATCATGAGCCAGCCCGAGCAGGTGCTGACGGTGCTGCACGAGCTGGTCGACACCGGCGTGCAGGTCGCCGTGGACGACTTCGGCACTGGCTATTCGAGCCTCGCCTACGTCAAGCGCCTGTCGCTGCACCGGTTGAAGATCGATCAGTCGTTCGTCAGCGACATCGGCCGCGACGTCCGCAGCGAGGCCATCATCCGCGCCATCATCGCCATGGCCCGCTGCCTGGGCCTTGAGACGGTCGCTGAGGGCGTCGAGCGCGCCCATCAGGTGGACTTTTTGCGCGCCGAGAACTGCGACATCGCCCAGGGGCGCCTGTTCAGCCACCCGCTCTCGCCGGTCGATTTGCTCAGCGCCCGGGGCCCGTCAGCGACGAGGTCATGAAGGCGGAGCGCCCGAGGCGCACGTTGGGTTCACCGGGATCGCGTGGCAGAGCTTAACTGGAAGCCGCCACCGAATCTGCGCCGGCGACCTCGACCCGGTTGCGGCCAGCGTCCTTGGCCTTGTAGAGGGCAGCGTCGGCCCGGGCGAACAACGCGGCCAACGGTTCGCCCGACAGGTTGCAGGCAATCCCGAAGCTGGCGGTCACAGGCTCCCCCCGGAGGATAGGTTGCGCCGCGAGGGCGGCGCGCAGGCGCTCGGCCATCTGACTGGCCGCCTCGAGATCAGTCTCGGGCGCGACGATCATGAACTCCTCGCCGCCCCAGCGCCCGAACACGTCCGAGGCGCGCAGTTGCTCGTGGACGACACGCGTCACAGTGATCAGCACCGAGTCGCCGAAGGGGTGGCCATAGGTGTCGTTGATCGATTTGAACCGGTCGAGATCGAACAGGATGAGCGAGAGCGGACGCGGCGGATGTCGATGAGTCAACGCGAGCGCCCGCTCGAGCGCGCGCGTCAAAGCGCGCCGATTCGGGATCGCCGTCAGCGCGTCGATGCCGGCATCTCGTTCAAGCAGTGTGGCGCGCGTCGAGACGAGCTGATACGACTCGCGGAGCACCGCGATCGCATAGAGCAACGGAAGGTACAGGCCGGTCGCGATGTACAACGTCTCGAGGTATTCGTAGACCGGGCCAGACGTCCAGGGCTCGGGGCCGTCACGCAAGAATAGATAGACGCCGGGTAGCAAGAGCAGCACATAGATCGACAGCGTGACCGAGATGGCGCGCTGACGCGGCAACATGGCATAGGCCATGATGAAGAAGAACGGGAACCACAATCCGATGCCACCCAGCGTGGCCACGTCCGATGGTTTCCGGAGCAGCGTGTAGTAAAGCCCGATGATGTTGTAGACCACGAAGGTGAGGAAACCGACGAGCTCCAGCCGGTCGAGCATCCGCGGGTAGACGAACAGCATCACGGCCGCGGAGCCGAAAACGGCGAGCAGAACCGGGTAGCCGTAGATTTCGAAGGGATCGCTCTCGCCCAACAAACTACTGCGATACCAGTACAGGGCGATCGCCAGCACCGAGATCGGCACGATGATCCGGTACGCCAGCAATCGGTATCGCCGGATCTTATGGTCGGTATCCTCGGTTGTGGCGTCATTTGTCGCGCGCATCATTGAAACCGGAGCCCCCATGCACCTGCGCAGAATCGGAGTGTAGCATGGTGCGTTTGTTCGAGCGCGTTTGTTTACGGCATCTCCACACCGCCCGGTTTTCCGCCGAGCGGCACGTCTGGGCGACGGTCATCGCGGTTAGAAGTTGCGGGGATGCGGGAGGTCGCGGTGACCATTGACGGCCCGAGGGAGGGCCGTCGACTCACGTCTGAGTCGGGCGCGCCTGGGTGAAGGCAGCACAGCGCGCCGGACTGATTGCTGTTGAAGCGCGCTGGCCACATCACTCAAGAAACGGACCGTGAACCGTCGCCGCCGATTTCACGCCGTGCCACGCTGGGCGATGTGAGTCATAGCCTGTGGCGGCAGGTCGCCCGTCCAGACTGTGACTTCCTCCCAGGTGCGCGGGCCCGTGTCATGGACAACCACGAGGTGCGTCGGGTTGCTCTGAAAACAACGCGGACAGTACTCGACCTGCAGGCGCGTGATGTGCCCCTCCTCCGAGCGCTCGAGCGCGTCGCAGGCGGCTTGAGCCTGACCCATACGCAACGAGTCGATCACGTCGTCGAGCCGGGAATCAGTGCCGACCACAGGCGTGCGCGCCTTGCCCCACTCGTTGCAGGCGTCGCAGTACAGGTCGGAGGCATAGTCTTTGTTGATCACGACCGCCAACGTGCCCGCCAGGATCGCGTCGAGCATCCACCAGAACAACAGCATGGGGCCGCTGGCCGTTCCGCTCGGAACCGCCGAGCCGCTGAAGAAGTGGTAAAACGCAACCTCGCTGTTCTGGATCTTCGCCACCAGGTAACCCCCAAAGCCGGTCAGGCCGGTTTCGTCTTTCAGGTACGAATCGATGGCACGATCGCGGGCCGCTGCTGTGGACTCCGGCGCCTGCAAGGCCAGCGCCGCCTGCGCGTCCCAGCGGAACCAGGCATAGTCGACCAGGTGACTGGACTCCCAGGCGAACACTCCAACGATGATCGCGACGACAATGGCCAGGGCCGGGTTGCGACAACGCCCAATCGACACGCCGAGCCTCCAGACCACGACGCCGGCCAGGCCGCCGATGATCCCGGGCAGGATGATCGGAATGCTGAAGGGCAGCAGTCGCTGCACCGCGCACACGATAGCGCCGAGGCCGAGCCCCGCGACGAGCCCGATCAAGACGACCGCGATCATGCCCGGCAGGCTGAACCGCCCGCTTGCTCGCTTCAGCTTGAGCAAGGCGTCGGCCTGTCGGCGCATCAATTCAGATCTTCGTGGCTTCCTGGTCATCGATTCATCCCCCAAAGTCGAACGGTGCCGTCTTCGCTGACGCTCGCGAGCCAGCGCCCGTCCGGAGACCATGCGAGCTCGGTGACGGCTGCGCGGTGGCCGCGCAGCACAGCGGCAGGCGAGCGGGTCGCAGCATCCCACAGACGGACGGTTCCATCGTAGCCGGCGGTGGCCAGCAGCGGACCATAAGGCGCAAACGACACGGCGAGGATGTTTCCGTAGAAGCCGTCACCGGTGGCGGCCTCATGAGCGGAGACGGCCCACGCATCGCCGCCATCGGCCAGATCCCATACGACGAGCTCAGGCTGATCGCAGCCCATGGCCACGAATCGTCCCTCCCCATCGAGCGAGAAGCGCTGGAGTTCCTGGCAGATCCTCTGCTGCGGAAGACCCAACGGGTAGGCACGCCCGGGCGAGGAACCGCGATCGGTGAGAGTCAGAGTCGTGGGGTCGGCCGCGTTCGACGCGTCCACCTCCAACGTCCACAGACGCCCGGCCGGATCGGCCCCGAGGGCCTGAGCTTGATGCCAGCGTCGCTGTTCCGGGTGCTCGAGCTCGGCCCCGTCCGCCAGCGACCAGGCGCGCACCAGCCCAAAGCTGCTGGTCCGCGCGGCGATGGCGGAGCCGTCAAGGCTGAAAGCCAGGGCCTCCGCGGGCAGCTCCCACTCGTGAGGGGCTTTGAAAACGATGCGGTAACGTTCACCGCCGGTCAACAGATCCAGAACGACGATCTCGCCGCGCCGTTCGTCAAGGCGTCGCGCAGCCGCCAGGAGCTCTCCCCGCGCGTCAAGAGCGACAGCCGTGACGGCGTCCGAGAACACATCAGTGGCGAAGAGTTCGTGGCCGTCCGTCGGATCGATCACGCCCACTCGACCCTGTCTTTCGCCGATGGCCAGGACGACCTTGCCCTCGGGGCCGCCCAGTCGACCGAAGGCAACGTGGGTCACGACGGGCGCCCAACTCAACGAGGCGCTGGACACCGGCGCCTCGACGTCGCGAAGCTCGATGGCTCCGTCTGAAAGCCTCGCCACCGCAAGACGACGGCCATCAGGACTCAGCGCGGCGTCGCGTACGTCGGCCACCGTGTAGCGCACCCGCCCAGCGGGCACGTCGAAGAGGGTGCTGACCCAGACTCGTTGGGCGTCGTCCCACATACCCTGCAGCCACAGAGTCTTGCCATCGGCGCTGGCCGCCAGGTCGTACGGCACATCGACGTCGAACGTGCGGTTCGGCGCCTGGCCGCTGACGTCGATGAAGCGGATGCCCGCAGGATCTGCGTATGAACTTGCGGCAAGGGTCTGGCCATCGGCGAGGAAGGTGATGGCGACGATGCTTTCGCCCTCCCCCAGAGTGACCATCTCGTCACCCGTGGCTGTTCGTTCGACCCATACGTTGCCGCACACGAGCCGGGCCAATTGACGTCCGTCCGGGCTCAACGCAAAGTCGGCGCCGCCGCCACAGTAGTCAGTCTCCCACGTTCGCTGGATCTGGCGATCAGATACCCTCCAGACGATCAGGCGGGCGCCGGGGTCGCCGCCACCGCTGGTCGTGCCGATGCCCACGAGCCACATCCCGCCCTGGCTGAAGACGAGCCGATGGACGCCGTTCTCGATCACACCGGGCAACGTGGCCACGACCGACAGGGTTTGCCGATCCCAGAGCTGCACTTGCGATCCGGCCACGGCCAGGTAGCGGCCGTCGGGGCTGTAGGCGACGGCCTGCACGGCAAATGCGCTTGGGAGAAACATCCGAAACGTGAGCGGGTCGACTCCAATCAGGTCCACGCCGAGGCCGCTGGGCACGGCCAATTCGCGCCCGTCGGGAGCCCAGACCAATCCGCTCGCCACGCCCTTGCCCCACACCGCCAGCGACTCGATGCGCGCCGCCTGGCCCACGGTGAGCGCAAGCGGGCCGGGTGTCGCCGTGGAGGTGGGAGTTGGCGTGGCCGTTGGTTCAGTCGTGCTCGTAGGTGACGCCGTCCAGAAGGCCGCGGAAGGACTCGCTAGCGCTGTGGATGTGGTCGATGGCGGGGCCTGTGTCGATGCGATATGGGCCGTCGTCGCCGACGCGTTGGGATTGATCTGCGCTTCGACCTGGCATGCGCTCGCCAGAAGGGCCAACGATACGATCGCGCAGAATCTATGGCCGACCGCTGAGCGTGGTCGGGCGGGCCGGCCGAGGCCCCGGCCCAGCCCCTCGCTATGCGGGGATTGATGATCGAAGTGCGTGGCCATCAAAGAATCCCTGGCGAGCGTTGTCCGCTTCCACCGGCGCTCAATGATATGGGCATCAGTTGAAGTCCAGGATGTCCTGCCACGTCTGGCCACCGTCGGTGCTGATTGAGACCCGAAGCCGGTTTCCGCCGTTGGCCACGTCCTGAACCGACGCGTACTCGCGGCCGGGGACGGCGTCATCCCAGACGACCCAATCGGGTTGACCCTCCAGCGTGGCCAGCAGGGTCCACGTCTGGCCCAGGTCCGGGCTTCGAAAGAGCTCGCCCGATTGGCAGGTAGCGATCACGGTGTGGGGATCGCCACGGACGAAGGCCGGTGCATTCATGAATACCCTGCTCGCCGTGCAGGGCACCGGAGTCCACGCGCGCCAGGTCTGACCACCGTCCGCGCTGCTGAAGTTGAGCTCGGTACTGAACACACCGTCCGACAGCAGGATCTGCGGGTCGTCGGGCGAGATGAAGAGATCCAGCGACGGGATCGCGACGCGTTCCCAGTGCGCACCGCCGTCGACGGAGCGGATCCATTGGACGCCGGGCCGGTACATGAGGTTGGCATCGGTGGCCGACAGGATCGGTGCGCCAAACCCCTCGGTCGGCGGATCGGTCCAGGGATCCAGCACACCCCACGTGACGCCTGCATCATCGGTGAAGAACACGCCCACATCGCTCTTGGCGTTGCCGATATCGCACCGAAGACTCGCCCAGAGTCGCCCGGACATCGCCGGCGTGCTCGCCACGTCCATCAGGACCACGCGCGTGCACAGCGGCGACGTCGGAAAGCCTCGCGTCGTCCAGCTTTGGCCGCCGTCACGCGACACCCACATCTGCGCCGCATCCGAGTAGAGCTTGCTGACCACCCAGACCGGGCCGCCGTCGAGCACCAACAGGCGAAAGTCGAGGGCCCAGGTCGAGTAGAAGCCCATCGTCGGCCAGGGCTGCTGGGGAACACGCCCCCACGTCCGGCCTTGATCGCCGCTGAGGTAGAGGTCCCTCGCAAAGCCATCCGGTATGGAACGCATGACGGCCAGGCCTTTGAGGTTCGGCAGGAGCCGGTTGCTCAGGATCGGCGCAGGAATGCCGGTGAGGTGTTGGATGCCGCGCATGATCACGGGCAGAGTCATGCGCTCCGCGGGCGCCTGCGCTCGCAGCACCGAAGGCGTCAGGAGGCCGCCGAACAAAGAGGCACTCATGAACAGGAGGAGGAGGCGCGTGCGCGTCATGGCAGGTGCTCCATGCGCAGGATGTGGGTCCACTGCGGCGTCGCGGTCAGATCAAGGGTCCAGAGTTCGCTCACCTGGCCGTCAAGGGTGAAGACCCAGAGCCGCCCCGGCATGATCGCGTCGGCCCTTGCCGAGTGTAGGGTCTTGACGTCGAAGGGTGCAGGCGTCAGCTGCTGCCACGTCCGGCCCGCGTCCTGTGTGGTGATCCAGCTCGTGCCAGCGCACGGGAACACGTCGACCGGCGGTGATCCGCCGATCTCCCAACCGGAGACGTAGTAGCGAGAAAACGGTAAGGGCTGCCCGTTCAGGGCCCTCCACGACTCGCCGCCATCGAAGCTGAGGAACGCACCCTGTTGCCGGGTGCTCAGCAAGCGAGTCGGATCCGTCGGCGAGAGCACCAATGAGCCCCCCGGCGCAGGCCCCAACTCGAGCCAGTGTCCCCCGGCGTCCGTCGTGCGCCAGTATCCGCCATCCGGTCGTGAGGCGTACCAGAGTCCGGCTTGCACGGGCGAGAACTGAACCCCCGGATGGCCCGCGATGGTAACCGCAAGGGTCTCCCAGTGAACGCCGTAATCGCTGCTTCTGAGCAACACGGGTATCGCCGGAGCCATGCCATCGTCAGGATCGGGGCAATAGCCCTGCGCGTAGAGGACACGCGGCTCTGCTGGCGAGACGACGAGGCTGGCCTCCTTCAGCACCGTGCAGCCCTCTGCGGTTTCGAACGGATACCGCGTCCACGACGCCCCGCGGTCCGTCGAGACGAAGACCGACGAGTAACCCTTGGCCTCCCAGGTGTCTTCCTGCGCCGTCAACAGGGTGACCAGCACAGGGCCAGCCTCTGAATCGACAAGCGCAAAGTCAGGATCTCGTGTGGTCGACAGGACGGGCTCGAGCATCCATGGCATCGACGCCGGTTGGCGCCAGTGCGCGCCGCCGTCTTCGCTCAGCCATGGCACATATCGGGCCGCTTGCGGGGGCAGCACGATGGAACCGACCGTCAGGAGCAGCAGCGAGGGCTCGCTCGCAAGGTGTGTGATGCCCAGCGCCTGGCCATGCAGGTAGGGCGGGCTCTGTATGAGCAAGGGAAGATACACAATGACAGTGGACTGGGCCCAGGTCATGGGGCTCGACGATGATCCGACCAGCGCCAACGTCAACGCGGCAAGGCCCATCCATTGCGCGACGAACCGATGAGACTTCATGTGCCACCATCCTGCGAATGTGACCTGCGGGCGCGTCTTGCTCGATGGACGCCTCAGGGCCGCTCCGTTCGCTCGAGCGGCCACAACGGGCGATCGGTCAGGGCGCCCACATGGGCCGGCTGGTCGCCCAGCGACGTCGCGCCCATGGCAGGCAGACTCACAACGCTGAAGTTATCGAACCGCGCGTCGACGTTCGGCTGATTGGAGTATGGCGAGCCCAGCAGACCGACCCAGGAGATCGCGTTCGACGTGAAGTTAGTGCTCGACAACACGACCGTGCCATTGATCCGCAGGGCGAAGTTACCGGGCCGGTATTCCACGCGGACCTGATTCGACGCGTTGCCGGCATGGATCGCGCTCGATGGCTGCCGAGCCAGGAGGGCACTCGAGCCGTCAGGGTTCCCACGAATCAGGAAGAACTCAGAAGTCGTAGTATCGATCGAGAAGAGATAGATGTACGAGTGGTCATCACCAAAGTACAGGCCGATGTCGCCACCGGGAGTTCCCACCCAATGCATGTCCGCCTGAACCGCGTAGTTCGTGCGCCCACAAGTCGGCGCGCCCATCAAGAAGAAGAAGCCTGCGCGCTTGGTGGTCAGCCGATACTCGCCGCCCGTGTATTCCAGCCGACGCAGCACGTCATCGAACGCCGGCCACCCGCTGGCCGGGTTGCTGAATTCATCGGTGAAGTCGCCACAGTACTGGCTGGCCAGACTTGGCAGATACTGCATTCGATAGACGGCGAACGCCGCCCTGTTGCTCGGCTCGCGGTAGCCCTGCCACTCCGCAAGAGCTGTGTTGGCAATGACTTGACCGAGCGCCTGCGGGTCGATCACGGCTCGCACGGTCAGAACCGCCGGCGTCAAGACGTCAGCGTCGCCGCTCCAACTGAGCGTGTTGCCGTTCAATGCGACCACGCCGGCGCTTGCCGTAGCCGAGCCGGGCACGGCGGTCAGTGGCGCCGGAAGCGTGTCGGTCAGCACCGTCCCGGTTCGCGGCGTCGGTCCGGCCGAGGAGACCTGCAAGGTATAGGTAATCGTTCCCCCAAGCTCGAACGCCCCCACCACCGTTTTGCGCACGTCGAGGAGCGGCTCGAATGCGCCGAGCGTGCAGGCCGCGGGTCGCGCGACACCGCGCTGGTCATGAGTGGGCGTGCACGACGATCCGGCGCCGTGGGCCGGCCCGGAGGCCGCCACGGCGTGTGTGGCTGTCAGTCCGCCATTGTCTTGAAGCACGCCCAGGCCGGGATCTGCCGTGGGGCCGACAAGGTCTGTCGGGTTCGGCCCGCAACCGGTCTGCGTTCCCACGATGTTGCGCCCTGTGAAGGTGACGGTATCCGGGTACGGAAAGACGACCGTGCAATCGGATCGCCCGTTCCCGAACAAGATCGAGTTGTCGATGGTCGTCTGCGAGCCCGAGATCTTGAGCCCGATCGAATAGCCTGTGACGGTGACGTTGCGCAACACCAGCGGCCCCGTCGTGCTCCAGATCGCGGCACCGCTGGTGCCGTGGCGCTCATCTCCGCTGATGGTCGTGTTGATCAGAGTCACGCCGCTCACGGTCGAGATCGCGGCCTCGTCGTAGGTTCCGTCAGCCCAGTTGTTCGCGATCAGGCTGTCGCTGATCGTGACGACCGAGCCGCCGCCGAAAAGGGCCGCCCCGCCGCCCATGGCGCCACCCGCGGTGCCGCCTGACACCTCGGAATGGGACAGAGTCAACGCCGTGCAATACAGCATCAGGTTTCCACCGCCCGTCGCCCCGTAACCGTTCACGATCTTAAGTCGGTCGAGCGACGCGGTCACCCAGTGGGACGCGCCCATGCAGTTGGCCCCACCATCGATCACACGGCGTGAACTCTGACCGTCGAGCGTCGAGAGTCCGACCGGGCTCGTGAAGCCCGCGTCCCAACCGCCGCTGATCGCGACGTCCTTGTTGAGCAGGACGACCGAGTCGCCCGTGCCGAGGTAGATGCCAACGGCCACGTACACCGTGGCGCCGGCGCTGGCCTTGCCGATCGCCGCGTTGATCGTCGCGCACGGGTCCGCTGGTGTGGCGCAGGTGTTCGCGTCAGAGCCCGTCGTGGCGACGAAGACGTCGCCGGCCGCCGCCTGCAGCGGTTGGGCCGGTGTAAAGGTGACGAACAGCGTCAGGGCGAGGATGAATCGAACAGATCGTAAGGTAAACATAGCGGCGCATCCGGCCAGATGGCGCGACAAAGAATCTCCGCGTCATGGGCGATATACATGGACCGAACAACCGAATTGAGTGAAACCTATCGACACGATTGTAGGGGCACGACCATCAGCCCGGCAGTGACGTTTTTCCGGGCGTGCCGTGACGCCCCAGCCACGCACGGTTCGACCAAACAGGTATTCGAGTAACGCTTCTCTCTATAAACGGTTCCGATAACGTCCGGCGCCCCACACCAACGAGGCGCCGGACGTATGACTCAGCGTCACCCGGCGGGCAACCGCGACGCCAGGGCCTCCTCAAGGCCGGGCACACCCTCGGCGCCCTTACGCACCTCGATGCTTGATCCGCTGAGGTCGCTGCCGAAAGGTTCGAGCCGCCCGCCGAGGTGCTGGGCCAGAAACGCCTCGGCCACAGCGGCAAACGAGCGGTTATTCTCGGGCCGTGCGAAGCCGTGGCCTTCATCGGGGTATCGAATGTAAGTCACCGGGATCTGCCGCGCCGTCATGGCCGCGACGATCTGCTCGGACTCGGCTTCCTTCACGCGCGGATCGTTGGCGCCCTGCGCGATCAGCAGCGGTCGGCTGATGCGCTCGACCTGCGTCAACGGCGAGTGGCGCAACAACAAGGCGCGCCCTTCCTCAGTGCGGTGATCGCCGACGCGCTGCGTGAAGACTTCAAGCATCGGCTTCCAGTACGGCGGCACCGACTCGAGCAGCGTCACAAGGTTCGACGGCCCGACGAGATCGACACCGCAGGCATAGACATCTGGATGGAACGTCAGCCCCGCAAGCACTGAGTAGCCGCCGAAGCTCCCACCAAGGATCCCCACCCGGGCCGGATCGGCGATCCCGCGCTGGATGGCCCAGGCCACCGCGTCAAGCTGGTCCGTCAGGATGCGCTCACCCCACTCGCGGTCGCCGGCGTTCGTGAACGCCTTGCCGAAGCCCGTCGACGCGCGGAAGTTGACGCTCAGCACGGTGTAGCCGCGATTGGCCAGCCATTGATGCCAGGGATGAAAGGTCCAGTAGTCGCGTGCCCACGGCCCGCCGTGCGGCATGAGCACCATCGGCCCAGGTCGCTCAGGTATGCCGTCCGACGAAGCCACACCGGCCGCCAGCGTGTAATAGGCGACCATCGAAAGCCCGTCGCGCGCCTGGATCACCACGGCCCGCATCGGCATCAACGTCTTGCCCTCGAGCGCGGGCCGGCCCGTGAAGAGGAAGCGCGCGGTGCGCGTGCGGCGATCGTAGAGCGAGTAGCGCACCGGCCCATCAGTGACGACATCGCGGATGACCCAGAGGCTGTCGTCGAGGGTGCGTGCCGCGACAGAGTAGTCGCCGCGCACGATCGCGCCGAGCGCCTCGAAATCGGGCGCCAACGACGGATCCAGCACCTGCCAGCGCTGACGTTCGTACACGAAGCTGACGGCCTGCACGGCGTGAGTCGTCGGATGAGCCAGCACGTCCTCGGCATCCGCGCGCGGGTCCTCGGCCAACAGCGTCGACTCGCCCGTGTCGGGGTCGAGCGCAACCAGAGCCGCTGTGTCGCGATCGCGACTGTCTTTGAAGATCAGGCGCTGGCCGCCCTGCTCGACGCACACGTGAGAGGTCGTCAGCACGTCCTGGGCCGGGATCTCGCCCCACGGCGACCACTCGCCGTCGGCCGTCGGCCGCAGGATTGCCAGCGCTCCATCGGGCGTCATCTCGAAAGCCAACACAACCTTGAAGTCATCGTCGATCATGTAATCGGCGAACCGATCGTGCTGGAGGAGCAGAGTCCGTTCGCCAGTGACGAGGTCGACGATGTAGAGGTCGTGCCACTGCGGGTCGCGGTTGTTGAGGCCGATGACGGCCTCGAGCGGCCGTTTGGCGCTCAGGGCCCTGATCTGCGCCTGGACGCCGGCGACCGGCGTGAGGTCGCGCGACGCGCCGCTCTCGACGTCGACTGCGTACACGCGCCAGTTCTCATCGCCGGCCTCATCCTGCAAGAAGAGGATATGCCGGCCCGAATAGGCCCACGCGTGCGACCGGATCCCGCGGCCGCGATCGCCCGTGACCGCTCGCGCCTGGCCCGGGTCGCTCTGCGGGGCGACCCAGACGTTGAGCACGCCGGCGTCGGGCGCCAGGAAAGATAGATGCGCGCCGTCAGGGCTGATCAACACTTCGGCTCGCTCGGGGTTCCCAAACAGCACGGTGCGCGGGATCAGCGGGATGTCGTTCATCGCGGCCTCCTGAGACTCGGTTCGAGCGGGTTCGGCGAATTCTTAGAAGGTATCAGCGCGGTCGCGGTGGAGCGCCCCATTGAACAGGCGGGGCCGACCTACTCTGAACCTGTCGCACCGAGACGGGCTGCGACAGGTTCAGAGTAGGGGAACGGCCGGAGAGGGTCAAGGTACGGGCGTACCTATTTTCGAACTGGAGGCCGCGCCGTTACCGCCCCAACGTCGGAATGAAGACCTTGTGCGGCTCGATCACGGTCACCGCCTGCGACTGATCATTCCAGGTCTCGAGTTGCCCGCTGGCGGATTCGATCTGGGCCGAGTGCGTCAACTGCGCTGGAGCCTGAACATCCGCTGTGACCAATGCCACGAGGGTCACAGCCGTTGGCCCCGCATGTGCGCCGACAGTCCCCACGTCCCAGAACAAATCGGGTGACACCCCGGTCGGGGCCACGCTGGCTGACACAAACGTCAGGCCAGCGGGGAGCACGAAGTGAATGCGCACATCTGTGGCCGGCGCGCCACCCTGATTCCCGTAGGTCAGGGTATACGTCACCGGCTGGCCCCGCCGCCCGATCGTCGCCGCCACCGCCACCCAGACGTCAGGGTGTGTCGATCCGATCGACACGTCATCTATGAGCGCTGACGCGCGCGCCGCTCCCGCGGTCTGGTCGAGACGGAAGATCACGGTGATTGTCTGGCCCGCCCAGGCGCTCAGATCGATGGATTTGAACGCCCAGCCGGCGGTTTCGCCCAGAGCAACGAGGTCAACCGTTCCGGACCCTGTTTGCAGTTGCACCTGCAACGTGCCGGGAGTCGGCGAGGCGCCGTGTAGTTGATAGTGAAACGCCAAGGCCGGCGACTTCAGGCTCGGCGACACAGTCACCGCTTGAGACACCTGCGCCTGACCGGCCGAGGCCGTTCGCACAAGGTCAATGGCCTTAAGCGATATGGGCGTGTTCGATGAATAACCCTGCTGGGCTGGCTCATACAGAACGCAGGGCTCCCCACCGGGGCCCAGGCGCAGTTCAGAGTAAAGCGTGCCGGTGGCCTCGTACGTCAGACGTCGTGGGGATGACCAGGCAGAACCACTGTCCTCTCTATAGGTGTAGAACAACTCGGACAATACGATATCAGGGATCTGGTCGACGAAGGTAATTGCCACCCGGCCACCACGTGCAGCGATCTGAGGTTCAGCGGCATCATGTGACAGTCTCAAGTACGTCGGCGCGGTCCATCCCTGACCAGGCGCCTTCGACGAATACGCAATGCCCACCTTGAAGTCTTCAGAGTTCCGCCAGACGGCATGCAGCACACCAGCCTCGTCGATTGCGACGTCAGGCGCGTAGCCGCGAGCCGGGCTCACTGTTTCTTGCGACCATACATTCGTTGAGACGCGTTGAAGATGCTGAATGGGTCCGGTCGTGCCCATGATGGTTGCATAAGCCAGGACGTGCGGGACGCCATTGGCATCGACGACCAGCGCCGGCAGGTCACCACCGGTTAATACGTGTTCGGGTTGGGACCATGGTCCGCCTGCTGAACGGGCGTACACAAGCCTTCCAGGCGTGTACGCGTCCGTTGTGTACTCGGCGGCCACGATATGTACAGTGTTGCTCGCATCCACAGCGATCTCCGCTGACGTCGTTCGCTGGAACGGCAACGCCACGGGAGCCGACCAGCCCTGGCCGCTCGCCCACATTGTGTAGTAGGAGGTCGTTCCCATCCACACCACGTGGACTCGATCGGCCGAGTCGATGGCGATGGCAGCAGCGCCTTGCACGGGATTGCTGGAGAGTTGGATCGGCGCCGACCAGGCTTCACCTGGCGCCTTCCTGGCATACCACACCTGCGTATCCCAACTCGAATCGACCCCTCGGTTCCAGACGGCGTGCTGGACTCCAGCATGATCGATCGCAAATCGGGGCTTGCGCATGAAATACCAATACTGGTTGCCGCTGGTGAACGTGTCCACCGTAGCCGGCGCGGCCCACGCCGTG
This sequence comes from Anaerolineales bacterium, assembly GCA_044226485.1. Classification (GTDB taxonomy): domain Bacteria; phylum Chloroflexota; class Anaerolineae; order Anaerolineales; family UBA6663; genus UBA6663. The sequence goes on from JBGAGY010000003.1 coordinate 236,184, forward strand.
TCAGCTTCGGCACCCAGCCAGGCCGAGGCGCCGCCGGTGTGATAGATCGTCGTCGACAGGCCGGTCGGCAAGGTTCCGTTCGCCGTCCAGTTCGGGCTGAACGTGCCCGACTCAAACGTTCCGTTTTGGACCACCGAGTCAACGGGCGGCAAAGCCATGTCCAGATCGACATCCGGGCCAGTGTTAATCGTCGTCTGCGGAAGGTCGCCGTAACCGGTCTTTGACCAATCAATGACATACGACGGCGTTGTGACAAGGCCATAGGCCGCATACGTGCCGGCCGATGCCGTCGTGCCCAGCGGAAGAGGAAGCGCGTCAACCTGTGCGGCCGCAATAGGTACGCCGGCATTGTCGTGTAATGGACCGGCCACCTTCCAGCTATAGAACGTCACCCTCAGATCTCCATCTCCAGCCGGCCACTCTTCGACGTTTTGAGCCCTATCACGCGCGCGCACGCGATAATCAATGATCTCCCCGGGTGAACGCAACACGAGGATCGACGTCATAGTGGTGTTCATGATGGCGTCGGTCCATGACCCGTTTGGAGCGACTCGCATCTGGACGTCGTAGGTTGTGATTCCGGAACCTCCAGGGTCCGTGCCGCCCCAGGTCAGAGTGATCGGCCCATCGGCAAAAGCCGGCCCCGAGACCGCGGTATCAGGTGCGAGCGCCTCGATGGTGGTCGATACCGGTGCCGACCAGTCCGAGACGTTATTCGCGCGATCGCGGGCGCGGATCCGGAACGAATAGGTGTGCCCGCCGGTGGCATCGGGGAACCATGCGCTCGTCATCGTCCAGGTCTGCAGCCAATTGGCCCAGGGTCCACCGCCCTCGCTCCACTGAACGTCGTAACTGTGAAGACCAGAGGGGCCTCCGTCGGAGGCCGACCAACTGACGGACAGCGGGGCCGGCGACACAGCCGGCATGGGCAAAAGAGTGGCCACCGGCGCAACGATGTCTTGCGACTGCCAATCGGGGTTCATGGCCTCATTTGACGAGCTGATGTAGTAGCCCGTCGCCACTGTGGTGTCGAAGGCGCCGATGCGCGCCTCCGTCCAGTACCAGGCGTTCTGGTAATACACGTAGGCAATGTGGGTATAAGACAGGTAACGGCCATTCGGCGACCAGTTACCCGCCCACAGGTCCTGATTGGTGCCAATGTTGAGCAGCATGTGAGCGTTCGAGCCGTCCACGTTCATCACCCACAGTTCCTGCCACCCGTCGCCATTGCCGTCGGCGTCATAGCCGATCTTGGTGCCATCTGGCGACCAGGACGGATCGTAGCCGGAGGCCTGTGTGGACACCATATGGGCGCCACCCCCGTCAGCGTTCATGACCCAGATGCGCGCTCCGCCGCTACGAGTCGAGACGAACGCGATCTTGGTGCCGTCCGGTGACCACGCGGGCTGGCCGTCATAGCCGGCATCGTTGGTAAGCCGTGTCTGGCCCGAGCCGTTGGCCTGCATCACGTAGATCTCCGACTGGCCGTCGCGGTATGCCTGAAACGCGATCTTCGTCCCGTCAGGTGACCAATCGGGCGCGCCGTCGTCGCTCGCGTTGTCTGTCAGGGCGCGATTGTCGCCGCCGTCGACATTCATCGATCGGATTTCGTAGTCGCCGGAGCGGTTGGCATATGCCACGCGCGTGGCCCCACGATTGAGGTCAGGATGGATGTCGGCGTCCGGCGAATTGGTCAGGCGAAGTTCGGCGCTGCCATCATCGTTGGCGACATAGATCTCGGCGTTTCCATCGCGGTAAGACTGATGGACGACGCGGCTCCACGGCGTCAGAACTGAAGGCGCATCGGCCGTTTCGCTGTCGAGGGACGGAGCAGGTCGGGCCACAGAACCTGGCAGTTGGAGAAGATTGGCCCGGGCCTCGCGATCCGGCGGATCTACGTTCTGCGCTCCGGCTACCGGTGGTACAACGTTCTGGGCCAGCAACGAGAGGGAGACTGCAATCAACCAATGGCGTTCGCGCACGAAAGTTTTTGACATGTGGACTCCAAAACAAACATATGGACAAACGGGCGGCCGGAAAAAAACGCGTCGGTGCCCCGAACCACCTAAAAGTATACGTCTCCACGCCGAGCCCTCACTAGGCTGTAAGTCACAAATCGGTTGACACTATCTGGAATCAAACGAGGTGACGAACCGTGCTGCGTGACGGTCGTCACCTCGGCGGCTGGCATACGAAGTTAAGACCGCTCAGACCTTGCCTTCGCGCAGGCCAAAACGATCACCATGGGCGAAGAGATTGCCCCATCCGTCCAGTTCAGGCAGAGCGACGCCAAGCGTCGCGAGCTGGGTCGTGACGTTCGTGCGGTGCTCGATGCCATGAATGACAAGCTGCATGTAGAGCTGACGCGCGTGATAGTCGATGAAGAGGCCGTTCTCTTCTTCATGCACGATCTGCGTCGGCGGGACGCGTTCGATGACGTCGAGGAAAGCCTGGCCGACCTGAGTGGCGAAGTCACGCAGTTGCTCGAGGCTCGGGCCCTCTTCCCACTTGAAGGGTGGCTGCGGCTGAGTGCCCGTGATGCGCCCGATGTAGTCGGCCTCGGCGTAGAGCATGTGCCCAAGCGTTCGATGGATCGATCCGTAAGCGCCAGGGATCGGGGTCGACACCTTGTCTCTCTCCAGCCCGATACAGATCGTCAACACCTGTTCGTTGGCCCACTGGTTGTAGCGGACGAGCTCGACGAGGGTCGGTTCGGGTTGTGTCATGAATGGATGCCTCCTGCCAGCTTGTTGGGTTAGGCGCGGCGCGCTCACGCACTCGAGCCGCTGAAGAGTATCACCGATTATGCGGACACTTCCCGCCCGCTTTTGATCGGTTTCCGCAGATCGCCGCTACCGTGCGCGCCGCCGAGCCGGCGTGTCCGGCGTCGCCATGGCAATGCCGTCCGGCGGCGGTGTGTCGAACCGAAGCAGGCTGGGCAGACCAAAGCTGTGTGGCAACAGCGCCGCCCGGACCTGGTTGACGACTTCAGGAGTGTCCGGACTGACGGCGGCTGCCTCGCCGAGATAGTGGGCCCGGTAATGACCCTGTTGATCTCGCCAGACGTAGAAGACGTGGCGCTCTCCCGGCCACACATCCACCAGGCACAACCCGGCCGTTCCGTAACCGTCGATGTGCAGAGTGCTCTCGCCCTGGCCCTTCAAGTAGACAAAGACCTCCACCGTCGCGCCGTATGAATACCACTCGTGGGGCTCGTCGATGGATTTGACGATGCCTTCGATCACAATCGGCGCTGCCTGCGCCCGGGCCGCCACGGAGTGGTTCGGCGGCCCTTCGGGTGGCGCCGTGCAGGCACGAGCAACCGGCGCCGCCTGGGGCGCCCAAAACGCCAAGTCGAGCAAGATCATCAACACTGCTACCGGTCGAGGGGATATGAACTTCATGAGCACCGCTCCGACGCTCACGCAAGATCGAAAGGTGAACGCCTATCGAGACGGACGAAATATATGGCACCAGTCTACACCGACCGTGGAGACTGGGCCGCGACCATGCCAGCTCTCACCACGCCGGCCGTCGAGACGATTGTCATCGGGGTTCGCTGAAGATTTTCCTCTTGACTCCGCTTTGGGCCGGCCATAAGATGCTGCCTTCATCTCGCGCGGCTCACTTCTGGGCCGCGTGACAACCAACTCCCCCGAGACCGCTCACGCGATCTCGGGGGAGTTTTGTTTTGGGCCGGCTCAACCCCGGCAGGAGGAGATCATCATGACCCTACCCGTTCCTCGCCCGCGCGCGGACTCCTGGAGACGCACGCTGCTGCCGATCGCGGCCGGGCAGGCTGTCTCGTTGCTCGGTTCGGGGCTGAGCGAGTTCGCCATCAGCCTGTGGGTCTACCAGCAGACTCGATCGGTCACGCAGTTCGCGTTCGTCTTGCTGTTCCGCACGCTTCCCGTGATCGCGCTGACGCCCCTGGCCGGTGTCCTGGCCGATCGCTGGGACCGGCGCCGCCTGATGATCCTGAGCGACTCGGGCTCCGCTCTGTGCGTGCTCGTGCTCGCGGCGCTCTTCATGACGGGCGCGCTGCAGGTCTGGCAGGTCTGCATCCTTACGGCGCTCAGTGCCGGGTTTGGTGCCTTACAGGCGCCGGCCTATTTCTCTGCGATCGCCAGCCTCGTGCCCGAGGACAGCCTGGGCAAGATCAACGGCTGGCTGCAGCTCAGCCAGGGCGTCGCCGAGATCCTGGTGCCCGTGCTGGCGGCCAGCCTGCTAACTGCCCTGCCGATCCCCGGGATTCTGGCGATCGACGTCGCGACCTTTTGCGTGGCGTTGACGACTCTGTCGGGCAGCCGCTTTCCTCGGCCGACCGCAGCAGGCCCGCAAGTCGCTGGCGGCACGTGGCGTTTCTTTGCTGAAGGCCTGCAAGTGTTGGGGGGACGCTCCGACTTGAAGGGCCTCCTGGCCTTCCAGGCCGGGTTCGCGTTTCTGACGGGGATGCTGTCGCCGCTCTTGATCCCGCTCTTCACCGGGCTTACCTCAGTTCAAGGCATGGGCATGGTTCTCACAGTCGCCGGCGGAGGCTTTCTCCTCGGCAGTCTGTTGATGAGTGTACGCGCCGGAGCTTGGCCCTATCACGCCACGATCGTCGTCGGCAGCACACTGTTCGGAGTCGCGCTGGTGGTCGCCGGCCTGGTGCCCCACATCGTCTGGGTAGCCGCCTTCGCCTTCGCCGCTCACTTTGTCGTGCCGTGGGTGAACGGCTCGAGTCAGGCGCTCTGGCAATCTCAGGTCAGCGACGCGGTCCAGGGGCGCCTGCAGGCCGTCCGTCAGGTCATCACGCGCGGCCTCCAACCGCTGGGCCTGATCCTCGCTGGCCTCGCAGCCGATCGCGTCTTCGAACCGGCTCTGGTTGTCGGGGGCTCTCTCGCCGGCGCCGTGGGCCGATTCGTCGGCACAGGCCCCGGCCGTGGCGCGGGGCTGCTCGTGGCCTGCGTCGGCGCCGCGACGGCGCTGCTCAGTCTGAGCTACGGGCTCAGCCGCAGTTCGGTGACTGCCAATGAGGCGCCTCATTCCGAGGCCGGCCCGCGCTCGCAGTCGATCGGTCACGACGGTTGACGCTCATCGAGGAACCACACAGGGCGCCCTGTCGGGCGCCCTGTGTGGTTCCTCGATGGATACAGGCGGGCTCAGGGCTTCCAGCGGTGGTAGTAGATGTTCAACAGCGGCAGGAACTCGGCCGTGGCCTTGCGCTCACCGGCGCTTGACGGGTGATCGTCGCCGGTCGGGTATTCGAGGACGTTCGGATTGGGGTCGTTGTCACCGTTCGTGCTGTGCTCGATGATGCCGTTCCAAAATCGATGGTGATTCCCGGTGGCGGCGTTGACGTCGCTCACGCTCGCGCTGCCGCCGTTCGTGGTCAGCACTGTGTAGAAGTCGAAGACCGCGACGTTGTTGAGCGGATAGTTGGCAAGCCAGTCGTTCACCAACCAGTTGTTGAAGGCGCGGGCGTTCGCGGCATACGTGCCGTCGCTGAGCGGCGGCGCCGTGACCGCGATGAAGAACTTGTCCGGCCGGCTGGCGAAGTAGGCCAACAGGTCGATGTAGATGCCCTTCGCGTTGGCAAACGTATGGCTCGCCGACGAGCTGTTCTGGCCCGCCAGCGGATTCGAAAGGATGCCGGGCACGACATCGAGCTGGGAGCCACGGTAAGCCGAGTTCGGAAAACACGACTTGAAGATCACGATCTCGTTTTCGCCGCCCGGATTCTGCGCCAGGCGCGAGTATGGCGCGTGCTGCGCGGATTCACTGAAGAGCGCGCTGAGGATGTCGGCGCGTCGGCCGCTGCCGAACCACTCGAACCAGTTGCCGATGTCGGTGCGGTCGCCGATGCCGTACGGCCCCCAGCCGTAATTGGTGTCGCTGACGAAGTAGTTGTTGTCGCGCAGCGCCAGGCCGAGCTGGCCATAGTCATCGCGCAGCCACAGCTCGCCGGTCGAATGGTGGACGAACACGAGCTTCACCGGCGTCGTCGGCGGCGCTGCGTTGAAGCCAGTCGTTGACGTCGCTGTTGCCGTGGCTGTGGCGGCCGGCGTCGTGGCCGGCGTCGTGGCCGTCGCAGTGGCCGTCGCTGTCGCCGTGCCGGTCGACGTAGCGGTCGGGCTGGCCGTGGCGGTCGATGTCTGCGTCACCGTTGGCGTCGGCGAACTGACGACCGTGGCGGTCCAGGTCGTGGTCGGCTGCGACGTGCTTGTAGAAGTCGCTGTGTTCGTGGGTTGCGTGGTGCTCGTGGCATCTGCCGTGGCATTTGCCGTGGCACTCGCCGTCGCAGTCGACGTCGATGTCGCCGTGTTTATTGGCCCCAACGTACTCGTTGGCCCCAACGTACCCGTTGGCCCCAACGTACCCGTTGGCTCGACGGTTGTTGTTGGCGCTGTCGTGCTCGTCGCTGTCGACGTGAAGGTCGGCGCCGCCGTGTTTGCTGACGTCGCAATGCCTGTGGGCAACACCGTGATCGTGAGGGTCAGTGTCGCTGTGGGGTCAGTCGGCTCGCCGGTCGCCTGAGTTGGGGCTGCTGGAGCCGTCTGAGTGATGCCGCCGGGCGTCGGCATCGCCGGCAGCGACACATCCTGGCCGGCAGGCGCTCGACGTAACAAGACCGGCAGATAGATCGTGTTGAGTGGCGTGCTGGCGGTTGTCGTGGCAACCGTGAGGGCTGTCGTGAGCGCGACCAGCGCGCGGGTCATCGTCGTCCGGATCACCATCACCGAGTGGGCTCCTGTGGCTACCAGCGCAGAGTTGCACGCGAGCGCGTTTCGCGCCAACGCGTGCGTCGTACACCGCCAGATGCAAGATTCCGGCCACGCGTCGTCCGTCCGCGCTTCCCCAATTGCGTCAGTCGAGGACTCTTTGAGGATTCCTGCTGAGCATTCGCTTCTATCCTGGCCGACATCGAAGAGCACCGGCTCATACGGGGCTGGTACACGAGGGGGGACGATGTCGACTTCGCGGGTGCGCATTCAACTCGACGGCCTGTCGCGGGCCGGCGAGCGTCTCGAGGCCTTGCGCGGATCGGAGGCGCAGGATGTGCTGGCACAGTTGCGGACGCTCGAACACAGGCTCAGCAGCGTCTGGTCCGGGGCGGCCAGCGATGCCTTCCAGGCCGCGCACGGCGCCTGGCTGACCGGCTTCGACGCCCGCTCCGCCGACCTGAGCCGGATCTCACGCTGGTTGCTGTCGGTGGCGTCGGGCTACAGGGAGACCGACGCAGCTCTTGTTCGCTCGCTCGACGAGCAGGATCCCAGGCGGCACCTCAACAGCGCGCACCGCAACTCAACCGGGTTAGGCCGTGACGGCGGGGCCGCCGACACGCCGCCCTGGGAGCAGGCCGGCTTTGGTTGGTGGGCTGAGGCGTTCGCCGTCGAACACGGTCGCGCGCCGACCCAAGGCGATTACGCCGAGTTCCAACTTTCGTGGCAGCTCTCCGGCCAAGGCGCCGTCGACTGGAGCGCCGCGGACTGGGAGGCCCTGTACTTCGCACGACAGGAAGGCCTCGGCGACTGGATGGCCCTCGGTCGCATCCATGGGCCGATGACGGGCGTGGCGGTGTTGGCCGAAGTGCGCGCCCTCAATCGCGCGCGCGATGTGCAGGCCCTGATCGACCAACATGACTATCAGGCCGCCATCGACAAGACTGTCTCGGCCTATCACCTCGATGCAGTCGCTGGCGTGCCCATCGTCTACGATCCGATGCGCGTCGACGGCGGCGCTTATGCTCGGTTCGATCCATTCACCAACACCATCCTCCTCGGCAGCGAGGCGTTTTCGGCGCGGACCACGTCGCCGAATGAATTCGCCTCGATGATCGGGCACGAACTCGTGCACGCGCGGCAGTACGCCGAAGGCCGCATCTATCTCCACCCGAACTCGCCCGGGAACCTCATGAACGAGTTCGAGGCCTGGCACTGGGAGCTCGATCACGCCGTCGAGAACCATCTTTCGGTGGAGGAGTTGAATGAAGTCCGGTCAAGGCTGTCGCTTTACTACAACGCCCTGCCGCCGGAGTACCGGGCGCTTGCCGATCAGGGCATCTATACGATCCCGGGTGCGCCAGCCTTCGCGACGCCGGTTCCATGAACATCTGCGAAATGCATCAGGAAATACTGCCACCATGAGAACCGTCGCAACCTCTGTCACCCTTGGCGGGCTGCTTCTCGCCTGCGCCTGGCTCCTCGTCGGCTGCGCCGCACCTGTCGCCAACGTCCCGGGCGCCGTGCCCACCGATCCGGCCTCGCCGCTGTCGGTGACGGTCGCGGCGGAGCCATCTAGCCTGAAAGTGGGCGACCAGGTCAGCATCACCGTCACCGTGAAGAACATCAGCGCCGCCGACCTGTTCGTTGAGGGTTGGCACCCGGATCGATCCGTCATCCCCGACTACAAAACATTCCCGTTCTGGGTCACGGTGTTTGACCCTCAGGGGCATGCGACCACCACCGACAACTGGGTCAACACGGGTGCCTGGCTTTGGGTGGTCTTCGAACCGCTGGCGGTCGGCGACTCGCTGGTGACCACCAAGAATCTCACCTTGGTGTATCTGTTCGACGAACCCGGGCGCTATGGCCTGCAGGTGCGATACGTCAGCGACGCGCGGCGCGGGTTTCCGCTCGAGGCCTGGGGCGGCGAAGCGTACTCGGCGCCGATCTGGATCGACGTGTCAGAGCCGTGATGAGGACCCAGGCTCGCGTCTTCGAGCGAAGCCCGGCCGGCGCTCAACGTTCGATCACCGGTAGGCGCACTTGATAGGCCGGCGCGCCGGTAGCACGCAAAGGATGCGGATACGTGTAGGGCACGTAACCCGGTTTGGGAGTGGCGCCGTTGAGGACGTAGTCGACCTCGCCGTTGGGGTGCGGGCTCGCCGAGACGTAGGCGCGCGCGGCGTTGGATCCGTCCCATACGCTGACGCCGAAGCCGCCGCCGCAGATGCCGCCCGAGCGGCAGCCCTCCTCGATGCCGTTGTTCCAGAGATAGAGCGGCGCTGATGTCTGCTTGTCGCCGGCCATGATCTGGGCGATCGACTTGCCTGGCGCCCGCCCGATCTGACCCAGGCACGGCCAGCCCGGGGCGGCGGGGTCGCCGGCGTTGCCATCCCAGGCGTGCGAGCCGTCGCAGGCGCCGAGTTCGCCATCGCTCTCGTAGAAGCCGCGACGCTCATCGAGCACGGCATACAGGTCATCGTAGCCCTGCACGGTGTTGGCGAAGATCACGCCGGTGCCGGCCTCGAGTCGGATCGGGTACGCGTGGTAGTTCGCGTTGCCCACGAACCTGTTGCTGTAGATCTCGTGCAGGATCCCACCGACCTCGCGGTTGCGCGTCCAATGCGAGTAATACATCCCGCCGGTGACGGTGTTGTGGCGAAACACGGCGCGCCCGCCGCCGCTCGACGTGTCGTAGGCCGCGAACCCGCCCGGCGCAGTCCCGGTGAAGACGTTGTCCTCGATGTACACGGCCTTGAGGCCGCCGAGGTCAAGAGGCTGCGAAAGCAGATAACCGCCCTGTGGGTGGGTCGCCGAGCCCGGCCACTCATCACTCATCTGGCCGACCATGATGATGGCCAGCCCGCCGCCCCAATTCCACTCGCTGCTGTCGATCACGCCGTACGTTGCGCCGCCGATGAAGATGCCATAGCCGCTCGACGCGCCAGGGTAGTCGAGCTTGATGTGATCGATGCGCCAGCCATAGTGCCACGACGACACGTTGTCCCAGATCGTGATCACGATCCCTGAGGGTGAAGCGCCGCGAAAGGTCAGGCCGGTCAGGCGCCACCGCGAGTGGCCGCTGGTGGGATCCGTCGACGTGATCGTCAGACAGCCGTCGCAGAGCAACACCGTTTGGTCGATGCCAGCCCCCTCGAGTGTGACATTGAGGTTCGTCCACGAGACACCATCGGGCCACTCGCAGGTGCCCGCCGGCAGGCGCACGACGTCGCCGTCTGAGGCCGCGTCGAGCGCAGCTTGTACGGTTGCCTGCGAACAATCCGCGACGGTGACCACGGAAGCCGGTCCGTCAGCGCGAGTGAGCGTCACGGTGCCCTGAAGGGATCCGGACGCGACAAGTATGGCAGCCAACACTCTGCGAAGGTCGATCACAGTGGCCCTCCCGAGGTCTTCGACGCCCACACCCATGTCGCCGGGAGTCGCAGGGACGGCCATGATGGGGCACTGACGATGCACATCCGTGGCAAAGGGGCTGGCGTGGGCCAACCCGCGGCGTCTGCCCGGCAACGCCAAGCGTAAGGTCAAGCGGGTTCGGCCGTCATGGGGGAAAATACGGGTCGTCCGACGCAGGGTTTTGCGACCTTCCAGAGGGGAGCCGACCGATGAGCGCCTGGCTGCGGCAAAACGCCTTGTTGATCTGCGCGTTGGCCGTGTCGCTGACCGCGTGCGCGGTGGGCGGCGGTCAACCGGACCAGACCGCGTCGACGGCGGCACCGTCCGCCACCCAGGACGCCTGGAGTGACGTCGATGCGGCGCTGCGCTCGAGCTTCGAAGGCAGCCTGGCGTATACGATCCCGTCAACGATGACGCTCGAGGAGGTGTCGACGGCCACGCTCCTCGTCAGCCCAAACCAGAGCCCTGCCGAGCTCGAGGCCGCCCTCTCCGACGTCGCGAACGCCGCGGGCACGACAGCCAGCGCGTCAGTCAGCGTGACAGAGCGGATGCGCGCTGAGCTCGTCGGGTCGCCGCCCGAGGCCTTTGATATCCAGCCCCTGCACGCCGACTCTGAACAACTCCTTGCCTCGGCCGAACCCACGACCTGGCAATGGACCGTCACAGCGCGCCAGGAGGGTCGGCATCGGCTGACCTTGATCGTCTATCGGCTTCTGACGGTCGACGGGAAGGATTACTGGCGCCAGGTCGCGTATGCGCAGTCGATCGACGTGTCGGTCACGTTCGCGCAGCGTCTGGCGCGCTTCGATTGGGCCTGGCTGGTGGGCCTGCTGGCGACGGGCCTCATCTTCCCGCTGGTGCTCGGTTGGGTCCGGCGACGGGGCAACAAGACGCGCGTGAGGGCCTGACCGCGATCAGGGCGTGGGACTCGGCCCGAGGGGCTCGTCAAGTGGCCGCGGCGCATACAAATTGATCGGCAGCCCGATCAAAGCGCCGCAGGTCAGGCTGACGCCGAGCACCCACGGCGTCACCGCCATGATCGTCTCGCTGACGGCCGCCCATCGGCCGATGGTCCACACCATGAGGATCAGGCCGCCGACGATCCACGTCTGGGCGAGCATCACTACAGCAAACAACAGCGCGTAGGTCACGGCGCTGGCCACCCGTCGCGAGAACCGGCCGGTCAGCCCGCCGACCACGGCGCCAAGCCAGGCCAGCCAGATCCACTCGGGCGACGTCAGCCCGAACCAGGGCGCCAGGGCGGGCAACGCGATCGCGCCGATAAGGCTTCCGAAGGCGGCGGCCCACGGCGAATGTCCGGCCGTCGCCTGCCGCAGCCCAAGCGCGGACGGCGCCAGCCAGGCCACGGCACCGCCCAGCCCGATCCAGGGTGTCCAGAGGAAGGTGGTCGCCACGTCGTTCACGTTGTCATCCTCGCCGCTGTGCCGAACGCGCATCGTTCACCCATAGAACGCAGGCGGACGGCGACTTCGCGGGATGGGCGCGGAACTCGGCTCAAGGCGGCCGAAATCATGGCCTGAGAGGGATGTCGCGGGCGACCCGCTGCCGTTCAGCGCGACAGGTACGACTCGTTCTTCCAGCGCTCGAACCGGCCGGCCAGGGCAAAAGCCGAGGGGAAACTCAGGATCGTGAGGACAATGCCTACGCCGGTCCAGGCAAGGAGTTCGGCCGGAGTCAGCGACGTCGCCGCCAGGTAGCGCATTGCCGTGTAGGCGCAATACGGCAGGGCCAGCAGGCTCGTGATGATGAAGGGCACGTAGCGGCCATAGATCAGCCACTGGGCGACATGCACCAGGAGGTGCAGGCTGAAGGCGGCGAACGCGCCGAACCACCAGCCCTCCTGCCGCGACCACAACGCGAACACCGTCAGGCCGGCGATGATCGCGAACTCATGCATCACGGCCACCGCGTAGCCCGACGTCGATAGGCCGCTGTGGCTCCGGGCCAGGAGGCGGCCGATCGGCGGATAGCGCCGCTCCACCTCGGCCCGGTTCACCCGCAGCCAGGGCTCGAACATCACGATCTCCTCGAAGTCATGCACCATGAACACGAGGGGCAGCCAGGCCATCAAGAGACGCAGGTCCATCGCTATCCTCAAGGTCCCCGGTCAGGCGGCCGATGAGGCGGCCGTCACGGAATCGATCCAACTCACGATCACGTCGAGCGCCAGACCCAGGTTGCCGACCTGACAGTGGTTGGACGCGGACTCCTGCGCAGTGAAGACGCGAGCCGTGATCGAACGCGCGTGCGTCAGCCAGGCCATCTGGTCGTAAAGCTGGCGCAGCGGCACGAAGTGATCGTCGACGCCGGCCAGCAGCAGGACGTCCTGCGTGATCCGCTTCGAGCACTCGCGGGTCTGAAAGGCCCGGGCCGCTTCGAAGAACGCGCCCGGCGACCCGACGCCCATCACGTGCATGCCGTGCCGTATGCCCCACTCCACGACCGGGCTTCGGCGCATCTGCCCTCGAACCAACGCATCGACGACGCCGCGGGCCCCCACCGCGAGCAAGCCTCGCAGCGTCGCCCTGACGGCCGGCGTGGTCTGGCGCAACACGACGTCGAGGAAGTCGGTCAGGATATCCACGGCGATGACCCGGCTGATACGCGGCTCGTCGGCTGCGGCGCGAATCGCAAGGCCACCGCCGAGCGACAGGCCGACCAGCGTGACGTCGTCAAGTCCGAAGTAATCGAGGATGGCCCGCAGCGGGCGATGCCACTCGGGCGAAAAAGGCGTCCCATCGTCTTCGATGCACGCGCCCTGCCCTGGGCCTTCGAAAGCCGTTACGTCAAAGCCCAGGCTGCTCAAGTGGCGAAACATCGGCCACCACTCTTCGATGTAGCTGTCGAAGCCCCCAAAGAGCACGAGCCGCCCGCGCCGCGCCGCCGACTCGAAGCGATACGCGCGCAGGACACATCCCTCGGCCGGTACGCGCACCGGCTCGCCGAGCTCGCCGCCGTACTCGGTCCGGAGCGCGCTGAGGAACCGTTGGCGCATCGCCTGCTTGCGCGGGTCATCGGCGAAGAGGAAGAACTCTGCCAGGCGCAGGTCATACGCGCCGGCCAGCCCACGACCCATCGCGAAAGCTGCTTCACCCAGGGCGGTCACTTCGCGTATCAGGTCGGAGTACGTCGCGATACGCGGCGCCACGGCGCGCAGTTCGGTCAGCATCGTCGCCTCGCCCACCCAGTTGAAGAAGCGATTCATCTGGAAGTTGATGCTCGTGTCGGGATGTAGGTGGTGGTATCCCACCGGGAAAGACATCGTCATCGCGGCCATCCACGTCTCAATAGCAAAAGCAATATGTGTTGCCTTAGAGGATACTTGACTTCTGCGCTTATTGCAATACTATTTGCATTAAAGATTTGGGGAGGCTGATATGGCTGATGGTCGCCTTGCATCCAAAGCTCGCACGCCGGCGCCGGCGCGCCTCAAGCGACGCCCTGGCGGAAGGAGCCAGCGCGTCTGGGAATCCGTGTCGAACGCCGCGTTGGAGTTGCTTGTCACTCACGGCCATGAGGCCGTCACCATGATCGAGGTCGCCCGGCGCGCAGGCGTGAATCCCACGTCGCTGTATCGTCGCTGGGGGACGCGTGAAGCCTTGCTGACCGAGGTGTTGGCGGCCCGCGCCGAGTCGGCCCTGACCGTTCCCGACACCGGGACGCTGCGGGGCGATCTCACGGCCTACCTGAAGGCGGCCGCCGTGTTCCTGCAAACGCCGAACGGCGCCGCTCTGTTGCAGTTGGGTGTGACGGCCCTGAGCCGGCCCGACCTGCAGCCATTTCGCCGCGACTACCTGCTCGGCCGGCTGCCGCCGGTGGCCACGATCCTCGAGCACGCCGCGGCGCGTGGCGAGATCGAGACCGGCGCCGACCCATTGGTGGTGATCGAGCACCTGGTCGGGCCGTTGTTCGTGCGCCTGCTCTTCACCGCGCAGCCGATCGACAAACGACTCATCGACGCCTCAGTCTCGGCCGCGCTGGTCGCAGTAGGGGCATCCGCGACACCGGCCACGGCGCGCCGATCAGCAAAGCGCGGCGGCGCAGCCCGTCGCTGAAGTTGCCGTGGCGCGGGCCCTGAGCCCGAGCTAGAGTCGCGCAGGCGCGCTGAGCTTCACCCGGGCAGGATCCGCCCAGGTCCACGCCAGCCAGACGATCGCGGCCGTGCAGGCGATCTCGATCGTGCTGAAGAACAGGTAGTAGGTCGTGGCCGAGCCCATGAAGAGCGTGCCGGCCTGAACCACTGTCATGATCGCCCCGGCGCCGAGGTTGGCCCAGCGATTGGCGTTGTGGCCCAACACGCGGGTCAGCAGAACCATGGCGATCGGGATCTCCATCAAAATGGAGGCGGCCAGCAGGAACGTGGGCGTGATGGTCATGCCGTTCACAGTCCCGGTCACGTACTGCGATAACAGCCCGGGGTCCATCAGCCCGACTACATCGCAGTACAGGTAGTTCAACATCGCAAAGATCCAGAGAGTCGAGAGCAGCGCGCATCTGTCGGTCATCGTCGTTCCTTCTCCGGCGCTGTTGCGCGCCCGGGTGAATGAGGTCAGCCCCACGCGTGTGGACCGTGAGGGCACTGCCGAAATCGCCTGCCCCGCTCACGGCCTGAAGCCGCGCCACACGAGCCAGACCGCGAACACGGCCTCGCCGAAAAACGTGATCGTCAGGAACCCGAGATCCAGCGTCGGGAACAGGATCTTGGCGAAGGTATCAATCAAGTAGCCGATCCCGGCAATCGCCACGAGCGCGCCGAGCCAGCGTGGCACGCCGCCGCTGCGCCAGGCGAGGATGCCGACCACCACGAGGTGGAGGCCGAAGAGCGCCAGGCCCAGCGTCCACGTGTCGTTGAACGACCGAAAGCCCAGCATCACCTCGGCCTGGACGACGGCCGGATCGAGCGCGGCCAGTTCGGGCGCGTTCGAAGCCCAACGCAAGACTCCGAGGAGCGGCGCGAACGCGACGACATAGGTCGCCGCATACGCCACCCGCAGCCAGGCCGCCAGACGCGCCCCACTCTTCCCAGCGGGCGCGAGGAAGTCATACAGCGCCCAGGCGACGATCACGTCCAGCAGCGCGACGAGCAGGAACGCGCCGATGCCCCAGCGCAGCAGATCTCCCGAAACGCGCAGATGGGCCAGCGTGGCGGCCGCATCGCCGGAGGCGAGTACGCGATCGAGGACGTAGAAGTTGGCAAACGGCGCCAGCACGATCATGCCGAGCAAGCCGAGGCCCGCGATCAGCGCGGCCCGGCGGATCGCGTCTCGGCTGGAAACGTCAGTGGTGTGCATCGATGAAGTCACTTTCAGGGTGATCGGGCGTTCAGCTGACGCCCTGCTCGAGTCGTACAGAGCAACGAAGCCTCAACACGCCAGATCGCCCGATAGTCGGTTGCGAACAAGGACCACAGCATAGGGTTGCCATGGCGCCGGACCTAGCGACTTTAGTAGGGTGCCGGGTACGGTCCTTGACCGTGAGCCGGTCAGTCGACATGCACTGCCCGGCCGCGCGTCATATCCAAACCGCGCGCCTCTACGTCGTCGCCGCAGATGTTCCGTCTGGACCGCCATCCACCTATAATGCGCACCATGCCCGTGACCGTGTTGGCCACGAAGCTGCACATCCCAGCGCCACTGCCCCGAGCCGTGCCGCGAGAACGCTTGCTCGCGCAACTCGCGCGGGCTGACGAACGGCGTCTGGTGCTGGTGTCGGCGCCGGCCGGCTTCGGCAAGTCATCGTTGCTCAGCGCCTGGCTCGCCGCCTCGGGCTGGCGCGTCGCCTGGCTTTCGCTTGACGCCGACGATGGCGACCCGGTCCGATTCCTCCTGTACGTCCTGGCCGCGCTGCGCACGATCGAGGCCGAGCTCGCTTCAGGGGTGTGGGCCGCTCTCCAGGCTCCCCAGCCGCCGCCGCTCGACACGCTGGTTGCGGCTCTCCTCAACGACCTTGCTCGCGTCTCCGAACGCCTGTGCCTGGTGCTCGACGATTACCACGTGCTCGACTCGGCCGTCGTCGACGAGGTCGTGACGACCCTGCTCGAGAACCTCCCCGCCACGGTGACGGTGGTGATCGCTTCGCGAGAGGATCCGCGGTTGCCGTTGGCGCGACTGCGCGCCCGCGGCCAGATGGTCGAGATCCGCGCCGCCGATTTGCGCTTCACAGCCGACGAGGCGCGCGAACTCCTCAACGACGCGATGGGCTTGAACCTGACGTCGGCTCAGGTCGACGCGCTCGAGGCGCGCACCGAAGGCTGGATCGCGGGTCTGCAGCTCGCCGCGTTATCGCTGCAGGGGCGCGTCGATGCGGCGGGCTTCATCAGCTCATTCACGGGCAGCCATCGCTTCATCATGGACTACCTCGTGGAAGAAGTGCTGGCGCGGCAGCCTGCGGATGCGCAGGCCTTTCTGTTGCGCACCGCGATCCTGGATCGACTGTGCGGTCCGTTGTGCGATGCCGTGCTCGAGTTGCCCCCGGGCTCCGGCCAGGTCGAACTGGGCAGGATCGAAAGGGCCAACCTGTTCATCGTCCCGCTCGATGACGAGCGCCGCTGGTTTCGCTACCACCACCTTTTCGCTGAGCTGCTGCGTCAGCGTCGATTCCAGGCCGGCGGACTGCCGCCGGAAGCGGCGGAGCACGCCCGGGCCAGTCGCTGGTTCGAGACGCAGGGCCTCGACGCCGAGGCCTTCCATCATGCCGTCGCATCGGGCGATGTCGATCTGGCCGCGCGGCTCGTCATTGGCGGCGGCATGCCCCTGCACTTCCGCGGTGTCGTGGCGCCCGTCCTCGCCTGGCTCGACACGCTCGCGCCTGCAGAGCTCGATGCGCGGCCGGCGTTGTGGGTCATCTGGGCCTCGGCCCAGTTGTTTGCGGGACGGATTGAAGGGATCGAAGCGAAGTTGCGCGCAGCCGAGGCGCGCCTCAGAGACGACGATCCCGATCCCGTCGTGCGCGACCTCGTCGGCCACATCGCGTCGATCCGCGCCGCGGTGGCAGTCTCGTTGCATCGCCGCGACGACATCCTCGAACAGGCGCAGCGGGCGTTGAACTACATCGATCGCAACAACCTGCCCGTGACGACCGCGGCGTGGTGGTCGCTGGGCTACGCACATCACCTGCGCGGCGACATCGCGGCCGCGCATCAGGCCTATACCGAAGCGCTGTCCACCGCGGAGGCGATCGGCCACGGCATGATCGTGCTTCTCTCGACCCTGGGCGTGGGCGGCTGCCAAGAAGCCTGGGGCGAGCACGACCGGGCGCTCGCTACTTACGAGCGCGTGCTCGTCCTGGCCGGCGACCCGCCACTGCCGGTGGCGGGCGAGGCGCTGTTGGGCATGGCGCGCATCCAGCTCGCTCGCGGCGACCTCGACGCCGCCGAAGCCTGCGGCAAACGCGCGCGCCAGCTGGCGCGGCAGATGCCCACCACCGATCGCGAGTTCGCGAGCGAGGCCGTCCTGGCGCGGATCCAGCTGGCGCGCGGCGACGCGACCGGCGCCGCTTCCCGGCTGGCGACGGCCCGCCAGGCCGCCGAACAGCGCGGCTTTTCCACAGTGATCCCCGAGATCGACGCGGCCCAGATCGAGGTTGACCGTGCCCGCGGCGGAGGCGCCCCGACGGGCCCTGACGCCCTCAGCGCTCGTGAACTCGAGGTGCTGCGGCTGACCGCGCAAGGGCTATCGAACGGCCAGATCGCCGAGCGCCTGGTCGTGGCGCTCAGCACGGTCAAGGGCCATCAGCAACGCATCTTCGAAAAACTCCACGTCGAGCGTCGCACCGAGGCCGTCGCGCGCGCCCGCGAGCTCGGCCTGCTGTAGCCACCCGACGCCGAACCCTACTTTGGTCGCTAGGCCCGACGGTCAGCGCCCCGCATACTGTCCCCGGACGTGCATGCGGCACGTCCTCCATCCCCGAGGTCCATCATGAAAGCCGCAGTGTATCGTCGCTACGGCCCGCCGGAGGTCGTTCATCTCGAGGAGATCGATCCACCCGTGCTGGGCCCCGAGCATGCCGACCGCGTGTTGGTGCGCGTGAAGGCGTCGTCCATCAATCCCTTCGACGTCTACTACCGCTCAGGGTTTCTGCCGGTGCGGGCCGGCAATGGCTGGTTGAGGCCGAAGGACTGGGTTCTCGGCATCGATGTCGCCGGCACCGTCGAGGCGATCGGCCCGGACGTCACGCGCTTCAAGGTCGGCGACCTCGTCTTCGGCAACTGCTTCGGCGCCCACGCTGAAGTGGTTCGGGTGCGCGAGAAGGGATTGGCCCTTGCGCCGCGCAACCTCGATCTGTGCGGCGCGGCGGCTTTGCCGACTGTCGCGCTGACGGCCCTCCAGGGTCTGCGCGATCAGGGCGGCGTCGGCCCCGGGCAGACCGTGCTCGTCAACGGCGCGGCCGGCGGCATCGGCCATTGCGCCGTGCAGATTGCGGCCGCCCTGGGCGCCGAGGTGACAGCCGTGTGCAGCACGCGCAACGTATCGTGGGTCGAGGCGCTCGGCGTGGCCCGCGTGATCGACTACACCCGAGAGGACTTCACACGTCGGCCCGAACGCTACGACGTCGTCTTCGACTCGGTCGGCAAGCGCACGTACTACGACAGTCGGAGCGTGCTCAAACCGGGCGGCCGGGTCGTCCTCGAGAACCCGTTGAAGGTCTGGCGGAATCTCTTACAGGTCGGGCTGGCGATGCTCACCGGCGATCGACGCGTGAAGATGCACCTGACCGAGGCCAACGTCGCTGATATGGAATGGCTGCGCGAGGCCGTCGAGTCCGGCAGGCTCAAACCCACCATCGAGAGAGTCTATCCGCTCGCCGAAGCCGCCGCGGCCCATCGCCACGTCGAAGGCGGACACACGAGGGGCAAAGTCGTGCTCGAGGTCGCCCACTGAGCCGACATGATCTACGAAATCCGCGTCGAGGGCCACCTGAGCCCCGATTGGTCCGCCTGGTTCGGCGACCTGTCCGTGTCGCTGTCGGCTGATGGCGACACCATTCTCACCGGCGCGCTGGCTGACCAGTCGGCTCTCTTTGGGATTCTTCACAGGATCCGTGATCTAGGCCTGACGCTCGTGTCGGTCCTGCGCCTCAGTCCGGCAGATGGGCAACCGGGTGCGTCCATTGCAGGCTGTTGACAAGCTCCGGTCTCGCCCATAAGATCAAAAAGGCGATATTTTTCGTCTACATTCCGCCTGCAGCACCGTGCCGGGGTCCAGGATGATCTCGGGCGCCCCGCGGGCGATCACACTCTGGAGCTGAGCCATGAAAACAGTCTTGCGGCGAATGCTGGTTCTCCCGTTGATTGCGGCGTGCATGCTGCCGGCCCCGGGGCTGGCGGCGGCGGCCGACCAGGCGAAGACCGGTGGCTTCCTCACATCTCAGCCGGCCATGATGACGGCCGTAGCGCCCGGCGTCCGAGTCGTGCCGCTGCTGACCGTCGGTGACGTCCTCCCGAACGGCTTCCGGTTCGAGTCGATCCCGGATGGCATCGCGGTGGAAGCGCGGGGTGACGGCCAATACGACATCTACGTCAACCATGAAACGGCGAAGGTGCCGTTCCCCTACAACACTGCTGCGCCGACGGCGGCCAATGGCGAGAACGACTTCGATAATGCGCAGGTCAGCCGGCTGGTCTTCAGCGTGCCCGCTCAAGGCTTCGTCGGCGGATCCTTCGCGATCGACAGCAGCTCTGGCTACCAACGCTTCTGCTCCAGCTACCTCGCGACCAAACGCGAAGGCTTCACGCGCAACGTCTATCTCACGAACGAAGAGTCGCCCGACTATGTCTTGCGGCAGACCAACTCATGGCCACCGGCCCTGAACGACCCGGCCCAGCGTGAGATCGGGCTGGTCGTGGCGCTCGACACGAAGACCGGCCTGCATAAGCCGCTCTACGGCATGGGGCGCCTGAACCACGAGAACGCGCTGCCCGTGCCCGGCTATGGTTACCCTGTCGTGTTCACGGGCGACGACACGTTCACCAGCGGCCCGCTCACTGGTGTCTTCGCCGCCGGCGCGGTGCCCGCGCAGGCTCAGCTCTACTCCTACATCGCCCCGAGCACCGAGAGCTTCCTCAAAGATGAGGGCGAGCTCTGGGCCTTCGTCTCCGACACGCCCGGCGTGCGAAACTACTACGACGTCCTGCCCGGCTCGGGCGCTGCGGTCACCGGCCACTTCATCAAGGTGCCGAAGATGATCGCCACCGGCCTCAAGCCTGACGGCACCGAGGTCAAGGCCGCAGACTTCGGCTATCCGCTGCCGCCCACCGATGGCAGCTGGCAGCGCGACCTGCGCTCGGTGGCGCCGCTCGGCATCGACGGTCCGCAGTGGGTGCTCGAATACTGGAGCGATATCAACAACGTCTTCCAGTTCGTGAGGATCGAGGACATCGCCTACGACAAACGACCCGGCATGGGCAACGTCGTCTACATCGTCGACTCGGGCCGGGGCCGCACCGCCTCGCAGAGCCTCGACACCCCCAACTTCCGTTCGACAAACGGCCGCGTCTGGAAGATGGTGCTCGATCCCAAGAACCCGACAATCGTGACCTCGATGACGGTTTTCGTCGAAGGCGACGACAACCCGGTCAAGACGTACGACGAAGTCCATCAGCCCGACAACATCGAAACCGTCAGCACGGGCATCCTGCTCACGGAAGACCCGGGCAGCAGCCAGCAGTTCGCGATCACGGACACCAGCGCGGCCGCGACGACAGCGCGGTTGTGGTACGTGCCGTTCTCGGGCACGCCGCAGATCGTGGCCCGCGTCGACCAGTCCGCCGACGGCGGCCCGACCGATGTCGACGGCCGGCCGAACGCGAACCAGGGCGCCTGGGAGTCCAGCGGCATCATCGACGTCTCCGAGACCTTCGGACGGGTCGCCTTCCTGATCAACGTCCAGGCCCACACCCTCTGGGTCGACAAGGCGCCCGGCGAAGATAATAACGGCGACGGCCAGCCCGACTTCACCTACAAACGCGAAGGCGGTCAGTTGTTGCTGATCACGCTCCAGAACTAAGCGCAGCAGCGAGTCGGATCAATCCACACAAAGTCCGTCGGCGGCTGCCGACGGACTTTGTGTTTGGAACGCATCGATTTTCGCGAGCCCCTCACGGTTGCGACAGGCTCTTCGACATCGAAGGCATCGCACAGAGCCCAACCCACGCGTACGCGCGAGGCAGGCGGCTCTCGATCTCGACCGGCGCCGACGTACTGGCCAGAAGGCTCGCGATGGAGGACCTGCGCGCAGGTCAATGGCGACAACGCGCGGGCGGCCACGCCCAGGCGGCCTTGCCATTCACTGCAGCGGATGTGTGTATGTTCGGCTCAGCTGCCGTGATCGACCCGGCTTCGGCGATCGAGCGTGCCTTAACGGGATGGGTCAAGTTCGAGCGCCATAAAGCGCGTGATGCTCAGAAGAACAGCCGGGATGGCGTAGTAGGGTTCGCAATCTCGAAAGCCGAGGAATTCGTACAGGCCGTGCGCATCTGCCATGAAGCTGACCGTCTCCAGCTTGACCGTGCGATAGCCAGCGGCTCGCGCCTCATCAAGCAGAAGCGTGGCCAGTCGCCGGCCGAGACGCTGACCGCGGTGGCCCGGGCGCACGTAGAGGCGTTTGAGCTCGCAGATCCCAGTGCTCAGCGGCTTGAAGCCCACGCAGCCCGCCGCCTCGCCCTCGGCACTCGTGGCGAGCAGCAGACAACCGGTTGGAGGAGCGAAGTCCCCGGGCAGTTCATCCGACTCCGGCCCGTAATAGAAGTCGAGAAAGACCTGAGGGTCGACGCCGGCGATCTGGGTTTGCGTGGCATCCCAGGCCACGTACTCGGTCATCAAGGCGCGCACGAGCTCGAACTCGGCCGGCGTCGTCGCCCGGCGAATGACGTAGGGCATGCGAGCCTCCAGCCCGACTGCACTCGAGGAACGCCTGTTCAACTGCGCAGCACGTCGCGCACGGCATCGGCGAGCAGCGAGGTGGCCTGGGCAAAACCGCCCACAAAACGAGCGGACGTGGGCTCAATCGCTACGACCGAGAAATCCGAGAAGTCGAACATGGGCTCGCTCTCAGGAAAGCGAGCCAGGTAAGCCGCCCGGGCCCGGGGATAGCGCGCGTCGGTCCGGGGGATCGCGCTCGCCACGCCCTGGATCGAGACGCGTGGCGTGGCCTGAGGCAACACATCCGGCGCAGGCGGTGCAATCACCAGCAGGCTGACCTGCGGCGTAGCCAGCATGTCCTTGGTGTGAGCGGCCAACGTGCTGACATGGATCAGGAACAGGCCCGGATCCGGCAGTATGGCGAACGGAACCATCGACACGCTGGGGTGGTCTCGATGAAGCGTCCCAAGGGCGGCCAGTGGTTGAGCGGCGAGGATCGCGCGCAGCGAACGCGCCTGTTCGGGTGTCATGAAATGTAGGCCTCGGCCCGGCAATACCCGAAGTATAACGTGTTCTCGGCCGGCGTGGTCCAGGGTGGAGTGGCGAAAGTCACGCACCGAGTCTGGAGTTCAGACGCGCCCCGCTGCAACTCGGTGTTGGGCCATCGGTTCGTCGAACGAGCCGGCGGACGGATGGCCTCGACACGTCTGAGATGGAGAACCGGCTACACTCGGCCGAACACGCCGAAGTTCGCCAGGATCGCGATCAGGCCGGCCATCAGCGCCAACTCGACAAGGCCGACCAACAGCACGGCGGGCATCGCCGCGAACACCACTTTGAGCATCATCACTCCCATGGCGCGCATGGACACCTGGGCGTTTGGCTCACGGGCCTCGACGCCTCGCGCGTGATCGTCAGGCGCTCGCTCGACGGAGGCGATCCAGCGCTCCTGGGCGGCGTGAATGGCCTCGAGGAGTTCACGCTGGCGCACCTGTGCTTCGTGCATGCGCGTCATGATCTCGATCTGCAGAGCCATCAGTTCGGGGCCCGTGCGTTGCAGACCGTCGAGCACATCCGACATCGGCCGATCAAGGTCACGTCGCTCACCCGCACGGTTCACCATGCCACTCTGCTCCTCGCTCAGTCCGTCGATCCGTCGCTGACAGACACCGTTATCTCCGGCGTCGACCTACTCGCCAGCCCTGGTCGCCGCTGCAAACGAATGCGCCTGGGTGAAACCCAGGTGGCACTCCAACCATTTTCGTGTTTGGTATAGAGAGAACGGTCCCACTGTAGAGCAAATGCGACATAAGTGGTCGTAAATAACGCGTGAAAAGCAGTGGGTTGGCCGATTCAGCCACGGCCCACGACGGCAGTGCCCTATGGTGCCAGCATCGCCGTGCCCGGCCGGGATGCTCGTGGCCATCGTGCGATCGACGTCAGCCACGGGCTTTGGCTCCTGCACCTGATATCCTTGGGCCCGACCGTCATCAGCAGGCAGATGGAGGAGCGAGCGCCGGTATGTTGATCGAAGTGGCTGGCTTGACCAAATCGTTCGAGTACTACCACAAGGAGCTGGGCTTGCGCAGTTCCTTGAGCAACCTGTTCAGGCGCGAAAAGTTGATCAAGGAGGCCGTGCGCGGCATCTCGTTTGATGTCGCCGAAGGTGAGATGGTCGGCTTCCTCGGCCCCAACGGTGCCGGAAAGACCACGACGCTGAAGATGCTCTCCGGCATCGTCTTCCCGACGGCGGGTCGCGCCTCCGTGATGGGCTACACGCCGTGGGAACGCAAGAAGGCGTTCAAGATGCAGTTCGCGATCGTCATGGGCCAGAAGAACCAGCTGTGGTGGGACCTGCCCGCGAACGAGTCGCTGTACCTCAACAAGTGCATCTACGAAGTCGACGACCGGCAATATCAGGCGACGCTGGCCGAGCTCACCGACTTGCTCGACGTGAAGGATCTGCTCACCGTCCAGGTGCGAAGGCTCTCGCTGGGCGAGCGCATGAAGATGGAACTCGTCGCAGCCCTGCTCCACCGGCCGCGCCTGATCTTCCTGGACGAGCCAACCATCGGGCTCGACATCGTCTCGCAGAAGAAGATCAGGGACTTCCTAAAATACTACAACCAGCAACGCAAGGCGACCGTGATCCTCACCAGCCACTACATGGAGGACGTCGAGGATCTGTGCCGGCGCGTGGTCATCATCAACTCGGGCCAAATCGTGTACGACGGAGAACTGGCGCGCGTCAACGACGTGTTCGCCGAGACCAAGGTGATCCGCCTGCAGCTCTCGGGTATCGTGACGGCCACCGACCTTGCCGCGTTTGGCGTTGTCAAAGAACAGGGCGAGCTCTCAGCTACGCTTGAGGTGCCGCGGGCCGAGCTCAAGGCGCGCTCCCAGGCGATCCTCGACAGACTGCCCGTGGTCGACTTCACGATCGAGGACATCCCGGTCGAGGAGGGCATCGCCCTGCTCTATCAGCGACGCGAGGCCGGCCATGCAGCGGCTTAGGAAGTACGCGAAAGCCTTTGAGCTCGGCGTGCAGACCGCGCTCGAGTATCGCCTGAACTTCTTGATTTCGCTGATCAGCGCGGTGTATCCGATCGTGATCCAGGTCTTCCTGTGGACAGCGATCTACGGCGGCTCGAGCGAGTCGGCCCTGTACGGCTACACCTATCAGCAGATGATCGCCTACACCTTCCTCGCGGGCCTGGCGGCGCGCCTGGTGCACACGGGCTTCGAATACGACATCATGGAGGACATCAAGAACGGCAAGTACAGCACCTTCCTGGTGCAGCCGATGGGCTACTTCCCATATCGGCTGAGCGCCTACCTGGGCGGCAAGCTCCCCAACCTCGGCATGATCCTGCTGGTCATGGCGGCCGTGCTGTTCGGCCTCAACGCGATCTGGGGCGTGACGGTCACAGCAGCCAACGTCGCGCTCTTTCTGGCCACGCTGTTCCTGGCGATCGTGCTGAACTTCCTGATCTTCTACTGCTTCAGCGCGATCGCGTTCTGGATCGTCGAGATCGGCTTCCTGTTCGAGGGCATCCGCATCGTCACGATCCTGTTCAGCGGCGGAATCTTCCCGCTCGAAGTCTTCGGGCAGACGGCCATGCGCGTGCTCAGCCTCCTGCCCTTTCGCTACACAGTGTCCTTTCCGCTGCGCGTGCTCAACGGCCAGCTCACTGGCGGTGAGATCGTGAAGGGCCTCGTCATGCAGGTCGTGTGGATCGCGATGACGGCCGTTCTGGCCCGCCTGATCTGGAGCCAGGGCGGACGTCGCTACGTGGCTGTGGGAGGTTGAGATGAACGAACTGCTGAAGGAACTCCGCAAGCACTTCGTGATCTACACCCTGTTCGTCAAGAACAGCCTGATCGCTCAACTCGAGTACCGGTTCAACTTCATCGGCAACTTCAGCATGGAAGCCGGCTATCTGCTGGTCAAGCTGTCTTACGTGGTCGTCGTCTATCGCTCTGGCGTGACGCTCAACGGCCTTACGCCCGACGAAGTCCTGCTCTTCAGCGGCACGTTTGTGGCCCTGACAGGTTTGTACGCCGGCCTGTACATGCTCAACAACTACAGCCTGCGAACCCTGGTCAAGGACGGCGACCTCGACTTGATGCTGACCAAGCCGGTGTCGACTCAGTTCCTGGTCACCATGCGCCGCGCGGACCTGACGATCTTCGCCGTCGACGTCGTCGCCGGCGGCGTCATGGTCATCGTCGCCTGGGTCTGGCTGGGTCTGTCCATCTCGCTCGAGACGGTGGGCGGCTACGTCGTGTTCTTCGCGTTGAGCGCGTTGGTGAGCTATGGCCTCTTCCTGCTGCCCATCCTGCTGACGTTCTGGCTGGTGAACGCCACGGCGCTGCCGGGCATCGTCGACCAGTTCTGGGATTTCAATAGCATGCCGATGGACATCTACAGCCGCTGGATCCAGAGCGCCGGCGTCTTCATCCTGCCCATCTTCGTGATCACCAACTTCCCGCCGATGGCGGCGCTCAGTCGCCTGCCCGCGACCCATATGGCCTGGGCCGTGATCCTGCCCGTCGTCTTGCTATGGATCACCCACGTGTTGTGGGAAAGAGGCCTGCGCCATTACAACAGCGCCAGCAGCTAGCCAAACCAGCCGCAAGGAATCAGACCCGGCGCTACACTTTATGAGATGACCACTTCACCCACTCCCCGCGAACGCTTTCAGGGTTGCCTGCTCGGCCTGGCGGTGGGCGATGCCGTCGGCACGGCTGTCGAGTTCGAGCCGCGCGGCAGCTTTCAGCCGCTGACCGACATGATCGGCGGCGGGCCGTTCGGGCTCGAGCCCGGCCAATGGACCGACGACACCTCAATGGCGCTGTGTCTGGCGACCAGCCTGATCGAACGTCAGGGCTTTGACGCTGAGGATCAGATGCGGCGCTACACGCAGTGGTATCGGCGCGGTTACCTCAGCAGCACCGGCAAGTTCTTCGACATCGGCAACACCGTCCGGGCCGCGCTCGAACGCTTCGCCGCCACAGGCGATCCCTACAGCGGGTCGACTGACCCGCACTCGGCCGGCAACGGCGGGTTGATGCGTCTCGCGCCGGTGCCCATGTACTTCGCGCGCGACGTGGCCGATGCCGAGAAGCACGCAGTGCTGAGCACGCGCACCACCCACGCGGCCGCCGAATGTCTCGATGCCAGCCGACTTTTTGCGCGGCTGCTGATCCGGGCGCTGCAAGGCGCCGACAAGCCTGACGTGCTGCTGGCCGACCAGGCTTACGGCTACGCGACGCCGGCGTTGGGAGCCATCGCCCGCGGCGACTATCGGAAGAAATCCCGCGACGACATCCAGGGCAACGGCTACGTGGTGACGAGCCTCGAAGCCGCCCTCTGGTCGTTCGACACCACCACGTCGTATCGTGACGCCATCCTGACGGCCGCCAACCTCGGCGAGGACGCCGACACGACGGCCGCGATCTGTGGGCAGGTGGCCGGCGCGTTCTATGGCGTGAACGGCATCCCGGCCGAGTGGCTGACGCGTCTGGCGATGAGGGCCGAGATCACGGATCTCGCCGACAAGTTGTACGCAAACGTGGAAGAGCGCCAGTAAGGCTCCCGCGGGGTTACCCGCCTGCCGCGCAGGCCAGGGCCGAAAGGCGGACAATCAAGGCGCGTGGGCCCGTGGCTCACGCGCCTTCGTTTGTAGCCTCAGGTGAGGACGGTTGCTCCTTCTCCCTCACAGACACACTCTGTCAATGCGCATGCGTCGGCTCCATCTCGAACAGGTGGGACCAGGCCAGGCGGAACGCATAAGTCCATCGATCGTCTTGGAGGGCCACGGCAACGCGCGGGAGGTCGGCGTGCGCGCTGGTCGTCTTCAGCGATTGCTCGAGGAACGCCACCATTTGAGACCAGGCCTCGCCCGGCGCGCCGCCGGCCTGTATCGCTTCGACACTGCTGACGAAGGCGTGCGGCTGGCCGTCATAGACCGTCACGGTGTGGGCAATGCCCGCCTCAGTCAGGGCGGCGTCGAAGGCGCGCACCTCGTCCTGCGGGATCGAAGCATCAGCGCCGCCAAAGATCCCGAGCACGGGGCCGGAGAGTCGTTTGAGTTGAACGGCGTCCGTCACGGGCTGCCCGTAGAACACCACGGTGGCCGCAAGGTCAGGGTTCGTCAGGCTGTAACGCAGCGCAGCGCCGCCGCCGAAGCAGAAGCCCAGCGCGCCGATGCGCTGGCGATCGACGTCAGACTGCGACGCCAGCCAGGCGTAGACAGCATCCAGATCTTCGGCCTGGGAGTCGTTGGATGACGTCACGACGTTGACGATGGCGCTCGGCAGAAAATCGGTCGCCACGCCGCGGAACAGATCGGGCGCGATGACGAGATAACCCTGCTCGGCGAGGAGGTCGGCTTTGGCAGCGACCTCCGGCCGCAAACCCCAGAACTCGTGGATCATGATCACGGCCGGATGCGGTCCCGGCCCTGCCGGCCTGGCAACGTACGCGACCACGTCGGGCCCGGCTGTGCCGGACACCGTGGTGTTGGCCACGGTCGCCAATCGCCCGCCACCTTGAGCGCGATCGGCAACGACCGCGATGCCGAGGCCAACGACTGCTACAAGAACGACTCCCACCAACCCCAACAGGATCCGTATCACCACACGCATGGCGCCTCCTTCAGGTTCGAGCGTCCCAAGACGATATCGCCAACCCACCGTGTTGTACCAGTCGCGGCGCAATCGGTCCGTCTGAGGCACAATCGACGGATGTTCCGACGAGCCCACCTGGCCATTCTGGTTGGTGTCTGGCTGACGACAGGCGGCTGCTCCCGTGCGCCGAACCCGCCGACCGCCACGCCCCGGGCCACGGCTCCGGCCACCGTCACGCGTGTGCCTACCGCGAGCCCCTTCCTCCCTCCGCCGACCGAGACGACCGAACCCAACGTCCTCGGCTTGCATCTCTTGTTGGACGACGGCCGCAATGTCTGGCCGACGTCGATCTGGGCCGATCACGTCGCCGCCGCGAGGGACATCGTCGGCCCAGGCGGCTTTGTCGTTCAACTCGTGCGCTCCGACGACCTTGATGTCGAACGCTGGCAGGCGTTGATGGATCTTTGCGCGCTGCACCAACTCCAGCCCATCCTGAGGCTGGCGACGACCTACGATCGAGCAGCCGGTGGCTGGCGCGCTCCGGAGTCCGATCCCGATGTGGGCTATGCGTCGATCGCCAGGGACTACGCGCACTTCGTCGCGGCATTGCGTTGGCCGACCGACCGGCACCCTGTCCTCGTCGGCAACGAGCCGAATCATGGCGACGAATGGGGCGGGCGTGCCGATCCGGCCGCCTACGCGCGATTCCTGGCCGACGTCGCTGACGCGCTTCACGCGACCGATCCGGCCGTCCTCGTCCTCAACGCCCCGCTCGATCCCTACTCACCGCACACGAACGACCAGCCCTTCATCAATGGCTTCACATACGTCGACTCGGAGAGCTTTCTTGATGGAATGCGCGCCGCCGTGCCAGACGTCTTCGAACGTCTCGACGCCTGGGCGTCGCATCCCTACCCGACGGGGCCATTGGCAAATGGGCCGTGGGACCAGAGCTTTCAGATCGACAGGATCAATGGAGCTGTCAACCCGAACGCCATGAGCGTCGGGCCCGGCCTTTTCAATCGTGGGATCAACGGATACGAATGGGAGCTCGCCAAACTGGCCACTTACGGCGTTACGGATCTTGACGTGTGGATCACCGAGACCGGCTGGCGCCATGCCGAGAGCACCGACCCGACGGCCAGCGACAACGGCCGGGCCTGGCCGACGACCGACACGATCGCGCAGTGGATCGACCTTGCGCTCAACGGCAACAACGGTCGTTATCCTCAATGGCCTGACGGGGGTTGGGCGCCCTGGCGCCACGATCCGCGCATCAGGGCCGTCGTCTTCTTCGCGCTGGATGGCGCACCGCGCGAATGGGGGCACACCAATTGGCTCGAATTGAACGCCAAAGGCACGATCCTCGGCGTGTATCCGCTCGTCGCGCCGACGCCATCGCCTTGACCGTGCTTGGTCTTGCGAAGGCCAGGGCCCACAATCACCGGTGCTCCACCGCCAGGCCTGCCACGGTGATCGCCGGATCCAACGAGCCGACAGTGTCGCTCGAAAGGTCGACGAAGTCGATGCGCGCCAGCACGGCGGTGGCGTGATCGTCGGGCAATTCGATCGTGAGCATATCGAGGTGACCGGTCAGATTCGGATAGCCCGCGATCGGCCCGGTCCAAACTTCGGTGATACCGGGCGCCGAAGACACGACGTTATCAGCCGGATGCCACTCGCGCAAGTTCTGGCCGAGCACCAGGTCGACGGTCACGGGTTCGGCATCCACGAAGGTCAACACGATCTGGCCCACGCGCTCGTCGTTCCACCGAATGAACCCATCGCCCGCGGTGATCAGAACAAACACTCGCGAGACGTTGGACAGGCCAACGTCCACCCCCGCTGCAGTCGGAAACTTGTTGTTCGGCCCTGGAGCTGCCTGGCTGTGGAAGGCCTGTCCGTCGAGGTCGAACGTCACGCCACCCAACTCCACCCGCCCGGTCGGCGGATCGGCGTAGTCGTTGCTGAGCGTGCCATTGACGATGCCGGCCAGAGAGATCGGCTCCTGAACAAGCGGGGCCAGGGTTGCCGTTGGGGTTGGCGCTGGCGTCTGCGTCGGACCTGGCTTCGCGGTTGCCGTGACGGGCGCGGCTGTGGGCAGCGACGACGTCGCGAGCGCCGGCGTCGGGGCGGCCGTGGGCGTCCGGCTCAGGAACCACCGCGCCGCGATGCCGGTCGCCGCCACACCGACCACCACCACACCCAGCAGGCCGACGACGGCCACGATCAAGGCCGGGCGAGCCAGATTGCGACGTGGGATTTTCGTGATGGGCTCAGCCGGGCGGATGAACGGCACGGGGCCCGACGCCGGCGTCTCGGGCGCCAGAGCATCGGGCAACAACGTCGCCTCGAATACCGTCGCCGGCTCTGGCTTCAACTCCTGCTGAAGCGCCGTCGCCAGGGCGGTGGCCAGCTCGCCGGCTGACGCGAAGCGCCCGCTCCGTTCCTTGGCGAGCGCTCGCTCGATGACCGCCTGGACGGCCAGCGGCAACATCGGGTTGGTGTCGAGCACTCTGGGGATCGGCGCCGTCACGTGCTGCATCAGCAGGCCGTAAGGCGTGTCGGCGCGAAACGGCGGCTTGCCGGTCAGCATCTCATAGACGATGATGCCGAACGAATAAAGATCGCTGCGCCGGTCGATATCGGGGTCGCCGCGGACCTGCTCCGGGCTCATGTAGGCCGGCGTCCCGACGAGCGAGCCTGTCTGGGTCAGGGTCGCGGCGCCGGCGTCGAGCGCGAGCTTGGCGATGCCGAAATCCGAGATCATCGGATTCCCGTACTCGTCGAACAGGATGTTGCCCGGCTTGAGGTCGCGGTGGATCACGCCCATCGCATGGGCGGTGTCGAGGGCGTCGGCCAGGCGCGAGACGATTCGCGCCACGTCGGCCGCCGCCATGGGGCCGCGTCTCAGGCGCTCCTGCAGTGAGCCGCCCGTCATCAGTCGCATCACCAGGAAGAGTTGGCCCTGTTCCTCGCCGAAGTCGTACACCGGCACGATTGCGGGGTGTTCCAGGCGCGCGATCGTGTGCGCCTCGCGCTCGAAACGCTCGCGCAAGGTTGGATCGTTGTGGATGTCGCCGAGGAGGAGTTTGACGGCGACGTCGCGGGCCAGGCGGGGATCAAAGCCGCGATAGACCGTGGCCATGCCGCCGGAGCCCAGCTGAGTTTGGAGCGTGTAACGACCGATCGTGATCAGGGCCATGCGCAGTGCCGCAGAGTATACGATAGGCGGCGAAAAGACGCGGGTGCCCTCAGGAAGAGTTGACGAGCCGGCGGTCGCCCACGATCAAGCGAGCAACCGCCCGTACACCGCTACCGTTTCGGAACTGCCCGGCCAGGCTCTTGTCGATTCGAAGACGAAGCCCAGCCCGGCCAGCAAGTGTATCGACCTCGCATTGTCGGGCGAGACGATGGCCTTGACCTGGGTCAGGCCCAGTATGTCCCGTGCATAGGCCAGCGTGCCTGCCGCCGCTTCGGCCGCGTAGCCTTGACCCTGCCTCGTCTCCAGCAGGGCATATCCTATGTCGATGTCCTCCATGAAATCCCGCTGAAGGAGGCCGCACATCCCAACCGGCGTTCCATCGCTCTTGAGTTCGACCCGCCACAGACCGAATCCCTGCCTTGTGTAGGAATCGATCACGCGCTCACTCAGGTAGCGGCGAGCGTCTTCGAGCGTCCGGACACCCCGGTCGCCGATGTAACGATGAAAGCCCCGCTCGTTCACCAACTGCAGAATGAAGGGTGCGTCGTCGAGTGTGAACGCCTCAAGGCGAAGTCGTTCGGTTTCCAATATGGGCATGGTTGTATATGACCTCTTCGACCGTCGGAGGTTTTACCACACCCGAGTGGAGCTGCGGAGGCGCACTACGTATGTGTCGGAGTCGTTCGCACCAACACGGACGCGAAAGCCGCGTCGCGCCAGCCCTCGGCCGGGCCAACGACCGGGTAAAGCGAGCGCACATTGGCGAGTCGCGGGCCAGGCAGAGCGGCAAGCTCGGGCTCGATCCCGGCGGCAATCAGGTCTTGGCCGAGCGCCACGAACTTATGGTCGCCATCGGCTCGAACGAAGACGCCGCACAGTGCGGCGTCGATCCGCTCGCCCGGTTGCGGATCAACATCGGTGCAGACGTACACGTCCCAGTGGGGTTGTGGCGGGATGCCCGTGCCCTCGATCCAACCATAGCAGCCGACGAAGCCGCGCTCATAGAGCAGAGCCAGATAGGCGGTGCGCACGAATGTCGCAGTGTCCGTATCGAAGCGAAGGCGATAACGCTCGTGGCGGGGTGTTCGACCACAACGCGGATTTGCATGAGAAGGATGCGGATCAAGAAACTGCAACTGACCGTTGCGCTAATTCCCGGGCGCGACGGCTTGGAACGCGAACCCCGTCGGTGATGAGCGAACGCGCTTCGTGTCACATTCGGCTCGGACAGAAACCGAGCAACTCAGGCAGGCAACCGGAACGCAGCCATGATCTGATCAAGCAAGGCTTCAAGGGATTGCCTGGCTTCGGAGGGTTCGGGGCATGCCTGCCTGAGCACCGCTTTGGCGCGAACACAGAGCGTCGCTGCCTGTGCGGCACAATACAGCCTGACTCCGCGCTCGATGAGCCGTTTTCGGATTGAAACGGCTACGGCTTGATCCGCCCGACCTTCAACGAGCTTCAGATCGGCGGCCAGATCAACGCGTTCGCCCGGAGTCATCGCGTCCCAGCTCCAGGCCAGGCAAACATTCGAGAAGCTTTCTCTGCCAGGTGGGATTATCGCGCCCAGGCGTTCCAGCCAATCCAGATCGTCAAGTACCTGGATCACTGTCCCCAGCGTGCGTCCAAAGGTTCCAAACGCTATCGCCCGCTCAGGTGTGACACCGGCGCTTTGCGCTCCCAGCCAACAGCCGAGGCCGATGAAGGCGCCCGTCTTCTTTTCGGCAACAGATAAGGCCTCTGATGCGGTTGGGTGCGCCTGAAGTGAGTCTTCGGCCTGCCCGATCACCACGTCTCGCATGTGATCGTACACTACAGACTGAACGGAAACCGGCAGTTGACCGACCCGTCTTGTCGCCTCGAAGAAGAGGGCCGTAGCGACGGCCAGAGCTTCGCTCGCACTGTCCCACGCGGTCGCATGTCCGTCCTGAACGGCGTCCATGACGGCAGAGGCATCGTAAAGCAACGCCCAGGCTTCCTGGGCCAAACGCACGCCCGCCCCGTCGCCGCCCACAGCCTCACAACTCAGCGTTGGAAGGTGGGCGATGACGGAGCGGGCCTTGGCATCAAGTGGGCCTTCCCGTGCTGCTACTAGCGTCTCTGCAGCGCGCTCAAGTCCTCGCCGAACGGCCGGCGGATACAGTGCCCACATTGATTATGAGGATCTATTCACAACCGTGCAGACGTTATTTCCACATAGGGTCTGCCGTGATGGCAGTCCTGGGATCCAGAAGGCGCTCAAGGTCGGCGGTCGAGAAACCGGCCGCGGCGAGCAAGGCCTTCAACTCCTCAGACAGGGTCTCCACAAGGCTGACGGACGGGCTCTGGATCGAAAGTGTCGTTTCCATGACGCAAGGTGCTCCTTTCGGCATTCAACAAACAAATATGGGTTGTGGATTTGTGGGATACCGACAGGTGTGGGGCCCGTCTACAGACATAAGATAGTTCAAGATCCCTATTCTCGCCACGGGTATTCTGTAAAGAATTCGCGGTGATTATTGTCAATATTTACCATCAAATCCCATTTTCTTTTTCACCGGCGGATTTGACGTCGATGTGCTTCTGAAGCCCAGAATCGTGCTGAACACGCGGCAAAAGGTCGGCGGGCACTATATAATGAAGCAGCCAAGCGGCCTGCGGAGCATTCACCCATGAACCAGAGCGAGGACCTGCAACCTCTCTTCGATTGTTATGCCGAGATCCTGGCCCTGATGCCGGATGAATTCAGCAGCCATCAATTCATCCGTGAGTTGGGGCGCCGCCATCAGGATCGCTACGTTGAGGCGCTCTACGCGTATCGGCACGCCCTTCACGAGGGCGAATCGGCGCCGTTCATGGCTGTGCATGCCCTGCTCGCGCAACGACTGAACGACGAGCTTTCCATCGAGAACGTCGGGCAGTTTGATAGCCGGGATATCTGGGATCAGAACAGTCGCTGTGCCCGCTGGCGCAAGCGCGTGCGCCCGCGCCTTTTCTAGATTCCTCACGAGAGCTCCGACCCGTGTCCGACTCCCCGGCTGCGCCATACCTGGTCGACCCGACCGGCCACCGACATCTGCTGGTCGGGGACCGTATCATGATGGGCCGCGGCAGCGACAACGACATCGTCATCACAAGCCAACGCGCGTCGCGCGAACATGCGCGCATCCTGTTTGAACGTCATCGCGTGTGGATCGAGGATCTCCGCAGCGCCAACGGCACGCAGGTCAACGGCGCACGCCTCACGGCGCCGCATGAACTTCGCGACGGTGATCAGATTCAGATCGCTGACACCGTGCTCACGTATCACGATCCCAACACCACCTATCGCGATCCCGCCCTGCCCGAACTCGAGATGGATCTAGAGGCAACTGTCGTGCGCGTGAACCGCCGCATCGTGTCGCTCTCGCCGAAAGAGTTCGCGTTGTTGGCGCATCTCTACACTCACCGCGGCACGGTCTGCACGAAGAGCCAGATCGGGCGCGCGGTGTGGCCCGACTACAAAGAAGACGCCTTCGATTATCAGATCGAGAATCTGGTACGGCGCCTGCGTACCCGGCTCGTCCCTGATGGGCCCACCGACGATCTCATCGAGACGATCCGCGGTCACGGCTATCGGCTCAACCTCGCCTGAGCCCCTATCTCTCCATAGCTCTGTTTGGCCCGTCACAACCCAAATATGACTTGAAATGTCCAATTCGTGCGTTTTGTCACTGGGGAGTACGCACGGACCAGGGTTGAATCAGCCATTGTGTCGCAAACGGCACAATGTGTGCATCGCACCTGGCACACGGGAGGTATCTGGTATGACGCTGAACAATGGTTCCGTGATGGTTCTGTCGATGGCTGTCGTGATGCTGGTGGGCAGCATCCCCACGCTCAGCCGCCTGTTCCGGCATGAAAATGCCGATGTTTTCGCCGCGCCGCCGCGCCTGTTGCTGCCTTTCTTCGGGATCGGCGCCCGCCAGGTCAATCGCAAACGGGTCTGCACCCTGCCCGAGCTGCGCGGCTACTGGGCCGGCATGCCCCTGATCCTTAGCGCGTTTCTGGTCGCCGGCGCAACGGTGCCCACGCCTCTCAGCATGGTCGTCGCCTTCGCGAACATCTTTGCCGCCATCACCTTCGGCCTGTGGGTTGGCTCGGCTATTCAGCAGCGCTGGGCGTGCCGGGTCCCGTCGACTCGCCGATGAGCCCTTGGCACAAGCCGGCCGGCTGTTAGCTGCCTGATAGCCGTTCGCCCAGTCGTGGATCGTATTGGAGCCTATCGTGTAAGCCGTATCTTCGGCAACGA
Source organism: Anaerolineales bacterium (assembly GCA_044226485.1). Lineage (GTDB taxonomy): Bacteria > Chloroflexota > Anaerolineae > Anaerolineales > UBA6663 > UBA6663. The sequence goes on from JBGAGY010000003.1 coordinate 271,791, forward strand.
GAGGCTCCTATGACGACGACATCTTCCTCAACAAACACCCATCGCTGGCTGATCTGGAACGGACTGTTGCTCCTCAGCCTCGGCGCCCTGACCCTGGTCATGGCGTTGACCGCTCGCGCCTCGAACTGGTGGTCGATCTTCATCTTCGCTCCGGCCGCCATCCTGTTCGTCACGGCCGCCTTCGCCTATGGGCGCCGACCGCGCCTCTCCGACTGGAATGTACGCGTGAACGCCAGCCTTGGCGTGATCGTGGCTACCGTCGGCCTGATCTTTGCCCTCGGGCTCGATTGGCATTACGCCTGGACCTTCATGTTGATCGTGCCGGGCCTTGCATTCACGTTGAACAGCCTGACACGAAAACCGGCCGGCTCCGCCGGCTTTGCCTGGGGACGCTTCGTCGGCGCGCTGGGGCTTTCGACGGCTGCCCTGGGTTTCACCTTCCTGGGCCAGCAGCTTGGCTACTATGACCTCGCCGCGGTCTTCGGCACGTTCAGGTGGTGGAGCGCCTTCATCCTGTTCCCCGGGCTCGTCGGCATCGCCGGCGCGCTGATCGTGTTCGCTCGCGGCACGGCCTGGCCCGCGGCGCTCACGCTGCGGACGCTGGGGCTGGCGCTCGGCACAACGGCCATCACGCGCGACGGCTCGCGCTCGAGCGCCACGGTATTGATGGCCATCGCGGCCATGGTTTGCGGCGCCGCCATCGGTCAATTCCTGGGCCTACACTGGGCCTGGCAGACTCCCCTCCCCATCATCGCGGCCGGCATGGCCCTGTTGGCGAGTGCGGCTTTGTCGGGCGACTGATTGCCACAAGAAAGAGGGATGAGCACGATGGTCTTCCCTCTTTCTTCTTCCCAGCCAAAGCGTACAATGGCCGCGATGACATCCGCTGACACCTGGATCGGCCGCACGATCGGCCCGTATTTCATCGAGGCCCCACTGGCCACCGGCGGCATGGCCCAGGTCTATCGGGGCGTGCATGGCCAGCTCCGCCGACCCGTGGCGATCAAGGTGCTGCGTCGCGACCTCGCGCTTGGCGCCGAGTTCCCTGACCGCTTCAGGCGTGAGGCCCAGGCAGTCGCCGGCCTCCGCCACCCCCACATCGTCCAGATCTTCGACTTCGACGCAACCGGGTCACAGCCCTACATCGTGATGGAGTTGCTCGAGGGCGGCTCGTTACGCGAGTTGCTCAACGACGCCGCCTCACGCGACGATCGGCTCCCGCTTGGTGAAGCCACGCGTGTGTTGCTCGACGCGCTCGACGGCCTCGCCCAGGCCCACGCCGCCGGGATCGTGCATCGCGACTTGAAGCCCGGCAACATCCTGTTTTCGCGGGAGGGCCGGGCCGTGCTCACGGACTTCGGCATCGCTGTCGTCCCGGGCGACGCGGGCCATACCGCGACCGGGACGTTGATGGGAACGCTGGCGTATATGGCGCCCGAGCAGGGCCTGCAGGGCAAAGCCGGCATCCCCAGCGACGTGTACGCCATGGGCATCATCCTCTACGAACTGGCGACCGGGCGCGTGCCATTCGAGGGCGACACGCCTCTGGGCACGTTGCTCAAACACGTCAATGAGCCTTTGCCCGATCCGCGTCAGCTGAACGCCGCGCTGCCTGAAGCTTACGTGGCCGTCATCGAACGCGCGCTCGCCAAACAGCCCGAGTCGAGATTCGGGTCGGCGGCCGAGATGCGTGCCGCGCTCACCGCGGCCGCTTCTTCGTCCGCCGTGACGGTGCCCGAACGAGTCGCTGTCGACGCGGGCGCCGTCGCGCCTGTGGTGTCGGGCACGAGTCGCCAGGCGCTCCACGGTTATCGGCACAGCGATGACCCGACCGAGACTCCGCTCGCCTCGGGCGGACAATCGCGTCCGTTCCACGCCGGCGCCGCAGTGTTCATCGGCCTGGCCGCGCTCTTCCTCGTGAACTTCCTGGCGCTCGGCCTGGCCGGCATGCAGGGCCGGGTCTGGCAGGTCATCGACATGGGCTGGCCCTTCGAGATCCTGTGGCTCAGCTTCTTCCTCGCCATGCTCGGCACGGCGGTGCGCACCACGGGCTTTTACGTCCCGATCGGACTCAGCCTGGTCTTGGGCGGCGTGACTGCGCGGCTAGCGGCCACCAATAGCTGGCAGGAGTGGTGGTGGTGGCTCTTTGGCCTGGCGGCGGCGCCGACAGTGATTCTGCTGGCCTACGCCATCGCCGGCCGACGGCCTGCAGCGCGAGATCGGCTGAACGTCGTGCTCATCTTCGTGACCGGCCTCGCCGCGGCAATGCAGGTCTGGTCCGCCTTTCGCTGAGCGTGTTGTTAGCTGACCGATAGCCGCGCGTCCGGCGTCTGCTGCTCGCCTCACCTATGCTGGGACCATTCCTGGAGGTTCCGGCATGACTCACAAATTCTCCTTCGCAAGCGGTCTTTTTCTCCTCATCGCTGGCGGTCTGATGATCGCCTACAACGTCCTGGCCACGCGCATGGGCCTCGACCTGGTGGCCTGGAGGTTGCTGCCGATCGAGGTCGCGATCGTGGCGTTGCTCTTCCTGCTGCCACCGCTCTTCGTGCGGCGCAATCCCGGCCTGTCTGGCCTGTTCATCCCCGGCGTGCCGCTGCTGGCGGTCAGCGCCCTGCTCCTGGCCGGGCAACTTCTGCCCGATTGGTTCGTCTGGTCGCGCTTCTGGCCGCAGATCATCGTGGCCCTGGCCGTGGGCATCGCCCTGTGCGGCCTGTTCCTGCGGAAGATCTGGATGGCGGTGCCGGCGGCCATGATCCTGGCGCTGGGTGCAGGGCTGCAGCTCACAGCCCTGACAGGCTGGTGGTGGCTGTGGACCGGGCTGTGGGTCGCGCCGCTGTTCGCCCTTGGCCTGACGCTCCTGGCGATCTCGTTCCGCCGACGGTCACGCGGTTTGCGCGTGGCGGGCACCATCCTCCTGCTCGCGCCCCTGACGGTCGGCCTGTCGCTGGCCTTCCTCGTCGTCGGCTGGTGGCAGGCGGCCGGAGCTGTGGTGGGGACGGCGCTGGCGATCCTGGGTGTGTGGTTTCTGATGCTGGCCTGGGCTCCGCGCCCTCAACACTCAGCGACGGCCCAGGTCTGACCTCAGTCAGATCACGCGAACGGAGCGGAAGGATCGGGCGCACCCCAAACCTTCCGCTCCGTTTCGTTTTGACGACCTGCGCCTCCACTCAAGCGGCGTGAGCGTTCCACCACCGCTGAGCGGATGCGTTGCGCCGTTGAGGTCCGCGCTTGACGAGGCATCGGAGTAGACGGTATGGCCGCTGCCCAGGATGTTGGTGATCGCGCCATCGGCGATGACGGCGCCGCTCAGGGTCGACAGAGTCTAGTCGGCGGTGGTGTCAGTCGAGCCGGGTGTGCACGTGGTCGTGCCGACGGAGGCCTGGCCGGTTCCTGCGCTCGAGCTATCCGTGGACGCGCCGGCATCTCCACTGGCCGAGATCACCGTCGGAGTGGCCCATGTTGGGCCCAAAGTAGAAACAGAGCTGGTTGAAGCCGGGCCGCACGCGGCCAGAGCCATGCCGACGAGCGCAGCCTTCCAGGGCAAAAGTCGTCGGCTTTGTCGAGAGAGGGGTCGTCATGCTTGCCTTCACCTGAGATCGTGGTTCGCCCGTGCCGTTTGCACGAGCCCGGGCCGGCGATGGGTCTCAGCCATCTCGGCGGCAAGGTGAGGATAAGCAGGATCTGTTCAGATTCGGCGCAGAGTGATTGAGGAGAGGGCCAGCGCGCTCGATCGCCAACCAGAACACACGCATTCACGCCGCGTTGGGCCGTGTCCAACCGTACGATGCTTGCACGGATACGGCGCGAGCCTGCCGCGCGAAGTGCCGCTCGCGCCGCGTCCGACCACTTCCCCACGCCCCTCATCGTTCGATACACACTTTTCCACGACACTTTGCAGCGGTGTCAGGCGACGCCCAGCGCCCGCATCACGCCGGGTTCGACGAGCTGCCTGTACATGACGCTCATGCGCTCAGGCGAATAGGGCCGGTCTTGATCGAGCCACCAGGTCAGCATCGCCACGAGCGAACTGACCGTGTACTGCGCGACCACATCGTAAGGCACGCTCAGTTTGTGTCGACGCGCCGCAGCCTTGAGATGCACGCGCATTTGCGCGGCCAGCAGCTTGTGCACTTGAGCGACAAAGATCTGCCCGGATGGACCGGCAGCCAGCGCTTTGTACAGCGCATGCTGGTCATGGGCGTGCCGAAAGAGCAGCAGCGTCACGGTCCACGGGCCTTCGGCGTTGGCCTCCTGCTCGCCCAGATGCTCGGCGAACTGACGCTGGAGCTGGTCGAAGCCGCTCAACAACAGGTCGTCCATGTCGCGAAAGTGGGCATAGAACGTCGAGCGGCCGACGTTCGCTCGGTCGAGCACGTCCTGCACGGTGAGCGCGTCGTAGCCACGCTCGACGATCAGGTCCAGCAGAGCCTGCCGAAGTGTCTGGCGTGTGCGTTCGATCCTTCGATCCGTCCGCTGAGTAGGCATCAAAGCCCTCCGTTTTCGCACAATCCACCGCCGCCTGTTCGATAACGAACAATCCTGCGGGTCTGTCGCTTGACGCGCTACCCGGGCGACGCGTATACCTAATCGAACACAGTGTTCGATTACGAACACACTGTACACAACGTTGATCGGGTTGTAAAGGAGGACGTGTGATTGCTGACGCCATTAACCCGCTGACCCATACGACGACGTCGGGCGACCAACAGAAGCCGCTGATTCGTCTGAAGGCGTTATCGAAGCACTACCGCGTTGGAACCGGGGCTTTCACGGCGCTTTTGGACGTTGACCTCGGGGTCGAGGCAGGCGAATTTCTTTCGATCGTCGGTCGATCGGGAAGTGGAAAGTCCACGCTGATCAACCTGCTGACCGGGATCGATCGGCCCAGCTCGGGTGAGATCTGGGTGGCGGACACTGCCGTGCACGCGCTGGACGAGGAGGCCCTGGCCGTGTGGCGCGGCTCCCACGTCGGCGTCGTCTTCCAGTTCTTCCAACTTCTGCCCACCCTGACGATCGTCGAGAACGTGGCACTGCCCATGGACTTCTGCAACAGCGTGCCGGCGCCCGCCCGCCGCGGCCGCGCGCTCGACCTGCTGGCCCGCGTCGGCGTGGTCGATCAGGCGGACAAGCTCCCGGCAGATCTCTCCGGCGGGCAGCAGCAACGTGCTGCAATCGCGCGGGCGCTCGCAAACGACCCTGAGCTGCTCGTGGCAGACGAGCCCACCGGCAATCTCGACTCGACGACGACGGCCGACGTCATGGATCTCTTCGCCGGTCTCGCGCGGGAAGGCAAAACGGTGGTGATGGTGACTCACGAGCGCAGCCTCGACCCGTACTTCACACGGCAGGTTGAACTTGTCGATGGTCGCGTCGCGCGGACCAGCGCCGCGCGGTCGGGAGTTTGCCGATGAACCCGCGCTGGCAGAAGCTTCGCCGCGACCTGGCCGCCACACGCGGGCGTCTGGCCATGATCGTCGCGGCGCTTTCCCTGAGTGTGGCCGCCGTCGGCGCAATATTGAGCGCCTATGCCATATTGACCCGCGAGATCAGCCGCAACTATCTGGGCACGAACCCGGCGACCGCATGGATTGAAGTCGCTGCGGCGGATCAGGACCCGGCCGCACTGGCGCGCACGCGGCCCGGTGTCGTCGCCGCCGAAGATGGCGCGTTTGTGATGGCCCGGGCTCAGGTCGCGGGCAAGGGCTGGGTGCCGCTGCTCATCTTCGTCGTGCCAGACTTCGACGCCCTGCAGCTCAATCGTTTCAGCCCGGAGAGCGGCGCCTGGCCGCCGCCGAGCGGCACGATCCTGGTCGAGCGCGATGTCCTGGATTTGATCCACGTGGCCGTGGGCGATTCGCTGACGATCCAGACAGACCGCGGCGACACAGTGACCGCACCGATTTCAGGCACCGCCCACGATCCGGGTCTGGCTCCGGCCTGGCAGGAGCAGACGGTGTATGCGTATGCGACGCCGTCCACCGTGCATGAGCTCGGCCTTTCGCCGCAGGCCGTCCTCAAGGTCAAGACCGAAGGCGACTCGATGGCGGCGGCGACTGACCTCGCGGTCTGGCTCAACACGCAGGGCGTCGACATCGACGAGGTGCGCATCCCGCCCGCGGGCCAGCATCCGCACCAGAGCCAGTTGACCTCGATCCTGACGCTGTTGTTGGTCTTCAGCGTGCTGGCCGTGTTCCTCAGCGCGATTCTGACGGCGACCCTTGTCGACGGCTGGCTGGCCCAGCAGGTGCGCCAGATCGGCGTGATGAAGGCCATCGGCGCGCGAACCAGCCAGATCACCACGCTCTATGTCGTCGCTGTCGCGTTGCTCGGCGGGCTCGCCTGCGTGATCGGCGTGCCGCTGGGCTGGCTCGTCGGGCGCGGCCTGGCCGGCGTCGTCGGGGAGCTGCTCAACCTCAGGCTCGCGTCGCTCGACGTGCCCGCCTGGGTCGCCTTGAGCGAGATCGCGCTCGGGCTGGCGGCGCCGACCCTGATCGCCTGGGTGCCGGTGCGGCGTGCGGCGCGCAGGCCGGTGCGCGAGACCCTCAACGACTATGGCGTGAACCGTGAGGCCGTGCGTGATCAGGGGCTCGAGGGCCTGCTCAAACGCCTGGCGTTCCTGGGTCGAACCTTCAACCTGAGCCTGCGCAACGCGTTCCGCAAACGCGGTCGACTGGCCCTGACCGTGACTTTGCTGTCGGTCGGCGGTGCGTTGTTCCTGGCGGGCTTCAACACGCAACTCGCGTGGGATCGCTATGTGGCCGAGGCCGCCGCCGATCGGCATTACGACTTCGAAGTGAGATTGCGCGACTCTGCCACGCGGAGCCAGGTCGTTGAGGCCTTGCGGGCCGTGGAAGGCGTGGCGCGCGTCGAAGCCTGGGACTTCGCCGCCGCGGCGCCCGAGCGGGCCGACGGCCTGATGGTCGTGCTGACGTACCCGGATGGTGGGCACGGCAGCCTCACGTTGCGCGCCGCGCCGGCCGACACTAACCTGATCGCGCTCCCGATGTGGCGCGGCACGTGGCTGGAGACCGGTGAAGATGATGTCGTCGTCCTCAACCAGAGTGCGGCGGCGCTCTTCCCGAACGCGGCGATCGGCGACCCTGTGGCGCTGATCGTCGACCACCGCCCCGTGACTTTCAAGCTGGGCGGCGTGATCCGCCAGATCCTGACCCCGGCCACCGCGTACGTGACGCCAGGGGCCTTTGCCCACGCGACCGGTCGCGTGCCCGACGCCACTCAAACCGTTCGCGTGCAACTGACGCCGGGCGCGCGGGATGACGCGACGCACATGGCCGATGCCATCGAGACTTCGCTCGCCGAAGCCGGAGTGCAGACCCGGCTCGTGATCTCGGAGGGCCTGTTGGAGGACGCAGGCCGGGGGCACGTGCTGATCTTCATCGCCGCGTTGCTGATCATGGCCGGCGTCATGGCTATCGTCGGCGGGCTCGGGCTGGCCTCGGCCCTTGGCGCGAGCGTGGTCGAACGCACGCGCGAGTTTGGCGTCCTGCGCGCCATCGGGGCGCGAGCCGCGATCGTTCAGCGCAACGTGGTCGGCGAAGGGCTCGTCATCGGCGCACTGGGAGGGCTGGTCGCCGTGCCGTTGGCGGTGCCCCTCTCGTGGGGCATCGGCACCTTGCTCGGAACGCTGTCCTTTCGGGTGCCCTTGCCTCTCACCTTCTCGTGGGTGGGCATGGGGCTCTGGCTGGTCATCGTCGCCGTGACGGCGGTCGTGGCCAGCCTGCTGCCTGCCCGAGCCGCAGCCCGCCTGACCGTGCGTGAGGCGCTGGCATACGTCTGATCCAACTCATCCCAAGGAAACCCAGATCATGAACGCCAGGAACGCGCTTCGCCTCGTCATCGCCATCGTCGTGATCGCTGCAGTACTCGCCACAGCGCACGTCGTGGTCAACGGCCTGAACCTGGTCGACTGGATCCGTGCCCTTCACGGCGGATAGCGCCTTCAGCCCGAACCTGTCCGTCGAAACTGCACAGCCGCTTCCCGATTTCTACAGATTCGCCGGGAGGCGGCCGTGTGCCGAGCTCGGGGTGGCAATGCCTGACGTCTGTCACTACCTAAGAGGGGTACATTGGCTCATAATTCGACCCGATCACACCAAGAACCGCTTGCTTGGCCTTCACAGCGTCACCCACTCGTCGAATTGCCTACGTTTGGGGGCCTGTGTAGAATAAACGCAACCCGGTCACGCGGTCGTTCCAGGCGCATTCGGGGAGAGCCACCCGGAAGAGCCCGGTCGGCGTCGGGCGCAAGGCCCGTCGAAAAGTGCCACGGACCATTCTTCAGGAGAATGGGCTGTGCCGCTCTGGGAACACTATCACCGGCCGTCTACCGTCGAGCAGGCCCTCGACAACCTCGCGCACTACGCGGGCCGAGCCCGCATCCTCGCCGGAGGCACCGATTTGCTGCTCGAGATGCAGCAAGGTCGCAAGCCGCCGGTCGAAGCCCTCGTCGACGTCACGCACATACCCGAACTCTGCCGGATCGATGAAGGCGACGGGTTCATCTACATTGGCGCCGGTGTCACGCACACAGCGATCACGCACTCGCCCTTGCTGACGCAGCAGGCAACCTGCCTGGTCGAGTCGTGCGGCGTGATCGGCGGACCTCAAGTGCGCAACATCGCCACGCTCGGCGGCAACGTCGCCCACGCGCTGCCTGCCGGCGACGGCACGCTGTCGTTAGTGGCGCTCGACGCCGAGGCTGAGGTCGCCGGCCCCGCCGGTCGCGACTGGCGCCCGATCGGGCAACTCTATGCTGGGCCGGGGAAGTCGGCGCTGAACCACGCGTCAGAGTTGATCGTGCGCTTCAGGGTCCGGCCCGCTGCCGCAGGCGAAGGCTCGGCCTTCAAGCGGATCATGCGCCCGCAGGGCGTGGCGCTGCCGATCCTCGGGCTTGGCGTGTGGGTGCGCATCACGAACGGCGTCGTCGACGCGGCGCGCATCTCGCTGGGGCCGGCGGGTCCGCGCCCGCTGCGCGCCGCGCAGGCCGAGGCCTTCCTGGTCGGACAGGCCTTCGCGCAAGAACTCCTCCCTGAACTCGCGGACCGGGTGCTGGCGGATGCGCAACTGCGCACAAGCCCACACCGCGCCACCGCGGAATACCGTCATGAGCTGATCCTGCCGTTGCTGGCGCGCGCGTTGCCGCTGGCCGTGCAGCGTGCGACCACCGGTCACGTCACGCCCGAAGGTATCGGGGAAGGATGAGCCCACAATGAAGACCCTTTCGTTCACCGTCAACGGCAAGCCGACCGAAGTCGAGGTCGAAGAACACGAATATCTGGCCGACGTGCTGCGCAATCGGCTCGGCCTCACTGGCACCAAGATCGGCTGCAACGAAGCCGAGTGCGGCATCTGCAGCGTGTTGGTCAATGGCACGCCTGTCGTGTCGTGCATCTACCCGGCGTTGCGCGCCGAGGGCGCTTCGGTCGAGACGATCGAGGGTCTGGCCAGGGATGGCGAGCTGCACCCACTGCAGGAGGCCTTCGTTCAGGGTGGCGCACCGCAATGTGGCTTCTGCATCCCGGGCATCATCATGACGGCCAAGGGCCTGATCGACACCAACCCGGAGCCCAGTGAGCACGACATCAAGGTCGCGCTGAAGGACACCTATTGCCGCTGCGCCGGGTATTCGTTCATCAAGCACGCGATCCAGTCGGCGGCGAAGCAGATCCGCGAGGGCGAGCCGCAGAACCACCTGCCCGCCCTGCCCGAGACGGTGCAGCCGCTGAACGTGATCGGTCGGCCGTTGCCGCGACCGGACTCGGTCCTCAAGGTCACGGGCAAGGCGCTCTACACCGACGACTTCAAGTTCCCGGGCATGCTTCACGCTCGCACGCTGCGGGCCAAGTATCCGCACGCGCGCATCCTCAAGATCGACACCTCAAAGGCCAAGGTCCTGCCGGGCGTTCACGCGGTGCTGACCGCCGACGACATCCCGGGCGAGAAGAACCACGGCCTTGTGATCGCTGACTGGCCGGCGCTGGCCGTCGACAAGGTGCGCTACATCGGCGATCCGGTTGCGATCGTCGCGGCCGAGACGCGCGACATCGCGACGGCGGCGCTCGCCCTGATCGACGTGGAGTACGAGCCGCTGCCGGTCGTCAGCGATCCGGTGCAGGCCTATCAACCCGACGCTCCCAGGGTGATGGAGAGCGGCAACCTCCTCAAGCACATCAAAGTCCGCAAGGGCGACATGGACCAGGGCTTCGCGGAGGCGGACGTCGTCTTCGAGGAGACCTTCCACACGCCGACTTACGAACATGCCTTCCTGGAACCCGAGTGCGCGATCGGGCGCATCGCCGAGGATGGGCGCTACGAGATCATCGTCGGCTCGCAGATCCCGTATCAGGACCGGAGCCAGGTGGCGCGCTGTCTGGGCGTGGCCGACGACCAGGTGCGCATCAAGGGCGCGCTGATCGGCGGCGGCTTTGGCGGCAAGGAAGACATCGCCGGCCAGATTCATGTCGCGCTGCTGACGCGCGCCACCGGCCGGCCGGTCAAGATGCTCTACGACCGACACGAGAGCCTGATCTTCCACCCGAAGCGCCACGCGACGCAGATCACGATCAAGATCGGCGCGAAGAAAGACGGGACGCTGACCGCGATCGAGACCACGCTCTACGGCGACAGTGGTGCCTACGCGTCGCTCGGCGAGAAGGTCATGACGCGTGCGACCACGCACTCGGCCGGGCCGTACGAAGTGCCGAACGTCAAGGCCGACTGCTACGCCATGTACACCAACAACCCGCCGGCCGGTGCGTTCCGCGGCTTTGGCGTGCTGCAATCGGCGTTCGCTGTCGAGAGCGCGATGGACATGCTGGCTGAGCGGCTCGGGATCGATGCTGTCGAGTTGCGCCGCAAGAACCTGCACCGCGTCGGCTCCGTGACGAACACGGGTCAGACTCTGCGCGAGAGCGTCGGGCTCGAGAAGTGCCTGGAGCTCGTCTCGGCCGAGATCGAGAAGCGCAAAGAGGCCACTCAGCCCGCATCGAAGAACAAACGCCGGGCCTGGGGCCTAGCGGTCGGCTACAAGAACACCGGCCTTGGCGGTGGCGCTCCGGACAAGTCGTCGGCCGAAGTCGAGCTGTATCAGGACGGCACCGTCGAGGTGCGCACCAGCGCTGCCGAGATCGGTCAGGGCCTGGTCGGCGTCGTGGCGATGTGCGCGGCCGAAGAGCTCGGGGTGAAATACCAGGACGTGCGCGTCTTGCTCTCGGACACAGATCTCACGCCCGACGGCGGCCCGACCACGGCCTCCCGCCAGACCTTCGTCACAGGCAATGCCGCGCGTATGGCGGCGCGCACGCTGCGCAACGCCATCGAGTCGACCCTGAGCGAGATCTACGACCAGCCGCCGCAGAACATCCGCTTCGAGGAAGGGCTGGCGCGCGTCAACGGCCACACCCTGCCGATGAGCGAAGTCGCCCAGCTCTTCACGCGCCAGGGCCTGGAGCCGAAGGCCACCTACGAATATTGGGCCCCGAAGACCCAGCCGTTGGGAACCGGCGGCGACATGCACTTCGCGTTTTCTTATGCGGCCCAGGCCGTCGAGGTCGAGGTCGATCTGGAGACCGGGGAAGTCAAGGTGCTGCAGATGGTCGCCGCTCACGACATCGGGCGCGCGATCAATCCGCTCGCGCTGCAGGGCCAGATCGAGGGCGGCATGGTGATGGGCCTCGGCCACGCGTTGACCGAGGAGTTCATCGTCGAAGACTGCTATGTCTTCACCGACGTGCTGGCGCGCTACAAGATGCCGAGCATCAAACACGCGCCGCCGATCACGTCGTTCATCGTCGAAGACGCTGCGTCCACCGGGCCGTACGGGGCCAAGGGCGTCGGTGAGATCGCGAGCATTCCGACGTTGGCCGCGGTATCCAATGCCGTGTACAACGCCTGCGGCGTGCGGCTGCACAAGCTGCCCGTCGATCAAGACAGTCTGTTGCTGGCGTTGAAGGCGGGGAAGAACAGCTGAAAAGGCGTCAGGCGCCAGGCCTCAGGCATCAGGGGATGCACGACTCGTTTGGCGAGTCGCCATCAACTGAAGCCTGACGCCTGAAGCCTGACGCCTTCAAGGGGAGGCCCGATGTCCGAAGCGACGACGGCGGTTCCGCATGCCGCCGCGAGGGGGGGATGGGCACGGCGCCTGCAGGGCGTGCAGGGTGCGTTGGTGCCGCTGGTCGCCATCAGCCTGGCGCTTGTGATTGGCGCGATCGTGCTGATAGCCCTCGGTGTCGATCCGATCAAGGCGTATGCGTCGATGGTCGAGGGCGCCTTCGGCAGCGTCTCCGGATTCACGCAGACCCTGGTGGTGGCGACTCCGCTGTTGCTGGTCGGGCTCGGCGTCACGATCGCCTTTCGTGGCGGCGTCATCAACATCGGCGGCGAGGGGCAACTGATCGTCGGCGCGCTGGCCTCCTCGGCTGCGGCTCTGTATCTTCCTTTACCCGGACTCCTGCTGCTGTTGACGGCGCTGATCGCCGGCGTCCTTGGCGGCGCGCTCTGGGGCCTCGTCCCCGGCCTGTTGAAAGCCCAACTGGGCGTCAACGAAATCCTCAGCACGATCATGATGAACCAGATCGCCATCCAGCTGGCCAACTACTTGCTGCGCGGTCCCATGATCGATCCCAAGGAAGTTGAGGCAGGCACACGCATCGCGCAGTCGGCGCTCCTGCCGGCCGATGCCTGGCTGATCCGTCTGGTGCCGCGCACCCTGCTCCACGGCGGCGCGATCCTGGCCGTGGTGATGGCCGTGGCCGTCTTCTTCCTGCTGTGGCGGACGACGGTGGGCTATCGGATCAGGGCGGTCGGCCTGAACCCGGATGCGGCGCGCTACGCCGGCATCCCGGTGAAGCGGTACCAGATGCTGTCGCTCGTCCTGGGCGGCGCCTTTGCCGGGCTCGCCGGCGCCGTCGAGGTGCTGGGCGTTCAGCACCGCATGCTCGAGGGCCTGTCAGGCGGATACGGCTTCTCGGGCATCGTGGCAGCGCTGTTCGGCAAACTGCATCCGCTTGGCGCGATCCCGGCCTCGATCCTCTTCGGCGGGCTCCTGGTCGGCGGCGACAAGATGCAGCGCACCGTTCAGGTGCCAGACGCCCTGATCGACGCGTTGCTGGGGCTCGTGGTGTTGTTCGTCGTCGGCAGCGATTACATCATGCGCCGACGGGCAGCGAAGGCGGGGCGCCATGAGTGAGCTCTTCACCCTACCCGTTCTGGTCGGGATCCTGTATTCGGGCATCCGTCTGGCGACGCCGTATCTCTACGCGGCCATCGGCGAAACCTTCGCGCAGCGGTCGGGCGTGTACAACCTCGGCGTCGAGGGCATCATGTTGATGGGCGCGTACGCGGCGTTCTTCGTGGCGTCGCGCTCGGGCAATCTGTGGCTGGGGCTCCTGGCGGCCGGCCTGGTCGGCGGCGCGATGGGGCTGCTGATGGCCTTCATCAGCGTGACGTTGCGCGCCGAGCAGGGCATCAGCGGCATCGGTCTGCACCTGTTCGGGCTCGGCCTCTCGACGCTGCTCTTCAAGACAACCCTGGGCGGCGTCGAGTCCATCGACGGCTTCCCGTCGTTGCGGATCCCGCTCCTGGCCGACATCCCTTACGTTGGGGAATCGCTCTTCAATCACAACCTGCTGGTCTACGGCGCGTTCCTGATGGTGCCCGTGGCGCACTGGGTGCTGAACCACACCACGCTCGGCCTGAAGATCCGGGCTGTCGGCCAGAACCCGGCGGCGGCCGACTCGCTCGGCGTGAGCGTGAGCAAGATCCGCTATCTGACGGTTTCGGTTGGCGGCATCTTCGCCGGGATCGCCGGGGCGTCGCTCTCGATCGCGCTGATCAACCTGTTTCAGGAGAACATGACGAACGGCCAGGGCTTCATCGCCGTGGCGCTCGTGTACTTCGGCGGCTGGCGTCCGTGGGGCGTGTTGGGCGGCGCGTTGCTCTTCAGCTTCGTCAACGCGTTGCAGCTGTGGATCCAGGTGAAGGACATCGCCATCGAGTCTGACATCGCCATCATGCTTCCGTACGTGATGACCATCATCGCCCTTGCGTTCGCCGTCCGGCGCGCGCAGCAACCGGCAGCGTTGTCCAAGCCGTTCGAGCGAGGGGAAGCGTGAATGGACCGTGGACGGTGGACCGCAGACCGCGGTTCGCTCCGCCCATGCCGCCTGAAACGCCAGGTCCGCCGACCGCCGCCAGCGGTACGCGGTCGCTCCACAGAAAGGAGCATCGATATTCGCACGATCCGTGTCTGCCTAGACGCTGACGCATCCATCACCGTCGAACCCGGGGGAATCGATTCGGAATGAGATGATGTACGACCTTAGGAGAGGGAGAACATGAACAAGATGGAGACTCGAATCCGGTTGGCTGCTGTGGCCGCTATGTTATTGGCGGCCTGCGCCCCTGCTGCGACGCCGACAGCGGCGCCAGCGCCAACCGCAGAACCGCAGGTGATCGAAGTGACCCGGATCGTCGAGGGGACGCCGGAGGTGCAGGTGGTGACGGCCACGCCGGAGCCGACGTTGCCCGCTGAGAAATTCCGCGTGGCGATCGTCATGCCCAGCTCGACCACAGACATGGCCTTCAGCCAGTCGATGTACGAAGGCCTGCTCAAGGTCCAGGCCGAGATGGGCGGCGACGCCGCCATGGAGATCGCGTACTCCGAGGGCATGTTCAAGGTGCCCGATGCCGCGGCGGCGCTGCGCGACTACGCCAGCCAGGGCTACGACCTCGTGATCGCCCACGGTTCGCAGTATGGGACGTCGCTGGCGCAGATCGCGCCGGAGTTCCCGGAGACCAGCTTTGCCTGGGGCACGTCGCTCGACACCTTCCAGGCTCAGGGCATCACCAACGTCTTCGCCTATCAGGCCGAGGCCCAGCAAGGCGGCTACGTCCTGGGCACGATAGCGGCCCTGATGTCCAAGTCGGGCGTGATCGGCATCAGCGGCCCGGTCGAGGCCGGTGACGCCAAGCTCTACGTCGACGGCTTCAAGTTCGGCGCTGAGACGGCCAAGCCCGGCATCAAGGTCAACGTGACCTACACCGGCTCGTTCTCGGACGTGTCGTTGATGTCGGCCGCCGCCGAGACCCACGTGGCCGCCGGCGCTGACATGCTGACGGGCTCGTCGCAGTCCGTGGTCGGCGCCATCGGCGTGGCCAAGGAGAAGGGCGCGTTCTGGTTCGGCACGCAGTGGGATCAGACCTTCCTGGCGCCCGACTCGGTCGTGGCCAGCCAGGTCTACGACTGGACCAGCATCATCAAAGACATGATCGCCAGCCATCTGGCGGGCGTGATGGGTGGCAAGTCCTACACCCTCACCTTCAAGAACGCCGGTCTGGTGATCGCCTACAACGACAAGGTCGAAGTGCCGGCCGAGGCCAAGGCCGCCGCCGACGCCGCGATCGCAGGCATCAATGACGGTTCGGTGAAGCCGTTGCCGTAACGGCCGTCAGGCGTCAGGTGTCAGGCGTCAGGGAAGAAAACCCAGATGCCTGACACCGACGCCGATGCCCATGTCGACCGATCAACTTCTGACGCCCGACGCCTGACACCTGACGCCCACATGACCACCCCGACCCGCATTGCCCTGCGCGACCTCCGCATGGTCGACATCGTCAAACGCTTTCCTGGCGTACTGGCGAACGACTGCGTCAGCTTCGATGTGCGCGCCGGCGAGGTGCACGCTCTGCTCGGCGAAAACGGGGCCGGCAAGAGCACGCTGATGCGGCAGCTGTACGGGCTGTATCGGCCAGACTCGGGCCAGATCCTGATCAACGGCCAGCCGCAGACATTCCACTCGCCCGCGGACGCAATCAAGGCCGGGGTCGGCATGATCCATCAGCACTTCATGCTGGTGTCCTCGCTGACCGTGGCCGAGAATGTGGCACTTGGCCTGCCCTCGTCGCGCGGGCCACGGCTCGATCTGGATCGGGTGGCCGAGCGCATTCGGGTTCTGGCCGAGCGCTATGGCCTCAAGGTCGATCCCAACGCCGTGGTCTGGCAGCTGTCGGTCGGTGAGCAACAACGGGTCGAGATCCTCAAAGCCCTGTACCGCGGCGCCGCACTGCTCGTCCTGGACGAGCCAACGGCGGTGTTGACGCCCCAGGAGGCGCAGGAGTTGTTCGTCACCCTGCGCCAGATGGCCGCGGACGGACATGCTCTCATCTTTATCTCGCACAAATTGCACGAGGTGCTGGCGCTCAGCAATCGCGTGACGGTGTTGCGCGACGGTCGCGTGGTCGGCACCTACCCGACGGCCGAGATGACGCGCGCCGAGCTGGCCCGCCTGATGGTCGGCCGCGACGTGCTCCTGCAGTACGACCGGCCGCCGGCGAAGCCCGGCAACGAGCGCCTCGTGATCCAGAACCTCTGGGCCGTCGGCGACCGGGGAACCGACGCCGTGCGCGACTTCTCGCTCTCCGTGTGCGCCGGCGAGATCGTCGGCCTTGCCGGTGTCTCAGGCAACGGCCAGCGCGAGCTGGCCGAGGTGCTCATGGGTTTGCGCAAACCGAGCAAGGGCAGTGTGTCGCTCAACGGCAAGGACGTCACACACGCTTCACCCGGCGACCGGATCGCAGCCGGCCAGTGCGCGATCCCTGAGGAACGCATGCGCACCGGCGTGATCAAAGACTTCAGCGTCCTCGAGAACGCCATCCTCTGCGACCATGGCCACGCGCCCTACTCGCATCAGACCCTGCTCGATTTCAAGACCATCGCCCGGCACACGCAGGAGTTGATCACGAACTACGCCGTCAAGACGCCGACGAGCGACACGCCGATCAAGAACCTGTCGGGCGGGAACATCCAAAAGTTGATCCTGGCGCGCGAGCTCTGCCGAAAACCCTCGGTGATCATCGCGGCCCAACCCACCCGCGGCGTCGACATCGGCGCCAGTGAGTACATTCACCATCGTCTGCTCGAACAACGCTCCGCCGGGACGGCCACCTTGCTCATCTCCGAAGACCTCGACGAGATCCGCGCGCTCTCGGATCGCATCGCCGTGATGTTCGAGGGCCGGCTGATGGGCGTGGTCGACGCGGCGACCGCCACCGCCGAGTCGCTCGGCTTGATGATGGCGGGGACTCGACAGACCGAGTAAATTCAAACATCGGACACATGCCATGACGCAACCCATCCTCGGACCGACTTTCGAAGAAATGCTCCACCCCGGCGCGATCGACCCTGCCACCCGGCGTCGGGCTGTCGAAGCGCTCAAAAACGCGCCGCTCGACCCCGTCAACCTTTACAACATCACCTGGCGCGGCCCCGACGACGCGATCAAATACGAAGTATTGCCGCGCGAGCTGACCGGCGTCGACGCCGAGATCGTGGTGATGTTCGGCCGCGACTTCCCGAGCGGCGCACACAAGGTCGGGGCGGCCTATTCGGTGCTGGCCGAGGAGATCGTCTTCGGGCGCGTCGACGTCAACCAGCACACAGTCGTCTGGCCGAGCACCGGCAACTACGGCATCGGCGGCGCGTGGGTCGGCGGACGCGTCGGCGCGAAGTCGATCATCGTGCTGCCCGAGGGCATGAGCCAGGAGCGCTTCGACAAGATCGAGAGCTATGGCGGCACGGTCATCAAGACAGTCGGCGTCGAGTCGAACGTCAAGGAGATCTACGACAAGACCTGGGAACTGCGCCGCGATCCGAAGATCCGGATCCTCAACCAGTTCGAGGTGATGGGCAACTACCGGTTCCACTACCACGTGACCGGCAACACCATCGTCGAACTGGCGGCGGACCTGAGAGCGCGCGGCGTCGGCGACGGCAGCATCGCGGCGTTCTGCTCGGCCATGGGCAGCGCCGGCACGATCGCGGCCGGCGACCGGGTCAAGCAGGTCTTCAGCGATTGCAGGATCGTGGGCCTGGAGCCGACCCAGTGCCCGACGCTCTACAACAACGGCTACGGCGGCCACGACATCCAGGGCATCGGCGACAAGCATGTCACCTGGATCCACAACGTCCTCAACATGGATGCGATCATGTGCCTCGACGACATCGAGTGCAAGAAGGGCCTGCAAATCCTCAGCGACGAGGCCGGCCAGGAAGCCCTGGTGAAGCACTATGGCGTCGACGCTGAATTGGCGCGCCGGCTGGGCACGATCTTCGGCATCTCGGGCGTCTGCAACGTCCTCGGTGCAATCAAGACCGCCAAGCACTACCAGCTCGGCAAGAAGGACGTCATTGTCACGATCTGCACCGACGCCATCGATCGATACCATTCGGTGATGAAGGCGATGGCCGAGACGTACGGCGCCGTCGACGACGCGCGCACGGCGGCCTATGTCGAGGGCATCTTCCACGGCCAGAAGACCGACTGGATCAAGGACGGCACGCCCGACATGCGCCGGCAGTGGCACAACCTGAAGTACTACACCTGGGTGGAGCAGCAGGGCAAGACCGTCGAGGAGCTCGACGCCCAGAAAGATCCGGCCTGGTGGGAATCCCATCAGGCGCTCGTGCCCGAAATGGACAAGCGCATCAAAGAACTGCGCGCCTGAACCATGAACCGGAGATTTGCCACGAAATACACGAATGCTTACGAATTGGCACGAAGACGCAATGATTGGATTTCGTGCCAATTCGCCCAAATTCGTGTAATTCGTGGCAAGGAATCCGCTAGCCAATAACGAACCAGCGGAGGACACAAGATGACTCAACGCGTGGCACTGTATCTGCAGGATGCGCATTCGCTTCAAGATGGGATCAAGTACGCGCAGTACGCTGAGGAGAAGGGCTTCGAGGCGGTCTGGCAGGCGGAGAGCCGGCTGGTGCGCGACGCGATCGTGCCGATGGCGGCCTTCGCGGCCTCGACCAAGCGCATCAAGGTCGGCTCGGGCGTCATCAACAACTGGACCCGTAACATCGGCCTGCTGGCTGCGACCTTCCTGACCCTCGACGACCTCGCCCCGGACCGCATCATCTGCGGCATCGGCGCCTGGTGGGACCCGCTGGCGGCCAACGTCGGCATCGAACGCCGCAAGCCGCTGCTGGCGATGCGCGAGACGATCGAGGTCATGCGTCGGCTGTTACGCATGGAAAACGTCACCTACAACGGCGAGTTCCACAAGGTCAAGGGCATCGAGCTCGACGTCGTCCACGGACGGCGCGAACCGCGCAACGTGCCGATCATGATCGGCGCGACCGGCGACCTGATGATGGAGATGACCGGCGAGATCGCCGACGGCTGCGTGCTCAACTACTGCGTGCCGCCGGAATACAACGACAAGGCCATGGAGCTCCTCGACAAGGGAGCCAAGAAGGCCGGGCGCCGCGTCGACGACCTCGACAGGCCGCAACTCGTCGTGTGCTCGGTCGACAACGACCGCAAGAAGGCCATCGAAGCCGCCAAGGTGCTGCTCACCCAGTACCTGGCGCAGCAGCCGCACATCGCCAAGGCCTCGGGCGTGGGCGAGGACATCGTCAAGAAGGTCCAATCGATCCTCGGCTGGCCGGCGACCAAGGAGCAGATCCACGAGGCCATGCAGTATGTGCCCGACGAGTTCGTGCTCAAGATCTCGGCCACCGGCACGCCCGAGGAAGCTCGCGCCAAGGTCCAGGAGTACATCAATCGCGGCGCCACCTGCCCGATCCTTTACCCGATGGCTGATCCGTATCTGATGATCGACACGTTTGCGACGATGTGACCGCAGACGGCAGACCGCGGACAGCGGTGGGCGCCTTCGCCAAAGAAGCGCCATCCACGGTCCACGGTCTGCGGTCCGCCGTCTCTTGAGGACATCATGACCCTACCCGTTTCCGAGATCCAGGCCCAGGTCGCGGCCCAGCGCGACACGATTGTGAAGTTCATGCGCGAGATCTGCGCGATCCCGTCGATGGAGTCGCAGATCGGGCCGGTTGGCGAGCGCATCCAGACCGAGATGAAGAAGCTCGGCTACGACGAGATCCGTTTCGACAAGATGGGCAACACCATCGGCCGGATCGGCAACGGTCCGCGAGTGCTGGTCTATGACTCGCACATCGACACCGTCGGCATCGGCGATCCGTCCGCCTGGAGCTGGGACCCGTTCCAGGGCAAGGTCGAGGACGGCGTGCTCTATGCCCGCGGCGCCTGCGACGAAAAGGGCAGCACGCCCGGCATGATCTACGGCCTGGCGCTGGCCCGCGATCTGGGCCTGCTCGACGGCTGGACCGCTTACTACTTCGGCAACATGGAGGAGTGGTGCGACGGCATCGCGCCCAACACCTTCGTCGAGGTGGACCCCAAGGTGCGCCCGGACTTCGTCGTGATCGGCGAGCCGACCCGCATGCTCGTCTATCGCGGGCACAAAGGCCGCGTGGAAATCAAGGTCGTGGCGAAGGGCAAGAGCGCCCACGCCGCCAGCAACCACCTGGGCGACAACGCGCTCTACAAGCTGCTGTCGGTCATCGCCGGCGTGCGCGACCTCGAGCCCAAGCTCGGCGACCACGAGTTCCTGGGCCACGGCAAGATCACGTGCAGCGACCTGCACGTCCAGACCCCGTCGATCAACGCTGTGCCCGACGAGGCCGTGCTCTACATCGACCGTCGCCTCACATTCGGCGAGGACAAGAACGCGGCCATCCAGCAGGTGCGCGACCTTATCGCGCCGGAATTCCGCGACTCGGTCACGGTCGAGGAGATGTTCTATGACGAGCCGTCCTACACTGGCTTCGTCTTCCCCGTCGACAAGTACTTCCCGGCCTGGGCCTATCCTGAGGATCATCCGCTGGTGAAGGCCGGCGTGGAGGCCCGCAAGGCCATTGGACTTCCCGACGCCGCCAGCAGCAAGTGGAACTTCTCGACGAACGGCATCTATTGGGCCGGGAAGGCCGGCATCCCGTCGATCGGCTTCGGCCCTGGCGACGAAGTCACGGCTCACACCGTCAACGACTCGGTATCGCTCGACGACGTCGTCAAGGCGACCGAGTTCTACGCGCTCCTGCCCGGGCTGCTCAAGGGCTGAGTTCACATGATCGCGGAGCACGGGCGCACCCGGAAATGCGCGCGGCCCGCTGAACCATTTGTCAAGGAGTCTCTCTCATGCAAACCAACTTCCGTGGCCGCGACTTCATCGGCGACCTCGACTTCAGCAAAGAAGAAGTCGAGACCGTCCTGGATGTTGCCTGGGACCTGAAGCGCAAGCGGGCCCTGGGCGAGCCGCACGCCCTGCTACGCGACAAGACGCTTGCGATGCTCTTCTTCTTTACAAGCACGCGCACGCGTGGCTCGTTCGAGGCCGGCATGGCGCAGCTCGGCGGGCACGCCGCCTTCATCGACTCGGAGACCACGCAGATCTCGCATGGCGACACCGCCAAGGAAATCGGCGAGATCCTCGGTCGTTACTACGATGGCATGGCGATCCGCCAGTGCGATTGGCAGTTCGGGAACAAGTACGAGAACGAAGTCGCCCGGGCCAGCCGCGCACCCATCCTCAACATGCAGTGCGACGTCTACCACCCGTTCCAGTGCCTGGCGGACCTGATGACGATCATCGAGAAGAAGGGCCGCGACCTGCGCCGCAAGAAGGTCGTGGTCTCGTGGGCCTACGCCGCGTCGTATAGCAAGCCGATCTCGGTGCCGCAGTCGCTGATCCTGCAGATGACGCGCTTCGGCTGTGACGTCGTCCTGGCGCATCCGCCGGAGTTCAAGCTCATGCCCGAGATCATGGACATGGCGCAGGAGAACGCGCGCAAGTACAAGGTCGGCTTCGAAGTGACCGACAACATGGACGAGGCCTTCAAGGATGCCGACGTCGTCTACCCCAAGTCGTGGGGACCGCTGGTGACCACCACCGCCAAGGACGAAGGCAAGGCCCTGATCGAGAAGTATCGTTCGTGGATCACCGATCAGCGTCGAATGGACCTGACCAAGGACGACTCCATCTACATGCACTGCCTGCCGGCCGATCGCGGCCTGGAAGTGACCGACGAGGTCATCGACGGAGCGCACTCGGTTGTGTACGACGAAGCCGAAAATCGCCTGCACGCCCAGAAAGCCGTGATGGCGTTGACGATGTCCTGACAACACCCATGGGGCTGGGTGGAGCCATCGCCCAGCCCCAAATGATTCGGGCCCGTTGCCAGCGCTGCGCTTTTCGCTGAGCTTGATGCCATCATCCGAACCCTTTGGAGAGACCCAGATGTCCCAGAAGAAGGTCGCCGTCGTCGCCATTGGAGGCAATTCCCTGATCAAGGACTCCAAGCACCAGACCGTCGAAGATCAGTACCAGGCCGCCAAGGAGACCACCCATCACATCGCAGACATGATCGAAGCCGGCTGGGATGTGGCCATCGGGCATGGCAATGGACCGCAAGTCGGGTTCATCCTGCGCCGATCCGAGATCGCGGCTCGTGTGGAAGGCATGCACGAAGTGCCGCTTGACGTCTGCGGCGCCGACAGCCAGGGCGCCATCGGCTACGCGCTGCAACAAACCCTGCAAAACGAGCTATTCCAGCGCGGGATCAAGAAGAACGTCGCGACAGTGATCACACAGGTGCTGGTCAACCGCGACGATCCAGCCTTCGCCAAACCCTCGAAGCCAATCGGCGGGTTCATGGACGAGGCCGAGGCCAAACGCCGCGAACGCGAACTGGGCTGGTCGGTGGTCGAGGACGCGGGACGCGGCTGGCGCCGCGTCGTCGCCTCGCCGCTGCCGAAAGAAGTCGTCGAGCTCGACACTGTCACGGCGCTCCTCAACTCGGGCGTCGTGGTCATCACAGTCGGTGGCGGTGGCATCCCGGTCGTCGACGATGGCCAGGGCAACTACCACGGCATCGCGGCCGTGATCGACAAGGATTACGCCAGCAGCCAGCTGGCGCGCTCGATCAACGCCGATCTGTTCCTGATCTCCACCGCCGTCGAGAAGGTCGCGCTGAACTATGGGAAGCCCGATCAGCAGTGGCTCGACAGGATCACGCTGGCCGAAGCCAAGCAATTGCTGGCCGAGGGCAAGCACTTCGCCAAGGGCTCGATGGCCCCCAAGGTCCAGGCCATCATCTGGTACCTCGAAGCCGGCGGCAAGCAGGCACTGATCACCAACCCGGAAAACATCGGCCGCGCCCTGGCCGGCGAGACCGGGACGTGGATTGTGCCATAGGGACGGCAGATAGCAGACCGCCGACCGCAGCCAGCGACTTTCAAATGAAAGTCGCCTAACTTGCGGTCCGCCGTTCGCCGTCTGCGGTCGCTCCAAGGAGCCCCATGCTCATCACCAACGCCACCTTGATCACCTGGGGTGAGAACAACCAGATTGTCCCGGATCAGGGGTTGTACATCGAAGGCGACCGCATCGTCGAGATCGGACCCTCGGCGACGTTGAGGGCCGCGCATCCGGAGGCCGAAGTGCTCGATGCGGGCGGCCAGTACGCGATGCCGGGCAACATCTGCGCGCACACGCACTTCTACGGTGCCTTCGCGCGCGGCATGGCCATCCCGGGTGACGCGCCGAAAGATTTCCCCGAGATCCTCGAGCGGTTGTGGTGGAAGCTCGACAAGGCGCTGACGCTCGACGATGTGCGCTACTCGGCACTGGTGTGCCTGGTCGACGCCGTCAAGCACGGCACGACGACGCTCATCGACCATCACGCCTCGCCGAACGCCATCGACGGCTCGCTCGACGTGATCGCCGACGCCGTCGATCAGGCCGGCCTGCGGGCCTGTTTGTGCTACGAGGTCACCGACCGCGACGGCCCGGAACGCATGCGCGCCGGCATCCACGAGAACCTGCGCTTCCTCAAGGCGGTGAAGGACAGGCCGAACCAGGCGGCCACGTTCGGGCTGCACGCATCGCTGTCGCTCTCGGCCGAGACGCTGGATGCCTGTCGGGCCGAGCATGACGGCGGCTTCCACATCCACGTTGCCGAGCACGAGTCCGACGAGTACGACAGCATCAAGCGCAGCGGTCTGCGCGCTGTCGATCGGCTGGCGCGGCACGGCATCCTTGGGCCGGCCAGCATCGCGGCGCATTGCGTCCATATCGACGCTCGCGAGGCCCTGCTGATCCGCGATACAGGCACCTGGGTGACGCACCAGCCGCGCTCGAACATGAACAACGCCGTGGGCGCTGCCGAGATCGAAGGGCTGCTGCGCGCCGGGATCAAGGTCTGCCTTGGCAACGACGGCTTTTCGAACGCGATGTGGGAAGAGTGGAAGGCCGCCTATCTGCTCCACAAGGCCTCGCACCGCGACCCACGCCGGGCCGGTGGTTACACCATCACCGAGATGGCCGTCACGAACAACGCGGCGCTGGCCGGCCAATTCTTCCCGGCCGCGCGCATCGGCGTGTTGGCGCCGGGCGCTTTCGCCGACGTGATCCTGGTGGACTACCATCCCATCACGCCGATGACCGCCGGCAACCTGCCCTGGCACATCCTTTTCGGCTTTGAGCCGTCGGCCGTCACGGCCACGATCGCGGCCGGCAAGCTGCTGATGAAGGATCGCCAATTGCTCTTCCTGGACGAAGCCGCCATCACGGCCCGCAGCCGCGAACTGGCGGCCAAGGTCTGGGAACGCTACGCTGCATAAGGCGGAGAACGGAGAAGGAAAGAGGGACCTATCTCACCGCCCTCCTCCGATCTCTCCTCCAAGGAAACATCATGCCGTCTCGACAACCCTGGCACGCCGTGTCGCGCGAACTCGTCGACTGCGCCATGGGGCGCGTCCCGGCCGATCTGGTGATCCAGCATGGACGGTGGGCCTGCGTCCAAACCGGCGAGATCTTGCCGGACACCGACATCGCCATCAAGGGATCGCGCATCGCCTACGTGGGCCCTGATGCGGGCCACACGATCGGACCCGAGACGCGCGTGATCGACGCGGCTGGCCGCTACATGACGCCGGGCTTGCTCGACGCGCACATGCATGTCGAGTCAGGCATGGTGACGCTGACCGAGTTCGTGCGCGCCGTCGGCCCTCGTGGCACGACCGGCATGTTCGTCGACCCGCATGAGATCGCCAACGTCTTCGGCCTGAAAGGCGTGCGCCTGATGGTCGACGAGGCGGCGCTGCAGCCCGTCAACGTCTGGGTGCAGATGCCGTCATGCGTTCCCTCTGCGCCGGGGTTGGAGACGCCCGGCGCGACCATCGGTCCAGATGAGGTCCGCGAAGCCATGACCTGGCCGGGCATCATCGGCCTCGGGGAGGTCATGAACTTCCCGGCCGTGTTCGGGAGCGAGCCGAACCTGCACGCTGAGATGGCCGAGACGATGCGCGCCGGCCGGACCATCGGCGGACACTTCGCATCGCCCGATCTCGGGATTGCGTTCCACGGCTATGTCGCGGGCGGCCCCGAAGACGACCACGAAGGCACCCGCGTGCAAGACGCGATCATGCGCGCCCGCCAGGGCATGCGCCCGATGTTGCGCCTCGGTTCGGCCTGGTATGACGTGGCGACCCAGGTGAAGGCCGTCACGGAAAACGGCCTGGATCCGCGCCGCTTCATTCTTTGCACCGACGATTCACACTCGGGCACGCTGGTCAACGAAGGCCATATGGACCGCGTGCTCCGGCATGCGATCTCGCAGGGCCTGGCGCCGATCACGGCGCTGCAGATGATGACGATCAACACCGCCGAGCATTTCGGCGTGAGCCGCGACGTCGGTCTGATCGCGCCCGGGCGCTACGCCGACATTGTCTTGACGCGCGACCTTGTTGACTTCCAGGCCGAGCTTGTCCTTTCGGGCGGGGATGTGATCGCCGAGAACGGTGCCTGGCTCACTGATCTGCCTACCTTCGACTACCCGCAGGAGGTCAAGCACTCGGTGCATCTGGGCAGGGCCCTGTCGGCCGCCGACTTCGCTGTGCCCGTTCCCGAAGGAAAGCCCGCCACAGGCCACGTCACGGCGCACGTCATCGGCATCATCGAGAATCAGGCACCGACCCGACACGTGACGGCCACCCTCACGGCCGTCGATGGATGGGTGCACGGGGACTCCCGCCAGGACATCTACAAGGTGGCCCTCGTCGAACGCCACGGAGGAACGGGTCAAGTACAAGTGGGCTTCGTGCAAGGATTTGGATTCGACAGGCCCTGTGCCATCGCGTCGACGGTTGCCCATGATTCGCACCACATGCTCGTCGTCGGCACCGATGACGCCCACATGGCCATGGCTGCCAACGCCCTCGCGGACTGCGAAGGCGGCATGCTCGTGGCTCGCGAAGGCTCAGTGCGCGCCGTCGTCGAACTGCCCATCGCGGGGCTGATGTCGACCGAGCGGGCCGACGTGGTGGCCGCTAAAACGGAGGCCGTCCTCGCGGAGTATCGGGCCTGTGGCTGCCCCTTGCACAACGCCAACATGCAATTAAGTTTGTTAGCTCTCGTCGTTATCCCTGAGCTCCGTATTTCGGACCAGGGACTGGTGGATGTCATGCAATTTCGACGAATTGCGGTAGTATCTTAATTCGCGTTCGCGCCTTCCTGCGAGGGGAAAATCAGCCGCAGGAGTTGGGCCACGCGCTGAATAGCATGACAAAACTCTTCTCCTCCCTATATTTGCGTCGACCTTCGGACTTTGTTCAACAGCGATTGATGCAGGCGCGTCGTCCATACTTGCTCTTGATTGCCTGCGTGATCGGGCTCGGGCTGGCGGCGCTGGTGCTCGTCATCGCCCGTCCACCAGCAGCGCGCGCTGCGGGTCCCTGGTATGTGGACGGCAGCGCCGGATCGGGCGGCACCTGCTCGTCGCCGTCATCACCCTGCAACACCATACAGGACGCGCTCGACCTGGCCTCGGCAGGCGACACGATCTACGTCGCGACAGGCACATACACGGGCACCGGGCCGAATGTCATTACGGCCACGCGGGCCGTGAACCTCTCCGGCGGTTGGAACTCCAGCTTCACGACTCAAGGCGGCACCAGCACCATCGATGCTGAGAACGCCCGACGTGGCATCGAGATCCAGGCAAACTCGCCGACGACGATCGTCAGTTTCACGGTCTCCAACGGCCTCATCTCGACCGGCGTCATCTCGAACGGGGCTGCGATCTACGTCAGCACGGCAAGCCCGTTGGTGCTCACCGATGTCACGATCCAGGGCAACTCGGCGGCCGGTAGTGGCGGCGGCGTCTATTCGCTCAGCAGCATTGGCCTGACCCGCGTTACCTTCAACAACAATTCCTGCACAGGCGTCAACTGCTTCGGCGGCGCCTTGCACGTCAATGGCTCCGGAACGCTGACGGCTCAAGATACCGTGTTCACCAACAACACCGGCTACTTCTCCGGCGGCGCTTTCTCGATTCATGACGTCATCCTGACCGGTGGCAAGTTCGAGAACAACAGCTGCAGCGGCTCGAACTGCTTCGGCGCGGGCATCAACACCCATGGGACGATCTGGATCACAGGGACGCAGTTCATCAACAACACCGGGGCCGAACGCGGCGGCGGCATGGATGCGTTCCAGGATGCCTTCATCAGCAATGCTCTCTTCAGCAGCAACTCCGCGACGGGCTACGGCGGGGCCTTCTTCGTCGATGGCACATTGACGATGACTGACACGACGCTCGTCGAAAACACGAGCGTCTATGAAGGTGGCGGGGCCTATTTGTTCGGCGACGCCGCCATCACGGGCGGGTTGATCGCGCGAAATTCCAGCAATCGCGGCGGCGGCGGCATGATCAACGGCGCCCTGACGATGACTGGCGGGACAGTATCCGGCAATGTGGCGTCAGGGTCCGACGGCGGCGCTTTCGTCATGGGCGGAGGGTCGAGCCTGTCGGGCGTGACTGTGTTGACCAACACGGCGGCGTCGCACGGCGGGGCACTGTCGATTGTGGGCTCGTCACCCGCCTCTCTTGCGCTGGACAACAACATCTTTGGAGGCAACGCGTCGACGCTCGAAGGCGGCGATGTCGCGCTGCGCAACACCGCGGGCACGACGTTGATCGGCCGACACAACACCTTTGCTTCCCAGACCACTGGAGTCGGCACATCGGTCTACGCGGGCGACCTGGGCATCAACGACGTCGTCACACTGACCAACTCGATCTTTCATGGCTACGCCACGGCCGTGGCCGTTGACGCAGTCACAGCGACAGCCCGACTCGATTCCGTTCTTTGGTCAAGCGTAACGGTCACGACGACGGGCAACACGACAGTGACGGGAGCCGTCACAGGCGCCGCGAACTTCGTCGCGCCGGGCAGCCGCAACTATCACATCCAGGCGTCCAGCGCCGCCTACAACCAGGGCGTTGTCACCGGCCTCACCACGGACATCGACGGCGATCCGCGCAACCTATTTGGCGCGCCCGACCTCGGCGCCGACGAGAACACCGAGGGCCCCAACCTCGCCCTAACCAAGACGGTCTCGCCAACGATCGCGGGCCCAGGCACGGCCGTGACGTTCACCCTTCAATACACTAATACCGGGAACGCCACCATGACCGGCGTGTCGATCACGGACCAGATCGACACGGCCGTCTTCACCAATCAGAGCTACACGTCCAGTGGTGCGTCGATCACGCCGCAGGGAGGCTCGCCGTATACCTGGAGCGTCGCGGATCTGACGCCAGGAGCCGGCGGCACGATCACGGTCTCTGTATCGGTTCGTTCTCCGGTGGCCGTCGATGCGACAATCGTCAACACCGCCACCATCTCATCGGTCACCAACGATCTCATCCCTTCCGACAACACAGGCACCGCTTCGATTCAGATTTATCAGGCGGTCTCGGGGTTGAGCGTAGAGACCAACGGAACGCAGATGCCTGCGGTGCCCGTCGCCTTCACGGCCACCGTTTCGACCGGCTCAAACGTGTCGTACGAGTGGAGTTTCGGCGATGGAGCCACTGGAAGCGGCGCGACGCCGACCCACGCCTATGCCGCGGTCGGGAGCTATGTTGCTGTGGTGACGGCGACCAACCTGGTCAGCACGGCCTCCATCACGGTGCCGGTGACGATCGCGAATGAGGCCGTTACCGGTCTTGCCATCGTCGGGCCGGACTCCGCGACGGTCTGGACGCCGACCGACTTCTCGGCAACCGTGTCGACCGGGGCGAGCATCACCTACAGCTGGCAGATCGACGGCGTACCTGTCGCTTCAGGCTCGTCGCCGCAGTTGACCTTCTCCACCCTGGGGAACCACACCGTATCCGTGACCGCCACCAATCCGACCAATAGCCAGACCGTGTCGAAGACCGTGACGGTCGATCCCATCCGGTTGTTCCTCACCATGCTCTCGCGCTGAGAACCTATGTGGCAGCGTTATCTGACTCCGAAGTCCCTGGTTGAAGCTGTCGATGCCCTGGCCGGCGAACCCGGCAGTGCTCGCGTCATCGCGGGTGCGACG
The DNA here is from genome assembly GCA_044226485.1 of Anaerolineales bacterium. Classification (GTDB taxonomy): domain Bacteria; phylum Chloroflexota; class Anaerolineae; order Anaerolineales; family UBA6663; genus UBA6663. The sequence continues at coordinate 301,077 of JBGAGY010000003.1, forward strand.
GACATCATCCTCGAGATCGAGCGCGGCGTCCGCAAGGGCGTCACCACCCTGGTCGATTTGTCGCGGGTGCCCGGACTTGATCGGATCGCATTGGGAGATGATGACCGCATCCATATCGGACCACTCGCCACTCACAACGCTGTCGCCGCTTCTTCATTAATCCAGCAGCGGGCTTTGGCCCTGGCGCAGGCGTGTTGGGAAGTTGGAGCGCCTCAGATCCGCAACCGGGCCACTGTGGCAGGCAACCTGATCACGGCTTCGCCGGCCAACGACACGATCACGCCTCTGGCAGCTTTGAACACGTCGGTGACCCTGATGTCACAGCGCGGAGAGCGCGTGGTGCCGCTGGCTGAGTTCTACACCGGCGTTCGGCGCAGTGTGATGACGCCCGATGAGATATTGATCGACATCGCGTTTGATGCACCTGACCCAGTAGCCACACGCAGCATGTACGTGAAGATGGCGCTGCGTCGCGCCCAGGCGATCTCGCTCATCAACGCCGCGGTGCTGGTGACGCTTGACGGCGAGCGTCGGGTCACCACGGCCCGGATCGCGTTGGGCGCCGTCGCCCCGACGATCATCCGCTGCCCCGATGCGGAGCGGGCCCTGGTCGGCGCGACGCTGACGGATGAGGTCATTCGCCAGGCCGCCAGGCTGGCGCAACAAGCCGCCAGGCCCATCGACGATGTTCGCGCCAGCGCCGACTACCGACGTCGGCTGGTGGCTGTCGCGGTCGGCCGCGCCCTGCGCGGCATCGCCACAGGCACGGAACGCGGGGGCCTGCCCGAACGCCCGGTTCAACTGGCCGTGGCGCAGCCGTCCGCGCCGCCCAGCCTGACGACCGACGTCATCGAGACCACCATCAACGGCCAGCGGCGCTCCTTTGCAAACGCTCAGCACAAGACCTTGCTCAGACTCCTGCGCGAGGACGCCGGCCTGCCAGGCACGAAAGAAGGCTGCGCCGAAGGCGAGTGCGGCGCCTGCACGGTCTTCCTCGACGGCCTCGCGGTGATGGCCTGCCTCGTCCCGGCTGGCCGCGCCTCAGGCGCCACCATCACCACGATCGAAGGTCTCTCCACTGAAACCGCCCTGCATCCTCTGCAGCAGGCTTTCGTGGATGAAGGCGCCGTGCAGTGCGGCTATTGCACACCGGGTTTCGTGATGGCCGGCGCGAAGTTACTTGAGGAGCGCGCGAAGCCGGAGCGAGCCGAGATCCTTCAGGCCGTCACCGGTAACCTGTGCCGCTGCACCGGGTACTACAAGATCCTGGCCGCGATCGAACGCGCGGCCGACGCTGCCTCTCCCGTCGCCGCCGATTGAGCGAGATCCCTGGGGGGAACACACCGGTATGAACGCGATCGGTCAGTCTCACATTCGCATTGATGCCGTCTCCAAGGTCAGGGGCGCCGCTGCTTATCCCGGCGACATCGACATGCCCGGCCAGCTCTGGATGAAGATCCTGTTCGCCGGCCGGCCGCACTCTCGCATCCTCAAGATCGATACGTCGCGCGCCGAAGCCTATCCCGGCGTGGTGGCCGTCCTGACAGCCAGGGATGTGCCGGTCAACGGCTATGGCCTGGGCACGCCCGACCAGCCGGTCTTGTGCGGGCCCGGGTCCGGCATCGAAGGCGCCGACATCGTCAGGTTCGTGGGCGACCAGGTCGCGCTGGTGATCGCCGAGACTGAGCAGGCCGCCGCTGACGCTCGCGCGTTGATCGAGATCGAGTGGCAGGACCTGCCTGTGATCACCGACATCGACGCGGCCATGGAGCCCGACGCCCCGCAGATCGTGCCGAGCGCGCCCGGAAACGTCTTCAAGAGCTATCGCATTCGCAAAGGCGACGTGGCGGCGGCCTGGGCCGAGTGCGACGTCATCATCGAAGGCGAGTACCACACGCCGATGCAGGAGCACGCCTACCTGCAGCCCGAAGCCGGGCTGGGCTACATCGACGACGAAGGCCGGATCACCGTCAAGGTCGCCGGACAATGGACACACGAAGATCAGCTCCAGATCGCGCACAGCCTGGCGCTGCCCCCCGAACAGATCCGCGTGATCTACCCGGCCATCGGCGGCGCGTTCGGCGGACGCGAGGATATGTCGATCCAGATCGTGCTGGCTCTGGCGGCTTTGAAGCTGCGGCGACCGGTCAAGATCATCTGGTCGCGCGAGGAGTCGATCGTCGGGCACCACAAGCGCCATGCCTTCCGCATCCGCACCAAATGGGGCGCCAAACGTGACGGCACCCTGGTCGCCATCGAATCGGACATCGTCAGCGATGCCGGGCCTTACGCGTACACGTCGCCGAAAGTGCTCGGCAATGCCACGCTGGCGGCCACGAGCGCCTACGAGGTGCCGAATGTCGCCGTCGACGCCAGGACTGTCGCGACCAACAACGTTCCGGGCGGTGCCTTCCGCGGCTTCGGCGGACCGCAGTCCACGTTCGCGGCCGAGATGCAAATGGACAAACTCGCCGCCGCCCTCGGCCTCGACCCTGTGGCGATCCGGCTGAAGAACGCGCTGACCGACGAGTCGATCTGGTCAGTCGGCACACGCGGGCCGAAAGGCGTGACCATCAAGCAGGTCATCGCCGACTGCGCGCGCGAGGCGAAGTGGGATCCGGAGCGCACGCGCCCGCAGGCGTCGGCACCGCATCTGCGTCGCGGTCGCGGTTTCGCGTGTGCGGTTAAGAACATCGGCTTCTCGTTCGGAGCAAACGAAACCTCGACGGCGCGGGTCGAGATCGTCGGAGACGGCGACATCGAGCGCGTGAGGGTCTATGCGGCCGGCGCCGACTGCGGCCAGGGAGCGCACACCGCCTTCGCGCAGATGGCGGCCGAGGGCGCGCGAGTGTCTTTCGATAGGGTCGAGATGATCGTCAGCGACACAGCGACAAGCGGCGACTCGGGCAGCGCGTCGGCGTCGCGCCTGACGTACATGGCCGGAAACGCCGTCAAGGGCGCTGCCGAAGCCGCGCGCAAGAAATGGGATGAAGAAGAGCGGCCCGCTGTCGCGACGTTCAAGTATCGGGCGCCAACGACCACCGGCATCGATGACGAAACCGGCCACGGCGATCCCAACTTCGCTTACGGCTATGTTGCCGAGGTTGTCGACCTCGAAGTGGATCTCGAAACCGGCCAGGTGCATCTGCTCGAGGTCCTCTGTGCCGACGACGTGGGCAAAGCCATTAATCCGCAACAGGTCGCCGGACAGATCGAAGGCGCCGTCGTACAGGCCGCCGGCTATGCCGTGCTCGAGAACTTCGTGATGCGCGACGGGCGTGTGCTGACGCCGCACCTCTCGACCTATCTGATCCCAACGGTGCTTGACGTGCCTGATCGGGTCAGGCCTCTGATCCTCGAGTACGCCGATCCCAACGGGCCCTGGGGCGTGCGCGGCATGGCTGAGATGCCATACCTGCCGCTCGCGGCCGCTGTGGCCAACGCCATCCACGCCGCGACAGGCGTGTGGATCGATCGGTTCCCGTATACGCCGGAGCGCGTGTTGCGTGCCCTCAGCGATGCTGGGCTCGCGCTGGAGGTCTGATGGCCCACCCGCCCGTCGTGGGTTATCGCTGCCCGGCCTGCGGAAGCGAACTGAGCTATTCGCCCACCGAGATCGTGTACGTCTGCCGTTCCTGCGGCGGCAACCTCGACGTCGTCCTCGACTATGCCGCCATCCGGCGCGGGTCGCAACGCCGCGTCGACGACGAGCCGTCGCTGTGGCGCTACCTACCGCTCCTTCCGGTCAATGATCCGGGCTTCCGCGGGACGCCGCTGCGGGCCGCGGGCTGGACGCCGCTGTACCGTTGCGAGCGGCTCGAAGAACGTCTGGGTCAAAGCCGGATCTTCCTCAAGGATGACGGTCGCAACCCAACCGCTTCGTTCAAAGACCGGGCCAGCGCCGTGGTCGTCGCGCGTGGACGCGAGCTGGGTGTGAGCCGCATCGTCACGGCCTCGACCGGCAACGCAGGCGCAGCGCTGGCGGGGATGGCCGCCGCCGCCGGGATGCCCGCCACGATCCTGGCGCCCGTGACGGCCCCGCCGGCCAAGGTCGCACAGTTGCTGGTGTTCGGCGCGCAAGTAGTGCTGGTCGAGGGCACGTACGACGATGCGTTCGACCTGACCCTGCAGGCCGCCGACGAGTTCGGCTGGTACTGCCGCAGCACGGGCTACAACCCGTTCACTGTCGAGGGCAAGAAAACCGCGGCCTTCGAGATCGCCGAACAGCTGGCAAGCCATATGGCTCCGATCGACGGCGTCTGGCAGGTGCCAGACATGGTCTTCGTGTCCGTCGGCGATGGCAACATCCTCAGCGGCATCTGGCGCGGCTTTCAGGATTTACATGCCCTGGGTTGGATCGATCGCATGCCGAAGCTGATGGGCGTGCAGGCCGCAGGATCGGCAGCCTGCGCCAAGGCCTGGGAAGCCGGCTCGACCACCGTCGCTGCAGTTTCCGCCCAAACGGTGGCCGACAGCATTTCGGTCGATCTGCCGCGAGACGGCGCGCGTGCCGTCCGCGCGGTGCGTGAGACCCACGGCGCCTTCGTGGTCGTGAGCGACGCCGAGATCCTCGACGCCATCGCCACGCTCGGTCGCGAGGTCGCTGTGTTCGCCGAGCCCGCCGGCGCGACGGCCTACGCGGGCCTGGCCCGTGCCGTGGGCCAGGGCCTGGTGCCTGCCGATTCGACAGTGCTGGTGATGAACACGGGCAACGGGCTGAAGGACGTTGCCAGCGCGCGCAAAGCTGTCGCGGAGCCGTTGCGCAGCGCTCCGACGATCGAGAGTCTGCGCGCCGCGCTGGCCGTGAGGCCAGCATGAGCACGCTGCTCGTTCGCCACGCGACGGTGTTGGTGACTCAGGATTCCCAGCGGCGCGAGATCGCGGATGGCGGGTTGTTCGCCCGCGACGGGATCATCGAGCAGGTCGGCCTGACGTCCGATCTCCCGAGCGATGCCGACGACGTGCTCGATCTCGACGGCCACGTCGTGTTGCCCGGTCTGGTCAACACGCATCATCATCTCTATCAGACGCTCACGCGGGCCGTGCCCGCGGCGCAAGATGCCGATCTGTTCCACTGGCTGGTGACGCTCTATCCGATCTGGGCACGGCTGACCCCGGACGCCGTGCGCGTGTCGACCCAGATCGGTCTGGCCGAGCTCGCGCTCTCTGGTTGCACGACGGCCTCCGACCACCTCTACATCTTCCCGAACGGCTGCCGCCTCGACGACGAAATCGAGGCGGCGTTGGAACTCGGCGTGCGCTTTCACGCCACGCGCGGGAGCATGTCGCTGGGCGAGTCGAAAGGCGGCCTGCCGCCGGATCGTTGCGTGGAAGATGAGGCCTACATCCTCAAAGACTCGCAGCGCCTGATCGAGCAGTACCACGACGCGGGTCGTGGCGCGCTGTTGCGCGTCGCGCTGGCGCCTTGCTCGCCGTTCTCGGTCACGGGCGACCTGATGCGCGAATCCGCCCGCCTGGCGCGCGTCTACGGGGTCGGCCTGCACACCCATCTCGCTGAAACCCTGGACGAGGAGCAATTCTGCCTCGAGCGCTTCGGGCACAAACCCGTGGCGTACATGGAACAGGTGGAGTGGCTTGGCAACGAGGTCTGGTTCGCGCATTCTGTGCACGTCGATGATGGTGAGATCGCGGCTTACGCCCGCTGTGGCTGCGGCGTCGCGCATTGCCCGACGAGCAACATGCGACTGGCATCGGGCATCTCGCCGGTGCAGAAGATGCGCGCGGCGGGCGTCAAAGTCGGTCTGGGCGTCGACGGCTCGGCGAGCAACGACGGCTCATCGCTCCTGGCCGAGGCCCGGCAGGCCATGTTGCTCTCGCGGCTCGGGCTTGTCGAGCACCAACGCTGGGGCAAAGGCATCGCGCCGGCCGAGGCCAAACAGATGACGGCGCGCGAGGCGCTGGAGATCGCCACGCTGGGCGGCGCCGCCGTGCTCGGCCGCGACGACATCGGGGCGCTCGCCCCAGGCATGTGCGCGGATTTCTTCGCGCTTGACCTGCGGCAGCTCGCCTACGCCGGCGGGCTCCACGACCCGGTGGCCGCCGCGCTGTTCTGCGCGCCGACGACATCGGCCTACACCGTCGTGCACGGCAAGACGATCGTGCGCGACGGGCGTCTGACCACGATCGACCTGCCGGTCGCCATCGAACGGCACAATCGCATCGCCAGCGCGATGCTTCGAGCTGAGTGAGGCGCCGAAGTCGGGAATGGCAGGATAGCGTCTGGCGCCAGACGCCCTCCAGACGTTCCCGATATCGATGCCCTATCATCGCCCTCGAGCCTCGACCCAACCCGCTACGATGTCCCTGGTTTGCGCGACAGACAACCCGGTTGTCTCCACCAACGTGTAATCGGCGGCGCGATCCGGCCCCGCTGTCTGCAGCCACCGGTTGAATTCGATCTGCGAGGCCACGAAAGCCTCCCCGCCGCTTTCACGCCAGGCCGGCCGAGCACGCAAACGCGCCTGCAGGGCATCCTCGCGGCACACCAACGCCAGATAGTGGATCTGGTCAAGGTAGCGACGGTACACTCGCGTTTCGAGGTTGGCCGGCACCGCGAAGCCGGCCCCGAAGAGCACCACGGGCCCGGCCGATTGGTTGAGGGCGACCGCCAGCCTCAACCACGTCTCGAAGAACTCGGCGAAACCATCGGCCGGTGTGTTGAATTCGGCGCGCCAGAGCAGATCGGCGTCCAAACACACAGCCCCAGGCACGCGGCCCATCAACTCCAGACACACCGTAGATTTGCCCGACCCACTGGCTCCGCCGACGACCCATAGTGATTTCCGCGCAAACGGCTGACGGTGCCCGCATTCAGGGCACACCGCCACCGTATCACTGCCTTCGACGATGCGATCGGGTCGAAACGCGCCACAGCCCGGGCAGACGCTGAACATCGCGCTTCCTAATTCGACACAACCCACGAACCCTGCGCGAGCAACGCCCGAGTGGCGGCCTCGGCAGCGAGTTCGCCGGCCCGTGGGACCTGATAGCCCCACACCGCCACGGTCTCGTCCTCGAGCCAGCGATACAAAGTCATCGTGACCCCGAGCGCATGAGCCATATCGGCGGCGTCGTAGTGCGCAAACGCCCGGGCGAGCTCCGCCACAGCCCGCGGATCCGCCCACTCTTCTAGGAACCGGCCGCGCAACCACGTGTCGTGCGCCTCGCCACGGGTGGCTCGCGCATGCCATTCCAACATGCGCTGCAAATAGCCCTTCAGGTGCATATCGATACCGGATTTGGCCCACCAGAGTTCGCCGCGACGCAGGTGTTTGGCGCACCACAGCGTGTGATACCAGAAATCGTTGACCGCGTTGAGGAACTCCGCGGCTTCAGGCTTGCGGTTGAGTGGCGTCGAAGGAAGCTGACGCTCGAGGATGCGCTCCAGCCGGCCGTCTTTGTCGATCAACACCCGGACGCCGCGACGCACGACATCGACGAAACTGGCGGGCAACTCGCCGTCGCCGATCTCGAGCGCTGCAGCCGGGAAGAACGCCACGTCCACGTCTAGGCCGCCATCATATAGAGTTCGACGTTCCCACGACTGCCCGTCGCCGGTTCGCTCGACGAAAGTCAGCCAGTGCGGCGCCAGAGCTGTGGCCCAACTCGCGTCCCACACCAGGGGCTCGAGATCGGTCGCGAAAACCAGGACGTCGAGGTCCGACCAGGCATCGGCGGGATGATCGCGGCGCGCGCGAGAACCCAGCACGAGTGCCGCCCGGATGCTCGACTCGCCGGCTGCCCACTCCGTCAATCTGGCGGTGAGATCGTCATACGTCAACATGTCGTTCTTCTCCTATCCGGGTCGGCGCCCATCCCAATCACTCAGGTCAAATAGGCCACCGGCGCACAAGTCTCGCCCGTGATCTAGATGTTTGTGGAGCACCCCTGACAATTGGAGCCTGTCGTCGAGGTCGCTGCCGTTTTGTGGATGAGGCAATGCCAGAAGCGCTTGCGCACATTGTAAGGCAGCCCGATCGATGCAGTGCTGGGCTGGCTGCGCTACAATCGCTGCATGTTCGCGGCATCGACTCGCGCTCAGATGGATGCACAGGCCACGGCCGCGGTCGTGGCCCGGCAATTGGAGCCCGAGGTCATCGCCGCCGACCATGAAGGGCGCGCGGCGCGGGGAGTGCGTGAGGCCCTGGCGAGCGCCGGGTTGTTGGGCCTGTGCCTGCCGCGGCACTTCGGCGGCCGGGGCTCCGACTATCTGGCACTGGGGCTGGCCTGTGAAGAACTCGAGGCCGTCGACGCCACCCTGCGGGTCTGGCTGTCCGTTCACCTGGGGCTGCACGCACTCGGTATCCTCCAGTGGGGCACCGAGGAACAGAAGGAGCGTTGGCTGCCGCCGCTGGCCAGCGGCGACCGACTCGGCCTGTTCGCGCTCACCGATGAGGGCGCCGGGTCAGACCCGGCCCGGATGGCCAGCACGGCGCGGCGCGACGGTGACGCTTACGTGATCAACGGTCTCAAGCGCTGGATATCGCTCGCCGGCGACGCCGACCAGATGCTTTGGATCGCACGCAGTGACGGCGGTGAACCAGCCCATGAGCACCTCTCGGCGTTCATCATCGACGCGCGCGCGCCCGGCGTGAGCACGCAGATCATCGCAGACAAAGTCGGCCTGCGCGCAATGCACACGGGAACGATCCGCTGCGAGGGCGTCCGCGTGCCCGTCGGCGATCGGCTCGGTGAAGAAGGCGAAGGCTTCAAGATCGCCATGGCCTGCCTCGACAATGGCCGCTACACGGTCGGAGCCGGGGCCGCTGGAACCATCAAGGCCTGCCTCGGGCTTGCCCGCGACTATGCCCTTCAGCGTGAAGCGTTCGGCCGTCCGATCGCTCGCCAGCAACTGATCCAACAGAAGATCGCGGCCATCGCCGGCGACTACGACATCGTCAGGCTGCTCTACGGGCAGGTCGGCGCGCTCAAGAACGACGGCAAACGCAACACCCGCGAGACGTCGTTGCTCAAGTGGCGCGCGACCGACGCAGCCTTCGCGGCGGCCGATGCGACGCTTCAGATCTTTGGAGCCGAAGGATACGCCGGGTCGCAGCCGATCGAACGAATCTGGCGCAATGCCAGGGTCGGCGCTCTCTACGAGGGCACCAACGAGATTCATCAACTCATCCAGGCCGGCTATGCGCTCGGCGAGCGAACCGACGCGACCCTGCGTCGCGAACTCCCGGCGTACAATGGCGTCACCTGGTCCTGATCCTTTCATTCGAGACGATACTCATGGTTACACTCACGACACGCGACTTCCACGGCTGGCCCCACACGCAGTTCCTGTCCAACGACAGCGTTGAACTGATCCTCACCGCCGACGTTGGCCCACGCATCCTGGGCTACGCGGTCCACGGCGGGCCGAATGTCATGTTCCTCTTCGAGGACCAACTCGGCCTGACCGGCGGCCAGGAGTTTCGCGCCTACGGCGGGCACCGCCTCTGGCACGCGCCCGAGGCCCTGCCCCGCACGTACACGCTCGACAACCATCCGCTCACTGTCGAGCCAGTGCCCAATGGCGTTCGTCTGACGATGCCGGCCGACGAAGCCGCGGGCATCGAGAAGTCACTCGAGGTCACGCTCGCCGAAACGGGTTCAGTGGCGACCCTGAAGCACAGCCTGGTCAACCGCACGCTCTGGCCCGTCGAGCTTGCGCCGTGGTCGCTGACTCAGGCGTGCCAGGGTGGGCTTCAGATCCTGCCCCTGCCGCCGTACGCGCCCCACAGCCCCGAGTCGCTGCTGCCGGTCAACACCTTCACCTTGTGGTCTTACACGAACTTCGCGGACCCGCGCTGGCGCCTGGGCGCCCGGTACATCACCCTGCGCCAGGATCCGAACGGGTTCAAGGCCCAGAAGCTTGGCGTGCGTGTCGCCGATGGCTGGGCCGCCTACGCCTTCAAGGACCATCTCTTCGTCAAGCGCTTCGCCTGGGATCCGAAGGCCACGTACCCGGATCACGACGTCAACTACGAAACGTATTCGGATCCCGACTTCCTCGAGCTCGAGGCGCTTGGGCCCGTGATCAACCTGCAGCCCGGGCAGTCCGTCACACACGTCGAGCGCTGGGGGATGTTCGCCGGGGTGCCCGAACCGAAGACCGACGACGACATCGCGCGCGACGTCCTCCCGCGAGCGCTCAGCGTCCCACCCGTTGTCTGAACGCTGACCCATCGCAGGCGTCGCTGGCCTGCATCGTCCACTGAGAATCAGAGCCGGACCGGAATCTCTCCAGTCCGGCTCTGTTTCATGACTTCGCCAGCGATCACACGTGTGTGATCTGACTACTGGTTGACTCTCGCGCCTACGCCCTACACGTTGCTGTCTCGCAACCACCTAGCGCTTCAACTCAGCCAAGGCCGCCCGCACCGCGCTGACGATGTCACGTGCGAGGATGCTGGTCGTCGTTCCCAGTTGATGAACCGCCAGCTCAGCCGCGCGGCCATGCAGCCAACCGGCCGTGCGTGCGGCAGCGTATCCCGCCAGCCCCTGGGCCAGCAGGCCCACAATCAATCCGCTGAGCACATCTCCGGTGCCGGCGCGCGCCAGCGCCGGGTTCGCAAACGGCAGGAGGGTCGTGGACCCATCCGGCGCGGCAATCACGGTGAAGGCGCCCTTGAGCAACACGACATGGCCCCAGGATTGGGCCGCACGCTGAGCGTGCCCGATTCGATCGGCTTGAATGTCGTCCGTCGTCAAGCCCGTCAACGCCGAGAATTCACCGGGATGCGGAGTGAGGACGGCGCCCGCAGGCAGGCGCGTTGGCCAATCCGCCACTGCCGCAAGGTGGCGCAGCCCGTCGGCGTCGACGATCACGCGGCCTTTGAGCGAGTCGCGCGCCGACAGGGAGTTAACCAACTCAATCACCGCCTCGCCGGTACGATGCGTCCCGCCCAACCCGCACCCGATGAGCACCGCGCTAGCCCTTCTGAGCGAGTCCCGCGCGGCGGCCGCCACACCCGGGGCCAGGGCTCCTGCCTCTTCGGGCAGAGGCAAGCCGATCGCTTCGGGGATCATGCCGCTGAGCGTCGGCCAGAGCCCGGCTGGCGGAGCCAGTTCGACGAGGCCCGCGCCGGCCCGGTAGGCCGCCTCCGCGGCCAACGCTGCGGCGCCCGTGTACGGCCGGCTGCCGGCGACAACCAGCGCCCGGCCAAAGGTGCCCTTGTGCGCATCACGGGCGCGTAACGGCAATGCAGCCTGCGCCAGCCCCGCGTCCATCAAATCCGGCGCGCCGGGCGAGAGGTGCGGATCAAGGCCGATGTCGGCCACAACCAGATCCCCCAACCGATCGTTGGCCGGGAAAGCCAGCAAGCCGCGCTTGTAAGCTCCGAATGTCACAGTGACGTCTGCCGGCACCAGCGACGGGTCGCAGGCGCCGGTATCGCAATCGACGCCGCTTGGACAGTCCACCGCTACGATCGCGCGGCGCCCGGTCGTTGACGCAAGCTGTTCGTTCAACGCCGAGAGCACACGCGCCGGGGCACCGCCGAGCGGCAGCCGGGCTCCCGTGCCGACGAGCGAATCGACGACAACGCCCGCTTGAGCCAGCAGCCGGCGCAGGACGCGCAGATCCGCATCGTGTTCCATATCGGCGACAAGCAGGCCGCGTTCCTTCAGCCGGCGCACTTTCGTGTCGTCAGGGTCGGGCGGCCGAGTCGCATAGACGGCGACGCTGACGCCGGCGTTGGCCAGATAGTGCGCACAGACAAGTCCGTCACCGCCGTTGTTCCCCGATCCGGCCAGGATCACCACCGGCCGATCGACGGCGTCTTCGAACCGGGCCAACAACGTCTCCGCCGCGCCCCGCCCGGCGCGCTCCATCATGTCGCTGTAAGAGTGGCCGGCCGCATCGGCGCGGGCCTCAGCGGCTTTCATCTCGGCGACGGTCAAAATCTTCATCGTTCGCTACCTCGTCACCGAGTATAGCGTCTTCACCCGCTCGCCCGGTGCACCCCAGATCGGTCGCCGCCGCCTGCGGGCCGAGGCCTCGGTTCCATGAACCCAAGATGAGAGCCGGGCGTCGTGGTGCCGTCAGCCAATGTCGGCCAACTGGCAGCCTGCCGACAGCCTGGCCATCGCACTCGCCGCCAGGAAACGATATCCTCACCCGGCTGTTTCAAATCACTTATGCCTGGATAGGAGTTCCCTCGAGCGATGACCTCTCATGAAGCCACCGCCCCCTGGCACACGTTGGACCGCGGCAACACCCTGCGTTCCCTCGATGTGTCGCCCGAAGCCGGATTGTCGGACGACGAAGCTCTGCGTCGTCTCGAGCAGCAGGGCCCCAATGAATTAATCGAACGCGGCGCCAAAAGCCCCTGGATGATCCTGTGGGAGCAGGTCAGCGCCGTGATGGTCCTCATCCTGATCGGCGCGGGCGTGCTTTCGGCCGCGCTCGGCAAGTGGACGGAAGCCGTGGCCATCCTGGCCATCGTCGTGCTGTTCGTCGCCCTTGGCTTCATTCAGGAATACCGCGCCGAGCGCGCCATCGCCGCCTTGAAGAAACTCGCGGTGCCGCAGGTCAGGGTCTGGCGCAACGGTCGCGTCGTAGAGCTTCCCGCTCACGATCTGGTGCAGGGCGACGTCATCGCCCTCGAGGCCGGCAACGTGGTCCCGGCCGACGTCCGACTGGTCGAGAGCGCCAACCTGCGCATTCAAGAGGCGGCACTGACGGGCGAGTCGGAGCCGGTCGACAAGCAGATCGCCGCGATAGCCGCCGCCGATGCGCCTCTCGGCGACCGGCGCAACATGGCCTATCGGGGGACGCTGGTCAGCCACGGGCGCGGCCGTGCCGTCGTGGTCGCAACCGGGATGCGCACCGAGATCGGTCGGATCGCCGACATGATCCAGGACGTCAAGCCTGGTCCGACGCCGCTGCAGCGCAAGCTCGATCAGGTCGGCAAGGGCCTTGCCCTGGCCGGCGCGATCGTCGCAGTGCTGATCCTGGTGATCGGCCTGCTGCGTGGCGAAGCGCTCGACGACATGATCCTCACGGCCATCAGCGTGGCCGTCGCTGTGGTCCCTGAGGGCCTGCCGGCCGTGGTGACGTTCACTTTGGCGCTGGGCGCGCAACGCATGCTGCGCCGCAACGCCCTGATCCGCAAGCTGCCGGCCGTCGAGACGCTCGGATCGGTCACCGTGATCTGCTCGGACAAGACCGGCACGCTGACCGAGAACCGCATGACGGTCACGGTGGTCGACACGGCCGGCGATCACGTCAACCTGCCGCCCTCGGGCCAGCTTCCGACGCTGACCGACGCCGCGAGGCTCGTTCTGACCGCCGGCGCCCTGGCCAACGACGCGCAACTTCAAGTGCAGTCCGATGGAACGCCGGCTTTCCTGGGCGATCCCACAGAAGGGGCTCTGCTGGTGGTCGCTCATCGCAGCGGCCTGAATGTCGAGGCGCTGACACGCGCGCTGCCACGCCAGGCGGAGCTGCCCTTCGACTCCGAACGCAAGCGCATGAGCACCGTCCACACATTGCCGGCCGACGCGCCGGCGGCATCTCTCCTGAATGCACTTCGAACGAAGCGCGAGGGCGCCCATGTGGTCTTCGTCAAGGGCTCGGTGGACGGCCTGCTCGACATCACCTCGCATGTCTGGGACGGCGCGGCACGTCTGCCGCTCGACGAAGCCTGGCGGCAGCGCATAGTCGATGCCAACCATCAACTCGCGGCCGACGGGCAGCGCGTCCTCGGTTTCGCGGTGCGCTTCGTCGACGCACCTGAGGCTGACGCGAACCTCGAGTCGGATCTCGTTTTCATCGGCCTGGTCGGCATGATCGACCCGCCGCGGCCCGAGGCGCGGGCGGCGGCCGCCGTAGCGATGCGCGCCGGCATCCGTCCGATCATGATCACGGGCGACCATCCCCTCACGGCTCGCGCGATCGCGCAGGAGCTGGGCATCCTTTCGCCTGCGCAAGGCGATGGTGGCGACCAACCGCGAGTCGTCACGGGCGTCGAGCTCGAGCGCATGGACGACCGGCAACTTCGCGACGCTGTGGCGAAAACGTCTGTCTTCGCCCGTGTGGCGCCCGAGCACAAGCTGCGCATCGTGGCGGCCCTGCAGAGCCAGGGCCACGTGGTCGCGATGACAGGCGACGGCGTGAACGATGCGCCGGCCCTGAAGCAAGCCGACATCGGCGTCGCCATGGGCATCACTGGCACCGACGTCTCGAAGGAGGCGGCCGCCATGGTGTTGCGCGACGACAACTTCGCCACGATCGTGGCCGCCGTCGAAGAAGGCCGAACGATCTACGACAACGTCAGGCGCTTCGTCAAGTTCTCGCTGGCCGGGAATGTCGCCAAGGTCGGCGTCATGCTGGCCTGGCCGCTGGTCATCGGCGTGCTTGCCGGCGGCGCCGACCCTGTGGCGTTGCGGCCGCTGCAATTGCTGTGGCTCAATCTCATGACCGACGGCCTCATGGGCCTCGGGCTCGGCGTTGAACGCGCCGAACGCGATGTGATGCGGCGACCGCCGGTGTCGCCCAGCGCCGGGATCTTCAGCGGCGGCATGGGCTGGCACGTCGGCTGGCTTGGCCTGTGGATCGGGGCCGTGACCCTCGGCGTGGGCCTGCTCTACGCGTCGGCCGGCCCCGCCGAATGGCAGACCATGATGTTCAGCACCCTGGCCTTCGCTCAGGTCTTTCAAGCGCTCGGCTCACGCTCCGTTCGGGAATCGGTCTTCACCATGAACCCGGTGGGCAACCCGTTGCTCCTGATCGCGGCCATCGTCGTCGTCGGACTGCAATTGCTCGTGCTCTACGTTCCCGCATCCGAGGTGTTCTTTGGAGTGGAAAGCCTGGCTCTTCCGGATCTTGCGATCGCCCTGGCCGTCGGGGCCTCCACCCTCGCCGTGATGGAGGTCGAAAAGATGATTCTGCGCAGGCGCTGACGCTCAACCCAAAACACACACGGGCCAGGACGACGTCCTGGCCCGTGTGATTCCCGCTGATCCGTCGTTCGCCCTCAAGGGGTCGATGTGGGCGTGGGAGTCGGTTCGGTTGCCGTCGCGGTGGGGATGTCCGTGTCGGTGACTGTGGCTGTCGGCAGCGGCGTCGGCGCGTCGGTGGCGGTGGGCGTCGAGGTCGGAGGGAGCCACGTCGGCGTCCATGTCGGGCTGGGCGCCCACGTGTTCGTCGCCGGCGGCACGGTGTCGCTGGGCCTTGGCGTCGCCGTCGGCGGAGCCTGAGTCGGCATCGGCGTGTCTGTGCGAATCTGAGTGCTCGTCGGTCGAACGAAAGTCGCCACGCCCCGGGTCGGTGAAGGCCCGATCGTCACGGTAATCGTCCGTGTCGGGGTGGCCGTCGGCGGCACGCTCGTGGGCGGCGGTGCTGTGTGTGTGTTCGTTGGTGACGCCGTGGGAGTGGCCGTCGCGCTGGGGGCCGATGTCGGCGGCACCCTCGTGAACGTCGCGGTCGGCAAGAGAGTGGCCGTTGGCGGCGGCTGGGTCGCCGCAGGCGGCGGCGCTGTCGTGGGCGGCGGCGCCGTAGGCGTCCGCGTCACTGTGGGCCGCTGAGTGACCGTCGGGCCAAAGACGAGCGGCGGTTCGGTCGGGCCGACCGTAGCAGGCGGAGCGTTCGTTCGCCCAACCGCAATCTCGCCGACGATGTCGGTGACGATGGCAGTGTTGATCGCTGGAACCGGCGCGAATTCCCAGGCCTGATAGTTGGCGCCCAGGCCTTGAAGAATCGGAAACTGTCGCTGCGAGCCGAAGTCCCACAGGGCGGCCTGGGCCGCGCCCCACAGGCTGGCGAGGGTCAGCACAGCCACTCCGATCACGATCAACCAGGTTCGCGCCCGTCGGCCCATGGCTTATCCGTCCAGATGACTGAGGTCCCGCAGGACCATGACCCAACCCGGACGCGTGCTGTTGGCCGGTAATGGCGCCAGAGCGACCGATTGAAGTTGTTTGTTCGACGGCCAGCGCACTTCGAACGTCTGCGCGGCCGGATCGGGCTTGGCCCGCCAGCTCGCGACCAACGTCGCCAGAAGCGACGGCAGAACGGTCCCGGCGACCTGGCCGACGGGCGCCTCCTGACCGATGATGCGCGCCGCAGCAGGGTTGCAGACGGTCAGCACGTCGCGGCTGTCGGCGGCGAGGATGGCGTCGCTGCTGTAGTAGACCACGGTCTGGAATTGAGCGGCCTGCTGGGCCAACTGATCGCGCAGTTTGAGCTGTTCGATCTGAAGCTCGCGATGTGCGGCGGCACGTTCGACGGCAACTGTGAGCTCGCCGATGGCTTCGAGCGGCTTCAGCAGGTAGTCGTAAGCGCCCTCGCCGCGCAGCGCAGCGATGGCCATTTCGAGAGTCGTCGCCGCCGTGATGACAACGACCTGCAACTGGGGATCGACATGCCGTGCCTCGCGCACGAGTTCGAGGCCGTTGAGCCGCGGCATCATCAGGTCGGTCACCATCACCGCATACGTCCCGGGCGCCCGGCGAATCAATTCGAGCGCTTCAAGGCCGTCCACGGCCATGTCCACGCGGTAGCCTGAGCGACTCAGATGCGTCGCCATCAGCCCGCGGAACGAATCGTTATCATCGACGACAAGGACACGCAGGTCAATCATGATCGTTGTTCTGGCGCATGATCACTGATGGGCAGGCGGATCGAGAACGTCGTGCCGCGATCGCGCTCGCTCGACGCCCAGATCTCACCGCCGTGTTGACTGATAATGCCATAGGTCACTGATAGCCCGAGCCCCGTGCCCTCGCCCTCTGCTTTGGTCGTGTAGAACGGATCGAACACGCGCCCGATGCTTTCGGGGCCGATGCCGACGCCGCTGTCGGCGACCTGCAACAAGGCTTGATCACCCTTCACGGTCAGGCTGATCCGCAACGTTCCGCCGTTGGGCATGGCCTGAACGGCGTTCTGAATCAGGTTGATCAATACCTGTTCGATCTGACGACTATCGTACACCGTACGCACCGGATCTGCCGGCAGGTCGGTTTCGACCTGAACGCCGGCCTGGCGCATCAGGTACTCGGTGAGGCGCACGGCGGCCTGCACCGTCTCGCGGAGGTCCTGGAGCTGCCACTTCGGCATCGATTGGCGCGCGAAGGTCAACAAGTCGCTGACGATCGAATTCGCCCGCGCGGCGTTGTCGCGGATCAGGCCGATCTGTTCGCGCGCGAAAGCGCTCAGCGCCGGGTCCTCGAGCTGCAGTAATTCGGCGATGCCCTTGATGACGGCGAGCGGGTTCTTGACGTCATGGACGATGCCGGCGGTGAGCTGGCCGATCGACGCCAACTTTTCGGATTGGACAAGCTGCTGTTGAGCCTCGCGCAATCTCGCGTTGGTCTGTTCGAGTTGGCGCGCGCGCTCAGACGTTTCGGCATGGAGGCGCTGTGCCTCATGAGTGCGTTCGGCCAGGCGCTCGGTCATTTCCGAAAAGGTCTGGGCCAGTTCGGCGATCTCATCGTTCCGCGTCAGCGACAGCCGTTGCGTCAGATCGCCTTCGGCCACAGCCTCAGCCATGTCGCGCAATTTGCCGACAGGCCTGATGATGGCACGGGCCAGGATGTAGCCGATAGCCATGACCGTGAAAGTGCCCAGGGCAAGAAGGCCGAGCAAGGTGTAACGAATCTGGTCGACCTGCTGCTGCAGCCCGGCAGTGCTCAGGCCGGCGCCGAAGACGCCGACAGGGACGCTGCGCACGTAAAGGGGCGCGAACAGGAAGCGGTAAGGCACACCCGCCAGTTCAACATCTCGGTCGGCCAATGCCGTCTGACTCGCCAGGATCGACTCAACCTCGCCGGAGGTCAACTGCAGGAGCGACGTGTCTGTGACGTCGACTGGAAGAGCGGCTGCCATGACGGCGCCCGTGCGGTCGAGGGCCACCAGACCATCGGTGCGCGCAACGCGATCAAGCTCGAGCAGCACCTGGTCGAAACTCTGGCCGAGCATGATCGCGCCCACATGTTGGCCGTCGGCGCCGACCAACGGCGCGCTCGTGAACAAGTAGCGACGGCCCTGCACCGTCAACACGTCGGCGAACTTGTCGCCGATCGCATCCTGGTCGCCGTCGAGCACGCGGCGAACGATCTCGACCTGGCTGAGGTCGGCGCCGCCGGTGCGCACGTAGTCTGTCTCGTCTGCCGTCAGCGTGAGTGTGGCGAGTTCTCGGCCGGCCACGTCGACGAGCGTCACGATCGGGGCGCGCGCGTTCAAGGCGAGCGGCTTCACGAGATTGACGACGGCATCGACATCGCCGGAGGCCATGGCCTCCGGAAGCCCCTGAGTGAAGACGAGGAGGCGCAGGCTGTCGAGCTGGCTGTTCTCGACGCGGGTCAGGCCGTCGCTGGCGCCATCCAACATCGCCTGCAGCTGGCTGTTGAAGCCCAGTCGCGCCGAGCTCGTGACAAGGCCCGTCACGATGTATGTGACGGCGAGCACAAGCACAAGCGTCAAGATCACATAAGGCGCGACAAGCTGCAGCAGGAGGCCGATGCGGGGACCACGCAGGCGTGAGGCAGGCGACGACGATCCCGTCCCTGTGGCGACAGGGACTGGCTCCGGGCGTTTCAGAGTCGATTCGCCAGCCATGGGCCGATTCTACATCACGCGGCGGACAATAACACGCCAGGAAAAGGGCCTACTGACCGGCGATCCAGGCCATTTCGGGCTTGAAGTGGAGGTTGGGCAGGAGCCCCAGGGCGGAACCGAGCAGATACAGGCCGGCCACGAAGATCAGGGCCCCCGACACCCGGTTGGCCGCTCTCAAGAGGCGTTCGGAGAAGCGCACGCGGAAGTAACTGACGACGCTGGTGAGGATGAGCCACCAACTGAAAGCGCCCACCCCGACGCAAAGCGCCAACACGATCGCCGACCCGCGGCCCGTGGCCAGGTTCATCAGACCCGACGACGTGAAAAGCCCGGCGAAAAGCGCCACGTTCAAGGGATTGGCCAGCGTCAGAAGAAAGGTCGAAAAGAAGGCGCCCAGCAGACCGGTGAAGCGTACCTTGACCTCACCGATATGGGGTCGCTCCAGGAAGGTGCGGATCCCGTAGCCGACCAGGAGCAAGCCGCCGAGAATGCCGAACCAGCCCTCCTGTCGATCCAGGAGGCCCTGCACGAGCCGCAGGCCGAGCAAGGCGATGAAGCTATAGGTCACATCTGCGGCAGCAGCACCCAGCCCGGCGGCATAGCCGCTGATGCGCTGCTCGCGCAACGTCCGCTGCACAACAAGCAGCCCGACGGGGCCGACCGGCACCGCAGCCATGAAGCCAAGCAACAACCCCCCGAAAATCAAGCTCATAGGCCCCGAGTCAAACAAAAGGCGAGCGTCCAGCTTGAACCTGGATGCGCTCGCCCATCGAGTCGTTGGCGCCGGCGGACGAAATCGTCACGTCACTGCCCGTTCAGCACCACATCGTTGAGAGCGACAAGGGCCTGATCATACTCGTGGCGGGCCCGGACGACAAGCGGATCCGCGCCTGACACGTCGCCGCTCGAGGCCATCAGTTCGAGCGCTTCGCAGACATCCCGCAAGCGACGAGCGCCGAGGTTGCCGGCCGCGCTCTTGAGGCTGTGGGCGGCGCGCCGAAGCGCTATCGCCTCGGTGGTCGCCAGTGCCTTTTCCATGCGCGCCAGCAGATCCGGCGCCTCGAGCGTCAGGGCCTCGACCAACTCGCCGATGAAGTCCGGCTCGCCCGGTATCTGGGCCTGGCGGAGAGTCGACAGCGTCTCGGCGTCGAGAATGGGGGTTTGAGCCAGGTCAGTCATGGAGCCCTTGTCTGGGGCGCCGCCGTGGCGACACGGACGCCCCACTTCTTGAGCATCGCGACAAGTTCAGGGATCTGGATGGGCTTGCTCAGGTAATCGTTCATCCCGGCGGCCATACAGAGTTCCTTGTCGCCCTGCATCGCGTTGGCGGTCAGCGCAATGATGATCGGCTGCGCCTCGGGCGCCAGCGTCGCGCGCACCTCGCGCGTCGCTTCGAGCCCGTCCTTCTCCGGCATCTGCATGTCCATCAAAACCAGATCGTAAGTCTGGCGGAAGATCGCGTCGACGGCCTCGGCGCCGTTTGCGGCCAGATCGGCGCGGTAGCCCATGCGCTGCAACAGGCGGAGGGCAAGTTTCTGATTGACTGTGTTGTCCTCGGCCAGCAGGATCCGCAAGGGCATGCGCTCGGCGAGATCGGCCTCGAGCGTGTCGGACGGCCGCGCTGCAGTGGGCACTGCGACAGTCTGATCGTTGAAGATCGCGACAAGCGTGTTGTACAACACCGAAGCCTTGATCGGCTTGTTGATGAACGCGCGGAAGAGATCGACCGGGTAGTCGTCATCGCGCCGGCCGATCGATGTCACCATGACGATCGGGACCTTGGTGGCATGTGGCAAGGAGCGGATCGCGCGCGACAGGTCGACGCCATCCATGTCCGGCATCTGCATGTCCATCAGGATCACGTCAGGGCATGAGCCGCCGCGGAAGTAGGCCATGGCCGCGTCGGCGCCGTCAAGGGCTTCGGAGTGCATGCCCCAACTCTCGACCTGACGCGTCATGATCTTGCGGTTCGTCGCGTTGTCGTCGACCACCAGCACGCGGCGGCCGGTGAGGATCGGCTGCGCGGAGTCGATGTGCGGGCCGATGGCGCCGAGGGCGGCGTCGACGGCGATCGTGAACGTGAACGTCGAACCCTGGCCGGGCGTGCTCATCACCGACATCCGCCCGCCCATCAGTTCGGCCAGCCGCCGGCTGATCGCCAGGCCCAACCCGGTGCCGCCGTACTTGCGAGTGGTCGACGCGTTGACCTGCGAGAAGCTCTTGAACAGTTTGTCGAGAGCCTCACGCGGGATGCCGATGCCGGTGTCGCGCACCGAGAACTTGATCTCGTAGCGCTCGTCGCTCATCACCCTCGAGCTGATGCTGACGACGACCTCGCCTTCAGCCGTGAACTTGATCGCGTTGCCAAGCAGATTGACGAGCACCTGCCGCACGCGCGTCTCGTCGCCGTGCACCCAGGTCGGCACGTTGGGCTCGATGAACAACCCGAGCTCAAGGCCCTTCGACGCAGCCGCCGGCGCGATCAGATCGATGGCCCGCTCGGCGCAGTCATGCAGGTCGAACGGCCTCCGCTCAAGGTCGATGCGGTTCGCCTCGATCTTCGAGAAGTCGAGGATGTCGTTGATCACCGTCAGCAGCGCGTCGCCGCTCGACCGGATCGTGTGAACGTAGTCGCGCTGCTCTTCGTCGAGCGTGGTGTTGAGCAGCAGGCCGGTCATACCGATGACGGCGTTCATCGGCGTGCGGATCTCGTGGCTCATGTTGGCCAGGAATTCGCTCTTCGCGCGCGAGGCGTCCTCGGCAGCGTCCTTCGCCGCCCGGAGCTGCATTTCGGCCTGCTTGCGCAGCGTGACGTCGCGAAGCAGACCGACCCACCGGATCTGGTCGCCCAGTTGCACCTGGCTGAAGACAGCCTCCACCGGAATCGGCGACTGTGCGTCGGGCATCTGCGGCGCCACCTGGAGATCGACGGCGCCGTCGGCACCAGCCCGGCTTTGCGCGCTCGCCGGGGTGAAGGCCGGGCCGTTCACTGTAAGAAAGTCCGCCAGCGGGGCCCCGACCAGGTCGTGAACATTGCGCGAGAAGAGCCGTTCCGCCGCCGGATTGGCCGACTCAATCACGCCCGCGTTGTCAAGCGTGATGATCGCATCTGCAGCGCGATCCACGATGGCCCGGCGCTGGTTGTTGGAAGCCAATAGAGCACCGGCCACCCGGCTGAACGACGCCGCCACCTCGGCCATCTCATCGCGGGCCGTCAGTTTGGGCATCCGGGCCTCGCCCGCCACGAGCGCTGAGGCCGTGTTGCGGAGGACGCCGACCGAGTCCTGCACCGACACGTAGAATCCTGCCCAGACGTAGGCCACGATCAACAGGCTGAGCACCGTCAGCGCCAGCGTAGCCCATTGACGTTCCTGCATCGCGTTGATGCGAGCGGTCAGGAGCGCCTCAAGTCGCGCGATGACGCTTTGCGCGAAATCGTTCTCGGCAGTCAACCAGGCACGGCTGGAGCTCAGGATGGAGTCCGCGCCCATCAGCCGCAGGCGCGTGGCGCCCGTCAGGTCGAGCAGGTCATGGCGCTTCTCGGTCACATCCGACAGGGAGGCCTCGATGGCATCCAGGCCGGTCGTCAGACCCGTGTGACTACGACTCACGTCGAGGCTGTGCTCGATCGCGCCCCAGGTCTCGCTGAGTTCGCCGTTCAGCACCAACATGCGCTCGTGTTCAGCCACGGCATTTACGCCGCCGGCGCTCGACGCCACGCTGGCCCCGATCTGCTCGGCGGTCACAGTGCGGATCATGGGCACGCGCAACAGCGACACGTCCATCAGGTAATACGTGTCGAGGTCAGGGTCCAGAATCAGGTTCGAGGTGTTGCCGACCTCGTCCATCAACTGGCGCACCGTCTTGTCGAGCGCGATCCAGTGGTCGGGATTCCCCGGCTCGTTGATGACCAGATCCGCAGCTTCGTGAAGCGCCTGATACGCATCGCCGGTTTGCAGAGCCGCGCCCACCTGGCCATCGAGGGTGGCCAACGCGTCAAGCTCGGCGCGCATGAGCACCAGCGTCTGCTGAAGTTCCATCGTCGTCGAGGCGTTGCTGATCTCGGCCAGATCGGCGACCAGCCAGCCACGGATGACTGTGTCCTGGACGCGATGCAATTGCCGGATGTAGGAGGTTCCCTGGAGTTCGCTTTCCGAGAGGGACACCTGCCGCTGCGTTTCTGCCAGGAACTGAATCAGCATCAGCCCCAATGGAAAGAAGAACAGCAGCGAGATCAGCACGAACTTCTGCGAGTAGCGCAGCTGATCAAGCAGGCGAGCAACGGGGGCGAAGAATCGACGTATCATCTCCGCCGGCGAGCGTAGCATACGGCCCGGTCGCTCGAAACGGGTCCGCGCGTTAAATCTGCTTCAAATAGCCAAGGTTTACGGGGTTTTCACCGGCTCAGCCGTCGCCGCGTGCCGGCCGAGGAGCCGGGCGGCCCAAATGGCCACGGCATAGGCCGTCACCGTCAGGGCGAGCAGCGCCACGAAACCGAAGACTTCGACCACGACTCCGCTCAGGCCGGTCGCGAGCAGCGCGATGCCCTGGATGGAGTTGGTGAACCCGAGGTACAACGTCAGATCCTTGCCTTGTGCGACGTCGAACAGCAGCGGCGTGCCAGCGACGCCCATGCAGGCTTCGCGAAAAGCACTGAGGATGAATACTGGCACGAGCCACAGGTCAGCGACGCCCTGGCCGACGCCGCCGTTGACGGCCGCGTAGACGAGCAAGGCCGCCACCAGCAGCGCCATCACAAGGCCGCTGACGCTGCCCAGGAGCATGATGCGGTGATTGCCGATCCGTGCGGCCTGGCGCCCGAGGAGCGCGTTCGACGCCAGGCCCACAAAGGTGAAGAGGCCCAGGTAGAGGCCGACCATCTCGCGCGTCCCGCCCAGCGAACGTTGCGCGTGAACGGCGAAGAAGGGCACCGCTGCCCCGGCCACCGTCAGGGCCAGGCGCATGGTCAGGAAGTGCCGATACCCAAGATCCCCACGCACGACAGACCAGGCCCGCTGCAACTGGTCTCGGGTCCCCACGCGGGCGCGCACGTCCGGGGCCGGCGGCTCCTGGATGCCCAGGAAGAACAGCCAGCCGATCGTGTAGAAGACGAAGGCCGCGCCGAACAGCAAGGCGAACGGAACTGGGAAAGCCAGATCGTCGCGCGAGAGCAGCCAACGGACGGCCGCGGCGGCGCCCAAACTGAAGACGCCGCCGGAGAACAGTCGCCAGGCAAAGAACGTCGCGCGCCGGTTGGGCGGCACCGTCTTGCCGACGACCTCGAGGAAAGGCAGGCCGCTCACGCCGCTGATGATGGCGTAGATCGTGAACAGGATGAAGAACACGACCAGGAGGAGCGTCCGGTCGCGCAGGAACGCGACTGTTGCCACAAGGGCTCCCAGCGTGATCACCCTGCCCCAGACAGACCAGCGGTAGACGTCGAGGCGATGCGGCCGGCTCTGCAGCCAGCCGCTCATCCCGAGCTGCGGCAGGAACCAGGCCGCGTCGCGCAATGGGGCGACAAGGCCGATCAGGATCGAGTTGGCGGTCAGCTGATTGACGAACGTGACCAGGACAAGGGTCGGGTCGATACAGGTGTCGGCGATGAGGACGAAGAGCCCGTTGAGCACGCCCAATCTGAAGTTGCGTCGCTCAACGACACGCCCAAGGGGTTGATACACGGGAGGGCCAACCTTGACCATCCGGGGCAAACCCCGGGGGATGTTATGTAGCAGTATAACAGAGCCGTTGGGTTAGGACCGTGTCAGCGTGAAAGCGCGGGAGCGCCGGATGCCACAATCTGCAGTCAGCCGTCTGCGGTCCGCCGTCCGTCCCCAGGTACGATCCTTGCATTTTAACGGATTATTCGGCGCTGTCTGCGTTGCGCCGGGTCATGGGTTGACTATAATCATGGCACGACCGGGCCACATGGAGAGCGCTTCGCCGTGTATGAGACCAACAAAATGACCCGATCCATCACCGAACGATTGCCCGGCATTCCGGGCGGCACGACCAGTCTTCAGCCAGGCGCCCTGTTGCAGGACCGCTACTCGATTCTGAAGATCCTGGGCGTCGGCGGTATGGGGTCGGTCTACCAGGCTCGCGATATGCGCTTCCCCAACACGGCCAAGTACGTGGCCGTGAAGGAGATCGTCAACATCGCCGACCCGGGCATGCGGGATATGGTGACCAAGATCTTCGAGCGCGAAGCGAACACGCTTGCCTCGCTGGATCATCCCGCGATTCCCAAGATCTTCGACTTCTTCACCCATCGCGATCGTTCGTTTCTGGTGATGGAGTTCATCGACGGCCGCGACCTCGAGGCGCACCTCAACGACACAGCCGGCATGCTCGGCGAAACCGCCGTGATCGAGTGGGCCATCCAGTTGTGCGACGTCCTCTCGTATCTGCACAACCACAAAGACCAGGACAGCAAGGTCGAGCCGATCGTCTTCCGCGACCTGAAACCGTCGAACATCATGCTCGACTCGCAGAGCCGCGTGCGCCTGATCGACTTCGGCATCGCGCGCGGTTACTCGGCCGGCCAACGCGGCACCATGATCGGCACCGAGGGCTACTCGCCGCCCGAGCAGTACCGCGGCGAAGCCAGCCCGGCCGGCGACATCTATGCGCTCGGCGCCACGCTCCATCATCTGCTGACCAAGCAGGATCCGCGGCTCGAGCCGCCGTTTTCGTTTGCCGAACGCCCGATCCGCAAGGCCAACCCCACCATCAGCCTCGAACTGCAGGTCATCGTTGAGACCTCGCTGAACTACAACCCTGGCGATCGCTTCCAGTCAGCCCAGGCGATGAAAGATGCGCTGATCGGCCTGCGCCGACGGCAATCCGGCCAGTTGACCAAGGGATCGACCGGCACGCTCGCGACGGTTCAGGTGCCGGTGTCGACCGGCGCGAAGGCGACGCGCGGCGACGTGCAGCCGCTGTGGTCGTTCAAGTGCGAAGACGAGGTTCGCGGCACGCCGCTCATCCACAACAACGCGGCCTTCGTCGGCGCCTACGACAACAACCTGTACGCCATCAGCCTCAACGAAGGCAAGCTGCTCTGGAAGTACGCGACCGACGGCGGCCTGCCCGGTTCGCCCGCCGCCTATCAAGATCTCGTGGTGATCGGCTCCGAAGACCGACGTCTGCACGTCGTGTCGACCCGCACGGGCCGCATTCAATGGTCCTACTACGCCGAGGGTCCGATCCGCTCGACACCGCGCATCGCGGACGGGCACGTCTTCTTCGGCGCCGATGACAACGCCCTGCACGCCGTCAATCTAACCAACGGGCGCAAAGCCTGGCGCTTCCAGGCTGCCGGCCCGATCCGCTCGCGGCCCTGCCTGGGTGGCGACCGCGTCTACTTCGGGTGCGAGACCGGCGACATGTACGGCGTCGATATGCGCGGCGAGCAGCGCTGGCGCTTCAAGGCCAAGCGCGGCTTGACCTCTTCGCCGATCTGGCACAACAACGTGATCTACGTCGGCTGCCAGGACGGCATGGTCTACGCGCTCGACGCCTCGTCAGCGTATCCGATCTGGCGTTTCCGCACACAGAAACCTGTGATATCCTCGCCCGCGCTCGACGGGAACCTGCTGATCATCGGCTCGTCCGACAACAGCCTGTACGCCGTCGACCTGCGCAATGGGCGTGAAGCCTGGCACTTCGAGACCGAGGGCCAGGTGAACTCGACCCCGGCACTGTCGGGAGATACCGTCTACGTCGGCTCGACGGACGGGGCCGTGTACGCGCTAGAATCCCAGACGGGCCGGATCCGCTGGAAGTTCGCGGCCGGCGGCCCAATCACGTCGTCGCCGGTGGTGGTCAACAACGTGGTGTACGTCGGCTCGTTCGACCATCACCTCTATGCCTTGCCTGCCTGAGGGGAGAACTTTGTGCCTAACAGCCTGACCCGATGGGTACGTGATCTCTTCGGTGGCAAGGATCCCGACGCGGATGTCCAGGCCGCCCTGACGCAACCATCGGCCGCGGTCCGGGGAGCGCCCGACAGCGACTCCACCCAACCGCTGCCCGATCTCGGCGACATCCCCAACCCCGATACCCAACCCGGCTCGATCTGGCTGCCCTCGCAGCGACGCGTGTTGGGGATCGCGCAGGACGTCGGCCGAGTCCGAAACCACAACGAAGACACGCTGATGGTGTTCTCCGGCGAGCTGGGCGGCCTTCACACGATGCCGCAGTTCGGCCTCTACATCATCGCCGATGGCATGGGCGGCCACTCGATGGGCGAACGCGCCTCGGCCGTGGCGGCCCGCACGCTGGCCCGTGAAGTTCTGACGGCGATGACGCCGTCGCTCCTGGCCAACCCCGATCAGGATGACATCGATCGCCCGTTGTTGACCGACGTCCTCGAGAACGGGGTGCTGAGGGCCAATCAGGCGGTTCATGCCGAGGTCGCCGACGGCGGCACGACGCTCACGGCGGCGCTGGTCATCGGCGAGTCGCTCGTCCTCGGGCACGTCGGCGACAGCCGCGCGTATCTCGTGCACCCCAACGGCTGCGAGCAGGTCACCCGCGACCACACGCTCGTGCAACGCCTCAAGGAGTTGGGCCAGATCACCGAAGAGGAAGCGGCCGTCCATCCGCAGCGCAGCGTGCTCTATCGCGCGGTCGGTCAGGGCGAGGGCCTCGAGGTCGACATCATCTCGCGCCGCATCGAGCCTGGCGCGCGGCTGTTGCTGTGTTCAGACGGCATGTGGGGCCTTGTCCCCGATCATGCCATTCTGCAGATCATGCGCAACGCCGCGGGCCCGCAGGCAGCGGCCACGGCGCTGGTGGAGGCGGCCAACCAGGCCGGAGGGCCGGACAACATCAGCGTCATCATCGTCCAGTTCCCGGGCTAAGCGCCCGACCCGATGCCCACCGGCGACCTGTTCCAACTGCTGAATCTGGCGCCTGACGCCGATCTTCCGGCGATCGACAACGCCTATCGTCAGTTGACGCGCCGGTTGAGCCGCTCGGCGGTGCCCGAAGCCGCCATCGAATCTCGCCGGATCCAGGCGGCCTACGAGATCCTGCGCGATCCCGTCCGTCGGACGGCGTATCTCAGCGCGACGCCCCCACCCCCACCGCCCTTCCTGGCCACGCTCTACGCCAGCCGCACTCAACTACCGATCCAGTCCGAACCGCAGATCGTCTACGCGCTGATCGAGATCGGCGCCGTCGGGGAGTCGGCCCACGCGCCGGCGCCGGCCGCCAACCTGTGCCTCGTGATCGACCGATCGACGTCGATGAACGGCGCACGGCTCGATCAGGCCAAGGCCGGCGTCAACGCCATCATCGATGGCCTGCGCTCGCAGGACACCTGCAGCGTCATCGTCTTCAGCGATCGAGCCGAAGCCGTCATCACAGCGCACAAGATGACCGACGAGCAACGCCGCCTGGCCCGCTCGAAGGTCAGCACGATCCGCGCGGGCGGCGGCACTGAGATCATGCGCGGCCTGATGCGCGGCCTCTTCGAGCTGAACGGACAACTCAACGCCAAGACCATCAGCCAGCTGGTGCTGCTGACCGACGGGCAGACCTACGGCGATGAGATCGAATGCCAGCTTCTCGCGGCCCTCGCCCGCGCGGACGGCATCACCGTGCACGGGCTCGGCATCGGCGACGAGTGGAACGACAAGTTCCTGGATCAACTGGCAGCCGCGACAGGCGGCGCTGTCGACCTGGCGCTCACGCCCGAACAGGTCGCCGAGTTCCTGCGCAAGCGCCTGAACATCCTGTCGGATCTGGCCGCCGAGCGCGTTCATCTCGACATCATCCCCGACGCCGGTGTGGAGCTTGTCGAAGCGTTCCGCTTCACGCCCGAACCCAGCCCGCTGGCGATCCCGCCGCATGAACTGGCCCTGGGCCAGCTGCCGCGCAGCGAACGCATCAGCGTGCTCCTGAAGTTCCGCCTCTTTGTTGAGGAGGAGGGCCGCTGCCCGATCGCGCGGATCGCCATCATCGGCGACGCTGCCGGGCCAGGGGCTCGTCGCGCGCGCCTGACGCTCGAGCTCGAAGCGAAAGGCGTGGCGCAGAACGTTTCGCCCGAGCCCCCCGCTCCGATCGTCGCTGCCCTGCGGCGTCTGACGCAGATCCGGCTGCAGGAGCGCGCCTTCACCGAGCTTCAAGCCGGCGACGTCGACGAAGCCACGCGCGCCTTGACCGTCCTCGGGACGCGGCTGCTCGCGGCCGGACAGGGCGACCTGGCCAAGATGGCGATCGCCGAAGCGCGCCGCATCGAACAGAGCGCTTCGATGTCAGAGGAAGCGCGCAAACGCATCAAGTATGGCACGCGCGCTTTGGCCAGGCTGGAGGGTTGAGAACATGATCACCTGTCCCAGCTGCCGGCACGTTGAACCCGAAGGCGAGTTGTACTGCACGACCTGCGGAGCGCAACTCTGGGGCCTCGCGACGGACATCACGCTCAAGCTCGCGCCAGGGCGGAAGATCGCCACTGAACCCAAGCCCAACACGTCGGCCCGCACGGCGCCGACTCCGCCGCCCATGGAAGCCCTGCTCGGCTCGGCTGAGCACACCCTGCCCGTCCCGCGCGGGGCCATCGGCCTGCGTTTGATCGACGCGGATGCCCTGCTCACGCTCACCGGCAAAGACACTTTCATCGTCGGCCGCGACGCCGGCGACGGACCCGGCCCTGACGCTGACCTCGGCCCGCACGGCGGCCGAGACCTGGGCGTATCGCGCCGGCATGCCCGCCTCTCGCGCCTCGGCGGCCAGGTGCTGCTCGAGGATCTTGGGAGCGCCAACGGCACATGGTTGAACGGCGAGCCCGTGGCCGCCGGATCGCCCATGCGCCTCGAAAACGGCGACCTGATCAAGTTCGCGCGTCTCATGATCCGCGTCGAGTTCTCGATCTGATCTTCTAACGACCTGTCATCGGAGTGACACATGCCCGTTCACGTGATCCTGCACATCGCCAACGAAGACCCGATCGTCGCTGAAGTAGAGAAGCTGCCATCGGCCAGCGATACCTGTATCATGGCGTCGAATCCGCGCACCCGTGACCACAAGGATCTGCGCTATCTGGCCGCCGGCGTCAACCAGGTCATCTGGCCGATGTCGCGCGTCACCTTCATCGAGGTCCTGCCCGGCGCCGACGACGAACAGATCATCGGATTTGTGCGAGAATGATGTTCTCGAGGAGCGATGAGCGAAGGGCGAGAAGCGATCGCCCCCGCGTGCTTCGCTCCTCGCTCCTCGACCCACATGCCTACCGATAAAGAACGCTACCGAATCCTCGTGGTCGATGACGAGCCGCGCATGATCCGGTTCATTCGTATGAACCTGGAGCACGACGGCTTCGACGTCGTCGA
Source organism: Anaerolineales bacterium (assembly GCA_044226485.1). GTDB lineage: Bacteria > Chloroflexota > Anaerolineae > Anaerolineales > UBA6663 > UBA6663. The sequence goes on from JBGAGY010000003.1 coordinate 330,987, forward strand.
GGCCGCCGACGGCGTCCAGGCACTCAACCAGGCGCGTGACACGCTGCCGGACCTGATCCTGCTCGACGTCGCCATGCCCGAGCTCGACGGATTCGAGACGTTGCGGCTGCTGCGCGAGATCTCGAGCACGCCGGTGATCATGCTGACGGCGCGCGGCGAAGAGGACGATCGCGTGCGCGGCCTCGAGCTCGGCGCCGACGACTACGTCACAAAGCCGTTCAGCCCGCGCGAACTGGTCAGCCGTGTGCGCGCCGTGCTCAGGCGTACGGAGCAGCCCGCCCCGGCCGAGAAGAGCAGCATCAAGGTCGACGATCGCCTGACGATCAATCTCGACCGCCGCGAGGTGCTCGTCAACGGGCAACTCGTCCGTCTGCGGCCGACCGAGTTCCGCCTGCTCTACCACCTGGTCCAGAACGCCGGCTGGGTCGTGCCACACGACCAGCTGTTGGCCAAGGTCTGGGGTTACGAGTACCGCGAAGAGACGCACTACCTCCGCCTTTACATCAACTACCTGCGTCAGAAGCTCGAGGAAGACCCGGCACATCCAAAGTACATCCTTACCGAGCGCGGCATTGGCTATAAGTTCGTCGACCTGCGTCAGCCCGACGAGTAGCCGCTCCGGCTGTCAGCCCGTTGTCGCCCTGAATGTCAGCGCCCAAGCGACCTCCGCGCGGCTTCTCGCGTAGAGTCGTCGTGTCGATCCCACAGGTTCTCACAAGGACTTCACTATGACCATCCGCAATAACAAGCCCTTTTCGATTCCGCCGGTTGTGCGCAACATCGCCATCGCCCTGATCGTGGCCCTCATCGCCATACCCGTGATCTTCGGGGTCGGCGGCCAATTCGTGTATCTGTTCGAGGCGGTCGGGCCCGGCGAAGTCGGCCTGCAGCTCCGCGGCGGCCAGGTCGAGAACGTCGTCGGGCCCGGCGTGTACAGCGACTTCGGCCTGTACGTCGACCTGAAGCGCGTCTCGAGCGCGGCGTTGCCTTTCAGCGTCCGGGATGAAGAGATCATCACGTCGGACAAGCAGCGCATCGGCCTCGTCGTGACCGGCGATCTGTTCAGGCCCGGCACCACGCAGAAGGACATCCTCCTGGCGAACTGGGCACAGTACAGCCAGGTCTATCTCGACGACGGCGTCGCACTCGACCGCGCGAAGTCGCTCGTGCAGCAGGCCATGAAGGTGTGCGTTGGCGCGCGCAAGTTCGACGACGCCATCATCGGTACCGCCCGCGACGAACTGCGCACCTGCATCGACGACGAGACGAGCAAGCTGGCCAACAACTACGGCCTGACCGTCTCGAACGTCGTGGTGCCTGAGGTCGTGCTCTCACCCGAGGTCCAGGCGGCGCTCGACTCGATCGTGGCGTCGCGGCTCGCGACCGAGAAGGCCGCTCAGGACAAGCTCAAGGCCGAGGCTGAAGCCCTGGCCGAGCAGGCCCGCCAGGAAGGCGAGATCCGCGTCGAGCAGAGCCGGATCCAGGAAGAAGCGCGTCAGCAGACGTTACTGGCCCAGCTCGAGCAGGAGCGCCTGATCGCCGAGCAGAAAGTGATCGAAGCCGAGAAGGCCAACGACCTACTTGCCGCGCAGCAAGACCTCGAGATCAACCGGGCTCAAGCGGACGCCGCCGAGGAACGCGCCCGCGCCGACCTGGCCAAGGAGCGCGCGCTGGCCGAGCTGTACGCCCAGAACCCGGGCTACCTCGCCCTGCAGGTCGCGCAGGCCAACGCTTCGGCGCTCAAGCAGACGGACAAGATCATCTTCACGCCGGAAGGCACGATGCCGACCATCGTGGTCGCCGGCCCCGGCATCACGCCCACGGTTGATACCGGCGGGAACGTCACACCGCAATAGCGCAGACCGCAGACGGCTGACTGTCGAACAGGCGGCCGTCGAGTGGACGAACGACGAAGGACGAATGACGAAGGTTGAGTGGCTCTTCAACCCTTGTCATTCGTCCTTCTTGGTATTCTTGACTGCGCGGTGCCCTCTATGCACTCACGGCGCGCAGTTGCCCCACAACGTCTTCAGGGCTTGCGCGTCAAGGTCGCACGGCGTCCAGCCCGTTAGGCTCTGGACCTGCAGGGCCAGCCAAGATCGATCGACCGAATAGATGGTGTCGTCATAGGGCACGCGGCCGCCGCTGACCTGTTCGTTGAGCACCCGGATCGGGTCACGCGCCAGGGCGATCACCTGCACTCCGAATCCCAATGCGCCAAGCACCACAACGACGACCAGGATGCGCCAGTCGGACCAGAGACGTTCGATGATCGGCGCGCACAACAGGCCTACGAGAGGCAGGATCGGCGTCAGCAGCCTCGAGCCCCACGTCCAGCCCCCGTCCCAGCTATGCCAGGCCGCCATCATGATCACGTAGCACGCGATCGACGACAAGACCGCCACAGCAAACGGCCTGTGCCGCAGGTAGAGCGGCACTGCGCCAGCCAGGGCCACGAGCAGGATGGGCGAATACACGAACACGGATCGGCCCGGCGAAAACAAAAGGCCGTGAAGGCCGGCCAGCAGGTTGCTCGAAAACCCCTCGGCGCCATAGCCTGTGTTTACGGGTGAGCCGAAGCGGATCCAGTTGTAGGCGGCCAGAGCAGCAGCGCCCGCCGCGATCAACACACCCGAGAGCACTGCGCGCCGGCGCTGGTCAGCTTTCCAGATGCTCAGCCCCCAGAGCGGAAGGCCCAGGATGCTTGGCGGGCGAAAGAGCAAGGAGGCGCCAAGCGACAACGCGCTCAGGAAGGGCCGTCGATCTTCGGCGAAGTAGGCGCAGGCCATCAGCAGGGCGCCGGCCCCGACCTCAGACAGGAAGCCGCGCGACTCATACCACCAATCAGAGCACAGACCGACGAGGATCACGGTCACCCAGGCCGTCCGCAGATCGAACAGCTTCGAGGCCGTGAGCAGCAACAGCGTGAGCCCCAATGCGCCGAGCACGGCGTTGAGCCGCATCGCGATCTCGGCCCGCGCGAGCGACGGTGCCAGGTCCTTGCCGTTCCACACATACGGCGCGTCGGTTCTTGGTCCCGCCAGGATGTAGAGCGCCGCCGAGCTCAAGACGTTGCCAGGAAAGTACTTGGCGTACAGGTGGTCTCCGGTGCCGCGCGCGCCGATATTAACGGCATCCTGCAGCCACTGCAGCTCATCAATGGCGAGGTCGCCCTGGGTCGCCAACGAGACGCCGGTGGCGAAGGTCGCCACCTCGTCCGACACCTGAAGCCGGGCGCGAGCCGTCACACCGTAGTACAGGGTGAACAGCACCAAACAGAGGACGGCGGAAGCCTTGCGTTGAGGCGTCATGGGCTACATATACAAAGAGAGGGTCGGCTGCCGCGCGGCGGCCGACCCTCGGCTTTCAAGAACACTCGCTTCAGGAAGCGCCGGCGCTCCGGGAGCTCTTTCTGGGCAAGCAATACGTGCCAAACCAATCGAGCATGCGGTTCAGGCGATCGACACGATGGAGGGGCTCGCCCGAACGCGTCATCTCATGGCCGTCGCGCGGGTAGCGCAGCAGCGTGACGGTGCGTCCGAGGCGCTTGAGCGCCGCAAAGAGTTGTTCGCCTTCGGAGGGCGGGCAGCGCCAATCGTTGTCCTGGTGCTCGATCACCAGCGGCGTGTGCATGTTCTCGACGTAGGCCAGCGGCGACTGGCTCCACAACCGCTCGACGTCCTCGAATCCGCGCGCCTCGAACTCGCGTTCGACGAGCTGTGGAATATCGCTGGTGCCGAAGAACGACGTCAGGTTGTAGAGGCCGCGCTGCGCCCAGGCGCAGGCGAAGCGCTGGTCATGACCGATGATCCAGGCCGTCATGTAACCGGCGTAGCTGCCGCCCGTGACCGCCATCCGCTTCGGGTCGATGTTGGCGCGCTCCATGATGTTGTCGACGCCCGTGAGGATGTCGTGCATCACATGGTTGCCCCAATCGTTGCGGATGAGCAAGGCGTGCTCGGCGCCATAGCCGAGCGAGCCGCGCGGGTTGCAGTAATACACGGCATAGCCGGCCGCGGCGTGCACCTGTACCTCGTGCCAGACCTCGGGCACCGAAGGGCCCCACATCACCCATGGGCCGCCGTGCATGTTGAGCACCAGCGGGCGCTTCACGCCGCGGCGTGGCGCGCCGGGCGGAAGAACCAACCAACCCTGGATGCGTCGGCCATCCGGCGCGGTGTGCCAGATCTCCTCGATCGTCGCGATCGCGCGCGTAGCGCGCCAGTCCTTGTTGAGGTTGGTGAGCGCGCGCTCACGGCGACCGTTCGCTTCGCAGACGTGCACATCCGGCGGGCCATCGGGCGTGTGCGCCGTGAACGCGATGCGGTTGTTGTCGGCGACGCTGTAGCCGAGCACGACGCGCCGGCCGCCGACGACGCGGCGGGCCGTTCCCTTGAGCGCATCGATCCGATAGATGCCGTTGTCGCCGCGGTCTTCGGCGGTGAAGTACACGGTCCGCGAGTCGGCCGACCATGTCAGGTTGCCGACCGAGCGGTCGAGCTCGAGCGCGCGTTCGATGACCGCGCCGCCTCGCGCCGGGAAGACGACGAGCTGGGTCGGCTCACCCCACGAGGCTTCGTCGAGCTGGCGCGTCGCGGCAATCCAACGGCCGTCGGGGCTCACAAACGACTCGAAGTACTCGAACCCCGGCGGGGTCAGGAACGTCGCGCGGCGTTTGCCGGTCGTCGGGATGCGCACCGGGCGCTGATGGAACCAGGGATCGCTTTCGGGCCGCGTCGACTGGCTCGACAGGATCGCGCGCCCGTCGGGGAACCACGCAATGTGGTTGTAGTTCTGGTCGCCTTCGGTCAGGCGCCGAGGCGCGCCTGCCGTGCCGTCGACGGCGACGTCCATGACATAGATGTGGCTCGTGCGATCGTCGTAGTAAGACGTGCCCGTGCGATACGGCAGAGTCTGAATGACACGCGGATCGGAGCGCAGGCGCTCCACATCATCCTGGCGCTCCTTGCGATGGCGCGCTTCGAGGGCATCCGCCGGAGGTTCGGATTTCTCGCCCGAATCCTCGGCGCGGCGCTCCTCGGCGTTGACGCTCGAGACGAACGCGAGTTGGCTGCCGTCGAAGCTCCAGGTCGGGCTGCCGGCGCCGTTCGCCATCGAAGTCAGCGCCCGCGCCTCGCCGCCGTTCAGGCCGATGAGATAGATCTGGGGTTTGCCGCTGCGCACTGACACGAACGCGAGGGCTGAGCTGTCGGGCCGCCAGCGCGGCGACAGGTCGGACTTGGCGCCGAAGGTGAACTGCCGCGGTTTGGCGTCGCGGTCGGTCAGATCCTGCAGCCAGATGTGGCGATCGTACGCGTTGTCGAGCTTCGACTGGGTGCGCACGATGTAAGCGACGTAGCGGCCATCGGGGCTGATCTGCGGGTCTTCGGCGTGTTTGAGGTCGTAAAGGTCTTCAGGCGTGATGGGTGATTTGGAAGGCATGAGGTGCTTGAGCTCCATCTCCGCGCGGGCGTCAGGGTCCGGCGGGGACGTGGCGAAACGGGGTCAGGCTATTCACCGATCGGGCGATAGCGATCGTCTTTACCGGCGCGGGCTTCGAGGCCGTCGCAGAGTTCGCGCAGATACGGCCAGGTGTAGAGGCCGGCGTCGTGGCCATCCGACCAGGTGGGCTTGATGGCGTAGTGCCCCACGGGCTCGAGGCTCGTTACTTCGTAACTCTTGGTGCGAACGAGCGGGATGACGAGCAGGCTGTCGATATCCGGCGGCTTGCCCATGTTGGCGTGACCGCCCCGGCAATCGGCGCAGGGGCAGGCTTCGCGCAACACGCTCAGGGCATAGTCACAGGTGGAGCCGTCGGCCCATTGAATGACGAGACGTTGGTTCTTGCGATCAAGTGTGATGTGTTTGGGTTTGGACATGACCTCTACCGATACTGATCCACAACCGTCACGGCCCGGCCACAACGGTCAGGTAGTTTTGAGCGCCCCACCCGTTGCGGGTGCCCGTCGCCGGGTCGACCAGGAACCACCAGACGAGTCCGTCAGCATCGACCGGCCCGGCTTGCACCTGAAAGACCTCGCGTTCGAGCGCCAGATAGTTGACGGCGGCCGAGGTGCCTGCCTCGGCACGCAGGTTCAGAAACCCGATGTCGCCCGTGCCGATCACCTGGACGTACCCGCCGATGGTCGGCGTGGTCGACGAGAGGGTCGGCGTCGCTTCGGCCGCCGTCGGCGTCGGGCCCCCCACTGGGGTTTCGGTCGGCGGTGGCACAAACGCGGTTGGCACAGCCTGCCCACCATCGGCGACGACCACGCGCGCGGTCGCCGTCGGGCGCGGCAGGTCAGCCGTTCGGGTGGAGACCGCGATGCCGGCCAGGATCAGGGCGGCCATCACGAAGCCGGCGACCACCAACAGAAGCAGCCACCACGGGATATATCCAGCCGAGGATCGGGGCGAAGCCATCCTCGGATTGTCGCATGAAACCGGGCGCAACGCGACTGACGCAAGCCTGCCTGGCGGCTCCAGCGGTCAGCGCCACATGAGGCCGGCCCCACAGAGTACCGCCCGGGTAACCGCAAAGCTGATGGCGCCGTTCGCCTTCGCCTCATCCCATGGACCGCCATCACCGCCCGGCCCGTCAGTCAGGCGTCTTGGCGATGGCGAATGGAAGCGGCTACAGCGGCGTCATGGGCTCAGGTTGACTGCACCGTCGCCACGTCGGAACGTGCCGACACATAATTTTCAGGCGTTGGTGCGCTCGGATGGGTTGTCAGCTGACGGCGCGCTTGACCACAAGGACGGTTTCGTCGTCGACCAGGGGGGACCCGGCGGTATGCGCGGCGACATCTTGCATAATCGCGTCGGCGATCGAGGCAGCGCTGCCGGACAGCCGCGTGGCCACGACCTTCGCGAGCGCCTCGACGGGATACGGTTTTCCATCGGGCGCCACGGCGTCGGTGATGCCATCACTGTAGATGATCAGGGCGCTCCCCGGTTCCACGCAGGCGGTCCGCTCTTCGACCTCGAAGCCATCGATCGCACCAAGGAAGCGGCCCCGACCGGTGAGCCGCGTGAGGGTACCGTCTGGTGCGCACAGCAGCGGCTCGTCGTGCCCGGCGCGCACGTAGCGCAGGCAACCATCCTGGAGATCGAGCTCAGCATAGAACGCCGTCGCAAACATATCCGACTCGGGCGCGAGCTCGCGCAGGCTGCGATGCACGCGCGCGGCGACTTCAGCAGGAGCCGCCCCATGGCGAGCGTGAGCCCGGAACAGGGTGCGCGTGACGGCCATGAACAACGCCGCCTGCACGCCCTTGTCCGACACGTCCGCCAACACGAGGGCGACCCGATCCGGCCCAAGGGCGATCACGTCGAACAGGTCGCCGCCGACCTGGCGCGCCGGACGATTTCGCCCCTCGAACGAGAACGAGCCATGCGGATCGAACGGCGGCGGAAGCAGGCTGCGTTGCACCTGCCCCGCGATCTCGAGCTCGCGTTCGAGCCGTTCCTTCTGAACCAGTCCGGCTTGCGCCTGTTGAAGCGAGTTGAGCGCGGCCTTAAGGGCCAGGTTGGCGCTTTGCAGCTCGATCAGGGCCGCCAGGTCCGCCGCCCGGACGTTGGCGACGAGCCCGCGCACGAGCGCCAGGGCCAGCTTTGGATGTTCGCCCAGGATGCGCTGGAAGGCAGCTTCGGAGACCTCGAGGACTGTGGTGGTGCCCTGCGCTGTGGCGGTGGCGGAACGTGGGCGGCCCTCCAGTAACCCCATCTCGCCAAAGAACTCGCCTCGTTGGCGGAGGGCCACCGTCCGCGTCATGTCGCCGAGCTGCTGGGTGAGGGCCACGACTCCGTTGGTGATGACGAAGAACGTGTCGGCTGCGTCGCCCTGACGGCACAGGACGGCGCCATCCGGATACGTATGTGCGCGGGCAGCGGCGAGCAGGGCTTCCGAATCGGCCAGGTCTGCGCCGATGAAGGCGCTGGCCGCGATCTTTCCGGGATCGTCATCCGCGGGCGGAGTGGCGGTGACCATCTTGGCAGGTGTCGATCAACGCTTCTTGGTTGGTCGTTTCGTCGACGAAGCCTTGGCCGGTTTCGCAGCCGCCGGCTTCTTCGGCGTCGTGCTCGATTTCTTCGCCGGCTTCGACACCGCCTTCGCCGACGTCGTCGCGGCGGGGTTGGCCGGAGCTTTGCTGGCCGCCTTGAGCGACGGATTGGGCTTCGCGTGGCTCGCGTCGCTCTCGGTGGGCGCAGGAGCCGCTGCGGCAGCGTGGACTTCGGGAGGGCGCCCGGTTGTGCCGCGCCGGTGATCGCGTTCGTCGAGCCACGCCAGCAGTTTCTCGGATGGCCAGGTGTTGATGACTCTGTCGCTCGTGAGCCAACCTCGACGCGCCGTGGTGACGCCGTACTGAGCGTGGCCGAACCATTCCACGCCGTGAGCGTCGGTGTCGATGGCGATCAGACAACCGAGCTCGACGGCGCGACGCGCGTAGACGTCGTCGAGGTCAAGGCGCTCGGGGTTGGCGTTGATCTCGAGCGCCACGCCGCTCTCGGCCGCGGCCTTGAAGATCACTTCCATGTCGAGGTCGGCGCCCTCGCGGTTGGGCAGACGCCGCCCCGTTGGATGGCCGATGATGTCGACGTTGTGATTGCGCACCGCGTTGAGCAGGCGCTCTGTGATCCGCTCGCGATCCTGGCCAAGCGATGTATGCAGCGACGCGACGACGATGTCGAGGTCGCCGAGGATGTCGTCGGTGAAGTCGAGCGACCCATCCGCACGGATCTCGACTTCGCTGCCCTGCAGGAGGACGAAGCCCGGGCCAAGCTGAGCCTGAGCTGCATCGATCTCGCGTCGCTGAGCCCGCAGCCTCTCGGGTGTCAGGCCGTTGACGACGCCCAGGCCGTAGCTGTGGTCGGTGATCGCCAGGCACTTGAGGCCATTGATCCGCGCGGACTGCGCCATCTCGAGCACCGAGGCGGTGCCATCGCTCCACGTGGTGTGCGTATGCAGATCGCTTTGCAGATCGCGCAGTTCGATCAGGCGCGGCAGCCGGCCCTCGCGCGCGGCCTGGATCTCGCCGCGGTCCTCGCGCAGCTCCGGCGGGATCAACGGCAGGCCGAGCGCGCGATAGACGTCGGCCTCGTGCGCGCACAGGATCTCGCTGCCGTCTTCGCGCGTCAGAGCGTGCTCGTTGAGCGACAGCCCGAGGCTGAGCGCGATCTCGCGCAGGCGGACGTTGTGGTCCTTGCTGCCCGTGAAGTACTGCAGGAGTGTGCCGTAGCGCTCCGGCGGCAGGACTCGCAGGTCGGCCTGAAGACCGTTCTCGAGGACGACCGACGTCTTCGTCGGCCCCTGGCCAAGGACCCGCGCAACCTGCGGCAGGGTCATGAACGCGGCCATCACCGGCCGCGAATCGACGGCCGCCACGAGGAAGTCGAGGTCGCCGATCGTCGAACGGCCGCGGCGCAGGCTGCCGGCAGACTCGGCAGCGACCACACCCGGCAGCGACCGCAGCATCCTCACGATCTCCTGAGCCACGGGCCAGGCCTTGCCGAGCGGGATGCGCCCGGTCGCGCGTTTCAGGCTGTCGATGCCGAGCAGGATCTTGGCTTCGGATTTCTCGCCCATGCCCGGCAGGTCACGCAGCTTGCCGGCGCGGGCGACGCGCTCAAGGTCGGCCAGGGTCGTCACGCCGAGTTTCTTCCAGACCATGGCCACACGCTTTGGGCCAAGGTCGGGAACCTGCAGCAGCTCGGTCAACGTTGCCGGGACCTCGGCCTGCAGCTTCTCGAGGAAGCCGAGCTTGCCGGTGTTGAGCAGTTCGTCGATCTTCTCAGCGATCGCCTGACCGACGCCCGGGATCTCGCGCAGATGGCCCTCGCGCCAGACATCCTTGACGGGGCGGGTATGGTCGCGGATCGTGTCGGCGGCCTTGCGGTATGCCAGGATCTTGTAGATCACCTCGCCCTTGATCTCGAGCAGATCGGCGATGCGAGCGAAGACGTCGGCGAGTTCCTTGTTGGAAAGATAATGCGCCATATCCTAATTGAGTCCCGCAAAGTTCTGGACGATCAGCCACTGCCTGCCGTTGAAGGCAAGCCCCACGCCCACGTATGCGTAGTAAGGGCTGAGGATGTTGCGATAGTGCGGCGGATCCGTCATGAACCAGTTCATGGCGACTTCGACGTTGGTGGGCGGCGGATTGATCGTGCCGTACCAGTTCTCGCCGACGAAGTTGCTCGTGAAACCCGCAGCATGAATCATCTTTGGGCCCAGAGCCTCGCCAGTGGCTGGATCGTTATGGCCGGTGTAGCCTCGTGTAACCATATCGTCGACGCGCCCCCGTGCCACGCTCATGAGCAGTGGATCCATCACCAACGGCGCCACACCGGCGGCCGAGCGCTGCTGGTTGATCAGTTCCACCATGTAGACCTCGGCGGCCGCGGCATCCCCGGCGGGCGGCGGACCAGCCACTGGAGCGGCCGTGGGCGGCACGACCGGAGTATCGGTCATCGGCAGAGCCGCGGCATCGGTCGGGGCAGCGTCGCTCGACCCGATCTCGGTGGCCGTCGGGAGTGCCGGCGGCATGGTGGGCTGCACCCGGTTCGGCGGCGATGTCGCGACGACCAGCGCCTGAGCGGGCGCACCGCCGGCCACCACATCCAGCGCGGGACCGCCCACTGGCGTCGGCGTCAGGTACGGGATCGGCGTGGGCAGCGGCGGCGTGGCGGTCGGGCCCGGGATCGAGGCCTGTGTGTACAGCACCCCCGCCTGTTGGACGACTGGCGCCGGGGGCAATGTCGGTTCGACGACGACCGATGCGAGTTCTCCGGCCAACGCCGCGGATTGCGGTCCCGGCGTCAGCGGCTGCACGGTGCAGCCAGTCGACAGGGCCATCAGACAGACGGCCAGGCCAAGGCTTCTCCAGGCGATCATCGGCGGGATTATACGCTTTAAGGTCGGCAGAATCGGCACGACTCTCCGGATTGGTAGAACATGGGTTTCACCACCAGCAGGTGGGGGCTGTTCCCAAGTCCGGTATACTGCTCCTGCCATGCGATACTCATCGCCACCCGATCCCAAAGCCTTTGCTGAGCGGGTCTATGCGATCGTCCGGCTGATCCCACGTGGCCGGGTGATGACCTATGGCCAGGTCGCCCAGCAGATCTTGCCCCCGGCCAATGTGCCAGTAGATCAGTATCTGCGAGCCGCTCCCATCTGGGTCGGCGGTGCCATGGCCAACGCCCCGGACGACGTGCCCTGGCAGCGCGTGATCAACAGCCAGGGTAAGGTCAGCGAACGACCAGGTCTGGGACCGGCCGTCCAGCGGCAGCTCCTTGAGCGAGAGGGCGTGGCATTCGACGCGCGGGATCGCGTCGATCTGAAGCGCTATGGCTGGAACGGCCCCGACGCCGCAGAACCCGAACAACCGTCGCTGTTGTAGCGGACGCGGCAGACCGTCGCACTGGAGCGCCCAGCGTGGCTCACGAATACATCGCCAATCTTCACATGCACACGCCGTACTCGGACGGCGAGTGGTATCACACCGACATCGCCGCTGCTGCCGCCAAAGCCGGCATCGACGTGATCTGCGTCACCGATCACAACGTCTGGGTCGACGGTCCGGAGCGCTACTACAGCGTCGGAGACCGGCGAGTGCTGGTGCTGGTCGGCGAGGAAGTGCACGACGCCAGCCGACAGCCGCAGCGCAACCACCTGCTGGCCTACAACGCGCAGCGTGAACTTGCGGAGCACGCGAAGGATCCGCAGGCCCTCATCGACGCTGTGAAATCGGCTGGCGGGCTCTCCTTTCTGGCACACCCATACGACTCGACAATCCCGTTGATCAACTACGAAGAGATCTCGTGGGTGAACTGGGAGGTTCAGGGGTTCACGGGCCTCGAGATCTGGAACTACATGTCGAGTTGGGCGTCGTTGCTCACCTCGCGGCAGAACGCTGTGCAATACGCGTTCAAGCCGGAGCTTGGCCTGACTGAGCCGCGCCCGGAAGTTTTGGCGAAGTGGGATGAGCTCCTCACGGCGGGTCACCGAGTGGTGGGCATCGGAAACGCTGATGCTCACGGCACGGAATACCATCGGTGGGGACTGCGTCGCGTTCTCTTCCCGTACGAATTCTTGTTCCGCCAGATCAACACGCACCTGCTGCTGCCGAGAGAATTGTCCGGCGAGCTTGCGCTGGATCGGGCGGCCGTGATGGAAGCCATCGAAACCGGAAGTTGCTTTGTCGCCTACGACGGCATCGGCGCCACGGAGGGCTTCCGCTTCAGTTGTCACTACGAGCGCGCCAGCCAGGGCATGGGCTCCATCGTGGAAAACCGCGCGGGCGTCACGCTGCAAGTGGTGGCGCCAGCCCCCTGCACGATCAAGCTCATTCATGCGGGTGAGACGATCGCCTCCTGGGAGAACGTGACAGGCGCGACCCACATCCTGCCGGCGCGAGTCACCGGCCCGGTTCGTGTCGAAGCCTGGCGCCAGTACCTTGGCCAGCTGCGCGGCTGGATCTTCAGCAATCCGATCTACCTTGTTTGATGGCCCCTGTTGACATGACAGGGGCCGGTCCATTGAGTGGCCGGCCCCCGTCATCCCAAGGTGGGAGTGGAGAGAAAGTGATGAAGCGACCGTGTCAGGAAGATGCGTGTGGGTCTTCCCGACCGGATCGAGGCTGAGTTAGTTGGCGAGCATCAGCTCGCCAAGCGGTCTGTACGGTTCGACCGACGGTGTCGTCGGGGTCGACTCGGGCGTCGCGGAAGCGGCGACCATGGCGTAGTAGCGATAATCCGACAACACATCGGTCGACGACTGGCTCGCTGCCGATGCGCCCGCATCGGGCGCCTTGGCGAGCAGGCCGCGCTCGTAGGCCGCAGCCGACATCACCCGGATGCCGGCGAGGTTCAGGCCGAGTGAGACGCTGCGCTCGGCAGCGGACAGGAAGGCGGCCGGCCGGAAGTCACCGCCCGAGATCCCGATGGCCATGCCCCAGACGAAACTGCAGATCAGCGCGTAGGTCGCCAGGAGGTTGCGCCAGTTCAGGGGCGTTCGGATCAGCATCGCGGACATTCGTTTTCTCCTCAAGCAGCGTCGGACAGTCATCAGTATAGGGATCGCCGATCCACATGCCATAAAGCTGACCTAAACCTCGCGTGGAAAGACCGTTAAGGCGCTCAAGTTGCCGAGATCAGAGATCGGGAGTGCCCCGATGTCCCCCGATGTGTGCCGATTTCGCACGATTTCGGACATCGGGGCACTCCCGATCTCTGATCTCGCTCGTGCTAAAATATATGTTCTACTTGCTCGGCCGATAGTTGGCTATGCGCAGGCGCGGAGACCTCATGGACTTCAAACTGCATTCCCCTTACCAGCCGACCGGCGATCAGCCGGTCGCAATCGATGAGCTTGTCGCCGGCGTTCAAGAAGGGCTCAAAAGCCAGGTCCTTCTCGGGGCTACAGGCACCGGCAAGACCTTCACCGTCGCCAATGTGGTGCAGCGCGTCCAACGCCCGACCCTGGTCATCGCGCACAACAAGACCCTGGCCGCCCAGCTGTACTCCGAATTCAAGGAGTTCTTCCCCGAGAACAGCGTCGAGTACTTCGTCTCTTACTACGACTACTACCAGCCCGAGGCCTACGTCGCCCGGCACGACCTGTACATCGAGAAGGAGAGCCAGATCAACGAGGAGATCGACCGGCTCCGCCTGGCCGCGACGACGGCGCTCCTCAGCCGTCGCGACGTCCTGATCGTGGCCTCGGTCTCATGCATCTACGGCCTCGGCTCGCCCGAGGCTTACGGCAACGTCGTCATTCACCTGCAACGCGGCGCTCAGGTGCGGCGCAACACGCTCCTGCGCCAGCTGGTCGAGGTTCATTACACGCGCAACGACGTCGACCTCAAGCTCGGCACCTTCCGCGTGCGCGGCGACACGCTCGAGATCATGCCGGCCTACACCGACCAGTTCGGCTACCGCGTGACTTTCTTCGGCGACGAGATCGAGCGCATCAGCGAGTTCAGCCCGCTGACCGGCGAGATCGTCAACGACCACGACGCCCTGGACCTGTTCCCGGCCAAGCACTTCATCACAGCAGCCGACAAGCTCCAGGCCGCCATCCAGGGCATCGAGACCGAGCTCGAGGAACGGATCAAGTACTTCAAGGACAACGATCTGCTGCTCGAGGCCCAACGCATCGAACAGCGCACGCGCTACGACCTCGAGATGCTGCGCGAGGTCGGCTACTGTTCGGGCATCGAGAACTACTCGCGCCATCTCGACCAGCGCCCGGCCGGCTCGCCGCCGTGGACGCTGATCGACTACTTCCCGCCCGACTTCCTGCTGGTCGTCGACGAGTCGCACATGACCATCCCGCAGATCAACGGCATGTGGGGCGGCGACCGCTCGCGCAAGGACGAGTTGGTCAAGTACGGCTTCCGACTGCCCTCGGCGCTCGACAACCGGCCGCTCAGTTTCGCCGAGTTCGAGGAGCGCGTCGGCCAGGCGATGTTCATCTCGGCGACACCCGGCCCGTATGAGATGAAGCACAAGGACAAGCTGGTTCAGCAGGTCATCCGCCCGACCGGCCTGATCGACCCCGAGGTCGTGATCCTGCCGACCAAGGGCCAGGTCGATCACCTCGTCGGCGAGCTGCGTGCCCGCATCGCCAAGGGCCAGCGCGCCCTCGTGACCACGCTGACCAAGCGCATGGCCGAGGATCTGTCGGCGTATCTCCAGGAACTGAACTTCAAGGTGCACTATTTGCACTCCGAGGTGGACACGCTCGAGCGCATCGAGATCCTGCGCGATCTGCGCCTCGGCATCTACGACGTCGTGGTCGGCATCAACCTCCTCCGCGAAGGCCTCGACCTGCCTGAAGTGTCGCTCGTGGCGATCCTGGATGCTGACAAAGAAGGCTTCCTGCGCTCGCAGACGTCACTGATCCAGACGATCGGCCGCGCCGCCCGCCATGTCGAGGGCAAGGTCTTCATGTACGCGGATAAGTTGACGGACTCGATGCGGATCGCGATCGAGGAGACGAACCGGCGCCGCGCGATCCAGATCGCGCACAACACCGAGCACGGCATCACGCCGCTCAGCGTCATCAAGGGCATCCACGACCTGACCGAGCGGGTCCACACCGTATCGGAAGAGGCGGCGCCCTACACCGCCGATCGCCAGGTCACCCCAGCGGCTCTGCCGGCCGGGGAGCTGGAGCGCCTCGTCGCAGAGCTCGAGGCGCAGATGCGCGCCGCGGCTCAGGAGCTGCAGTTCGAGAAGGCCGCGCTGCTCCGCGACCAGATCCTTGAACTGCGCCAGTCGATGCTCGACAAAGATGGACAGCTGCCGTCGTGGGAGAAACTCTCGCGCCTGGGCGAGATCGAGCGCCGCCTCGACGCCGGGGAACCGACCAGCGGAAAGAACAACCGGCCACGCCGCGTGCCCAACCCACGGCGGTCGCGTGAGAGAGCGTAGCGCCTCAAGCACGACAAACGACGAAGGTTGACGAGCTCGTCAACCTTCGTCGTTTGTCCTTCGTCGTTCGTCGTCAGGCTCAGCCTGCGGCCTGTTTGGCGGCTGCCAGGACCTCGTCGTACTTGGGCTGTTCGCCAAGGGCGGGCATATAGGCGGCGTAGACGACTGTGTCATCTTTGCCGATGACGAACACCGAACGGCGATGCCAGCGGCGCTCCTTCATCCACGTGCCGTACTTGGCCCCGAAGTCCAGGTCCATGTGGTCTGTGACGAGATACACGCGATCGACGCCGGCGGCCGCGCACCAGGTCTTTTGGGTCGGCGGAAGATCGGTGCTGATGGTGATGACCACCACGTCGTCGCCGAGCGCCGAAGCCTCCTGGTTGAACCGCCGCGTCTCGGTGTCGCAGGTGCTCGTACTCAGCGAAGGGACCGCCGCCAGGATGCGAACTTTGCCGCCGGTCCTGGCGAGCACGTCGACGTCTGACCAGATCGGCGTGTCGCCCCAGCTGCCGACCTGGGCGTGGAAGCCGGGCGCCTTCTGCCCAACCGCCACGTCTTCGCCGATCACGGTGGCGAACTTGTCGCCGAGTTTGATCACATCCGTTCGTTCGATGAGAGCCATTGCGATATTCTCCTGTGCGCCAAATGGTATCACTCGAAGCTCAGACTGAAGTGATTGGTAGAATCATGTCCAGCCTTCCATGATCCAGACCGAAACAGCCACCCTCGCCCCGTTTTTTGCACGGGAAGACGAACTCGCCACCCTCGCGACCCGCCTTGCCGACCCTGCCTGCCGCCTGCTGACTCTTGTCGGCCTGGGCGGCGTCGGCAAGACTCGCCTGGCCCTCGAAGCGGGTCTGCGCATGGCCGATGCTTTCTCCGACGGCGTGTTCAGACTGGAATGGCAGGACGGTCTCAGTGAATCGCAGGTCGCGGCTGCCATGGCCGATGCCTTGCGGATCCCGGTGCACGAGCAAAGCGAGCCGCGAGACCAGATCTTGCGCTGGCTGCGAGACCGGCGCGCGTTGCTTATCCTCGACGGTGTCGAGACGGGCCCCGCTGTGGACTGGATCCACGCCATCCTGTCGATCGCACCAAGCGTCAAGATTTTGGCCACGGCGCGAGAGCCTTTGCGGTCTCAGTCGGAGTGGCTGTTGACCCTCGCCGGCCTGCCCTATCCGAGCTTTGACGATTCGCGCGCTGTGCTCGACCCGGGCGCCTTCGGGGCTGTGGCCCTGTTCGGGGACGCCGCGCGCCGCCAACGTGCCGGCTTCTCGCTCTCAGGCGAGCTCGGCGGCGTGCTGCGTATCTGCAGGCTCGTCGAAGGCCATCCGCTCGCCCTGGAGCTGGCCGCCAATTGGGCGCGCACGTTGTCGAGTGACGAGATCGCGGATCTGATCGAGCGGGATCCACGCCGGTTGGCGGCGCCGTTCGTCAGCCTGCCGGCCCGTCAACGCCGGCTGCAGACGGTGCTCGACGAGACCTGGGCCCGGCTCGACTCGGCCGAACGTCAGGCGCTCGGAAGCCTGGCAGCCTTTCGCGGCGGCGCCGCTCTGTGGGCTATCGAAGCCTTGGGTGTCGACCAACTTGATGTCCTGCACGCCCTGACCGCCCGTGCCCTGGTCAACCGGACCGCCAACGGCCGTTTCCATTTACACGCCCTGGTGCGCGGCTACGTGATCGGTCGCCTGCAGGAGTCTCCACAGACGATCTCTGCGGCACAAGACGCTCACGCAGCTGTCATGCTCCATCGGCTGGCTGAGCTTGCTCCCGCGCTTCAAGATTCGCGTCAGGCCTCCACGCTCGCGGCGCTCATCGCCGAGCGTGACAATCTGCGAGCTGCATGGGCCCGCGCTGCCGAGACACGCGCCGTCGATCTGCTGGCCGCGGCGCTCGATTCGCTCTGGTTCTTCGTCGACGTGCACGGCTGGTACCGCGAAGGCGAACGTCTCTTCACCGAAGCACTTTCAACGTTGGAGGCGAGTGGCTTACAGGCAGTACCACGGGATGAAGCCATCCTGCGAGCACGTCTGCTCGCGCGTTTGGGCTCGATGGCTTACAGCCTGAACCAGCCCGAAGTCTCAGCCGCCCGACTGGAGGCCAGCCTCACGCAATTGATCGCGCTCGGCGCCGAGCAAGAGCAGGCTTTCTCGTGGCAGAAGCTGGGCGAGACCGGGTATCGGCTTGGCCGGCCTGACTACGAAGAGGCGCTGCGGCGCGGCCTCGACCTCTACGAGCGTGCGGGCGACCCGTTCGGCATCGCCGGCGCGCTCGTCTGGTTGGCCTACGGCGCCCTCCAACGCTGCGACATGGACGGGGCTCGATCGATGGCGCACCGTTCGCTCGACGTGTATCGAGGGCTGGGCGCGCCGCTCGGGCTGATGCTCAGCCATCAGGCCCTGGCCGCCCTGGAGGCGGCGGGCGGCGATGCCGACACGGCCCGCCGGCATGCCGAGCAAACGCTGCAACTCGCCGACTCCTTTGGATCGCCGTGGAGCCAAGCCATGGCCCGGTCCGACCTGGCCGGCATTCTGGTGACCGCCGGTGAGCATCGCCAAGCCGTGCCACTGATCCGCGAGTCGCTCGTGATCAGCCTGGAGCACGGCCTGGTCCCGTTCGTGATGATGGCTTTGCTCGAACTGGCGCAGCTCTACCGTTCCATCAGTCGCATGGATCGAGCGATCGAATGGCTGGCGCTGATCAGTTATCACCCCATGGGCTGGGACACGGCCGAGGTCGCCTGCGAGATCCTCGACGAAGTCGCCCCCAACCCCGAGGCCGGCCCGTATGCCGACGCTGTCGCGCGCGGTCGGCAGGCGGACCTGACGTCGAAAGTCGAGACGCTGTTGGCTGATTGGGATCGTGAGGTGGCGGGCGCGTTGGCGCGTCCGATCCCCGAATCCGTTCCTCTCAGCGGAGAGCATCTGACGACCCGCGAGGCCGAGATCCTGCACCGTCTGGCGGCGGGCGACTCGAACCGCGACATCGCGTCCGGCCTGGTCGTCACCCTCGGCACCGTCAAGTGGTACGTCAATCAGATCTACAGCAAGCTCGGCGTGCGCAGCCGGACACAGGCCGTCGCGCGCGCCCGCGAACTCGGCATCCTCCCCTGAATTCCACGATTCCTATCTTTGGATAGGTGACGGCCGGCAGCGGCTGGCTTACATTGATGGACATCGGCGCCACGCTTCGACGGCGCCCGACACCCTGGCTTTCAGCAACCCGGACCCGACCCAAACCGAAAGGCATCGGCCTCAATCGGGGTGATCAACTCGCGCCCTCGAGTCGCGCGTCAGTGGAGAGGAGAGAACTCATGTGGTACCGACGTTTCGGTCGCAGCGCCCTGCAGGTCAGCGCGCTCGGACTGCGCTCACATCAATTCGAAACCCTCAACAGCCGCAAGGATGCATTCGCGCTCCTGTCGCGGGCCGAGGAGCGGGGCCTGACGTACATCGACGTCGCGGGCGCCGACGGCCTGACGCCCTTCGGGCGACGCGGCGGCGCTGAGCCCATCGTAGGCGAGTGGCTGGCGCAACGCCCCGGCCGGCGAGAGCGGCTCGTCCTGTCGGCTACGGCCTACGGCGAGATGGGCTACGGCCCGAACGCCGACTCGATCAAACGCGCCTGCGAAGACACGTTGAGGCGGCTGCGGACCGACCACATCGATCTGCTCGTCCTTCATCGCCTCGACCGCGGGACGGCCTGGGACGAGGTGCTCGAAGCCACCGACGAACTGATGCGCGCCGGCAAGATCTCGAACCTTGGCAGCAGCCATCTGGCGGGCTGGCACATCGCGACGTTCAACCAGGAGGCTTCGAAAAACGACCTGCCAGGCTTCGTCAGCGAGCAGTGCGCCTACAGCCTGCTGCGCCGGTCGTTCGAACTCGAGGTGCTTCCCGCCTGCCACGCCTTCGGCATGGCGGTGACGGCTTCGAGCCCGCTCGCCTCCGGTTTGCTTGGCGGGATCCTGCGGGCGCCATCGGAACGACGACGCGCCGAACCGAGCACGCAGCAGGCCCTGGCCACCCTGCGTCCGCAACTCGGGGCCTGGGAGGCGTTGTGCCAGGACGTCGGGCATGCGCCGGCCGACGTGGCACTGGCCTGGTTGCTCCACAGCCCCTGGGTCACAGCGCCGCTCGTCGGGCCGCGGACGGTCGAGCAGCTCGAAACGGCCCTGTGCGCGCTAGACGTCGAATGGTCGTCGGAACTGGCCCAGGCCATCGATCGTATCTTCCCGGGTCCGGTCCGTGAGGCGCCCGACGCCTTCTGGCCGATCCCAGGCATTCAGCTCGCGCCGTCCATCGCCTGACGACGCGACACGACATCGAGGTCAATCATGGAAACCATCACAATGGGACGGACGGGATTGCAGGTCACGCGGCTCTGTCTGGGCGCGATGACGTTCGGCCGTGAGGCCACTGAAGCCGAGAGCGTCGGCATGCTCGACCGTTACAGGGCGGCCGGCGGCAACTTCATCGACACGGCCGATGCTTACTCAGAAGGTGTGTCGGAGGAGATCCTCGGCCGCTGGCTGAAGGGCCAGCGTCGCCACGAGTGGGTCATCGCGACCAAGGTGCGTTTCGGCACACGCGATGGACTCAACGAACGCGGCCTGTCACGCAAGCACATCCTCGACGCGATCGAGGGCAGCCTGAGGCGTCTGGGCACCGACTACGTCGACCTGTACCAGGTGCACATGTGGGACCCGCGGACTCCGCTCGAGGAGACTCTCAGCACGCTCGACCTGCTCGTGAAGTCCGGCCGGGTGCGCTACCTGGGCGCCAGCAACTTCGCCGGCTGGCAGTTGCAGAAGGCGCTCGATCTTGCCACGCGCAACGGCTGGGAGCCTTTCACCTGCCTGCAGCCGCTCTACAACCTGCTCGATCGTGAACTCGAGTGGGAGCTGCTGCCGTTGTGCCGCGACGCCGGACTGGGGGTGATCCCGTGGAGCCCGCTCCGTGGCGGTTGGTTGAGCGGCAAGTTCCAGCGCGGGCAGAGCGGCCCGACGGCGGGGTCGCGGGTCGAGACGGCCGAAGTTCGCGGCTGGACCGAGTCGTGGAGCGCATACGCCAACGAGCGCACGTGGCAGGTGGTCGAGGAGGTCAAGGCGATCGCCGCTGAGACCGGGCGCACACCGGCGCAGGTTTCATTGCGCTGGCTCCTCGACAAGCCCGGTGTCACAGCGCCGATCATTGGCGCTCGCAATCTCTCTCAACTCGAGGATAATCTCGGCGCCGACGGCTGGGCCCTAACAGCCGATCAACTCAAGCGGCTGAACCAGGCCAGTGCCCGGCCGCTGCCGTATCCGTACAACTATCTCAGCAATCTATAGACCAAAGGAAACATGCCATGAGCCGCACACAAAACCGCACCCTCGGTCGATCCGGCATCTCAATCAGCGCGCTGGGCATGGGCTGCTGGGCGATCGGCGGACCGTTCTGGGCGGGGCAAACACCGCTCGGCTGGGGCGACGTCGACGATCAGGAGTCGATCCGAGCCGTTCGACGCGCGCTCGAGCTTGGCGTCACCTTCTTCGACACCGCCAACGTCTACGGCGCGGGTCACAGCGAAGTCGTCCTGGGCCAGGCGCTGGCCGGGCGACGCCACGAGGCCGTGATCGCCACGAAGTTCTGGAACCTGTTCGACGAGGAGAGCCGGCAGATCACGGGGACGAGCGCCACGCCTGAGGGCATCCGCGCCGCGTGCGAAGACTCGCTGCGTCGGCTGGGCACGGACTACATCGACCTGCTTCAGTTCCACGCCAATGACTTCGCGGCCGATCAGGCGCTCCCGATCCGCGACACGCTCGAACAACTCGTCGCCGCAGGCAAGATCCGCGCATACGGCTGGAGCACCGACTTCGTCGATCGTGCCGCCGTGTTCGCCGAGGGCGCGTATTGCTCCGCCATCCAGCATCAACTCAATGTGCTCGACGATGCGCCCGACATGATCGCGTTCTGCGAGCGCATGAGCCTGGCGAGCATCAACCGCGGTCCTCTTGCCATGGGCCTGTTGACCGGCAAGTTCAGCCACGGCGCCGCCCTGCCCGACAACGACGTGCGCGGCGCGCGAAGCCCCGAATGGATGAAATACTTCGTCCACGGCCAACCCAGCCCAGAGTTCGCGCAGCGGCTCGAAGCCGTGCGCGACGTGCTCACCAGCAGCGGTCGCACGCTCGCACAGGGGTCGCTCGCCTGGATCTGGGCGCGCAGCCCGAACACTGTGCCGATCCCGGGCTTCCGCACCGTCGCTCAGGTCGAGGACAACGCCGGCGCGCTCGACAGGGGTCCGCTCACGGCCGAGCAGGTGGCCGAGGTCGCGCGCCTGTTGGGCCAGACAACGCCCTAGCCCAACCCTATGACTTTGCCGCGGATGGCGCGGAGATCGCCGATGATTCGAAGCACGCGATCGGTCTTCTGACCATTGCCGCCGTGCCCATCGACTATCGGCGACCTCCGCACCATCCGTGGCCAAGCGTCCCAGACGGCCCTGCTTCAGAGCACGCAATGGTTGATTGCGCTTGCGCGTGAGCACATCGGCATATAATCCTCTGCCATGATGTTCACACGCCAGATCCTCGAAGAACGCGAAGCCGCCAGCCTTGCCCCGTACGGGTGCCAATCCCGGTTGTCGCGCGGCCGGGCCTATGGGCCGGATCCCGAGCCCGAAGATCGCACGGCCTTCCAGCGCGACCGCGACCGGATCCTGCACACGACGGCCTTCCGCAGGCTTGAGTACAAGACCCAGGTCTTCGTCAACTACGAGGGCGATTACTACAGGACGCGTCTGACCCACACGCTCGAAGTCGCGCAAATCGGCCGGACCGTGGCGCGTTCGCTGGGCGCCAATGAGGACCTCGTCGAGGCGATCTGTCTGGCGCACGACCTCGGCCACCCGCCGTTCGGGCATTCCGGCGAGGCGACGCTCAACCGCCTGATGGTCGATCATGGCGGCTTCGATCACAACCGTCAGTCGTTCAGGATCGTCACCGAGCTCGAGCAGCGCTATCCGAACTGGCCGGGCCTCAACCTCACCTGGGAGACGCGCGAGGGCATCGTCAAGCACGAGACGGAGTATGACATCGCCGACGCCGGCGAATTCGAGCCCAACAAGCGCGGCCACCTGGAAGCGCAGATCGCGAACATCGCCGACGAGATGGCCTACACTGCCCACGACCTCGACGACGGCCTGCGTTCGGGCCTGCTGGCGTTCGGGGATCTGGCCAACCTGGCGCTCATCCGCCGGTTGCGCGCGAGCCTCGGGCTGCCGATGGACACTGTCATGCTGCGCGCGGGCCAGATCGACGACATGACGCGCCATCGCGTCATCCGCCGCCTGATCGGCATCGAAGTCGACGATCTGCTGCGGGCCACTACCCAGCGCATCGTCGACGCCGGCATCGACAGCGTCGAGGCCCTGCAGATGCAGCCGCGGAACGTCATCGGGTCGAGCGCCGAGCTGGCCGGCGAGAACCGCGAGCTCAAGAGCTATCTGTTCCAGAACATGTACAGGCATTACCGGGTGGCGCGGATGGAGGCCAAGGCCGATCGGGTGTTGACCGAGCTCTTCAACACGTACATCGGCCGGCCCGAACAACTGCCGCCCGCCGTCCGAGAACGCGCCGATGATGACGTCGATCGGCTCTATCGAGCGGTCTGCGACTATCTGGCGGGGATGACCGATCGCTTCGCCCTTGACGAGCACGCCAGGTTGTTCGACCCGTACACGCTTCCCTGAGATATAATCACGTTGTTGCATTCGTCCGACACGACACAGTCCTTGAGGCGGCGCCCGTGCGCCGCCTGATTTTTGACTGCATGTGAAGGCTAGATCTGGAGCGCATCGTGACTGAACAATTTCTGACACCTGAGGGTCTGGCCAAGGCCCAGGCGGAACTCAAAGACCTGATCGAAGTCAAGCGGCCCGAGATCGCCGAACGGCTGCGCGACGCGATCAAAATGGGCGACCTCTCCGAAAACGCCGACTACATCATGGCGAAAGAGGAGCAGGCTTTCCTCGAGGGTCGCATCCTTGAGTTGCAGGAACTGCTGCGGACGGCGACGATCATCAACGAAGGCGCCGGGAAGAAGGGCGTCGTCGCGATGGGCAGCACAGTGACCGTCCAGGAGGCAGGCTCATCTCCCGAGACGTACACGCTCGTGGGCGCCAAAGAGGCCGATCCGCGCCTGGGCAAGATCTCGAACGAATCACCCATCGGCCGCGCCGTGCTCGGCCGCCGCGTCGGTGACACCGTCAAGGTCGACACGCCCATCGGGCCGGTGAAACTCAAGATCCAGAAGATCGACTGACGCCGGATCCATACGACGGACGACGAAGGACGGATGACGAAGGGTGAATGGCCATTCACCCTTCGTCATCCGTCCTTCGTCGTTCGTCTGAACGGTTCTCAGGCCTTGCGATAGGCCTGGAGCTCGATCGTCATGCGCTCGAAGAAGCTGTTCGGCGGAAGCGCGCCGCCCCCGTAAGCCATATCGACGATGCGGGCGGTCACGACGAGCGTGGCGGTCTCGAGGCTCAACGTCTCGCCGGCCAGAGCGGACACCGGCTCGCCCTTGGCGGCCAGACGGCTCTTGAGGGCCTCATCGCGGAAGGCATGCTCGCTCATCAGCACCTTGGTGACGGTGCGGATGTCGTTCTTGTCGAAGAGCCAGACCTCGAACGCCGTCACCTTCTTCGGGTCGCCGACGCCGATCGTCTCGGAGATCCCCATGCCGCACTCGCCCAGGAAGCTCCCGTCCTGCCCGTCGACGCTGAACGAGTCGTCATACACGTCGTCGCCGAGTGTGTAGGTGGTCATGAAGCGGGCGATGGCCTGCCCGGTGACCGCGCCGCCCGCGGTCCCGGAGGGCACCAGGGTGGGCATATCGACCGGGGCCGCGGCTGAAGCGACCGGCGCGGCGGCCGAGCTGGCCACCGGGCGCCGGACCGGCACACCGGGCTCGACCGACACGGTGGGCACCTGACGCAGGCGCGTCCAGACGTAAGCGCCGACGCCGGCCAGAATGATCAGAAACAACAGACCGACCAGGAAGATCAGGAAGTAGGAGGCCAGCCCTCCGCCCTCGCCGCCGGACGAGGGCGCCGGAGTCGGTGTTCCCATCGCCTGCCGATATTGATCAAGTGCGATCTGCAGGTCGGCCATCTGCTGCATGTCGGCCGCGTTCGATTGAGCGATCGCGTGCTTGAAGGCCGTGCCGACGGTGTCGCCGAAGCCGACCATGCGCCGCGCCGCGAGCTCGATGTCGCGGTTCTGAGCGTACGAGGCCGCGACCATCCGGATGTAATCATCCTGCAGATCCACCCGCAGATGAACCACATCCGCGTCGACCCACTTCACAGGGAGGACGTACCAACCCAGGATGGGCAGGCCCACGATCAACCCCAACAGGAAGCCCAACACCGGCCCAATCCACGGCCGCTGACGCATGGCGCCCATCACCGGTTCGAAACTCGACAACATGTCGCTCTCCTTCTTCCGAATCGCGGCGATTGTATAGCAGGGGGACTCTTGGCGCAAATTGTCGAGGAGCGAGAAGCGAGGGGCGAAAGGCGAACGCTACCGCGCGGCAGCGTTCGCCCTTCGCCCCTCGAAACTTCGCCCTATTGCTCGACGGCCGCTGTGTGCACCTCGGCCAGCGGGAACTCATGGCCGCACTTGATGCACTGGGCGTTGTTGCGATTGGCGGTCACGAGGAGGCCGCCGCAGTCGGGGCACGGCGCCGGCACCGGCCGCTTCCAGGTGGTGAACTGGCAGGCCGGGTAGTTGCTGCAGCCGTAGAAGGTGCGGCCCTTGCGGGTCTTGCGTTCGACGAGCTCGCCGTCAGCACAATCCGGGCAATGGACGCCGAGCTTCTCGAGCCACGGCTCAGTGTGCCGACAATCGGGGAAGTTCGAGCAGCCGATGAACTTGCCGAAGCGGCCATAGCGGATCAGCAACGGCTTGCTGCACTTCGGGCAGTCGCGGCCGATGTACTCGGGCTCGCGGCTGACCGCCGGCATCTCGTCCTCGGCCAGACGCACGCGCTCGCTGAACGGATCCCAGAACTCGCGCAGCACCGCCACCCAGTCGCGGGCGCCGTCGGCCACGTCGTCGAGCTCGTCTTCCATCCGGGCCGTGAAGCCGACGTCGACGACGTCGGGGAAGTAGTCGACCAGAAGGTCGTTGACCGTCATGCCGATGTCTGTCGGGAAGAGGCGTTTGTCTTCACGGACCACGTAGCCGCGGGCCTGGATGGTCGTGATCGTCGGCGAGTACGTCGAGGGGCGGCCGATGCCGTCCTCCTCGAGCGCCTTGATCAGCGAGGCCTCGGTGTAGCGCGGCGGCGGCTGGGTGAAGTGCTGCTCGGGCCAGAGCTTGATCAACTGCAGCGCTTCGTCGACCGTCAAGAGCGGAACGCGCGTCTCGGCTTCGTCGTCGGGCGCCGCATCTTCGTCGCGCGCCTCTTCGTAGACGGCCAGGAAGCCCGCGAACTTGAGCGTCGCGCCCGAGACGCGGAACAGGTACGGTTGTGGAGCCCCGGCAGCGACCGCCGTGATCTCGACCGAGACGGTGTCGTACACGGCCGCCGACATCTGGCTCGCCAGGAAGCGCTGCCAGATGAGGTTGTAGAGTTTGAACTGGTCTTTGCTCAGGAAGTTCTGGATGGCCTTCGGCTCGCGGCTGACCTGCGTCGGCCGGATGGCCTCGTGGGCTTCCTGCGCGCCCTTCGTGCGCGTCTTGTACTGCGGCGGCTCGGGCGGCAGGTACTCGGCGCCGTACTTGCCGGAGACGAACTCGCGCGCTTCTTGCTGGGCCAGCTCCGACACGTTCGGGCTGTCGGTTCGCATGTACGTGATCAGGCCGACCACGCCGCCTTCGCCGAGCTCGAGGCCTTCGTAAAGCTGCTGCGCCGTCGCCATTGTGCGCTTGGCCGTGAAGCCCAAACGCCGCGACGCTTCTTGCTGCAGCGTCGACGTCGTGAACGGCGGGGCCGGGCTGCGCCGGCGCTCGCCGGTCTTGACTTTGCTGACGGTATACGTCGCCCGCTCCAGATCGGCCTGAATGCGCTCGACGTCGGCCTGGGCCTTGAGGATCGAGTCCTCGCCGGTGCCGACGTCCTGATCGCCGATCTTGACGAGGCGCGCACGGAACGGCTTGTACGGCCGATGGTGAGCGTCCTGCCCGTGCTTGAGCAGTTCGGCGTCGACCGACCAGTATTCCTTGGGGACGAACGCCTGGATCTCGCGCTCGCGATCCACGATCAGGCGCACGGCCACGGACTGCACGCGGCCGGCCGAAAGACGTCCGCGCACCTTGGCCCACAGCAGCGGGCTGAGCGAATAGCCGACGAGCCGGTCGAGGATGCGGCGCGCCTGTTGGGCGTTGACCAGGTCCATCGAGATGTCGCGCGGATGCGCGAAGGCGTTCTCGATCGCGGTCTTGGTGATCTCGTGGAAGGTCACGCGCTTGGCGCGGTCGCGATCGATCTCGGCGGCCTCGAGCAGGTGCCAGGAGATCGCCTCGCCCTCGCGGTCCGGGTCGGTCGCGAGGAAGATCTCTTCAGCCCGCGCCGCTTCGGCCTTCAGTTCTTTGACGAGCGGGCGCTTCTCGTTGGGCACCCGGTACTTGGGCGCGAAGTTGTTCTCGGTGTCGACCGAGAGCGTCGACTTGAGCAGGTCGCGCACATGCCCGACCGATGCCCGCACGGTGTAGCCCTTGCCCAAGTAACGGCCGACCGTCTTGGCCTTGGTCGGCGACTCGACGATCACGAGCTTGCCATGTCGACGTCCGCTGCGGGCCGTCGCCTTGCTCTTGCGAGCCCGCGGTTCGCCCGGAACAACCTCGGGGCGTGGCAAACCGGCATGCGCGTCGGTGACGCCCATGCGATACAACGTGGTCCCGCAGACTGAACACTTGCCGGTTGTGGCCGGGGTTCCGCTCTTGGTGAACACGGCCTGCGTGTCCACCATCTCGCGCTTGGTTTTACATTTGACGCAGTAAGCTTCCATCATCCAACATCACATCTCCGCGGCCGATGTCGCACGATCGACCGCTACCACTCACAGAAAGGCCGAGCCGTCCGCGCGGGCTTTCAGGGCGGTGATGAACTCTTTCACCTCTTGCGAGCGCTCACGGGGGCAAACCAGGAGGATATCACCCGTGTCAACAATCACCAAGTCGTGGACGCCCAGGGCGGCCACGAGCTTGCGCTGACTGTTCGTGTTGTGCACCAGATTGTGGCCCGCATCGACGCCGAGCAACTCGGTGCCGTAGACCACGTTGCCCGTGCCGTCGGCCGCCATGACGTCGAAGAGCGCATCCCAGCTGCCGACGTCGTTCCAGCCAAGCTTCGCCGCCGGGATCACGGCCACCTGTTTGGCGCCTTCCATGACGCCGTAGTCGATCGTCGTGTTGGCGACTCCGCTCCAGATCTTCTTCAACTCGTCCGGGCTGGCTTCGATTTGAGACAGCTGCTTCGAGAAGTCCGGCATCTGTTCAGCGAACTCCTGCATGAGCCGCTCGGCGCGCCAGACGAACATGCCCGAGTTCCAGCTGTGCTGCCCGTCGGCGATCATGGCTTCAGCCTCGGGCCGTTGCGGCTTCTCCTTGAAGCGAGCCGCCTTGAAGGTCGCAAAACCGCGCACCTCGCCGAGCGACTCGCCACGCTGGATATAGCCGAAGCCCGTCGCCGCATACGTGGGCTCGATGCCCAGCGTGACGAGATAGCCCTTCAGCGCGAGATCATGCGCCGCGGCCAGCAGGTCCCGAAAGCGCGCCTCGTCCGACATGAAGTGGTCGGCGGTCAGGCAGGCCATGACAGCCTCGGGATCGCGCTGACGCAGCGCCAGCGCCGCCAGCCCCAGCGCCGGGCCCGTGCCCCGCGGCGCCGGCTCGATGATGAAATTCTCGGCCGGGATCTCGGGCGCCTGCTTCTGCAGCAACTCGCGATAGTTCTCACCGGTGACGACGAGCACGTGCTCGGCATCGAACAGCGGCTGCAGGCGGCGCACGGCGATCTGAAACAGAGTATGATCGCCGAGCAGCGGGATGGTCTGCTTCGGCTGTGCCTGGCGCGACAAAGGCCAAAGGCGTGTGCCACCGCCTCCAGCCATAATGACGGCGTAGTAGTGTGTCATGGCGCGGAATTGTACCGCAACGGATTAAGTGGCCCCGTCAACCCCTGGTCGACACGACCCGGCCTCCCTCCAAACGGACCAGACTGCGGAGCTCCAACAACGTCAGTTGCGCGCTCAATTGTCCCGGCGAGAGATCAAGTCGATGCGCCAGCTCGTCTGGCAGAAGCGGGCCATCAGCGAGCTCCTCGATGACGCGCGCTTCGGTCGCGTCGAGGAACAGCGACGGCTGCACGGCATCCATCGGCTGCGTCGTCTCAAAGCGCAACTCGGTCAAGACGTCGTCGACGTCGATCACGAGCTTGGCGCCCTGCTGGATCAGACGATGGGGCCCGCGGCTGTTCTTGGTCTGGATCTGCCCGGGCACGGCGAACACCTCGCGGCCCTGATCATTGGCGAACCGTGTAGTGATGAGCGCCCCGCTCTCCTCAGCCGCTTCGACGACGATCACGCCGAGCGAGAGCCCGCTGATGATCCGATTGCGTGGCGGAAAGTTCGCGGCGTCCGGCGGCACGCCGGGCGCGTAGTCGCTCATCACGGCTCCCACGTGCTCGATGGCGTTGGCCAGGTCACGATGCTCAGGCGGATAGACTGTGTCGATGCCGCAGCCGAGCACCGCCAGCGTCCGACCGCCGGCTTCGAGCGCTGCTCGATGGGCCGCGGCGTCGATCCCACGCGCCAGCCCGCTGACGATCGTGAAGCCCCGCTCGGCCAGCGCTCGTGCGAACGTCGTCGCCACGTCGCGGCCGTACAGGCTGGGTCGCCGGGTGCCGACGATGGCGATTGCGCGCTCGTCGGCGGCGACGAGATCGCCGCGCACGAAGAGCACAGGCGGCGGCCAGTCGATGCGCATAAGGGCCGGGGGATAGTCGGGATCGGCCCAGGTCACGAGCCGCGCACCGCTCGCCCAGACCTGCCGCACCAGCGCCTCGAGGTCCAGTTCGGCCCGGGCGGTCACCAGTCGCTCGATCAGGCGCGTCTCGAGCCCACCGGCCGCCAGCGCGCTCGGCGCCGCCCGCCAGGCCCGCTCGATGTCGCCGCCGAAGTGCTCGAGCAGCCGCCGCAGTCGGGTCGGCCCGATCCCGGTGACCAGGTGGAAGCCCAGCCAGTAAGGCTGCGTAGCCGTCATCGCGCGCAGCCCAGGCCGCTCACTTCATTGATATACGGGTCCTGGATGTGCACGGTCTGACCAGGGCCCAGGGCACAGCGATGGGTTGAACGCGGAGGGCGAGCCGAAACGCACATGGCGCCACTGTAGTCGGGCGCCGGCAAGCGCGATCCTCAAAGAGTCCTTGAGCGAATGGCGGGGCGCTAACCGCGCAGGCCGTCGAGGACGTGCACGGCCAGGGCGCGGGCATCGCCATCGACACGCAGGATGACGTCGGCGATGACCGGCAGGAGCAAGTCGGGCTGGCCTTCAGCCACGACGACGATGACGTCGTTGGCCCCAGTGTGGATGACTTCGGTGAGTCGGCCCAGCACCTCACCGGCCTCGTCGCTGACCGTGAAGCCCAGCCAATCCTCTGGCCACCAGCCGGCGGCCTCACGCTCGAGCGCTTTCACGAACACGGGCTTGTCGCGCAGCGCCTCGGCGGCGTTGCGGTCGCGGATGCCCTGAAGCGCCACCAGCCAGCGCCCCTGGTGGATGTGCGCGGCCTTGATCGGGATGGCCGGCGCATCGGGGCCCAGGTGGAGTTCCTGGGCGGCTTCCCAGTCGCGCAGACGACCGGCGGCGACCGAGACGACTAACTCGCCGCGGATGCCGTGGGCGCGCACGATGTCGCCAACCTGTACAAGGGGCATAACAAAGCAAGGGACGGCCGGTTGCCCGGCCATCCCTCGTGGATCAGTCTTCGATCAGCTCGAGTTGGACCCGGCGCGCGTTGCGCAGACCCGCGGCCTGCACCAGCGTGCGCAGGGAGCTGATCAGCTTGCCGTTCTTGCCGATCATGCGTCCCATGTCGCCGGGCGCGACGCGGAGTTCGATCAGGACGTCCGCGCCGGTCACGACCTCGGTCACCTGGACCTGGTCGGGATCGTCCACCAGCGAGCGCGCGATGTGCTCAACCAGTTCTTTCATAGTCGGGTAGGTGCAAGATCATAGGCGCCTGATCTGGACGGCGGACCGCAGACCGCAGACCGCCGCCAGACCCGACAGTATTGACGAACGTTGAATGACCCGTCGCCTTGCGGACAACCGCCGCGGTCTGCGGCCCGTTGTCTGCGGTCCGGCTCAGGCAGCCGCCTCACCCGCGGCGGCCTTGGCCTTCGCCTGCTGGCGCTTGCTCAGGCGCGGCTTGCGCTGCGCTGCCGAATCGGCGGTGCGCAGGCTGATGACACGCGACTTGGCAGCGGCCTGGCCTTCGGCCACAAGCGTCTCGACGGCCTCACCGGCCTTGAAGCGCGTAAAGCGATCGAGCGTGCCGAGCTGCTTGAGCAGGGCCATCGCCGACTCGCTGGGCTGCGCGCCGTTCTTCAGCCAGCCGTACACCTTGGCCTCGTCGATCACGATCGTCGACGGATTGGTGCGCGGGTTGTAGTAGCCGAGTTCCTCGATGAAGCGGCCATCGCGCGGGTGCTGACGATCGGCGGCGACCAACCGGAAGCTGACCTGATGGCGGGACCCGACCTTGCGCAAACGAATTCGAACCATAGTGCTCTGTGCTCCTTGTGCGACGCCACGCGTTCAGCCAGCGTCAGCGAAACTTCGGCAGCGCGAAACCTCCGCGCTTGTTGCCCATTTGCTTCATCAGCTTCTGCATGTCCTTGAACTGTTTGAGAAGCTGGTTGACCTCGTACACCTGCCGCCCCGCCCCGGCCGCGATACGACGCTTGCGGCTCGCGTTCAGCACATCGGGGTTGCGGCGCTCCTGGCGCGTCATCGAGTTGATGATCGCCTCGGTGTGCTTCAATTGTTTCTCGACCGCGTCTTCATCGATCTGGACGCGCCCGCCAAGGCCCGGGATCATACCCAGCACCTGGCCGACCGGGCCCATCTTGCGCACTTCGCGAAGCTGTGTGATGAAGTCCTCGAGCGTGAACTGGCCCGAGACGAGACGGCCAGCCGACTCGGCGGCCTTCTCTTTATCCATCGCCTCGGCACGCTCGATCAGGCCGAGGACGTCGCCCATGCCCAGGATGCGGCCCGCAAGCCGGCCCGGGTCGAAGAGCTCGATCGCGTCGACCTTCTCGCCGGTGCCCAGGAACTTGATCGGCACGCCTGTCACGGCGCGCATCGAGATCGCTGCGCCGCCGCGGGCGTCGCCGTCAACCTTGGTCAGGATCAGGCCGGTGAGGCCGAGTTGCTTGTGGAACGACTCGGCGACGCGCACAGACTCCTGGCCGGTCATGGCGTCGGCGACCAGCAGCACTTCGACGGGCTTGGTGCGCTCCTTGATCGACAGCGCCTCGCTCATCATCATCGCGTCGAGCTGGATGCGGCCGGCCGTGTCGACGATCACGATCGTCATGCCCTGACGCTCGGCCTGCGCCACCGCCTGCCCGGCCAGATCGACCGGACGGCCGAGGCTCGTGAAGACCGGGACGTCGATCTGCGCGCCCAGGGTCTGCAACTGTTTGACGGCGGCCGGGCGGTACATGTCGGCGGCGACGAGCATCACGCGCTCGCCCTGCCCACGCAGCCGGCGCGCCAGCTTGGCGGCCATGGTCGTCTTGCCGGAACCTTGCAGGCCCGCCAGCAAAATGACGCGCGGCCCCGGTCCGTGAAGTTCGAGTTTGCCGGGCTCGCCCAGAGTCGCGATCAGCTCTTCATGGACGATCTTGATAACCTGCTGCGCCGGGTTGAGCGCACGCGACACTTCAGCGCCGATGGCGCGCTCGCGCACTCGATCGAGGAAGCTCTTGACGACCGAGAAGTGCACGTCGGCCTCAAGCAGCGCCAGACGCACCTCCTTCAGGGCGACGTCGACGTCTGCTTCGCTCAACTTGCCGCGTCGGGAAAGCTGATCGAAAACCCCCTGAAGTCTTTGGGTCAGCGAACTGAACATCGATCCCTCATCGGACATCTTTCGACGCCAGACACGAAAGATAGCGACCCCGCTGTGGGGCCCCAACCTGTGGGGCCGCTCGGCGACGTCGCTCGTTTCTCAACTGGACAGGAAGTATACCACAGCCCATTCTCCCGCGATTCTTTCGATATCCGCGGCCAGGGCAAACCAAACGGCCCGGAGTTTCCTCCGGGCCGTTCGTTCAAAGCTTGCCGTCAAAGGCAGTCGGGGTCACCGCCCGCCGGTCACGGCGCGGAGCTTGTCGCACGCCGGGCAGGAGCCACCGGGTCGGATGATCGCGTACCCGCCCATCGGGTCGGCGCCGTACTCGAGGAAGTCGACGTTCCAGATGATCATGATACGCACGAGCCCGCTGTTCTTGGCCAGATTGGCCGCCTGGCCGAGCCACTCGGCGTGTTCCGCCACTGACGTGTCGGCGGCCCAGGCGAAGTTGCCCGGAAGCGGCGGGAAGCCTTCGGGGCTGAGGAAGCCGAGCTCAGTGAAGCACAACGGCCTGCGTCCGCCGAAGGCGTTGTAGTACGTGCTCACCATGCCCTGGTAGTAGCGCGTGAAGTAATCGCCACGCGGGTCGCCGGAGGTCTGGGTCGGGCTGATGATGCCCTCGTTGTAGTGAAGGCCCACGCAGTCCATGTAGTTCGCGCCACCGGCCGCTGCAACCTCAGCGATGTAGGTGTTGTCGTTGCGAACGTGGTCGGGGCCGAAGGCGCCCTCAGCGCCTGTCGGCGACGGGGCCGCCGAGATCACGATGGTGTTCGCATTCGCGCTCTTGATGGCGTTGTAGGCCTTGGCCAGCAGCTGCGCGTAGCGCGAGCCGCTGATCTCGCCCGACGGCCATTCGCGGTCGATGTTCGGCTCGTTCCAGACTTCGATCGCATCTGCGCCAAGCTTCGCCAGACCGCCCACGTATGAGGCGTACGAGTCGTAGTTCGCGCCGCCGCGGATTGTGTCAGGGGTCGTGCCGAGCACGCCCAACAGGATCTTGAAGCCGTTGTTGTGGGCTTCGTTGATCGTTCCGGCCTGGCCGCCCGGATCAGCGCCCGGCGACCAGCGGACCTGGATCTTGACCCACTGCATGCCGGCATAGAGCATCTGGCTGCGATAGGCGTAGCCCTGGATATGGCCGCCCAACGCAAAGCCCGAGAACGAGCCCGAAGGCACGGTCACAGGCGGCGGGGTCGTGCCACCGGTCGGCGGCGCCTGAGTCGGCGTGGGCGTCGAACCCGTCGACGTCGCGCCCGGGATCTTGAGGACCTGGCCGACGTAGATCAGGTTCGGGTTCGACAATCCGTTGGCCGACAGGATCGCCTGCACCGTGACGCCGAAGCGGGTCGCGATGCGGCCGAGGCTGTCACCGGCCACGACCGTGTATGTGCCGTTCGAGGTTGTCGGCGTGGTCGGCGCCGGAGTCGGCGACGTGCCACCCGTCGACGGTGTGGTCGGCGTGGTCGGCGTCGTCGTGGCGCCCGGGATGACGAGCACCTGCCCGATGAAGATCAGGTTCGGGTTGGTCAGCTTGTTGGCCGTGAGGATGGCCGAGACCGTCGTGCCGAACTTGAACGCGATCGAGCCAAGCGTGTCGCCGGCCTGAACGGTATACGAACCGGGATTGGTCGAGGGAGCGGGCGACGAAGAACCGCCGCCAGAGGTGGAGCCGCAGCTCGCGGCGCCGGGGATGGTCAGGGATTGACCGACGAACACCAGATTGGGGTTGGTGATCTTGTTTGCGCTGATGATGGCCTGGGCGGACACACCGCACTTGGCGGCAATGCCCGAGAGAGTGTCTCCGGCCTGGACCGTGTAGGTCGTATCAGCCATCACAGGGCCGACCGTCGCCAGAGCGATGGCCAGGGCCACGATGCCCGAAAAAAGTCGTTTCAGCATGAGGATCCTTTCTCCTAGGGTGTGAAGTCACGGCTAAAGCAGCCGGATTCCCCGGATGAGCCAAGAGCAAGTTCCGGGCCAGTGTGACCAGCCCTGCTCGATGATGTGCCCCGATTGGGTCACGAACGCGACGCGGCCTCGACTATAACAGAGCCATACGGGCCGGGCAAGCCAAACCGCGCCACACTATGTCGAGTTGTATCACCAGGTTGACTTTACATCGACGACGCAGCCCCCCAAATCGTTCCCGCCTGAGCGAAGTCGGCCAGCGATGACCCAGATTTCGTGGAAAATGATGGGGCCATGCAAGGCGAAAGCGCAGACGTGCAGTGGCGAAATCTGCGTCATCCGCGGCGGGACACCGGGATGCGCTAGAATCCAGGCCAAATCACAGGAGCCGGGTGACTCGATGACAGGCAACGACTTTCCGACAAGCGTCCATACCAGTATCCTGAGCACCATCGGGGCCACCCCGCTGGTGCGTCTCAACCGCCTCGCCCGCGGGCTGGCAGCAACCGTCCTGGCGAAAGTGGAGTTCTTCAATCCAGGCGGCTCCGTCAAAGATCGGATCGCCCTCAATATCGTCGAGGATGCCGAACGAGCCGGCCGGTTGAAGCCGGGTGGCACCGTCGTCGAGGCGACCTCGGGCAACACGGGCGTTGGCCTCGCCATCGTGTGCGCGATCAAGGGCTACAAGTCGGTGTTCGTGATGCCCGACAAGATGAGCCAGGAGAAGATCAGGTTGCTCCGCGCGTACGGCGCAAAGGTGATCATCACGCCGACCGCCGTCGCGCCCGAGGATCCGCGCAGCTACTACGAGGTCGCAAAGCGCGCCGTGGCCGAGACGCCGAACAGCATCCTGGCGAACCAGTACCACAACCCCGAGAACCCGCGCAGCCACTACCTGACGACCGGCCCCGAAATCTGGGAACAGACCGGCGGCAAGGTGACGGATGTCGTCATCGGCATGGGGACGGGCGGCACCATCACCGGCGCCGGGAAGTACCTCAAAGAAAAGAATCCGCGCATTCGCCTGATCGGTGTGGATCCCTACGGTTCACTGCTCTACGAAACACACAAGCTCGGCCACCTGCCCGACGACCCGCATCCTAAGACCTACAAGACCGAGGGCATCGGCGAAGACTTCCTGCCGTCAACGCTCGACCTGGGTATCGTCGATGAAGTCCTGCAGGTCAGCGACAAAGAATCGTTTCTGATGACGCGCCGCCTGACCCGAGAAGAAGGCATCTTCGCCGGCGTCTCGTCGGGCAGTGCCGTGGCCGTGGCGCTTCGCTATGCACGCGATCTGCCAGCTGATCGTCTGGTTGTGGTGCTGCTCCCCGACTCGGGCTCGCGCTACCTGAGCAAGGCCTTCGACGACGACTGGATGCGCGAGAACGGCTTCCTCGACTCGACCTGGTCGGGCGCGAGCGCTTCGGACGTGCTGGCGACCAAGAAACTGCGCGAGGTGATCTTCGCCCTGCCCAACGAGGCGATCCCGCGCGTGGTCTCCAAGATGAAGCAACACGACATCTCGCAGATCCCGGTGCTCGACGAGTCGGGCCATCTGCTCGGACTCGCGAGCGAAGTTGAGTTGCTCAACCACATGGTGCTGAGCGATCACAAGCACCACTCGCACGAGCCGATCTCGGACCTGATGCAGACCGACGTCGTCACGGTGTCGCCCGAGGCATCGATCGAGAGCCTGATGGGCCTCTTCGTGAATCGCGGCGCCGTGATCGTCACTGAAGGTGGACGCGTCGTCGGCATCCTGACCAAGATCGACCTGCTCGACTACCTGGCCTCACGCGCCTGACCCAATCATCAGCCGTGGAGTGCGCGGAAGACGCGGATGTTGGCTCAAGGCCACCCCGCCTCCGTCGTATCCACGGCTGATGCGGTCGGCGCTGCAAGCCCGCAATTCTTCGGAGCGCTTTGGCGACGCTGCCTTGCTACAATCTTGGCGGCGCCGGCCGCGCGGATCGCTCCTCGATCCAGTCAGGGCCCGCGTTGAGCAGGAGACCAACCATGTCTGATCGACGTCGCCAGGGATGGCGCCCCCAAGCGTTGCTGGCCCTCGCCGCGCTGACCATCGCGGCCCTTGCCTGTCAATCCGTGTCGCCCGACAGTTCGCCGACGCGCGTCGTGCCGACCGAGGAGCGCGTGCCCAACCCCGAGGGCCTGGCCACCGACGCCTTTGGCACACCGGCTCCGACCGACGAGCCGCCCGTGGTCGAGGCCACGCCGAACGGGTCGGTCGGGATCACGGGCAGCGGCGGCGATTACACGCAGCCGATGGCGTTGGGCCAGACGCTGACGGTCGCCAACTGGGACGTTGCCGTCAACGCCTATCACTACGGCGATCAGGCCACCGAGGTCCTGGGCACGATGTCCGATCAGGTCGACACGCCGCCGGACGGATTTCAGTATGTGATCGTGCAGCTTACGGCCACGAGCCGGCACGGCGATAACGACAACCACACCGTGCCCTACGACGTGCGCTTGCTCGCCGACAACCGCCACAGCTACAACTCGGCCGGCTTCCCCACCGTCAAAGAACCGTTCGATGGCGACGTCCGCCAGGGCGAAAGCGTGACGGGCTGGTTGGTGTTCCTGGCGCCCGTCGAGACGAAGGAGTTCCAACTTGTCTTCAGCGACTTCGATAACGACTACAACTCGATCGAGGGCTATTTCGCTCTGACGCCGAATGCGGCGCTGCCCGCGGCCGATCCATCGACGTTCCCGGCCGACAACGAAGTCGGCACCGACGCCAAGGCGCCGGCCAAGATCGGCGAGACAGTGGTCGTCGGCGGCTTTGCGGTGACCATCACCGAGATTCTGCGCGGCGATGCGGCAGACAAGATCATCGCCGAAAGCGTCTTTGCGCCTGAGCCCGAGGCCGGTCAGGAGTTCGCGCTGGCGCGCATCCGCGTGCAGGCTGTTGGCCGTGAACCGAAACTGCAGAACTTCTCGACGATCCTGTTCTCGGTGCAGCCTTCGAGCGGCGACCCGATCGGCCTGCCCTTTCTGGTGCTGCCGGGCGAAAGCGCCGACACCTCGCTGATCCCGGGCGGCGTCCTCGAGGCGTATCTCCCGCTGGCGATTCCGAGCGACGACCCTGGCGCGCTGTTGTACTATGATCCAACCTTCGGGTTCGGCGACGAGACACCGGCCCGCTACTTCTCACTTCAACCTTAAGCGCGACGTTTACGCGCCTTCCTTTCGAGGGGGACCCTCATGATTCGACCCTTGCGCGGCGCCAATGCTCTCCTGACCGGCGGATCTCAAGGGCTGGGCCCGTTGATGGCCCGGCAACTGGCGGAGGCCGGCATCAACCTGGCGCTTTCCGCGCGTTCGGCCGACAAACTCGAGGCCGTCGCTCAAAGCCTGCGCGACACCAACGTCCGCGTGGTGGTCGTGCCGGCCGACGTGACCAATGGGTCGGATCGAGTCAGGCTGTTGGCGCACACAGAGCGGGTGCTCGGGCCGATCGACATCCTGATCAACAACGCCGGCCTCGAGAACAACGGCCGTTATCAGGAGAAGAGCCCGGCGGAGATCACGCAGCTCATCGACGTCAATGTCACGGCACCGATGTTGCTGACACGTGCGGCGTTGCCCGCCATGATCGAACGCGGGCGCGGCCACGTCGTCAACCTCGGTTCGTTGGCAGGCAAGCTTGGCCTGCCCTGGGGAAGCATCTACGGCGCGACGAAGGCCGCGATCATCGCGTGGAGCAACGCCCTGTCGGTCGAACTGGCCGAGACGGGCGTCAGCGTCAGCGTGATCACGCCCGGCTGGGTCTCCGACACGGGCATGTTCGCCGTGCACAAGCGCCGCGCGCACCCTGTGCTCGGTGAGAGCAAGCCACAGGCCGTGGCGAAGGCCGTGTTGAAGGCGCTCCAGACCGGCGCGCCCGAGATCATCGTCAACCCGATGCCATTCGGGCCACTGCAGGCGATCAATTCGGTCGCGCCCGGAGTCATCCGCTGGGCGATGGGCTCGCTCGGCGTCAATCGCTTCCTGCGCGAGACCTACACCAAACCTCAGGGCTGAGGCAGGAAGAGGCGCGTCAACCACTCGATGGCCGGACCTGCCAGCTGAGGCGTGGCCGGGCTGGCCGCCTCATGGTCAGCGCCGATCAGGGGCCAGACCGTGACAGGCGCCCGCGCCCGTCGGGCGATCTCATACGTTGCCGTGAAGTCGCAGATATGGTCGCGCGTGCCATGCACGATCATGATCGGACACCGGATCCGCGGAACCGCCGTGTGAAGGTGAAAGTCGTGCGTGCGAAAGCCGAGCGGCTCGCCGGCTGCGGCGCCGATCACGAAGCGAAAGTTCGTCTGAATGCCCGGCACCGAAAGGTCAATGCCGCTGCCGATGTCGAAAGGCGCGGCATAGGCGACGACCGCCGCCGCCCGCGGGCTGGCTGAAGCCGTGCGCAACGCGAACAGGCCGCCCAGGCTGCCGCCGAGCACGACCATGCGGCGCGCGTCGATCTCGGGTCGGGTCGCGAGATGGTCGAGCGCTGCGACGGCCACCTCATAGTCGTCGGCGCCAAGCCGTGGTCCATCGAAGAGGGTGCCGTGTCCGGGCAGGTCGATCGTGCAGGTCGCGAAGCCGGCGGCGCGGAACTGGCTGAGCGCCACATCGAAGTCGTCCTTGTCGCCGGCGAGCTGGTGCACGCCGAGGATGACGGGCAAGGGCCCCGACACTTCGGCCGGCAGATGCAACAGGCCGCTCGTGACGCCGCGGCCGTGAACGATCGTCAGCGGCTCGACGCGCGCGTTCGTCAGATCGCGGAGTTGGGCGTAGAGGCGCTGGCGCACCGCTACCATGCTGCGCTGCTGAGCATAGGGCGTGAACAGGTAATAGCCGTCGCCGCTGTAGGCGAGGCCGAGGAGCGTGAGCGCCTGGTTGAGCGCGGCCAGGGCCGTGTCGCGCTCGCCGGTGCGTAACGCCTGCTCGACCTGCCGCAGATACGGCGCCGCCAGGTCCTGCCAGACACCGCGCCAGTCGTCGAGGCGACGCAGCCTGTGCGCCACGACCGGTGCGAGCGCCGGATCGACGCCGACGTTCGACAAGATCAGGCGCGTGTGCGCTGTATCGAGGAAGAAGCGGCCCAGACCGAGACGCAGAGCCAGGTCGGCGAGACGCCGCGGCGGCCCCGCGATCATGCGGCCGCCGGCGCGCGTCACGTCGGCCGGATCGAGGTCGAGCGAGGCAAGGTATGCGCCCCAGCCGCTCAGGTCGAGCGCTCGACCCGTTCGGCCGTCGATGGCCGGCTGCAGTCGAGCGTTAGCCGAAGTAGTCGCAGCCATCCGAGGACAACTCAGTAGCGCGGCACTGTGGGATCGACCTCGAGCGACCAGGCGTCGATGCCGCCGCGCAGGTTGATGAGATTCTTGAAGCCGTGAGCCGAGAGATAGTGAGCGACGCTCAGGCTCCGCGAGCCGCTGTGGCAATAAAACGCGATCTCACGGTCTTTATCCAGCTCGTCGATCCAGAGTTGCGCCTGCGAGAGCGGCTTCAACACAGCGCCCTCGATCCGCGCCACCTCGTACTCGCGTTCCTCACGGACGTCGATCAGAAGCGGCGGGTTTTCTCCGCGCAGACGCTCCGCCAGTTGTTGAGGTGTCAAATCGGTGACCAAGGAAGTTCTCCTTCACGTCTTCAAGATCCGCCCTGCAGGGGCACCGGCATGAAGACCAGAACGAACATGATGAGCAGCGCGATCGCGATGGCGCGGCGTTTCGGGTCGAGCGGCGTGATCTGATCGAGCGGCTCGGCGTGCGTGCGCCCGAGCAAAAGCACAAGACCCGCCCAGAGGAACCAGCCCATCCAGAAGAAGCCGAGCACGACAAGGACGGCCACGATGACGGGCACGCCCAGCCTCGCGCGGCGGCCGAACAAGACGTAGAGCGCGTGCCCGCCGTCGAGCTGGCCGGCCGGAATCAGGTTGAGGCTTGTCACGAGCAGGCCAGCCCAGCCCGCCCAGGCGACCTGATTCAAGAACACATCGGTTCCACCGCCCGCCGGGAACACGCCGATCGTGTAGAAGCGCAGCATCGCCAGCCAGCGCGGCAGGTCGCCGGTGACGGCCGGTTCCGGAAGAAAGCGCCCATACACCAGCCATTTCAGCGCCACGTACAGGATCGAATTACCCTCGAAGCCGCTGACCTGATCAGGCGCGAGCGAGCGCAGCGGAGCAGATAGATACAGGCCGATGATCAACACCGGGATGGCAACGACCAGGCCCGCGATCGGCCCGGCTGCACCGATATCCAGGAGCACGCGACGGTTGGCCGGCGGGGCTTTGAGGTTGATCACAGCGCCCATCGTGCCGAGCGGGCTGATTAACGGCAGCGGGATGAAGTACGGGGGCGAGGCCGGCTCGCGATGCAGACGAGCTGCGATGTAGTGGCCCAACTCATGGGCGCCCAGGATGCCGATCATGCTGATCATGAACGGCCAGCCCAACGCCATGTGCTGGAAGCCGGCGATGACGACAGCGACGAGATCGTTGCTGATGCTGGCGACGACCGACGCGGGTTGCTGGTTGAGCCACTCGTTCAAACCGGCCGACATCATCATGCTGACGATCGTCAGGGCCAGCAACACAAGGCTGATCCACGCGCGCGATCGCGAAGGCGCCACGACGCCCAGCGCCACGATGATGACCTGGCCGCCGTCCTCGACCCTGAAGAGCGGTGTGCACCCCAGCGGTCGCAGCTCGGCAGACAGCCAGCGCCACGCCTTCTCCGAGTCCTCGGTCAGGCGGCCGCGGTACCTGACCGCCACCGACCGGCCATCGCCCATGATGCTGCTCTCGATGCCAAACACGCGCTCCACCCGATCGCGGATCTGATCGAGTTCGATCACCTGCGGCGGCTGGGTCAGGAAGGGATACATCGCGGTATTTTATCGCAGAGGACTCGGGGCATAGCGGCCCGGGCGATGCGTGCGTCGCCCTCGCGGCGATTGGCTGACGGGATCGATGGAAGAGCGCGGGTTGAGTCAGATGGGCTGGGGAGTCACACACAGCTCGTCTTCAACATGCACTCGCTCGCCTTGAAGTGGCGTCGATGATAAAGTTGCGAAATGGCTGCTCGATTGACTGACAAGATCGCTGTGATCACTGGCGGAGGGCGCGGCATCGGCCGCGCGATCGCGTTGGGCTACGCCCGCGAAGGCGCACACGTCGTGCTCGGCGCCCGCACAGTGGCTGAGGTCGAGGCCGTCGTGCAAGAGATCGCCGCAGCCGGCGGGCCGGAAGCGCTGGCGCTCAGCTGCGACGTGGCCGACGAAGAACAGGTCAAGGCGATGATTCAACGTGCCGTCGAACGCTTCGGCCGGATCGACATCCTCGTCAACAACGCCGGCATCGGGCTTGCGCGGCCGATCCACGGCACATCGCGGCTCAACTGGGAGCGCGCCCTGGCCGTCAACCTCACGGGCACGTTCCTGTGCACCAAACACGCGTGGAAGCCGATGGTCAACGCCGGCGGCGGCGCGATCCTGAACGTCAGCTCGTTGGCCGGCACTCGCGGGCAGCCGATGCTGTCGGCCTACGCGGCCAGCAAGTGGGGGCAAATCGGTTTCACACTTTCGGCGGCCGAAGAAGGCAAGCCGGTCAACATCCGCGTCAACGCGCTGGCACCCGGCAAAGGCGACACCGCCATCCGCGCCGCGCTCAATGAAGACAAGACGAAGATGCTCCAGGCCGACGATCACGTTGGCCCCGCGATCTTCCTGGTCAGCGACGAGTCGCGTTACATCACGGGCCAGGTCGTCGGCCTCGACTTCTTCGACTCCTCGTATCGCAGCCCCTGGGCGACGTAGGCCGCAGGGCGAGAGCCGCGGTAGCTGTCGCTTCTCGCCCTTCGCCGTTCGCCCTTCGCCCCTCGCCCCTCTCCCTTCGCCGCTCTCGCGCTCGCGGGCCTCACGGTGTATCATCGCTCGTCATGACGGTCACGCAGATCTGGATCATGGACGACGGCCCGGACATCACGCGGGCAGCGGCCGAACTGGTCGCGTCGCTCAGCCGTGAACCCGTCATGGCCCGCGGCCGCTTCAACTTCGCGCTGTCGGGTGGCGGGACGCCGTTGCCGCTGTACAGGCTGCTCGGCAGCCCCGCCTATGCCCTCGCCCTGCCGTGGGATCGCACGCACTTCTTCTGGTGCGACGAACGCTGTGTCCCGCCCGACGATCCGGAGAGCAGTTACGGCATGGCGCGCGACGCCCTCCTGCAGCCCATCGACGCTCCGGCGAGCCACATCCACCGCATCCGTGGCGAGCTCGACCCGGCCGCCGCCGCCGTCGACTACGTCACCACGCTGCGCCTGCACGCCGATGAGGGCCTGACCTGGCCGCAGATCGACGTCGCCATCCTGGGCATGGGCGCCGACGGGCACACAGCCTCGCTCTTCCCGAAGCCAGGCCTCGAACAAGAAGACCCGACGCTCCCCGCGATGGCCGTCACCGGCGACTACGCCGGCCGGCCGAGCCAACGCGTGACGCTGCTGCCCCCGGTGTTCCGGACCGCGCGCCACCTCGTCTTTCTTGTGACGGGCGCCAACAAGGCCGACGCCCTGGCGGCCACGCTCGATGGCCCGCACGACCCGGCGCGCTGGCCGGCCCAACGCCTTCAGCCCGAAGGCGGGACTGTGACGTGGATCGTCGACCGGGCGGCCGGGGCCCGGCTGCAGGCCGCCCGGCGCGGCGTGCGCACCTCGGCTCCCGACCTGCTCGGGTAAGGGGTTGGCCGTAGAACCCGTAACTTCAGCGCCGGTTGTGCGACTGACGATTACGTCGTCTACGATAGTCTTTCACTGGCGACAACGTCGCCAGGCGCCGCCCACAGCGGCCCCGCCACCTCGCCAATCGTCATATCACGGCCCACGGGCCGATATCAGGAGACAACATGGAACTCGGCATGATCGGTTTAGGCAGGATGGGCGCCAACATGGTGCGCCGACTCGTCAAGGGCGGGCATCACATCGTGGCCTATAACCGCACAGCGGCAACGACGGATGCGTTGAAAGCGGAGATCGAGATCAGCCCGGCCTACTCGGTGCCGGATCTGGTGGCGGCGCTGTCGGCTCCACGCGCCGTCTGGGTGATGGTGCCGGCCGGCAGCGCGACGGATGCCATGATCACCCAGCTCGGCGACCTGCTCAGCCCCGGTGACATCGTGATCGATGGCGGCAACACCAACTACAAGGACGATGCCGTGCACGCCCAGCAA
This sequence comes from Anaerolineales bacterium, assembly GCA_044226485.1. Taxonomy (GTDB): domain Bacteria; phylum Chloroflexota; class Anaerolineae; order Anaerolineales; family UBA6663; genus UBA6663. The sequence goes on from JBGAGY010000003.1 coordinate 374,718, forward strand.
CTCGCGGCCAAGGGCATCGGCTTCGTCGATTGCGGCACGAGCGGCGGCATCTGGGGCCTGACCGAAGGCTACAGTCTGATGATCGGCGGGGAAGCCAGGCACGTCGACTACCTCAAGCCCATCTTCACCACGCTCGCGCCCGGCGATGACAGGGGCTGGGGCCACGTCGGCCCGCACGGCGCCGGCCACTACGTCAAGATGGTTCACAATGGAATCGAGTACGGCATGATGCAGGCCTTCGCCGAGGGCTTCGAGATCATGCATGCCAAGAAGGAGTTCGGTCTCGATCTCCTGCAGATTGCCAAGATCTGGCAGCACGGCAGCGTGGTGCGCTCCTGGCTGCTCGACCTCACCGCCGACGCGCTCTCGGAAGATCCGGATCTGGCTTCGCTGGTCGGCTACGTGCCCGACTCGGGCGAAGGCCGCTGGACGGTCGCCGACGCGATCGACCTCGACGTCCCGGCGCCCGTCATCACGCTGTCGCTGATGATGCGCTTCGTCAGCCGCGACGATCAGAGGTTCGCGGCCAAGGTCCTGGCGGCCATGCGGAACAAGTTCGGCGGACATGCCGTGAAGAAAGCTGGTGAATGACAGTGGACGGCAGACCGCAGCCCGCGGAGATCTCACGATTGAAGAGTTATGAGGACCCACGGCTCAGTCGCAACCTGCCCTTGATGTTGCGTGTGTCTGCGGTCAGCGGTCTGCGGTCTGCCGTGCGTAGAGAGGCCATCCCCCTTCAATGAAACCCACGACCGTCGTCATTTTCGGAGCGTCGGGCGACCTGACCCAGCGCAAGCTGGTGCCCGCGCTCTATAACCTGCATCGGAAAGAGCGCATCCCGGCGACGCTCAACATCGTTGGCTTCGCGCGTCGTCCGTGGGACAACGCGACCTTTCAGGAGCGCATGCGTGAGGGCGTCCAGGAACACAGCGCCGACTCCTTCGACGCCGAGCTATGGAAGTCGATCTGCGAGCGCATCCACTACTTCCAGGGTCATCTCGAAGAACCCGAGGACTTCAAGAGACTGGCCGACTACTTGAAGGAACTCGACGGCGGGACGGCCGATCGGCTCTACTACCTGGCGACGGGGCCCGAATACTATGCGCCGGTCGCTGCCAGCCTGGGCGCAGCCGGCATCGCGACCGAGCAAGACGGCGTGCGCCGGCTTGTCGTCGAGAAGCCCTTCGGCCGCAACCTGGCCACCGCTCAAGAACTCAACGAGCAGTTACACGCTGTCTTTCAGGAACACCAGATCTACCGCATCGACCACTACCTCGGCAAGGAAACCGCGCAGAACATCCTGTTCTTCCGATTCGCGAACACGATCTTCGAGCCGGTCTGGAACCGCAACTATGTCGCGAGCGTGCAGATCACGGTGGCCGAGGATGTCGACGTCGGACGCCGCGCCGGCTACTACGAAACCGCCGGCGTGCTGCGCGACATCTTCCAGAACCACCTGATGCAACTGATGGCGCTCGTGGCGATGGAGCCGCCGTCGTCGTTCAACGCCGACGCCGTGCGCAACGAGAAGGTCAAGCTCCTGACCGCCATCCGACCGATCCGCGACGAAGACGTCGCCACGCAGGCCGTGCGCGCTCAGTACCGCAAGTACCGCGATGCCGAGGGCGTGTCACCGAACTCGCTGACGCCGACCTACGCGGCCGTGAAGTTCTCGATCGACAACTGGCGCTGGCAGGGCGTGCCGTTCTACCTGCGCTCGGGCAAGGCGCTGCGCACCAAGACCACGCAGATCGTGATCCAGTTTGTGCGCCCGCCCCATCTGATGTTCAACCTGCCGCCCGGCCAGCGGCTCTCGTCGAACACGCTTTCGTTGTGCATCCAGCCCGACGAAGGCATCCATCTCAAGTTCGGGGCCAAGGTGCCCGACTCGCCGCAAGAGATCCGGCCGGTCGACATGGAGTTCCACTACCAGGAGTCGTTCGGCGACGGCGCCCTGCCCGACGCCTACGAGCGCCTGCTCCTCGACGCCCTCAATGGCGACGCGTCGCTGTTCACCCGCAGCGACGAGATCGAGGCGGCCTGGCGTCTGATCGACCCGTTGCTCACCATGTGGGAGAAGCCCGACGGCGCGCCGATGTTCTTCTACGAGAGCGGCACCGACGGCCCGACCAGTGCCGATCAGCTGCTTGCCAACGACGACCGCCGCTGGTTGCCGGGCTGCGAGCACTGAGACGAATGAAGGAAGAAGGCTGGGTGTGCTGAGCACGGGGACTGTGTAGCCGCGGCCAAACTCTTTCTCTGCCCACAGGATCAACTGTGCGACAATAAACGCCCGCGGCGAGCCAGAAAGGGCCGCCGGGGCGTTTTGTTGTTCAGGACTGATCGATGCTGGATGCTTCGCACTTCAAACGATTGGGCGTTTTGATCACGGTTATGGCGAGCCTGGCAGGCTGCGCGGCGCCGACTCCGGTGCCCGTCACCTCGACCCGCCTGCCACCGACCGCGACCACGGCGCCTGCAGCCACCCTGGAACCCACAGTTGAACCGACCGCCGACGTGTCTTCGATCTTTCCGGAAGTCTCGGCCAACGACCGTGTGCTGGGTCCGCTGGATGCGCCGGTGACGGTGCTGGTGTACTGCGACTATCAGGCCGAGCCGTGCGCGCCGCTCGCGGCAGCCTTGACCGGCCTGGCGCAGAGCCAGTCAGACACCGCCCGGATCGTGTATCGCAATGTGCCGTTGCCCCAGAACGACAAGGCTACGCTGGCCGCTGCGGCAGCCGAAGCAGCCGGCGCTCAAGGCAAGTATTGGGAGATGTTCACGACCCTGTACGCGGCGCAAGCTGATTGGGTCGGCGACGATGTCGAGGCGTTTCGCCAGCGGCTTTCAGGCTATGCCGGCGCCGTCGGCCTCGACGTGGCGCGTTTCGACAAGGAACTGGGCGACAATACCTACGCCCCCCAGGTGCGAGCCGCGCGCGACGCGGCCAACGCCATTCAACTGCCCGACGGGACCACCGCCGGTCTGCCGGGTGTGCCGTTCATCGTGATCAATGGCCAGATCTGGCAAGGTCCGCAGGATCAGGCGAGTCTGAGCGCCGCCGTCGCGCTGGACGCCCTGGCCGGCCGTCAGTTCGCGGCGCCCGACGAGGTCATCGATCCGCTCCGCCAATACACGGCGACGCTGCACACCGAACGCGGCGACATCGAGATCGTGTTGTATGCCGAGGAGGCGCCGCTCACGGTCAACAGTTTCGTCTTCCTGGCCGAGCATGACTGGTTCGACGGCGTGACCTTCCATCGCGTCCTGCCAGGCCAACTCGCGCAGGCCGGCGATCCGTCGGGCACTGGCTACGGTGGCCCAGGCTACACGTTGCCCGACGAGATCAATCCAGCCACCGGCTTTGACGAAGCCGGCCTCGTGGCCATGGCCACCAATGGCCCCAACACCGGCGGCAGCCAGTTCTTCATCACGCTGGCGCCGGCGCCCAATCTGACGGGTCGTTACACGATCTTCGGCAGGGTCACCGCAGGGCTCGATGTCGTTCGAGCCCTGACGCCGCGTGACCCTGCCGTCAATCCGTACGCCGCGCCAGGAGACAGGATCCTGGACGTGACCATCAAGGAGACCGAATGAAGCACATCCACGCCCTCATGACCGCCGGACTGGCGGCCGCCCTCGCCGTCGCCGCCTGTGCGCCTGTGGCGGCGCCGACCCAACCAGGCCCTGCAGCGGGACAGCCGATGCAGTGGTCGACGCCGCCCGAGATGACGATCGACGTCAACAAGACTTACATCGCCACCCTCGAAACAGCCAAGGGCAACATCGTCATCGAGCTGATGCCGAAAGTCGCGCCGAAGACCGTCAACAACTTCGTCTTCCTGGCGCGCCAGGGTTTCTACGACGGCGTCACCTTCCACCGCGTCATCAAGGGATTCATGGCGCAGGGAGGCGATCCGACGGGAACCGGCATGGGCGGCCCGGGTTATGAGTTCGAGGACGAGTTCTCGCCTGACGTGACCTTCGACGGCCCGGGCATCCTGGCCATGGCCAACGCGGGCCCGGGGACGAACGGCAGCCAGTTCTTCATCACTTACGACGCCACGCCGCATCTCAACGGCAGGCACACGATCTTCGGCAAGGTCACCAGCGGCCTCGAAGTCGCCCTGGCTCTGACCGAGCGCGACCCGCAGGACCCGAACGCCCCGCCCGGCGACGCGATCAAGACCATCACGATCGAAGAGCGCTGAGGATCGGACCGCTTTCCGCGGACGACGGACTGTAGATCCGACAAAAGACGAAGGACGAATGACCAAGGTCGTGTGAGACGACCTTCCTCATTCGTCCTTCGTCGTTCGACAGCGGTGTTGGCGCCCGATCAGCGGTCCGCGATCCGCGGCCCGCCATCGCTCTTTCGATCAGCGTCGGCCGGCTTCTTCTTGAAGCCAATGCGAGCGAGGATGGCGTCGCCGTTTTCCCGCCACAGGTGCCAGAGCGTGGGCAGCGCCGACACGAGGATGACGATCACCACGATCAGCGTGAAGTAGCGATCGAGCACTTCGGGCGGGAAGACCGAGCCCAGCAGATACCCGGCGGCCAACACCCCGATCGACCAGAGCGCCCCACCCGCCAGGTTGTAGATCATGAACGAGCGGTAATTCATCTCGACGGCACCTGCCACGATCGGGGCAAACGTGCGGATGAAGGGCATGAAACGCGCGATGATGATCGTCTTGCCGCCGTGCTTCTCGTAGAAGGCGTGGGCCGCCTGGAGGTTCTTGGGCTTGAACAGGAACGACTCTTCGCGCGTGAACAGCGGCGGACCGGTCTTGCGGCCGAACCAATAGCCGACGTTATCGCCCAGGACGGCGGCGATGAAGAGCAGGAACATCATGAGCCACAGATTGAGCGTGCCTTCGTAGGCGAAGAGCCCCGCCGTCAGAAGCAGGCTGTCGCCCGGCAGAAAGAAGCCGAAGAACAGGCCAGACTCGGCGAAGATGATCAAGAACAGGCCGAAGTAGACAAACGGCCCGAGGGCTTCGATGATGTAGCGCGGATCCAACCACTGCATTGCTCGTATCTCCCATTGCCCGGCCAGGGTACCGCCCGGGTGTTCAGAACCGGCGCAGACGGCGCCGGCCCAACGGTCCCCAGCAAGAAAAGTTCCAGGGGTGCCCGGCGCCGCGTCCCCTGGAACAAACCTTGCACATTATACCGACGCCGGACCCCCGCGACACAGGACCTAAGTTACGGCCGATTTTACGGGGGTTTGCTTGACATCACATAATGCGCATGCTACAACCGCCGTGGGCTGCCGCCGACCCGGTTGGAGCCGCAGGAGAACACGCTGTGACCAAGTCGCGCACTGAACTGATGGAAGATCGCCTCAAGGACATGCAGATCACGAGCCCCGATATCGAGGCCTCGGCCGTGGTCAGCGTCGACGGCCTGCCGATCGCGACGGCGTTGCCGCGCAACGTCGAGGAAGATCGGGTCTCGGCCATGTCGGCCGCGATGCTGTCATTGGGCGAGCGCATCGCGAGCGAACTCGGGCGCGGCAATCTCAACGAGGTCTACATCAAAGGCGAGAAGGGCTATGTGATCCTGCAGTCTGTGGGTCAAGAAGCCGTCCTGACCGTCCTCGCCCGCGAAGGCGCGAAGCTCGGCCTCGTCTTCCTTGATATGCGGCGGGCGGCGGAAGATCTCTCCAAGCTCGTCTAGGATCTAGACGGATAGCGACGGCTGAACAGCCAGCGATTTCGTCATCCGCCCGTCGTCGTTCAGCGCGTGTTTTCCACTTGATTAATTCCGGGAGCGGCTCCACAATGACGGGGTTTGCTCCCGGTTTCGATTCATGAAAGTCACTGTCGTCATCCCCACCTACAACGAGTCCCGCAACGTGCGCCAGATGGCCGAAGCTCTCTGGGCGCTGCCCCTGGCCGTCGACATCCTTGTCGTCGACGATGGCTCACCCGACGGCACGGGCGCGATCACTGAAAAACTCGTCTCCGAGCACCCGGGCCGCATCAGCCTGCTTCAGCGCGGCGCCAAGCTGGGCCTAGGCACTGCCTACATCGAGGGCTTCCGACAGGCGCTGGCACGCGGCGCTGACGTCGTCGTCCAAATGGACGCTGACTTCTCGCATGGCCCCGAGTATGTGCCACAGCTTGTGGATGGCCTGAAGGAATACGACCTTGTCGTCGGGTCGCGCTACGTGGCCGGCGGTCGGTTGGACCCACGCTGGGAACGCGGGCGCGTCTGGCTGTCGGCCTGGGCCAATCTCTATGCTCGCACGATCCTCGGCATTCGCGTGAATGACGCCACAGCCGGCTTCAAGGCGTGGCGCGCGGATGCGCTCGAAGGCCTTGGGCTCGACCGCATCCGCTCGAACGGCTATGTGTTCCAGGTCGAGTGCGCTTACGTGGCGCAGCGCCTGGGGTATCGCATCCATGAGCATCCGATCTTCTTCGAAGACCGCCGCATCGGTCAGTCGAAGATGGACATGGGCGTCAAGTTCGAGTCGGCCTGGCGGGTATGGCAGGTCGGCTTCCAGCACGGCCACCTGACGTCCGCCGATCGCGCGCCCTCCACCTACGCCTCCAGCCGCGGCCAAGCGGCCTGATGGCCCCTTTCCCTTCGTCGGTTACAGTTGTGCCACAGTCGCCTCGGCCGGTTCGTCCTGGCCGAGTGGATGTGGTTTAATCGTTACGCGATGTCGTTCCTCAAGAAACGCCGCAGCGATTGGCTGGCTGCGGCCCTGTTTCTGGCGCTGCCGCTCATCCTGTACGCCCAGGTGACGATCGGTGGCCGCACCCTCGTCCCCACCGATAGCCTGACCGAGTTCGAGCCCTACGTCAGCCTCAGCAGCGGAGGCGTGCCGCAGAACTCGCTGCTGCTCGATCTGGCGCTCGAAAATTACCCCTGGAAGGAGTTCATCCGGAACTCGCTTTCGCAGGGGCAGCTGCCTTTATGGAACCCGTACCTTTTCGGGGGCGTGCCCTTTCTGGCGGCCGGCCAACACTCGGGCCTCTATCCCTTCACGTGGTTGCACTACATCCTGCCCAACGCGAACGCGTTTGGCTGGTTTGCCGTCAGCCAGTTGTGGCTGGCTGGCCTCGGTGCATACCTGTTCCTTCGCCTGCTTGGCCTGCGCCGACCTGCAGCCGTGATCGGCGGCATCGCTTACGAGCTGTGCGGCTTCCTGACGCTCAGCGTCGTCTTCCCCATGATCGTGGCCACGGCCGCCTGGTTGCCGTGGCTGTTGGCGAGCCTCGAGTTGATCGTGCAGCGGTATCCGTTTCGCGGGCGCCCGGCCACGATTCCGTGGATGGTGGGCGGCGCGATCGTGATCGGCCTGCAGATCTTCGCCGGCCATGTCGAGATCCTGTACTACAGCCTGATGGTGGCGGCCGGCTACGCGGTCTGGCGGCTGCCGACGTTGAGATTCGGCGCCGCTCGCCAGTCGTGGTCGGCCGTGCTGCTCCGCGCGCTGGCGATGCTCGGCGTCCCGGTCTTCGGCATGGCGCTCGGGGCCGTCCAGTTCCTGCCGCTCTACGAGCTCGCAAGCACGAGTTTCCGCGACGGCCGCGCGAGTTATCAACAGGTGCTCGATTGGTCTTTGCCGGCGCGGCAGATCCTCGTGTTCCTGGTGCCCAACCTGTACGGCAACTCCAGTCACCACGAGTACTTCAACTGGTTCACGCGCGCCTGGACTCCGGCCCTGGCGGCCAACGGCACGATCGACTGGAGCCTGAAGAACTCGGTTGAGAGCGGCGCGTACCTCGGCATCCTGCCGCTTATGCTCGCGGTTGTGGCGGTGCGGCGCTGGTGGCGGAATCGACACTTCAGCGGCCGCGTCGACTGGTCGTTCTCGCCCTGGCCCTTCTTCGTCCTGCTGGCGTTGGTCAGCCTGGCCTTCGCTTTCGGCACGCCCCTTTACGCGCTCATCTTCTGGCTTCCGGGTATCAGCCAGCTCCACTCGCCCTTCCGCTGGGTCTTCCCATTGTCGCTGGCCATCGCCGCGCTGGCCGCGTACGGCCTCGACGGGCTGCTGCCCGGCGAACGAGACGAGACCGGAAAGGTGCCGCGCTCGTACCACGCTCAACGAATTTGGGGCACTCCGGATCTTGTCGCCGCGGGCGCGATCCTGGCGGGCATACTGTGTCTCATTTGGCTGGCCGTGACGTACCTGCGGTTCGATCTGTTCGAGTCGATGCTCGAAGATCAGCTACATGATCTGGCCCGAGCCTCGGGCACGTTCTGCACGGGCGCGTTGCCGGTGTTGCAGTGCGACACACGCATGTTCCTGTCGTACGTCGGCACGTGGATCGGCGCGTTCGCCGGGATCGCCATCGCGTCGGGCCTGGCGCTGCTCAGCCGTCACGTCCAATATGCCTGGCGCGGGCGGCCGCTCTGGGTCATCGGGCTCGGAGCCGTGCTGGCCTTCGACCTGATGCTGGCGGCCTGGGGATTCGCGCCGGCGGCCGACCCGTCGATCCTCTCGGCGGTACCGCCCTCGGCGGCCTTCTTGAAGCAGGATCAGGGTCTGTGGCGGATGACGACGTACACGCCCGGCAACCAGACCTCGCCGTACCACGCCAACATCCCCTGGCTGTTCGGTTTTCAAGACATCCGCGGCTACGACTCGCTCTTCTCCAAACAGTACGCGGACTACATGAACCTGATCCAGCCGCAGTACCAGCTGGATTACAACCGGATCGCGCCGATCAACGATCCGATCGCGCTCAACTCGCCGCTGCTCGACCTGCTCAACGTCAAGTACGTCGTCAGCGACAGCCTGATCGACAATCCGAAGTACCAACTCGTCTACTCCGACGAAGTCAACATCTACCGCAACACGACGGCCGTGGCCCGCGCGTACACGCTGCCCGTCACGACCACGCTCGAGACCGACGATCTGGCGCGGACTGTCCTCACCTACGATCCACGCTACTTCGTCATGATCGCGCCGGGCGCTGCGGCCACAGCCAGCGCGGACCAACCCGTCGATGTCGGCACGCCTGCAGCGGGCACGCCTGGCGTCGCGACGGTCACGAGTTATGGCGGCAACGAGGTCTGGATCGACTCGGCGCCGGCGACGCGCAGCTGGCTGATCCTGGGCGACACCTACGCCGAAGGTTGGCGCGCCTACGTCCGTCAGATCGGCGGCGCCGACGACACGGAGCGCGAGCTGCCGATCACGCGCGTCAACGGCAACTTCCGCGGTGTGGTGCTCGAACCGGGTGCGTGGACCGTGCGTTTCCGCTACTCGCCGCTCAGCCTCAGGCTCGGCGCGTTGGCCACCATGCTGGCGGCTATGGTGCTGCTCTTCATCGGCGGGATCTGGACCTGGCGGCGCGTCTATAGCGACGCGCGGGTCGACACAGGGGCCCGACGGGTCGCGAAGAACGCCCTGGCTCCGATGGCGTTGTCTCTGTTCAACCGTATGCTGGACTTCGTCTTCGCGACCTATTCGAACCGCGTCCTCGGCCCGGGTGAGGTCGGCAACTACGCCTACGCCGTCATCATCTTCGGGTGGTTCGACACTATCACGAACTACGGCCTCAACCTGTTGCTGACCCGCGAGGTCGCCGCTGACAAGGGGCGCGCCAACCGCTGGCTGTTGAACACCACAGCGCTGCGTCTCTGGCTTGGGCTTGCTGTCATCCCGTTCTTCGTTGGCGGCCTCCTCGGACTAAACACGCTCGCCGGCCTGGATCTGCCGTTTGGGATCTCGCTGCAGCCGCTGGATAACAACACACTGCTGGCGATCGGCCTGCTCGTCCTCGCCCAGGCCCCGGGCACGATCAGCACGGGCCTGACGGCCCTGTTCTACGCCTACGAGAAGGCCGAGTATCCGGCGGCGATCACGACCGTCACCACGATGCTCAAGATCCTGTTCGGCGTGGCTGCGTTGACGCTCGGCTACGGCATCGTCGGACTGGCGGCGGCGAGCCTGATCGTCAACGTGCTGACGCTCGCGATGCTCGCCACGCTGGCCTTCCGCCTGTTCTTCGTGCCGCATTGGGAGTGGGACTTCTCGGTGCAGCGCCGCGGCCTGCGCGAAGGCTTCCCGCTCATGTTGAACAACCTGTTGGCGGGCTGGTTCAACAAGATCGACTACACACTGCTGCGGCCGGTGCGCGGCGCCGTCGAGGTGGGCTGGTATTCGGCAGGCTATCGCTATCTCGACGCCTTCAACATCGTGCCGTCGCTGTTCACGCTGTCGCTGTTCCCGGTGTTGGCGCGGCAGGCCGAAGGCGAAGACCGGTCGCGGTTGGCCGCCACCTACCACTTCGCCCTGAAGCTCCTCTCCTCTACGGCCTTGCCCCTGACGGTGTTGGTGACGTTCCTGGCCGAGCCGATGGTCGCGGTTCTGGGCGGCTCACGGTTCCTGCCGAACGGCGCCGTCGCGCTGACGATCCTGGCCTGGTCGATGCCGATCGGTTGGATGAACAGCCTGACCAACTACATGCTGATCTCGCTGCGCCAGGAACGAGGTCTCTCGCTTTCGTTCCTGATGTCCGTGATCTTCAACGTCGTGCTCAACCTGCTGCTGTTAGGTCCGTTCGGCTTTGTGGGCGCGGCGGGCGTTACCATCGCATCAGAGGTCTTCCTCTGCATCCTGTTTGCGCATTGGATCAGGCGTTCGTTGGGCGACGTGCCCTGGCTGGCGATGCTGTGGCGGCAGTGGCTGGGTGCGGGGCTGATGGCCGTGATCATGGCGGCGCTGTGGCCTCTGTCGGCCTTCGTGGCAGTGCCGGTCGGCATCATCGCCTATCTGGGCGTGCTGCTGCTGACCCGTGCGTTCAACCCATCCGAGCAAGCGACGCTGATGAGCATCATGCCGGCCGGCCTTCGCAACCGACTCAGCCGCTGGCTCCCGGCCCGCGCAGACACACCGCCTGAAAGGTGACATCCATCAGTAGACTCACCCAAGTGGATATGACACCATTGGGCCAGCCTTCAGAAAGGCGTGCGCGGAGGTTCGGGGATGGCCGACGCGACGCCCACTGAAACGGTCGTGTGTGCCATACAGGCGGCCCCACGCGCGCTGGACGTGGCCCGACAACAAGGGTCCATGTTTATTGCCGGGGCATTGTCTTACAGCGTCAAAACGCGACACCTGGCCACTCACGACCGCGCTTTGCGGGCCCGGGCAATCGTTCGGGCCCGCCTCTTTTAACCGACAACCGGCAAGACATCGGGACACTCCCGATGTCTCGTCGTCGCGATTATTCGCCGGCGTGGCCGTTCAACGACTCGCGGTAGGTCTTGCCGGTCAGTGGCAACAACAGGTGGAAGGCGCTGCCGGGGAAGTTGACTTCGTCCTGGCCCGTGCTCTCGACCCAGATCTCGCCGCCATGGGCTTCCACGATACCGCGGGCGATCGCCAGGCCCAGGCCTGGCCCCCCGCCCTTGAACTTGGTCTTGCCCGAAGAGTGCAGGGCGACTTCTCCAGTCTGATAGAACTTGTCGAAGATCAACTCCTGGTGCTCGGGGTCGATGCCAATGCCCGTGTCCTGCACCACGATCTCGACGGCGCCGTCGGAGTAGCGCTGACTGTCGGCCGGCATCAGACACCCGTGCACGCTGATCCGCCCGCCATCCGGCGTGAACTTGATCGCATTGCCGAGCAAGTGCGCGAAGACCTTGCGAATGGCCTCGGGATCGACGATCACGGAGGGCAGCGTGTCGAGCGACTCGTCAAGGTCGAGGCTGAGGCGCCGATCGCTCAGGTTCGCGGCCATGTCGTGCACCAGGCGCCGCCACACTTCACAGAGGGCCGTCGGCCGCTGCGTGAGGCCAAGCGCCCGGTTGTCGACCATGGCCATGTCGAGCATGGATTCGACGAGCTCCTGCATCCGCTCGGCCCCGGCTTTCAGGCCGCGCACCATGGTGTGATGGTCCGGGCTCGTCAGGAATTCGGTGTCTTGCGCCAGGATCTGGCTGTAGCCAAGCAAGATCCCCATCGGCGTCCGCAGCTCGTGCGACACCACGGCGATGAAGTCCGACTTGGCCTGGTCGAGGCGCTCGAGTCGGTTGCGGGTGCGCTCGAGCTCGGTGTTGGTGGAGCGCAGGTCGCGGTTGAGCGCGACAAGGTTATCGACCAGGCGGACGTTTTCGAGCGCCACGGTGGTCTGATCGGCGAGCGTGCTGAGGAGGGTCAGATCCTCGTCGAAGTAACGATCGTGTGTGGCCTTCGGACCCAGGGCGAAGAGGCCGATCCAGCGGCCCTTGGAGTACACGGGCACGAAGACGTCGATGTCGAGCCGCTGCAGCCAGGCGCGTTCGTCTTCTACCATGTCGCTGAAACGCGGGAGCAAGTCGATATCGTATTGGGTCAGCGGCCGGAACTCGCTGTCGAGGTATTGGACGACCGGGTTGCTCGCCGACAACTCGGCCGGCTCGAGATCGTCACCGAGAGCACCGATGATGCGCAGCAAGAAACGCCGCTCGAGCATCGGCTCCGATCCGTTCGGCGCGGCGTGGCCCGCGATCTCGTCGACCAGGAACATGGCGGCACGGTTGACGCCCAACGTGTCGCGGAACATCCCCAGCGACACGCGCGCGAGTTGTTGGGCATCGAGGATGTTGCTGACCGCCATGCTGTAGTCGCGCACGAGCCGCGCCGGGTCGTAGCCCTCGCGCGAGATCAGCCAGTTCGCGATGCGCCGCGCGACGGCCACGATGCGCATGGACACCAGCGCGAGCGCCGCCACAAGCCCGACCGACAACGGCAGGATCAACGGCGACGTCGGTTGATAGACGAAGTTGATCCAGGTGGAGCCGATCGCGTAGGCCGCGCCGATCACGCCCAACGCCAGGCCGTAGGCCAGAACGCCACGCGAGAGCTGGCGCACGTCGGGCAGCGTGTAGAGCAGCACCGCGATCGTCGCGATCGACACGCCGACGAAGTGCACGGCAGCGCCCACCACCCACTGTCCCGCGAACAGCAACGCATCGCCGATGAGGATGCCGTAGAGGGCCGGCAGCCAGTACGTGATGCGATTGCGATGCAGCGGCTGCGAGGCGGCGCGAAACGCGAGCAATGTGCTGAACGTCGCGGCGAACAGGGCGACGCCCCACCCCAACATGCTCAGCCAGATCAGGGCCTGGGCTCGTGAGATCACCACGTCGCCGACCAGCAGATAAATATCCTGCTGCAGAGCGAAGTACATGTCGAGGCCGAACACCGTCAGCCCGAACAGCGCATAGGTGATCACGATCCAGCGCCGAGGTTGAGGCTGGCGCAGGAAGCTGCGGGTCAACAGGAGGAAGAGCCCGGCCAGCCAGAACGAGGAATGGAAGGGGCCGCGCGCCAACACCGGCCAGGGCAACCCCGACAGCCACAGCGACGGCGCCGTCAGGTTGCCGAGCACGGCCACACCCGATCCAAACAGGTAGCCCGCTAACGCATAGGACCCGATGCCGTAGCGCCAGCGATTCCATAGGGCAACGCCGGCCGCGGCGGCATATACCGCAACCATGAAGGTCAGGCCGAATTGGGCCGCTTCGACGGGGATCAGTACTCCCATGGGCGAACTACTTGTACCATGCCTTACGTAAGATGGGAATGACACCTGGGTGCTAATGGGGAAAAACCCTCATCACACCGAAAACGGCCGAAAACTTACCCTGGATCCGGATCCAGGCGTTAACGGACGATCAGCGCCATCGGCCGCTGGTTGGGCCGGTTCACCTGTCCGCTGGCATCGCTGACGAAAACCTTCCACAAATAGGCCCCGGGCGCCAACTTTGGCGTCGTCCAGCAGGTGCCGGCCTGCCAGCCACTATCTGCCTGAGTGGCCTCCGGTCCTGTCGAAACCGCCGCCTCGGGATCCCGGACGATGAACGCTCGGTACGCCAGCGGAGCCGGCCCCGCCTCAGGGGCCACGGCCCAGCACAACTCGGCCCGACCTGTGCGCACCGCGTAATTGCTTGGGCTGACGAACGTGGGGTTGATCAGTATCGATCCGTCGACTCCGGTCACCAGCGGCGTTGTCTCGACCGACACCTGCAGGCTGGTCGAGCGGAGCAGTGGAGCCAGGGACTGGGTCTGCAACGCGAGCGCCAATTCCGTCCGCCCGGCTGTCGGTCTGGCCGTGACCGGCACCGCAAAGACCGCCCAACCGGCGGCCTGGCGGGTCGGTTGCACCACAGTGGTCCCGACCAGAAGCGTGTCTGTGGCGCTCAAACCGGCCCGCACTGCAATGGGCACGCTTATCGCCGCGCCCGGGGCCAGGCGCACCCGCCAGGGGGTCTGCCAGGCCGGTCCCCAGGTCGTGGCGGCCTGAAGCGGAAGCCAATCCGGCAGGTCCGCCGGCGGGTCGACAAGATCGAGCGCGCTCCAGGCTCGATTGGTGGAGATCGCCAACCCGCTCACCAGGTCTTGCCGTTCGATACCGGTGACGTCCACGCAGGCGCGCTGGACGATGTCGGGCTGGACCCAGAAGTGGAGGTGCGCCTGGGCGGTGCCCGTGTGCCCTGCGTAGCCGAGCACATCGCCGCGTCGCACGGCGCTTTCACGCGGGACCACCACCCGCGCAAGATGCATGTAGCCGCTCACCCGGCCGTCGGCATGCCTCACCATCAGCATGCGACCGGTGTTCTCGCGCGTGCCGACGAAGAACACGACACCATCGGCCGGTGCGAGCACGGGCACGTTCTCCATCGAAGCCGAGATCGGCGTGTAATCAAGCGCGCAGCTGTTTTCGTAGTAGCCGCATTCGTGGTCGAAGGCCGAGGCCGAGTCGCAAGGGCCGCGCGTGATGCGCCAGGCTCCGGCCGGAAGCGGCAATCGCCAACCCTGCCAGGTCGGGTCGCTGGCCGTCCTCGGCGCGTCCATCGACCGTGCGTTAGCTGGAGCGACGACCAGGAGGCCGCACACAAGCGCCATTAAGGCGCGTTGGTATAATCCCGAGATCATTATGACGTATCGACGACTCACTCGACGCGACTTCCTCAAGACGACAAGCTTGGCCGCCGGTGGCTTGTTGCTGCCGCCGCCCCCGCCCGATGGATTGATCCGCCTGGCGGTCGGTCTGGGGCGAGCTGTGCGCGGACTGTATATCTACAGCGAGCCGTCTTTCGACTCGGATCGGCTGAACTTCCTCGCGGCAGACTCGGTGTTCGAGCTCTACGGCGACGTCATCAGCCCCGACAAGCTGCTCAACAAGCGCTGGCACCGCGTCCGACGCGGCTTCGTCCATTCCGGCCCGGTGCAGCCCGTGGCCTGGCATGAACAGACGCCGACCACAGACCTTACTGAGACCGGCGCCCTTGTCGAAGTCAGCGTCCCCGTCGCGCCCGCTCGTGCGGGCGCCGGCCCTGGCTTCCGCGAAACAGCAAGGTTTTATTATGGCACCACCCATTGGGTGCAGCAAATCGCCACCGACGACAGTGGCGGCATCTGGTATGGCATCCTCGGGGACCTGACCCGCACGTATTCGTGGGTCGACGGCCGGCAGATGCGCCGGATCACGGCCGAAGAGATCGCGCCGATCTCGCCTGAGGTCACTGACAAGCATATCGAGATCACGCTCAGCGAACAAATGCTCCGCGCCTACGAAGGCAGCACGCTCGTGCTTGAGCAGCGCACGTCGTGCGGCACAGCCCTGCGGCGCGAGGGCAACCGCACTATCTACAGCACGCCGACCGGCGACCTCCAGGTCATCAGCAAACGCCCGTCGCGCCACATGGCCGGCGGAGACCTGGCCTCGGCCGACGGCTACGATCTGCCCGGCGTCCCGTGGGTCAGCTACATCCATTGGTGGGGCGTGGCCATCCACGGCACGTACTGGCACGACGATTTTGGCATCCCTCGCAGCCATGGCTGCGTCAACCTGCCCAACGAAATCGCCAAGTGGGTGTACCGGTGGACGACGCCGGGCGTTCCCCTGGCCGAGCGCTGGGTGGACGCCAAGGGGACGTCGGTGATCGTTCGCGACTGATGGCGACGATCACGTACCACTGGGGGCGGTGGCGATGAGTCAGCACGCGTTATTTGAAGGACTTGTGTCGGATCCCCACGGGCGCCTGGTGGCCGTCGCATTGGTCGGCGGCGAGGCGCAATACGTCGTCGAAGATGACGGCTTCCGCTTTCACCACGACGCCGAAGCGATCGATCGACAGGTGCTCGCTCAGATGGGGCAACTGGCCGACGAGAACCGCGAAGCCCTCACCCTCGGCGTCCTGCAGATGATCGGCCAGGATGATCTCTTCACGAAGGCCGCCGTCGACGCCCAACTCAACAACATGCAGGCCGGCTTCGACCAACTCATCCGCCAGGGCCTGCCCGAGAATGCGCGCACGTACCTGGGCATGATGGGCTTCCGCGTCGTCCTCAACTTCCACGGCGAGATCGAACGCATCGATCAGCCGGCGGCGCCCGACCACGGGGACGACGAATGACCCGCGCGGCCCGATCGATGATCGTCTCGTGCCGCCTTGCGCCGGTGGCGGGCTTGCTGCTCGTGGCCGCGACGGGCTGCATTCCATTCAGGCCGATCGACACTCAGGCCACCGTCAACGCTGTCGCCACGGGCGTGCAGGGCACGCTCGAGGCGTCAGGGACGCGCCCGCCGCAGCCCACGTCGACCTCGCAGGCCACCCTGGGCGCTGACTCGCCGACCGCCACGCTCGAGCCCCCTCCGGCAACGGCCCAACCGCCGGCCGCTACGGCCACCGTCGCCCTGCCGACCGCTTTGCCCGCCACCCTGACGCCGCAGGCCGCCACGCCGAGCGGCCTGCACCGCGACGGCACGCCGCTGCTTGTCGCCATTCGGCCCGGAACCGCGCCGACCATCGACAGCGACCTGAGCGAGTGGACGCTCGATCTGCGTCTCGACCAAAACGCCTTCGGCGGGGATCAGTGGACCGGCCTCGGCGACGACTCGGCCGACTACGCGCTCGAGTGGGACGACACTCGCCTGTACCTGGCCGTCCGCGTCAGCGATGACGTCTTCGTGCAGACCCAACGCGGTGAGACGGTCTTCCGCGGCGACAGCCTCGAGCTCCTGTTCGACTCGGAACTCGGCGGCGACTTCACCTCGACCCAACTCAGCGCCGACGACACGCAACTCGGCCTCTCGCCCGGCGACTTCGCCGGAATCGGGGCCGACACTTACCTGTGGTTCCCGGCCGATCGCAAAGGCTCGTCAACCGGGATCTCGCTGGCCGCGCGCAAGACGAGCGCGGGCTACGATCTCGAAGCGTCGATCCCGTGGTCGTTGTTCAACGTCACGCCGACGGCCGGCGCCCGGTACGGCTTCCTGCTGTCGCTCAACGACAACGACATGCCTAACTCGGCCACGCAGCAGAGCATGATCTCGAGCACAACGGGACGACGGCTGACCAACCCCACAACCTGGGCGACGCTCGAACTGCGCGCCCCATGACGGCCACCGCGTCCTCCCGCGGTGCGCCCAGCCGCAGTCACGCCGACCTCCTGGCTCGCGCCATCGATCGGCGCGCCGCGTTGAACCGACCCGACCAGACGGCTTACCGGCTGCTCCACCGCGACGCAGACGGCGTGCCCGGGCTCGCCCTTGATCGCTTCGGCGACTGCCTCGTTGCGCATCTCTACGACGACGTCGAAGTTGATCGCGACCTCTTGTCCGAGGCCAGGCGTCTCGTCGCGGCGCGCGCCGTCTACGCCAAGCGCCGGCCCTCACAGGCCAGCCGCCTGACCGACGCGGAGCGCGACGCCCTGGCGCCGGCAACCCCGCTCCTCGGAAAGGCGGTGCCCGAGACCGTCGTGCTGGAGGGCGGCGCGCAGTTCGAAATCCGGCCCGGCGGGGGCCTGAGCGTGGGGCTCTTCCTTGACATGCGCGACGTGCGCGCGGCGGTGCGCGAACTAGCCGATGGCCGGCGCGTGTTGAATTGCTTTGCGTATACCTGCGCGTTTGGCGTGTCAGCCGGCCTCGGTCGCGCCGCCGAAGTCGTCAACGTCGACGTGTCGCAGTCCGTGCTGGCCTGGGGCAAACGCAACTACGCCCTCAACGGCCTCGAGACGTCGGACAGGGACTTCATCTTCGGCGACGTTTTCGACTGGCTCGGCCGCTTCGGTCGCAAAGGCCGACAGTTCGACCTCGTCATCGTGGATCCACCGCCTTACGCGACCACACGGTCGTCGCGCTTCTCGATCACACGCGATCTCGGCCGGCTGATCGCCCTGGCGGCGGCATGCGTGGCGCCGGGCGGCTCTGTGCTGGCCTGCGCCAACGCTGCCGAGTTGTCAGAGTCGGGGTTCGAACGAGCGCTGACCGCCGACCTCGACAGGCGCCGAAGTCGCATCGAGCGCCGCTGGCATGAGCCGGACGTCGACTTTCCGCGGCCACGCGGCGCACCGCCGTACCTGAAGGTCGCGTTGTTGACGCTGTGACACCCAGCCCGAGCGCCCTGCCCTGAGCCCCATGTTCCGACACAACGACTCCGATCTGTTCCTGCCGCTCGATGGCCCGTGGCGCTTCTCGCTGGCCGCTGGCCCAGAGCGCGTCGTGACCGTCCCGAGCGCATGGGAGGCCGAGACCGGTGACTACCTGACCGAGGGCCCGGCCGTATACACACGCGAGGTCGAGCTCGGTCCCGAATGGAGAGATTGCCGCGTCTGGCTCGAGGTCGATGCGGCCAGCTTCGTTGTCGACGTCTTCGTCAACGGTGCATCGGTCGGCGCGCACCGAGGGATGTGGTCGCCCTTCCAAATCGAGTTGACCGCTCACCTGCGCACCGGTATCAACGTGCTGCGGCTCGAAGCCTGGAAGCCCGGCCGCCGTTACCCGATGCGCGAAGCGTTGGCCGGCTTTCTCCCGGATGTGTGCACCACCTTCGGCGGTCTCTGGCAATCCGTACGATTACGCGGCGCCCACCCACCGGCCGTCGGGCTGCAGGATGTGCTGTGGACAGTGGCCGAGGATGGCAGCGTGACGGTCAGCGCGGCCATCGCCGGCGCCGTGCCGCCTGAGGCCCAGGTCGAGCTGACGGTCGGGCAGACCCGGGTGACTGTGGCTTTGACTCCCGGCGCAGCGTCGTTCGACATCGTGGCGCCTCGAGCCCTGCGCCGCCGCTTTTCAGCGCACTCGCCGCGATCGACAACGGCCACCGTCAGGCTATGCGACAAGGGTTCGCAGCCGCTTGCCTCTCTGTCGCGGCAGCTCGGCCGCCGCTGGTTCGCGGCGAAGGAAGACAGCCTGCTGCTCAACAACGCGCCCGTGCACCTGCGCGGCGTGCTCGACTGGGGCTGGAACCCGCACGCCGTGGCGCCGCGCCTGGACGACGTGCCGAGCCAGTTTTCTCGGGCGCGCGAGCTCGGCTTCAACCTGTGGAAGTGCTGTCTGTATGTGCCCGACGAAGCGTTCCTGGATGCGGCT
The DNA here is from genome assembly GCA_044226485.1 of Anaerolineales bacterium. Classification (GTDB taxonomy): domain Bacteria; phylum Chloroflexota; class Anaerolineae; order Anaerolineales; family UBA6663; genus UBA6663. The sequence goes on from JBGAGY010000003.1 coordinate 394,049, forward strand.
GACGCCGCCGGGATGTGGGTCTGGCTCGAGATGCCGCTCTGGCTGCCATCGGTTACGCCTTCGCTCGAAGCACTCGCCCTGAACGAATACCGCTCAATCTTCGAACGGCTGCATCATCACCCGTGCATCGCCGTGGTCACGTTGGGCTGCGAGCTCAATCGCGCGACGAGCGCGGCCTTCCTGCGCGAGCTCGACGCCCTGGCGCGGCGCTACTTCGCCGGCGCCTTGATCGGCGACAACTCGGGCTCGTCGGAAGCCTATGGCGGCGTGCGCGTCGACCTCAGCGACTTCATCGACTACCACTTCTATGCGGACCCGCATTTCTTCGGGCCGCTGATCGAGCACTTCGGTCGCGCCTACCGTCGGCCCCGTCCCTGGCTGTATGGCGAGTTCTGCGACGCCGACACGCTGCGCGATTTCGAACCGGCTCGATCAAGCTGGTGGCTTACCGCCGCCATGCCGTTGGACCGTGACGACTATCTGGCTCAACGCGACCACGCCAGCCGATTTGCCGCAGCGGGCGTCGTCGACGATGGCAAGGCTTTGTCGGCCATCGGGCGGCGGCAGGCCACTGCGGTGCGCAAGCACATCCTCGAACGCGTGCGGCGCGAAAGCGCCACCGGTGGCTACGTCGTGACGGGTTGGCGCGATACACCGATCACGACGTCTGGCGTGGTTGATGACGACCTCGCCTTGAAGTTCGAACCCGACGTCTGGCGCAGGTTCAACGCGGATCGGATCCTGTGCCTGGATCGGGATCGCCGACGGCTCTGGTCCGGGGGAGATCAGCCATCGCCGCGCGAACCCTACGTGTTCTGGTCGCGGGAGATGACCGAGCTTCATCTGATCGTCGCGAACGGTGGCCCCGACTTGCCGCTCGGCCGCCTGACCTGGGAACTGCGCGACGACAACGGGCAAGCCATCGACCTGGGCGCCGTCACAGCGCAGCCCGTGCCGGCCGGTGTGTCGCGCGAGATCGCCATCCTCGATCTCACCCTGCCCGTGGCGACAGCGCCGCGCGCGTTGACGCTCACGGCTGCCTGGTCTGATCGTGGCCACCACGAACGCGGCATCACGAATGCCTGGCGGCTCCTGATCCTGCCGCGTCCGACGATGCCGTCGGTCGTGGCGATCTCGGGGCTCGTCGCCCATCGATCAGCGCTGAAGGCGCTCTGGCCGACGACGGCCTTCGTCGAACTCGCTGACGCGCCGACGTCGGCCCCGCTGCTGACTGACGCCTGCACGCCGGAAGTTGGAGCCGCCATGGCCGGCGGTCGCCAAGGCCTGATCTGGCTGTCGCAACCACAGCCTGGGCTGACCGACGCGCGGCCGTTCTGGCGGGAGGCGATCCACCAGGTCGACCACCAGCGGTTCGGCCTGCCGGTCAGCGATCACGCTGATCTGACAGCTCACGGCGTCGCCAGCGGCCTGTGCCTTGTGCCGGAGGCTGATGTGTGGGCCCTGGCGTTCGCGCACCCCGGCCTTTCGATGATCGCGCGGCCGTGGCGGCGGTTCGACGCCCGGCGGTTCGATTGGCGCGATCACTGGCTGGATGTGAGTCTCGGTTCAGGGCGTTGCGCCGTCACCACGCTGCGCCTGGCCGGCGGCGAAGGCGAGCAGGCCGCACAGCTGACGTCGAATCCGCTCGGCGTCTGGCTTCTGGCGCGCGGCATCTCGTCGGCGTCTTAGCCTCGCGGCGAGAGCGTTCTTCAACTTGCTCACCGGCCAGAAGGACTCAAGGAAATAGCCAGGGACTCTTGCCATCGCAGGAATCCCTGGCGGGTCGCTCGTGCAAACGGGTAAAGCCGCAGGTCACGGTCAATCGTTCATTCAGGTAGAATCTTGAAGATGTTTACTCGCAACCAACCGCCCGCCATGTCGCTCAAGCGGCCCGACGAGATCGCGGCCATGCGCGAATCGGGTCGCCTGGTCGCGCAGGCTTTCGAGCTGATGCGCACCATCATCCAACCCGGCGTTCGACTGATCGACGTCGACGACGCGGTGGCCGCCTTCCTGAAGGAACGCGGCGCTCAGCCGCTGTATAAGGGGTATCGCGGCAGCCCACCGAGCCACCCGCCCTTCCCTGGCGTGATCTGCGCCTCGGTGAACCACGAGGTCTGCCACGGCTTTCCTGACAAGCGCAAGCTCAAGGATGGAGACATCGTCGGCATCGACATCGGGCTCAACTATCAGGGGTTCTGCGGCGACGCCTGCGTGACGTTCCCGGTGGGCGCGATCGCGCCCGCTACCGAGCGGCTCCTGCGCATCACGCAGGAGTGCCTCGACAAAGGCATTCAGACGGCTCAACCGGGGAGGCACCTGACGGACATCGGCGCCATGATTCAGCTTCACGCCGAAGCGAACGGCTTCAGCGTCGTCCGCGAATGGGGTGGACATGGCATCGGCCGAAACCTGCATGAGCCGCCGCACGTCTCGCACATCGGGCCAGGCGGCCGCGGCCCCAAGCTGCGCCCAGGCATGGTGTTCACCATCGAGCCGATGATCAACGCGGGTCAGCCCGAGTGGGATCTGCTTGCCGATGGGTGGACGGTGGTGACGCGCGATGGCAGCCTCTCGGCGCAATACGAGCACACGATCGCGATCACCGAAGACGGGCCGCAGATTCTCACCGTGGTGTAGACGTCACAATATGACGAACGACGAAGGACGAAGGTTGTCTCACACAACCTTCGTCCTTCGTCGTTCGTCATTCGTCTTGTTAGGGCACAAACGCCCGTAACGCCTTGCCGTCGCCTGAGACTGTGAACGAGCCGACATTGGCCGGGATCACGGCCGTTTCGAGCGGACCGAGTTCGAGGTCCCAGGCCGAGCCCGCCACCTGAACAGCGCCCTGGATGCTCGTCAGCACCTGAAAGGACTCGCCCTCAGTGTCCAGGTTCAGCACTTTGCCGCCCGGTTCGAGCCGTTGAAGCTCGAAGTACTCGCACTGCGTCACGGTGCGAACGCCGGGCGAGCTCTCGGCCCTGACCGGTTCAGCGCGGCCTGTCAGGGCGCTGTCGATCACGGCCAGCGACTTCTCGACATGCAGGTCGCGGCCCGCCTTGGCCGGGCGATCCCAGTCCCAGACGCGATAGGTGATATCCGAGGTTTGCTGAACTTCATAGAGCAGCAGACCGGGTCCGAGGGCATGCAGCGTTCCCGCGCGGATAAAAAACGTGTCTCCGGGTCGCGCCGGCACCGATTGCATCAGCGGGACGAGGCCCTCGCGCCCGCGCACGGAGCCATCGGCGGCTTCGCGCACGGCCTTCGCCAGGCGTTCGGCCGACACGCCGGGTCGCATGCCGACGATGATCTCGGCGTTTGGTTCGGCATCGAGGATGTGCCAGGCCTCGGTCTTGCCGAACTGCCCGGCGCCCTCCAACTCGACGGCCTGCGCGTCATTGGGGTGAACCTGCACTGACAGCCAGTCGCGGCAGTCGAGGAGTTTGATCAGCAGCGGGACGCGCAGCCCGGTGCGCCGCATCGGCTTGCGACCGAGAAAGGCCTCGCCCTCCGCCGCCGCGATGGCGCCGAGCGAACGGCCAGCGTTCGGTCCGTCTGCCACGAGGTCGTCCTCGTACGCGATCCAGGCTTCGCCGATCGGCTGGGCTGCCGCCTGCAGGCGCTGCCCGCCCCAGACGCGCGCGTGATATTGAGGGATCAGACGCAGGCCAATGGGTTCCATATCCACACCTCTTTGGTTGCCGCCGCCTCACTGACTGAGCAAGGCCCGGAAGTCGTTCACCATGTCGTCACGCGGAAAATCAAAGGGCCAGATCGTGCGCAGCTGGCCCTGTCGATCGATCAAGAGCACTGTCGCCGAATGATCGACCAGATAGCCGGCGCTCGAACTCGGAGCGTCTTGCTTCTGATAGAACACGCCGTAGGCCCCGGCCACGCGGGCGATATCGTCGGGGCTGCCCGTCATGCCCACGAAGGTGGGATTGAAGCCCTTGGCGTATTGATCCGTGCGCACCGGCGTATCGCGGTCCGGATCTACCGACACGAAAAGCACCTGCACACCGTCGGAGTCGGAGCCGAGTTGATCCATTGCCATCGAGAGGTCAGCCAGGGTCTTCGGACAGACGTCAGGGCAAAACGTGTAGCCAAAGTAGAGCGCCACGACCTTGCCGCGGAACTGGCTCAACCTGACCGTCTGGTTGTCGCCGCTCTGGAGTTGGAAGTCGTACGCCGGGCGGGGTGACTCGATGGCCACACCGCGCAGCGGCGGTGGAGCAATGTACGTTCGATAGACCCAGATCCCGCCGAAGAGTAGGGCCAGGCCGATGAGCGTGCCTGCGGCAAATAGAGCGATGCGTTTGATCATGGTCCCGATGATACCGTGAGGTCCGTTTACGGATAGCAGCCGAACAATTGAGCCGCGTCGTAGGCGAGTCGGCCGGGCCCGTCCATGGCCAATGCCTCGTTGGCGACCAGCTTCAGGTCGCTGACCAGGCGCTCGGATGAGGGCAGATAGGCTTGCGTGCCGTACTGTGCCCGTATGACACCCCACCCATCCACCATCACCATCCGGGTATCCATGGACCACGTGCCGTCGTTGGCATGTGTGAAGAAAGTGTCGTAGCCCACCGACACGAGACGGCGAATGCTCTGTGGATCACCCGTCAGAAACGTCCAGGTCGCCTGATCGGCCCCGAGCTCGGTCGCCCATTGCTTGAGCCGCTCGGGTGTGTCGCGTTCGCTGTCGATCGACACGGTCACCAACCGCACCGGCAAACCCACACCCTGCTGCTCGATCTGGGCCAGCACATCGCGCTGGCGTTGCAAGGCGTCGGCGCACGGCCCGGAGCAGTCGCTGTAGCCAAATGAATAAAGCGTCAAGCTACCGCGCAGCTTCTCACTGTCGAAGCGCTGACCATCCTGATCGATGAGCTGAAAGCCGGGCGCCGGGCCCAGCTTCGGGAGCACCTGGACGGGCTCGAAGAACACAAAGGCATAGATGGCCAACAAAGGCCCTGCCACTACTCCAGCCGCCACCAGTGCGAGTTTTCGCCACATCACCCGATCGAGCCAGCCCTCGAGACCCCATGTCCGCGGGCGGAAGCCTCTGGATTGTAACGCCCATCACGATCCGTTGTCAGACGCGCGTCAGAATCACCCAATCGATATCCGTTGGATATCTCGTGAAGTTCATGCGTCGGGCCTGATGTCGGAGTAGCGTGTTCGATTGTGAGTCGCCAACCCGGGGATACGCTCCGGTGCTCGCGCTCAAGGGGAGTTCCGTATGGACATCATTATTTGGACGACGCTCATAGGCCTGGTCATCGCGCTGCTGCTCGCGATCGCCTTGAGCACAGGCTTGCTCGGCCTTGTCGTCATCGGCGAGCAGCAGGTCGGCATCGTCGTGAGGAAACTCGGCGGCCGTTCGCTCAAGCCGGGCCAGCTCGTCGCCCTCAATGGAGAGGCCGGTTACCAGGCCGACACGCTCGCGCCTGGCTGGCACTTCTGGTACTGGCCCGTCTTCTATCAGGTGATCAAAGCGCCCGTCATCCAGGTTCCGCAGGGTGAGATCGCGCTTGTGGTCGCCAGCGACGGCGCGCCGATGGCGCCCGAGCGCATTCTTGGCCGTGTTGTCGACTGCGACAACTTCCAGAACGCGCGCAAGTTTCTGACCAACGGCGGCGAGAAAGGCCGCCAGCTCGGGATCCTGACAGCCGGCACGTACCGCATCAACACGGCGTTGTTCACTGTCATCACGCGCGCGACGGCCGAGAAGCACGGCCTGACACCGGGCCAGCTGCATGTGTCGCGGATCGAGCCGGATCGCGTCGGAATCGTGACGACGCTTGACGGCCGTCCGATCGACGAAGGCGAAATCGCCGGCGCGATCGTGCCCGACCACGAGAACTACCAGGACGCTCAACGCTTCCTGGATCAGGGCGGCCGGCGTGGCCTGCAGGAGCAGGTGCTGCTCTCAGGCGCCTGGAACCTGAACCCGTGGTTCGTGCAGGTCGAGCAGACGCCCATGACGGAGATCCCGATCGGCTATGTCGGCGTGGTGATCTCGTTCGTAGGTAAGCCGCATGAAGACGTCAGCGGGCTGGAGTTCAAGCACGGCGACCTGGTCAACCAGGGCCATAAGGGTGTGTGGGTCAAACCGCTCTACCCTGGCAAGCATCCGCTCAACCTGCGCATCATGAAGGTGGAGTTGGTGCCGACGACGAACATCGTGCTCAACTGGGCTAATCGAACCGAGTCGCACAACTACGACTCGCGGCTCTCGTCGATCACGGTGCGTTCGAAGGACGGATTCAGCTTCAATCTCGACGTCGCGCAGATCATTCACGTCGGCGCGCTCGATGCGCCGAAGGTGATCTCAAGAGTGGGCTCGATGCAAAACCTTGTCGATCACGTGCTTCAACCGATTGTGGGCAACTACTTCCGCAACTCGGCCCAGGAATACACGGTGCTCGATTTCTTGTCGGCTCGTAGCGAGCGACAGCAGGAGGCAGCCGAACACATCCGCCGCGCGCTGGGCGCGTACGACGTGCAGGCCATCGACACACTCATCGGCGACATCAATCCGCCGGCGGAGCTGATGATGACGCTGACCGACCGCAAGATCGCAGAGGAGCAGAAGAAGACCTACGTGCTGCAACAGGAAGCGCAGACGCAGCGTCAGCAACTGGTGCGCGAGACGGCCAAGGCCGACATTCAGAAGGAGGTGGTGCAGGCCGAGCAGAGCGTCAACATCTCGGAACTGCAGTCGAATGCGGCGATCAAGCGCGCCACAGGCGAAAGCGAATCGATCAAGCTCCGCGCGCAGGGCGAAGGCGAATCGATCCGGCTCAAGGCCCAGGGCGAGGCTGAAGGCGTCCGCGCGATCGGCGCGGCCCGCGCGGCCGCCTATCAGGCCGGCGTCGAGGCGCTCGGCACGCAAGGCTACACCGCGATCCAGCTGATGCAGATCGTGGGTGACCAGCGGGTGCGCATCATCCCCGAGATCCTCGTCGGCCAGGGCAACGGCTCGGGCAGCGGGATCACGGATGCGCTGATCGGCATGATGCTGCGCGATCAGTTGACTCGCAAGCTCGACGGTGAGGCGCAGGCTGAGCCCGCGCAGAAGTAACGAACGTCTGGCCAACGACGAAGGGCGGCGCCCAGGCTTCCTGGGCGCCGCCTCTCGAACGGGTCCTCAGAGAACTCATACTTTTGGCGCCCTACTCTGCGGATCAAAACCTCTGCCGCACACGTCTTCACGCCATCATGATCGCGAACGAGTTCCTCGGTGGCGGCCTGCGATCCGCAGTCATCCCTTATGAGATTCTTTTCCTTTGTTGCCTTACTCGGTCTGCTGGCCAGCTCGGGCGTTCATCTGGCCGTCGCCAACGGGCTGCCGCTGCCGGCCTGGGTGTTCTTTCTCCAGCTGGGCGTGCTGGCGTTGATCATGCCGCTGGCCGGCGGCGCTCGACAGACAGGCCCCGAGGGCCGGCGCCTGATGTACTGGTCGAGCCACTGGACGCGGAGCCCGTTCGTGCTCTTGATGCTGGCCGTGATGTTGACCGGCTATGTGTTTTACGAACTCTTCGCCTGGCTGCGCGAGCCCGAGAGAGGGGCCGCGTTCTTGAAACTCGTCAGCAGCGCCTGGATGTGCGCCTACGCCATCGAGTCAGTGCTGCTGTATCCGGATGGAGCGCGTGACCTGCGCTGAGGAGTCAATGCGGGGGCTCTGGCGGCTGCCAGCGGTTGCGTTGAGCCTCGGTCAGCCAGGCCGGTTTGTCATCGCCTGACCATGGCTGCAGAAGATCGCCGTAGATGCCCGGCCGGCGCTGGTGCAACAGCGGGAAGAACTCGCGCCACTTGCGCTGCACGTCGAGGTCCAGATCGGCCATGACGGTTTCGACCCTCTCGCGCCCGGCCTGCGCCAGGATCGCACCGGAGGGATCACACACGAAGCTGCTGCCGTAGAACGTGTTGGTGCCCTCGACGCCCACCCGGTTGCAGGCCGCGACGAACACGCCGTTGGCGACGGCATGGCCCTGCATGACGCGCTGCCAGGCATCGCGCGAATCCATGGCCGGGTCGTTCGGCTCTGACCCGATCGCCGTGGGATAGAAAATCAGCTGAGCGCCTTTCAGCGTCACGATGCGGGCCAGTTCGGGGAACCATTGGTCGTAGCAGGTCGGGGCCGCGATCCGCAGGCCACCGGCCGTGTGGATCGGGTAGTCATCCGCGCCGGCGAAGAACGCCGTCTCATGATAGCCGTCGCCCGACGGGATGTGCACTTTGCGCGTGACGCCGATCAGAGCACCGTGCTCGTGCACTGTGGCGGTGTCGTAGTAGTGGCCATCCGCCGTCCGCTCGTACAGGCTGCCGAGCACGACGATGCTCAGTTCGCGCGAGAGATCGGCGAAGAAGCTTTCGGAAGCGCCGCCGGGGAGCGGCTCCGCCCAGTTGAAGCCAGCGGGGTCGCGGGTGACCGCGAAATAAGGGGCGAGCGAGAACTCCGGAAGCCCGACGACGCTCGCTCCATCGGCCACAGCCTCGGCCGCCATCGACCGAAACTGGCGGCGCATCACTTCGACGTCGCCCAACCAACGGGTTTGCAGCAGCGCCAGACGTATCACGGCGAGATCCTCTTTGAGGGCGATTAGGTCAGAAACCGCCGAACGGGATCCGGCTCGCGCAGGACGGGTCGGTCGAACGCAAACGACGACAGGTCGAATCCGGGCGGCATGTCGCTCGCGAGGTCAGCCAGGATATCGCCGATGACCGCCGCGAACTTGAAGCCGTGCGCGGCATCGGCCGCCACGATGACGTTTGGATGATCGGGGACCCTGTCGATGACGAAGTCGCGATCAGGCGTCATGGTGTAGAGGCACGGCTTCGAATAGAGATGGCCACCGAGCTCAGGCAGGACCTTCTCGACGAACAGCATCACGCGGCGGAGCGTGCCGAGATCGGGCTCGAAGGTCCGCGTCCAGGGCGTGACCTCGCGCCCGCCGACGTCCTGGCCGACTTTTACTCCCGGCGCGCCGTGCACGGGGACGCCGTAGAAGCACGGGTCGTCGAGCCAGATCCAGGCCGGGAAGCGCCCGGGCATGAACTGCGAGAGGTGCTCGGCCGCGAAGTAGGTGACCTGCTCCTGCGTGACCGTCAGCGGCAGTTGCCAGCCGATTTGCGACAGGATCTCGTTGGTCCACGCTCCTGTGGCCAGGATCAGCTTCTGGCTCTCGAACACGCCCTGAGACGTCACCACCTCGATCGAGCCGCCGACGTCGCGCACCGACTGCACGGCGGTGTGCTCGAGCAGCCTGGCGCCATGCGCGCGCGCGGAGCGACGCAGGGCGCCCAAGGCCGCGTGTGCTGAAACAAAACCGCCATCGGGCTGATGAAGGACCTGAACCGAATCGTCGATCCGGAATTGCGGCCAGCGTCGCCGCGTTTCCTCGGCTGTCAATCGCTCGAACGGCACGCCGACGGCCGCCATGCTGTCGGCGTAATCGCTTTGCGGGATCGCGCCGCCCTCGGGAAAGAAGTCGAGGCCGCCGACTCGATGAACGAGACGCATGTCGCTCTCGGCCTCGAGCCGCGCCCAAGACTCGTAGGCGCCACGCGCGAGCGCAACATAGCCCGGCGTGTTGTACGACAGGCGGATGATGCGGCTATGATCGTGCGATCCGCCGCGGGCGTGGCCAAGCTCGTATTGCTCGAGACCGAGGACATCGTTGCCGAAACGGCGCGCGAGCGCCCAGGTCGCGGCGCTGCCGAGTGCCCCAAGGCCGAGGACGATGTACTTGAACTGTCGACGCTCCACGAAAGTTACCCCCACGGTCGCGTCTTGCGAGGTCCGGGCTTCCTGGGATAAAGTCGGCAGAAGTATAGACTTCCTGGCCGTGGCGTCAAGCCCGAAGACGCGAAAAGGCATGCGGGAGCGCCCGGCACGTTGGTTTGCCTGGCCCGTCGTCAAGCTTCGTCTTTCGTCTGAGGATCAAGCGACTGCTGCAATCTGCCGTCTGCAGTCGATCGGAGCCATTCATGTCTGAGTCAATTCGAGTCCTGGAGAACGTTCGCGTCAAGATGCGCGATGGGATCACGCTGTCGGCGAACCTGTGGTTGCCGGCGGGGGCTGGGCCCGAGAAGCGTGTGCCCGTGATCCTGGAACTGATCCCCTATCGCAAGGACGATTGGCGCTGGGCCAGCGACCAGGCGCGCATGAGCTACTTCGCCGAGCGAGGCTTCGCGGGCTGTCGGGTGGATGTGCGCGGCACGGGTAGCAGTGGGGGCGTGGCGCTCGACGAGTACTCGCGCGACGAGACGCTGGACGGCGTCGAGTTGGTGGCCTGGTTGGCCGAACAGCCGTGGTGCAACGGCGCGGTCGGCATGTGGGGCATCAGCTACGGCGGTTTCACGTCGATCCAGGTCGCGGCCGAGCGCCCACCAGCCCTGAAGGCGATCGCGCCGATGTACGCCACCGACGATCGCTACACCGATGACGTGCATTACTTCGGAGGTTGTCTGACAGCCAGCGACGTCGCCCAGTACGCCGTCAGCCAGATCGGCATGAACGCCCTGCCCGCGCGGCCTGCCTACAGCGGAGACGACTGGGAGGCCGCCTGGCGACGACGCCTTGAACAGACACCGCCGTGGTTGTTGATCTGGCTGCGTCAGCAGACCGACGGCCCATACTACCGGCAGGGCTCGCTCGCGCCGGACTACGGGCGGATCATCTGCCCGATCTACAACATCGCCGGATGGATGGACGGCTACACGAACGCCGCGTGGCGCATGCATCTGCGCTGCCCCGTGCCGAGCCGAACCCTGATCGGCAATTGGGGGCATCTCTTGCCGGACTCCGGCAACCCCGGACCGAACGTCGATTACCTCGACGAACTGGTGCGCTTCTTCGGCACCTGGTTGCGCGGCGACGACGTCGGCTTGAGCATCGAGCCGGACCTTATCGCTTTCATGCGCGAGCACGCACAGCCTGAGCCTTTTCCAGCCGCCTGGCCCGGGCGCTGGCTTGGCTTCGATCGTCGAAGCCTGAAGACCGCGCCGCACAAACATCTTTGGCTGAGCGACGACGATCTTGTCGACGCGCCGCCGACGGCGACGAAATCGCGCAGCGTCGCGCACCAACCGACCTGGGGGGCGCAGGGCCCGTTGGCCTCGGGATCGGGAGCCGTCCCGAACGGGCTGTGGCGCGACTTGAGGATCGACGACGCAACAGCGCTCACCTACACCAGCGCGCCGCTCCCCGAGCCGCTCGATCTCCTCGGCATGCCCGAGCTCACATTGACCGTGAGCAGCAGCATGCCGTCGGCTCACCTCGTGGCGCGATTGAGCGCCCTCGATCCAAATGGCATCCCCTGTCTGATCAGTTGGGGCGCGCTCAACCTCACACATCGGACCTCGCACGAGTCGCCTGAACCGCTGGAGCCGGGCCGCTCGTATCCGGTCAGGCTCGAACTCAAAGCCACCGGGTATCGCGTGTCGGCCGGCCATCGCCTGCGCCTGACGCTTGGCACCGCGCACTGGCCCCTGATCTGGCCAGCGCCGGATGCCGGCGAACTGACCGTCGTTTCAGGTGGCGAACCTGGTGCCTGCCTCAGGCTTCCGCTCGCGCCGGTCGGGGACGAGCTCGCCAGGCCCCTGAAGTCGACGCCGCCCGACGTGACGTGGAGCGGCGAGTACGACGAACAGAAACCCGTCTGGACCCTCACCGACGACGTCCTGTCGGACACTCACACCGTCACGATCTTCGGCGGCGATGATCAGAGGCTACCGAACGGCACTCGCCTGGCGGCATCGGAAGACATCCGCCTCACGGCCAGGCCTCACAACCCGGCCTGCGCTACGCTGTACAACCGCGTTGACTACGTGCTCGAGCAGGACGGGCGCAAGATCGGCGTCCGCTCAACCGGCACCGTCGAGAGCGATCACGACACGCTGACCGCGTCGCTGCGACTCGAGGTCGACCTTGACGGCGAACGGTTCTTCGAGCGCGAATGGCACGAACGCATTGCCCGACATCTCTGTTAGCTCGATCTCGACCGAAGGCTTCGCCCATGAAAATGCTTGTTGTCATCCCTACGCCCCTCGAGCTCGACCTGTTCCTGAAAGCCTGTGAGCAACTCGGGCATCAGGCCGAGGCAGCCTCCGCTGGTCGCCTTCCGGTACATTGGTTCCCGACCCTGGACGTAGCGGTGGCTCACGGGGGCCTTGGCAAAACCCAGTTCGCCGTACAGACTCAGCACCTGATCGATGCCTTCGAGAGCGATTGGGTGCTCTGCGCTGGAGCGGCCGGAGCCCTGGTGGACCAACTCAATGTCGGAGACGTCGTGATCGCGACGGAAACCGTCGAGCACGACATCCGCAACCACTTCGTGAAGCCCATGCTGCCACGGTTCGAGGGCGCCCCGGCCATCGTGGAGCGCTGCCGGCAATGCCTGCCACTCGCGGGCGAAGTCGCCGTGCACTTCGGCGCCGTGGCCAGTGGAGACGAGGACGTGGTGTCGCGAGAACGACGAGACGCTATCGGTCAGCGAACGGGCGCACTGGTCGTGGCCTGGGAAGGCGCAGGGGGAGCGCGCGCCTGTCAATTCAGCGGCAAACCGTATCTCGAGGTCCGCGGTGTGTCGGATCGTGCCGACGGGCAGGCCGCGCAGGACTTTCGCAAGAACCTGCCACTTGTGATGAGCAACGTCGCGAAGGTCGTTTTGTCTTGGGTCGAGAGGGACCCCGGGGCGCTTTGGATCTGTCTGGCGCGGCCAGTCGCTATTCGATCAGAGGCGCTTCGGCGTTCGCGTTCATGCGCTGCCAGACAATGATGCCGGCAGCGACGCCGACGGCGCCGATGATCAACCAGGGCAACGCGGAGCCGCGGCGCGGCTTGACGACCTCGAGCTCGGCCTCTTCGCCTGACTCGGCGACAGGCTCAGACTCGATCGCCAGTTGGCGGCGCTGCACCAGGCGTCGCGCCAGGCCACGGCGGCCTTTGCGCTTGGGTTCGTCGCGACCGATGTAGCGGTAGATCAACGCCCGCAACAGATCCAGACCTTCATCGATGAGCAGATCAACAAACATAGCTGCCTCCTCGTGGGCTAGCCTTATTGTACCGTCAAGGGAGTGAATCCCCGGCCGAGGACCTCGCTGACCGGGACCATCACCACGAATGCATTTGGATCCTCAACCTGGACCAGGGTCTTGAGCATCGCGGTCTCCGTGACGGTCAGGGCCACGAACAGCACCTCTCGGTCGGTCTGGGTGTACATGCCTTCACCATGCAGCGCCGTCACGCCGCGCCGCATTTCCTTCATGATCCGGGCGGCCACGTCCTTCGGCCGGCCGGTGACCAGGAAGGCCAGCACCTGCTGGCGCCGACGAGCCTGGAAGGCACGGGGCCGTGCGCCGGATCGCTCGACCGTCTGACCGAACTTCGGCAGGACCTCGCCCGAGGCATGCGTGAGTCGCGCCGTAGCCAGGCCGATCGCGAAGAGCACGCCGTTGTAGACGAGACCGAGCGTGAGCACCACCTCGCCGCGGATACCGCCGATCGCAGCACGGCTGATGAACTCTGCCCAAACCGTCACGGTGGTCGGCTGCAGATAGATCTCCGCGATCCAGGCGACCCCGAGGATCACGAACAGCCATTGATAGTTGCGCCGGAAGCGTCGTCCGAAGGCCTCCCACATGCTGATCGGGAACTGCGGTTGCAGGAGCGATTCGGCCAGGCTTTCGGCCCACTCGGGGTGCGGGCTGAAGGGCGGCACCAGCATCGCCGCGAAGAAATCGGTCTCCATCAGACGCGCGCGGTAGCTCCAGAGCTCGTAATAGCGGTAGCGCCGGGCTTCGATCCACGCAAAGAATGTGACAAGGCAGGTAGCCAGGATGATCAGGCCGTGGTGGTTCGTGTTGCTGGCGAAGGCGAAGGCCAGTGACGCTCCGGTGGTGATGACGGCCCAGTTGGTGGTGGCGTCGAGGCGCTGTCGCCAGGTGTTGCTCCGATCGATCTCGGCGTGATAGTACGCGGTCAGCGCGCTCGTGAACTCCGACGGCCGCAGGCTGTATCCGCGAAACGACCAGACGTGTTCGTTGGCCAATGGATCGGGCCCATCGGGCGCGCCACCAGACGGCTCAGATGGCATTTCAGGAGAACTCATGTGCTAGAATCAACGTTCTGCGTTTTCCGGTCTGTCTCGCCCAAGCGGCGAGTGTTTGCATTATACGTTGCGAGAGAAGGAGCCTGCCGTGACCTCCGTAACCGCGCCGCGTGCCGCCGTGCGTCCCCACCCCATCACCCAACACGGCCAGAGCCGAGTCGACGACTACTTCTGGCTGCGCGACCGCAACGATCCGGCCGTCCTCGAGTACTTGACCGCCGAGAACGACTTCGCGGCCGCCCAGATGGCCGGGACGCAGGCGCTGCAAGACCGCCTTATGGCCGAAATGCGTGGGCGCATTCAAGAAGAAGACGAGTCCGTTCCTGAGCGGCACGGCGAACACCTCTATTTCGCCCGCACCGAGGCCGGCCAGGAATACGCGGCCATCTATCGCAAACCGGTCGGCGACCCGACAGCTGCCCCGCAGCTGCTCGTCGATCTCAATGAGCAGGCCAAGGGCCGCTCCTTCTGCCGAATGGGCGGCTGGCGCGTCAGCGATGACGAGCGCTTCTTCGCCTACCTGATCGACTTCGCCGGCGACGAAGCCTACTCGCTGGTCATCCTCGACCTGCATTCCGGCCAACCGATCGCCGATCGCATCGACGGCGTCTACTATGGGTTCGAGTGGGCCGCCGATAACCGGACGTTGTTTTACACCGTGCTCGACGAGGCGCATCGCCCGTACCGGGCGTATCGGCACACGCTCGACACCGACACCGCGCAAGATGTCCTGGTCCATGACGAGACCGATCCGATGTTCTTCGTGTTTGTGCGACGGACGCGGAGCCGTGAGTTCCTGTTTGTGACGTCGTACAGCGGGACGAGCGGCGAGGTGCGCGTGATCCCGGCGGATCGGCCGGCGCTCGAACCGGTCGTCGTCGTGCCGCGCAAGGCCGGTGTGGAGGTGGCGCTCGAGCATCAAGGTGACAGCTTCCTGCTCCTGACAAACGAGGATGCGACGAACTTCCGCGTGCTGACCGCGCCCGCGAAGCTGGTGGCTGCGCCGCAGTGGCGCGAACTGATCCCCGCCAGCCCCGATGTGTTGCTCGAAGGCGTCGATGGGTTCCGTGATTTCGTCGTCGTGCAGCAGCGCTGTCGCGGTCTGCGTGACGTCGCCATCTATGACGCCAGGACCTGGAGCCGGACGCTCGTGTCGTTCCCTGACGCAGCGTACAGCGTCCATCTCGACGAAAACCCGGAGTACGACAGCGCCCTGCTTCGAATCGTCTACAGCTCGCTGGCCCGGCCCGAAACGGTGGTCGACGTCCACTGGCGCACGGGCGAATGGACGGTGCTCAAGACCGATCGTTTCCCACGCGGGCACAACGTCGAAGACTACGTCGTGGAGCGGCTCGAGGCGACGGCCGACGACGGCAAGCGTGTGCCGATCTCGGTCATCTATCGCCGAGGCATGCTGAAGCCCGGCGGCCTGCCGACGCTCATCACCGGCTACGGGGCCTACGGGTCGAACATCGAGCCGGGCATGACCAAGAACTGGTTGAGCCTCGTCGATCGCGGCGTGCTGTGCGCCATCGCTCACATCCGTGGCGGCTCCGATCTGGGCCGCAGCTGGTATGAAGATGGGCGTATGCGCCACAAGCGCAACACCTTCACGGATTTCATCGCCTGCGCCGAGCACCTTGTCGCTGCCGGGTACGCCGACCGCGAGAAAGTGGCGGCGCTCGGGGTCAGCGCCGGCGGCTTGCTGGTGGGCGCCGTGGTGACGCTCCGGCCGGACCTCTGGCGCACCGTGGTCGCCAAGGTGCCGTTCGTCGACGTCATCAACACCATGAGCGACGCGACCATCCCATTGACCGCCATCGAGTGGGAACAGTGGGGCAACCCGATCAACGATCCCGACGACTTCGCCTATATGCTGTCGTACTCGCCCTACGAGAACCTGTGCGAGACGGAGTACCCGAACTTTTTGCTCACGGCGGGCTTCAACGACCCGCGGGTGCAGTACTGGGAGCCGGCCAAGTTCTGCGCCAAGTTGCGGGCCATCAAGACCGACTCCAATCGTCTGTTGTTGAAGACGAATATGGACGCCGGCCATGCCGGCGCGTCTGGCCGATTCGATCGGTTGCGCGAGATCGCGTTTGAGTGGGCGTTCATCCTCGACACGCTCGACCTCGCCGCCGTCGAGCCCGCTCCGGCCGCAGGAACCGCCGACTGATTCGCGATCGTCCTCACGACATGCCGGCGTCCCTCGAGTTGCCCTGGCGCCCCCTCGACATCCTCGACGAGGAGCAGATCGAGCGCGTCCATTTGGCGTCGCTGCGGATCCTCGAAGAGACCGGGATCGAGTTTCAAGACGACGAAGCGCTGTCGCTTTGGAGCGGCGCCGGGGCCGACGTCGACTTTGCGACACAGCGCGTCCGGCTCGATCGCGGGCTTGTGCTCCAGCTGGTCGCCAAAGCGCCACGGACGTTCACGTGGCGAGCGCGCAACCCGGGACACGACGTCAGCATCGCGCCGGGTCGCACGGCGTTCGGGCCATGCGGCGGCATGGTCTACGTCCTGGATCGCGACGGCACTCGCCGCCCTGGCACCTTCGCTGATTACGAGAACCTTGTCAGGGTCGCCCACGAATCACCAGCGTTACATTTCGCGGCCTGGGAACAGGTCGCGGCGCTCGACATCCCGGTGTCGGCTCGGCATCTGCACAGGCTGCGCGCCGCGATCCGGTTGTCTGACAAGCCTTTGATGGAGAGCGCGCACGGCCGGGTCATCACCGCCGACTGCCTCGAGATGTGTCGGCTGGTGTTCGGCGATCTTGACGGCGCGCCAGTCGTCGGCGACGTGATCAACATCAGCAGCCCCCTGCGCTTTGACAGCCGCATGCTCGGCGGACTGATCACGTATGCGCGCGCCGGCCAGGTGACCTTCATGACGCCGTTCATCCTGGCCGGAGCGATGGCGCCGATCACAATGGCGGCCGCGCTGGCGCAGCAGAACGCCGAGGCCCTGGCCGGCGTCGCGCTCGCTCAACTGGTTCGGCCCGGCGCGCCGGTCATGATGGGCGGCTTCACGTCCAATCTCGATATGCGTTCGGGCACTCCAGCCCTGGGCACGCCCGAGGGAGCCTGGGCCACCCTGGCGGGCGCGCAGCTGGCGCGTCGCTACGGCCTGCCCTTCCGCGGCAACGGGAGCCTGACAACCGGCAAGACGCACGACTCGCAATCAGCGACCGAGACCCAGTGGTCGTTGTGGCCAAGCCTGACCGCCCACAACGACCTGGTCATGCATGCCTCAGGCTGGATCGACGGCGGTCTGACCGTGTCGCTTGAAAAGGTTGCCCAGGACCTGGACCAGATCGAGGCGCTGATGTCGGACGTGCACCCAGGCCCCGCCACTGCACCGGGACCTGAGCGGTCAATCCAGCGCGCCTCACGCAGCTGGCAACGCCGGCTAGCGGACTATGAACCGCCGGGGCTCGAGCCGGCAGTGGCCGAGGCCCTCGACGATTACGTGACGCGCCGATCCATCGAGCTGAAGGACGAAAACCTCTACGCCTGAGTAAAACCTGCGTAAAAGAACGGCGTCCTTTTTAGCGTTTTTTACTGCCCCGCGCCGATCGTCCTCCTATACTTTTGACGACATGCGATCTTCTTATCGGCATCGTCGAAAGGCGTTACTTCATCGATGACCGTCCCATCGAGCCAGGTCGATGCCAGCCCTGTTCACGACGTGATCGTTCACGCGGCTCCGGCCGACACCGGACCCATATCCACGCGCGCCGCGACACACGTGATCGATAACCCCGCGGCAGCTCGAGCCCTGAATCTGATCCGCGACTTTGTGGTCGAGATCGACGACAACGGGAACATCCTGTGGCTTAACGATATCGGCCTCAAGATCCTGGGTGTCAGCCTGGTGGCCGTTCGTGGGCGCAACATCCTGACGTTCATCCATCCCGACGACGTCGGACGCGCGCAGCAGGTCATCCGCGATGCGGAACGTAACGGCGACGTCGAGGGGACCGTCACGTTGCGCCTCAAGGGCGGCGACGACAACTACCGCTGGATGGAAGCCAACACCAGCCTGGTCTTTGAGGCAGGGCGGGTGCTCGGCGCCATGGTCGTGGCGCGCGACATCGAGGAACGGCAACAGCAAGCCGGCCAACTGCAGCGCCACATGATCGAAACGCAGGCGCTCAACAAGCTGCTGGCCAGCGCATCGGCGCTCAGCACACCGGCCGAGATTCTGCAATTGATCTGCGACGTCATCGGCGGCGTCATCCCGGGCGCGACGGTCGCAGGTGCCGTCACCGATCTCGAGCATCTGACAGCGTCGTTTGTTGCTTCCCACCTGGCGGATCCGGCGGACGGCGCGCCGACCCCGGCGCCGGTCATGCTTGACGCTGTGCTTCAAGAACACGGCCCGGCTCTGATGGCCGGGCTCGATGTGCATCTCTCGCAGACGCACACCGCGCAGATCGCGCGCGAACTGTGGCCGGCGATCTCGGACGTCGGGCTCTACCAGACCACAGTGATGTGCCCGATCATGGGCGGGCTCGCGCCGCAGGCCCTGTTGGTGCTCTTCCGTCGCGAGGGGGTTCGCCTTCCTGAGGCGGACCTCCAGCTTGTTGATAGCCTCTGCCGCGCCGTCAGCCCGATTGTCGAACGCGCCCTGCTCCACCTCGAAGCCGCCTGGAGCGAGGAACGCTACCGCATCCTCACGACGATGGTGTCGGACATCGCCTTCGAAGTGCGCATGTACGAAGGCCGACCGAGCATGGCCTGGTGGGCGGGGCCAGTGCGCCAGATCATGGGCGCGGGTCCTCATGAGATCTGTCACGTCCACACCTGGCTCGAGCGTTCGCACCCGGATGATCACCCCGTCATCCTCGGCCTCGTGCCGCGGATCATGGCGGGAGAGAGCTTCGACTTCAAAGCCCGCGTTCGCAACGAGGCGGGCGTTCTCCGTTGGGTGCGCGCCTGGGTGCGGCCCGTGCCGTCAACTCCCGCCGGGGATTTCTACGGCTTCTACGGCATGGTGCGTGACATCACGGAGCGCCAGGACCAGGAAGAGCGCGTCCGTGATCTTCTGACCGAGACGCAGGCCCTCAACCGGGTGTTACAGCTGGCCGGCGACGAGCGCGACCCGGTTCGCATCCTCGACATCGCCTGCCATGAACTCAAGTCCTTGATCGGCGCCGCCAACGTCGCCGGCGCTTTGGTCGATCCAACCACCGGCATCGCCCGCGTGGTCGTCGAGCATCGCGAGCCTGACGGTCCACCGCTGCTGGGGTTGACCCAGACGATTGCGGCCGGAGAAGGTTGGCCGTTCGCTGTCCTGCAAGGCGCCGGGCTGGCGCAACTCAAGCCCGTCGAGATGAAGCCCTGGCCGTCCACCGACGCAGAGGGCCACTCTCTCCTGCGCCAGGTCATGGCTCCGCTTGTCAACCGCAACGTGCAGATCGGCGCGATCGTCGTGCTCGATCATCGTCAGGATCCGTTCCCGGCCTCCGTGCTCGAACGCGCCGACCGTTTCGCCCGCGCTGTCGCGGCGCCGATCGAGAATGCGCGACTCCAGATCGAGATCGAGGCGAGCCGCAGCCGCTATCGCATGCTCTCAGAGATGGCAACCGACCTGGCCTTCGAGATGAAGTGGCAGGACGGGCGCGCGCAGGTTGTGTGGAGCAACGGACCCTGGGAACTGCTGCTGGGTGACACGGACCCAGAGATGCTCAACGACCTGGCGAGCATGGTCGCGCTTTGCCATCCCGACGACCAGCCGCTGCTGAGCCATGTCGTGGAACGGATCGGCGCCGACGGCCAATGGCAGGGCGAATTCCGCGTCCCGGAGTGCAACGGCGGTTGGCATTGGGTCAGCGCCCGCCTCAAGTCGTTCAGGGACCCGGAGACGCATCATACGAGCGGCGTGCACATGATCCTGCACGACATCGATGCCCGCCGCCGTCAGGAACTGGCGCTGGCCGAGGCTCACGCCGCCACTCAAGCCCTGCTCTCGACCATCCCTGACTCGATCCTTCACATTCGGAGCGACGGGACATTCGGGCCGGGCTGCGTGCTCGATCCGGAGACCGAAGCGATCGTCGGCATGCCCGCCGATCAACTGACCGACCAGCCGCTGCAACGCTTCCTCGGCCAGGGCCACTCCTTCCGAGAGATGGTGACTTTCGCCCGCCGTGTGTTGCGGACCGGGCGCACCGAGAACCTCGATTTCGTCCTGCACGGGCAGGACTTCGAAGGTCGCGTGGCGCGCAGCGGGCCGACCGAGTTGGTCGCCGTCATCCGCAACGTCACCGAGCGAAAGCGCAAAGAACGCGCGCTTGTCGAAAGCGAGAACCGCAATAGGGCTCTGATCTCGGCCATCCCCGATGCCATCTTCCGCATGTCGGCTGACGGCCGGCTGCTCGAGTTCAAGCCCGACTCGAAGAAGCAATACGGACCGACGTTCTCGCAGCACATCGGCAATGGCGTCACCGAAGACCCGACCATGGGGGTCGCCATGCAGGCCGATCTCCTCCAATCCATCAAGGCCGCCGTCGACACCGGCGAGGTCCAGACTTTCGAGTATCACTTCGGGATCGGGTCGCACGGGATCGACCTCGAGGCGCGGATCGCGCGCAGCGGCTACAACGAAGTCGTGGCGACTGCCCGCGACGTGACCGAACGGCGTCAGAAGGAACTAGAGCTGGCCAGCGCGCTGACCCAGTTGGAGCAAAGCGTCAAGCAGGCCGAGACACTGGCGATCGAAGCCGAATCGGCCAGCCAGGCCAAGAGCGCATTCCTGGCGACGATGAGCCACGAGATCCGCACGCCGATGAATGCCGTCATCGGCATGACAGACCTCCTGCTCGACACGCCGCTGAACCCCGAACAGCGCGACTACATCGACACCATTCGCGTCAGCGGTGAGAGCCTTCTGACGATCATCAACGACATCCTCGACTTCTCGAAGATCGAAAGCGGCCGGCTGGATCTCGAAAACATCCCGCTCGATACCCGCAAGGTCGTCGAGGAAAGCCTGGATCTGATTGCGGGCAAGGCTGCCGAGAAGCACCTCGACCTGGTCTACCTGCTCGACGACAGCGTGCCGGGCAGCCTGCTTGGCGATGCCGTGCGTTTGCGCCAGGTGCTGGTGAACCTGCTGAGCAACGCCGTGAAGTTCACCGAGCACGGTGAGGTGTCGGTCAGCGCTCGCGCCGAACCGATCGCCGATCGGCCGGGCTGGCACGAAGTGCGCTTCGCGGTACGAGACACCGGGATCGGCATTCCGCCCGACAAGGTTCGCAAGCTGTTCCGGCCGTTCGCGCAGGCCGACTCCTCGACCACACGCGAGTTCGGCGGCACAGGGCTCGGTCTGGCGATCAGCAGCCGGCTTGCGGCGCTGATGGGCGGGCAGATGTGGGTTGACAGCGTGGCCGGGCACGGCTCGACCTTCTACTTCACGTTGCTGGCCCAGGCCGCGCCCAATCTGCAGCATGTGTACGTGGCCGGCAACCAGCGCGAGCTGCACGGGCGACGCGTGCTCATCGTCGACGACATGTCGACCAACCGGGCCGTCGTCGAAGCTCACTGCAGGCGCTGGGGCATGGCCCCAACGACGGCGGCCTCGGCCGCGGAGACTCGCTCGCTGCTCGATCATGGCCTGCAGTTCGATCTGGCCGTGCTCGACTACCTGCTGCCCGACACCAATGGCAGCGAGCTGGCATCCGAGATCCGCGAACACCGACCGGGCCTGCCCTTGATCCTGCTCAGCTCACTGGGTCGACGCGAGATCGAGCCGGTCTTCGCGGTCAGCCTCAACAAGCCTGTGAAGACGGGGCAGCTCTACGAGGCGTTCCGTCAGGCGCTCAATCAGAGCGCCCGCGCCGACGGTGGCGAAGTCAGCGGACCGCGAACTGAGGTCCCGCGCCAGGGGCTGCGCATCCTTCTGGCCGAGGACAACCCGGTCAACCAGCGGGTCGCACTGTTGATGCTCGAGCGACTAGGCTACGCGGCCGACATTGCCCAAAACGGCATGGACGCGCTGCAGGCCCTCTATCAGCACAGCTACGATCTTGTGCTCCTGGACGTGCAGATGCCCGAGATGGATGGGCTCGAAACTGCGCGCCGGATCTGCGAGCGCTGGCCGATCGCCAAGCGACCGCGGCTGGTCGCCATGACGGCCAATGCCATGCAGGGCGACCGTGAGGCCTGCCTCGCCGCCGGCATGGACGACTACATGGCCAAGCCGATCCGACGCGAAGAACTCAACCGTGTTTTGGAAGAAGCTCGAGCAAGGTTGCTCAGCGGAACAGGTACACTAGGTGGTGAAATGACCATGGACGGCAATGAAGAAGATGTCATCGATTTGAGCACGTTGCGTGATGCGCTCAGCCTCTCCGAAGACCTGACCGAGACCGAGCGCGAAACGCTGCAATCGGTGCTCGAGATGTATCAGGAAGACTCGGTCAAGCTCTTCCAGCAGGCGCAGGAGGCTCAGGGCTCTGGCGACCTCCCCACCCTGGTGCGGGCTCTGCACACGCTCAAGAGCAGCAGCGCCATGCTCGGGTCGCGCGTCCTCGCCCGACAGTGCGGCGAATTCGAACGCCGAGCGAAACAGGGTCCGGTGCCCGACGGCTTGGAGCTCCTAATGGCCATCGAGGCGCAACTGAAGTTCACACGAGTGGCCGTGCAGGGCCAGATTGCGCTGCTCGAAAAGGCCTGAGCCTCTGTCGGCTCCTCCTCCAAACGAAAGAGCCGGGCGTGCCTGTCAGCACGCCCGGCTCTTTTTGTTCAGCCCACACAGGATCAGGCGGGCACGTTCGGCAGATCGGCCATCGCGGCGGACACGAGCTCCGCCGGATAGCTGTAGTCCTGCAGCTTGCCGCTCATGTAGTCGGCGTAGGCCATCATGTCGAAGTGGCCATGGCCGGAGAGGTTGAAGGCGATGACCTTCTTGACGCCGTCGCGCTTGGCCGCCAGGGCCTCATCGATGGCGACACGGATGGCGTGGTTCGACTCGGGCGCGGGGATGATGCCCTCTGCGCGCGAGAACATCACACCGGCTTCGAAGGTCGCAAGCTGGCTGACGGCGGTGGCCTCGATGTCGCCGTGATCGACCAGCGCGCTGACCGCCGGCGACATGCCGTGGTAGCGCAGGCCTCCGGCGTGGATGCCGGGCGGCATGAAGCCGTGGCCGAGGGTGTACATCTTGACGATCGGAGCGGTCTTAGCGCTGTCGCCGTAGTCGAATGTGTAGGTGCCCTGGGTCAGCGAGGGGCACGACGCAGGTTCGGCGGCGATGATGCGCGTCTTGCGGCCCGCCGTCAGGTTCTGGTGGACGAACGGGAAGGCGAAGCCCGCGAAGTTCGAGCCGCCGCCGGCGCAGCCGATGACGATGTCGGGGTACTCGCCGGCCATCTCCATCTGCAACAACGCCTCCTCGCCGATCACGGTCTGGTGCAGCAACACATGGTTGAGCACCGAGCCGAGCGAGTACTTCTTTGCGCCGCCCGACGTCGCGGCGACTTCGACGGCCTCGGAGATCGCGATGCCCAGCGAGCCCGGGTTGTCTGGGTTCTCAGCCAGCAAAGACCGGCCGTAATGCGTCTGCTCCGACGGGCTCGCAAACACCTTGGCCCCGAAGTTCTCCATGATGACCCGGCGGTACGGCTTTTGGTGATAGCTGACCTTGACCTGATAGACCTCGAGGTCGATGCCGAACATGTCGCAGGCCATCGCCAGCGCGCTGCCCCACTGGCCGGCGCCGGTTTCGGTGGTAAGCGCCTTCGTGCCGTCTTCTTTGTTGAAGAATGCCTGGGGGACCGCGGTGTTCGGCTTGTGCGAACCGACGGGGCTCACGCCTTCATACTTGAAGTAGATGTGAGCGGGAGTGTCGAGCATCTTTTCGAGCCGCACGGCGCGGATCAGCGGAGTCGGGCGCCAGAGGCGGTAGATCTCGCGGACGGGCTCCGGGATCTCGATATAGCGATCCGTGCTGACTTCCTGCATGATCAGGCTCATCGGGAAGAGCACCGACAGGAAATCCGGCGTCACCGGCTCCATGGTCCCTGGATGCAGGACCGGCGCCGGCGGGACGGGCATATCCGCGTTGATGTTGTACCAGGCCTTGGGCAGTTGGCTTTCGTCTAACAGAAATTTGTGTTGCGACATGAGCAGGGCTCCAGAAGCAGATTGGGGCCATTGTACACGCGAAGAACGGCGTTCAGTGGAGCTCAGAATGCGTTGTGGGCCAGGGTCGCGGGCAACGGCCTAACGCCCCGTGCGACCACCGACTTGGGCTCGCGGCGCGGCAGAATGGCGGCGCACGCCCCCGGTCGGGCCAGGCGACCTGAGATCACTGGGTCAGACGGGTATAATCTTGCCAATTCCCACGGAGGCGATCCCTGATGTCGACGCTCAAAGCGGACGTTCTCAACGCAATCGCAGGTGGTTACCACGGCGCGCCGTTTGACGTCCTGGGCATGCATCTGGCCCCAGAGCCTCACACCGGGCGGGTCATACGGGTATTCCAGCCGCATGTCGCCAGCGTCGACGTGTTGCTCGACGGAAACCGCACGCCGCTCGAGCGCGTGCACGCCGAGGGAGTCTTCGAGGGGGTCTTTCCGGAGTTGACCGCCCAGTCGCCGTATCAACTGACGCTCAAACATCATGACGGCTCCGAGGAGATCGTCGATGACCCGTATCGCTTCAACCCGGTGCTTGGCGAAACCGACCTCTACCTGTTCAACGAGGGTAATCTCGTGCGCGCCCACCAGAAGCTCGGCGCTCATCTGACGGAGCACGAGGGCGTGGCCGGAACGGTGTTCGTGGTCTGGGCGCCAGCCGCCGAGCGGGTCAGCGTGGTCGGCGACTTCAATGAGTGGGACGGCCGACGGTTGCCGATGCGCCCACGCGGCGCGAGTGGCTTGTGGGAGATCTTCCTGCCGGGCGTCGGCGAGGGGACCGTCTATAAGTTCGAGGTCAAGAGTCGAAACGGCGGGTATCTCGTCAAGAAGGCCGATCCCTATGCCTTCGCGGCCGAACGTCGGCCCAATACAGCGTCGATCGTGCACGACATGGGCGGCTATACCTGGGGCGACCAGACCTGGCTGGCCGAACGCAAGGCCCGGCAGGATCTGACAGCCCCGGTCTCGGTCTACGAGTGCCATCTCGGATCGTGGCGCCGCCATTCCGACGGGAGTTTCCTGAGCTACACCGAACTGGCCGACACCCTGATCCCGTACGTGAAGGATCTCGGCTACACGCACCTCGAATTGCTTCCGATTGCCGAGCACCCCTACGATGGCTCCTGGGGCTATCAGGTCACGGGCTACTTCGCGCCGACGGCGCGCTTCGGCGGGCCCAACGAGTTCAGGGCCTTCGTCGACCGCTGCCACCAGGCCGGCCTGGGCGTCATCGTCGACTGGGTGCCCGCACACTTCCCGAAAGACGAGCACGGCCTCGGCTACTTCGACGGCACTCACCTATACGAGCACGCCGACCCGCGCCAGGGCGAGCACCGCGACTGGGGCACCTTGATCTTCAACTTCGGCCGCAACGAAGTGCGCAACTTCCTGCTGTCGAACGCGCTCTTCTGGCTCGACGAATACCACATCGACGGCCTGCGCGTCGACGCCGTCGCCTCGATGCTGTACCTGGATTACTCGCGCAAGGCCGACGAGTGGATCCCCAACAAGTTCGGCGGGCGCGAGAACCTTGAGGCCGTCGACTTCCTCAAGCGCTTCAATGAGCTCGTCCACCAGGAGCATCCCGACATCCTCACGTTCGCCGAAGAGAGCACGGCCTGGCCGATGGTCTCGCGACCCGTCTATCTCGGGGGCCTTGGCTTCGACCTGAAGTGGAACATGGGCTGGATGCACGACATCCTCGAATACGTGCAGAAGGACCCGCTCTACCGGCGCTATCACCACAACGGGTTGACGTTCTCGCTGATCTACGCCTTCACCGAGAATTTCATTCTGCCGTTCTCGCACGACGAGGTCGTCCACGGCAAGCGCTCGATGCTGCACAAGATGCCCGGCGACGACTGGCAGCGCTTCGCCAACCTGCGCGCGCTGTACGGCTTCATGTACGCTCACCCGGGCAAGAAGCTGCTCTTCATGGGCGGCGAGTTCGGCCAATTCAACGAGTGGAACGCACAGACGGGCCTCGACTGGTTCTGGCTCGATCGCGAGTTCAACTCGAAGCTGCTCAACTTTGTGCGCGACCTCAACGCCGTGTACACCAGCCAGCCGGCCCTCCACGAAGTCGACTTCACCTGGGAGGGCTTCGAGTGGGTCGACTTCCGTGACGTGGACAACAGCATTGTGTCGTTCATCCGTCGTGGCCGCGACCGCGACGAGGCGATCGTGGTGGCCGCGAACTTCACGCCGGTGCCGCATCACGGGTACCGGATCGGCGTGCCGGCGCCGGGGTATTACCGGGAGTTGTTGAACAGCGACTCGGTGCACTACGGCGGGAGCAACCTCGGCAATTCAGGCGGCCTCGAAGCCCAGGAACTGCCCTGGCAGAATCAACCGTATTCGTTGCAGATCACGGTGCCGCCGCTGGGTGTGGTGTACCTCAAGGCCACGCCGACGACCTGACGCGCAGGGTGCGGCGCCATCCATCGCGTAGTGGGCGAGAGGCGCTGGGATGTCCTCTAACAAATTGACGCCGAAGGCCCTCAACGATCAGCGATTCGGCTTCGTCGTCCGCTCGTTCGTTTACGTCGCGCTGATCCTTCACGCCTTCTTCGTCCTCGCGTTTTATCTATTGGATGCAACGACGCTGGCCGCTGTGAACGTCGGCAGCGTCGTCTTGTACATCACCGCCATCGCCTTCGGACGCCGCGGGCACATCAAACTCGGCTTCGCCCTCTCGGCGTTTGAGGTGCTCGGGCACTCGGCCCTGGCTGTGTTGATCCTCGGCTGGGGCAGCGGATTCCAGTACTACATCTTCGTGATGGCGATCCTGGTCTTCCTGTATCCCTCCGAGTACACGCCGCTCAAGATCCTGGCTGCCGCCGGCATGTACCTGATGTACGTGATCCTCAGCCTGCTCGCGCAGGTGACGCCCGAGCCTGGCCTCATCTCGACGTTGGTGCTGCGCGGCTTCGAGGCCTTCAACGTCTCGGCCTTCTTCGTCCTGATCATCTTTCTGACCTATCTCTACAACAAGGCCGCGAATCTGGCCGAGACGCGGCTCAAGAGCGCCAATGAGACGCTCAGTGAACTGGCGCGCACCGACGTCGTGACGGGTCTGGCCAATCGTCGGGCGATGCTGCTGCGGCTCGAACAGGAGCTCGGCGTCGTCGAGGAGGGACGCCGGCCCTTTGCGCTGGTGTTGGCCGACATCGACGACTTCAAGCTGATCAACGACCGTCTGGGCCACGCCAGTGGAGACGAGGCGCTGCGCCAGACGGCGGCGGTGCTGCGTTCGGCCGTGCGCGATCAAGATCTGGTCGCGCGCTGGGGCGGCGAGGAGTTCCTTGTGCTTCTACCGGAGACGTCGGCCGAAGGGGCTGCCCTCGTGGCCGAACGCATGCGGGCGCTCGTCGCCGGGACAACCATTCGATGCGACACGGCCACCACCGCTCTGACACTCACGTTCGGCGTCAGCGCCCATCACCCCGGAGCCGACCTCGAAGCGTCCATTTCTGCTGCCGACCAGGCCCTTTACGAAGGCAAACGGCAGGGCAAGAACCGCGTGATCCAATTCGATACGGCTGACCCGGCACTTCAAGCCTGACCGAACGTGCCCCTCAATGCCCGATGAAAGGCATGCGAAGGACGAAGACGATCGGCGTGGGCGTCGCGGTCGGCGTCGGCGTTGACGTGGGCGTCGCGGTCAATGTCGCGGTCGCGGTGGCTGTCGGCGTCGGTGTGGGCGGCGGCGCGATGTAGAGCGACGCCAATATCACCGGCAGGGGCACACGCTGCACGAGGATGGGGTTGTCGTTGACAGCCCAGAGCGGCGCGGCCGGGCCCCCGCCGTACAGGCACGTACCTGAGGCGGCCGGGCTGGCGGGGAAGGCATCGCCCACAGTGCCGGTGCAGGCGCCGGCTCCGCTGGCTTCATCGAATCGATAGTGCGCCACCACGCCGTTGTCGAGCGCGAGCCGGCCCGCCGGTTGGAAGGTGGCCGTGTATCGAACGGTGTTCGACAGGCGCAGTTCGTCGAGCCAGCCCGTGAAAGACGGCTTGAGCGCCGGGTCCGAGTCGATCTTGCGACCGCCGATCACCAGATACGGATCGATGCCCGAGCCCGCCCGTCCATCCAGGTAGCTGACATCGCCATCCGGCCCATCCACCTCGGCGTCGAGCCGGCCGTCGACCCAGATGCGCAGCCAGCCGTCGCTGCGCCGCCGCGTGACAGCCACATGGTGCCACTGGCCGTCCGCCACGCTCGTGGCGCCGCAAAGAGTCGTACCGGTGAGGCCGTTGTTGATCCCAAACGCGGGACGCCCGCCGAGCAACACAAGCCCGTAGTCGCCGTTCTGCGCGGCCCCGACGATGTCGCGGTCCACGATCACGCTGCCATGGATCCAGCCGTCATTCACCCCGCATGTGTTGGCGACCGTGCGGGTTGCGTCGAAGGCCATGTTGTCGCCGGCGTTGGCCCGCAGCCACAGCTCGAGGGTGAAGTCCGCGGCGCCGACATCAGCGCCGCGCGCGCCGGTGTCGATCGGGATCTGCACCCGGCCGACGTTCGCCAGGGCGCTGCCGTTGAACCACAACACGTAGTTGGCCTGGAAGAAGTTGAGCCGGGTGTTCGTGTACGCGCCCGTCAGAATCTGGCCGAACGTCTGGCCGGCGTCGGCCTGGCTCTTTGAGTCCCACTGGCCCAGGCAGTTGCCCGTGAGACCGGCGTCCGCGCACTGTGTCGCGTAGGCCCGGTAATAGGTGGCGAAGATCTTGCCATCACGGGTGAGCCGCCAGTTGAACGTATCGTCGACGGCGGCGTTGGTGCTGGCGTAGGCGATCGCCGGGTTGTAGACCTGATCACAGGTGCTGTCATACACATCGGCATCAGGCCACTTGCCGCCGCGCGCGATCATGTACCAGGCGTACATCTTCACGGCGACCGCGCCCGCCCTTATCGACTCGCGAGCCCAACTCGCGCCCCACTCGTTCGGCAGGACGTTCTTGAGGTACTGTCTGAAGTCGATGCTCTGGACGGTGTACGCACGCGAGAGGTCACAGTGGGGATAGCCTGTCACGCGAACGCGGATCTGTTGCGGCACGCCCCATTGAGTCTGGTCGACGTAGCCCGGCGGCAGATCCTGGATGGCTTCGAGGTCTTCGGGGGTCAGGCCGTCGCGCGGGCTGCTCGGCGTCGGCGCGTCCTGGCTGACGGGGTCGTCGCCGAGCCGCGCGGTCAACAACAGGGTGTCACCGGCCAAAACGCGAGCGCCGCGCAGCGTCCAGTCGCCGTAGCCTGCCGCCGACACCGTCACCGTGATCGGCCACTCGGGTTCGGGCAGAGCGAGGGCAGCGGCGCGCGCGCCAGAACGATCTGTCAACCCGGCCAGGGCCTGCGGCCCGTCGACACTGGCTGTGGAGATCGGTCGGCCAGTCGCGTCGTCGAGCACGGTCACCTCGACGCGGCCGGCCAAAGTTGGCGCCACCACCCCATCCAGCTCAATCGGCAGCGCCTCGACACGGCTGGGCCCTGTGAGCGCCGGCACCAACCAGATCGTCAGCAAGACAAGTTGTCGCCATCGGTTTCGGGTCCGCATCAGCCTCCCTGCCTGGCCCCACAGCACCCTACTCGCTCGTCACCTCGGATATACGTTCATAGAACGCGAGCAGCGTGCTTCCGTACTTCCGCTCGGACACCGGGGCAAGGTGTCGCAACTCAAGAGCCTTGTGTTCGGTCGGATCGATCTGAGCGCACACCCAGCCGTCTGGGTTGATCCACGCCGGCTCGGCATCCAGCGCGAGCAAGGCGTCGATCCACACGCCCTTGTACTGCGGCGGCGCGACATGAATGTAGTCAAAGCCCACAAGCGGCGGCCGCTTGAGATGAGCAAAGACGTCGGCGCGCACGAGATGGGCGCGGTCGGCGAGGCGCGTCGTCTCGAGGTTCTCACGAATGACGTTCGCTGCCACGCGATCCGCCTCGACGAACTCCGCATAAGCCGCGCCGCGACTGAGCGCCTCGATGCCCACCGAGCCGGTGCCCGCGAAGAGATCGAGGACACGGGCGTCGATCATGTCGGAGCCGAGAATGTTGAAGAGCGCCTGCTTGACCCGATCCATGATCGGCCGGGTCCCATCGCCTGGCACCATCTTCAGGTGTCGGCCTTTGGCGCTGCCAGAGATCACGCGAATGCCCGCCATCGATTCGTTCCCTGCCTGCCGTCTCTGCCGACGAAAACGCGGAGGGCATAGGGATAGCGGTCGCACACCCCCATGCCCTCCGCGTTTTCGCCGAACGAGTGGACGACGATCAGGCTTTTCGCTCGCTCAGATTCCAGTCGCCGGTCTGGAGCTCATTCAATTGGCCCCCGATCAGGCGGGTCAACATCTTGTGGCGGTCGTGGTCTTCGATCCGCGTCGCGAGCGCTGCGACGGTCTCGAACGTCTGCACAGCAAGGCCCGTCGACCCGGCCATCTTATGCGCGAGCCCCAACCCGTAGGTGGCCTCGAGATGATCGCCGTTGAGCTTCAGGGCTTCTTGAAAGGCCTTGATCGCTTCAGCGAACTGGCGCTGGCCGTAAAGGGCCCATCCCAGGCCGGCCTGCACATCAGCATCCTCAGGATGCGCTGCAGCTTCAGCCTGATATTTGGGCAGTGGGTTCGCGGGTTTGGACAGTTCAGGCATGGATCGTTTCTCCGACGGTCGATGGCGCTGGCCACCGCCAGTTTATTTCAGAAGGTCCGGGATCTCTTCGGGATGGCTGGCGACTTTGACGTTGGCGGCCTTGAGCGCCGCGATCTTGTCGGACGCGGTGCCGGAGCCGCTCTCGATGATGGCGCCGGCATGGCCCATGCGGCGTCCGGGCGGCGCCGTCTGACCGGCGATGAAGCTCACCACCGGCTTGGTCATGCGCGACGCGATGTACTCGGCCGCGCGCTCTTCATCGCTGCCGCCGATCTCGCCGATCATCACGACCTTCTCGGTCTGCGAGTCGGCCTGGAACATCTGCAGGACGTCGATGTAGTTGAGGCCCTTGACCGGATCGCCGCCGATGCCGACGCAGGTGCTGGCGCCCATGCCGTTCTGCGTCAGGGCGTTGAGCACTTCGTAGGTCAGCGTGCCCGAGCGCGAGACGACGCCGACGTTGCCGGGCTTGGCGATGTGCCCGGGGATGATGCCGACCTTGCACTCGCCCGGCGTCAGCAGGCCGGGGCAGTTCGGCCCGAGCAGCTTGACGTTCTTCAGGTCGAGGTAGGAGCGGACCTTCATCATGTCCTGCACCGCCACGCCCTCGGTGATGCAGACCACGAACGGCACGCCGGCGTCAGCCGACTCGAGCATGGCATCGGGAGCCAGCTTGGCCGGGACGTAGATGATCGCGCAGTTCGCGCCCGTGCTCTCGACCGCCGCCTTGACGGTGTCGAAGACCGGTACCTTCTCCTCGACCCACTCGCCACCCTTGCCGGGTGTCACGCCGGCCACGACCTTCGTGCCGTAGGCCAGCATCTGTTTGGTGTGGAACAACCCCTCGCGACCGGTGATGCCCTGCACGAGGACTCGGGTATCTTTGTTGACAAGAATGCTCATGGTGTTTCCAAGGTGTCAGGCTACGGGCCTCAGGTGTCAGACACGCTTTGCGCCGGGCCGGATGGCGTCATGGTGCAGACGCCCGAGGCCAGACGCCTGACGCCTATTTCGCTGCCGCTACCGCTTTCTGAGCCGCGTCGGCCAGTGACGTGGCCGTGATCATGCTGGCGTCGGCCAACAGGCGACGGCCCTCAGCTTCGTTAGTGCCCACCAGCCGCACGACCATCGGCACCTTGATGCCGACTTCCTGCATGGCCTGAATGATCCCGCGCGCGACTTCGTCGCAGCGCGTGATGCCGCCGAAGATGTTGATCAGGATGGCCTTGAGCTTCGGCTCGGCCACGATGATGCGCAGCGCCGCCGTGACCTTGTCGGCCCCGGCGCCGCCGCCGATGTCGAGGAAGTTGGCCGGCTCGCCGCCGAAGTGCTTGACGATGTCCATCGTGCCCATCGCCAGGCCGGCGCCGTTCACCAGACAGCCGATCTCGCCGTCGAGCTTCACATACGACAGCCCGTATTTGCGGGCTTCGGTCTCGGGCGGGCTCTCTTCGTCGAGGTCGCGCATCTCGGCCAGATCGCCGTGGCGGAAGAGCGCGTTGTCATCCAGATCGATCTTGCCGTCGAGCGCCACCAGCCGCCCGTCGCCAGTGACCACCAGCGGATTGATTTCGGCCAGCGTGGCGTCGGTGTCGACGTACGTCTGGTACAGGCCAAGCGCGATGGCGCTGAAGGCCTTCCAATGCTCGCGGCCGAGGTTGATCGCCAGCGCGATGTTGCGGACGTTGTAGTCACGCAGCCCGATGAGCGGATCGACGTACTCACGCACGATCGCATCGGGGTTGGTGCGCGCGACCTCTTCGATCTCGACGCCGCCTTCGGATGAGCAGATGATCACCGGGCGGCGCGACGAGCGGTCGTTCGTGATGCCCAGATAGATCTCTTTGCGGATATCGGCGGCCTCGTCGACGAGGACCTTCCGCACAGGAAGACCCTTGATCGTCATCGCCAGAATCTGAGCCGCAAGGTTCTCGGCCTCTTCGGGGCTCTTGGCCAGCTTGATGCCGCCGGCCTTGCCGCGACCGCCGACGAGCACTTGGCTCTTGACCACGACCCGCCCGCCCAGCTCCTGGGCGATCGCGCGAGCTTCGGTCGCTGTGCTTGCGACCTGGCCTTTAGGGATCGGCACGCCATGCTTCGCAAACAGCGCTTTCGATTGGTATTCGTGAAGTTTCAAAACGGCCTCCGAGCCGCCTGGCTAGCGAATGCGGGTCTCTCACCCCTCATCCTGACCGGTTTTGGGCGATTATACACCGCGCCTCTATCTCAATCTGGATTTTCGCCACAAACAGACGGCAGATCGCGGACGACAGATCGACGCCGGCCGCAACGGCCGGCCCGACTGCGGTCCACGGTTTGCCATCTGTGGCCCTACGGCACCGGCGCGTACGTCAACACGTGATCCGAACCGGGTTCGCTCACCAGGACCGTGCCGTCGGCGGAGACGGCGACGCCGGTCACCATGGTCAGGAGCGAGTCGCCGGCCTCGCCGAGCGTATTGCGATACACGCCATCGGGGCCGAAGACGATCACGCGATACCCTTCCGGATCGGTCACGTAGATGCGGCCCTGTGCGTCGACGGCGATGAACGGCTTGTTGTCGAGGCTCTGGCCGAACCAGCCGTTGACGTCGATCTTCTGCGCGAAGACGTAGTCGATCGAGCCTCCGGCCATCGCCACCGGCACGAACTTCTGGATCCGCTGGTTCCACGTGTCGGCGATGTACACGGCTCCATCCGACCCGACCGCGACACCGACCGGCTCATCGAGCTGGCCATCGTCGAAGCCGTACGTGCCGATCGACGACACGCCCTGGCCCTGATCATCGAAGACGACGATGCGCTTGTTGCCCGTGTCGGCCACGAACACATGCCCGTCAGAGCTCACCGCGATCCCGCGCGGGCCCCACATCTCGTCGAGCAGACCACTCTGGCCAAATCGGCCCCAGGCCAGCAGGAAGTTGCCGTCAGCGTCGAACTTCTGGATGCGATGGTTCCAGGTGTCGCTGACGTACACGCTGCCGTCCGGCCCGACGGCCACGCCCCACGGCTCGGTGAAGGTGCCGGTCGGCGCGTCGGCCACGGGCTGGCCGGTGTTCGGGTCCTTGGGCGTCTCGGCGCCAAAGACACCGATCACGTCTCCCGCCGGGCTGAAGTGTTGGATACGGTTGTTGCGCGAGTCGGCCACGTAGTAGCTGCCGTCCGGCGCGAAGGCGACGCCGCGCGGCGCGTTGAACTGCCCGGTCCCGGCTCCCGTCGAGCCGACCGTTGTGAGCGGGGCCGCGTCGAGCTTGCCGGCGGCATACGGATCGATCGTCTCTTGAGCCGCGCCCGTCGCGCCGACTCCGTACGACCAGATCTGCGCCGCGATGTCCTTGCGCACATACAGACGCATCCGGTCGGCCGGGTTCCACTGGGCCAGATCGAAGGTTGTGCCGTTGATCTCACCGTAGCGCTTGTAATCGCGATTCCACCAGATGTCCCACAACGCCTGGCGCTTCGCCGGATCGCTGAGGTTGTTCCACACGCGCTCGAAGATCGGCGTGTCATTCATGAAGTAATCCTGCATAGGCCAGACCATGCGGATGTACTCGAACTGGTAGTAGTCGTTGCGCACCAGGGGCTCGACCTTGCCGAAGTCGCTGGCCCCGGCGATGATCACGGGCACGTCGCGCAGCTGGTCGCGCGTCGGCTCGCTGCCGTAGAAGACCTGGTTTGTGTAATCGCGCAGGTACCACGTCATCGGCCACGAGACGTCGGCGTCGTAGGCGACCTTCAGGCCGTAGCCGTCGGTCGTGCGCTGAGCGATCTCGTCGATCTGCTCCATGACCGTCTTGACGCCGCGCGCGCCGTGAGCGTACACCAGGAACTCGTTGGCGAGATCGTAGTTGATGTAAGCCGCCACGAACGCCGTCCGCGCCGTCAACACCGCCAGCACCGCGAAAGACGTCAGGCTCGCCAACCGCCCGATGGTCGGCCAGCCGAGCGGGCTGCCCAGGAACACCAGGGCCGAGACGCCCAGGACGGTGATGAGCACCGTCGAAAGGAAGGTCGTGGTGGCCTGCACCTGCGGCAGCTCCATGCCCGCAAACGGCCGCTCGGTGCCGAGCAGCGTGCCGAGGGCGGAAGCCGCAGCAAGCAACGTGATCGGCAGGATCACGGCCACCAGCCAGGCGCGTTGGGCTTTGAACAGCGACCAATCGACGCCGTCGAACAACTGACCGACCACCCACCCGCTCAACAGGATCAGCGGCAGGCAGATGTGCGTGGTCAGCCAGGGCATCTTTTCGCCCGCGATGCTGAAGCCGATAAAGGCCATGACAGCCCACCAGCCGATATACAACAGCGCCGGGAAACGCCGCACGGCGGGCGCAGCCATATCCTGACTCTCTTCGTCGGCCGATTGCTCGGCGGCCGCGACAGGCTCAGCCGGCGGCTCGGCGGCCGATGCCGTGGGCTCGGCGGCCGATGCCGTGGGGTCGGCCTTCTGGCGCCAGTCGACGATGCGCAAAAGCGACGCCGCCCGTCCCCCGACGAGGCGTTGAAGGCCGATGCCGGCGGCGATCAGCGCCCCGATCGTCGGCAGATACTCGTACATCGGCAGGTTGATCAGCAGGTAGTAATACCAGGGCTGACCACCGCGCCGTACGCCGTGCTGTTCCAGCCAGTAGCCGAGCGAGCCGACCAGGCCCGTGGCGATGCCGGCGCCGTTGGTGAAGAACGTCGTGAATAGAGGGATGTAGATGCCGTAGAAGATCAGGGCGCAGTAGATGAAGACCTGGCGGTTCCAGATCCAGCCCAACACGATCGAAGCCACGATCAGGAAGATCGTGATCACGGTCGTCACGCCGAAATTCGACGAGAGGAAGACCGGGATGTACTCGAGGAAGCCGATGTTGGTCATCGACGGCGGCACGTAGTCCGTGGCCTTGTAACCGAGCATCATCACCGGCAGGGCCGCGGCCTGCGGCAGCACGAACACGCCGAGCGCCATGATCAGGTCGAGCGACGCGAAGTTGCGCACCCTTCGACCGAAGGCGCGCGTGACGATCCCGAGCGTCCACACGCCCGCGACCAGCGCCACAAGGAAGGCGATGTCAGCGGCGATGGTGTACATCGTCGCCGGGCGTAGCGCGGGCTCATCGGGGTTGGCCGTCTGGGCCGTAAAGGCGGTGCCGGCCATGCCGAGCCTGTCGTTCAGCAAGAACAGGCCGACGCCGACGAGGGCCGCGACGGCCATCAACCCGGCCGCCGTCCAGAACGAAGGCCTGAGTTCGGGGCGCGGCCACTCGTTGATCAGCACCTCGGCCAGGAAGTACACGCCGAGGAACACCATGGCGATGGCGACATAGATGAAGGACGACTCCATCGTCGCGTAGAAGAGCGCCATCACCGCCGTCAGGCCGTAGATGAACTTCACCTGGCGCGTCTCCATGTAGCGGAAGACACAGAAGGCGAGCAGCAGCCCCCAGACCATCACGTAGGGTTCGTCGCGGATGTAGCGGGCGTAGTACAGCTGGTACGGTGAGATCAAGATGAACAACGCCGCAGCCAGGGCGCCGGCGCGGCCGAGCCAACGCCGGTAGTACCACATCAACCCGATGGCGATCACGCCCATCAACGCTGCGGAGATCCGCGCCGTGAAGTCGCTGTCGCCGAACATCCAGTAGAGGAAGGCCGTGACCTCAAACTTGAGCGGCCCGTGCATCATCGGCGTGTGCTGGAAGCCGCGACCCTCGTACAGGTACCACGAGAACTGCGTGTGCAGGCTCTCGTCGTGGCTCATCACACGGGCGCCGAGATCGTAGAAGCGCGTGACAAAGCCCATGACGATCAGGGCCAGGTACGCGAGCTTCTCGAGGTCAAGGCTGATGACCGACGCCAGAGGGCGGTCGAGCCACGAGCCGGGGACCTTGTCATTTTCAAGGGTTGCAGTCGCCATTCGAACCTTCTTCCGTGACCGTCGGCGATCTCAGGCCGCCGACGCGCCCCGGTTCATCGCGGCTTCTTCTTCGACTTCATGCGCGTCTTGCGCGCCGGCGCCGGTGACGTGGGCCGGCGGCCATCCGACGCCCGACGTGCCCCGGATGAGGCCGTTCTGGGCTTCCGATCTGACGAGCGCGCTGAGCCTGGCGAGCGCGGGGCCTTGCGCCCGGTCGTTGCCTTGCGGGTTGTCCCGCTCGGTCGCCGGGCCGTTGACCCCGATCGACGTGGGGACGAGCTCGGGCCACGCAGGGCGCGCACCTCGCGTTCGTCGAGCGAGCGCCACTCACCGGTGCGCAGATCGCCAAGCTCGAGCGTGCCGATGCGCACGCGGATCAGACGCAGCACCGGGATGTTCAACGTCGCCCCGATCTCACGGATCTCGTGCTTGCGGCCTTCCTGCATGACCACGCGCAACCAGGTCGTCGGGCCAGGAGCGTCGTCGCGCCAGACCTTGGCCGGGCGCGTCTTGCGGCGCTCGCCGGTTTCCCGGTCGGTCAACACGATGCCCCGACGCCATGCATCCAGCTGGTCTTCGTCAGGGTGACCTTTGACGAGGACGCGATATTCCTTTTCGACGTTCTGGCTCGGGTGAGTCAGATGATTGGCCAGGTCGCCGTCGTTGGTCAGCAAAGTCAGGCCTTCGCTGTCGAGATCGAGCCGGCCGACCGGATACAGGCGCACCGTGCTTGGCACCAGATCGAGCACGGTCTCGCGCGGGCCTTGTGGTTCGCGCGACGAGACCACGCCGGCCGGCTTGTGAAGCGCGATATAGGTCAACTGCTCGGCCGCGCTGAGCGGCTCGCCATCGACCGTGATGCGCTCGACCGCCGGGTCGGCCTTCTGACCGAGCTCAGCCGGTCGGCCATTGACTGTCACCCGACCCTGGAGGATGAGGGCCTCGCAGGCACGACGTGAGCCATAGCCCGCCTGGGCGAGCAGTTTCTGCAATCGTTCTGACATGGTCGGTTCCGCCTTTTGCTCAGCGCACGGGCGACGCCTGAGGCGCCGGGGTGGATGCGGCTGCGGTGCCGGCCGCTTCCGTCGCGTCGATCGCGGGGTTGACGCGATGGCCGACGGCTTCAGTTTGTTGGGGTGTCAGCGACGTCAGGCTGACGATCGGCGCGGGCACGGCCAGGGCCGCCGCAGTCGGCGTGACACCGAGGATGATGCCCACAAACGTCGAACTCAAGAAGAGGGTCAGGCATAGGGCCGCGCTGGCGAAGGCCGGCCAGACCGGTGTGGGCCGGCGTCGGCCGGCCTGCACGCGCGACCACAAATCCGACCATGTGTCGGCTGGCGTCGCGAGCGAGTCGAGCGCGGGCCCCATGGCGCGCAGCATCGGTTCGACCGGGGACTTCATCCAGCAGCCTCCCAAATGGACCAATCGATGTCGGCGCCCGCCTCACCGAAGGCCTCATCGGCCGTCAGAGTCCGGCGGAGCCGGTCCACGCCCAGCCTCACGCGTGACTGGGCCGTCTTGTCGTTGCAGCCCGCGACCTCGCCGATCTCGCGGAAGCGCAGGCCGCCGAGGTAGCGCAAAGCGACGGCTTCACGCAGGTCGACCGGCAGATCTTGCAGGGCCTGCCACAGCTGCAGACGCAACCCGCGCGTCGCAAGCGCCTGCTCGACCTCGCGGGTCGTCGCTGCCTGGCTCAAAGCTGCCGCCGAAAGCGGCAGCAAATCGAAGACGCGGCGACGGCGCTTGTTGCGACAGCGGCTGACCGCGATCAGAAACAGCCAGGTCCGGAAAGCCGCGCGCTTCGGGTCGTAACGATGGATATTACGCAGGGCATAGACGAACGAGTCCTGCGCCACCTCCTCCGCGTCAGAGACGTCGCCGAGCAATGCCAGACACAGCCGCATGACTGCCGGGTAATGCTCGGCATAAAGCTGAGCGGACGCCTGTTCGTCGGCGGCGCGAGCGCGTTCCAGGAGGTCGTTCTCCATATCAGACATATATACACGCCCAGACGTCGGAGTACTTATCCGGGTTCACGAAGCTTATCGTCAACTCACCTGGATAGGCCAACTCGACAACGATGCAACAAGTCGGCCAGGCCGGCCTCATCCCTTGAGGATTTCGCTGGCGAACTGGCGGCGCATGTCGTCCAGGTTGAGGGCCGGCAGCTCGGTGAGAGCCGAAAGCCCGAAATGCTGCAGAAACTCGGGGGTCGTGGCGTAGAGCACGGGCCGTCCGGGTCCTTCGGCGATGCCCGTCTCCTCGACCAACCCCTTGGTCAGCAGGTTCTTGATCACGCTGTCGGAATTCACGCCGCGGATCTGTTCGATCTGCGGGCGCGTGATCGGCTGCCGGTAGGCGATGATCGCCAGGGTCTCGAGCGCGGCCTTCGACAGCGGTGCAGTCGAAGAAAGGCCCAGGAAACGCTGGATGAGCGGCGCCGCGGTGGCCGATGTGGTCAGCTGGACCCGGTCCTTGATCCGCTGGATCGAAATGCCCCGGCCGGCATAGCGCTCTTCTAGCGAGGCCAGCGCGGCCTCAATCTGATCCGCCTTGACCTCGAGCGCTTCGGCCAGCTTACCGACTTGCGCCGGCCCGTCGGCCACGAACAAAAGGCTCTCGATCTGGGCATCCAACTCCAGCGGCGACGGCGGCCGACCCACCGGCAACGGCTGGGTCGCGTCCGGCTCCAGAGATTCCTGGATGCCGTCAACCGGCTCAGCGGCGTCGGCTTCAGGCTCCACGTCAGTCGCGCTATCAGACGAGGCGGGTTCGGCCTCGTCCAACGCGACGGCCTGGTCGATTTCGCCGATGGGTTCGGTCGCCTCGACCGGCGCCGCCGCAGCCGGATCCTCGACGGACTCGATCAGGCCGACGGGCTCGACGGACGCGGGCTCAACGGCAGGCTCCCCTGCCGGCTCCGCTGGAACCGCATCCAGGGATGCGTCAGGGCCGCCGCTCAAGCCCGAAATCGGGCTGTAATGCGCCAAAACTTCCCGCTCGGACAGTTCGTCGGGCTGATGGCCGTTGAGGCCCGGGTCCGAGTCAGGCATTTGGGGCAAAAATCCGTTGATGTTATCAATCATGAACGTCCTCTCAGAAGGCGTGCAGTATAGCCCACGTCGGCGAAGGGGCAAATATGACCGTGTTATGATTTTCAGATGATGAAACGACCCATCCTGGCGGCGATCCTGGCTTGCGCCACAGCCACTCTGGCCTGTGGGCTGCCCGGCTTCGCGTCGCCCACCCAACCCGCCTCGCCGATCCCGGTTTCTGCCACCTCAGCCCACGAGGTCACCGACCTGCTGCAGTCGGCCGCCACGGCTGCGGCCAGCGGCTCCGTCACCGTGACGTTCACCGAACAACAGTTGACCTCGGCTGTGGCGCTGTATCTGGAAGATCATCCCACGGATCCCAAGCTCACAAATCCTCAAGTGTTCCTTCGAGATGGCAAGATCCAGCTCTACGGAGCCGCCGAGGTCCAGGGGCTGACGGTGGACGCCACCTTCGTGATCGCGCCGACTGTCTCGTCCGACGGCCAGCTGAGCTTCAATGCCGAGAGCGGCTCGTTCGGACCGCTGGCGGTCCCCGACGACGTCCTCACCCGCGTGACCGCCGCGCTCAACGAATGGGCGACGGGCTCGATTGCGCCGGCCATGACGGGCGTGCGCATCACCGACGTCGACGTGTCCGACGGCGAATTGACGGTCACTGGAACGAAGTAAGATAAGGGCATGGGGGCCAATCGAACGTGGGGCCTGATGCTTGCCGCCCTAGCGGCCTGGTTGAGCCTGGCTGCGTGTCTGGCGTCGCCTCAAGGCGTCGCGCCGACAGAGGCGCCGGCCGGTGGCCTGGTCATCAGCATCACGGCCGATGGAAAAACGCAGCGCTTCCAGCTGGCTGAAGCCGTCACGACGCGCGAGGCCCTGGCCCTGGCCGGCATCGCCGTCTCCGATACCGACAGACTGTCGATCCCACCGTTTGCCCGCCTCTCCGACGGCGACCACATCGTCGTCACACGCGTTCGCGAAACCACCTCAGTCGAACAGGTCGTCATCCCTTATAGCTCACGCACGGTGCGCAACGAGTCGCTCCCGGCCGGCGAGCAACGTCTGGTGCAGGCCGGCGCAAACGGCCTCGAAGAGCTGACCTATCGCACGGTCTTTGAGGACGGACTGCAGACCAGCCGCAGCGTCATCCGGCGGGTGGTGTTGACTCAGGCTGTTGATGAGATCGTGATGGTCGGCGCGCAGAACGCCTTTACGGCTGTGCCGGTGACGGGCACGCTGGCCTATCTCAGCGCCGGCAGCGCCTGGGCAGCCCGTGGCCTCACCAATCAGCGGCTGCTCATCGCCGCCAATGGCGACCTTGACGGCCGCGTCTTCAGCCTTTCGCCCGACGGCCAGTTCCTGCTCTACACGCGCGGCATCACCGACACGACAAGCGAGTTCTTCAACCAGCTCTACGTGACCGACATCGTCGCCGGCGGGCCGCGGGAGCCCATTCAACTTCCGGCGACCAACGTGCTCTGGGCCGATTGGGTCGTGCTGCCCGACTCGCCGCCGACGATCGCTTACACGTCGGCGCTCAAGACGGACCGGGCGCCGGGGTGGCAGGCCAACAACGACCTCTGGTTGCTCAGCTGGGCGCCGAACGTCAAGACGAAGGAGATGGAGTTCAATCAACTCCTGGTGCTCGACACCTCCTCGGGCGGGCTGTACGGCTGGTGGGGCACGGGCTTCGCTGTCGCGCCGGATTACACCCAGATCGCCTACGCGCGCACCGACGGCATCGGCGTTGTCAACCTCGCGACATATGAGACGCGCTCGCTGATCAGCTTCGCGGCCTACAACGCGCGCAGCGATTGGGCCTGGTATCCGTCGCTGCGCTGGGCATCGAGCGGCTGGCTGTACACCGTCACGCACGGCGCGCCGCTGCGTCTCGAGCTTCCTGAGGACTCGCCCGCCTTCGACATCACGGCGCTCAACATGAGCACGGCCGCACGCCTCGACTTGATCCCACGGGCTGGCA
Source organism: Anaerolineales bacterium (assembly GCA_044226485.1). Taxonomy (GTDB): domain Bacteria; phylum Chloroflexota; class Anaerolineae; order Anaerolineales; family UBA6663; genus UBA6663. The sequence continues at coordinate 435,894 of JBGAGY010000003.1, forward strand.
TGTTTGCGAACCCGGCCCCCTCGCCGATCACGGATTTCGGCGCGCCGCAGCAGATCGCCTACCTGCAGGCGCTCGAGCCCGACAACTCGCCTTTCAGCAACTATCGCCTGTTTGTCATGGACGCCGACGGCAGCAACGCGCGGGCGCTCTTCCCCCCTGAAGACGCAAGCGGTCTGGCGCCGGGCGCTTTCCCCACCTGGTCACCGGATGGACGCCTGATCGCCATCGTGTCGGGCGGCAACCTGTGGCTGATCGACCCCAAGACAGGCGTCGCCCAGCAAGTGACGGGCGACGGCCTGACCTCCAAGATCGACTGGCGCTGAACCAAGGAGCCGACCATCACCCCACAGCCCCCACCACCGGCATTCGAAATCGGCCTGTACTCGTTCGTCGAGCGCACGCCCGATCCACACACCGGCGCGCTCATCAGCGCCGAGCAGCGGCTGCGCGACCTGCTTGAGACGATCGAGCTCGCCGATCAAGTCGGCCTGGATGTGTTCGGCATCGGCGAGCATCACCGACCCGACTTCGTGTCGTCGGCGCCGGCCGTCGTCCTGGCGGCGGCCGCGGCGCGCACGAAGCGCATCCGGCTGACCAGCGCCGTGACCGTGCTCAGTTCCGACGACCCGGTGCGCGTCTTTCAGGAGTTCTCGACGTTGGATCTGCTCTCGGGCGGACGTGCCGAGATCATGGCCGGGCGCGGTTCGTTCATCGAGTCGTTCCCGTTGTTCGGCTACGACCTCAACGCATACGACTCGCTCTTCGACGAGAAGCTGCGCCTGCTGATCGAGCTGCGCGCGGCGGAACGCATCACGTGGTCGGGCAAGCACCGACCGGCGCTTGAAGGCCAGGGCATCTACCCGCGTCCGCTGCAGAACCCGCTGCCGGTGTGGGTGGCCGTAGGTGGGACGCCCGAGTCGGTGGTGCGGGCGGGCATACTCGGCCTGCCGCTGGCGCTGGCCATCATCGGCGGGCTGCCGGAACGCTTCGCGCCGCTGGTGAGACTCTATCGACAGGCGGCGGCCGAAGGCGGACACGATCCCGCGACGCTGCCGGTGAGCATCAACTCGCACGGCTTCATCGGCGACGACTCGCAACAGGCGGCCGACGACTACTATCCGACGTTCGCGCAGATGATGAACAAGATCGGGCGCGAGCGCGGCTGGCCGCCGATCACGCGCCAGCAGTTCGACCAATCTCGCACGCTGCGCGGATCCGACTTCATCGGCTCACCGAACGAGATCATCGACAAGGTCCTGTTCCAACACACGCTGTTCGGCCATCAGCGCCTGTTGCTGCAACTTGGGGTCGGCACGATCCCGCATGCAAAGGTGATGCGCGCGATCGAGTTGCTCGGCACTCGCGTGGCGCCGGCAGTGCGCGAGGCGCTGCGGTCCTGATCGGGGCCCGGCGACAGTTGCCCCGGCAGAGGCAGCGGCATGTCGCAGGCTGTGTTCTGTCCGGATGCGAGGGTTCTGGCGGATCGCTCGATCCCGTATACTGTTCTGGCCCTATGAAACGCATCGTTGGTTTGATCTCGCTCGTGACGCTGCTGGCGGCGATCGCAGGCGCCAGTGCCGCCACGATTCAACATCAGGTGCGACAGCGCGGCGTCGTCAGCGGGTTGCCGCCGGCAGAATTGCCCCCGCGGCCGGCTGATCTGCGCGCCGTCAACGTGGACCTGACCAGCTACGATCCTGCGACGCTCCCCACAGTGTTCGACCAGTTGCGCGGCTTCGGTTGGCTGCGCGTGCCGGTGTACTGGGATCGAATCGAGCCGCGCCAGGGCGAGCTCGAGTGGAGCGGCACTGACGCGACAGTGCCGCCCGCGGCCGAACACGGCTTCAGGCTCCTGATCGTGCTCGTCGGCGCCCCCGACTGGGTGGCGCTCTCGGATCCCGAGGCCCACTCGCCGGTGGGTGACGTGAACGCCTTCGCGCGTTTCGCCGGCGCCGTGGCCGGCCGCTACGGCGCCCTCGTCGACGCCTACCAGGTGTGGGACGAGCCGAACATCAAGGTCGGCTGGAAGGTCGAGCCTTCGGCTTCGGAATACGCGGCCCTGCTCGCGTCGGCGTATCCCACCATCAAGGTCGCGGATCCGAGCGCCACGGTGGTGGCCGCGGCCCTCGCTCCGACGCTCGAGACCGGCCCCGAAAACGTCAGCGACCTGATCTACCTGCAACAGCTTTACGATCTCGACGCCGATCGGTATTTCGACGCAGCGGCCGGCAAGCCTTACGGCTTCGATGAGGGCTCCGACAACCGCGACGCCGACCCGGCGCTGCTGAACGTCGCGCGCTTCACGTTGCTGCGCGAGGTCATGGAGCGCAACGGCGACTCGGCCAAGCTGCTCTGGGGCGGCAACTTCGGCTGGAACACGGTGCCCAACTCCCCTTGGCGGACGGTCTCGGCCGATGCGCAGGTTGCCGACACGCTCGGCCTTTTCGAACGCGCCGAAACCGAATGGCTGTGGGCCGGGCCGCTCGCGCTCGAGTCGTACCAGCCGGCGTTCGTGGCGCCTGGCACGCCCGCCGATATCGCCGACCCGCATTGGGGTTTCGCCCTGGCCGATCCGCGGGCCAAGCTCACGGCGCTTGGCGAGGCCTTCGCCGCCCCGCGAAACATCGACCAGTCTGTCGCCGGCCCGGGCTCGTATCCGGCCCAACACCCGGCTGCAGCGTATGCGGGCGGCTGGGAGTTCTCGGAACTCGGCGCCGACATCCCCGAGAAGTTCACCGACGCGAGCCTGACGATTCGCTTCAGGGGCAGCGACCTCGGCCTGCGCGTGCGGCGCGGCGACTATCGCGCGTATCTCTACGTCGCCGTCGACGGCCAACCTGTGGCGGCGCTGCCGCGCGACTCGCTTGGCTCGTATCTGGTGCTGACCTCGGCGACCACTGAGACTGTCGTGGAGTTGATGCCGGTGGCGCGCGGGCTCGATCCGACGGTCGAACACGTCGCTGTCATCACGCCCAATCGTGGCTGGGATCAGTGGGCCATCGTCGGGTTCGCGGTCGGCGCACCGGCCGTTGACGACGGCTATCCGCTGGCCCTGACGGGCGCGATCCTCGCGGCGCTCGCGAGCCTGATCGCGCTGTGGATCACACGGCGTGACGTGCTGGCGCTCGTCCCGCGCGGGCTCAGCGATCGCGCCGGCGTGTTCGTGACGACGCTCGCTGGCGGGCTGCTGTATGCGGCCGGCTGGCTGGCCTGGGACGCGCCGGCCGCGGCCCTCACACGACGCCTCGGCGATGCGCTGCCGATCGCCGTCACGGCAGCGACGGCCGGCATCTTCTACTTCGCGCCCTCGTTCACGCTGGCCGTGATCGCGTTGCTGGCGCTCGGCGTGCTGTTCTTCCTGCGGCCCGACCTGGCGTTGGCGCTGCTCGCGACGGTGCTGCCCTTCTTCTTGTTCCCGCGCATGCTCTGGAGCCGGGGCGCCTCGCTTTACGAGTTCGCGCTCTGGCTGGCCTTCATCGCCGCGCTGCTGCGCTATGGCCCGAGTTGGCTCAAGGCACGCGTCAGGCCGCGGCTGTCGATCATGGACGGCGCCGTGATCGCGCTCGTGCTGGTCGGCGCCGCGAGCACGCTGGCGGCCGAGCAACGCGCGGTGGCCCTGTACGAATATCGGACCGTGTTCCTGTCGAGCGCCCTGCTCTACGTCTTGATGCGGGTCGTGCCGCTCGATCGCCCGGCGCAGTTGCGGATCGTCGGCGGCTGGATCCTTGGCGCTGCGCTTGTCGCCGGCTACGGGGTGTACCAGTACGTCGTCAAGCAGGACCTGATCGTGACGGCCGAAGGCGTCGCGCGCATCCGCAGCGTGTATGGGTCGCCCAACAATGTCGGCCTGTACCTTGGTCGCGCGCTACCGCTCGGGCTGGCGCTGCTGATGGTCGGGCTTGTGGGCGTCCGGCGGCGCGGAACGGCGAGCCGCGCCGCGCTGGGCGGGCTGGCGGCCCTGGGCGTCGGGCTGGGCTTGATCGCGGTCGCGCTGGTGTTGAGCTTCTCGCGAGGGGCGTTGGTGCTGGGGTTGCCGCTCGCCTTCGCGGTCTTGCTGATCGCCTGGCAGGGGCGGCGCGGCGCGCTGGCCGTCGGCGGCGTCATCGTCGTGGCCTTGATCGCCTTGCCGATCCTGTTGCAGATCCCGCGCTTCGCCACGCTTTTCGACGTTCAATCGGGCACGAGCTTCATCCGCATCAATCTCTGGATCTCGGCCTGGCGGATGTTCCTCGACCATCCGTGGCTGGGGGTCGGGCCCGACAACTTCCTCTACGCCTATCGCAGCTTCTATATTCTGCCGGATGCCTGGCAGGATCCGAACCTCTCGCATCCGCACAACCTCGTGATGGACTTCCTCAGCCGACTGGGGATGCCCGGGCTGCTGATCGGCCTGACGCTGCTGATCGGCTTCTGGGCCATGGCTTGGCGCCAGGCGACGCGCCGGCGTTCGAGCGCTGACCCGATCGGCTTCGCCCTCACGGTGGGCCTGATGGGCGCGATCGCCGACATGATCGGGCATGGCCTGGTCGACCACTCCTTCTTCCTCGTCGACCTCGCCGGCGTGTTCATGATCGCTGCAGCGCTGGTCCAAAACAAAGACGAATGACGCAGGTTGAAGACCATTTCAACCTGCGTCATTCGTCTTGTTTCCGGCATCGAACCCCGCGCGCCGTCAACAATAGCGCCGAAGCACCGGCAGGAACAACTGGAACGCCCCGGTCGGGAAAGCGCCCGGCGTTGTGCCGGTCGACCGGGTGCAACTGACGCCGGCAGGCGCGAGGCTGGTGCGACCGAAATCCGCGCGGCCCGTGCCCCAGAGGATCTTGGCGTTGGCCGTGTTCGGGAGGTCGTAGGCCACGAGGCCGTTGTTGATCGTGCCGATGACCACTTCGAGGTCAGCGTCCGCGTCGATGTTGGCCAGCGTCGGAGCGCCAAGCGCGCCGCCCTCGGTGGCTGAGGCTGCATGCGGAAGATCGGTGGCCGAGATCAACGTGCCCTGCGACGAGAGGATCAACAGCTGACCGAAGGTGTTGCTGCCGTTGGCGGTCCAGGTCGTGACGAGGACTTCAGAGACACCGTCATCGTCGAGGTCGGCTACGACCGGCTCGGAGGCGAAGCGCAGCTGACCATTGACGTCGAGCTCATACGGCCAGCTGTGCTTTTCGGTCTTGTCGAGCCAGAAGGCATGCAGCCGGCCGTCGTAGGACGAGTACAGGATCTCGCGCTTTCCGTCGCCGTCGAGGTCGGCCAGGACGGCATTGGGTTCGGCGGTCTCGATGACGTTGTAATCCTCGGAACGCGGCGCCGACGAGGCATCGGGGCCGGGCACCGTTGTCCAGTTGTAGCTGGTCGTGGCCCAGCGCGAACGATCGGCTTTGAAAACGAAGGGCGTGTAGTACAAATCCGTGTACGGATCCGTGCCGCAGTTATAGACGTTGCCGATGACCACGATCTCGACGATGCCGTCCCCGTCGAGATCGCCGATGGCCGGCGAGCTGTTGGCGAAGTTCGGGCGGTGTTCGACGCCGCAGTTGGCGTAGCCGCGCAGGTCGACGGCGTCTGAGACGTGCACGCCCACCTGGCGCCAGATCTTTCCGGCGCCATAACGGCTGTTGACTGGAAGCTGATTGCCGTTGCGGTCGAGCCCCGTGATGTAGTGAGTGTCGGTCGGCACGATCAATTCCTTAGTGCCGTCGTTGAAGAGGTCACCCACTGCGACGTTCTGGTTGTAAAGGCCCCAGCCATAGCCAGGCGAACCGGCGGCCGGCGCGCGGTAACCGCCGCGGACGTTGCCGGCCGCATCATAGACGCTGATCTGCTCGTCGCTGCCGCTGCCGGCACGCCCCACGATGATCTCGAGTTTGCCGTCCGTCTCGAGGTCGACGACGGCCTGCGTGCGGAGCTCGCCCCCGCCGAAGGGGGAACGAGTCCAAAGGGTGCCGCCGTTCGCGTTGTAGACCGTCAGGCTGTCGCCGCTGCGCCCTGCGATCACTTCGAGCGAGCCGTCGCCGGTGAGATCAGCCACCGACACGCCGCCCCAGACGCGGTTACCGGACGAGGCGCGCCACTGCAAACCGCCATCCTCTCCATTGACCGCAACGACGTCATACGAGCCCCAGATCACCTCAGCCTTGCCGTCTTTGTCGAGGTCGGCGACCGCCGGTGAACCGTACCAGCCCGTCTGACACCAACTGCTGAAGCAGCCCTTGCCAGCCCACTTGAGCACCGGTGCGCTGACTGCAGCGCGGGCCGCCGTCGAAGGCATCGACACAAACGAAAAGAGCAAGCCCGCAACCAGGATGACGCGTCGAACCATATCAGCCACCCCCGCCCCGTGCCGGGATCGCGAAGCGGCCTAGCCCAGGGTGAACAGCAGAAAGAAAACGACGAACGCGCCGATCAGGGCGATCAGCAGGACGATAGCCAGCGGCGAAAGCCCGCGTCGTCGGGTCGGCGCCGCAAACGCCAGACGGTCGAGTGGTTCCGTGGCGTCTTTGGCCGGAGGGAGCACGCGCTCCATCACGGTCGGCTCCGGCGCGATGTCCAGGGCCCGCTCTAATTCCTTCAGATCCGGCGGTGTTTCTGCAGCGCGGGACCTGAGGGAGTGGGCGTGAACGGTCGGCAGGCCGCAGGCACGGCAGTACATGTCGCCAGGGTCGAGGGCCTGGCCGCAGTTTGCGCACATGAGCTCAGCATTGCCCATGCGTCAGGATTGTAGTTGAGCGGTAGCCCAGCGCAATCCGTAATTCAGTCGATCCTAACCGATATTCAGGCGGGTTTTCGAGGAGCGCAGGAGCGAGGAGCGCAGGGCGAGGGGCGAGGAGCGAACGCTGCCGCGATTGGCCCAATCGCGGCAGCGTTCGCTCCTCGCCCTACGCCCCTCGCTCCTCGTCTTTAGCCGGTGGCACCCAGCGGCGGCGGCGACCTGCCAGAGAGGCTCGCTGAATGGCCGAGTCGCCGTATTTCTCGCGTAGCTGGTCGATGACATCGGCGGCTTTGCGTTGACGGGCGAAGCCGGTGCGCTGACTGTCGAAGATCGACAGCTGGCGGGCCGGATCCGTCAGGCCGCTGACGCCGATGCCGATCAGGCGCACGCGCTTGCCGGGCTGCCAGACCTGCTGGAAGAGCGCCCAGCCGGCGGCGAAGATCTCGTTGTCGAGCTCGACGGTGCCGGGCAAGGTCGTCTGGCGCGTGATGGTTTCGAAGGGCGGCCAGCGTACCTTGATCTTGACCGTGCGCGCGGCAAGGCCATCGCGGCGCAGCCCCTGGCCGACCTGCTCGGTGAGCTCGAGCAAAGCTCGATGCAGGCGTGCCTCATCCGACACGTCGCGGGCAAAGGTCGTTTCGGCCGAGATCGACTTGGCTTCGTGCTCGCTGTAGACGGGTCGATCGTCCTGACCGTGAGCGGCGGCGCTCATCTGGCGGCCGTGCTCGCCGAAGCGACGCACCAGGTCATCGGGCGACCAGTCAGCCAGGTCGCCGATGGTCTTCATGCCGAGGCGGGTCAACTGCTCGCGCGTCTTTGGTCCGACGCCCCAGAGCATGTCGAGCGGCATCGGTCGCAGGAAGGCGCCTTCCTCCCCGGGCGGCACGACGACAAGGCCGTCGGGCTTGCCGCTGTTTGTCGCGATCTTGGCGACGAGCTTATTGCTGGCCACGCCCAGCGAACACGGCAGATCGAGGTCGGCGCGGATGCGCGCCTTGATCGTCTCGGCGATGACGCGCCCGGGCCGCGGGTCGCCGGTGAGGTCGAGGTAGGCCTCATCGACGGACATCTGCTGCATGATCGGCGAGTAGTCGGCCAGGATGCCCATGACCTTACGCGAGTAGTCGCCATAGACTCCGTGTCGGCCCGGCAGGAGTTTGAGATGTGGACACAACCGCAGCGCCTGCGCGGTCGGCATCGCCGAGCGGACGCCGAACTTGCGCGCCTCATAGGAGCAGGTCGAGATCACACCGCGCGAATCGGCCTTCCCACCCACCGCGAACGCGATGCCCTTCAGCGTCGGGTCGAGGATCTCCTCCACCGAGCAGAAGAAAGCGTCAAGGTCCAGGTGCAATACCAAGGGCATGGGTGATCGGCTGAGTGCTGTTGGACGTTGACCAGTTCCAACAGTCTGAGGCTATTGTATGCGGATTGCTGTCGTGGGATGATCGGAGGATTGTTCGGGCCGCACCCGGCCTCCGCGACTCCATCACGATCGTCAACACCCCATCACCGATGAACGCCGTTCTCTACTCTGCCTTTCGCGAACCTCTTCGACTCGAGACTGCGCCTGACCCGACGCCGCCCGATGAGGGCGTGGTGGTGAAGGTCAAGGCGACAGGCCTGTGTCGCAGCGACTGGCACGGCTGGCAAGGGCACGATTCGGATATCCAGACTCTGCCGCACGTACCGGGGCATGAGCTGGCCGGTGAGATCACGGCAGTGGGTCGCGGCGTGCGCGGCTGGCGCGTCGGTGATCGCGTCACGACGCCGTTCGTGCTGGCCTGCGGCGATTGCCCGTCGTGTCGCGCCGGCGACCAGCAGGTCTGCGAGCGACAATGGCAGCCGGGCTTCCATGGCTGGGGCTCGTTCGCCGACTACGTGGCGCTGCCGCACGCCGACGGCAATCTGGTGCGTCTGCCCGATGGCCTCGACTACGCCGAGGCAGCGGTGCTCGGCTGCCGGTTCGCGACGAGCTTCCGCGGCCTGGCAGCGCAGGGACGCGTGCGCGGGGGCGAGTGGGTCGTCGTGTATGGATGCGGCGGCGTCGGGCTGTCGGCAGTGATGATCGCGGCGGCGCTGGGCGCTCAGGCAATCGCCGTGGACCTCAACCCTGAGCGGCTGGCTCTGGCGACAGCACTTGGCGCAGCGGTCGCGCTAAAAGCCGACGAGATCGACGATGTGCCAACGACGGTGAAGGACCTCACCGGCGGCGGCGCGCATGTGTCGGTGGACGCGCTCGGCAGCGCGCGCACGTGCCGCGATGCAATCCTGAGTCTGCGCCGTCGCGGTCGGCATGTTCAGATCGGGCTACTGGCCGGCGATCAGGCGAACCCGCCGGTGCCGATGGGTGCTGTGATCGGCCGCGAGCTTGAGATCCTGGGCAGCCATGGCATGGCTGCCCACGCGTATCCCGACATGCTGGCCATGATCCTGAGCGGACGCCTGCCGGTGCGCCGACTGATCGGCAGCCGCATCGGCCTGCAGGCGGCACCCGCCGCGCTCGCCGAGATGAACATCTTTCCAGGCGCCGGGATCACGATCATCGAGCCGTAGCGACGCTCCGCGCTGCCTCGTAAGCGACCCATCGCTGTGTTGACTGGGTCGCTCCCCTGTCAGGTAACGCCTACATGCGTTTGCGTGCGGGCCGATATCGAACCGGTGGGACCGGGCGCATGATGCATGCGGTCGGCTGGCCGGACATCTTGCGCGGCCCCGATCTCTGGTGTCGCCATGGAACAGGGCAATCCCCAAAATCAACCCGCCGCAGCTGTGGCCCAAGAGATCGCGCCAAAACGCACTCGCCACTGGCGCGCCCGTCTGTTTCAGTTCTACATCCTCATCGCGACAACGGCCTTCGGCGGCCTGTTCATCCTCGCCAGCCGCGTGAACTACTTTGCTGTGGACCTGCTCATCTCGCGTTGGGTCCAGCGTGTGCAGGTCCCCTGGCTTGATGGGCTGATGTGGGGCATCAGCTACATCGGTTACGCGCCGCAAGAATTCGTGCTGATGGGAGGCGTGATAACAGCCCTCGCGGCGCTTGGCCTGCGCTGGGAAGCCGTGGCGGCAACGCTGGCCGGCCCCGGCGGGTCGGCGATGGGAACCCTGTTCAAGGTCGCGGCCCAACGCCCGCGCCCCGGTGCAGATCTCGTGCGCGTGGTCCGCGAATTGCCCGACGCCAGCTTTCCCAGCGGCCACGTCTTGATGTACACGGCCTTCTTTGGCTTTCTCTTTTTTCTGGTCTACACCCTGCTCAAGCCCTCGCTCTGGCGCTCCGGGCTGCTGGCGGTGCTCGGCATTTTGATCGGCCTGGTCGGAGCATCGCGCATCTATATCGGCGCCCATTGGCCAAGCGATGTCACAGGCGCGTACCTGTTGGGCAGCGTCTGGCTTTCGCTGAGCGTCACCTTTTATCAATGGGGCAAGCCCAGGTTCTTTGTTCGTCAGCCGCTCGCACCGGAAAAGCCCAATGCCGAGGCCGCCACGGGGAAACCCTCGTGAGCGCGTGCTCGCGACGCTTTCGCTCTTCACCCACTCTTCTCGACTGTCAAAACCATGACCACCCACACTGACTCCCTCCAACGGTCCGCCAAAGAACTTCATCGTCTTCAACACCGCCACACGCTCCAGGTTGACGAAATCGGAGCACTCACCCGCAAGCTCGAGAAGCGAAAGCGCCAGGTGCAGCACCTTGAAGGCGAGATGGCCACCCTGACTCTTCAGGCTTTCGGCGGAAGCGACGGATCGCTGGACGGCCATGCCAGCCGCAAGGCGCTGCAACCGGCCCGCGTGATCGTCAACGCCGGCTCTGGCTCGTTCGAACGCCTCGCTGAGACGCCGGACAAGTTAATCCAGCGATTGCGAGCACACGGGATCGAGCCGACGGTCTTCCTCAAGACCACCTCGAAGGCCGTGCGCGGTTGGGCGAAGGAGGCCGTCAAGAACGGCGAGAGCCTGGTCATCGCGGTCGGCGGCGACGGCACCATCGGCGACGTCGCCTACCAGCTGATCGGCAGCGACACCACCCTTGGGATCCTGCCGACGGGCACGATGAACAACGTCGCGCGCGAGCTGGGCATCCCGCTCGATCTCGACCAGGCCTGTGCCCTGATCACCGCCGGCACGAAACGCAGGATCGACGTCGGGTGTGTCCTGGCGGGTCGCCGCCGCAAGCGCCACTACTTCATCGAGTCGGCCGGCGTGGGGTTGGCCGTCGCGCTGCCCGCCGGACAGAACGTCAAGAAAGGCCGCTGGGGCCGACTGCCGAAACAGTTCCGCGAGATGTTCGACGAACATCTGCACCCGATCGAGATCGAACTCGACAACGGCGTGACCCTGCAGACTCACGTCCACCTCGTGACGATTTCGAACGGACCGCTATATGCCCTGAACAACCTGATCGCGCCGGAGGCCAGGATGGATGATGGCCTGCTCGACGTCGCCGTCTATGACGGCTTGAGTGACTCGGCCCTGGCAGCCTATTTCGTCAAAACGGCGGGAGGGCAACGTGTGACCGACGAGCATGTCCACTTCTATCGAACGCGTCGCGCCATCCTGCGCTCGCAGTCGCCCATGCCCGAAGCTGTCGACAAGGACGAATTCGTCAGCGACCGGTCGTTGACCTTCAAAGTCATCCCGCAGGCCCTTAGCGTGATCGTGGGCCACGGGTCAGGCCTAGCCTGGCCGGTGGAGGTGGAGGCTGGCCTGACCACGCCGACCACGCCCTCGCCGGGGCCGGCGGGCGACAAACAGGCGGCGCATCAAGCCAATGGGAGCGAGCACGTTCGGGGCCGTGATGAGGCACAGCTCGCGCCCGATCCAGTCGGCGCGCACCCCTAAGGAGCGAGGATGGCCACTGAAGCGTCGACGAAGGTCGAGAGAAAGGCCGACGAACTGGCGCATAAAGCCGAGGCGGCTGCGCGGCATCCGTGGATCGATCGCCTCGTGCGCTTCGGCTACGTGGTGCGCGGCCTGATCTACGTCATCATCGGCGCGCTCGCAGTTCAGTTGGCCTGGGGCGATGGCGGCGCAACGGCGGATCCCAGCAGCGCGATCGGACTGCTGAAGGCGCAACCCTCAGGCCGGATCCTGTTGCTGATCGTCGTGATCGGGCTGGCCGGTTATTCGCTGTGGGGCTTTGTCCGTGCCGTTATCGGGGCGCCCGGGCATGCTGATCATGGGCGCGACAGGCTCGAACGGGTCGGTTTTGCCCTGAGCGGCCTGTCGTATGCCTCGCTGCTTGTGCCGACGACCATCGCTCTGCTGCGCCTGTTCGGCCTCACAGCGCCGTTTGCCTCCACGTCGTCTTCGCCATCGATTTGGGCGGGTCCGTTCGGGCGCTGGGCCGTCATCGGGCTGGGCGTCGGCTGGTCGATCTCGGGCCTCGGGCAGATCTGGTCAGCCGTCACGGATCGGTTCAGACGAGACCTGAATCTTCAATCCATGAGCGAGAGGAATCGCGCGGCCACGATCTGGCTAGGCCGAGTAGGTTATGCGGCGCGCGGAATGGTGTTCGCGCTGGTGGGAGTCCTGCTGCTCCAAACGGGTTTGACGGCACAACCCACATCCGCTCCGGGGATTGATGAAGCGCTCGCGGCATTGGCCCGGGCTCCCTATGGCCAGTATCTTCTGGGCGCGGCCGCATTCGGCCTGATCCTCTTCGGCGGGTTTTCGATGCTCTCCGCGCGCTGGGGCAAGACGACCCGGCAGACCGCCTGAGTGCCTCCAGATGACGACCGAGCCACAGCGGACGTTGGACCATGGTTCTCCGGCCCGCACGGCTACAGCGTCAACAACCTGGAGGACAGGGCTCTTCGCAGCAGGCGCGCTCGCTCTTGTTGTTGTCCTTTCTTTCGCGGCCCACCAGATCGCCTACTTCCCCATAGATCTCACGCTGACTCGAACGCTACAGTCCTTCCAGACACGCGCGCTCGATGCCATGGCATCCGGAGTCGATTGGATCGGCTATCTGCCGCAGTTCGTGGTCATCGTTGCCCTGATCGCCCTGACATTCTGGATCACAGGCTGGAGACGGGAAGCTGTCGCGATCGTCCTGGCTGAGGTCAGCGAAGGCGCTATCAACAACGCAGTGAAGTGGCTCGTCGTGCGCCCGCGGCCCGACCCAACGCTGGTCAGGGTCTATCTCCCTCTACAGGACTATTCGTTCCCGAGCGGCCATGCCTTCTCGTTCCTTGTAGTGTTCGGGATGCTGAGCGTCATCCTGATCGAACGGTGGCGGCCCTCTGCGACCCGCGCGGCGGTCGTAGCTTTCCTGATCACCTTGATCGTGATCGTGGGGCCGGTGCGGATCTACCTGGGCGCACACTGGTTCAGCGACGTGTTGGCCGGTTATTTGTTGGGCGTCGTCGATTGGGTTGTCCTGGTGGCCTGGTATCGCCGATCCATTGGGCTGCGACGGATTCAGGCCGGCACGCCAAGTCCGCACCCTCAGTGAGAGTTGTCGCGCAGGGTGACCCGCTAGAGAACGGCCTGCACGCCCCACAGGATGGCTGCGACCATCAGGCTGAGCGCCGTGATGCCGACGAAGCCTTTGAGGAAGGCGCGAAAATGGAAGCCGTAGAAGCGCTGATCGGCGAAGCGCTCCGCCCCCGGCATGTAAACGAAGGCCGGGCGCCAGGTCTCGACAAGCAGCCAATCGACCAGCAACAGGTCGACCAGGTTGAAGGTCTGCAAGGCGATCCACAGAGCGAGGGCGACCTCGCCGAAGCCCGGAAAGCCGCCGGCGACGGCGTACAGACGGTTCACCAGCCAGGCCAACAATCCGATCAACACGACGAAGGTCGGGATCGACACCCAGAGCGTCTGCCGCCTGGCGCGCTCGCTCTTGGGCGGAAGTGCCGCGCGGATCTCAGGCGGGTAGTCGTTCACCCAGATCTCGGGGTTCCAGCGCAGGCTGAGGATGATCACGGCCACCATCCAGGCGCTGATCAACCCGCCGAAGACCAACGCCTGGAGTAGCACCTCGTTCCACATCGAAAGCGGTCCTCAAGCCAGACCGAAAGCTCGGGCGACGGTCGCGACGATGAAGCACACGACGAAAGCGATCACCAGCGGCCCGAGCGCGCCAAGGACCGTCCACTTCCACGAGCGAGTCTCCTTCCACATCGTCATGATCGTCGTCGCGCAGGGGTTATGCAGCAGCGAGAACAGCATCAGGTTGACGGCCGTCAGGATCGTCCACGAGTACTGGCCGACCAGCATCGTGCGCATGTCGGAGTACGCGGGAAGATCGGTCATCATGCCCGCGCCCAGGTACATCATCATCATCGTCGGCACCACGATCTCATTGGCCGGGATGGCGATGATGTAGGCAAGCATGATCACGCCGTCGAGGCCGATGGCGTGGCCGAGCGGCTGCAGCGCGTTGGCGACGTGCCACGCCAGCGACGTGTCGCCGATCATCACGTTTGCCAGGATCCAGATCAGGGCGCCGGCCGGCGCCGCGGTCTGGATCGCGCGCCACAGCACGAACACCGTTCGGTCGATCAGCGACGTGTAGAGGATCTGGCGCAGGTTCGGGCGGCGGAAGGGCGGCAGCTCGAGCGAGAAGGCCGATGCCTCGCCACGCAGCAACGTTCGCGACAACACGCCCGAGATCACCAGCGTGAAGATGATGCCGATCACCACGACCGTCACGACCGAGCCGGCCGCCACCACCGACGTAAGCGCCGGTGGAAAACTGGCGGCGACGAAGACCGTGGCCAGCATGATCAACGTCGGAAAGCGGCCGTTGCACGGCACGAAGTTGTTGGTCAGGATCGCGATCAGGCGCTCGCGCGGGCTGTCGATGACGCGCGTGGCGATGATGCCGGCGGCGTTGCAGCCGAAGCCCATGGCCATCGTCAACGACTGCTTGCCGTGAGCGCCGGCCTTCTTGAACAGCCAATCCATGTTGAAGGCGACGCGCGGCAGGTAACCCAGATCCTCAAGGAACGTGAAACACGGGAAGAAGATAGCCATCGGGGGCAGCATCACGCTGACGACCCAGGCCAGGCCGCGCCAGACTCCGTCCCAGATGAAGCCCGTGATCCACCACGGCACGCCGATGGCCGTGAAGAGCGCCGCGCCTTGAGCCTCGACCCAGAACAAGGCCTGCGCGATCATGGCCGACGGCACGTTCGCGCCCGTGATCGTCAACCAGAAGACCAGCGACAGGATCGCGAGCATGAGCGGCAGGCCGAACACCGGCGACGTGAGCAGCCGGTCGACCGTGCTGTCCCAATCCCAGCGGCGCGGCGTACCGCCCTGGCGGACGGCCTTGCCGGCCATGGTCTCGGCCTCGTGATACAGCGACTGCACGAGCGTGTCGCGGAAGTCTCCCGGCAGGGTCTGTCGGAGTTGATCGGCTTGCGCCAGAAGGCGCTCGGCCGAGGTGGTGGTCGGGGATGTCATCGTTGGATACCTACCCTCTGCGTACGTT
Source organism: Anaerolineales bacterium (assembly GCA_044226485.1). GTDB lineage: Bacteria > Chloroflexota > Anaerolineae > Anaerolineales > UBA6663 > UBA6663. The sequence goes on from JBGAGY010000003.1 coordinate 451,040, forward strand.
AGTTGCCGGCCGGGCGACGCCACGCGCTTTCCGCACCCGCGCGCCTCGGCCTCACTGCGCGCCTTGCAGCGCGATCTTGCGGCTGAAGCCGCGTTGTGCCTGGCGCTGACGGGCAGCGATGTCGGTCAATTCGCCACTGAGGAGCGCCTCACGAATGCGAAGGTCGCCGTCCAACAGGCGCAACGCCACCCAGCGCGGGTTCGGAAGGCCGGGCGCGGCCTGCTCGATCAGGGGCAGCAACTCGGTGATCGCGTTCTCGAGCGCGGGCTGCGCCTTGACGCGTTTGGGCTGCACGACGGCCTGCTCGGTGACGATGTCGCGCACCGCGCCAAGGATGTCGCCCAGGCCCTCGCCGTTGCGGGCCGCCGCCGCCACGACGGGCACGCCCAGGTCGCGCGAGAGCGCTCGCACATCGACTTCGATGTTCTTCCGGCGCGCCTCATCCATGAGGTTCACCACGACCACCGCCCGATCCGTGATCTCGAGGACCTGCAGCACAAGATTGAGGTTGCGCTCGAGGCAGGTCGCGTCGTTGACCACGACGGTGCAATCGGGCTGACCGAACAGAATGAAGTTGCGCGCGATCTCCTCGTCCTGGGAGGCCGAGAGCAACGAGTACGTGCCCGGCAGGTCCACGATCTTGTAGCGCTTGTCCTGGAACTGATAGCCGCCTTCCGCGCGCGTGACGGTCTTGCCGGGCCAGTTGCCGGTATGTTGCTTGAGGCCGGTCAAGGCATTGAACACCGTGCTCTTACCCGTGTTCGGGTTGCCGGCCAGGGCAACCAGGTAATCGAAATTCGAGACGTCGACGCCCATCTGGGCCAAAGCGGCGTTCGCCGGACAGGTCGCGCAGTCTTCAACCATGGTTCAACTCCTTACGAAGCCGCCTCGGCCTCGGAGATCAAGACGTGTTCGGCCTGATCGCGTCGCAGCGCGATCAACGTGCCGCGGACGCGATAGGCCACCGGGTCGCCGAGCATGCTGGGCAGCTCGGCCGTGATGCGGACGCCAGGGGTCAGCCCCAGATCGAGCAGGCGTCGGCGCGTGAACCCCTGCAGACCCTGATCGAGCTGGCCGACCAGCGCCGACTCGCCGCGCTTGAGCGCCGTGAGCCGCCGCTGCACCTGCGTCGCCTCGACCGGCGCTTCGGCGACGGACACGTTAGCGGCCACCACCGGAGCGAGCGCGAACGTCTTGTGCCCGTCCGAGATCGTCAGGCGTTCAGGCGTGGCTTCGACCACGCGCAGGATGTGGCCCGGTCGCAGGCCCTCGGCCGCGATCTGGGCGAAGACCGCCGGAGGCTCGTCCTCGAGATGGACGACCAGCGCGGGTTGCCCAGTCGGCCAGTCGGTCAGCGGCTTCGACTCCACATTCGCGATCTGGCCGCTGCCGGATGGGATCGGATCGCCGTGCGGATCCATCGTCGGGTGGCCCAGCAGCACTTCGAGCGCATTCAACTTCGCGGCGTCCGCGTCGTGTTCGCGTCGTTCAGCCTCGGCGTGGACCGCCGCCAGCGGCATCCGCGCCTCATCCACGAGGTAGCGTTCCCAGAGGCGGTGAGCGCGAACCACGCCGAGGGCCATCTGTTCGCCCTCCGGCGTCAGGCGGAATCCGCCCGAGCCCGACCGAATCAGTCCGCGCGCTTCGAGGCCGCGCACCAGGGCGACCGCGCGGCGGGTCGAGAGCCCAAGGTTGCCTGCCAGGCCCTCGAGCGTCGCGGGCCGGCCGCCGCGCCATTCGCGGGCGAGAATGAACTTGAGGGCATCTTCGGCCTGATGCCGCGCTCGCGATTCGCTCCAACGCCGCCAGAGCGCCACTGCGCCGTACCGAGGCCAGATCACCCAGATCACCAGGATGGCGATACCGGCCAGAGCCCACCAGACGATGTCGTTCATGACACTCACCTACCTCATTTGCTAGATCAAGACGCAGGATTCGACAAACACGTTGTCCGTGATCGCACGGTCGAGCGCCTGCACGCGACCGGCCACGTCCACGGCGAGCGGGCCATCCGGCGGCGCCTGGATCACGGTGAGCGGCGCGTTCAACACCAGACCGAGCTCCGTCAGACGGCTGAGGAAGGCCGTGTCTTGATCGCGCACACGCGCGACGCGCACCGTTTCGCCTGCCGGCACGACGCTGAGCGAACGGCGTGAAGGCTCGACCACCACGCCTTCGCGGGTCGGGATCGGATCGCCATGCGGATCCCGGTCCGGGTCTCCCAACGCCGCCGCGATCTTGTCCTCGAACTCCTCTGAGATGACGTGCTCGAGCCGTTCGGCCTCGTCGTGGACCTCATGCCAGCCGTAGCCGAGAGCCTCGGCCAGGTAGAGCTCGATCAGGCGATGATGGCGGATGACTTCGAGCGCGATCTTGCGCCCCGGCTCCGTGAGCGACACACCGCGGTGGCGTTCGTAGTCCACCAGCGGCGGCTGCATGCGCGCGAGCTTCTGCACCATCTCGGTCACCGAGGCCGGCGCAACGTTCAGGCGCTCTGCTAACGCCGAGGTCGTCACACGGCCGGAGTCCTCAAGCAGCTCGTAGATGGCCTTCAGATAGTCTTCTGTGTTCGAACTCAGCATCGCGCCTCCGATTAGGTCAGCCTAAACAGCGGGAATTGTATTTTAGGCACTCCGAAATGTCAATAGCGGGGATCGAACTCAGCCAAATATCCTGGAAAGGCCTACCTTCGCGCCGGACTCGGACTGTCGTTCACACAACATCCCGTCTTGACACCTCCTAACAATCGCCCTAACATATGAACATGTACTCAGATATTCAGCCTTCCGTAGTCGCCAGGCTCGATGAAACCGAGGCGCTTTCGCTGGCGGAGTTGTTTCGAGCCCTGGGTGATGCCAGCCGCGTCCGCATCCTGGCGGGCCTGCTGGAGGGCGAGCACAACGTCGGTGAGCTGGCCGTCCTGGCCGCGATCAGCGAGAGCGCCGTCTCACATCACCTGCGCGGGCTGCGACTGCTGCGCCTGGTGCGCGCCGATAAGCGCGGCCGGGCGGTCTATTACGCCCTGGCCGACGACCACGTCCGCGATCTTCTGCAACAGGGCCTCGATCACGTTCGACACGGCTGAGCGAGGCGACAGGTATGCCGACCCCTTCCTCTTCACAACCCACTGAGATCTCCTTCGACATCGAAGGCATGGACTGCGCGGATTGCGCTCGCGCGATCGAACGCTCTGTGGCGCGCCTCGATGGCGTCACAGCCGCCTCCGTCAACTACACGGCGAGCCGACTGGATGTCTCGGGCTCGGCAAACGTCGAAGCGGTCGCCACCCAGGTCCGGGCCCTCGGATATGGCATTCGCCCGAAGACCAACACCACGTTGCAGCGCCCCACCCTGGCGATGGGACCGACCGGTTTCGTCAGGTTCTTGCTCAGCCGGCGCACGACGGCTCTGGCGTTGGCGGCCTTCATCGCCGTCGTGCCCGCCGCCATAGCACGCGAGATCTGGCCGCTCGCGACCGGTCAGGAGGTCGCCGGCTGGTGGCCCGAAGCGCTGGGCCTGCTCGCCCTGGGCCTGGCCGGGTGGCCGATCGCCCGCAGCGCGTGGGCGTCGGTCATCAAAACGCGAGAGATCACGATCAACGTCCTGATGACTCTGGCCGCGATCGGCGCCGTCGTCATCGGCGCGACCACCGAGGCCGGCCTTGTGATGACGCTCTTCGCCATCGGCGAAGCGCTCGAGGGATACACCGGCGAACGAGCGAGGGCCGCGATCCGCGATCTCGTGTCGACGGCGCCGGCCGAAGCGATCCGCCTCGAGCCCGGCGACAACGGCGCGACGCGCGAAGTGCGCGTGACGGTCGCCTCGCTTGGCGTCGGGGACGTGATCGTCGCGCGGCCGGGTGATCGGATCGCGATGGATGGGCGCGTGCGCGCCGGCGAGTCTGCCGTGGATCAGGCGCCGATCACGGGCGAGAGCGTGCCCGTCGCCAAGGCCGTCGGCGACGAGGTCTTCGCCGGCACCCTCAACGGCGAAGGTGCTCTCGAGATCGAGGTGACTCACACCAGCGATGACAGCACCTTGGCGCGGATTGTTCATCTGGTGGAGGAGGCCGAAACCCAGCGAGCTCCCGCGCAACGCTTCGTGGACCGCTTCGCCAGGATCTACACGCCGCTGGTGGTGGTCGTCGCGGCTGCCGTGGCCGTCGTGCCGCCGCTGTTCTTCGGGCAGCCGTTCTGGAACCCGAGCCCCGACACTCAGGGCTGGCTCTACAAGGCCCTCGAACTGCTGGTCGTCGCCTGCCCTTGCGCGCTCGTGATCAGCACGCCGGTCACGCTGATCAGCGCGATCGCCAACGGCGCTCGACACGGATTGCTGATCAAGGGCGGCGCCCAGCTCGAGACCCTCAGTGCCGTGCGCTCGATCGCGTTCGACAAGACCGGCACGCTCACGCTTGGCCAGCCGCGCCTGACGCGCGTCAGGTCGCTGGGCTGCCAGGTCGATGGCGCCGACGCGCTCGACGGCGAGGTCTGCTCGTCCTGTCGGGATCTGCTCGCCATCGCTTCGGCGGTCGAACGACGCAGCGAGCATCCGCTCGCCCGCGCGGTGGTCAACGGAGCCACCGATCAGGCCGTGCAGGATCGGTATCCGGCGGCCGACTCGGTCACGGCTCTGGCCGGCCGCGGCGTGGCTGGGGCCGTCGAGGGGCGCACCATCCTGGTCGGCAGCCACGCCTTCTTTGACAAAGACGTTCCGCACGCACCGGCCCACTGCGCCGAGATCGCCGCTGCGTCGGCACGCGGCCAGACCTCGCTGTTGGTCAGCGTCGATCAGGCCTACGCCGGCTATCTGTGCGTGGCCGACGCCGTCCGCGATGACAGCCGCGCCGCGCTCGACGCGCTGAAACGCAGCGGCATCGATCGACTCGTGATGCTCACCGGCGACAGCCAGGGGGCGGCTCGCGTGATCGGCCAGGATCTGGGAATCGACGACGTCCGCGCTGAACTGCTGCCCGAAGACAAGGCGACGATCATCAGCGCCCTCAAGCGCGATCACGGCCCGGTCGCCATGGTCGGCGACGGCATCAATGACGCTGTGGCGCTGGCGACCGCCGACGTGGGAATCGCGCTGGGCGCCGGCGCGGCGCAGGCCAATGAGGTCGCCGGCGTGACGCTCATGAACGGCGAACTGAGCCGGCTGCCTGCCGTGCTGGCGCTGGCCAAAGCCGCCCTGGGCCTGGTCCGCTTCAACGTCGCGCTGAGCATCGCGATCAAACTGCTGGTCTTCGTGCTCGTGCTGCTCGGCTACAGCACGATGTGGTTGGCCGTCCTGGCGGATGTCGGCACCACGCTGGTGGTGACGGCCAATGGTATGCGCATGTTGAACTGGCGAGCGGCGTCTATGCGCTGAATGATGACGAAGGGCGAAGGACGAATGACGAAGCCTGCAGAGGCTGTCAGCCTTCGTCATTCGTCGAATGGACAGACCCATGTTGACCACCGTCGTAGACGGCGTGGCGCGTTTCGGATTGACGATCTATATGGCCCTGTTCCTGGGCGTGGCCATGGTGTGGCCAACGTATCGCGTCTGGCGACGCACCGGCGTCAATCCATACGTGCTCGGGCGCGGCGAGGACCCGCATAGCTATGTCGGTGGGCTGTTTCGACTCTGTCTGTCGGGCATCGCCATCATCGTCGTCGTCGCTGCGGCGGCACCGGAGGCCAAACGACTGTTGACACCGATCGAATGGCTGACAACGCCGCTCGTCGCATGGATCGGCGCCGCTTTGCTCGTCGTCGCGTTGGGCTGGGTGCTTGTGGCGCAATGGCAGATGGGCGACTCGTGGCGCATCGGCGTCGATGAAGCGCGCGCGACGCCCCTGATTAGCCGTGGTCTGTTCGCTCGATCGCGCAACCCGATCTTCCTGGGCATGTTGATCATGCTGCTGGGCTTTGTTCTCGTTCTGCCGAGCGCCGCAAGCCTGACCGTCAGCGTGTTGGGCTACGCCCTGATCCAGATCCAGGTGCGCCTCGAGGAGGAACATCTGGCGCGACTTCACGGCGAGGCCTACCGCGTGTATCGGGCGTCTGTGCCTCGCTGGTGGTGACGGCGCTCAGGCCGCCTTCTGCGCCCACATCGTCCAGAGGAAGTCCTCGCCGAACGATCCGGCCTGCGGATCGCCCTTGCGCATCTGGCGCAACTCGTCGATCGTCAACCGCGTGCCCCAGATCGCGCGCAGGCCGGTTTCACTATAGCCGAGCCCGCCGCCCAGACCGCGGTTTTCGTAGACTTCGAGGTCCGAGAAGCCGCTGCCGCCCTCAGGTCTGAAGCAGACCAGGCCGAACCAGCCGCCCGGCTTGAGCGCCGAGCACACGCGTTCGACGTATTGCAGGCGGCGATGCGGCGCCAGGTGGTGAAAGCAACCCGAATCGTAGACAAGGTCGAACGACGCCGGCTTGAGCGGCGTCTCGAGCGCTGACTCGCAGCGCAGCTCGACGTTGACGTTTGCGGCCCTCACGCGTTCGGCTGCCCACCCGATCGCCTGCTCCGAGAAGTCGACGGCGACCACGTCGAGGCCGTGACGGGCCATGAAGACCGCGTTGCGGCCGTTGCCACAGCCGAACTCAAGCGCGCGACCCTGCGGCAACCGGCCCTGAGCGGCTCGATCGATCAGGCTCTCATCCGGCCACTCGACGAAGAACGGACAGGGCCTGGCGCGATCCTGGTAGAACGTGTTCCACCACTCGCCGCCGCGCGAGGCGAGCAACTCGTCGAGAACGCGATATAGATCGGATTCCGTGTTGATCAGCAAAGGTATCACTGCATCCATGGGCTCAGACTCCGGTCTGGGCCAGGTGTTCGGCCGAGCGATAGGCCAGCGCCAGGATCGTCAGCACCGGATTGAAACCGCCATTGGTCACATGGACGGATCCATCCATCACGAACAAATTCTTGTGCCCGTGCACGCGCCCCCAGCGATCGGTCACCGACGTGCGCGGGTCGTCGCCCATGCGGCAGGTGCCGGCCTGGTGCTGACCGCCGCTGAGATACAGGCCGGGCGGTTGGCCCCACACGCGCTCGGCGCCTGACGCGCGCAGCCACTCCCGGGCGCGCTCGAACATGTAGGCTGCGGTGCGCACCGTCTCGGGATGTGTCGTGCCGGCCAGGCGGGCCACGGGCTGACCCCAACGATCGCGCACAGCAGTGTCCACCGTCACGCGCGCGTCAGGGCTCGGGATCTCCTGCACCGGACCAGTGATTCGCAAGATGCGCGTGAAGTTGTCGCGCATGAAGCGTTTGTTCGCCTCGCCCCAGCGCTGTAGTTCGGGCGGCAGGTTGCGGCTCCAGAACACGATCGGGAGATCGATGAACTCGTCGGCGAGCATCCCTCCGCCGACGAGGCCGGCGTTGCCGTGATTGAACTTCACAGTGGCCGTCGCGATCCCAGGGCCCTGGCCATCGTAGACGGCGTCGGGCATCAAACCGACGGCGGCCGGGTAGTAGTGGCCCTGCAGGTGTCGGCCGACCTGGTCGTGGCGATTGCCAAGCCCCTGCGGATAGCGGGCGGTCGCCGAGTTCAACAACAGGCGTGTCGTCTCGATGGCTCCGGCGGCCAGCACGACGGCGCGGCCGCGGGCCCTGACCGTCTCGCCCGAGTCGGTCACATAGGTGACGCCGTTGACATGGCCGCGCCCGTCCACTTCGACGCGCGTCACCATCGCCCGGGGCTCGAGCGTGCAACGGTGCGTGGCGATGGCGCGCGGCAGGAAGGTGTTCTGCGTGCCCGACTTGGCGTCGACCTGGCAGGTGAAGCCCACGCAGAACTGACACTGCGTGCAGGCCGGCCGACCGTTATAGGGCAGCGTGTTGATCAGGGCCGGGATGGGCAGCACGTCCCAACCAAGGGCTGCAGCGCCTCCGCGCAGGACAGTTCCTCGTCGGGTGACGGGCAGAGGCGGCAGCGGGAAGCCTCGTTCGCGCGGCCAATGCTTCACGCTCAGATCGCCGTCGCCGGCCACTCCCATTTCCCATTCGACGCGCTCGTAGTACGGCGCGAGGTCGGCGTACTCGATCGGCCAATCCGCCAGCGAACTGCCGGCCGGTGTGCCGTAGACGCTGGCCATGCGGAAGTCGTCGGGGAGGAAACGCCAGGCCTGAGCCCCGTAGACCGTCGTGCCGCCGCCGACGGCAGCCGCGTTGTTCTGGTAGCCCGGCTCGTGCGGCCTGACGACGCGCTCACGGCCGTCGCGCTCGACGACGACCCGCGGATGCGAGTCGATGTCGGGTCCGGCGTTGTGGCCGTAGCGCGAGTAGCGCTGATGGCGCAGGTGGTCGCGACCGTCACTGCCTGGCGGGAGGTGGCCGCCGCGTTCGAGCACCAGAACCGAGAGGCCGGCTTCAGCCAGCACGGCAGCGGCCACGCCGCCGCCCGCGCCGGCGCCGACGATGATGACGTCGTAGGTGTTCATGGCTGGCTCGTGAATCCGATCATGCGCCAGGCGACGGCATCGCGGTTGCCGCCGTTGCCGGGGTCGGCGTAGAAGCCCTCGATCGTGAGTATGATCAACAACTCGAAGAAGGCTGCCGGGTCGATTGGCCAGATCGCCTCGACCTGTGAGCGCTCGAGGCGCGTGAGCAGCGCGTCTTGTTGAGCCGGTTGCAGGGCCGCGAAGCCCTCGGCGCCTGTGGATCGGGCCTCTTCGTCGAGCGCCTCGAGGCCGGCGCGGACGTCGACCAGGCGGCCACTCAAATCGCCGGCGAGTTGGCCGAGCAAGTAGGCGCCTGCACCGGCTTCCCAACCGCTCGGGAAGTCGTCGGCCGGGATGATCCGGTTAACCACGGCGCGGAGCACGGTCTGCTGTGCGGGTGTCAGGATCTCGGGAGGCATCGCTCCATTATCGTCGAAAGCCGAGATGCCAGCTGAGAGCGGTTGCGTGTGAGTATGCACGGGCGAGTTCTCTGCCGCCGATTGCGCAGATATCGCGGATGTCAACCGGTTGGTCGATGGATGCTGTGGCAATCCGTTTCTTCCGCGTCATCGACGCAATGCGTGCGGCCCAAGCGAGCTGTCGATCTCGGCTTTGGCCATGGGTAACGCGTTGGGTGTCGCCTGACAACAGGCCGACACGCGTCAAAGGGCTTGACAAGCGACCGCCGGTCGCTATACCATCCTGTAAGCGACCACCGGTCGCTCAGAGGACCATTATGCCTAAAGGGATCCCCCTCACCGACGAAGAGCAGGGCCGCCGCCGCAAGGAGATTTGCACCGCGTCGGTTCACCTGTTCCTGAACAAGGGCTTCAACGAAACCTCGATGCGCGAGATCGCGCAGGCGGCTGGCGTCGGCAAGTCGACGCTCTACGACTACTTTCCTTCGAAGGACCATGTCCTGGTGTGGTACGTCGAGGAGGAGATCTCAACCCTGACAACCCGGGTGAAAGAGATCGCGGCTGAGCCCCTCGGGGCCCAGGCAAGGCTTGAGCGCATGGTCTACGCATACCTGGATTACCTGACGGCCAATGAAGACTTCTTCACGCGGCTCAGCGCGCAGGTGCAGCGCCTGGCTCAAGACAGTGTCGAACGCATCCAGCGCAAACGACACGCTTTGCAGGACGTGATGCGCCACGTGATTGATGAAGGCATCCAGGAGGGCTGTTTCCGGCCCGTGGACTCGCTCCTGGCCACGCGTGTCATCCTCTCGGCCCTGACGCCCGCGGTATACGCGACTCGTCGGAGCGGGTCTCGAGCCGAGATGATGCAGGAGGCGTTCGGGTTGTTGCTGAACGGATTGCGCAACTGACGCCAGCCCCGCCGCATGCCCTTTTTTTCTCGACCTTAGCGACCGGCGTTCGCTCAACCACGCGGAGTTCAACATGGATCTGCCCACCATCCTTCCCCTCAATGACCCACAGGCCACACTCGAGACCGTCGGCGGTAAGGGCCAATCGTTGGCGCGCATGCTGCGCGCCCAGTTGCCCGTGCCCGATGGCTTCCATGTGACCACTGCGGCGTATCGTCGATTCGTGAGCGCGAACGGCTTGCAGGCACGCATTCGCGAAACATTGACGACAGCCGACCCGACCCAGGCGTCGACCCTCGAAGCGGCCTCGGCCGCCATCGGCTCGCGCTTCGAGCAGGCAGAACTGCCAGCCGACCTGCGCCACACCATCATCGACGCCTACGAGCGACTGTGTCAGGCGCGCCCAACTGGGACACTTCCGCTGGCGGTGGCGGTGCGCTCATCGGCCACGGCCGAAGATCTGCCGGATGCCTCGTTTGCGGGCCAGCAGGAGACCTACCTCAACATCCGTGGCGCCGACCCGGTGGTCGCCGCCGTCCGGCGGTGCTGGGCTTCGCTCTGGACGGCGCGCGCCATCGCCTACCGGCTCAAGAACAACATCGACCAGGAGAGCGTGGCGCTGGCTGTCGTCGTGCAGGAACTGGTCGCCGCCGAGGCCGCCGGGATCCTGTTCACCGGGAACCCGGTCAATGGCGTTCGCCAGGAGCTCGTCATCAACGCAGCCTGGGGATTGGGCGAGGCTGTCGTTTCGGGAGTCGTCACGCCGGACACCTACGTCGTCGACAAACGAACCCTCAAGCTGGTGCGCCGCACCATCGCCGAGAAGTCAGTCATGACAGTGCGCACGGAGGCCGGAACACGCGAGGACCCTGTCCCGTCGTCGCGGCGAAAGACGGCAGCCCTCAGCGAGGCCAACGTCGTAGCCCTGGCCAGGCTGGGCGCGCGTATCGAAGACTTCTACGGCCGGCCGATGGACGTCGAGTGGACGTGGACGGCGACGCCGGCGGGCGCGTCGGCTGAGTCTGGCTTCGCGATTGTCCAGGCGCGCCCAATCACAGTGCTGCCGCCCGATTGGACCCTCCCGGACCCCGACGCGATCTACAGCCGGGGCAGCCTGGCCGAGCATACGCCCAGCCCGGTGACGCCGCTCTTCGCCACATTCGGGTTGCGGCTGGCGAACGAGGCCACTTCCGGGATGTGGGAACGCCTGATCGGCAAGGACGGCCCGAAGCTGATGGCCAGCGGCGGCTTCTATACGCCGATCAACGGATACGTTTTCGGTGGTGTCCGCATGAAGGGCAACGTCGTTCGCATGGTGAAAATGTCGGCATCGCAAGCCGGGCCGATGCTGAAAGGCAGCGTTCCTCGCTGGCAGGCCGCCCGGCAGCGCTTCGGCGACGTCGTCGACACGAGCCTGAAGAAGCCCGTGGCCGAGCTCGCATCTGCGGCGCTGCTTGAAGAGGCGGCGGTCGTCTTCTCGGCCGCCAGCCGGTACTTCACCGACATCCAGACCGTCCTGCCGGCGGCCTCGATGAGCGAGACGATTCTGACCCGCTTCTACGACGCCTTCGTGAAACGCAAGCAGGATCCGGCCATCGCGGCCTTCCTGCTGGGTTTCGAGACCACCACGTCGCGCGCCGAGACGGACCTGTTCGAGCTCGCGGCCTGGCTGAAGAGCGAACCGGATCTGGCTGACTACGTTCGGGGCACGCCCAACGACGGATTATGGCGCGAGCTGCAGACCACGCACTCCTCCTACAAGGGCCTTGCTGACGTTTGGAACGTCTGGCGCGAGCGCTTCATGAAGCACGTTGCGACCTTCGGACGTACGGCCTACGAATTCGACTTCGCTTACCCTACGCCGGCCGAAGCGCCCGCTCCGATGCTGGATGCTCTCAAGGCCTATCTCAGCGGCCAGGCGCAGGATCCGCAGGCGCGCCGAGCCGCTGCAGTGGAGCGGCGCGAGCGGCTGACGCGCGAGACCTTGGCCCGGCTGGGGTGGCCGATCAAGGGCTGGTTCGAGAAGTTGCTGCGTTGGACCCGGGCCACGGCGCCGATGCGCGAGGACAGCATCTTCGATATGGGCATGGGCCACCCACGTGTCCGGCGGCTCCTGGGCGAACTGGCCGACAGGCTCGTTGCACATGGCGCCCTCGCTGAACCTGACGAGATCTACTGGCTCGAGGAACAGGAGCTGCGGCGCCTGATCGCAGCGCTCGACGCCGGCGAGAGCCCGATGAACCACAGTCGCCAGATCCTCGAACGCAAGGCCGAGTGGCAGGGCTGGCGCAAGATCACGCCGCCGATCATGCTGCCCGAGAAGACAGGTTGGCGACGCCTGATCCAGGGGAGCGAAGCCGAGACGAAGGATGGTCGAACGATTCTCAAGGGGATCGGCACCAGCGTAGGCATCGTGACCGCCCCGGCCAGAGTGCTCCTGGGGCCGGAGGACTTCGACTCGATGAAGCCCGGTGACGTGCTGGTAGCCGTCACGACCACGCCGGCGTGGACGCCGTTGTTCGCTTTGGCCTCGGCGGTCGTCACCGACATCGGCGGGCCGTTGAGCCACAGCAGCATCGTGGCGCGTGAGTACGGCATCCCGGCCGTGATGGCCGCCCGCGGTGCCACGCAGCACATCCGCAACGGCCAGCTGCTGACGGTCGACGGCGCCGCCGGCACGGTGAGTATCGCGTCTGAGTGACGTGCCGGCACGGAGGGGGCGATGCGCAGACGGGCTCCGACGCTGATCCTCAGCTTCACGTTGCTGGTGGTGATGCTGGGCTATGGCCTGATCATGCCGATCATGCCGTTCTACATCGAGCGCTTCGGCGCGGGGGGTATTGAGCTCGGCTGGATGATGTCGACTTATGCCTTGATGCAATTGATCTGCGCGCCGGTCTGGGGTCGCCTCTCCGACCGCCACGGACGGAAGCCGATCCTGGCCATCGGCGTCTCGGGCTACGCGCTCAGCCTGTTGTTCTTCGGCCTGGCGACGGAGTTCTGGATGTTGTTCCTGGCGCGGACTCTGTCGGGCGTGCTCTCCTCGGCGACGATGCCGACGGCCATGGCCTACATCGCCGACTGTCTGCCGGAAGAGGAGCGCGGCGGCGGAATGGGCCAACTGGGGGCCGCCATGGGTGTGGGTGTCGTGATTGGCCCTGTGCTCGGCGGATATCTGTCGACCAGATCGCTGGCGCTGCCCTTCTTTGTCGGATCAGGGCTCGCGGCATTGGCCTTCGTGTTCGTCATCGTCGCCCTGCCCGGGCTGTCGCGGCGGACTCCGCCCGCGCCCACAGTTCGCGAGCTCCGCAATCTCGCGACTGTCATTGGACTGCTGCGCCGTCCACTCGGGGCCGCGTTGATCCTGATCTTCATCGTGAGCCTGGGGCTGAGCAGCTTCCAGGGAATCGCGGGGCTCTACGTCATCGATCGCTTCGCGTTCGACCCACGCGAGGTCGGGAACATGTGGATGGTGATGGGCTTGGCCCTGGTGGTCATCCAGGGCGGGCTGACCGGCCCGCTCACCCGTCGGCTAGGCGAAGCCGCCCTGATCCGGATCGGATTGGCCGGCGGCGCAGCCGGGTTCATCGCGATGGCGCTGGCGGTGGATGGCTCCACGACTTTCCTGGCGCTGTTGCTCTTCACAAGTGCGCTGGCCCTGGTCGGGCCGACCCTGAATGCCCATGTCGCGACCCTGGCAGGGCAGGCACAGGGTGCTGTGATGGGCGCCAACAGCGCTGCCACAAGTCTTGGGCGTTTGATGGGGCCGCTTTGGGCCGGATACCTTTACGACCAGGATATCAGCCTGCCCTTCTTGAGCGGGGCGCTAGCACTGGGATTCGGCCTGGGATTCAGCCTTCTGTCACTGAAGACCGCCGCACCCAGATCATCGCAATAACCCCCATATGTTGGCAGCGCCACGACATTCAGCCATATCTGGACAGGGCACCTGGCGCTCACTGACCGCAGAGAGATTCACACATCCGTGATTTTCCGAGGAAGGTGTGGGCGCCCTGACTCTCCGACTTGCATTCGTTGGCTATGCGCATATAATCGCGCTCTGTGAGTTGCGCATTGCGCGACGCGAATGATGTCAAGTTGCCCGGATAAAGAGAGCAGGTTATTCCGGATATGCCGCTGCGCCTCAAACATCTCGAACTCAACGGATACAAGTCCTTCGCCTCGAAGGCCGACTTCATGTTCAGCGAAGGCATCTCGGCCATCGTCGGACCGAATGGCTCGGGTAAGTCGAACGTCGTCGACGGCATCCGCTGGGTGCTCGGCGAACAGTCGTACTCGCTCCTACGCGGTAAGAAGACCGAGGACATGATCTTCGCCGGCTCCGACAAGCGCGCCCGCGCCGGCATGGCCCAGGTCACGCTCACCTTCGACAACTCCGACGGCTGGCTGCCGATCGAGTTCTCAGAAGTGGCCATCTCGCGCCGCGCCCACCGCGACGGCTCAAACGACTACCTGCTCAACGGCCAGAAGGTCAGGCTCAAAGACATCCACGAGCTCCTCGCCCGCTGCGGCCTGGCCGAACGCACCTACACCATCATCGGCCAGGGCCTGATCGACAACGCCCTGGCCCTCAAGGCCGAGGAGCGCCGCGCCCTGTTCGAAGAGGCCGCCGGCATCGGCCTGTACCGCGACCGCCGTGAGGACTCGCTGCGCAAGCTCGACGCCACGCAGCGCAACCTCGACCGCGTCCTCGACATCCTCGAGGAGATCCGGCCCCGCCTGGCCTCCCTCGAGCGTCAGGCCAAACGCGCCCGCGACTACCACGTGGTCAAGCGCGAGCTCGACTCGGTGCTGCGCGTCTGGTACGGCTACCACTGGCGCCGCGCCCTGGCTGCCGTCGACACCGCCGTCGCCGCAGCCGCCACGGCCGAGGCCGAGCTGGCCGCTCATCAGGCCCGTCAGGCCGAGTTCGACGTCCAGGTCGGTGGGCTGCGCGCTCGCGCTCAGGAATTGCGCCGTGCGCTCAACGACACCCGCAGCGAACTCGACGCCGCCCGCGCCGAACGCGAAGCGCTCGCCCGCGAACTTGCCGTCGCCGAGGAGCGCGCCCGCTCGCTGTCCGCGCAGCGCGACGCCGCCCAGGCCGAGCTCCCCGCCCTGCAGGCCGAACTCGCCGAACAGACCGAGGCCCTCAACGCCGCGCGCGAAGAACTTGCCCGAGTCGAGTCCGAGATCGCTCGGGCCCGCAGCGACCTCGCCACCGCCGAGGCCATCGTCCACAGCGGCGAGTCGGCCCGCGAAACCCTAATCAAGCGTGAGCAAGTCGCCCGCTCGGCCCTCGCGACGGCCGAGCACGAGCTGGTCTCGCTGCGCGCCCGCGCCGGCCACCTGCGCGAACGCCGCGAGGCCCTGAGCGCCTCACACGAATCGGCCAACGCCGAAGTCGAGCGCCTGCTCGCAGATGAATCCGGCGCCCGCGCGCGAGTGGCCGAACTGGCCCAGGCCTTCACGGCCCGCCAGCAGGCACGCATCGCAGCCGAAACGGCAGTGGCCGACGCTCAAGCGCAACTCCGTTCCGCCGAGGCCGCCCAGCTCGCCGCAGCGCAAGACGTGATGCGCGCGCACGGGGAGCTCGATCGCCTTCAGGCCCGACAGGAGCTCATGCAGCAGCCCCGCGCCGAGCTGGCCGGCTTCGCCGCCGGAGCCCGAGCGCTCAAGGCCGCGGACTTCCCGACCCATGGCGTACTCGGCGACATGGTCGAAGTGCCGGCCGAATACGAGGCGGCGATCAGCGCCGCGCTCGGCGGCTACGCCGAAGGCCTTGTCGTCGACGATCACCATCATGCCGAAGAAGGCCTCAACGCCCTCGGCCACGAACGCGGCCGCGCCGCGCTCCTGCCGATCCGATCGCTCAATGGCACCCACAAGGTCACGGCCCCGAACGCCGACGGCGTGCTTGGCGTCGCCGTGGACCTGCTGGCCGATCCGGGCCCGCTCCGCCCGCTGCTGACGTCGGTCCTTGGCAACACCGTCGTCGTCCGCGACCGCGATGTGGCGCGATCGGTGCTCGAGGCTGTGCCCTACTACGCCACCGTCGTCACACTCTCGGGTGAGCTCTTCCACGCGGCCGGCCCCGTCGTCGGCGGCCGCGACGGTGCGCCGAGCGCGCTCGAAGCCGCCCGGGTGCGCCGCGACCTGAGCGCCGAGATCGCGTCGTCGGCCGAATCCCTGGCCTCAGCCGAGGCGCGCTCGACCCAGTCGGTCAGCGACGTCGCAAGCGCCAACGCCGCGCTCAAGGCGGCGCAGCAAGCGCTGCGCGAAGCCCAGGATGCCGAGCGCCGGGCCGCCGTGACGCGCGACTCAGCCGCGCTTGACGCCGAGCGCGCCGCCCAGACCGCGCAAACGCGCCGCCGCGCGCTCGATCAGGCGCTTCAGGAAGCCCAACAACTGACTGCATCGATTGACGCCGCCGAGGCCCAGATTCAGACTCAGGCCCAGGTGCGCGACGCAGCCCAGGCCGCCAGCGAGGCCGCCGGCCGCGACCTGGCCGGCTTCACGGCCGAGGACGCAGGCGCCACGCTGGCCCGCGCGAAGGCAGCCGCCGCCCTCGCCGAGCAAAGCGTCTCCAACGCCCGTGAACGCGCGGCGGACCGAGCGCGAGCCCATGCGGCCGCCGAGCGCGCCGTGGCCGAACGTGTGGGCCGCGTCGAGCGCGCCGAAGCCGAGATGACGCAGCGCGCCGAAGCCGACGCCGCGGCCCGCCTGCGCGTGACCGAGCTCGACGACGTCGTCGCCCGGGCCTCAGCTGCGCTCGAGCCGCTGGCCGCCGAGCTGTCGGCACTCGAAGGCGACCAGACCCGGCTCGAGGCCGGCGACGCCGAGTCACGCGGCACGCTCCACGCCGCCGAAAAGCACAACACCGACGCCCAGCTCGAGGCCGCGCGCAAGCAGGCCGAGCTCGACAACCTGCGTCTGCGCATCGAAGAGGACTTCGGCCTCGTGGAGCTCGAGTACACCGATGCCAGCACCGGCCCGACGCCTCTGCCCTTCGAGGCGCTTGTGGATCGGCTCGAGGCGCTCGATGAACTGCCCGAGGGCATCGAGGAACAGGTCAACCGCCGGCGCAATCAGATGCGCCGGATGGGCGCGATCAATCCCGACGCCGAGCGCGAATACAACGAAGTGCGCGATCGCCACGATTTCCTCACCACCCAGGTCGGCGACCTGCAATCCGCTCAGGCTCAACTGCGCGACGTGATCACCGAGATGGACGGGATCATGGAGCGCGAGTTCAAGAAGACGCTCGAGGAAGTCGGCGGGCACTTCACGCACATCTTCGCTCAACTCTTCGGCGGCGGAGCCGCCAAGCTGATGCTGACCGACCCGCTCAATCCGAACACCAGCGGCGTCGACATCTCGTGCAAGCTGCCGGGCAAGAAGGCCCAGGGCCTCTCGATGCTCTCCGGCGGCGAGCGCTCGCTGACGGCCTGCGCCCTCGTCTTCGCCCTGCTAAAGGTCTCGCCGACACCGTTCTGCGTGCTCGACGAGGTCGACGCCATGCTCGACGAGGCGAACGTCGGCCGCTACCGCGACATGCTCAACGAATTGGGCCAGACGACTCAATTCATCATCGTCACCCACAACCGCAACACGGTTCAGGTGGCCGACACGGTCTACGGCATCACGATGGGCGTCGACTCGGCCAGCCAGATGATCAGCCTCAAGCTCGACGGCGAGCGCATTGTCAGACACGTCGGGCTGTTTTTTGTTGTGCGTCATCCCCTGACAAGCGGCGGCAGGGTTTCCGAAAACGGCGGACGCGCGATGCCGTGCTCGGTGACGATCGCCGTGATCAGATCGTGGTCGGTGACGTCGAAGGCGGGGTTGTAGGCCGCCACGTTGTCCGGCGCCATTGGGCGTTCGTACCACATGCTCTTGAGCTCATCGGGCTTGCGCAGTTCGATCGGGATCGCGGCGCCGTCCGGGCAGGACAAATCGACCGTGGAGGTCGGCGCGCAGACGTAGAACGGGATGTTGAAGCGCTTCGCCAGGATGGCGACGCCGAGCGTGCCGATCTTGTTGGCCGAGTCGCCATTGGCGGCCACGCGATCGCAGCCGACGAGCACAGCCTGCACCCAACCGTTCTTCATCACCGTCGCGGCCATGCTGTCGGTGATCAGGGTGACGTCGATGCCGGCCTGGCTGAGCTCATAGACCGTCAGGCGCGCGCCCTGCAGCAAGGGCCGAGTTTCGTCAGCGAAGACCTTGAAGCCGTAGCCGCGCTCATGGCCCAGGTACATGGCCGCCGTGGCGGTGCCGTACTTAGACGTCGCCAGCTGGCCGGCGTTACAGTGCGTGAGCAGGCCGTCGCCGGGCTTGAGGAGCGACAGCGCATGCTCGCCGATGGCGCGGTTGGTGCGCATGTCGATGGCCTTGATCTCGTGCGCCGTGCCGATCAGCGCGCGCTTCGCATCGGCCACACCGGCTCCAGGCAATTCATCCAGGCACTTCTGCATTCGATCCAGCGCCCAGAAGAGGTTAACGGCCGTCGGGCGCGAGGAGGCCAGATGCGCCCGGGTCCTGGCGAACGCGGCGCGGAAGCCATCGCCATCGGCCTCGGGGTAGTCGTGCAACACAGCGCACAGCCCGTAGGCGGCGGCGATGCCGATGGCCGGGGCTCCACGGACGCGCAGCGCGTGAATGGCTTCCCAGATAGCGTCGACGTTCCTCAACCGCAACATGACGGTCTCGCCCGGCAGACGGGTCTGATCGATCAGCACGAGCTCGCCGGTGCGCTCGTCGTAGTCCACGGTCTCGATTTGCAGGATGTTGGGGGTGCTCACCTTGTGTCTCTCCCTTGACCCGGGTAGTATCGCAGATATTGTTCGCTCAAGCCCGACTGGCGTGAGTCGTCGGGTCTGAGTTTGGCCGCGGATTGCGCGGATTTCGCAGAGAGACAAACTGCTGATGCAGCCTTCCGCTCCGCGAATTCCGCGCAAACCGCGGCCAAGGCAATTTGCCTTGCTGAGGAGAGTTCCATGCCTGTTATAGATCCGTTGCTGACTGAGTTGGTGGCTCTGACGCGCCACCTGGGTGAGCCCGGGCGCGAGTACGTCATCATCGGCGAGGGCAACACCTCGGCGCGGATCGATGACGAGACCTATTGGATCAAGGCCAGCGGCCTGCCCCTGGAAGGCATTGGCGCCGAGGGGTTCACACGGGTGCGGACGCAGGCCATCCTCGATCTGATCGATGGGCCGGATCTCGACGACGCGGCGATCAAGGTGGCCCTCACCGCGGCCAAAGTCGATGCCGCCGGGCGGCACCCCTCGATCGAGACGTTGGTGCACGCCCTGGCCATCGCGCTGTGCGGCGCCCAGTTCGTGGGCCACACACATCCCACGGTCATCAACGCCATCCTGTGCAGCCGTGACGCGCGCGCAGCCCTCAGTGGTCATCTCTGGCCGGAGACGGCGCTTTATCTGGGGCCGGATCCCCTTATCGTGCCGTACGCCGACCCGGGTGTGCCGCTGGCGCGCGCGGTCAAGGCCGAACTGGTCGCCCATCTCGACAAGCACGGCCGCCCGCCGCGGATCTTCTATTTGCTCAACCACGGCATCTTCGCGCTCGGGGCGACGCCGACCGAAGTCCGCAACATCACGGCCATGGCGGTCAAAGGCGCCAGGGTTCTGCAGGCCACCTATGCGCTCGGTGGGCCGGCGTTCATGACCCAGGCGCAGGTCGACCGCATCTGCACTCGCCCTGACGAGATCGTCAGACGCAAAGCCGCGAACGCCCAGGGCTGAGCCCACACCGCCAGGAAACACAAAGGCCGCCCTGGCTTTCACCAGGGCGGCCTTTTGTGTGAACCTCAGAGGCGAGCGTTACGGCTGAGCCGTGCCGGTCGCGGTCGGGCCAGGTGTCGCGGTCGGAACGATCGGGGCCACCTGCAGATCGAGCGGCACTGTCGGGTCTGAGACGACGCGCTCCGACCAGATCGGCAGCATTTCGACGAGCGGTGTGCCGTCGTCGTTGATCTTGGCCTGTTGCGCCGAGAGCCAGGTCTGCAGCTGCGAGTCGCGGGCCTGTGAGAGCTGCGAGGCGGTCAGCGGGCGGTCGGCGCGCTCGAGCACCTGCACCAGGTGCCAGCCGAACTGCGTCTGGAAGGGCTGGCTGACGGTGCCTACCTGCGTTTCGTAGGCCTTGGCCACGAAGGTCGTATCGAAGCCGGAGTAGTGACCGAACCAACCCAGGTCACCGCCCTTGGTCGACGAGGCGTCCGTGCCGTATTGCGCGGCCAGCATGTCCCAATCGATGCCGATCTGCAACATGTCGTAGAGCTGTTGGGCCGTGGACTGATCGGCGACGAGGATGTGGCGAGCGTGCACTTGCTCTTCGGTCGTGGGCACTTCCGCGCCCAACGCGTCGACGAGCTTCGTGCGGAGGATGTCGCTCTCGATGAAGTAGCGCAGGTCAGCCTCAGACAGGCCGGCGTCGCGCTTCAGATCGCCCGTGAAGCCAGCGACCTGCGTGCCGTAGTCTTCGGTCGACAGCGGCGTCGAGGTCGGGAACGGCGTCAGGGTCGGGAACGGCGTCGGCGATGGCCCGGCGGTCGCCGTGGCCGTCGGCGTCAGGGTCTGTGTCGGCGTCACCGTCGGTGTCGGAGTCCACCCGGCCACGGTGGTCGGGTTGAGCGTCGGCGGCACATACGTCAGGAACTCGGCCGGCAGACCGGTCGCCGTCGGTGTCGCGGACGGGCGGCCGCCGGGATAGTAGCCGAAGTTGTTCTCGAGCCGCGCCTGGATCTCTTCGGGCGACGCGGTCAGGCCGCGGCGCGCGGCCTCCTGACGGATCAACTTGTCGTCGATCAGGTTGCTGAGCACCTGCTGGCCGAACGACTGAGCATTCGTCGACGACATGCTGTCGACGATCTGCTGCGCCTGCTGTTCGACGTACGCGGCCAACTCGGGCGACTGGCGCTGAAGGTCACGGTAACGCCGCAGCGTATCGAGCTGCAGGAAGCGGGTGTAGCGGATCGCGCGTTGGTACTCCGACGACGAGATCTGCTCGGTGCCGACCCGCGCCACGGGCTGCGCGGGCTGGACGACGTTGTAGTCGTAGAGCGCCCACCCCAACACCGCCAGAAGCGCGATGCCGAAGATAGCGGCTCCTATGATGATGTACCGCTGCGCGATCATATCCCGTTCGTGGCGCGACAGCGGCCTGCCCGGGACGTTTGTCATCTGCGATCCATCTCACGATCGAAAGGTAGGAGCGCCAGATGGCGCGCGCGCTTGACGGCATTGGCGATCAGCCGCTGGTGCCGGGCCGAGATGCCGGTCTGGCGACGTGGGCGGATCTTGCCCTGGTCGGTGACGAACTGGCGCAAGAACTCGATGTTCTTGTACGAGATCAACGACGGGTCGCTGATGCTGATGTGGCGCTGCTCGCGCGGGCCGCGGGAGCCGCGGTAACCACCGCCGCCACCACCGCCGCCGCCTTCTTCGCCCTGGCTGGCTCCGCCATCTTCAGAGGAGCCGCGACGTTCGGGGATTTGATCCTGGTCCATAGTGTGTTCCTCAACAGAGAGTGTGTGTCAATGAAAGCCCGCCCGGCTCAGAACGGGAACTCCTCCGACTCATCGGCGAAGGGGCCCGTGTCGCCAAACGGTTCAGTGGGGCTGGGACGCTGTCGGTCGCCCAGGATCAGCATGCGATCGGCGACGATCTCGGTGCTGAAGTGCTTGCGACCTTCTTGGTCTTCCCAGCGGCGCGTCTGCAGCCGACCCTCGATGTAGGCCTGCTGGCCCTTCACGAGGTACTGCTTGCACGTCTCGGCCAGTTTGCCCCAGGCGATCACGTTGAACCACTCGGTCTCTTCGTGGCGCTCGCCGTCAGGCGAACTCCAACTGCGCGATGTCGCCATCGTGAAAGAGGTCACGGCCCGCCCGGATGTCGTGTAGCGCATCTCGGGGTCGCGACCCAGGTTTCCGATGATCATCACTTTATTGAGACCGCGGCTCATAACAATATCTCCTGTCTCAAACGGCCAAGCGACGCCTATTCGTCTGTGCGAAGCACAGCGAAGCGGAGCACCTGCTCGGTAAAGCGCAGGCCGCGTTCGATCTCGGCCGTTGCCTTGGGCTCAAGCTGGGCCAGGATGAAGACGTACTGCCCCTCTGTCTGCTTGCGGATGGCATACGCCAGGCGGCGGCGGCCCCACAGATCGATCTTGGTGATGGTGCCACCGGATTGCGTGACCCACCCCTTGGTTTTCTCGATCAAGGCAGTCAGAGACGGCTCATCCAGGTCTGGTTGAGCCACGAGCGCGATTTCGTATTCTCGCATCGTGAGCTATTCCTTTCTACGGGATATGCCCCTTTGTGCCGGCGAGCGCCGACCTACCGGGAGCAGAAAGCTGGTCGGGCAAAGCGCCCAACGGCTGAGGATTGTAGCCCAGGGGCGCCGGGCGGTCAAGGTGAGTCAGACCGCGGACCGCGGACGGTGGACGGCGGTGGCGGAGAGCCCGTCACTCAGGAAAACGCGCAAATTCCGGAAATAGTCACGGGTCTTCAGCCGACTTACACAGGGGATTCGGTCGATCCGCGGTCCACGGTCCGCCGTCCATGGTCCGACCGTCGGGCATTGCGCCGGGCGGCGAGGTCATAGGCCTCGGCCAAATACCGCTGGACGGCCGGGACATGCTCGTCGCCGGGACTGAGGATACAGAGGAAGTGCTGAGCCGAGTACTCGGGGTGCGGCATGAAGACGTCGATTGCCGCGTAGTCGTAGGTCGCCGGATCCGGGCGCTCGAGCCCGAACAGATCCACAAACGTGTTCCGACCGACTCCGATGTTGAGCCGATAGACGTCGGGCCGATCCAGACGCGAATACCTGTCGTATTCGGTGTCGGCGCTGATCAGGGTGGTGAACGGCAACATGCGCTCGCTTCCGTAGAAGAACATGGTGTAGCCGAAAGCGAGGGTGGACTCAGACTCGGGAAACGTCTCGGTGATGTAGCGCGTGACGGCGGCTTCGTCCCACATACCGATAGTGTATCGCCGCGCGACGCTACCGATCCGCCCTGCTCGAACGAGCGGCCAGCGCCGCCAAACCGGCTTCGTCGAGCCGACAGACCCGGTGGTCGTCGAGCACCTGAGCACCCAGGCTGCGATACAGCCCTAACGCCGATTCATTCCAGTCGAGCACCATCCATTCGAAACGCGCGCACCGGTGGCGGACCGCGACGCCCGCCAGGTAGCGCATCAGCGCCCGGCCTAGGCCTCGGCCCCGCTTCGCCGGCGCCACATAGAGGTCGTCGAGCCAGAGCCCGCGCCGCCCGGTCATCGAGCCGAAGGTGAAGTAATAGGTCACGTAGCCGACGGCTTCATCGTCGACCCACACGAGCTCAGCGATCGCGGCCGGCGGTTCAGTGAAGAACGCCTCGCGAAGCGACTCGACGGTCGCCGATGTGATCATCCGCTCGAAGACCGCCATCTCGCGGATGAAGGCGAGCAGCAGCGGCAGATCGGCCGGCGTGATCGGCCGCGTCTCAGCGGTTCCGTCCCACTCGAGGCGCGCCATCGCTCAGCTGAAGAACCCCTGCCGCACGAGCAGCTCGCCGTTGAGGATCGCGCCGCCGGCCGCACCGCGGATCGTGTTGTGCGACAGGATCGCCATGCGCAAGGTGAAGAGCGGATCAGGGCGGATGCGACCCACGACCGTCGTCATGCCGTTGCCGGCGTCGCGGTCGCGGCGCGGTTGCGGCCGGTCGGGCTCGGTGCGCACTTCGATGACGTGCTCCGGCGTCGACGGCAACCCGAGAACGACCTCGGGCGCCTGGAAACTTGCGAGCGCCTCGGCCGCCTGTTCGGGCGTCGCCGCCTTCTTGAGCCCCAGCGTGACCGACACCAGGTGCCCGTCGATCACGGGGACGCGGTTGGTGTGCGTCGAGAAGACCGCCGGCAGGAAGTCCACGGCCGACGACTCGGCATTGAGCGAGCCCAGCATCTTGCACGGCTCAGTCGCGAACTTCTCTTCCTCGCCACCGATGTACGGCACGACGTTGTCGAGGATGTCGAGCGAGGCGACTCCAGGATAGCCGGCACCCGAGACGGCCTGCATCGACACCAGCACGCCCTTCTCCACTCCGAACGCGTTATGCAGCGCGCGCAGAGCGATCGTCACGCCGGTCGACGTGCAGTTCGGATTTGTGACGATGAATCCCTGCCAGCCGCGGTTGCGACGCTGCGCGTGGATCAGGGCCGTGTGATCGGGATTGACCTCCGGGATCAGCAGCGGCACATCCGGCCACATGCGGTGCGACGACGCGTTCGAACAGATCGCCACGCCGGCCGCGGCAAGCGCCGGCTCGGCCTCCTTTGCCACGTCGGTCGGCAGGGCCGAGAACGCGAGTTGGGCGTCGAAGCCCGGCGCCGTCGGCAGCACCTCGAGGTCGCGCACATATTCGGGCACGCTGCCCGGCAGCACCCAGCGCACGCCGGCGCCGTACTTTCCGCCGATGGTCCGATCCGAACCGGTCAGCGCTGTCACTTCGAACCACGGATGGCCTTCGAGCAGTTGCACGAACCGTTGTCCCACGGCGCCCGTGGCCCCTAGGATCGCGACCTTAACCTTGTTCGACATAGGACCTCCGTTCAGCCCTTCTCACACGATCAACTTGTGAATGGCCCGCACCGCATCGTCGGCGTGCTGGGCCGACACCACGCAGCTGATGCCGCACTCCGAGCCGCCCTGCGCGATAGCGACGACGTTGACGTTCGCGGCGCCCAGCGCGCTGAACATGCGCCCCGACACCCCCGGCGTGTGCACCATGCCAGCGCCCACGACTGTGATGATCGCCACGGGATCGGATGCCGTCACGCCGTCGAGGTCGTCGCCGGCCAACTCGAGCCGGAACTCGCTTTCGAGCGCCGTCACCACAGACGCCGACGCCGCGTGCGGCACGACGAAGCAGATGCTCTGCTCGGAGGAGGCCTGCGAGATCAGGGACACACTCGTCCGCGTGCGCGCCACAGCCGCGAACAGCCGCGCCGCGATGCCCGGGATGCCGAGCATGCCGCGGCCTTCGAGCGTGATCACGCATTGGCCCTTGATCGCGGTCACGGCGCGGATGCCGCCCTCGATCCAGCCCTCGTCGTCGAGCACGATGCGTGTGCCGGCCTGAGCGGGCTCGAACGTGTTCTTGACCCACAGCGCGATGCCGCGCTCGACCACTGGCCGAATCGTCTTGGGGTGCAGCACCTTGGCGCCGAAGTGCGCCAGTTCCGAGATCTCGCGATAGGTCAGCACCGGGATGGTGCGCGCGAGCGGTTCAACGCGCGGATCGGTGGTCATCACGCCGTTGACGTCGGTCCAGATCCAGACCTCGTCGGCGTCGATCGCCACGCCGACGATGGCGGCCGAGTAGTCGCTGCCGCCCCGGCCGAGCGTCGTCACAGCGCCCCGACGATCGGCGCCGATGAAGCCGGTCAGCACGGGCACCTCGCCGCGATCGAGCACCGGCAACACGCGGATCGCGGCCCGCTCGCGAGTGGCGTCCATATCGGGCGTGGCGTTCTGAAAGTGCGAGTCGGTCAGCACCACCTCGGTGGTGGCGACGGCGCGGGCTGGAAGGCCGGCGTGGTCGAGGGCGGCGGCGACGAGCGGCGCGCTCATGCGTTCGCCGAGGGATGCGATCGCGTCGAGCGCGCGCGGGGTGGCTTCGCCGAGCACGGCGATGGCCTGGCAGAGGTTGACGAACTGGTCAAGGCTTTCCGAGATCAGATCGCGCACCGCGTCAGACCCGCCCAGGGCTTGCCGGGTGCGCTCGTGCTTCTCGCGCAACGTCTCGGCGGCCGAACGGGCCAGCGACGCATCGCCCTCGATGGCGGCGTGTGCGGAGCCCAGGAGCGTGTCGGTGACGCCGCTCATCGCCGAGACCACCACTGCCACGCGATCGCCGGTGGAGCGGGTCGTGCTCACGATATCGACCAGGTTGCGGATGGCTTCGGCGCTCCCCACCGAGGTGCCGCCGAACTTCATCACGATCGTCTTCATCCCCTGCCTCCCGGCCCGGATCGATGTCGGGGCCGCCACACAAAGAAAAGCGCGGAGCGTTGTGCTCCGCGCTGGTCGTTTTCGTCGCTGGTGAGGCGTCGGTCACCGACAATGCGAAGCCGCAACTTCCCCGGCCGGGGTAGTCATGGTGCGCATGGTCGTGGTCGTCCGCAAGCCGTCACACATTGGGGGCGAGTGTAAGCACAAAGTGGCAAACTGTCAATGAAAGGAGGCGTCAGGGGTCAGGCGTCGGGCGTCAGTTGACGCAAAGCGTCGACAGTTCCTGACGCCTAGCTCAAGCCCTGCACCAGCGCCTCGTGCCCGGCCTCTCGCGCCAGGTCCGCAGGGCGCTTGCCGTCCTCGGTGGCCAGAGCGCGATCGGCGCCGTGATCGAGCAGGAGTTTGATCATGTCGGCCTGGCCGTTCTGCGCAGCGGCGTGGAGCGGCGTGAACCCGCCCTGCTGCCGGGCGTTGACGTCAGCGTCGTGCTCGAGCAACTGCTGCGCGACCTCGAAGTGGCCGCCGGCGACCGCAGAGTGCAGCGGCTGGACGTGCATGGCGTTATCGGCGATCTGGCGCGGGTTGGCGCCCTGGTCGAGGAGCCAGGCGGCGACGGCTTGATGCCCGAAGAACGCGGCCAGGCCGAGCGGCGGGAAGCCATCGCTGGAGACCGCATTCAAGAGTTGAGGGTTGTCGCTGAGCGCCTGTTGAACGGCATCAAGGCGACCGAGTGCGGCGGCCGAGAACACATCCAGCTGCGCACCGGCATCGGCGAGTTCATCGGCGATCGACGTCTGGCCGTAGTAGGCGGCCAATCGCACGAGGGGAACGCCCTCGGGCGTTTGCGTGTCGACGATCGACGCGTCGGCTTCGATCAACCGGCGCACGGCATCGAGGTCACCGGACTTCACAGCGTTGATGAACAGATCGATGGACATGGTATCCACAAGAGTATCGCGAATGGCGACATCGCGTGGAGCGAGGTTCGATCCTCGACTCACTGCGAGTTCGCGTTGGCGGCTCTCTGGCTACAGCGGACGTCTGGGCTTTGGCGCGGGTCGCAACATGCGCCTGATCTTCAAGGCCAGGTGCACGGCCAGGCGGGTATCGGGGTTGTTCATGTCGATGCCCGCGATTTGGTGGATTCGCTCCATACGGTAAAGCAGCGAATTACGGTGGATGAACAACCGCTCGGCCGTCTGGCTGAGGTTGCCGAGCTTCTCGCAGAAGGCCTCGAGCGTTTCGAGCAAATCTCCCGCGCCTTCATAATCCATGAGCGGACCGAGGACCTCGCGGCAGAACGCCTCGAGCTCGGGGCTGCGTTCAAGCTGGAAAAGCAAGCGGTAGACCGACAGATCTCCGAAGAACAGCGGCAGGCGCTCGTGAAGGCGGACGGCCATCATCAAGGCCTGGGTGGCCTCGCGATGCGAGTCGCGCCAATCCTCGAGTTCGCCGGCGCTGCGGCCGATGCCGCCGTGAGCGACGTGGGTCGGATACTCGGCCGCCGCCGCCGCGCGCACTTCTTCACCCAGCCGAAGCGCGCGATCGGGCCGTTCGCCATCGGGCACCGCGCAGAACACGACGACCTCGTCGCCGCGCGGCCGAACGAGGGCGGCGAGGCCGAGCTTGACGACCGATTGATTGACCAGGGTCTCGAGCCGGCGCAGGCTCGGGCGCGGGTCCTTGCCCTCCCAGCGCCACACGAGCGCGGCATGCGGGGGTTCGATGTCGTAGCCGATGCGGCCGGCCCAACGGATCAACTCTTCGATCGGCAGCGACCCGGTCAGGACGGCATCCAGGAAATCGCCGTGCGCGCGTTTCTCGGCATCGCTGACGGCCTTGGCTTTGGCCATCTCGAGCGCGCAGGCCTGAGCGCCGTTCTCGACGACAAGGCTGTCGAGCGCATCGAGTTCACCGGCCAGGCCGATGATCGTGACAAAGCCGCGCGCCATGCCCTTCGAGACGATCGGGCACACGAGGCGCACAAGCCCGCCGGCGAGCGATTGCTCTCGCGACCCGCCCAGCGCGGCCTGCCGCCGATCGCGCAGGCTTTCGGGCAGACTGCTGAGCAGGCTGAGCGAGTTCAACACGTCGGGCCAGACGTGACTCAGCCCGGGCGTGGCGGCCTCGGCCAGCGGCTTCAGGCGCTTGTCTTGGATCAGGATGGATTTGCCGGTCTGCTCGGACATCGCCTGAGCGAGTTCCGAGAGCCCGACGCCTTCGAGCAGCAGATGCGACAGGGTCTGATAGATCTGGGCGCCGCGCGTGATGAGGTAAGACTGGCGGTTGACGATCAGTTCGAGGGCGGCGCGCTGGACGTCGCGGAGCGAAACGTCGGTCGGGAGCTTGAGGATCGGCACGCCGCCGTTCACGGACGTGACGGCGGCCGGGGTGGCGACTGCCGCAACACCGACCTCTGACCAGGCCTGCAGGTCCTTCTTGGTCGGGGCGCCGTTCATCAAGACAAAATCGTCAGCCTGGGGAGTGACCCCGGCGCCCGCCATGACCACCCAGCGCACTGGTCGATCGCGCCCGACTCCGGCAGGAAGAGCATTCCCGCGCGGGAGGATCAGACGGACCAGCTCGCCGAGCGAGATTGTGGAGCCTGCTGCAACCGCCATCGCCATCGCGTGCCTGTCTCCTCTGCCCGTGGTCGGCCATTATAACCGATTGGGCAACTTGCACAGTCCGTTGGATTTCTCCTCGGTTGTTCTTTCAGCACACAACCGGGTCGAAATACGCCGCATGCAAACGATACCGTCTTGGCTTCACGGATGTGCCCGGTGATCCGCGCCGCATGTCGCCTGGCGCGAACCGGTTCAAGCGCGCCAGGCCAGTGCCAAACTGCACAAATTCGCGCCTGACGCGTTGGAAAGTGTGCCGAGAGCCCAAGCCTTGAATCGACACCTGCCCTCACCTAGAATCAAGGCACGACGACCCGGAGCTTAGGCCCGGGTCACTCGTCGTCGGCTGCGACTCACCAGCCCGCTCGATCGAGGACACATGACGGAACTCATCCACTGTCTGGTCGTTTCGCCCCGCCGCCCCGACGATCCGCGATCACGCGGTTTGTTGCACGACGCTCACGCGTTGGGCCTCGAGGCGGTGACGCACATCTCGGCGTCGGATCTGTACTTCATCGAAGGCGCGCTCACGGCTCACGATCAGGATCGCCTCGTGTCGCTCCTGCTCAGTGACCCCGTGGCCGAGAAAGCCGAGTGGCGGCGCTTCGATCACCCAGCGCACGCATCCAGGTCTGCCCAACACATCATTGAAGTCGCCTATCGGCCCGGCGTCACCGACCCTGTGGCCGAGCAGATCGTGCGCGGCGCGCATCAACTCGGCGTCAAGGCCGTGGCCCGCGCGGCCACTGGCCTGCGCTTCGACGTCCGCTCGAAAACGGGCGATCCCTCCCTGCTCCATCAACTCGCTCGCGGGCTGCTCGCCAACGCAGTCATCCAGCACTACACGTTGGGCGAGATCGTGCCGCACTTCCCGGCCGTCGCTCAGAGCACAGACGCCACCGACACCATCCTGGTGCGCGGCCTCGACGACGCTGCGCTGCTCGGGCTCTCCCAGGATCGCCGCGCCGCCCTGGACCTCGCCGAGATGCGCGCCATCCAGACCTACTTCGCCGCCGAAGGCCGCGACCCGACCGACGTCGAGTTCGAGATGATCGCTCAAACGTGGAGCGAGCATTGCGTGCATAAAACGTTCAAGGCGCTGATCCAGGTAACCGATGACGGTGGACGGCAGACCGCTGAAGAGACGCCTCTCGGATCTGAGAGTCTGCTGTCAGCGGTCGGTGGTCTACCGTCGGAGATCGACGGCCTCCTCAAGACCTACCTCCGCTCCGCCACCGAGGCGATCAAAGCGCCGTGGGTGCGGTCGGCCTTTGTGGACAACGCAGGCATCATCGACTTCGACGATGCGCACGAGGTGTCGTTCAAGGTCGAAACGCACAACCATCCGTCAGCGATCGAGCCGTTCGGCGGCGCGAACACGGGGCTGGGCGGCGTCATCCGCGACGTCCTGGGCGTAAGCGCCCGGCCGATTGCATCGACCGACATCCTCTGCTTCGGTCCGCAAGACGTCGATCCGGCCACGTTGCCCGGCGGCGTGTTGCATCCGCGTCGAGTGCGCTCGGGCGTGGTGGCCGGCATCAAGGACTACGGCAACAAGATCGGGCTGCCGACCGTCAACGGCGCGATCTGGTATGACCCCGGCTACACATCGAACCCGCTCGTGTTCTGTGGCTGCGTCGGGATCGCGCCCAAGGACAAACACCCGCGCACGCCACAAGCCGGCGACCGTGTCATCGTCCTCGGCGGGCGGACCGGGCGCGACGGGCTGCGCGGCGCGACCTTCTCGTCGATGACCATGGATGCGCAGACGGGCGAGGTGGCCGGCGCGTCGGTGCAGATCGGCGACCCGATCGTCGAGAAGGGCCTGATCGAAGTCATCGTGCGCGCCCGTGACCTCGGGTTGTACCACGCCATCACAGACTGCGGGGCCGGCGGGCTGTCGTCGGCGGTGGGCGAGATGGCATCGGGCTGCGGCGCCGACGTCGACCTGGCGACGGTGCGGCTGAAGTACGCGGGCCTGGCGCCCTGGGAGATCTGGCTGTCGGAGGCTCAGGAGCGCATGGTCCTGGCGGTGCCCGTCGCAACGCTTCAGGCCCTGCAAGACATCTGCGCGACGTTCGATGTCGAGTTGACCGACATCGGCGCCTTCAATGAAAGCGGCCGCCTGCGCGTGGCGTACGGCGCCAGGCGCGTGCTCGACCTCGCCAACGACTTCCTCCACGATGGAATACCGCAGCGGCATCTGAAGGCAACGGTCACGGCGTCGGAATCGCGCGAGGCGGCGGCTACGCCCGTTGTCGCCCCAGCGGGCGTTTCTTACGGCCAGGTGCTTCTGCGACTGTTGCGCGATGCAAACATCGCGACGAAGGCTGATGTGATCCGAGTCTACGATCACGAGATCCTCGGCGGCACGGTCGTCAAACCCTTGACGGGCCTGCAGCATGACGGCCCGGCGGACGCAGCCGTCATCAAACCGACCGGCACGGCAGGCACGCGAGGCATCGTCCTCAGCAACGGGCTGAATCCGGACTTCGGAAAGCGCGACGCCTACCGGATGGCGTGGAGCGTCATCGATGAAGCGATCCGCAACGCTGTGGCTGTCGGCGCCGACCCGAGCCGCATCGCCATCCTCGACAACTTCTGCTGGGGCGACCCGACTCGCCCTGAGACGTTGGGCAGCCTGCTCGAGGCCGCGCGCGGGTGCCACGACGCCGCGATCTACTATGGAACGCCCTTCATCTCAGGCAAGGACTCGCTCAACAACGAATACCTGGGCACGGATGGCAAACGGCATGCGATCCCGCCGACCCTGCTCATCTCGGCCATCGGCCTGATCGATGACGTCCGCACGGCCGTCACCAGCGATCTCAAGTGCGCGGGGCATCATCTCTTCCTGGTCGGCGCCACCCGCGCCGAGATGGCTGGCGCGCACGTGTGGAAGGCGGTCGGCGCGGCGAGCGCAGAGCGTGAAGCGTCGTGCGACGTGCCGGGGCCTGTCGATCGGGCGCCCGAGCTGTACCAGGCGCTGCATGACGCGATATCGCAGGGGATCGTGGCGGCCTGCCACGACCTGAGTGAAGGCGGGTTGGCGGTGGCCGCGGCGGAGATGTGTATCGGCGGGCGGCTGGGCCTGGCGTTGACGTTGCCGGAGGGCGAGCCGTTCGTGCAGTTGTTCAGCGAGTCGAACGGGCGATTGCTGGTCGAGGTAGCGCCCGCGCACGTTGACGCATTCGTCGCGAGGTTTGCGGGTCTGCCCGCGGCACGTCTGGGCCTGGTCACCGACTCGGGTCGATTGACGATCTCGACGCGCGTCGACATGATCGTCGACGTGCCGGTGGCTGAACTGGTGAAAGCATGGCTCAACCCGGCCTGACGATCCGCCACGCCGCCGAAGACGACGCTGAGGCGTGGCTGGCGCTCGCCCGACGGATCGACGACGAGACGCGCTTCATGATGTTCGAGCCCGGCGAGCGCGCGACGACCGTTGAGGAACAGGCGTCACGCTTTCGCGCGATGAAGGCGGCGGGCAATCAGGCCATGCTCCTGGCCGAGGTCGACGGCGAACCGGTCGGCTACCTCGGCGCAATGGGCGGCCACTTCAACCGGACCCGGCACAAGGTGTATGTCTTCATCGGCATTCGCGAGGGCTTCCAGGGCCGGGGCATCGGCACGGCGCTCTTCACCGAGCTCGAAGCCTGGGCGCGCGGTTGGGGGGCGCATCGGCTCGAGTTGACGGTCATGCCGCACAACGCCGCCGGGCTCGCGCTTTATAAGAAGATGGGCTTTGACATCGAGGGCACGTCGCGACAGAGCCTTTGCGTCGACGGCGTGTACGTGGACGAGATCATGATGGCCAAGATCCTATGACGACACCGCGCGCTCTGATCCTGCATGCCAACGGCACGAACCGCGACGGCGACGTCGCCGATGCGCTGCGCCTCGCCGGCGCCGAGCCCGAGATCGCGCATCTGAACACGCTCCGACACGATCGACGCCCGTGGGCGCAATACCAGATGCTCGTGCTGCCTGGCGGTTTCGCCTATGCCGACGCGCTCGGAGCCGGGCGGTTGATGGGCCTTGACCTGCGCACCTACTTCGCCGAAGAGATGGCGGGGTTCATCGAAAGCGGCAAGCCCGTGATCGGAATCTGCAACGGCTTCCAGACCCTGGTCAAAGCCGGGTTCCTGCCGGGCCTCAACGCCGACCACGGCCGCCCGTACGCGACGCTGACCTTCAACGCCAGCGGGCACTTCGAATGCCGCTGGGTCACGTTGCGGGCGCGCTCGCGCCATTGCCTGTGGACGCGCGGCCTGAACGAGTTGATCGATTGCCCGATCGCGCATGGCGAAGGCAACTTCACGCTGGCCAATCCGTCGCTGCTGGCCGATCTCAACGTCGACGATCAGATCGCGCTCGTCTACGCGCGGCCCGATGGCGGGCCGGCCGACGAACGCTATCCAGACAACCCGAACGGCTCCATCGCCGACATCGCGGGTGTGTGCAACCCGGCCGGCAACGTCCTTGGATTGATGCCGCACCCGGAAAATCACATTCACGCTCACCAGCACCCACATCACACCCGTGGCTTCGCCGGGCGCCTCGGCCTGGCGCTGTTCCAGAATGGCGTGAAGGCGATCTAGAGCGCGAGGCGCGTTCTTCAGACTCTGAACCAGTGACCGATCTGACGACCTGACTATGTTATCTGTCGACGAGATCAAACAGGCCTTGCCGCTTGCGCTGCGTGAGACGCATCTCGGTTTGCCGGGGCGCGGCGAAGGCAAGGTGCGGGAGTGGTACTCGCTGACCGACGGCCGACGGCTGATCGTCACAACGGATCGGCTGTCGGCTTTTGACAGGATCCTGGCGGCTGTGCCTTACAAAGGCCAGGTGCTCAACCAGCTCTCGGGCTGGTGGTTCGAGCAGACCCGCGATCTGGTCGACAACCACCTGATCTCCCTCCCCGACCCGAACGCGGCCATCGTGCAGGCCGCGTCTCCGTTTCCGGTCGAGGTGATCGTCCGCGGTTACATCACGGGTGTCACCGGCACCGCGCTGTGGCGGCGCTATGAACTCGGCGAGCGCGAGATCTATGGCCACCGCTTCGGCGAGGGCCTCCGAAAAAACCAGGCGTTGCCGGAGCCAATCATCACCCCGACCACGAAGGGCGGACCGAGCGGACACGACGAACGCCTGACCTGTGCCGAGGTGGTCGAGCAGGGCCTGATCGACTCGGACACCTGGGACGCGACCATGGCAGCCGCGCTGGCAGTGTTCAAGCGCGGTCAGGCCCTGGCCGCGCAGGCCGGCCTGATCCTGGTCGACACCAAGTATGAGTTCGGGCGAGCCGCCGACGGCCGGTTGCTCCTGATCGACGAGGTGCACACGCCCGACTCGTCGCGCTACTGGCTGGCCGACAGCTACGTCGAGCGATTCGAGGCAGGCCTCGAGCCCGAGAACTACGACAAGGAATTCGTGCGCCTCGCCTACGCCGCGAAGGGTTATCGAGGCGAGGGCGAGCCGCCTGTGATGGACGACACGCTCTGGGTTTCGGCCGCCCAACGCTACATCAACATCTACGAACGCCTGACGGGCCTGGCGTTCGTGCCCGGCGTGTACCCGGCAGACGAAAGACTAAGGAGGAATTGCGCCGCGTGAGGGTGATGAGCGGTTTTCTGCCGGCTGGCGAGTGCCCGGTAAATCGCCCATAGCCGATCGCCCGGCGCAAAAGACATCATGGTCGGCATCATCATGGGTTCGCAGTCGGATTGGGAGACGATGCAGCACGCGGCAGCGACGCTCGAAGCGTTGGGCGTGCCGCACGAAGTGAAAGTCGTCTCGGCCCACCGCACGCCGGATCTGCTCTTCGAGTACGCCGGATCGGCCGAAGCGCGCGGGCTCGAGGTGATCATCGCCGGCGCGGGCGGCGCGGCGCATCTGCCCGGGATGTGCGCGGCCAAGACGGCACTGCCCGTCCTCGGCGTGCCGGTGCAGTCGAAAACACTCAACGGCCTCGACTCGCTTCTGTCCATCGTCCAGATGCCGGCCGGTGTTCCCGTCGGCACCCTGGCGATCGGGCGCGCGGGAGCGATCAACGCCGCGTTGCTGGCGACCGCGATTGTCGCCAACGCACATCCCGAGTTCAAGGCGGCGCTCGCCGAGTTCCGTCGACGCCAGACGCAGAGTGTGCTCGACCAGCCTGACCCGCGTCGCGGAGCCGCCGCGTGAAACGTCTGGGCATTGTCGGCGGCGGCCAACTCGGCCGGATGTTGGCGCTTGCGGCGGCGCCGTTGGGCGTCAACTGCCGCGTATTGGAACCGGCCGGCGATCCGTCAGCGGCCGTGGCAGCGCAGGTCGTGCCGCTCGGTTACGCTGACCCTGCGGGGCTCGAACGCCTGGCCGGCGGGATCGACGTGGTGACGTTCGAGTTCGAGAACGTCCCGGCCGAGTCGGTTGCATGGCTCAGCGCACACGTGCCTGTGTATCCCAGCGCGGCGGCCCTTGCCACCGCTCAAGATCGCGCAGCGGAGAAAGCCCTGTTCGCCCGGCTCGACATCCCGATCCCGCCCATGCGCCCCGTCTCGACTGAGGCTGAGCTTCACGCAGCGGTGGTCGAGATCGGTTTGCCGGCCGTGCTCAAGACTCGGCGCCTCGGCTACGACGGCAAAGGTCAGGCCGTCCTGCGCTCAGTTGCCGACCTCTCGACGGCCTGGGCCGCCATCGACGGGGCCCCGGCGATCGTTGAGGCCTTTGTGGCGTTCGATCGCGAGTTGTCGATCCTGGCCGTGCGCGGCCGCGACGGTGGTGTGGCGTTCTACCCCCTCACCGAGAATCATCATCGCGACGGCATCTTGCGCCTGTCGCTGGCGCCGGCGCCCCGCTGGTCGGCCGAGCTGCAGAGCCAGGCCGAGGCGCTTGCGCGCAAGGTCCTCGATGCGCTCGAGTACGTCGGCGTGCTGGCGATCGAACTCTTTCAGGTCGGCGACCTCCTCATGGCGAACGAGATGGCACCGCGTGTCCACAATTCCGGCCATTGGACCCAGGACGGCGCAGTCACAAGTCAGTTCGAGAACCACGTGCGGGCCGTGCTGGGTTGGCCGCTCGGCGACACCGCGGCGCGCGGCGCGTGTGCCATGATCAACCTGATCGGAAGTGTGCCGCCCCAACGCGAGATGTTGCGTGTGCCCGGGGCGCATCTTCATCTATACGACAAAGCTCCGCGCCCGGGCCGCAAGCTCGGGCACGTCAACGTCTGCGCCGCTGACGAGGCTGAACGCCTTGCGCTCGTGGCACGCATCGAGGCCCTGATCCATCCGACCCCGACGGAGGAAGAATGACCGATCATCCCCAACATGAATGCGGCGTGCTTGGCATCTACGCACCAAACGAAGACGTCGCTCGCATGGCGTTCTTCGGGCTGTATGCCCTGCAACACCGAGGGCAGGAGGCCGCTGGCCTGGCCGTCAGCGACGGCCACGCGATCCGGCTGCACAAAGACGTGGGCCTGGTGGCGCAGGTGTTCACGCCGACCAACCTGGCGCCGATGACCGGCAAGTTCGCGATCGGGCACACGCGCTACTCGACGACGGGTTCGTCGAATGCGCGCAACGCGCAGCCGTACGTCATCGAGACGATCCACGGCCCGGTCGGGCTGGCGCACAACGGCAATCTGCTCAACACGTCTGAGCTGCGTCGCGGATTGCTCGCTCGAGGCATAGGGCTGCAGGCGGGCTCCGACAGCGAAGTCATGATCATGATGCTGGCGGGCGCTCAGGGCGACAGCTGGGTCGATCGCATCCAGGACACGATGCCAAAGTGGCGCGGCGCCTACTGCCTCGCGATCCTGACCAACGACGGCGTCTACGCTGTGCGCGACCCGTGGGGTTTCCACCCGCTCAGCATCGGGCGGCTGCCCAACGGCGGCCACGTCGTGGCCAGCGAGACCGGCGCGCTGCACACCCTCGGCTGCCAGGCGATCCGCGAGGTCAAGCCCGGCGAAATCGTGGCGCTCACCGACAGCGCCCTGCGCGTGCGGCAGGCGCTGCCGGCCGAGAAGCAGCTCGCGCGCTGCACGTTCGAACACATCTACTTCTCGCGGCCCGACAGCTTTTGGGATGGGCTCAGCACGCACCAGGTGCGCCAGCGGCTCGGCGAAGAGCTTGCGCGCGAAGCGCCGGCCGACGCCGACGTCGTCATCCCGGTGCCCGACTCGGCCACACCGGCTGCCATCGGCTATTCGCGGATCAGCGGACTGCCCACCAACGACGGCTTCATCAAGAATCGCTACATCGGCCGGACCTTCATCCAGCCGACCGATTCGCTGCGCAAGCAGGGCGTCGCGCTCAAATTCCTGGCGCTCGAAGAGAATCTGCGCGGGCAACGCGTGGTCGTGATCGACGACAGCATCGTCCGCGGCACGACCTCGGGGCCGTTGGTGCGGCTGTTACGCGAGGCCGGCGCGCGCGAGGTGCACATGCGCATCACCTGTCCGCCGATCGCGCACCCGTGCTTTATGGGCGTCGACATGGGCACGTACGACGAACTGATCGCCCATCGGCTGACGATCGACGAGATCCGCGATCACATCGACTGCGACAGCCTGCACTATCTGTCGATCAACGGCATGATGGCTGCGCTCGGCCGGACGGGCGGTTATTGCAACGCCTGCTTCACAGGCGTCTATCCGCTCGAGGTAGATCCGTCGCAAACGAAGACGGGGTTCGAGCGATCGATCGCTTGATGGCGGTTGGGGGCCGCACGAACATGAACATCCTTCTCATCGGTTCGGGGGGCCGCGAGCACGCGCTCGCCTGGAAGTTGAGTGCCTCTCCGAAGCTCGGGCATCTGTGGGTCGCGCCCGGCAACGCGGGCACGGCGCGCCTCGGCCCGAACGTCGTCAACGTGGCTATCGGCGCCGAGGATGTGAAGGCGCTGGTCGCGTTTGCGGCGGAGAAGCGCGTCGATCTGGTGGTCGTCGGGCCCGAGGCGCCGCTGGCCGCTGGCCTGGCGGACGCGTTGCGCACCGCTGGCGTGGCGGTCTTTGGCCCGAACCAGGCCGCCGCCGAAATCGAGAGCAGCAAGGCCTTCAGCAAAGACTTCATGGCCCGCCATGGCATCCCGACCGCGCGCTACGGCGTGTTCCGGAGCCACGACGACGCGCTGAAATACCTCCTCGGCATCGACCACCCGGTCGTGATCAAGGCCTCGGGCCTCGCGGCCGGCAAGGGCGTGATCGTGCCAGACTGCGCGGACGACGCCGAGGCCGCGCTGCGCCAGATCATGCTCGATCGCGAGTTCGGCTCGGCCGGCGACGAGGTCGTGATCGAGGAACGGCTGACCGGCCCCGAGGTTTCGGTATTGGCCTTCAGCGACGGCGAGACCGTGCGCGTCATGCCGCCGGCGCAAGACCACAAGCGGGTCGGCGACGGCGATACGGGCCTCAACACCGGCGGCATGGGGGCCTACGCCCCAGCCCCGATCGCGACGAGCGCCTTCCTCGAGGACGTCTCGCACAACGTCCTGCAACGCGCCGTCGACGGCATGCGCGAGGAGGGCCGCCGGTTCGTCGGCGTGCTCTACGCGGGCCTGATGCTGACACCCGACGGCCCGCGTGTGCTCGAGTACAACGCGCGCTTCGGCGACCCAGAGACTCAGGTCATCCTGCCGCTGCTCGAGACCGATCTGGTCGACGTCCTCGACGCCTGCGCCAACGGACGCCTCGGTGAGATCGACCTCGTCTGGAGATCCGGCGCCGCAGCCTGCGTCGTCATGGCCTCTGAGGGCTATCCGGGTGCCTATCCAAAAGGTCGCCCGGTCACGGGGCTCGACAGCGAATTCGACGCTGCCTACGTGTTCCATGCCGGCACCGCCGAACGCGAGGGCCAGGTGGTGACCGCTGGTGGGCGCGTCCTGGCCGTCAGCGGTTGGGGCGCCGACATCGCCGCCGCCCTCGCCCGGGCGTACGCCGCGGTATCCGGTGTCTCATTCGAAGGCGCGCACTTCCGGCACGACATCGGGTGGAGAGCGCTGCAGACGGGCGATTGACGAACACCGTACGGCGCGGCTTGTAGGGCTGTTCAACCTTGGTCGGTCGTCAATCGCTGGTGTGTGAGTCAGTTTGCCGGGCCGATTCTGAGATAATGCTTTTCTATGGACCTCATGCGTAAAACCCTGCCTGTCATGTTGATCGCCAGCCTGTCGTTGAGCGCCTGCGTCATAGATGAGGCGTCGTTGCGCGAGTTCGAGAGCCAGCTGGCCACCGAGCAATCCATCGCGGCCACTCAGGATGCGGCCGGCAACGCCGTCGACGGGCCCGTCGCGACGCGCACACCTCGGCCGACGCGGGTGCCCGCGGCTCAACCCTCCGGCGATGTTGGCGGCGGCACCTGGACGGTCATGCTCTATCAGGACGGCGATGACGAAGTGCTCGAGGAAGACATCTTCCTTGACCTCAACGAGGCCGAAGCGATCGGGTCATCAGATCGAGTCACTGTGGTGTCTCAGATCGATCGCTATGCGGGCGGCTTCCGCGGCGACGGCAACTGGTCGACGACACGGCGCTACACTCTGCAGGCCGACAACGACCTTGGCGCGCTCAACTCGCCGTTCGATGACATCGGCGAAGCCAACATGGCCGACGGCGACACGCTAGTCGATTTCGTCGCCTGGGCGGTGCAGAACCATCCTGCCGACCACTATGCCCTGATCCTGTCGGACCATGGCATGGGCTGGCCGGGCGGCTGGTCGGATCCCTCCGCCCGAGGTGTCGGGGCCGACGACGTGGCGATTGCGCGCAGCTTCGGGGACCTGCTCTACCTCATGGAGCTCGATCGCGCTCTGGGCCGGATCCAGAACGAGGTCGGGATCCAGCAGCTCGATTTCCTCGGTTTCGACGCCTGCCTGATGGCCCATCTTGAGGTGTTTGCGGCGGTACAGCCGTATGCGCGCTACGCTGTCGCGTCTCAGGAAGTCGAGCCTGGCATCGGCTGGCCGTATGCGGCCATCCTTGGCGAACTCGAGCAGAACGAATCGGCAACGGGCGCCGACCTGGCCCGCTCGGTGGTCGATAACTACATCGTCAACGACCTGCGCATCCGCGACGACGGCCTGCGCCAGGACTACCTCAACGGCCGGCTGGCCAGCGCCAACGCTGTGGCCGACGCCACAGGCAAGTCGGCCACGATGACGGCCGTCGACCTGACACAGCTGCCGGCCGTCATGAGCCAGCTCGACTCGTTCGCGCAAGTGCTCAACAAACAGGCGCCGCGGACCGTGGCGCGGGCGCGCACGTATGCCCAGCCCTTCACCAGCATCTTCGGCGAACAGGTCGCGCCGAGCTACATTGACCTCGCCCACTTCGCGGCGCTTGCCGCGCAAGAGTCAGGCGACCCGTCGGTGGTCGAGGCGGCTCGCGGCTTGCTCGACTCGCTGAGCACCGCCATCCTGAGCGAGCGCTCCGGACCCGAACGACCGGGCGCCTACGGCATCTCGATCTACTTCCCGAATTCGGATCTCTACCGCACCGACGTCGGCGGGCCGAACTCGTATGCTTCCATCGCATCGCGGTTTGCCGCCACATCACTGTGGGACGACTTTTTGTACGCGTTCTACACCGGCGGTGAACTGCCGCAACGCAGCCAGCCGGTGGTCAACGTGGATCCTGCGCAGCTGGTGGCTCCAGCGGCCGGCAACCTGACGATGGCGCCAATTCAAGTGTCTGCCACGACCACGACCGCCGATCGTCCCATCGACTTCTCGACGCAGATCACGGGCGACAACCTGGGCTACATCTACCTGTTCGTCGGGTACTACGACACGTCGCGCAACGCGATCCTGTTCGCCGATCAGGACTTCGTCGAGTCGCCGACGTCGCGCCAGGTCAACGGCGTCGCGTATCCCGACTGGGGACCCAGCCCCGTGTCGCTCGACTTCACCTGGGAGCCGTCGATCTACGTCATCTCGGACGGTACCCAGCAGACGTTCGCGTTGCTCAATCCCGAGACGTACGGCGCCAAGGTCTCCGAGGCAACCTACTCCACCGACGGCATCTACACCTTCCAGAGCGGCGAGACGCGCTCAGCACGGTTGATCTGGGACTCCGAAGGTTACCTGCGCGTGATCTACGGCTTCACTAACTCAGACTTCACTGGCGCGCCCAGCGAGATCACGCCCGAGGTCGGCGACACCTTCACGATCCTCGACCTCTGGTATGACATCGCCACGCAGGACTACAGCTATGAAAACGGCGACACGCTGACCTTCGGCAACGAACCCTGGATCTACTCCGCCGTTCCCGCGCCGGCCGGCACTTACAATGTCGGCTTCATCGCCGAGGACCTTGACGGGAACTATTCAGAGCAATACGTGGACATCGAGATCCAGTAGTTGACAACGAATCCAGGACAAGATGTGGCCTCGGCGCCTCTATTCGCATGAAGGCGCCGACCACGCCGTCGAGACAGGACGCCGACAGAGCGCGAAGTATCTCCAATCAGTCGTGCGACCAACGTGGGTCGACGCGCGGTTGATCGAGACCAGGGTTATGCCATGACTTTTCCTACAGGAGACCTGAAGAGGGATCCCGTCTCAGCCTACGCCGAAGCCGGTGTCTCGATCGACGCCGGCAACCGGGCTGTCGACTTGATGAAGGATGCCGTGCGCGCCACGTACGGTCCAGAAGTATTGGCCGGCATCGGCGCGTTCGGCGGCCTCTACGACGCTGGAACGCTCAAAGCCATGCGCCGGCCAGTGCTTGTCGCCTCGACCGACGGAGTCGGAACCAAGGTCAAACTCGCCGCTCAAGTCGGCC
The DNA here is from genome assembly GCA_044226485.1 of Anaerolineales bacterium. GTDB lineage: Bacteria > Chloroflexota > Anaerolineae > Anaerolineales > UBA6663 > UBA6663. The sequence goes on from JBGAGY010000003.1 coordinate 492,205, forward strand.
GCTACGACGGCATCGGCCACGACCTCGTCAACCACTGCATCAACGACATCCTTGTGCAGGGTGCCCGTCCGCTGTTCTTCATGGACTATGTGGCCACGGCGAAACTCGATCCCGACATGATCGCGGCCGTCGTGCGCGGCCTGGCCGCGGCGTGTTCGGCGGCGGGCATTGCGCTGCTCGGCGGTGAAACGGCAGAGATGCCAGGTGTGTACGCGCCGGGCGAGTTCGACGTGGCCGGCACGATCGTTGGGGCGCTCGAACGCGACGCCATTCTGCCTCGCCCGACGCTCGTGGACGGCGACGTGCTCGTCGGCCTGGCATCATCGGGCCCACACACCAATGGCTTCTCGCTCATCCGTCGCATCCTGGCAGACGCCGATCTCATGGCTCCGTTGCCGGAGCTTGGCGGCCGGAGCCTGGCCGACGCGACGCTCGCGCCGCATCGATCCTATTTGCCGGTCGTAGGCCCCATCCTGGCCGGCGACGGTCACCCGATCAAGGCGCTCGCTCACCTGACGGGCGGCGGCCTGATCGAAAACCTGCCGCGTGTGTTACCCGAGGGTCTCGGCGCGATCGTGCAGCGCGGCACCTGGCCGACGTTGCCGATCTTCGATTTGCTCCAGCGCCGCGGCGAAGTCGATCCGCTGGAGATGCTGCGGGTCTTCAACTGCGGCATCGGCCTCGTCATCGTGTGCGCCGCCGGCGACGTCGATGCACTCGTACAAGCCCTGCCCGAAGACGCTTTCGTGATCGGCCGCCTCGCAGCCGGTGGGCGGGGCGTGACGGTGGTGGACTGATATGACCCGTCGATTGGTCGTCCTCGTGTCGGGCAACGGCAGCAACCTCCAGGCGATCCTCGATGCCTGCGGCGGCGAGCTCAACGCCCAGGTGGCGGCCGTCGTCTCCAACAAACGCGACGCATACGGGCTGGAGCGAGCGCGCCAGGCGGGCGTTCCCGCGATCGCGCGCCCACGGCCGCTCAGCCAGCCGCGCGACCAATACGACGCCGAACTGGCGGATCTTGTCGCCTCGTACGAGCCCGATTTCGTCGTCCTGGCGGGCTGGATGCGCGTCCTGAGCAATGCCTTTCTGATGCGCTTCCCGGGGCAGGTCGTCAACCTGCACCCCGCCCTGCCCGGCTGCTTTCCAGGCACCGACGCGATCGCGCGCGCGTTCGACGAACACCGCGCCAACGGACTACGTGAAACAGGCGTGATGGTACACTTTGTGCCGGATGAGGGCGTCGATTCGGGGCCACTCATCGTCGTCGAGCGCGTCCCGATCCTGCCTGACGATTCGCTCGACACCCTGACGGCACGCATGCACGCCGTCGAACATCGCCTCCTTGTCGCGGCACTGAAATTGCTGACGCGCTGACATATGCTGACACCTATCTACGTCATCGGCCACCTCAATCCCGACACCGACGCCATCGCCTCAGCCATGGGTTATGCCTGGCTCCTGCGTGAGCGCGACGGCGCCAACGCCATCGCTGCCCGCGCCGGATCGGTCAACCCGCAGACGGCCTGGGTGCTCAAGACGGTGGGCCTTGAGCCGCCGGCGCTCCTGGCCGACGCGTCGCCGCGGTTCGAGCGCATCGCGCGGACTCTGCCGCCGATCCTGCCCGAGCGGCCGCTGCGCGAGGCCTGGGCGGTGGCGGCCGACAGCCGCAGCGCGCCTATCGTGAACGCTGATGGCAAGCCGCTGGGCCTGGTAACCGGTTCGAGCGTGTTCCAGTTCCTATCGCGGCAGATGGACGCCCGGGTCGATCTTGACTCGGTCTCGGTGGCGCGCCTGCTGTCGGTGGCGGCGCGGGATGCCCTCGACACTGCAGTGCCGACCTTCAGCCGTTCGATGCGCGTGCGCGACGGCCGCAGCCGCGTACTGCGCGAAGAGCGTGACGACTTCATCGTCGTCGAAGATGACGGTCGCTACTTCGGCATCTGCCGCTCGCCCGACGTGCTCAATCCGCCCCGGCTGCAGATCGTGCTCGTGGATCACAACGAGCCGGGCCAGGCGCTCGGCGCGCTGGATGAGGCCGATCTGCTCGAGGTGCTCGACCACCATCGGCTGGGGAATCCAAACACGATCCGGCCGATCCCGTTCACTGTCGAGCCTGTCGGCAGCACATCGACGCTCGTCGCTGAACGCATCCTGGCCGCCGGCCTGACCCCGCCGCGCACGATCGCTGCCGTGTTGCTCGCCGGCGTCTGCTCAGACACGCTCGTCCTGCGCTCGCCGACCACGACCGATCGCGATCGTCGGGCCGCTGAACGACTCGCCGCAACGGCCTTTGATGGCAAGGTCTCCGATCTGCAGTACGAAGGTGTCACGGACTTCGGTCAGGCGGTGCTGGCGGCCGGCGCCGCCCTCGCCAACCGCGACATCGATTCGATCTTGAGCGCGGACTTCAAACTCTACGAAGCCCGCGACATGAAGTTCGGCGTCGCACAGGTCGAGGTCGCCAACCTCGAAGAACTCAACAGCCGGTTGCCCGAGATCGCCAGCGGCCTCGAGAAGTCCTGCGCGGCGCGCGGCCTTGGCCTGATGATCCTGATGGTCACTGATGTCGTCGACGGCGGCAGCCGTCTCGTACTGGCCGGCCAGGTGGAGCGACTGAACGATCTTCCCTATCGACGGCTGCCCGATGGGACGCTTGACGCGCCCGAGCTGGTCAGCCGCAAGAAGCAACTGCTGCCGGTGTTGTTGGCGTTGTTGGAATAGCATCACCGCGAGATTGGGGTTGAACGAAAAGGCGGGGCATGGCGCTGATGATTAGCGCCATGCCCCGCCTTCGCATAAAGGTCGGTGTCAGGCCGCGCGCGAGGGCAACAACGGCAGGTGGTAACGGCAGAGCAGGCCCGCGCCGCCGGCCGCCAGGAGATGCCACACGCCGTGCCAGGTTATCGGCGCCTTGGGCCAGCACGGCAAGACACCGGCCGAGCTGCCCAGCCACACCGCGCCGCCGACCACGAAGCAGACCAGGCCAGCCCACAGCCAGCCGCGCCGGCCCTGTGGGGCTGGTGCGCGAGCCTCCAGCCAGCCCGCCACCACCACCAGGATGCCGAGCATCACCTGCTGCAGCGACGGCGCCACGACCATCTGAACGCCCCCAATGGCCAGCACCACGGCGGCGCTGGCTGCGATCGGCACGTGTCCGGTCGGCCAGCGGCGCCACGCCGACAGGGAACCGAACAACACCACGAGCCCGAACGTCCCCATCAGGTCGGCCCAATCACCGAGGCGAGTCAACGACGCGTGATAGAACGTCGAACCGAAGGCCGTCGCCAGCACGACGGCAGCGGCGATCCAGCGTCGTTGATCACGGCCATCGAACAGGCCGACTGCTGCCGCGAGACCTACGGCCAGGAAGCCCAGGTTCGACTCAGTCGCCACGGTCTGTCGCACGAACTGTGAGCGGATCGGCTCGCAATAGCAGTTGGCGAACAGGCAACCATCTGGCTTCCAGTCCGTCCAGATCTCAGGGCCGGTTCCGGCCCAGCGCAGGCCCACCCAGGCAGCCAGCGTCACGCCGACGACCAGGGCCACAGCGGCAATCGGTTTCATGCCACGATCGTATCGTCAACCCGGGTGTTTCGGCGTTAGCGGTTGTTTAGCGCGTCAGGGGCCAAGAAACCGGGAGTGCGAACGCCGACGGGATGAGAAACCGGGAGTGCGAACGCCAAGCCTCAGTCCATGAGAACCGTCGTTCGCACTCCCGGTTTCTTGCGCCATGAAAGAATCAGGTACAGTTGGCCCATGCGTCGTCTCTGGGCACTCTGGCTGGGCATCGGCCTCGTAGTCGCCGTCCTGGCCCCGCTGCTGTGCACGAACCTGATCCTCGCCCGCGGCGACATGTTTCTTTACTTCTATCCCTACTGGGATGCCCGGGCCGCGGCGTTGCGCGACCTTCGTCTCCCTTTGTGGACGCCGGATATCTTCATGGGGGTGCCCTTCCTGGCCAACCCTCAAACCGGCGTCCTGTATCCCCCCAACTGGCTTGTGGCGCCCTTCAGCGCCCCGCTGGCCGTGAAGATCAGCCTCGGTCTGCATGCCGTGCTTGCGTGGCTGGGCATGGCCGGGCTCGCGCGCCGCGCCCTGTCGCTCAGCCGGGCCGCGGCCGTGCTCTCCGCCACGACTTTCGCGCTTGGCGGTTACCTGCTGGCTCAGGCCGAACATATCAACCAGTTCCAGGCACTGGCATGGTTCCCATGGCTGATATGGATCCTGACCGCCGGTTCCTTGTCACGCACTCGCCGGCTCTTGCTGGCCAGCCTTGTGGTGGCCATGCAGGTGCTCGCCGGCCACACGCAGAGCGTCGTCATCTCGGGCCTTGGCGCCGCCCTGTGGGTCGTGACCGAACGCGTCGCGAGCACTTCGGGGCGTTGGACGACGCGCCTCATCGCGGCGGCTGCGGGCCTTGTCCCGCTCATCGGCGCGGCCCTGATCGCCGCCTTGCTCGCTGCGGGCCAATTGCTGCCCACCGCTGAATTGCAGCAGCTCTCTTTGCGCAGCGGCGGCCTCGAGTGGCGCGACGCCGTGTCATTCTCGCTGGATCCGCGGTTGCTCAGCCTCGCGCTGCTGCCGGGCTACTCTCGCAGCCTGTTCACTGAGTTCGTGGCCTCGCCCGGGTTGATCGCCCTTGGCCTCGCCGTCATCGGTTCTGGCACCGATCGACGTCGCTGGCCGGCTCTGGTGATCACGTGGGTCGGTCTGGCTTTCGCATTCGGCGCGTATGACCCGATCTACGCCGGGCTGGCCTTCTTCCCGCCCTTCAATCTATTCCGGGTGCCCGCCCGCTGGCTGTTTCTCTTCGCTGCGGGGGTCGCCCTTCTGGCGGGCCTGGGCCTCGATGCACTCAGGGCCGCTGGGCCGCGCACTCGCTGGGCCGCCACGATCATCGCCGTGGCGCTCCTCGCCGGCGTGGCGCTGTCGATCGGACGGACGCCGGCGGGCGAGACCGGGCCCATCGGCGCGCCGGCGTGGATCGACCTGGCCGGCTGGGGCGTGGCACTCGCCATGCTGCTCGCCGTGCTCTGGCGGGGCGGCGGCCCACGCTGGTCCTGGCTGGCCGTGGCGACCGCGACTCTCGAGATCGGCCTTGGCGCTCGCGCGCTGCCGCTCCTGGCCGATGTGACGGCGCCTGAGGCTTACACGAGCCTTCGCCCTGCTCTTCTTCAACTGCTCGTGGATCCTGCGCGCTCGACGACCGAGGGCGCGCCGCCGGGCCGCGTCGTGTCGATGTCAGCGCTGCAGTTCGACCCCGGCGACCTGGGCGAACTGCGCGACCTCTACGGCCCGCAACTATCGACGGCCGGCCTCGAAACCCTGATCGTCGCGACCAAGCACAAGGAGGTGCTGTCGCCCAACCTGGCGCTGACCTGGCATGTGCCCAGCGTCGATGGCTTCGACGGCGGAATCCTGCCGACGCGCGCGTACGCCGAGTTCACGTCGCTCTTCACCGGCGAACTCTCGAGCGATGGCCGCCTGCGCGAACACGTGACGGCGGCGCCTGACCCGCGCTGGCTGGCCCTGGTCAACGCCCGCTGGTTGATCACCGATAAGACCGGCGATGTCTGGCTCGACGGCGTCTACTACGACACCCTGCTCGCGCGAAGCCTGGCGGCCGGCGATACGACGCGCCTGCCGATCGACCCTGACTTTCCAGCAGATCGTCTCGGCGTGCTTTCAGACGGCGGCGGTCGTCTGACCATCATCCGCGGCGAGTCGCGGGCCGAGTTGATTTTCGGGGCCGGTCACAGCCTGATCGATCTGCCCTTCGCGCCCGAAGCGATCGATATCACCGGGCCGGCGACCGTACAGGCGCTGACCGTCATCGCCACGCAATCGGGCGCGTTTCAATCGGTGCCCTTGCGCGCCTATCGGTTGGCTCATAGCGGCGACGTCAAGATCTACGAAGTGCTCGACCGTCTGCCGCGAGCGTTCGTGGCGAAAGGCACAGCAGTGGTCGGGACATCGGCGGATGCGTTGAGCCGCATGAGCGATCCCGGCTTCGCGCCTGAGGACACGGCCCTGTTGCTGCCGGCCTTGCGCGCGCTACCTTCGGCATCAACAGCTTCGCCAGATGTGGAGTTCGTCGAGTACTCGGCTGAGCGGATCGTCCTTGAGGCTACCGGGCCCGGCCTGTTGGTGTTGACCGACGCCAACTATCCTGGCTGGAAAGCGACGGTCGATGGGGAAGAAACGCCGATCGTCGCGACCGACATCGTCTTTCGCGGCGTGGCATTGAGCCCCGGCCGGCACACCGTGACCTTCACGTTTGCGCCGGCGTCGGTGACGCTTGGGCTGACGGTTTCGCTGGCAACGGCCGCGCTCTGGCTGGTGGCGGCCCTCATCGAGACGCGGCTCGCCAGGCGACGTCGCGCTCGTTGATCTACTCAGCCGCTCGCAGGTCGCGGAGCTTCAGCTCCAATCGGCGCTCGCCGTTCCATTCTCCGATCTCGAACGTGTAAGCGAGGTCGACCGCCTGCCCGACTTCAAGCCGCTGCGCCCAGGAACCGAAACCGAAACCGATCGCCTCGAGGGTGAGGCCGTTGTCCTGCAGCGTCAGGCGGAGATGCGAGCCGTCGCTGCCCATCGTCCGCATGGCACGCACGCGCGCCCGGCGTGTGGCCAACACCGGCGTGGGGTTGCCGAATCCACATGGCTCGAACCGGACGAGTTCGTGAGCCAGAGCCGGCGTGAGGTCCGAGAACCTGACCTCGGCATCGATGTTCACAGTGGGTCGCAGATCGAGCCCATCGAGCTCGCGCGCCACGATTGCGCGCAGCCGCGCCTCGAGCTCAGCGAGATCCCTGGTGGCCACCGTGAAGCCCGCCGCCGCGGCGTGTCCGCCGTGCTTGATCAGCAGCTGGGCGCACTCGTCGAGGGCGTTGGTGATGTGGAACTCCTTGATGCTGCGGCACGAGGCTCGAACCGTGTCGTCTTCGATGCGCGCCACGATCGACGGCCGATAGAACTCCTCGGTCAGACGTGAGGCGGCCAGCCCGACGATGCCGTGGCGAAAGTCCGGATGGGCCGCGAAGAGCAATCGCGCCTCGGGATCGCGCGCCAGAGCCAGTTCGCGGGCGCGCAGATGAGTTTCGCGCGTGAGCGCCTGACGCTCGCGGTTCTGCACCTCGAGCTGCTGTGCCAGATATCCGGCGCGATAGATGTCGCCCGTCGTCATGAGCTCATAGGCGTCGAGTGCCGACTCGAGTCGGCCGGCTGCGTTGAGGCGCGGCCCGATCACGAATCCGATCGTGCCCGCATCGATCTTCCCGGGCTTGATGCCTGCGCTCAGGAACATCGACCGCAGACCTTCGCGCCGGATCCGATCCGGCGGCCGATTCATCACCTGCAAGCCTTGCCGCACAAGGACGCGGTTCTCGCCGGTCAGCGGCGCCAGGTCCGCGACCGAACCCAGCGCGACGAGGTCCAGCACGTCAGACCCCATGATCGGCGACGCGCCGCCGGCCTTCGCCGCCGCGGCTCGCACGAGGCCCTGCGCGAGTTTGTAGGCGATGCCGACGCCGGCCAGCATCTTCTCGGGATAGATGTCGCCGGCCTGCTTGGGGTTGATCAGCGCAAACGTCCGCGGGAGTTCGTCGCCCGGCACGTGATGGTCCGTGATGATCAGGTCGATGCCGAGCTCGCGGGCCGTGTCGGCTTCGGCCACTGAGCGGATGCCGCAGTCGACGGTCAACACGACCTTCGCGCCCTGTTGGGCCAGCGTGCGCACGGCTTCGTGATTGAGGCCATAGCCTTCTTCTTCGCGATGTGGGATGTAGGGACGCACCTCGGCGCCGAGCGCGGAGAGCACCTGCACCATCAGGGCCGTGGCGGTGACGCCGTCGACGTCATAGTCGCCGTACACCACCACCAACTCGTGGCCCTCGATCGCGCGGCCCAGCCGGTCGACAGCCTCGGGCAGGCCGGTGAGCGCCAGCGGATCGGTTGAGGCGATGGCTTCGCCGGCCAGAAACGCCTCGGCGGCGGCGCGCGTCGTCAGGCCACGCTGCGCCAGCACTCGGGCGATGATCGGCGCGAACCCGTTGAGGGCCGCGGCCACGGCCGGATCGGGCTCCGGCGCCATCTTCCATTTTTTGCTGAGGGGTCCAGGCATTGGGCTAGTGTACCGACAGGCATCTCAAAAGAAAAGCGCGAAGAGTCCTCGCAACCAGGGTCCAAACGAAAACAGCCCGCCTTACGGCGGGCTGTCAGGATGGCAAACCGGAAGGCTCAGGCCCAGCCCTGGTTCTTCACAAAGTCGCTGATCACCGGGATCGTGACGGCCTTGCCCTGGTAAGCCTGGACGCCGAGGTAGATCATGTAGAACCAGACCACCACCGGCACGCAGGCGCCGATGAGCGTGAAGCTCAAAATGGTGCCAATCACGGCGTTTGCGACGCCGAGCACCAAGGCCTGGACGTTATGGGATTTGATGAACGGCCGGCTCTTCTTGTCTTCCATGAGGAGGATGATCACCGGCACGAGGGGGCTGAGGACGTAGGCCAACAACGACCAAAGCTTGTCGTCGCTGGTGGGTTCAGCCGACGGATCCATCGAAGGCATACTGGTCATGTGAAAGGCTCCTTTACAGAAATGAGGACAATGGGGGAATTTTACGGCATTCGCCGTGAAGCGCAAGTTAAATGGACCCAAATAATCCCCGCAAAATGGCCCATATTGACATCCTCAGACCGTCACGTCTCAACTGGTGGATTCTACCGCTATCGGCTCGGGACCCACCTTTCGGGGCGCACTGGCGACCTGAACGTCAGTCGGCGCATCTTCTATAATGGCCCCTATGACGTCCATAGTGTTCATGGGCACACCCGACTTCGCAGTGCCCACCCTGCGCGCGTTGGCCGATCGATATTCGCTGATCGGCGTGGTGACCCAGCCCGACCGGCCCGCCGGTCGTGGGCGCCAGCTGGTGGCTCCCCCGGTGAAGGCCGCGGCACTCGAGCTGGGCATCCCGGTCATCCAGCCCGCCCGGCTGCGCGAGCCCGAGGCCATGCAGCAGCTCCAGGCCTGGGCTCCAGACCTGATCGTCGTCGCAGCCTTCGGCCAGCTCCTCAGGCCCGCCGTGTTGGACCTGCCGCACTTCGGCTGCATCAACGTCCACGCGTCGCTCCTGCCTCGACATCGCGGGGCGGCTCCGATCGCTGCTGCCATCCTGGCCGGAGACGAACAGACAGGCGTCACGATCATGCGCATGGATGTCGGGCTCGACACCGGCCCGATGCTGAGCACTCGCGCGATCCCGATCACGCCCACCGATACCACGGCTTCGCTGGCGACCAGGCTGGCGGACGCCGGCTCCGCACTCCTGCTCGACACCCTGCCCGGCTATCTGGCCGGAAGCGTTGTTCCGCGCCCTCAGCCCGAAGAGGGCGCCACCTACGCGCCGCAGTTAAAGAAAGAAGACGGTCACCTTGACTTCTCAGAGAACGCCGAGGAACTGGCCCGGCGGGTGCGGGCGTTCTCACCCTGGCCCGGCGCTTTCTGTTTTTGGCAAGGTCAGCCCCTGAAGGTGCTGGAGGCCAGGCCGATCAGCGGCCGCGGAGTTCCCGGTGTGGTCAGCGGTGGCCTCGATGGGCCCGCCCTGACCTGCGCCGACGGCCAGCTCCTTCTGCTCACCGTTCAGCCGGCCGGCAAACGCCCGATGTCGGCGATCGACTTCGCTCGAGGGTCGCGCACCTTCGTCGGCAGTCAGGTGACATGAAGGCCCTCATCGTCGGCGGCGGCGCGATCGGCACGCTGGCCGCGACGGCCCTGGCTGCGGGCGGCCACGACGTGCTGGCGCTCGCCCGCCCCGCCACGGCATCCGCGCTGGCGCAGTCAGGCTATCGCCTTGGCAGCGCACAGGGCGACCAGCACGTAACGCCCTCGTTGATCACGAGCGATTGGTCCACCGCTTTGCAGGCCGGCCCCAACGTCATCGTCGTCGCCGTCAAAGCCTATGACACCGCCGGCTTGCTGAACGAGATGCGCGCGGCGCTCAACGCGCCCCCACCCGCCGTCCTCTGCCTTCAGAACGGCGTCGACAATGAGGCAGCGCTGGCAAAAGTCCTTGGCGTGGATCGCGTCCTCGCCGGCACCGTCACCACGGCCGTCGGGTCGCGCGGCCCGGGAGACGCCGTCGTCGAACGCGCTCGGGGCGTCGGCCTTGCGGATGGGCATGAGCTCAGCGCCCCATTAGCCGAGGCCTTCACCGCGGCCGGCCACGAAGCCAGGCTCTACCCCAACGCGTTGTCGATGAAGTGGTCAAAGCTGCTGACCAATCTGATCGGAAACGCGACCTCGGCGTTGTTGGATTGGCCCGTCTCGAGGATCTACAGTCACTCCGGCCTGTACCGGATCGAGCGGCGGATGCTGCGCGAGGCCCTGGCCGTAATGCGCGCCGCCGATCTGCCGGTTGTCGACCTGCCCGGCGTCTCGGTGCGCCTGATCCCGTGGGTCGTCGCGCTGCCCGATTGGCTCGGCCGACGACTCCTCGGGCGCTCAGCGGGGTCGGGTCGTGGCGGCAAGATGCCGTCGTTCCACGTCGACCTGTATGCCGGCCGCCCGTTGACTGAGGTCGCCTGGCTGAACGGCGCAGTCGCGCGCCATGCGGCTCGGGTCAAACTCCAGGCGCCGGTCAATGCGCGCCTCACCGAAGCCCTCAATGCGGCCTCCGCCGGCCAACCTGCCGCCCGAGCTTTTCGCGGGCATCCCGAGGCGTTGCTATCTCATCTGGCCATCTGACCCCAGAAGCCTACGGCGCCACCGAGCCAAGTTGCCTTTCGATCCAATCGGCAAGTTCAGCCTCATCGACGATCGACCACGCATGCGGCATACGCATGCCGCCCAGATCCGGCCGGACGCCCCTTCCGGTCGTCACGATCAACTCGGCGTCGGCATTACCCATCGCGCGCAATTCGGTTGCCGCGTAGACGACGTCGAGCGCGTTCAGGCAATACAGGTCCGCCCCATACGGCTGCCAGAAGTTCACGTCGGGTTCGGTGTACAGCCGGACCGGGATCTCTTTGAGATGACGCAGGTTTCCGCCTAGCGGCTCGTCGGCCGAAACAGCCGAGGCGCGGGCATAGGCGTCGGGGACCTCGTCGGGCGTTCCGCCGAACAGCTCCCGCAGCATGCCACAAAGGTAAGTGGCTTCTCCCAGGAGAATCGAATCCACCTGGCGGCGCACGATCGAGGCCATGCCTCGATACCAACGCCCCACATCGAGCGGAGGATCGACGGCGAAGAGCGCGCGCGGCTTGAGGGAGTTCTCCACGCCACCCTCGACTGCGACTTCTCCATAGCGCAGCGCGCCGACGCCACCGGCCGAGAACCCGCCCAGAACAAGCGCCTCCGATGGACACCCGGCCCGCCCGATCGCATCGTGAAGCATCGCATCAAGCGCTCGAAGATCCGCGACGGTGAGAAAGCCCGTGCCTTCGGCGACGGCAAGGCCGACGATCACGGCGATGCCACCCGCGGTCAGGCGCTGGGGCAGCACCGACGCTTCCCACTCGTCGACGGTCCCGCCAAAGTGAGGCAGATAGGCGACGAGACCGACGGCACCAGCTTCCGGCAAGTAGGCGCGATAACGGTAGCTATGGCCGGTCGTTGGGGGAGCTTCGCAGACCAGGCTGGGGCGCATCGCCATCTCCTCCGAAACGTCGCATCGGCACGGATGCCAAAACCCTTGAAGCCCTACTCGCGCTTGGGCAGGGGTTGAGGGCGGGTCAGGATCTCGGGCCGCAGCACTCGATCGAGATCTGCCTTCTCCATCAAGCCGCGGGCCAGCACCAGTTCATACACGCCGGCTCCGGTCTCATGCGCTTCCATGGCGATCGCCGTGGCGTTCTCGTAGCCGATGTATGGGTTGAGCGCTGTCACGATCCCGATCGAACTCTCGACCGACCGGCGCAGGTGCTCGCGGTTGGCCGTGATGCCGACCACACAGCGGTCGGCCAGCGTCATGCAGCCGTTGCGCAGATAGATCAGGCTGTTGAAAAGGTTGTGGGCGATCACGGGCTCGAAGGCGTTCAGTTGCAGCTGGCCGGCCTCCGCCGCGAACGTCACAGTGACGTCGTTGCCGATCACTTCGAACGCGATTTGATTGACGACCTCCGGGATCACAGGGTTGACCTTGCCGGGCATGATCGAGGACCCGGCCTGCACCGCCGGGAGGTTGATTTCGCCAAGCCCTGCGCGTGGGCCCGACGACAGCAGACGTAGATCATTACAGGTCTTGCTGAGCTTCACAGCTACCCGCTTGAGGACGCCCGACAGCTGGACGAAAGCGCCGGCGTCTTGCGTGGCCTCGACCAGGTTCCCGGCCGTGATCAGCGGCACCCCGGTGATGGCGCTGAGGTGCGTGCAGACCAGGGCCGCATAATCGGGAGGCGCGTTCAGCCCTGTGCCGATGGCGGTCGCGCCGAGGTTGACTTCCTGAACGAGGAGCCCCGCCTCGCGCAACCGCTCTTCGTCTTCGGCGAGCATGACCGCATACGTGCTGAACTCCTGGCCCAACGTCATCGGGACGGCGTCCTGCAGCTGAGTGCGGCCCATCTTGAGCACGTCGACGAACTCGTCAGCCTTGGTCTGAAAGGCGCCGCGAAGGTAGGCCATGGCAGCGCGCAGACGATCGATCTCGAGGCGCAGCGCGATGCGCAGCGCCGTCGGGTAGACGTCGTTGGTGCTCTGGCTCATGTTGACGTGCTCGAGCGGATGCAGGTGACGGTAGGCGCCCCGTGGCTGACCCAGCAACTCGAGGCCGCGATTGGCGATCACCTCGTTGGCGTTCATGTTCGACGACGTGCCGGCCCCACCCTGGATGACGTCGACGACGAATTGATCGTGAAGCGCCCCGCCCCGGATCTCGACGCAGGCTTTGACGATCGCGTCGGCCCGCTCTTCGTCGAGCAGGCCAAGCTCTCGATTGGTCACGGCCGCCGCCTGTTTGACGCAGGCCAGCGCGACGATCAACTCTGGCAGCGTGCTGATCGGCTGGCCGGTGATAGGGAAGTTCTCGATGGCGCGAAGCGTGTGGATGCCGTAGTAGGCGTCAGCCGGCACTTCGCGTTCGCCAAGCAGGTCGTGCTCGATGCGATGGTCCATAGGGTTCACTCGGCTTCTCCTCGGGGATAGTACCATGTGTGGATTGATCCTTGCCGATCGATCCACCACACTGGATGAGTCGCGCACACCCGTCGTAGTAACGTGGCAAATGATCCCGCTGACACGTATATTGAGGTGTATGACCATCGTTAGTACCTTCACCCCCATATGAGCGGCGTTTTTGGAGTGATCGATCCCCAGCGTCGCGTGGAAAGCCACGCTCTGGCGTCGCGCATCGCCGCTGTCCTGACCCACCGCGACTGGTATGTGATCGACGACTTCACAGATCCTGCTGCCAACGCAACGCTCGGGCGAGTCGGCATCGGCATCTTCAATGAAGGCCGACAGCCCGTGTGCGGCGGCGATGACACCACGGCCGTGTTTTTTGCCGGCGAGGTCTATGAAATCGATGGCAAGAAGCTGCCTGAGGGGGGGCCTCAACAAGAGATCCTGATCGCTGATCTGTATTGCAAGTACGGCCCCGGTTTCGCGGCCCACCTGAACGGAGCCTTCATCATAGCCCTATGGGATGGGCGCCTCCAACGCTTGGTGCTGACCAATGATCACTTCGGGCTGTACCCTCATTTCTACAGCCTGCAGAACGGTCGGTTGCTCTTTGCCCCTGAGATGAAGGGTATTCTTTGCGATCCCGGCTTCAGAAGGTCTCTGGACTTCGTCGCCCTGGCTCAATACGTCAGGTTTCAGCATCTGTTGGGTGAACGCTCGTTCTTCGATGATCTGGCGCTGCTTCCGCCGGGTGCAAGCCTGATCTTCGACGCGGCCTCTGGCGCATGCAAGGTGGAACGTTACTGGACGGTCGCCGACATTCCACATCGGCCGGAAGTCCGGTTCAACGATGCCGTAGCCGAGGCGGGGCGATTGCTTCGGGCCGCCAGCCAGCGACTCTCCGACGACCGGTATCGGCCCGGTGTGTTCTTGAGCGGCGGCCTTGATTCGCGAGTCATTCTGGGGATGTCCCGCCGCCGCCCCATCGCCACCCTCACCTACGGCGCTCGCCAATCAAGAGACGTCTATTACGCAGCCCAAGTAGCTCGGATCGCGGGCAGCCAGCACCACTGGTTCGACATGTCGGACGGGAACTGGGTGCCGCAGAATCTCGATCTTCACATGACCCTGACCGAGGGCCAGCACAGCTGGATCCATTCACATGGCATCCACACCCTGCCTGCTGCTCGGGCGATGATGGATGTCAACCTGACAGGTTGGGACGGTGGTACCGTGATGGGACACAACGATTCCATCGAGCCGCAGCAGATCCGAGCCGTCAGCGACCAGGCCCTGGCCGTGCGACTGTTCGGGCTCTTCAACCAGCACTATTCCTGGCCCGGGATCAACGAAGCCGAAGAGCAATCGCTTTATTGCGAGCCTTTGCGGAGGCGCCTGGCCGGTGTGGCTTTCGACTCGTTCCGCGAAGAACTGGAGCCCTACCTGACCTTGCGCCCCGACGTTCGAGCCGAGTACTTCTATATCCGCAACCATTGCGGCCGCCTGACGCAGAACATGATCACGATGTACCGATCGCACATCGAGGTCCGTTTTCCGTTCTTCGATTACCGGCTGTTCGAATTCCTATACTCCCTGAACGCCGAGGTGCGCGGGCACAAGGCTCTCTACTTCGCCGTGCAGCAACGCGAGGTCCCGCAACTCGTCAGCGTGCCCTACGATCATGACGAGTTCCTTCCGACCGCGTGGCGTTGGTGGCGCGCCGGGCATGCCCTGACGGTCAAGGCGGGTCGACGGCTTCGTCGGGCCTTCCGCCCCTGGTTTTCCGAGCGGCCAACCCTCTATGCCGACTATGAGAATTATCTGCGCCGCGAGTTGCGCCCGTGGGCTGAAGCCATTATTTCGGACCGGCGCACCACGGAACGCGGGATTTTCGACCCTCAGTTTCTGAAGTCTTTGCTCGACCGCCACATGTCTGGCTACGAGCAATGGACGATCGGGAAAATCGCGCCACTCATGACGTTTGAGTTGATGCTCCGGCATCTGGTCGACTGATGACCCGCCAAGAGGCTCACCAGGTGGCGCTGAACCTGCCCGGGCAAGCACTTCTCCGAAACCCACGAAAACGAGTATCTTTCTCAATTCGGACTGGTACTGTGCGGTTATTGACCGCGTCAAGGGGACCCAAGATACTCAATCAACGCGGTATACATGACAGTTCACTCACCAAGGTAAAACAGCAATGAAGTCCGGGCCTGCCTCGGCTGGACTCGGTGCGTGGGTCGCCTGCCCCGCGCCCCGAGCGTGGCCCCGAGTGCGTTTGTACTGTGTGCCTTTCGCCGGAGGAGGAGCATCAACCTTCCGCGCATGGCCGGCATTGCTGCCTGCGGGCGTGGAAATGCGCGCGATTCAGTTGCCGGGTCGTGAGGGCCGTCTGCGTGAGGTGCCTTACCGAAACCTGGCGTCTTTGGTCGCGGAGTTGGCCTACGTGCTGGCGCCGGAACTCGAACTGCCCTTTGCCATCTTTGGGCACAGCCTCGGCGCCTTGATCGCGTTTGAGCTTGCCCGCCAACTGCGCCGCAATGGCGGCCCGCAACCTGTTCATCTGTTTGTGTCTGCCCATCGCGCACCGCACCTGCAGGATCCGGAGGAGCCGCTGCACGCCCTCCCCGAAGCGCAGTTCATCGAAAAGCTCCAATTCCGTTACGGCGGAATACCCGATGTGATCAGAGGTGACCCAGAGTTGTTGCAGTTGTTTCTTCCAATGCTCCGGGCGGACATGACGATGCTCGAAACGCATCGCTATGCCGCCGAAGAGCCGCTCGACACGCCGATCACGGCTTTCGGCGGCCGTGATGATCCGCGGGCTCCGATCGCTGGCCTGGAAGCCTGGCGCACGCAGACGGTCGGTGCATTCCGGACGGAACAGTTGGCGGGAGGTCACTTCTACCTCAATGAAGCGCGCGCACCGCTGGTCGCCAGCATCGCGCGCGACCTGGTTGCTTTCGCCTGACGATCAATGACTTTCCCCAGCGCCTCGTCTCGATCCCTCGCAGAACAGGCACTGGCCCCTTCCGACGTGCGTGTGTGGGTCCTGCGACTCGACACGGTCGACCTGGAGCCCGGCGTTCTCGCCTGTCTCACGCCCGATGAGCGCGACAGGGCATCGCGATATCGATTCGAACGCGATGCTCGTCGCTACAAAGCAACTCGGGCCGCCCTTCGCCATACTCTCGCCAGGATGATTCACCTCGAGGCACGGGAGCTTCGGTTAGAATACTCCAGCCTGGGACAACCGACGTTAGCTCCGGATCAGAACGCACCAGATGTGAGATTCAGCGTCACCCATACCAGCGGCCTCGCCGCGATCGCGGTCACGACGGGCCGCGCCATCGGCATCGACCTCGAACAGATCCGGCCCATCGCAGAATTCGAGTTGATCGCCCGTCGGAACTTCGCGACGACGGAGCAGACACAGTTGTTCGACCTTCCAGCCGATGAGCGTCTCAGGGGCTTCTTGAACGCCTGGACCTGTAAGGAAGCCTACCTCAAGGCGCTTGGTCTCGGCCTGTCACGAGGCCTTGATCGGTGCGCCGTCAGCCTGGCTCCAGGCCGTCGACCAGAGCTTGTTTGGAGTGAACTCGAGCCGGGTCCAGTGACGCGTTGGTCCATAGCCACCCTGGACACTGAGGAACACTTCGTGGGCGCACTGGCCGTCGAGGGGCCGATCACCAACCTGCAACAACGACTCTGGGAGCCCAACGAATGGCGCTGAGTCAACCAATGAGGACCGAGCCTTCAACGGCTTCCGCGCAGAACGGCCGCGACCCGATCGCCATCGTGGGAGTCGGCTGCAGGCTTCCCGGGGATGTGAACGACCCCGAGTCGCTCTGGGAGCTGTTGAGCCAGGGCCGTTCAGCAGTCGGAGAAATCCCAGGCGACCGCTTCTCCGTCGAGGCGCTATACGACTCACGGCCGGCAACGCCTGGCAAGATCATGACACGCTGGGGCGGTTTCGTAAAGGACGTCGACCGCTTCGATGCCTTTTTCTTCGGCATCGCGCCGCACGAGGCCGAGCGGCTCGACCCCCAGCAGCGGCTCCTGCTGGAGACATCGTGGGAGGCCCTGGCCGACGCCGGTCAGGACCTCGCCGCCCTGGCTGGCAGCCGAAACGGCGTCTTCGTCGGACAGTGGCTCAGCGACTACGAGGCCCGGCTGTTCGCCGATCCATCCCAAACCGACTTCTACATGACGACGGGCAGCGGTCGCTACTCGGCATCCGGTCGCCTGTCGTACCAATACGGCTGGCAAGGGCCCAGCCTGACAATCGACACAGCCTGTTCGTCATCGCTCGTGGCTGTTCATCTCGCAGTGCAGAGCCTTCGCAATGGTGAATGCGGACTAGCCATCGCGGCTGGCTCCAACGTGATCCTTCAGCCGCACATCACGATCGCGTACTCGCAATCGAAGATGATGGCCCCGGACGGTCGCTGCAAGTTCGGCGACGCGGCCGCCGACGGATACGTGCGCAGCGATGGAGCAGTCGCCATCGTGCTCAAGCGCCTGTCTGACGCGCTGAAGGATGGCGATCCGATCCGAGCTGTCATCCTGGGCACCGCCGTAAACAACGACGGCCGAAGTAGCGGCACGCTGACGACGCCAAGCCTCATCGGGCAAGAAGAGATGCTGCGGCTCGCCTATGCCGACGCCGGTGTGGCTCCGACGGATGTGAGCTACATCGAGGCCCACGGCACAGGCACTCGCGCCGGAGATCCGGTCGAGATCGGCGCGATCGGCGCGGTCCTGGGAGCGGGTCGACCTTCAGATCGGCCGCTGCGCATCGGCTCGATCAAGAGCAATATCGGGCACACCGAAGGGGCGGCCGGCCTGGCGGGCCTGTTGAAAGTCGTATTGTCCCTGCAGAAGAGCCGCCTGCCGGCCAGTCTACACGTGCAGACGCCTAATCCGAACATCGCTTGGGCGGACCTGGGTGTGACCCTCCAGCGAGAGTTGGAGCCCTGGCCGACCGAACGTGCGCGTATCGCCGGCGTCAGCGCCTTTGGCATCGCCGGCACCAACGCTCACGTGGTCCTCGCGGCTGCGCCGAATCAGCCTTCAATGCCGTCCGACGATGGAGCACGCGCCGAGCTGGTGGCGATCTCGGCCCAGACCCCGGAGGGATTGTTCGCCGTAGCCGAGTCGGTCGAAGCCTGGCTCGGCCGCAGCGCGGTTGACCCAGCCCTCCGCCTGCGGGACCTGGCTCACACAGCCGGCGCACGTCGTTCGCATCTCGACTATCGCGCCGCCTTCGTTGCTGACACGGTAGAAGGCTTGCGCGCTGCACTGGCAGATTGGGCGCGCGACTCCCGGGGGGGCAGCACCACGACGGCCATGGGCCGGGCCCGGCGGATCGCCTTCGTGTTTCCGGGCCAAGGCGGGCAGTGGCTGGGTATGGGACGCCAGTTGTTGGAGGAAGAGGCCGTCTTCCGCGCCGCGATCGAGCGCTGCGAGGCCGCGTTGAAACCCCACGTGAGGTGGTCGCTGATCGAGCAACTCACGGCCGACGACGCCAGTTCGCGTTTGGAAGAGATCGACGTCGTGCAACCGATGCTCTTCGCGGTGCAGGTCGGGCTGGCGGAGCTGTGGCGATCGTGGGGCGTGACGCCCGAGGCTGTCGTTGGCCATAGCATGGGCGAAGTCGCAGCTGCTTGCGTGGCCGGTGCGTTGAGCCTTGAAGACGCAGCCTGCGTGATCTGCAGCCGGAGCCGGCTGATGAAGCAAGTCAGCGGCCAGGGCGCGATGGCGCTCGTCGGGCTGCCGCTCGATGAGGCTCAGGCGGCCTTGGCCGGCTACGAGGATCGGCTGTCCATCGCCGTCAGCAATGGCCCGCGCTCCACGGTCCTTTCAGGCGACCCGGCAGCCCTCGCCGAAGTGGTGGCCGCACTGGAGCGCCGCGAGGTTTTCTGCCGCGCGGTGAACGTCGACGTCGCCGCGCACAGCCCGCACATGGACGCGTTGCGCGAGCCCCTGGTCAACGAGCTGGCCGGCGTACGCCCCTCTGATGCGTCCGCGCCGATCTATTCCACAGTCACAGGCACCGTGGTGGCTGGGGGCGCGCTGGACGCCGAATATTGGGGCCGCAACCTGCGTGAGCCTGTCCTCTTCGCAACCGCTGTTCAGGAATTGCTGGCGGCAGGTTTCGACACCTTCATTGAGATCAATCCGCACCCGATCTTGTTGCAAGCTGTGGTTCAGGCGGACCCGGGCGACCGCGACTTGCAGGCCCTGGCCTCCCTCCGCCGCGACGCGCCTGAGCGGGCGACCCTTCTGGAGAGCTTGGGCACGCTCTATGCCCTGGGCCAAACGATCGACTGGCGCGCCCTGTATCCCGACGGTCGATGCCTGTCTCTGCCGTCCTACCCGTGGCAGCGCGAGCGGTTCTGGTACGACGGCCCGCCGGCCGTCGAGCGCGCCACCCCTCGGGCCGGCCTGCTCGATGGCCCCATGCGTTCGGCAGCTCAACCGCAGACTCGCCTATGGGAGGGTACGCTGTCGGTCGAACGCTTCCCGTTTTTGTCAGACCATCGTGTGCGACAGGCGGTCGTGCTCCCAGCCGCGGCCATGATCGACATGGCCCTCACCGCCGCAGGCTCCGGGCACACCCGCGATGGACGCTCGCTACAAGACGTCAGGATCCTCGAAGCCGTGCTCCTGCATGAGCCCAGGGCCGTGCAGGTCGTGGTTGGGCCCGCCCAACCGGGACTCGACGGCCCGGCTGGCAGTGACAGCGTCAAGATCTTCAGTCGCGCCGAGGGCTCGGACGATTGGACTCTGCACGCGACCGGTGTCTTGGGGGCCGCACCCTCGTTGCAGGTACAGGCGTCGGGGGTGCCGCTCGATGAGATCCGACGCCGCGCAATAACCCGGCGCAGCGGCGTTGATCATATCGCCTCGATGGATGCGCGCGGCCTGAACTATGGCGATGCGTTCACGGGCATTCGGGATCTCTGGCATGGCGACGGCGAGTCGCTGGCCGACATCGCGCTGCCAGTCTCGGCTCCGGTGGATGGGTTCCAGGTGCCGCCGGCTTTGCTCGATGCCTGCTTCCAGACTCTCCTGGACACCACGGCGCTCCATCCACATGACCCATACGTGCCGATGGCCATCAAATCCGTCCGGATGCATCGGCCGCTGACGTCAGCCGCCTGGGCGCACGCCGTGCGCTCTGCGGAGGGCGACGAACTCGTCGGCGACCTGTTCATCTACACGGCCGGGGGCGACCTGGCGCTCGAGATCCGCGGCCTCCGACTCACGCGCCTGTCCGCTCCGGACGACCGCGGGCTCGAGGGCCTTTTCTACGAAACCTCCTGGCAGGAGGTCCCGCTGGATGATTCGACAACTGCGCTCAGCGTACGCTGGGTCATCATCAATGCGGCGCGCGAACTCGGGCCGGCGCTGCAGATCGAGCTCGCCCGCCTCGGCGCGACGGCCAAGGTGTTGAATCCAGGCGAGTTGGATGAGATCGCGACCGCCGAGGGCGTGATCAGCCTGTGGGCACCGGACGGTGATCCGGCGGAACAGGCCCGGTCCGCGGCTGGCGATCTGCTGGCCAGCGTTCAGCGACTGACGGCCGCCCAGGTTGATGCGCAACCCCGGCTGTGGCTGGCCACCTGCGGCGCCATGGCCGTCATGCCGGGCGAAGTCCCCTCGCCGGCGATGACAGCACTCTGGGGGCTTGGCGGCGTGGTCGCGCACGAGCATCCGGGCCTGGGCGCCACGCGCGTGGACCTCGCCGGCGAGACCTCGGCGATGGCCAGGGCCCTGGCCCAAGAGCTCACCCGCAACGTTCAGCCCGCTCATCGGGAAGATCGGGTCGCCTGGAGAAATGGGAAGCGCTTTGTGGCACGGTTGCAGCCTGCGGGGACGCTCGGTACGACGCGAGCCGCCGGCCCTTCTCGTGAAGACGCGACGCCATTCCGGATCGCACTCACGCGCCCTGGCGTGTTCGACAACCTGATCGCGCGCGAGCAACCGCGACGAGGCCCGGGCGCCGGACAGATCGAGATCGCGGTCGAGGCCGCCGGCCTGAACTTCATCAACGTGCTCTCCGCGCTCGGGATCTACCCGGGCGTCGCGGATGGCGTTGGGCCGCTCGGGCTGGAGTGTGCCGGGGTCGTGACCGCCGTCGGGGACGACGTGACCGGGTTTGCGATCGGCGACGCGGTGCTGGCAATCTCACACGAGAGCCTGGGTTCGCATGCGCTGGCTGACGCCCGCCTGGTCGCGCGGTGGCCTAAGGCGCTGTCCGCGCTCGAAGCGGCGACGGTGCCGATCGTGTTTGTCACCGCCCTGTACGGACTTGAGCGCCTGGCGCAGTTACAGCCGGGCGAGCGCGTGCTCATCCACTCGGCCACGGGTGGGGTTGGCCTGGCCGCGATCCAGCTTGCCCGACTTGCGGGCGCCGAGGTCTTTGCCACCGCAGGCAGCGCAGAGAAGCGGGCCTACCTGGAAGGCCTCGGGGTCCAGCACGTCTACGACTCGCGCTCCGTGACGTTTGCGGAGGCGATCCAGGCCGACACGGGCGGCGCCGGCGTCGACGTGGTGCTCAATTCACTGGCCGGCGCCGCGATCCCGGCCGGGTTGTCCACCCTTGCCCCGTATGGCCGCTTCGTCGAGCTCGGGAAGCGCGACGTCTATGACAACACGGCGGTCGGCCTCTGGCCGTTCCGCAACAATCTGGCGTATTTCATGGTCGACCTCGAGCGCATGTGCCGCGAGCGGCCGGCCCAGGTGGGCGCCCTGCTCCGCGAGGTTGTCACGCGCATCGAGGAGGGGAGGTTGAGCCCGCTGCCCACGCAGGCGTTCCCGGCGGCTGAAGCCGGCGCCGCGTTCCGGCACATGGCGCAGGCCCGTCACATCGGCAAGATCGCGATCACCGTCCGCGATGCGCAAGGGCACTGGCCACCCATAGTGGCGGGTACTGCGCTCCACGCGGACGCCGCCTACCTGATCACCGGCGGCCTGGGCGCGTTAGGCCTGGCCGTCGCGGACTGGATGGTTGATCGCGGGGCCCGCCACCTCGCGCTCATGGGCCGTCATGAGCCAGAGCCTGAGGCCAGGGCCGCGATCGACGCGCTGCGCGACCGTGGGACCCACGTCATCACCATGAGAGGGGACGTCGCTCAAGCGAGCGACTTGCGCACTGCGCTGGATCAGATCGGCGGCGAGCTACCGCCACTCCGTGGCGTCATTCACGCAGCAGGCATCCTGGACGACGGCATCCTGTCGGAGCAGACGCGCGAGCGCTTCGACAACGTCTTGCGGCCCAAGGTCGACGGCGCCTGGAACTTGCATCAGCTGACGCGCGCGCTGCCGATCGATTTCATGGTTTACTTCTCGTCGGTTGCATCACTGCTGGGCACGCCGGGCCAGGGCAACTACGCTGCCGCCAACGGGTTCCTCGATGGCCTGGCTGCGCATCGCCGAGCGCAAGGCCTGGCGGCGCTCAGCCTGAACTGGGGGCCCTGGTCGTCGATCGGGCTTGCGGTCCAGGGTGATCGCAACAACCGTCTGGCGGCACAGGGCATCCAGGCGCTCACTCCCGACCAGGGCCTCGCGGCCCTCGAAGCAGCCTGGACGGCAGATCACGCTCAGCTGGCGATCGTGGGGCTCGATGCCGCGCTGTGGCGCTCCGCGCATCCGGCCGACGAGCCGTGGATCGGCGCCTTGCTGCCAGCCGAAACGCGTTCCGCAGCGTCGTCGGCGCCTGCAAGGGCGGATCGATCGGTTCGAGATCTTCTGGCCAGCCTGCCGGCCGGGCGCAAGCGGCGTGAAGGCCTCGAAGCCTTCGTGCGCGAACAGACGGCGCTCGTGCTGCGGCTCCCGCCGGCCCGCATCGACGTTCGCAAGCCGCTGCGCACTCTGGGGTTCGACTCGCTGATGACCCTCGAGCTTCGCAATCGCCTCGAGGCCGGGCTGAGGCTCAGCCTGCCGGCGACACTGGTCTGGAACTACCCGACGATCGCCGACTTGGTGCCGCATCTGGCCGAGCGGATGGGGCTGGAGCTCGAAGCAGCTGAGCGCCCTGAGACACCGGCCTCGGCGACCCCCGAATTGACGGCGAGCCGGGAAGTGGACGCCGTCGGCGACGATGAGGTCGGCGCGCTGTTGGAGGCCGAACTGAACGCCATCGACGAACTTCTACGAGGACAGTGACGTGGCTGAAGACCCCAACACCCAGCTGAAGCGGGCGCTCGGCGCGCTGAAAGACATGCGCGCGAAGCTCGAGGCCGTCGAACGGGCCCGCACCGAGCCGATCGCCGTGATCGGCATGGGCTGCCGCTTCCCGGGTGGGGCTGACTCGCCGGAAGCCTTCTGGCGACTTCTGCTCAGTGGCGTCGACACGGTCCGTGAGGCGCCGGCCGATCGCTGGGACAACACAGCCCTTTACGACGCCGATCCCGACGCCGCCGGCAAGGTGATGACCCGTTGGGGCGCCTTCCTCGACGACGTCGATCAGTTCGATCCGCTGGCCTTCGGGATCTCGCCGCGCGAGGCGGAGACGATGGACCCGCAGCAGCGGCTGCTGTTGGAGGTCGCCTGGGAGGCGTTCGACTCGGCGGGCCAGACGCGTGAGGGGCTGGCCGGCAGTCAGACCGGCGTCTTCATTGGCGTCCACAGCCACAGCAATGACTACTTCATGATGCTGGCCAGGGATCTGGCGTCGATCGATCTCTATGCGGGCACGGGAACAGCTCACAACGTCCTGACCGGGAGGCTGGCATATGTTTGGGACCTTCACGGGCCGAACGTTGCGATCGACACGGCCTGCTCGTCGTCGCTGGTCGCCGTGCATCAGGCCATGCACAGCCTGCGGGCCGGCGAGTGCCAGATGGCGCTGGCCGGCGGCGTCAACCTCACCCTGACCCCACATTTCACGGTCGCGACGTCGCGCATGCACATGTTGTCGGCTGAGGGCCACTGCAAGACCTTCGACGCCGACGCAGACGGCATGGTTCGGGGAGAAGGATGCGGCGTCGTCGTGCTCAAGCGGCTGTCGGACGCGCGCGCTGCTGGCGATCCGATCCTGGCCATCATCCGCGGGTCCGCGGTGAACCAGGACGGCCACACCAATGGCCTGACGGCGCCCAACGGCCTCTCCCAGCAGGCCGTGATCCGCCGGGCGTTGGCGGACGCCGGCGTCTCTGGCGCCGACATCACCTACGTGGAAGCGCATGGGACGGGCACACCCCTGGGAGACCCAATCGAGGTCGAAGCGCTGTCTGCGGTGGTCGGACAGCCGCGGGCGGACGGCGCGCCCTGTCTGATGGGCTCTGTGAAGACGCAGATCGGGCACCTCGAGGGCGCGGCCGGAGTCGCCGGCCTCATCAAGACCATCCTCATCTTGCAGCACCGGCGTGTGCCGGCCAACCTCCATTTTCATAGACTGAACCCGCACATCGTCTTGGACGGCACGCGGCTGCGTGTGGCGGCTGAGACGCAGGCCTGGCCGGACGGCGCTCCTGCGCTGGCAGGAGTCAGCTCGTTCGGCTGGTCGGGCACGAACGCGCACCTTGTTGTGGAGGCGGGCCCGCAGGAGGCCGCTGCCCCTGAGCCCGGCGATGCCGCAGCCCAGGTCGTGGCCCTGTCGGCGCATTCGCCCGGGGCGCTCGAGGCGGCGGCGCATGAGATGTCGGCCTGGCTCGAGAGCGACGGGCGTCGCTATGGCCTGAACGAGATCGCGTACACGAGCACGCAACGGCGCACCCATCACGAATTCCGATTGGCCGTCGCGGGCCGCCAGCACGCCGACGTGCGCGACAGGCTCGACTCGTATCTCCGCGGCGAAGCAGGCCCCTATGTTGCAGCTGGCCGGGCCGGCACAACTCAGCCGCGCCTCGCCTTCGTCTTCTCGGGCCAGGGCTCGCAGTGGCCGGGGATGGGTCGGCGGTTGTTCGAGAGCGAGCCCGTCTTCCGCGCAGCCTTCGAGGGTTGCGACCGGGCACTTCGAGGTGAACTGGATTGGTCGCTGGTGGATGAACTGATGTCCACGCCGGCGGACTCGCGGCTCGGTGTGGCGGACGTCCTGCAGCCCATGCTCTTCGCGGTGCAGGTCGCGTTGGCCGAGCTGTATCGGTCGTGCGGCGTCTTTCCCGATGCCGTGGTCGGGCATAGCATGGGCGAGGTTGCCGCCGCAGTGGTGGCCGGATCTTTGCGCCTCGAGGACGCGGCGCGCATCATCAGCCGGCGCAGCCAATTGATGCGGCGAGTCAGCGGCCAGGGCGGGATGGCCGTGGTCGGGCTCAGCCGGGCGGAGACCGAAACGCTGGTGGCGGGCTACGCCGGCCAGCTTGTGGTGGCTGTCTGCAACAGCCCGCGCTCCACGGTCATCTCGGGCGACCTGGATGCGATCGAGCGGGCCCTCGCGGACCTGCGATCGCGAAACGTGTTCTGCCGACCGGTCAAGATCGACGTGGCCTCACACAGCCCGCAGATGGATCCGCTTAAGCCCGAACTCCTCGCTGCCTTGCGCGGCCTGGAGCCGGCTCGCTCCGACGTTCCGATGTGCTCCACTGTGACGGGCGATTTCATCGACGGCACGGAGCTGATCGACGCGTACTGGGTACGCAACCTGCGCCAGCCCGTGTTGTTTGACGCGGCGATCGCTCGGCTGGCGCAGGACGGCTACTCCGTTTTTCTCGAGATCAGCCCCCACCCGGTGCTGCTCACAGCCATCGATGATGTCCTGCGTCACACGGGTGCAGAGGGTCAAAGCGTAGCCTCGCTCCAGCGTGACCTGGATGACGGCCTGTCGTGCGCTACGGCTTTAGCCGGGCTGCACGCGCTGGGCACCCCCATCGATTGGTCGCGGCGAGGGTCGGGCCAGGTCGTGCCGCTCCCGGCGTACCCATTCCAACGCCGTCGACATTGGCTGACGCCGCAGAGCCAGGCCGGCCCAAGGCCGGAACCCTGGACCGGTGCGCTGGCCGGGGATCCCGCGCTCGGCCACCGTCTGCCCGACATCGCGAGCCTTCCCGAACAGGTTCTCTGGCAAAACCGCCTCGACGAATCCGTGCGCGCTCAATTGCGCCTGCGCGGTCTTGATGTCGAGGCTTCACCTTCGCGCCTGTTCGACGCGATCTCGCGCGCCGCGGCGGACGTGATCAGCCGTGGACAACTCATCCGCACCGTACACGTCGACCTGGATGAGCCGCTCGAAGCCACGCCGCTCTGGTTGCAGACCGCCGCCGCCCCGAGCGGGGACGCCTCGGTCGTCATCCAGATCTTCGGTCGTGCGGCCGACGATCAGCCGTGGCGGCGCCGCGCGACGGCCGTGGTTGAGTTGTCGTCGGCGGCTCGTGGCTGGTTCACGCGCCTTGACTGGAAGCCGAAGCCTCTGGCCGACGCAAAGCGCGGACTGGATGGGCGCTGGCTGATCCTGGCCGACGATCAGGGCGTGGGGGCTTCACTGGCCCAGCAAATGGCTGCAGCCGGCGCGGACGTGATCCAGGCCGTGAGGGGCGCCGCCTACGAGCGCTGCGACGACGGACGCTACGTCATCGACCCGAAACGGCCGGCCGATCTGGAGCGGTTGTTGGGAGATGTCTGCGGCGCAGAGGCGCCGGCCTGCCGTGGAATCGTTCATCTCTGGTCCGTTGACGGGATGGTGGCCGACTCGACGCCATGGCCCGATGTCGAATCGGCTTTGGCGTCAGCCGGCAACAGTTTGCTAACGTTGATGCAGGCTGTGGCACGCAGAGCCTGGGCCGTCGGCCCACGTCTCTACATCGTCACGGCCGGCGCTCAAGCCGTCGGCCCCGGCACCCCACGCGTCTCGGCGTTGCAGTCGGCTGTCTGGGGCCTGGGTCGGGTCATGGCGAGCGAGATGCCGGAGGCGTTTGGCGGGCTGATCGACCTCGAAGCCGGGGTCACCTCGGCCGAAGGCCTTCTCGGTGTGATCGCGGCGAGCGATGGCGAGCCCCAGACCGCGCTGCGTGGGGGCCAGCGCTTCGTCGCCAGGCTCGCGCCGATGGACCCGGGCTCCGACACGTCGTCCACGCCGGATCGAGCGGCCACTGTGTTGATCACGGGCGGCCTGGGTGGGGTCGGACTACAGTTGGCGCGCTGGTTCGTCGGCCGTGGCTTCCGGAGCCTGGCGTTGATGGGCCGTCGGGGCGCCGTCGGGGCTGCCGCAGCCGAGGTCGAGGCACTCAGGGCAGGCGGCGCACAGGTGCGCGTGATCGCCGGCGACGTAGGCCGCCACGAAGATGTCGAGCGCGCTCTCGCCGAGATCGAGTCGCAGATGCCACCGCTGCGGGGCATCGTGCACGCGGCCGCGGTCCTTGATGACGGCATGCTCAACAACCAGACGTGGGAGCGCTTCGCGGTGGTCCTGAGGCCCAAGGTGGCCGGGGCCCTGCACCTCCAGAAACTCACGATGGGGCAGCCGCTCGATTTCTTCGTTTTCTTCTCATCGACGACCTCTCTGTTCGGCACTCCGGGCCAGGCCAACTACGCGACGGCCAATGCATTTCTGGATGGCCTGGCCCACGACCGGCGGGCACAGGGGCTGCCGGCCCTCGCCATCAACTGGGGCATGTGGGCCGACGTGGGCCAGGCCTCCACCCCTGAGCGCGCTGCGGCGTTGGCGGAGCGCGGCTATCGGCCGATGGACCCTCACGCCGCCCTCGACGCGCTTGAGTTCGCCTGGAACGGCGCGGCGCCGCAGGTCACGATCGCCGACATCGACTGGGACCGCTTTGTCCGGCAGGTGCCCCACAGCGCTGCTGCGACCTGGCTCACGGGCGTGACCGGCCCTGAGCTTGAGCGAGGCGAGGGCGCCCAGGCCGGCGTGGATACCGCCCTGCTCCAGCAGCTAACGGGCGCACAGCCGACGGCCCGCTTCGACATCCTGGCCGAGGTTGTGCGTGAGACGGTCCGTGCCGTGATGCGCCTGGATCCTGACTTCCTGCTCGAGGACGGACAGGGATTCTTCCTGCTTGGCATGAACTCGCTGATGGCCATCGAACTCAAGAACCGTCTTCAGGTCATTCTGGGTTTGAGGCTTCCGGCGACCACCGCCTTCGATTTTCCGACCATCGCGGGGCTGACCCGTCATCTGCTCGAGGCGCTGTTCCCTGCGGCGACTGGCACGACCCCGGCCGAGCCAGATGAGGGCCTCGACGACCTGAAGAACCTTTCGCGCGACGAGCTCAAAGCCCTGTTGGATGCCGAGCTGCGCGCCCTGGACGGCTGAGAGAGTCATCGATGACGACGACGGATGCTTCCGATCTGGATCAGTTGAGGCGCGCGCTGGCCGCGCTCAAACGCACTCGCGCGCAACTCGAAGCGCTCGAGAGTGCCGGCCGCGAGCCGATCGCCCTCGTCGGGATCGGCTGTCGCCTGCCGGGCGGGGCCAATACGCCGGACGCCTATTGGGAACTTCTTCGGAACGGCGTTGATGCCATCGTCGCCACTCCCCCGGCGCGTTGGGACGGGGAAGCCTACTTCAGCCCCGATGTCGAAGTCCCCGGAAAGGGTCAAACCCGCCAGGGCGGGTTTATCGAGGACGTCGACGCCTTCGACGCGGAGTTCTTCGGGATCTCGCCGCGCGAAGCAGTGGCGATGGATCCCCAGCAGCGACTGATCCTCGAGGTCGCCTGGGAGGCCCTCGAGGACGCCGGCATCGTCCCGGCGACGCTGGCCGGCAGCCGCACGGGCGTGTTCATCGGGATCGGCATCAACGACTATGGGCGAATGCAGGTGCCGGCTCAACGCCTCGACCCGACGCGGATGGATGCCTACAGCGTCACGGGCAACGCGCTCTGCATCACGGCCAACCGGCTATCGTATCTGCTGGACCTGCGCGGCCCCAGCATGGCCATCGACACGGCCTGCTCGTCATCACTGGTGGCCGTGCACCAGGCCTGCCAGAGTCTGCGCATCGGCGATTCCACTGTGGCCATCGTAGGGGGCATCAACCTCATGCTCCTGCCCGACGTGGCGATCGGCGTGCGCCAGTTCCTTTCGCCCGAAGGGCGCTGCCATTTCGGAGACGCCCGCGCTGACGGCTACGTCCGCGGCGAGGGCGCCCTGGCCGTGGTCCTCAAGACTTTGCGCCGCGCGCAGGCCGACGGCGACTCGATTTACGCGTTGATCCGTGGCAGCGCCGTGAACCAGGACGGCTACAGCAGTGGGCTCACGGTGCCCAACGGCGTCGCGCAACAGGCCGTCCTGCGAGATGCGCTGCGCAATGCCGGCGTCAACCCGGCGGACGTCGACTATGTGGAGGCGCATGGCACCGGGACTGCCCTGGGCGATCCGATCGAGCTCAACGCGCTGCACAGTGTGTTGAGTGAGGGCCGCCCGAAGGGTCGCGCCTTGCCCGTCGGCTCGGTTAAGACCAACATCGGCCACCTCGAGGCCGGCGCCGGCCTGGCCGGCCTGGTCAAGGTCGCGCTTGCGCTGAAGCATGGGCTACTCCCGCCCAGCTTGAATTACGCCACGCCCAACCCGCACATCCCGTACGATGAACTATGCACGGCCGTGCAGACGACGCTGTCGCCCTGGCCCGACACCGGAGGCCGATCGCCGATTGCGGGCGTGAGCTCGTTTGGCTTCGGCGGCACCAATGCGCACGCGGTGCTCGAGGGCGCGCCCACATCAGCGGTGCAGCCGCCAACGGCGTTCGAACGGCCTCAACACGTGGTAAGTCTGTCGGCGCGCACAGAAGACGCGCTTAGATCTCTGGCCGGCGCCTACGGGGATCGAGCGTCTCGACCCGGCTCCGATGCGCTGGCCGATCTGGCCCACACGGCCAACACGGTCCGTTCGCAGCACGATCACCGAGCCGCCGTGACCGCAGCCACCTGGGAGGAGTTGCGCGAACGCCTGGCACGGGTAGCCGCCGGCGAGGCCGCCAATGGCGCTGTCACAGGCCGGGCCGATCGCCGACACCGCCCAAAGATTGCGTTCCTGTTCACGGGCCAGGGCAGCCAGTTCGTCGGGATGGGGCGCTCGCTGTATGAGACGCAGCCCGTCTTCCGCGAGGCGCTTGATCGATGTGCCAGGGTCCTCGATCCCAGGCTGGGCCGACCGTTGCTTGACGTCATGTGGTCCGACGGGGCCGAGGCTTCGCTGGACAATACAGCCTACACGCAGCCGGCCCTGTTCGCGCTTGAGTACGCGCTGGCGCAACTGTGGCGAAGTTGGGGCATCGAGCCTGCGGCGGTGCTCGGCCACAGCGTGGGCGAGTACGTTGCGGCCTGCATGGCCGGCGTCTTTTCGCTAGAGGATGGACTGACCCTCATCGCCGAACGCGCGCGACTCATGAGCGCCCTGCCCACCGGAGGCGCGATGGCCGCGCTCTTCACCAACGCGGAGCACGCGGCGCGGCTGATCGAGCCCTCGAACGGCCGGCTGGCCATCGCCGCCATCAACGGGCCTGCCAATGTGGTCATATCCGGCGAGGCCGGTGAACTCGACGCCGCACTTGAACGCGCCGCGGCTGACCGGGTCCGCTCACGTCGCCTGACGGTCTCGCACGCCTTCCACTCGGCCCTGATGGAACCGATGCTGGCGGGTTTCGAGCGCGCCGCGAGGGGCATCGCCATGCAGGCGCCCCAACTGCCCGTGATCTCGAATGTTACGGGCCGACCCTGGCACGGCGCGCCCGACGCGGGGTATTGGGCTCGCCACGTTCGCGCGACCGTGCAATTCTCGGCCGGCATCGAGGCGTTGCGCGCGATGGGCTGTGACACCTTCATCGAAATCGGCCCGGCTCCGACCCTGGTTGGCATGGGTAAGCAGACGGCTGTCGAGGCCGAGATCCGCTGGCTGCCATCGCTGCGGCCGGGCCAGGACGATTGGACGACGCTGCTCGGCAGCCTATCGACGCTCTACGTCCACGGCGCGCCTATCGATTGGGCCGGGTTCGATCAGCCCTACCCCCGCCGACGAGTCCCCGCGCCCACGTATCCCTTTCAGCACCAACGCTACTGGGTGCGCACGGACATGCCAACAAGCCAGGGGGGCGGCGCTCGACCCGCCTCCGCGGCGACCTTTCCGGGCACGCGGCTGCAATCGCCGGCGATCTCAGGCGCCGTCTTCGAACTGCGCCTCGAATCGGCGACGTTCCCGTGGCTGGATGACCATCAGGCCCACGGTCGACGCGTGGTCCCGGCCACGGCCCTGATCGACCTCGCCCTCGCGGCCGGCGCAGAGGCTTTCGGTGCCGCCGGCCCGCTACGAGCGCTGGTGATCCGCGAAGCCCTCCTGCTGCCCGATGGCGGCGGGCTCGACGTGCAAACCGTCCTGAGCGACCCGGCGGACGGTCGAGCCCGATTCGAGATCTTCAGCCGACGCGACGGGTTTGGAGCAGGGTGGACGTCGCACGCCCTCGGCGAGGTCGGACTGGCGAACGAGGCCATTCTGGCTGAAGGCCTGCCCACTCTGTCGGAAGCCCTCACGAACTGCGTGACGAACGCTGATGGGGCCGCGTTCTACGCCGCGGTCGCCGAGCAAGGCATGAGCTATGGGCCCGCCTTTCGAATGATCCGCGAGTTGCGCCGCGGCGAACGCTGCGCCCTCGCCCGGATCGAGCGTCCGGACGATCGGAGTGGACGGATCTGGGACCCACCCTTCCTCGATGCATGCCTGCAAGGGCTGGGGGCCGCGGTGGAGGCGACCGGAGACACCTACTTGCCGATCGCGATTGATCGCGTCATGCTCGGTGAAGCGCCCAGGGGTAGCGTCTGGAGTTACGCACGCATCGATGCAGTTGGGCCCGACACGCTCACCGGAACCGTGTTCCTGTACGCTGAGCCTGGCATTTGCTGCGGCATCCTCGAAGGCATCCGGCTCAAGCGCGCCAGTCGCGAGGCGCTGCGCCGCCTCGCATCCAGGCAGACAGGCCGCGATAGGCCTGACGACAATGCCTACACGGTTGCCTGGGAGCCGATGGCGCCGCCCACCCCGGGCGCATCGCGCCCCGCCCGCTGGCTGATTCTCGCCGATGATGCGGGCGAAGCTGAAGCGCTGGCTGACCGCCTGAAATCGGATGGCGCGAGTGTGGACCTGGCCTTTGCCGGCTCGGCCTACGCGGAGCTCGGCCCGGGGCGTTGGTCCCTGCGACCCGGCGACGAGGGCGACCTCACCCGTTTGCTCGACCAGGTCGGTCGGCCCGAGGCCATCGTCCACTTCTGGAGCCTCGACATTCATCCTGAGCCTGTAGAGGCGCAGGCCCTGCTCGATGAGCAGCGACGGGGCGTCGGCTCACTGCTTGCCCTCGCGCACAGGCTCCCTGAGTCAGTCCCTGCGGATGTCTGGCTGGTCACACGGGGCGCGCAACCGGTGCCCGAGGTGGTCTCACCGGCGCAGGCGCCCCTGTGGGGCTTCGCGCGCACGCTTGCCCGTGAGCGGACGGCCTGGCACTTGCGGCGCCTGGACCTCGATCCATCGGCTGAGCGCCAGACTGATGCCCTATTAGCTGAGGTCAGCGGCACGTCCATTGAGGATGAAGTTGCCCTGCGCATGGGCGGCCGCTATGCGGCGCGCCTCGTACGGCGCGCCCTGCCTGTCACCGAGGCCGCCGAGCCCCGTCACCTGGTCGTGGAGGGCCGCGGCCAGCTCGAGCACCTGGTGGTGCGCCCTGCCGAGCGTCGGGCTCCTGGCACGGGCGAGATCGAGATCCGGATTCGGGCGACGGGCCTGAACTTCCGCGATGTGCTCAACGCCCTGGGCCTTTACCCGGGTGAAGCGGGTGCGCTCGGACATGAATGCGCCGGCGTCGTCTCGGCGGTCGGCCCCGATGTGGCCGGGTTCGTCGTCGGTGACCGCGTGATGGCGATCGCGCCGGATTGCTTTGCAACTTACACGGTCACGCCCGCCCTGCTGGCGGTGCCGATCCCATCCGGGCTCGGCTGGGCCGAGGCCGCCACTGTGCCGATCGCTTTCCTGACGGCGTGGTATGGCCTGCGCAGCCTGGCGGATCTGCAGCCCGGCGAACGAGTCCTCATTCACGCGGCGGCCGGCGGCGTCGGCCTGGCCGCGGTGCAAATCGCGCAGCGGATCGGTGCCGAGGTGTACGCCACCGTCGGCAGCCCGGCCAAGCGCGCGCATCTCGAGGCGATGGGCGTCCGACACATTTTCAATTCGCGGACGCTCGACTTCGCCGACGAGGTGCTGCAACGAACGGATGGGGCCGGTGTGGATGTCGTGCTCAATTCGCTCACGGGCGATTTCATTCCACGCAGCCTCGACGTGCTGAGGCGCGGCGGCCGTTTTGTCGAGATCGGCAAGCGCGACATCTGGACGCACGAACAGGTTCAGGCCTTGAACCGCGACCTGGAGTACTTCATCGTCTATCTGGGCGACGTCTGCGACCGCGATCCTGCTTTGGTCCAAAGCCTCTTCCGGTCCGTGGCGGACGAGCTCGCCAATGCGCGGTTGCTGCCGCTGCCGCATCGTGAGTTCGCCCTGGCCGGGGCGCAGGACGCCTTCCGCTACATGGCTGGTGCGCGCCACATCGGCAAAGTCGTCATCCTGCCGCCTTCGATTCTCGACCTGGCAACCCCGGGCACGATCCTGATCACAGGCGGCCTGGGTGGGCTCGGTCTCGTGACGGCACAGCGCCTTGTCGAGCTCGGAGCGCGAGACCTCGTCCTCGTCGGCCGCCACGCGCCGACGCCCGAGGCGCAAACGGCCATCGAAAGCCTGACCGGCACGGGTGCACGCGTCCGCGTGTTCCAGGGCGACGTCTCTCTGCGCGCGGACATCGAGCGAATATTGGGCGAGATCGATCACGCCGGCCCGCCGTTGCGCGGTGTCATTCACGCCGCCGGCGCCCTGGCGGACGGCCTGATTGACAAGCAGACCTGGACGAGCCTCGAAACGGCCATGGCGCCAAAGATCCTCGGCGCCTGGAACCTCCACGCGGCGACGCGAGGCTGCGCCCTCGATTTCTTTGTCATGTTCTCGGCGGGCGCGACGCTGCTGGGTATGGTTGGCCAGGCGAACTACGCGGGGGCTAATGCGTACCTCGACGCTTTGGCCGCTGCCCGCCAGGCTCAAGGCCTTCCGGCCTTAAGCATCGCCTGGGGCGCCTGGGCCGAAACCGGCATGGCCGCCCGGCTGGATTCGGCTTCACAACAGCGCCTCCAGCGCCAGGGCATCGAGCTGCTCGCCGTTGAGGATGCCCTGCTCGCGTTCGAACGCGCTCTGCGCGCTGACGCCGCATACCTCGCGATCCTGACGATGGACTGGGCGCGGTTCGCGCAGTCGCACAAGAACGAGCGCGGGGCGACATTGTTCGACGGGATCCTCGACCGGAGCGCGCCCGGGCACGACCAGGCACGCGCGCCTGAGCCGGGGCTCGCCGAACGCCTGAACGCGGCGGCACCCAGCCGGCGGCGCAGCCTGATGATGAGCCATCTTCAGGAGCAGGCGGGGCGCGTGCTCGGGCTCGACGCAGGCCGGAGCATCGATCCCCACCAGCCGCTGCAGGAACTGGGCATGGACTCGTTGATGGCGGTAGAGTTACGGAACGCGTTGGGCGCCAGCCTGGCGCGGTCCCTCCCAGCCACACTTCTCTTCGACTATCCGACCCTGGACGACCTGGCGGGCCACCTGCTGCCGGACGTCGCCCCCACGCCGGCCGAACCCAAGGCCGACGAGTCGCACGCGGTCGCCAACGCCGCCGCGATGGCCGATGTGGCGTCACTCTCGGAGGATGAAGCCGAAGCGTTGTTGCTGGCGGAGCTCGCTGAACTCAAGGGAAAGATGCGTCATGGCTGAGACCGGCGAACCGTTGTCCCCCCTCAAGCAGGCCCTCGTGCAGCTGCGCGAGATGCGTGCGCGCCTGGAGACGATCGAAGCGGCGCGCTCCGAGCCAGTAGCGATCGTGGGAGTCGGGCTGCGCCTACCGGGCGGCGCCGACACGCCGGAGGCCTTCTGGCAGCTCCTGCGCGATGGGGTCGACACGATCAGTGAAGTCCCGGGCGACCGCTGGGATGTGGATGCACTGTTCGACCCCGACCCGGCATCCGCCGGAAAAATGACGACGCGCTTCGGCGCATTCTTGAAAGACGTCGATCGCTTCGACGCAGCCTATTTCGGCATCTCACCACGCGAAGCGGCCAGCCTGGATCCTCAGCAGCGTCTGCTGCTGGAAGTGACCTGGGAAGCGCTCGGGCGGGCCGGCCAGGCGCCCGACAGATTGGCCGGCAGCCAGACGGGCGTGTACGTGGGGTTCGCCAACAGCGACTACTTCCGCCAGATCTATGCGGACCTCGCGCAGATCGACGCGTACACCGGCACGGGCAACGCGGGCAGCGTGGCGGCCGGCCGGATCGCTTACCTGCTCGGCCTTCATGGGCCCTGCCTGACCCTGGACACGGCCTGCTCGTCGTCGCTCGTCGCCGTTCATCTCGCGGTGCAGGGCTTGCGCCGCCGCGAGTGCGACCTCGCACTGGCTGGCGGCGTCAACCTGATCCTGTCGCCCGAGGTCAACATCAACTTCTCGAAGGCCCAGGGCATGATGGCGCCGGACGGGCGGTGCAAAACCTTCGACGCCCGCGCCGACGGTTACGTCCGCGGCGAGGGCTGCGCCATGGTCGTGCTCAAGCGGCTGTCCGATGCGCAGGCCCAGGGCGACCCCATCCTGGCTGTGATCCGCGGCACCGCGATCAACCACGACGGCCGCAGCAGTGGGCTGACGGCGCCGAATGGGCCGGCACAGGAGTCCGTGATCCGCGCAGCCCTGGACGACGCCGGCCTGCGTCCCGACGAGATCGACTACGTCGAAGCGCATGGCACCGGCACGTCCCTGGGGGATCCGATCGAGGTCGGGGCGATTGCGGCCGCGCTGGGCGCGGGGCGTGATGCGGATCATCCGCTGTGGATCGGCTCGCTGAAAACGAACATGGGCCATCTCGAGTCTGCCGCCGGGATCGCGGGGCTGATCAAGACCGCGTTGGCGCTCCAGCATGGCCAGATCCCGCCGCATCTGCATTTCGAGACGCCCAGCCCGCACATCGCATGGAACCAATATCCGATCGCCGTGCCGACAGCTCAGACGCTTTGGCCGGTCCACGACGGCCCAAGGTTCGCCGGGGTGAGTTCGTTCGGGTTCAGCGGGACCAATGCCCATGTCATCCTGGGTTCAGCGCCCGAGCCCGAGTCGGTGGCTGCCGAAGGTGCGCGGCCGCTGCAATTGATGACGTTGTCGGCGCGCACGGAGCCGGCTTTGCGCGCCTCCGCGGCCGCATTGGCGAAACATCTGGAAGAGCATCCACACCTCTCCCTGGCGGACGTCGCGCTCACGCTCAACACCGGGCGCCCGGCGCTGGCTCATCGTCTCGTCGTCCCGGCCGCATCACTGGTGCAGGCGCGCGACGGCCTGGCCGCGTTTGCAGCCGATCCGTCGTCCGCCGCGATCCGCGGCGTCGCGCAGCCCGGCGCACGACCTGAGGTCGCGTTCTTGTTCACGGGCCAGGGCTCGCACTACCCGGGCATGGGCCGAGGATTATATGAGGCCGAGCCCGTTTTCCGCGAGGTCATCGACCAGTGCGACGAGTTCCTGCGTCGCCCGCTCGGGCAATCGCTCAGGGCCGTGCTCTTCGGCGAGGCCGGGACCGAACAACTGCTCGATGAGATGCGCTATGCGCAGCCCGCGATTTTCGCGCTCGACGTCGCGCTCGCCCGGCTCTGGCGCTCGTGGGGAGTCGAGCCCGCCTTCGTCGCGGGCCACAGCCTTGGCGAATACGCCGCAGCCTGCGTCGCCGGGGTCTTCAGCCTGGCGGACGGGCTCAAGCTCGTCGCCGCGCGTGGCCGGTTGATGACCGACCTGCACGAGCGCGGCGCCATGGTGACCGTTTTCGCCGATGAGGCCCGCGTCGCCGCCGCATTGGCGCCCTTCGCGGCCGACGCTGCCATCGCCGCGGTTAACGGGCCCGAGACCGTCGTGATCTCGGGTCGTGGCGCCGCCGTCGACGAGGTCGTCGCGCGGCTGAAGGCCGATCGGGTCCGCTCACGGCCGCTGCCCATCGCCCAGGCCTCCCACTCGCCGTTGATCGAGCCGATCCTCGACGAATTCGCAACCGTCGCCGCTGAAGTTGCATACAGGCCACCAGAGATCGCGCTCATCTCGGGCGTGACAGGCCAGGAGGCCGACGCCGCCCTGGTCGGACAGCCCGGCTACTGGCGCCGCCATTTCCGCGAGACCGTCAGGTTCGCGGCCGTGATGCGCACGCTGGACAGGTCAGGCGTGCGCGCCTATGTGGACGTCGGCCCGAACCCGATGCTGCTCAGCCTGGGCCAGCGCTGCGTGACCGACGAGGCGCAGTCCCTGTGGCTGCCGTCGTTGCGTCAGGGCCGTGGTGACCACGATCAGATCCTCGAGAGCCTGGGAGCCCTGTTCGTCAACGGCGTCGAAGTTGACTGGGACGCGATCGAGCGGGCCGGTGGCCCGGCGCATCGTGTCGTCCTGCCCACATACCCGTGGGAGCGCAAGTCGTTCTGGTGGTCGTCGGCGCCGGGCGTCACGGCGCATGTGGCCGCGAGCCCCGCTCAGCGCTGGGTCGACGCCGTCGAGGCCGCGCGGCTACAGGCCGGACAGGCGCCGCTCGACCTGAACCTCGGCGACTATCCCGAGGTGTGGCGCACGCTTGACGCGCTCACGGCCGCCTACGCTCGCAACACTCTGGCGGCCCTGGGGCTGTTCCAGACGGATGGCGAGGTCCGCACGGCGGATGAGGTCGTCGCGGCGGGCCGGATCAAGACGACGTATCGGCACCTGATGGAGCGTTGGTTGACCGCGCTGACCGTCGACGGAAGTCTGCAGGCATTGCCGGCGGATCGGTTTCGGGCGGACCAGGCGCTCACGACGATCGACCTGGCACCTCTCTGGAGCCAGGCCGAGGCGGCGCTCGCGAAACTTCCGTTCCTCATCGACTACGTCCGGCGCTGCGGCGACCTGCTGCCGGCGGTCTTGACCGGCGCCGAGAGCGCACTCGAGACCCTGTTCCCGGGCGGTTCGGATGAGACGGCTGAGGCCATCTACCGGCACTGGGCCCTGGCGCGCTACTTCAACGGCATCGTGCGCGCCGCCGTCGACGGCGCGGGCCGACGGCTCCCGGCGAACAGCCCGTTGCGCATCATCGAGGTCGGCGCCGGCACAGGCGCCACGACGGCGTCGGTGCTGCCGGCGCTCGATCCAGCGCGGGCGCAGTACCGGTTCACGGATGTGTCTGACGTGTTCCTGAGCCGGGCAGCAGAGAAGTTCGGAGCTTTCCCGTTCGTGCGCTACGGCCTGCTCGACGTCGAGCGCTCGGCCGAGGCGCAGGGCCTTGCGCCGCACGCCTTCGACGTCGTGATTGCGGCCAACGTCCTGCACGCCACGCCCGACCTGCGTGCGACGCTGGGCCACGTGCGCGAGTTGCTGAGCGCCGATGGCGTGCTCGTGCTGTACGAGGCGACGCGGGCGCAGCCCTGGTTCGACATGACCACCGGCCTGATCGAGGGCTGGCAGAAGTTCGACGATGGCCTGCGCGACGATTCGCCGCTCCTGCCGCCTTCCACCTGGCGGGATATCCTCGGCGCCGCCGGCTTCGACGCTGTCGAGGTCTTCCCTGAGGCGGGTTCTCCAGCTGAGATCCTGGGCCAGCACGTGATCCTGGCGCGCGGCCCGGCCGGCGTCATCAGCCAGTCGTTCACGGGCGCATCCGATGCGCTCGCCCCGACCGCGACGCAGCCGGCCCAACCACAGGCTGCAGCCGATACATTCAGACGACTGTGGGACGAGGCGCCGCAGGCCGAGCGGCAGGATCTGCTCGCCGAGCACGTCCGCCAGACGGTGGCGCGCGTGTTGCGGCTGGACCCGTCAGCCGTCGATCGGCGCGGCCGCCTGATGGATCTCGGCGTCGACTCGTTGATGGCCCTCGAGTTGCGCAACCTGCTGACGCGCAGCCTCGGCCTGGAAAAACCGCTGCCCGCGACTCTGATCTTCGATCACCCCACCATCGAGGCGGTCGCCGCGCACCTGGCGGCGCACGTCCTCGACGGCTCGACCCAGGCGGCCGCCGCCGTGACGACGCCCGAGCCTGCGACGCCCTCGACATTGTCGCCGGCTGAGCTCGAGGCGCTCTCCGACGAGGATGTCGAAGCGATGTTGCTCGAGAAGCTCAAATCACTGGACCAATGAGGATGCGTTCACACCCATGACCGATCGCCCCGCTCCGTTGTCTCCGCTCAAGCAGGCCTATCAGGCCATCGAGACGCTGCAGGCACGCCTGGCCGCCTCCGAGCGCGCTCGCCGCGAGCCGATCGCGATCGTCGGGCTCGGCTGCCGCTTCCCCGGTGGGGCGAACGACCCCGACGCCTACTGGAGACTGTTGCGCGCGGGCTTCGACGCCGTGCGCGAGGTGCCCGCCGATCGTTGGGATGCGTCGGCCGTATACGATCCGGACCCTGACGCTGCCGGAAAGGCCTACACGCGCTGGGGCGCCTTCCTGGAGGTGCCCATCGGGGACTTCGATCCGCAGTTCTTCGGGATCTCGCCGCGCGAAGCCGCCAGCATGGACCCGCAGCAACGGCTCTTGCTCGAGGTCGCCTGGGAGGCGCTCGAACACGCGGGCATCGCGCCCGACAGGCTCAAGGGCAGCCGGACGGGCGTCTTCGTCGGCATCGCCAGCGGTGACTACGGTCAGCTGCACCTGCGGTCCGGCGATGCCGCGAACCTCGACACGTACTACGCTTCCGGCGTTGCCCACAGCGTGGCCTCCGGCCGTCTGTCGTACGTCCTGGGCCTGCAAGGGCCGAGCGTGTCGCTCGACACGGCCTGTTCATCGTCGCTCGTCTCGGTGCATCTGGCGGTGCAGAGCCTGCGCTCCGGTGAAAGCGACCTGGCCCTCGCCGGCGGAGTCCACCTGGCCCTCTCGCCCGAGAACACGATAGCGTTCTCGCGCTCGCGCATGCTCGCGAATGACGGCCGCTGCAAAACATTCGACGCGCGTGCCAACGGCTTCGGCGAGGGCGAGGGCTGCGGCCTGATCGTCCTCAAGCGCCTGGCAGATGCGCAGGCGGCCGGCGACCGGATCCTGGCCATCATCCGCGGGTCGGCCGTGAACCAGGACGGCGCCAGCAGCGGGCTGACCGCGCCGAACGGGCCGTCGCAGGAGTCGGTGATCCGTGACGCGCTCGCCAACGGCGACGTTCGCCCGGCCGAGGTCGACTACGTCGAGGCCCACGGCACCGGCACATCGCTCGGTGATCCCATCGAAGTCCAGGCCCTCGCGGCGGTCCTGCGCGAGGGCCGTGAGCCCGATCAGCCCTTCTTGCTGGGCTCTGTCAAAACGAACATCGGGCACCTTGAGGCGGCCTCGGGCGTTGCCGGGCTGATCAAGCTCGTCCTTATGCTCCGACACGCTGAAGTTCCCGCGCACCTCCATTTCGAGACGCCCAGCCCACACATCCCCTGGGCCGATGTGCCCGCCGTCGTGCCCACGTCGTTGCAGCCCTGGCCCTCGACGCCACTCAGCCGCGCTCGCGATCGGCGGGTGGGCGCGATCAGCGCCTTCGGCTTCAGCGGCACCAACGCGCACCTGGTCCTTGAGTCGGCGCCGGCGCCCACGGCAATGCCAGCCAACGCCGTGGAACGGCCCCTGCACATCATGGCGTTGTCCGCGGCGGACGATCTCGCGCTGAAGGCATTGGCGGCCCGATACATCACGCGGCTTGCGGATCAGCCTGATCGACCCCTGAGCGACGTCGCCTACTCGGCCAACACCGGTCGCGCCCAACTGAACACGCGCGCCGCGGTGGTGGCCGGCACGACGGCTGAGGCCCTGGCTCGCCTGCAGGCGTTGGCCATTGGCGAGTCGGCGCCAGGCCTGACGACGGGCGAGGCCCATGGCGACCGACCGCGGATCGCGTTCTTGTTCACGGGCCAGGGTTCGCAATATGCGGGCATGGCGCGGCGCCTGTACGAAACTCAGCCCGTGTTCAGCGGCGCGCTGGATCGGTGCGCCGAGATCCTCGCGCCACACCTAAGCCGACCGCTCCTGGACGTGATATTCGGCGGCGAGGAACTCGATCAGACCGGCTACACCCAGCCCGCGCTCTTCGCGGTTGAGGTCGCACTCGATCGGTTGTGGCGCTCGTGGGGAGTCGAGCCGATGGCCGTGATGGGCCACAGCGTCGGCGAATACGCCGCTGCCGTGTCCGCCGGCGCGCTCACGCTCGAGGATGCCGCTCGCCTGATCGCCGAGCGCGGCCGATTGATGCAGGCCCTGCCCGCAGGCGGGGTCATGGCCGCCGTCTTCGCCGATGAAGCGCGAGTGGCCGACGCCCTGGGATCCGACGCCGCCCAGGTGTCGATCGCGGCCCTCAACGGCCCGGCGAACACCGTCATCTCGGGTGCGGCGGCGGCCGTGGAGTCTGTGCTCGGCCGACTGCACGACGCCGGGGTCAACGCGAGGCGCCTGAACGTCTCGCACGCGTTCCACTCGCCGCTCATGGCGCCGATGCTCAACGACTTCGAGGCCGTCGCGACAGGCGTGCGCGCGCAGACGCCCCGGCTACGTCTGATCTCCAACCTGACTGGCCGATCCGCGACGGCCGCCGAGCTCAGCCAGGCTGGCTACTGGCGCCGTCACGTTCAGGAGCCTGTCCAGTTTGCGGCCTCGATGCAGACCCTCGAGCAGCTGGGGATCACGGCCTTCGTCGAGATCGGGCCCGGCGCCGCACTGCTGGGAATGGGTCAACGCTGCCTTCCCGATAGCGATGCGATGTGGCTGGCCTCGCTGCGGCCCGGCCAGGACGACTGGGCGCAGATCCTGGCCAGCCTCGCGGCGCTCTTCGCACGCGGAGTGCCCGTGGATTGGCGGGCCTTCGATGCGCCGTACGCGCGTCGGGGTGCGGAGTTGCCGAACTACCCGTTCCAGCGTGAGCGCTATTGGCTGCCGCAGCCCAGGCGGCGCCCGACGCCGGCGAAGGCCCAACATCCTCTGTTGGGCCACCGGGTGCGCTCGGCGCTGACCGATGCTCAATTCGACACCGAGCTCGACGTGGCCGCACTGCCATTCCTCGACGACCACCGGCTGCACGGTGTCGCCGTCCTGCCGGCGACGGCTTATATCGAGATGGCGCTGGCGGCCGGCGCCCAGGCTCTTCACACGGATCACCCGGTCATCGAAGATCTGATCATCGGCGCGCCATTAACCGTCTCCGATGGCGCGTCGCGGCCATGCCAGCTGGTGATGCGGCCCGATGGCGCGTTCGAGGTCTTCAGCCTCAGTGGTGACGAGTCGTGGGTCCGACACGCCAGCGGCCGGGTGCGGCGCTCGCCGGCAACGGCGCAGCCCGACCTCGACCTGGCCGCGGTGCTCGGGCGATGCGATGCCGTGCAATCAGCCGACGCGCACTACGCCAGGTTGCGTGCTCACGGCCTCGACTTCGGGCCGAGCCTGCGTGGCCTGGTGCATCTCTGGCAGGGCGCCGGTGAAGCGCTCGGCGAGGTCGACCTCACTGAGTCCGCCGCCCGCGAGGCATCGGCCTACCAGTTGCACCCCGCCCTGCTCGATGCCTGCGTGCAGGCCGTGGCGGGAGTCCAGACCTCGGGCGATGCCGCTTTCCTGCCGCTGAGCATTGAGGCCATCACCCTGTCCGGCCGGCCCGGGCCGAAGGTATGGAGCCATGTTCGCGTGCGCTCCGCCTCGGCCGACGTGCTGGCGGTCGACATCGGCCTTTACGATGCGGACGGGCGCTCGATCGGCACGATCGCGGGCCTGGTGCTGAAGCGGATCGAGCGAGCCGCACTTGAGCAGGCTCTGAAGCCTGCCACTGCCTCGCTGGCGGACTCGCTCTACACCGTCCGATGGGAGCCAATGGCTCCAGCCGATGACGGCTCGGCCGCCGCGTCGACCCCGACCAGAGTCGACGGCCTTCAAGACGAGGCGCATCGTCTGGCGGAAACGCATCATCTCGCGGCCTATGCCGCCTGGTATGCGCGGCTCGATGCCCTCAGCACGGCCTATATCGCCTCGGCGCTGAAGGAACTGGGTTGGAAGCCGCAAACGGGAGACCGGTTCACCGCGATCGACCTGGCGGACCGACTCGGCGTCGCGCCGCGCCACCAACAGCTCCTCGGCCGCTTCCTGGCCATCCTCGCCGAGGACGGCGTGTTGAGCCAGGACGGCGACGAATGGATCGTGTGCCTCGTGCCCGACTCGAATCGATTGCGCGAACTCGAGCGTTCATTGGCCAACGATCCTGACGCCGCATCGTCGGGGGAGTTCAAGCTCGTCAGCCGCTGCGGCCCGGGCCTGGCCGAGGCCTTGGCCGGCCGCGCGGATCCTTTGCAGCTGCTCTTCCCGGGCGGCGATATGGAAGATGCCGAAGGGCTCTACCATGCTGCGGCGTATGCTCACGTGTACAACAACCTCGCGGCACGGGTTGTGTCGGCCGCTGCGGCGGGGAGGCAGCCGGACCGTCCACTGCGCATTCTTGAGGTCGGCGGAGGCACGGCGGGCACGACTGGTTTCGTGCTTCCCGCCCTACCGGCAGACCGGGTCGAGTACACGTTCACGGACATCTCGCCC
This sequence comes from Anaerolineales bacterium, assembly GCA_044226485.1. Taxonomy (GTDB): domain Bacteria; phylum Chloroflexota; class Anaerolineae; order Anaerolineales; family UBA6663; genus UBA6663. The sequence continues at coordinate 535,878 of JBGAGY010000003.1, forward strand.
GCCTTCACGCTGCGGGCGCGCCAGCGCTTCGGTTCATATCCGTTCCTGCGCGCTCAGCCCTTCGACGTGGAGGTGGATCCGGCGGTGCAGGGCTTGACGGCTGGCGCGTTCGACGTCGTGATCGCCGCCAACGTTATCCACGCGACGGCCGACCTGAGGCGCACGCTCGCCCACATCAGGCAGTTGCTCGCCCCGGGCGGCCTCCTGGCTATGATCGAAGTCACGCAGCCCTCGCGTTGGGTCGACCTCACTTTCGGCCTGACCGACGGCTGGTGGAAATTCACCGACCGCGACCTCCGACCCGATTACCCCCTTCTATCGCGCCAGGCCTGGCTCGACCTGTTGGCCGGGGAAGGGTTCCTCGACGCCGAACTTGTGCCAGCCCCCGCCCACGAGCACGATCCGTTCGGGCAGCAAGCTCTGGCGCTCGCTCGCCGCGCCGAGAGCCTTGAGGGCGAGGCCTGGCTCATCCTGGCCGATCAGGCGGGCGTCGGCGCAGCACTGGCCCGACGGCTCGAGGACCGCGGAGAACGCTGCATCGTCGTTAACGCCGCGCCGACGTTCGAAAGAGTCAACGAGGGGCGTTGGCACATCCGCGCAGACCAGGCCGACGACTATCGAGCTCTGTTGCGGGATGCGTTCGGGCGAACGGCGCCGCGCGGCGTCGTGCACGCCTGGAGCCTTGACCTATCCGAGGAAGCCGTCCACACGCGCGGCGTCACGAGCGCGCTCTTCACGGCTCAGGCCCTGCTCACGGTGGAAGGGTCCGGCACGCCGCGGCTGTGGCTGTTGACACGCCACGCTCAATCGGTCATCGCCGGCGACGCGCCGCCCTCGCCGAATCAGGCCATGGCCTGGGGCCTCGCCCGCACCATCCGGCTCGAACATCCCGAGTTGAGCTGCACGACGCTCGATCTGGGCGACGGCGAACCTGAGGCATTGGCCGACGCTGCCCTGCCGCTGCTGAGTCCCGGCGTCCGCGAGGATCAGCTCGCCCTGCGCGGCGACTTGCGCCTTGCCGCGCGCCTGGCGCACTGGACGCCGTCGATGGCTGTGCCTCAGCGATTGGAGATGACGTCGCGCGGGTCGCTCGATCACCTGACCCTGCGGCCGGCCGAGCGCAGAGCGCCAGGACCCGGCGAGGTCGAATTGAATGTTGCGGCGACGGGCCTGAACTTCAAGGATGTGATGAACGTCCTGGGGCTGTACCCCGGAGACCCCGGACCGCTGGGCGGCGAGTGCGCGGGGACTGTCACTGCGGTCGGCCCGGGGGTCACCGAACTACGGGCCGGCGACGAGGTTTTCGGCCTGGCGGGCGGCAGCTTCGGCGCCTACGTTACGGCCGACGCCCGCTTCCTGGTCGCGCGCCCATCCGGCCTCAGCGCGGCCCAGGCGGCGAGCCAGGCGATCGCATTCATCACGGCGGCGTTCACGCTCGAGCACCTCGCGAAGCTACGTGCTGGTGAGCGCGTCCTCATCCACGCTGCGGCCGGAGGCGTCGGCCTCGCGGCCGTCCAACTGGCTCACCGCGCCGGCGCGCAGGTCTATGCCACAGCCGGAAGCGAGGCCAAGCGCACTTATCTGCGAAGCCTCGGCGTCGCGCGCGTGATGGACTCGCGCTCGACCGCCTTCGCCGACCAGATCCTGGCCGACACGGGCGGCCGCGGCGTCGACGTGGTCCTGAATTCGCTGTCCGGTGAGTCTGCCGCGCGGTCGTTCGACGTTCTGGCTGACGGCGCGCGCTTCCTGGAGATCGGCAAGAGCGGCCTGCTGACACCAGATCAGGCCGCGGCCCTCGGGCGCGGCATCACGTACCACATCGTCGACTGGACTGCGTCTCTGCTGGCCGAACCAGAGTTGATCCGGTCGATGCTGGCGGCGATCGCGGATGACCTGGCATCCGGCGCGTTGACACCGCTGCCGGTGCGGACCTTCCCGTTGGCTGAGGCCGTCGAGGCCTTCCGTTACATGGCACAGGCGCGGCAGATCGGCCGAATCGCCATCACTCAGCCGAGGATGCCGGCCATCCGGCCTGATGCGACCTACGCCATCACCGGCGGCCTCGGCGGCCTGGGGCTGGAGACCGCCCGCTGGCTCGTCGAACAGGGCGCGCGGCACCTGCTGCTCCTGGGGCGCAGCGCCCCGGGCGAACGCGCCCGCGCCGCCATGGCCGAACTCGAGAGGGCCGGTTGCACCGTGGCGGTGATGGCCTGCGACGTGAGCCGGCGCGATCAACTGGCGCAAGCGCTCTCCGCTGCCGCGGAGTCGCTGCCGCTGCTCCGCGGGATCGTGCACAGCGCAGGCGCCCTGGCCGACTCGGCGCTCGTTCTGCAGGATCTGGCCCGCTTCAACGCGGTGTTGGGCCCCAAAGCTGACGGCGCCGACAACCTGCTGGGCCTGACTCGTGGCGCGGCGCTCGACTTCTTCGTGCTCTACTCGTCGATCGCGGGCGTCCTGGGCTCGGCCGGCCAGGCCAACCACGCCGCGGCCAACGCGTATCTCGATGCCGCGGCCCAGGCCTGGCGTGAGCGCGGTGTCCCGGCGCTGAGCATTGTCTGGGGCGCCTGGGCCGACGTCGGCGCGGCGGCCGAGCGTTCGGTCGTCGAACGTAACGCTGATCAGGGCATCGGCGTGATTCGCCCGCAGGAGGGCACGGCGCTGCTCGGGACGCTTCTGGCCGCTGATCGAGCCAACGTCATGGTCTTTCCAGTCGACTGGGCGCGGTTCGGGCGGGGCGGGCCCTTCCTGTCCGGGGTGGCGGTGAAGAAAGCGTCGGTCCCCACAGCCCCGGCTGCTCAGGCACGGGCTGAGACAGCCTGGGTGGATCGGTTGGCTGCCGCTTCAGTCCAGCAGCGGCCCGCCCTGCTTCAGGCGTTCGTCAAAGAGAATGTGGGCCATGTGCTCGGCATCGATCCAGCGCGCGTGCGCGAACAGGTGCCCCTGCACGAGATGGGGCTCGACTCGCTGATGGCCGTGGAGCTGCGCAATCGGCTTGGGCTCGGACTCGGCCTGGCGCGCAAGCTTCCCGCCACGCTCGTCTTCGACTATCCCACGGTGGCGGCGCTGGCCGAGTACCTGAGCCGGGGGGAGGCGATGCCCGAAGCACCGGCCTCAGCCAACGCCCCGGCGGCCGTGGCTGAGGGCGCAGACGTCCTCGAGTCGATCGAGGAGCTTTCGGATGAAGAGGTAGACCGCCTGCTGGCGGCGAAGGGCCTGAGCTAGAACGGCCGGATGAGGCCGACGGGACAGATCATGAGCGATTTTCGCGACCGGATCAGCAAACTCTCGCCCAAGCGCCTGGCGCTGCTCGCGCTGGAACTCCAGGCGCGCGTCGAGGCTCTCGAGAGCCACAAGGGCGAACCGATCGCCGTCATCGGGCTGAGCTGCCGCTTCCCAGGGGCAGAGGACGCCGATGCATTCTGGCAGCTCCTGCGTGACGGGGTCGACGCGATCACGGAGATCCCGGCCTCGCGCTGGGACGTGGCGGCGCTGTACGATGCGGACCCGAACAGCCCGGGCAAGATCGCGACCCGCTGGGGCGGCTTCGTCAAGGACCCCGATCGGTTCGAGCCGCAGTTGTTCGGCATCGCTCCACGCGAAGCCGAGAGCATGGACCCGCAGCAGCGCCTGCTGCTCGAGGTCGCCTGGGAGGCGCTCGAGGACGCCGGCTATGCGCCGGATCGCCTGAATGGATCCTCGACCGGCGTGTTCGTCGGACTGTGCAACAGCGACTACCCGCAGATGCAGCTGGCCGATCAGCGCGACTCGCTCGACATGTACTTCGCCACCGGCGGCGCGCACAGCGTCGCGGCGGGACGGATCTCATACGTGTTGGGCCTGCAGGGCCCGGCCCTGGCTGTCGATACCGCCTGCTCGTCATCGCTCGTCGCCGTGCACCTGGCCATGAACAGCCTGCGGCGCGGCGAGTGCCGCCTGGCCCTGGCCGGCGGAGCGAACCTGATCCTCTCGCCCGACACAACGATCGCGCTCTCGCGGGCCAAGATGATGGCGGGCGACGGCCGCTGCAAGGCGTTCGCCGCCGATGCCGACGGGTTTGTACGCTCCGAGGGCTGCGGCCTGATCGCGCTCAAGCGCCTGTCCGACGCCGTCGCCGACGGCGACCGCATCCTGGCGACCCTCGTCGGATCGGCCGTCAATCAGGACGGCCGCAGCAATGGCCTGACCGCGCCCAACGGCCCGTCCCAGGTCTCGGTCATTCGCCAGGCCCTGCGCGACGCAGGCGTGAACGGTGCGGATCTCGACTACGTGGAAACTCACGGCACGGGCACGTCGCTCGGCGATCCGATCGAGGCCCAGGCGCTCGGCGCAGCCCTCGGCGCGGACCGGCCGGCGGATCGGCCGCTGCGCATCGGCTCGGTCAAGACGAACATTGGGCATGCCGAATCAGCGGCCGGGATCGCCGGGCTGATCAAAGTGATCCTGTCCCTGCAGCATGGTGAGATCCCGCCGCAGCTGCACTTCACGGCGCCCAACCCGCACATCGCGTGGGACGAGCTGCCGCTTGAGGTGCTGACGCGCCCGAGTGCCTGGGCGGCCAGCGATCGCCGGCGCCTGGCCGGCGTCAGCTCCTTCGGCTTCAGCGGGACCAACGCGCACATCATCCTCGGCGAGGCCGAGCCCGCCCCGACCGGACCCGCGCAAGACGAGCGACCGCTGCACGTCCTCGCCCTTTCGGCGCGCGATGAGGACGCGCTTCGCACCCTGGCCGGGCGTTACGTGGAACGCTTCGCGGCAGAGCCGACCCTGTCCCTGGCCGACGCCTGCTACACCGCCCATGTCGGGCGGGCGCGCTGGCCCCACCGCCTCGCCATCGTGGCGCGCGACCTGAACGAGGCCGGGGCGAAGCTGCAAACCGCCTGGGCGGATGAGTCCCCCGGCGCCTATCGCGGCCGCGCCGCCGGCGACCGCGGCGTCGGGGCAGCGTTCCTCTTCACGGGCCAGGGATCGCAGTACGCGGGCATGGGCAAGCGGCTCTATGAACTCGAACCAACGTTTCGCCGTGTGATCGACGAGGCGGATGCGTTTCTGCACCCCTTGCTCGATCGCCCGCTGTCAGCCCTGCTGTTCGATGCCGACGCTCCGCTGGACGACATGACGTTCACGCAGCCGGCGCTCTTCGCCCTTCAGGCAGGGCTGGCGGCGATGTGGCGCTCGTGGGGCGTATGGCCAACTGCCGTCCTCGGACACAGCGCCGGAGAGTTGGCTGCGGCGCATATCGCCGGGGTCTTCAGCCTGCAAGACGGGTTGAGGCTCGCTGCGGCGCGCGGCCGCCTGATGCAGTCCGCGCCGAAGGGCGGCATGGCCTCGGTCTTCGCCTCCGAGGCAGCCGTCGCGGATGTGGTGCGCGGAATCCCCGGGCGGGTCGAGATCGCGGTCGTCAATGGCGCCGAGCACGTCGCCATCTCCGGCGAACCGGTGGCCGTGGACGCCGCCCTCGAAGCTCTGCGCGCGCGTGGGATTCGATCGCGGCGCCTCAACGTGTCGGTCGCGGCCCACTCGCCGCTGATGGAACCGATCCTCGAGGCGTTCATGCGGGTCGCGGCCGAGGTCCAGTACTCGCCCCCGCAACTGACGCTGGTGAGCTGCGTGACGGGCCGCCCTGTGGAGGCCGACGTCGCCGGGCCTGAGTTCTGGCGCCGGCATTTGCGATCGGCCGTACGTTTCGATCAGGCCATCGCCGAGCTCGACCGGCAGGGCTATCGGCACTTCGTCGAGATCGGGCCGACGCCGACCCTGATCCCGCTCGCGCAGCGCTGCGTGCCGGGCAGCGGCCAGCTGTGGGCTTCGTCACTGCGCCAGGGTTTCGATGATTGGGCGCACGTTGCCGCCAACGCGGCCGATGCATTCGTCCACGGCATCGACGTCGATTGGGCCGCCTTCGACGGCGGTGAGTCGCGCGCGCGGGTCTCGCTCCCAACGTATCCTTTTCAGCGCGAGCGCTACTGGTTCCGGGCCGCGTCAGGGCGGACCGCCACGCCGCCGAGCCGGGCCGCGAACGGCCACCCCCTCCTGGGCCGTCGCCTGAGATCGCCCGCCCTCGAGGGCGTCGTCTTCGAAACCGAGCTCAACGCAACCTGGCCCGACTTCCTGTCGCACCATCAGGTGCACGGGCTGAGCGTGTTGCCCTCGCCGGCCTATCTTGAGATGGCGCTCTCGGGCGCGGCCCAAGCCTTTGGCTCAGAGCCTTACGCGATCGAGGGCTTCACCATCCATGAGGCCCTGATCCTGCCCGGCGATGGCTGGCGAACCGTGCAGCTGGCGCTGGCATCTCCGGTGCAGGGCCGAATCGCGTTCCGCGTGTACAGCCGGGACGAGAACGCGGTTGATTGGGTTCTGCATGTCACCGGCACCGTGGCGCGGTCGACTCAGAGCGATGCACCCGCGCTCGACGTCGCGGTCGTCCGGGCGCGCTGCGGCGCACAGATGACCGGCGCGGAGTTCTACGCCCGCGTTGAGCCGCTCGGACTCTCCTTCGGGGATAGCTTCCGCGGGCTGACCCATGTCTGGCACAACCGCGAAGAGGCCCTGGGCGAACTGCATCTCCCCCAAGCGCTCGCCGGGGAGTCGTCACGCTACGGCGTGCATCCGGCCTTCCTCGACTCATGCCTGCATCTGCTGGGCGCGCCCCTGATGGACGAGCCCGACCTCTCAGCCTATCTGCTGATCGGTCTCGACCGGTTGCACATCCAGCCGCATCCACCGGCTGACCTCTGGTGCCACACGAGGCTGCAGCCCACGCGCGGAAGCGGGCGCGAGGCCTTCGTGTGCGACCTCTGGCTGTATGACAAGGCCGGTCGATCGGTCGGCGCGGCGCTTGGCCTGCAACTCAAGCGCGCCGATGCCGAGGCCCTCCGCCGGGCGACGCGTCGCCAGCTTCCGGATGACTGGCTCTATTCTGTCGCCTGGGAGGCCAGCCCGATCCCGGAGGCGGCATCTCAACCCACGCTGGATGTCCTGGCTCGCGAGCTCGAACCGCACTACGACTCGCTCAGCGCGCAACACCGGCTCGACGTCTATTCCGATCGCCTGCCCGAGCTGAATCGATTGGCGACGGACTACGTGGTCCTGGCTCTTCGTCGGCTGGGCTGGTCGCCGACAACCGGGGAGCGTTTCACGACGCACGACCTGGCCAAGCGGCTCGGCGTCATCGAGCGCCACGGACGGCTGTTCGGCCGGTTGATCGAGATGTTGTGCGATGACGGGATCGTGGCGCACGCGGGCGATGGCTGGAGCGTGGCCCAACCACTGGCTGAAGCGGATCCGGTCCGGCTGCGGTCCGTGTTTCAGGATCGCTGGCCCGAAAGCCTGGAGCTGACCCTCGTATCGCGTTGTGGCGAGGCGCTCGCCGAAGCGCTCCGCGGCGCAGCCGACCCGTTGCACCTGCTGTTCCCCGACGGGTCCACGGCCCTGACAGAGCAACTCTATCGCGACACGCCGGCCGCTCGCACATTCAACGCCCTCGCGGCGCAGGCGCTGGCGGGCGTGGTCCGCGATTGGCCGGCGGGCCGGCCCATCCGCGTCCTGGAGATCGGAGCCGGCACGGGGGCGACGACCGAGTCGCTGTTGCCCGTGCTGCCGGGCGACCGGGCCGAGTATGTCTTCACGGACGTCTCACCGCTCTTCCTGTCGCGGGCGCGGGAGCGGTTCGCAGATCGCGCCTTCGTGCGCACCCAGCTGCTCGACGCCGAAGCGGATCCGATCGCCCAGGGCTTCCAGGCGGGCCGCTATGATGTCGTCGTCGCGGCCAACGCGCTTCACGCCACCACGGATGTGGGTGAGGCGCTGACGAATGCGCGGCGGCTGTTGCGCCCGAATGGCCTGCTGATCCTGATCGAAGGCACGGCGCCGCAGCGCTGGGTCGACATCACCTTCGGCCTCACCGAAGGCTGGTGGCGCTTCTCCGATCATGAGGCCCGGCCTGACTATCCGCTGCTGACCCGCCCGGGCTGGCGCGATGTCCTGCGGCGCTCCGGTTTTATCCCGGCGGAGATTGTGCCCGCGGGAGGCCTCGACCAGGCCCTGATCCTGGCGGGGGCAGCGCCCGAGCCCTGGCTCATCCTGGCCGACTCGGGCGGCGTCGCGGATGCGCTCGCCGCGCACCTCGGGGCGAGCGGTGAGCCCGCCCGGGTTGCCCGCGGTGATGATGACGTCAACGCGGCCCTGGGGGGCGCGAGCCGCGGCGTCGTTGACCTTCGCGGGCTCGATGCGGCGCCCGTCGCCGATAGCGCGGCCCGGCTGCTTGATGTGATCCAATCGGTCGAGGCCGGCGGAAAAGCGATCCCGCTATGGGTCGTCACGCGCGGCGCACAATCTGTCGCGGGGCCGGACGATGGGGGGGCCACGGATCAGGCGGCCCTCTGGGGCCTGGGCCGGGTCCTCACGCTCGAACGGCCGGAGATCGGCGGCGGCCTCATTGACCTCGCGCCCGGCGACGGGGCCAGCACCGCAGCCATCCAGATCGTTGCTGAATTGGCGCGGCCTGACGACGAAGATCAGGTCGCATGGCGCGATGGCGTGCGCTCCGTGGCGCGACTATCCCGAAGCACACTCAACGCATCGGAGGCCTGGTCGCCCGCGCCGGACGGCGCCTATCTGATCACGGGCGGCCTCGGCGGCCTCGGCCTCAAGCTGGCCCGCTGGCTTGCTGAACGCGGGGCCCGTCACCTCGTCCTCGTCAGCCGGAGCTCCCTGCCTGAACACGCGACATGGGCCGACCTCCCGGATGGATCGGACGAGGCCCGGCGTGTCGCCGGCGTTCAGGCCCTCGAGGCGCTCGGGGCGGCCGTGACTGTCGTAGCCGCCGACGTCGCTGACCGGTCGGCCATGGAAACGGCCTTCGACCGGTTTGGCCGCGACCTCCCGCCGCTGCGGGGCGTCTTCCATACAGCCGTTGTCATGACCGAGTGGACACTCGCCGACATGCCGCGCGCCGGGCTGGCCGACATGCTGCGGACCAAGCTCGACGGGGCCCACGTGCTCGATGAGCTTTCAAGAGGCCACGACCTGGATGCCTTCGTCCTCTTCTCTTCGACGACGGCGCTTTGGGGTGTGCGCGGGATGGGGCACTACGCCGCAGCGAATCTGGGCCTGGATGCGCTCGCTCATGGGCGACGCGCCGCCGGTTTGCCGGCCCTGTCAATCAACTGGGGCACCTGGGAGGAGATGCGCGTGGCATCAGGCGCCGACCGCGAACGGTTCAGTCAGTTCGGCATGAAGCCGCTGCCGACGGAGCAGGCCCTGGACATGCTGGGCCGATTGCTCGGCCAGCCAGACCTGACGCAGATCGCAGTCGCCGCCGTGGATTGGGCCCTGCTCAAGCCAGCCTATGAGGCCCGCCGTGCGCGGCCGTTCCTGAGCCGGATGGGGGCAGCGCCCAAGCCGAGGGCCAAAGAACAGGCCCTCCCGGCTGTATCCGAACTGGCCCAGGCTTTGGACGGGGTCCGGCCGGAGGACCGGCGCGCCGCCATAACGCGCGTCGTGCACGGACATGCGGCGCGCGTCCTCGGCATCGACGCAGCCCGCTCGATCGACGAGCACCAGGGCCTGTTCGAGCTCGGCATGGACTCGCTCATGTCGGTCGAACTCAAGGGCCGGCTGGAGGCCAGCGCCGGGAAGCCCCTGCCGTCCACGCTGACGTTCAACTACCCGTCGATCGCGGCGTTGGCCGAATACCTCGACCTCGAAGTCCTTGCGCCGCCAGCGGCCCCGGCTCCTGTCGAGCCTGCCCACGCACTGCAGCCGATCGAACCCTTGCCGGCCACTGGCGCCGGCGCGGTCGGCGATGACGACGACTCAGAAGACGAACTGGCGGCGCGGCTGGCCGCGAGGTTGAGCCAGGTGCAATGATGACGCCGGCGACCACCTCAGCGGAGCGGGTCCGTCCTCGCCAAAAGCTGGCGAAGGGACCCGTCGTCAGGATCCCTGGCGTGATGCTGCTGTCGACGACGATCGAGTTGTTGGGCGCATCGCTGTCTCACCCCTACTCCGGACTTCAGGTGGTGTGGACGCGTTATCTCGCGCATGTGCTCTGGATGCTCGCGGCCTTTGGGATCCGACACGCTGCTGGGCTGGGTGCTGCTCTGGCTGCTCGATCGAGCAACCGAGGAGGCTCCCGTCTCGTCGCTGGCGCCCTTCTTGTCCAGCCAGGTGCCGTGGAGCCTGGTCGCCGGAGCCGCCCTGCTGGAGACTGCACTCGGCCTGTCGGCCTGGGGCGGCCTGATCCTTATCGTCGGCGCCATAGCCGCGTCGGCCTTTTTGCTCTGAGGATAATAGCTTAGACATGACGAACCCTGTTTCTTCGGCGCCCGATCGCAAGGCGCTGTTGCAGAATGCCCTCAATGCGTTGGACGCCATGCAGGCCAGGCTCGACGCGGCGGAACGCGCGCGCAACGAGCCCGTCGCCGTGATCGGGCTCAGCTGTCGATTCCCGGGCGGCGCCAATGACCCCGAAGCGTACTGGCAGCTCCTGGCTGAGGGCCGCGATGCAGTCAGCAACGTGCCCGCGGACCGCTGGGACACGGCGGCGTATGCGGACCTGGAACCGGGCGAGGGCAAGGCATTGGCCTGGTATGGCGGTTTCCTCGACAGCATCGACCAGTTTGAGCCGCAGCTGTTCGGCATCTCGCCGCGCGAAGCGGCCAGTCTCGACCCGCAGCAACGACTCGCCCTTGAGGTCAGTTGGGAGGCACTTGAGCGAGCCGGTCTGGCGCCCGATCGGTTGAACGGCACGCAAACCGGCGTGTTCCTGGGCATCACCACGACCGATTACGCTCAGCTGGCCAAGGCCGGGGGTCCCGACCAGCTGGACGTCTACACCGCGACCGGGACAGCGCTCAACGCCGCGGCAGGCCGCATCGCCTACACGCTCGGGCTGAACGGCCCGGCCATGGCCGTCGACACCGCCTGCTCGTCTTCGCTGGTCGCGATCCATCTGGCCTGCCAGAGCCTGCGGTCCGGGGAGAGCACGCTGGCCCTTGCCGGCGGCGTCAACGCGGTGCTGGCCCCGGAAGCTTTCATCTGCTTCTCGCGCTGGGGCATGATGGCGCCGGACGGACGCTGCAAGACTTTCGACGCCCGCGCCGACGGTTTCGTGCGCGGCGAGGGCTGCGGCATGCTGGTCCTCAAGCGCCTCTCCGACGCGCTGACGGACCGAGACAACATCCTGGCCGTGATCCGCGGTTCAGCCGTCAACCAGGATGGCAAGAGCAGCGGCCTGACAGTGCCGAACGGCCGCGCACAGCAGGCCGTTCTGCAGCGCGCCCTTGCCAACGCCGGCCTGTCGCCTAACGACATCGACTACGTCGAGGCGCATGGCACGGGCACGTCACTCGGCGATCCGATCGAGGTCGAGGCGCTCGGCGCCGTCCTCGGGCGTGAGCGCAGCCCGGGGCGCCCACTGATGATGGGTTCGGTGAAGACAAACCTGGGCCACCTCGAGTCGGCGTCAGGCGTCGCCAGCCTGATCAAGATCATCCTCGCCATGGTCCACGACCAGGTGCCCGCACACCTGCACCTCGAGTCGCGCAGCCCGCGCATCCCGTGGCCGCAGTTCCCGATCGTGATCCCGGACAAACTTACTCCGTGGCCGAAGGGCTCGCAGCCCCGCCGCGCGGGCGTCAGCGCCTTCGGCTTCAGCGGCACCAACGCCCATGTGGTCTTGGAGGAAGCGCCCACGACCGCAGCATTGGCCGAGGCGGCGACGCGGCCGGCGCACATCCTCGCCCTGTCGGCCCGCACCGAGCCGGCGTTGCGCGCCCTGGCCGGCCGGTACGCCCGACAGCTCGAAGGCGAGCCGGGCTCGCTCGCGGACCTGGCCTATACCGCGCACACCGCCCGTGCGCGGCTACCACTGCGCCTGGCTGCGTCGGGCGCCGCGGCGGACGAGATCCGTCGCAGCCTCAGCCAGTTCGCTGAGGGCGGGCCATCGACGACGGGCCTGCACCTGGGAACATCGAGCCAGACCCGCCCGCGCATCGCATTCCTGTTCACGGGCCAAGGCGCCCAGTACGCGGGCATGGGTCGCGAGCTTTACCAGGCCGAGCCGGTCTTTCGTGCCATGCTGGATCGCTGCGCTGAGTTGCTTCGTGGACGCCTCGAACGGCCCTTGCTCGATGTGATCTTCGATGATGCGGCGCTGTTGAACGAGACCGCCTACACGCAGCCCGCGCTCGTCGCGCTGGAGGTCGCGCTGGCGGCGCTGTGGGCAAGCTGGGGCATCGTTCCGGCCGCCGTCCTGGGGCACAGCGTAGGCGAGTATGCCGCCGCAATTGTCGCCGGGTCACTCAGCCTCGAGCACGGCCTGACGCTGATCGCCGAGCGCGGCCGGCTGATGAGTGCCCTGCCTGCGGGTGGCGTGATGGCCGCTGTCTTCGCTGGCGAGGCGCGGGTTGCCGAGGCGGTCGCCAAACAGGCAGCTTCGGTGTCTCTGGCCGCCGTGAACGGGCCCGAGAGCGTCGTCGTCTCCGGCGCCGGGGAGTCTGTCGCTGCGGTTCTTGCTGAACTGGCTGCAGACGGCATTGCATCGCGGCCGCTAACGGTGTCGCATGCCTTCCACTCGCCTCTGATGGAGCCGATGCTCGACGAGTTCGAGCGCGCCGCCCGCCAGGCCTCAGGCCATGCGCCGCGGATTCCACTCGTCTCCAACGTCACCGGCCAACTCCTGGCTGCAGCGCCAGACGCCGGCTATTGGCGCCGCCACGTCCGTCAGCCCGTGCGCTTCTGGGCGGGGCTGACGTCGCTGGCGGACATGGGCTGCGACGTGTTCCTCGAGATCGGCCCGAGCCCGACCCTGACCGGCCTCGGCCAGCGCGCCCTGCCCGATTTGGCGGCCGTATGGCTGCCATCGCTGCGGCCTCAACGCGGCGACAGGTCCGTGATCGTCGACAGCCTGGCCGCGCTGTGCGCACGCGGTACAGACGTCGATTGGCCTGGATACTATCGCGACGAAACCGCTCAGCGTCGGCGGATCGTGGCCCCAACCTATCCCTTCCAACGCAGTCGCTTCTGGCTGCCTACCTCCCAACAACCCGTGGCGAGCCGTCGACCTGCCGGTCGCCACGCCTTGCTCGACGCGCGCGTCCCGCTGGCTCATGCGCCCTCCGGGTCGCTCTGGCTGGGCGAACTCAGCCTGGAACGCCACGCCTATCTTATCGATCACCAGGTTCAGGGCACTGTCGTGGTGCCGGCGACAGCCTACGTCGAAATGGCGCTCGAGGCCGCCGAGGATCTGTGGGGCGACGTCCCGGTCATCCTGACCGAGATCGACAACAAGAAGCTGATCACGTTGGCCGCCGACGATGTGGCCGAGGTGCAGGTGAGCATGACGCCGGCGGGTGATGGCAGCGCGATGGCCTTTCAGGTCCACAGCCGGCCGCGCAGCCAGGTATCGGAGCGCCGGTGGACACTGAACGTCACCGGCGTCGTCAGGCCTGATCGCGAACTGAAGTCGGCGGCTCCGGCGGCGTTCGATCCGGTGACGATCCAGGAGCATTATGGCTCGCACCTGGGCGGTCACGACTTCTACAGTCTGCTCGCGGCCAAGGGCAACCAGTGGGGCAGCTCCTTCCAGGGCGTCCAGGCGATCTGGCATACCGTCGGCGCCGCGCTCGGCGAAGTCGCCGTGCCCGCCTCATTGCGCCAAGACTACGGCCGCTATCGGCTCCACCCCGCCGTGGCGGACGCGTGCGGACATGCCCTGACAGCGACCGTCTCGCTGGCGCCCGTGCGACCCGATGGTGAAGGCGCATTCGTCGGCGGCGGGATCGAGGAGGCGCGGTTCTACCGACGGCCACAGGGCACGCGGCTTTGGGCTCATGCCCAGCTGCGCGAGGCGCCCTCCGCCGACTCTAACGTCTTGATCGGAGACGTGCAGGTGATCGACGAGACAGGGGCTCTGGTCTCCGAGACGATCGGCGCTCGCCTGTGGTACCTGAGCGTCGACGCGGCCGGCGTGCGGCCGGACAGCGACGTGGTCTACGAAGTCGATTGGCGGCCGCAGGATCTGGCCGACGCTGGGCCGCACTCCGTGCCGGGCTCGTGGCTGATCCTGGCGGATCGAAAGGGCGTCGGCGCCGCACTCGCCGCGAGCCTGGCAGCGAAAGGCGACTCGGCTATCCTGGCTTATGCTGGCGATCAGTTCCAATCATCGGAAGCAGCGTTCACGGCCCGACCGGATAACCCGGATGACTTGCGCCAATTGGTCGCGTCGGCCTTCGAGTCGACCGGGCGTGCGTGTCGCGGAGTTGCTTACCTGTGGGCCCTCGATGTGCCCGACGCGCGAGACCTCGGCATCGTCGAGGTCGAGGCCGTCGCAGCCCGCCTGGGCGGGGGCGCCCTACATCTGATCCAGGCGTTGTCTGGGCATGAGTGGGCCGAGTGGCCGCGCGTCTGGTTCGTCACGCGCGATGCACAGACCGTGAACGAGGCCCTCGATCCGGTTCACGGCGTCGTTCAGGGCCTGCTCTGGGGATTCGGCCGTACCGTGGCCCTTGAGCATTCCGAACTTTGGGGCGGCCTGATCGACCTGGATGGCGGCTCGGCGGTCCAGGCCTGTGCTGCCCGCCTCCGTGATGTCCTGACTGCTCCGCGCGTCGAAGATCAGATCGCGGTGCGGGCCGAACAGACGTATGTGGCCCGCCTGATCCGCCGAGAGGCGCGGCCCGAGCCCTTGAACCTGAGCTTTGACTCAGAGGCCGGCTACTTGATCACGGGCGGCCTGGGCGGGCTCGGCCTTGCCGTAGCGCGATGGATCGCTGATCGCGGCGCGCGCCGGATCGTGTTGATGGGTCGTCACGGGCTCCCGCCCCGCGAACGCTGGGATGCCCTGGCGGCCGACAGCCGCGAGGCGCGGCAAACGTTGGCCATCCGTGCAATCGAGTCGACGGGCGCGCAGGTCGAGGTCGCCGAGGTTGATGTGGCGGACGAAGAAGCCTTGGGGGCCTGGCTGACATGCCGACGCGACGGCGAGGCGCCGCCGATTCGGGGTGTCTTCCACGCCGCCGGGATCATGCAATACCAACCGATCCGCGAGCATCGCCTGGCCGACATGCTCAACGTCCTGCGGGCGAAGGTCAGAGGCGCCTGGAACCTGCACCGCCTGATGGTAGACGCTCCGCTCGACTGCTTCGTGCTGTTCTCATCCGCGTCGGCCTTGCTGAGCTCGCCGCTCCTGTGCAGTTATGCGGCAGCCAATGCCTTCCTCGACTCGCTGGCCCATTGGCGCCGGGCGCAGGGACACGCGGCCCTTTCGATCAACTGGGGCCTTTGGGCCGAGGTCGGCATGGGCGCCGATTTCGCCGCGCAGCGCTCGATCGACGACCGCGCTGACTCCAACCGGCTGAGCCCGAAACAGGCTCTCGAAGCGCTCGCGCGCCTGATGGACGAGCAGGCCACGCAAGCGGCGGTGCTGCCGACCGATTGGGACCAATGGCGCAAACAATACCCTGCGTTGGCCGACGTGCCCTTCTTCAAAGACCTTGTCGCGCATCGCCCCCCCGGTGAGGGGCAGGCAGTCAAGGCAGCGCCCGGCCTGACGCCCGAAGCGCTGGCTCAGGCTGCGGCTGGCGATCAGATCGGGCTGCTGCTAAATTACCTGGCGGCGCAGGTGAGTCGAATCCTCGGCCTCGATCGTGAGACCTTGGACGTCCAACAGCCGATCACGGAGCTTGGTCTGGACTCGTTGATGGCGGTCGAGTTGAAGAACCGTCTTGAACTGGACCTCGGCCTGATCGTGCCGATGGTGAAGATCCTTCAGGGGCCGAGCGTGGCGCAACTCGCCGCCGACCTCCTGGCGATGGTGCCCGAACCGCAGGCACGGCCCGCCGCGTCGGGCGCTCGAGCCGAGGCGGCCGGCCCCGTCGACCTGCTGGCCCAGGTGGATACCATGCAGGACGACGAGATCGATGCGCTGCTCGGCCAGCTGCTCGCGGAAGAAAGGACTGACAAGCCATGACTGGCGCATCGACGGAAGGCCTTTCGCCGGACGAGAAGCGTGCGCTGTTGAGACAGTTGCTGCAGAAGAAGCTGGCGGCGTCGCGCGAGGCGTACCCGCTGTCGTACGGCCAGAAAGCCATGTGGTTCCTGCATGAGCTCGCGCCGGACAGCCCCGCCTACCACGTCGCCGTGACGTTGCGAGTTGACTCGCCGATCGATCGGGCGGCTTTCCGCCGCGCGTGGCAATCCATCGTCGATCGCCACGCGATCCTGCGCACTACATTCGAATCCGAGGGCGGCGTGCCTTCACAGGTCGTCGCCGGCTATCGCGAAGTCGCCCTTGAGGAAATCGAGGCGGCGGGCTGGTCGGAAGACAACCTGCGCCGGCGCGTCGAAGCCGATTACCAGCAGCCCTTCGACCTCGAGCATGGGCCTGCGCTCCGTGTCAGCCTGTATTCTCAGGCGCCTGATCGCCACGTGCTGCTCGTGACGGCGCACCACATCGTGCTCGATGGCTGGTCCGTCTGGATCCTGCTCGACGACCTGTTCAAGCTGTACGACGCGGAGCGTCAAGGCCGGTCGGCCCTATTGCCGGCCGCCGAGTCGACCTTCGCTTCCTTTGTGGCCTGGGAGGCCCAACGACTGGCCGGACCGGACGGCGAGCGGCTGTGGGACTTTTGGAAGTCGGAGCTTGCGCTGCCCCTCCCTACACTGGAGCTACCCGTCGCGCGGCAACGCCCGGCCCTGCAGACCTTCGAAGGCGCCACCGTCAGCTTCACGCTGCCGGCCGAGTTGACCGCGCGCCTGCAGGCGCTGGCCCGATCCGAAGGGACAACGCTCTTCACGCTTCTGATGACTGCATATCAGACGCTTCTGCTGCGTTACTCGGGCCAGGAGGACCTCCTCGTCGGATTCCCGAGCTTCGGGCGGGACCGCCCTGAATATGCCAACGTCGTGGGCGACTTCATCAACATGGTCGTGCTCCGTGGGGATCTCTCGGGCGCGCCGACCTTCCGGGCGTTGTTGTCCCGGATGCATGGGCGCGTGCTCGCCGCGATCGAGCACCAGGATTTCCCGTTCCCGCTGCTGGTCGAGCGCCTGGCGTCTCGCGCCGACCCGAGCCGCTCGCCCGTCTTTCAGGTCGTCTTCGACCTGCAGCGCATCCAGCGCGTGGGCGCACTCGGCCCCCTCATGGTCCAGGGCAACGACAGCCCGGTGGACCTGGGCGGCCTATCGCTGAGGCCGTATCTGATGAGCCAGCAGGAGGGACAGTTCGATCTTGTGTTGCAGCTTGTGGAGATTGAGGGATCGCTCCATGGCGGCCTGAAGTTCAACACCGACCTCTTCAGCCATGCCACGATCGAGCGCATGGCCGGCCACTACCGGACTCTGCTCGAGAGTGTTCTGGCCGACCCCGATCGGCCGGTGAACGAACTCGAGATGCTTCCGGCGAGCGAACGCGATCTGATCCTCAACCAGTGGAACGCAACGCGCGCTGACTATCCCGCGGAGCGATGCGTCCATCAGGCGTTCGAGGCGCAGGCCGCCCGCGTGCCGGCGAAACGAGCAGTGACGTTTGCCGGCGCCTCCTGGACGTACCGGGAATTGAATCGACGCGCCAATCAGCTGGCCAGACATCTGCAGACGCTCGGCGTGGGCCCGGGCGTCCTCGTGGCGCTCTCACTGGAGCGCTCGCTCGAGATGCTGGCCGCCGTCCTGGGCGTGTTCAAGGCCGGGGGCGCCTACGTGCCGCTTGATCCGGCTTATCCAATGGAGCGCCTGACTTTTATGTTGGAGGACTCCGGCGCGCCGGTGCTGCTCCTCCAGGAGAGCCTGCGCGAGCGCTGGGAAGGCTGTTCGGCGCGGATAGTTTCCATGGACGCGGATTGGTCGACGATTGCCCGTGAAGACGGTGCGAATCTCGATACCGTCATGTCGTCGAGCGATCTGGCTTACGTGTTGTACACCTCGGGCTCCACGGGCCGGCCCAAGGGCGCCCAGATATCTCACCGCTCCCTGTCGAACCTGCTCGAATTCATGAGCCGGGGGCCGGGCCTCACCAGCGAAGACGTCTGGGTGGCCGTGACGACCTTGTCGTTCGATATTGCCGCCGTCGAGTTGATCCTACCGTTATGGGTCGGTGCACACGTCGTGATCGCGTCGCGCGAGGTCGCGGCGGACGGGGCGCAATTGCAGGATCTTCTCATTGAGCACGAGTGCACGGCGCTCTTTGCCACGCCGATGACCTGGCGCCTGCTTCTCGCGGCTGGCTGGCGCGAGGGCCGCGGCCTTAAGGCATTCACCGGGGGCGAGGCCTTGCCGCCTGATCTGGCCGAAGGGCTTCTGTCACGTGGCGTCGACCTCTGGAACCTGTACGGCCCGACCGAGACCACGATCCTGTCGACGGCCGAGCACGTGGCGACCGCGCAACCGCCGATCAGCATCGGCCGCCCGATCGCCAATACTCGAGTGTATGTGCTTGATGCGCAACTCAAGCCGGTGCCGATCGGCTCGCCCGGCGAGTTGATGATCGGCGGCGACGGCCTCGCGCGCGGTTATCTCAACCGTCCCGAACTGACCGCCGAGAAATTCGCCCCCGATCCGTATGGCCCGGTTGGCAGTCGCCTTTATCACACGGGCGATCTGGCCCGCTATCTGGAGGATGGCCGGCTGGAGGTGATCGGCCGCTTGGACCATCAGGTCAAGATCCGCGGTTACCGTATCGAACTGGGTGAGATCGAAGCCACGCTGGCGCGTCACCCGCAGGTGCGCCAGGTGATCGTGATGGCCCGAGAGGATCGGCCCGGCGATCGCCGCCTGGCTGCCTACATTGTGCCCGCGCCCCACACGGTCCCGGAGGCTGGCGAGCTGCGCGACCTGGTCCGGTCGGCGCTGCCCGATTACATGGTCCCGACTTCGTTCATCTTGATGGAGTCCCTGCCACAGACGCCGAACGGCAAAGTCGACCGGAACGCGCTGCCCGCGCCCGATGCGGCCTCTCGCGAGCCCTTGCCAGCTGATGCGGCTCCAACGTCAGACGTCGAGATGCTGCTGGCCGATCTTTGGAAGGACGTGCTGGGCGTCAAAGACGTGGGGCGCTACGACAATTTCTTCGACCTCGGCGGACATTCGCTGGGTTCGGTCCAGGTGGTGACCCGGATGGCGGAACGCACGGGCATTAAGCTCAACCCGGCTGAGGTGCGTACGCAGACCCTTGGGCAACTGGCCGCCGCGTACGATTCCCGGAGGCGCCGGGCGATGCCCGCTCGGCTCGAACAACAGGAGGAACGATGATGAACACGCGTCCGAAACGTCGATCCAGCACCTGGACGCCGCTGACCGTCACAGCGGCGCTGGTTGCACTATCGGTAGCTTGCGGGATGACCTCATCGCCGCCCCCGACCGTAGCGCCGGCGATCACGGCCGAAGCGACTCCACAGGCCGCCGCAACCGAGCCGCTCGAGGCCTCAACCACTCGCGTCCTGGGCTTTGGCGTGCTCGGCGACAGCAGCTCCGATGAATATCGGGCCGACGACAATCGCGGCGCGGATTACCCGGTGTTGCCGCTGAACTGGATCGAGCTCCTGGTCACGCTGCGCGGCCTGAACTTCGGTCCGGTCGGCACATGGGGCGAGCCGCGTCGATCGGGTTATGAGTACAACTGGGCGAGAAGTGGAATGACCGCGCACGAAATGATCAGCTCCGGCGCGGCCGACGGCCTGGCTGAGCAGGTCAGGTCGGGTAAGGTCTCCCATGTGGTGATCTGGATCGGCGGCAACGACTTCGGCACCTGGAACGGCAACTACGTGGCGATCTACTCCGGTCAGATCGCCGGAGCCGCCCTGCAGGCGAAGATCGACGGCATCCTGGGGGACATCACGGCCGCCGTAGACAAGCTTCAACAGGCGGGGGACGTCAAAATCGTGATTGTGACGCTGCCCGATCGAGGAGTGGCGCCGGATACGATCGGTTCGCACCCGGAGCCGGACAAGCGTCAGCGCGTCACGGACGCGGTCAACGCCGTCAACGACGGCATCCGACGCCTAGCCGACGAGCGCGGGATGGCGATCGTCGATGGAGCAGAGATCACGCGACAACTGGCTGAACGCATCGACGCGGGAGGCACATTTGACCTCGACGGCGTCAAGATTGACGTGTTCAACAAAGGCGCTGACCCGCACTTCGGCCGCCTTGACGACAGCGACGGTCATCCAGGCACAGCGATGTCCGGCCTGATCGCGAACTGGGTGTTCATCGAGAGCTTTGATCAGGCCTATGGCCTTGGCGTCGAGCCGTTTAGCGCCGACGAGATACTGAAGGCGGCGGGTCTGCGCTGATACGACCGCGCCAGGATGAGGACAGGATGACCACGACCTCGGCCGAGCTGGATGTGATCCAGCATTTCTTCTTTGGCGATCCGGCTGCACCCCTGTTCGGCGCCTACCACGCGGCTGCCGGCCCAGGACAAGAGCGCCGGGGCGTCGTCCTCTGCGCGCCTTGGGGCCAGGAGTACATCCGCTCACATCGGGCGTTGCGTCAGCTCGCGCTCCGCCTGGCGCGGCGCGGTATCGACGTTCTGAGGTTCGACTATTCGGGTTGCGGCGACTCGGCCGGCGATGAGGCCATGGCGGACCTCGACCGCTGGACGTCGGACGTCCGTACTGCAGTCGAGGAACTTGGCCGGCGCAGTGGTGCGCGGCGCTGTGCGCTCGTCGGGCTTCGGCTCGGCGGCGCGCTGGCGATACGGGCCGCCGACACCTGCGACAACGTGGACGCTCTCGCGCTGTGGGAGCCGGTCCTGCAGGGGGTCGACTATGCGGCCGAACTGGTCGAGCAGCATCGGCATGCACTCTGGCGGTACGCGCATCGACCGGGTTCTCCACCCCACCCCGGAGACCCGACCGAGATCCTCGGCTTCGCCCTTGGGCCCAGGCTCTGGGGGCATTGGCAGGCGCTGAGCCTGGACGGGGCGTCGCTGTCGGCGACCAGGTCTGTGTTGCTTGTCGAGCACCAGGCCACTGAACCTGTGTCGCGCTTCGCCCAGGACCTCACGGCGCGAGGGCACGGGGTGACCCTCGAACGGATCGAGGGCCCTGTGATCTGGACAGAGGATCCGGACAAAGCTTTGGTGCCCCAAGCGACGTTGGAGGCCATCGTCGACTGGCTGGCCGGGGGGGCATCATGACCGAAACCGTGATCACGCTCGGCCGCGGGGGGGCGCGCCTCGCAATACTGACTGATCCACCCGAGGCCAGCCCTGCGGCCGAGCCGCTGGGCGTGATCCTGTTGAACGCCGGATTGATCCACCATGTGGGCCCGAGCCGCTTGTACGTTCGGCTGGCCCGCCGGTTGGCCGGGGCCGGGCACGTCGCCCTGCGCCTCGACTATTCGGGCGTGGGCGACAGCCGCCCGCGCGAGGATCATCTCCCCGCGGAAAAAAGCGTCATCCAGGAAGCCCTGCAGGCGATGGACCGGCTGGCCTCGTTGCGAGGCGTGACGCGGTTCGTTTTGATGGGCCATTGCTCGGGCGCCGTCCACGCCTTCCAGACGGCTACCCAAGACGATCGCGTCGCCGCCATCGTCTTGATCAACCTCGAGGGAGGCGAATCCGAATGGGTGACGTACGACCGCGATCGCAAGGCGGCCCGCTACTACAGTGCCTATTATGGCGAGCGAGCCCGAGACCCCGACCGTTGGCGCAGGCTCCTCACTGGCCAGGCGAACTACCGGAAGATCGCGGGCGTGATCTTCGGCACGCTCATCGTGAATCGCGTGAAGGCCCTGGCCTTTCGGGTGTCGAACCGGGCCCGACGGCCGGAGCCCTCTCAGCTGCCCCCTCTGGTCGTTCAGTCCCGCACCGAGTTCGACGCCCTGATCGCGCGGGGCACGCGCGTGCTCTTCGCGCACTCCGAGGGTAGCACCGGGCTGGAGTACGTGCGCTTCACGCTGGGCGAGCATCTGGAGAAAGCCATCGCTGGCGGCACGGCCAACCTGGAGATCATCCCGCAATCCGATCACCTCTTCACGGTCCTTCGAGCGCAAAGCGAGTTGATGGCCGTGATCGAAAGCTGGTTGGCGCGCGTGAGCCAGAATCTGCCGGCCAATGAGGGCGCCGGCGCGTGAGTCGGTTGAGGGTTGCGATCGGTTTCGGATCGGTAGCCCCTGCGCTGCCGTGCAAAACCGGGAAATTGTAAAATCCGGGCGAGCCCGGTATAATGGCTGAGTCTCAATCGGGGCGTGGCGCAGCCCGGCTAGCGCACCTGCATGGGGTGCAGGGGGTCGGAGGTTCAAATCCTCTCGCCCCGACTTGACCACACTGAGGGCCGCAGATCGACGATGTCGTTGGTCTGCGGCCCTCAGTCTTTTGTCGGCGTCGCCCGACACACAAGGATTGCGGTTGACGCCAGGGGCTCTCCATGGTCCGTCGGCGCCGGGACGCGGCCAGAAGGAGGCGCCCATGGCGACTCGTTACCGCATTGTTGTGAACGGCGTTGGCCGTGCGACGTTCCCGAAAATCTGTCCTCGCCTGTCGCCGAAAGTATCATCACCACCAAGCGTAATGTCGGCGGTCGCGGCCATGTCCTGACATGGCTAGACGTGCCTGATGAATATGGCGGGCGGCTGGCCGAACTCTGCGGGGGAGACGAAGCAAACCTCGATCACGGCACGCGGAGCGGCTGTAGGCAGAACGCCCAAGGGCCGACACGCGTCGGCCCTTGGGCTCCAACTCACTTGCCACCGCGTGATGGTCGACTCAAGGGCCCGCGATGGCGGCCGCCCGGATTTCGGCGTCGGTCAGGGGCGCCAACCTCAGGTTCCACTGATCATTCATGCGATTGATGTAAACACTGGCGAACAGCCCGCTGAGCGCCGTGCCAGGATGCATATAGGCGTCATCCACGGATCCATCTGTCGGCGCCGCGCCGCGACTTCGGATGTTGACGTACAGACCATCGATGACGACTTGATCCCCCTGACGCCGACTGGCGACCGCGCTGCCGAACGCCGCGTTGAAATCCCACCACGAAATGCCCAGCGCCTGAAGCCCGATCCGCACGCGATCGTTGACATAGGTGAACGCGGCGATCAGCCGTTGCCGACCCACCGGGCTTGAAAGCGCAGTGTTTTGGGGATCTGGCAGCAGATCGAGGGCGATGTAATCCTGAGTGGCGGCCACAAGCACGGAGCCTTTTTTCGCCGCGTCCAGCTGGGCGGCCGCCGCGATGATGTTGTCGGCGATTCGATCCAGGGGGGCAGTCCCGGTCAATAAGCCCCGGTAGATGCTGTCTGAGAGCCCGTTCGCACGGAAGTCGTTGACACCGACTTGCAGCAAGACGTACGACACGGTGCCCGACTTCAGTTGTGCGACGACGCCCGGCACCTGGTTGGCCAGGGCGTCGCTTGAGGTGGCGCCCGACAGCGCCCAATCGAACTCATAGCCAGTCCGTCGGCTGCCGCCCCACTGCCCCCACGGACCGACCGGCAATGCGCGCAACCGGGCCAGGAGTTCCACCCAATTCAGCGCCGGCCTGGCGTTTTCGGGGGCCTGGTATTCGTCCTGCTCGCTATCGCCGATGACGGCGATGTGAGCCAGCGGGGCGACAGGCGTCGGCGTCGGCGCGACCGTCCCGGATGCCGTCTTCATCACCGTCGACAGGTACAGGGCAGTGCCCGAAGAGCCGCTCTGAGCGGTCGCCCGCGAAACGGAACTGGCCCCGAGTAACCCAGCCAACGCGAGCGCGGAAAGCCAAAGAGGCGGCAGCGTGCGACGCCAGGAGCGCATCGGCGCAGCCCGGGCTCTCTCCCGGAGAATCGCAGAATCGTTAAGGTGATGCAAGAACACGATTTTCGATAAGGCCGATGCCGTCGATCTCGCAGGTGACCACGTCCCCGGGGTGCAGGTATTCCGGGGGCGTGCGGGCGAACCCCACGCCACTGGGTGTGCCGGTCGAAATGATATCGCCCGGAAGAAGAGTCATGCCCTTCGACAGCCATTCGATCATGGCAGGGATGTCGAAGATGAAATCGGCCGTCGTCGACTCCTGCTTGAGCACGCCGTTGACCTTACAGCGCAACGTCAGCGCGTGAGGGTCGGCGATCTCGTCGGCCGTCACGATCCATGGGCCCATCGGGCAGGTCTCGTCAAGGCTCTTGCCCCTGAAGAACTGGCCGCCATGCGCATTCTGAATGTCGCGCGCCGACACGTCGTTGATAATCGTGTAGCCGAAGACATGCTCGAGCGCCTGAGCACGCGACACGTTCTTCGCGCGCTTGCCGATGACGAACGCGAGCTCGACCTCCCAGTCGTACTGGGTCGTCAAACCGAAATCCAGGTGCAGGTCGCTCGTCGGCCCCGTGACAGCCGTCGTCGCCTTCGTGAAGATCACGGGCACCGTCGGCATGACCACCGGCAGGTTCTTGGCACGCAGGCTTTCGGCGGCATGCTCGGCGTAGTTCATGCCCAGGCACAGGATGTTGCGCCGCGGTTCGCCGATCGGCGCCAGCAGGCGCAGGCCGCTCAGCGGGATCGGCGCGGCAGCCGTCGCCCGCGCGCGCTCGAGCCCCGATGCGCCGAGCGCGATCAGGTCGGTCATCGTCAGGCCCGGAATCGGCACGACGGTATCGCCCTCAACTCGGCCGAGTTGACGCCCGCCGGCCGCCGCGTATGTGATGAAGCGCATGGATGGTATCCTCACAGGGACCGCGGACGGCAGACCGCCGACCGCGGTAGGTTACGGATGGCGGGTGACGACCACGTTCGGCAGTCTGCCGTCCGCGGTTATCGACCCAGCGCATGTTACCATGCCCCATCGTGCGACGACCTACCGTTCGACCTCTCGGCCAACCCACACGCGGCAAGACGGCGCCGAACCGGCTGCGCAAGACTGACGCCTTCCTCGCGCTCGCCTTTCCGGAGTTCGTCCGGCATCTGCCCGGCATCTACGTCGACCTGGGCTATGGCGCCTATCCTGTCACGTCCGTCGAAACCCTGCACCGGCTGCGGCGGCTGAAACCTGATCTCCACGTCGTCGGCGTCGAGATCGACCCTGAACGCGTGGCCGCCGCCCTGCCCGATCGCCAGGAGGGGCTCGACTTCCGCCTGGGCGGATTCAACCTGCCGCTCAAGCCCCATGAACGGGCCGCCGTCGTCAGGGCCTTCAACGTCCTGCGACAGTATCCCGAATCCGAGGTGACGGCTGCGCTTCAGGCGCTGGCCGACGGCATGACCGAGCAGGCTCTGTTGATCGAGGGCACGTCAAGCCCGACCGGGCAGCTGATGACGTTCAACCTGTACCAGAGACTCGAGGGCAGCCTCGAGACGCTCGGGCTCGTGCTGGCGCCGGGCCTGCACCGCGACTTCGCGCCGCGGCAGCTCCAGCCCGTCCTGCCCAAGAACTACATCCACCACGCGGCACCTGACGGCGCGATCGACAGCTTCTTCGCCACGTGGACGAGGGCGTGGTCTGCGGCGCGGGCGCATGGACAGGACCTGCGTCAGATCTTTTCGGTCTCAGCCCTTCGGTTGCGCGAGGCCGGCTTCGCGATCGACCAGCGCCCCGCTCTGCTTCGCCGCGGGTTCCTGTGGCTCAAGCCACCGTGGCCGCTGAGAGACGACGAATGACGAAGGACGAATGACGAAGGTCGTCACACACAACCTTCGTCATTCGTCACGCAGTCCCTACGGCTCCAAAGACCAGTTCTGCACGTCCCAGGTCATCGAGCCCCAGGTGCTGACAGTGTAGCCCTTCAGCCTGGAGGAAAAACCGTAGCCATCCTGAAAAACGTATAGGTACAGTTGCGGAAGGTCGTCCTGCACCAGTTTGCCCAGATCGCAGTAGGCCTGTTTGCGGGTGGCCTGGTCGAAGGTGCCGCCGGCGGTCGCGATGAGCGTGTCGGCCTCGGAGTTGACCCAGCGGAAGTAGTTGTCGCCGTCGGGGTTGTCGGGCCCAGGGATGTTGGTCGAAAGGAAGTACGCAGCCACCTCCTGCTGCGGCTCGATCGTGAAGCTTCGGTCGTAGATCAGCATATCGAAGTCGCCGGTCTTACGCGGCGAGCCGTCGCCATAGCTGCCGAAGATGATCGAGAAATCGTAGTTGACGATGTTGACCTCGATCCCGACTTCCTTCCATTGCTCAACCAGCCATTCCTCAGTGAGCTGGAGCGGATCGTAGTTCGTGTAGCCCTGCAGCTCCAACGTCATGCGCGTGCCGTCGGGCGCGTTCGGGGCGCCCTGAGCGACGCGAATGCCATCGGCGCCCTCGACCCAGCCGGCCTCGTCAAGCAGGCTCTTGGCCTTCTCGACGTCGAAGGTCTGCTCACGGGGAAGATCGCATTGATACCAGCCATACGCAAACGGGTTCGTCGAGTGGATCACGCCCTGATCGCCGAGCACGTCGTTGACCAGCGTGTCGTAGTCGACGGCATACGCCATCGCCTGACGCACTCGCAGATCGCCGAGGATCGGGTGCGGGTTGCCCGGGCCGGGGTCGCCATCGTTCGGCGCGCTCAAGTTGAAGTCGATGGCCAGGTTCCAAACGCCCGGCACCAGCACCTGTTTGGCGGCGCCGGCCATGCGCGCGTCGTACGTGGCCTGATCGGCCCCGGGCCAGAGCTGAACATGCGCATCGCCCTGCTGCATGACGGCTTCCTGCGCGGCTTCATCCGGGACGATGTTGAAGATGATCCGATCGAGGTGCGGTTTGCCGGCCTCGTAGTAGTTCGGGTTGCGATCAAGCGTGATGCTCTCTCCCGCCCGCCATTCGCTGACGACGAACGGCCCGGCGCCAACGGGTTTGGTGTTCCACTCCCAGTTGAGCATGTCGCCGGGTTCGCCGGTGGCGTGCTTGGGGAAGATCCCGGCCGAGAACTGGCCGAGGTAGTCGGGATACGGCGCCGAATAAGTGACGACGGCGGTCAGCGCGTCGGGCGTATCGATCGACGTGATCTGGGCGAAGCCGCCGGTCTGAGCCAGCGCGCCGCTATCGGGGTTCGAGATCGTCTGCCAGGTGTGGACGATGTCTTCTGACGTGATCGGCTCACCGTCCGACCACTTGAGATCGGGCTTGAGGTGCCAGGTCACCGTCAGCAGATCCTGCGAAAGCCCGCCGTTGTCGGGGCCGGGGAGTTCAGCGGCCAGCGCCGGCTGATACTGGCCCTGAGGGTCGACGAAGGTCAAACCCGTGCCGCTTGTCGCGTCGGCCACCTGGCGCACGATGGCGGCGTCGCCCAGGTAGCGGTTCAACGTGGTCGGCTCCTCGGGGATGATCAGCACGATCTGGCTGCCGGACCCGGCTGGGGCTTCAGCGCTGGTGGGCGCCGCTGTCGGTTGATCGACGGTGCCGGCTGTCGGTTCGGAAGCCGGGGCTGTCGCCGGCTGCGTCGCCGGCGCCGTGCAGGCCGCCAGCAGCAGGCTCAGCCCCAGGCCGACTCGCGTCAGTGTTCGCAGAGTGGGGGTCATCTGTCTCTCCTCCTGTGACACAGGCGACGAGGGGATCTCGTCGCCGTCCTCAACCCTTGGCGCCACGGACCAGGTACGGATCCAGCCCGTCGCGCAATCCATCGCCAATGTAGTTCACCGTCATCGCGGCCAGGAAGATCAGCACGCCTGGGAAGATCGCGAGCCAAGGCGCCCGGAAGATGTGCTGCTGCGCCTCCTCCAGGATGTTGCCCCAGCTCGCCGTGGGCGGCTGGATGCCGAAGCCGAGGTAGCTCAGGCCCGACTCGGTGATGATGGCGAACGCCATCTGCAACGTGCCGTTGACCAGGATCGGCCCAAGGCAGTTCGGCAGGATGTGCCCGAGGATGATGCGGGTGTCGCTGGCGCCGAGCGCGCGCGCCGCCGTCACGAAATCGCGTTCGCGCAACACGAGCACGAGGCCGCGCACCAGCCGCGCCGTGTACATCCACGACAGCGCGCCGATGACGACGATCACCACCATCACGCTGTTCTTCAGTTGCGGGTATGGCAATTCGCGCAGCAAGGCGCTGATCAGGATCAGCACGAACGTCGTCGGGAACGTGAGAAAAGCGTCGGTGACGCGCATGAGGACGTTGTCGATCCAACCGCCGTAGTAGCCGCCGGCCGCGCCGATGGCGGTGCCGATCACGAGCGTCAGCACGGTCGACAGGACGCCGACGCTGAGCGAGATCTGTCCGCCGTACTGCAGGCGCGCGAGCAGGTCGCGCCCGCGGCTGTCGGTGCCGAGCCAGTGTTCGGCCGACGGCGCCTGAAGCTTGTCGGCCGGAGCCTGCTTGTCGGGATCATACGGGTTGATCGGCGCCAGGATGGCGCCGGCGAAGAGGCCGAGCAAGATGATCAGCGAGATGACGGCCAGCTTGTGGCGGGTGAAGCGGCGCCAGATCTGTCCGGCCATGCTCTCGGGCACGACCGTCGCGCTCTGCACGGGCTCGCGTTGGAGGGCGGCGTCAGTCATAGCGCACCCGTGGGTCGAGCAGGCCGTAGATCAGGTCGGCCGCGAGGTTGAAGGCCACGATGAGCAATGCGTTGATCATCACCACGGCCTGTAGCAC
The DNA here is from genome assembly GCA_044226485.1 of Anaerolineales bacterium. Taxonomy (GTDB): domain Bacteria; phylum Chloroflexota; class Anaerolineae; order Anaerolineales; family UBA6663; genus UBA6663. Next base: position 564,360 of record JBGAGY010000003.1, read on the forward strand.
GGGGTAGTCGCGCCCGCGCGCCGCATCCCAGAAGAGACGGCCCATGCCGGGCCAGGCGAAGATGTTCTCGACGAACAAAGCGCCGCTGAAGACCGAAGGCAGATCGAGCGCCAGCATGGTCACGAGCGGGAGCAAGGCGTTGCGCGCGGCGTGCTTGAAGAGCACGGCCCCCTCGCGTAGCCCTTTGGCGCGCCCCGTGCGGATGTAATCCTCATTGAGGATGTCGCGCATGCTCGAACGCAGGAAGCGCGAATACCAGGCGACGTAGCCGGCGCTTAGCGCGATCGTCGGCAGGACGAGATGCCAGAGCAGGTCCAGCAGGTCGCGCTCGGCGCCGACAGTGCCCATGCCGCCCGCCGGGAACAACGGATCGCCGGTGAGCGGGTTCTTCAGCCAGATATAGAAGATCAGGATGAGGATCAGGCCCAGCCAGAACGTCGGCACCGACTGGCCGGCGAAACTGAGCGTGGTCAGCGCGTGGTCGAACCACGAGTAAGGCTTGCTCGCGGCAAAGATGCCGGCCGGAACCGCCAGAGCCAGCATCAGCACGAAGGCCGCGCCGACGAGCAGGAACGTGGCCGGCAGCCGCTCGACGATCATGTCGATCACGGGCCGCCGGAACTTGATCGAGTCGCCCCAGTCACCGGCCAGCGCGAAGTTGACCAGCCACTTGCCATATTGGACATAGATCGGGTCGTTGAGCCCCAGACGCTCGCGCAGGCGCGCCAGCTGCTCGGCCGTCACGTTCGGGTTTCGCTCGGCGGCCGCTAACGGACCGCCGGGCGCCGCCTTCACGATCGCGAACAGCACCGCGCTGAGGATCAGCAGGATGGGGATGGCCTGCAGGGTCCGACGCAACGCGTAAGTCGGCATTGGGTGCCTATCGTGACCGTGGACCGCGGACCGCGGACCACTGCAGTGGTCGGCACCTCACGGGCGTCTTCGCCCGAAGATCTGCGGTCCATCGTCCGCGGTCTGTGGTCATCTTCGACGGCCTCCTGTCGCTATCCCTCGAACGCGATCTGACCGTCGACGACGGTCAGGGCCGGGCACAGGCGGGCCACCGCAGCAGCATCCTCTTCTGCCGTGCGATGCAGGTCACCGTCAAGCAAGACAAGGTCGGCCTTGTATCCGATGCGGAGCATGCCGCGCTCGTGCTCACGGAATTCGGTGTAAGCGGCATCGCGTGTGTAGCCGACCAGCAACTCCTCGAGCGTCAGCGCCTGGTGCGGATCGCCGGGCTGCCATGGCTTGCGGGTCAACCCGGCCGCGATGCCGGTCAGCGGATTGTAGTCGGCCACGGGCCAATCGGAACCGAGCGCGAGCCTGACGCCTGCGTCCGCGAGCGCTCGCCAGGCGAAGGAAAGGCCCCAGCGCGAGCGCCCTGCCCGCGCCATCCACACATCGCCGTCACCAGGCATCGGCGCGTGCAAAGGCTGCACCGAGCCGATGACGCCGAGTTGTTTGAAGCGCGGCAGGTCGGCGGGGTGAATGACCTCGATGTGCTCGACACGATGCCGTCGTTCGCGTGGCGCGTTCGCGGTCTGGATCTCGGCGTAACCGTCGAGCGTGCGCCGCACCGCGCCGTCGCCGCAGCAGTGCACGGCGATGTGCAGGCCAAGGCGATCGCACTCGGCGGCCATCCTCACAAAGTGTTCGAGAGAGAAGAGCGCATCGCCGTGGCTCTCGGGCCGGTCGGCGTACGGCTCGACCATCAGGGCCGTCCACGACTCGAGCACGCCGTCCATGAAGAACTTGGCGGCCCCGCCGCGCGCCAGGCCGTTGACCTTCGCCATCTCGGCCGCCTCGGGCAGCGCCTCAAAGGCCGTGTGCGGCTCGACATGATAGGGAACATAGACACGCAGGGTCAGCTCGCCATCGCGCTCGGCAGCGCGGTAGAGGTCGAGTTCCTCCATGTCGCCGTTCATGTTGTGGACGGCAGTCAGGCCGGCGCGGTTGAGCGCCTTGACGCCGCGCGCCAGCCAGCGGCGCTTCTCGGCCAGGTCCGGCACGGGGATCAGATCTTCGACGAGATCCATCGCGCCTGTCTCGCGCAACTCACCCGTCGCCACGCCGTGCTCGTCGCGCACGATCACGCTGTTCGGGCCGCGCACCTCGCCGCCGGTCAGGATGCCGGCCATCTCGAGCGCGCGCGTGTTGGCCCAGGCGGTGTGGCCGTCGTAGGCGATCACCATCGCCGGCCGGTCCGGTGAGGCTTTATCGAGGTCAGCGCGCCCGGCGATGACATCGTAGGCAGCGCCCCGCCCCTGCACCCAGGCCGAGTCGGGGTGAGCCTCGCCGAACTCTTGAAGGGCCGAGATCACGGCCGCGCCACTGCGCAGTCCGTAGAGCTGCGCGCGACTCAGGTTGAGGCTGCCATACAGAAGATGGATGTGCGAGTCGACGAAGCCCGGCGTGACGGTGTTGCCCTGGCCGTCGATGATTCGCGTGCCGCTCCCGCGCCAGCCGCGGGCATCGGCGTTGGAGCCGACGAACGCGATCTGCTGGCCTCGCACCGCCACAGCCTGCGCCTGCGGGCGATCGGGGTCCCCGGTCCAGACCCTGGCGTTCTCGATGATGAAATCAGCGGGCTCGGGCATGTTTCCTCCGGAAGACCGCGGACGGTGGACCGCGGACCGCAGACATTGGCGCTCAAAGCTTTGAAGAGTTGTCTCTGGCTCAACGACGAGCAAAGATCGACGTCGGCAGTTTCCGTTCAACGAATTTCGAGAGGCTGTCCACGGTCAGCGGTCCGCCGTCCGCGGTCTGTCTCTCACCACTACCGGCTTGAAGAACCGCTCTTGAAACTCGGTCAACACCAGCAGTTCGGCGTCGGAAAACGCTCGGCCGGGCGGCGCGACAACGAGCTTGTCGTCGTCGTCATCAAGGCGTCGGATGACGGCGATCACGTCGCCCGAAAACTCATCGACCGGTTCAAACACCCCGACGACGTAAGCGTCGAGCGGCTCTCCGTCGCCCGAGATCGTGCCCGGCAGGAAGCCGTAGTTTAGCAAATACACGAAGCCATGGGTAGGATGGCGCGACCCTAGCGGCCGATCCATCGTCACGGTGACCCGCTGGCCAATCAGGCCGAAGGGATCGATGCGTTGGGGATTCATCGAGACGTGGTCACCTCGGGCGATAGCGGGCGATACATTCGCGCCGGCCGTCGTGCGAGTGCCAGCGCCTAAGCGCTGCCACGCTCCTCGCGCTTCGCCTCGTCCCACAGGGCGTCCAGCTCGGCCAACGTCATCGAGTGCAGATCGCGGCCGGCCGCGGCCGCGCCGATCTCGACCTGGCGAAAGCGACGGGCAAAGCGGAGGTTGGCCTCGCGCAGCGCGGTCTCGGGATCGACCTTGAGCCAGCGCGCCCAGTTGACCACCGAGAACAACAGGTCGCCCATCTCACGGCCGCGGGCATCGGCGTCGCTCTCAGCCTCGATCTCGGCGATCTCTTCGCTGACCTTGGCGCGCGGCCCCGAGATGTCTGGCCAGTCGAAACCGACCTTGGCGGCACGCTTCTGGTACAACTCGGCCTGCGCGAGCGCCGGAAGCCCCGGCGGTACGCTGTCGAGCAGGCCGACGACGGGCGACGAAACGTCTTCGCCCGAGGCGGCTTGCGCCGCTGCCCGTTCGGCGGCTTTGACGGCCTCCCAGGTCGTGACAACCGCGTCGGCGCCGTCGACGGTCACGTCGCCGAAGACGTGCGGGTGGCGGCGGATCATTTTGGCATTGAGCTCGGCGATCACGTCTTGCATCGTGAATTCGCCTTCGTCGATGGCGATCTGGGCGTGGAGCACGATCTGCAGCAGGAGGTCGCCGAACTCCTCGCGCATCTTGTCGACATCTTCGAGGTCAAGGGCGTGCAGGGTTTCGTGAGCTTCTTCAAGCAGGTAGCGGCGCAGCGTCTGATGAGTCTGCTTGCGGTCCCACGGGCAGCCTTCGGGCGCCCTGAGGTGCGCGATCGTCTCCTGGAGCGCCTCGAACGATGAGCGGCGCGGCAGCGGCGGCACGTAGAGCGACGTGAGGTGGGCGATGTGCGGGCTGCGGTCGATCTCGTAGAGCTCGAGCGATTCGACCATCGCCTCTGCCGTGCCGGCGCCGTGGACGAGCTGGACGGGGTGCTCGTCGGGGTACTGATTCATCAGCGTCAGCTTGACCTGGCTGGCGACGTCGGCCGAGTACACCTGGGCGACGAGCGCCGGCAGATCAGCGTGGAAGTTCGGGTGATGAAGCGCCCCGACGTCGATGCCGTCGACGATCTGCAGGCCGGGCAGCGCGTCGACGCTGAGTGCGGTCAGCGTCGGCTCGATGAACGACAGCCCGGCGATGACGCGCATCTCGAGGCCGCGCTCCGTCGCTCCGGCCCGGATCAACTGCACGGTGCGCTCGGCCACCAAGGGATGCCCGGGCACGGCGTACACGACGCCTTCAGGCCGCGTGCCAAGCTCGAGCACGCGTTCGCTGATGATGCTGTACACATTGGCGAAGTCCGGCGTGGTCTCGTACACGTCATCGAAGCTGTGAACGACGACCGACTCAGGCAGCCCGGCCAGCGTGGGATGACGCGCCGTGCGCACCCACACCTCGGTGGCGGCGGTCAGCGCTTCCCACGCCGCGCGAGACAGATCGCCGGGATCGCCCGGCCCGAGCCCTACGACTGTGATGATGCCCATGGAGTCGAGTTTACCCGATGACGAATGACGAAGGACGAACGACGAAGGGTTGTGCGACAGCACTGGCGGATCTTGGCCGCGGATTGCGCGGATCACGCGGACTTTTGCCGGTAGCGGCTGATCACTCAGGAACGGTTTCCGTTAATCCCTATCCGCGAAATCCGTGTGATCCGCGGCAAAAACGCCTTGCACCAACGACGAAGGACGAAGGCTCGCCAGATCCGGCGATACCTTCGTCCTTCGAAGTTCGTCCTTCGTCGCGCTGCGAAGCAGCTGACGTTTAGCGCTTGGTGTAGGTCGGGGCCTTGCGGGCGCGCTTGAGGCGCCTTGCGAAGCTCAGGATCGATCTTGAGCAACGCGCGGGCCACGGCCAGCTTGGCCGCGCCGACCTGGCCGGTCACGCCGCCGCCCTCGACCTTGATGCTGACGTCGTACTTGTCAGCCAGGCCGGCGGTGGTCAGCGGGCCGACCACGGCGTCGAGATCGCCCATGCGCGGGAAGTACTCGGCGCCGGTGCGGGTGTTGCACGTGACAGTGCCGCCGCCGCTGCTCAGACGCGCGCGAGCCGAGCTGCTCTTCCGTCGGCCGATACCTTCGTAGTATTGAGTCGCCATAGTCCTCGTCGTTCCTTGTCGTCGCTTCTAGCTCAGGCGGCCTTGGGCTGCTGGGCCTGGTGCGGATGCTCGGGGCCTGCGTAGACCTTGAGCTTCTTGATCAGCTGCCGGCCGAGCCGGTTGTGCGGCAGCATGCCCTTCACGGCGTGGGTGACCACGCGATCGGGATGCTTGGCCAGCTGATCGCGCAGGGTGGTGATGCGCAGGCCGCCCGGATAGCCGGAGTAGTCGTAGTACTCCTTCTCTTCCATCTTGCCGCCGGTCACCGTGATCTTCTCGGCGTTGATCACGACGACAAAGTCGCCGGTATCGAGGCCGGGCTGGAAAGTCGGCTTGTGCTTGCCGCGCAGCAGCTGAGCGATCTGGGTCGCCAGGCGGCCAAGATTCTGGTTGGCCGCGTCGACCACGACCCACTCGCGCTGCACGTCTTTCTGCTTCAGTACAAACGTCTTGTTCACTCTCACCACTCCCGGGCTCTCTCCGGCCTGACGCCTCGCTAGCCCCGCTTTGCTTTGTCGTCACGGCCGCCCAAGGGCCCGCCGCGTCCTAGTACAGCACTTCGTCCAAACACAGCCCGCGCGCCGGTGCGATCGGCGGACACTGGCTTCGATCACGCACCTCGATCAGCTCGCCGAACCGCTCGACGGTCAGCGCGCCGCTCCCCACCCGCACCAGAGCGCCTACCAGGCTCCGCACCATGCGGAACAAGAAGGCGTCGGCCCGGACGTGGAAGCTCCACGCGTCGCCGCTCGCGATCCACTCGGCCCGACCGATCGTCCGCACCGTGTTCGTCCCTTCATCGGGGTCGGTGCCGAACGTCGCAAAGTCGTGCCGACCGATCAGGCGCATCGATGCGGCGGCCAGGGCTGCTGCATCGAGCGGTTCCATCACATGCCACGCGTACCGATCGCGCAAGGCCGCCCGTTGCGGCCCCTGGTACACGCTGTAAACGTACGCCCGCGCTTTCGCCCGATAACGCGGATGAAACTCCGCGTCTGCCTCCGCCGCGTCCCGCACCGACACGTCGGGCGGAAGTTGAGCGTTCAGCGCTCGGACCAGCGCTTCCGGGGTGTGCCGCCAGTCGTGATCGAAAGCGATCACCTGACCACGCGCATGCACCCCGCTGTCGGTGCGACCCGCCGCCAGAAGCGACGTGCCGCGCCATCCGATCCGACCGAGGGCTCCTTCGAGCTCGCCCTGCACCGTCCGGTGCCCGGGCGCCTGCCGCTGAAACCCCTCGAACTCGGTGCCGTCGTATTCGACCGTGGCTCGGAAACGCATGCCCTGTCCTGCGGGCAACGTCTGCGTCGCCCCGGCGAAGCATGCCTCGCCGCTATTCCTCGACGAACTCGATCACGGCCATCGCTGCGGCATCGCCCTTGCGCGGCCCGAGCTTCAGGATGCGCGTGTACCCGCCGGCGCGCTTGGCGTAGCGGGGCGCGATCGTGTCGAACAGCTTCTTGACGACGTCGTTGCTCGTGACCTTGGCCGCGGCCAGCTGGCGCGCGTTCGCGACGTTGAGCTTGCCCTCTTTGCCTTCCGCCTCGCCGGCCTTCAGGCCGCGCTTCGCGGTGGTCACCAGCTTCTCGACCTCACTGCGGATGAATTTGGCCTTCGCCTCGGTCGTCTCGATCCGCTCGTGCGTGATCAGCTGCGAGATCATCGTCTTGCGCAGCCCATTACGCTGCGCCGTGGTCCGGCCAAGCTTGCGGCCGGCAACTCCGTGCCTCATGATGCGTTCTCCAACTCGGGCGTGGCAGTGGTCGCCGCCGCACCCGGATCCTGATCCTTCAAATAGCCCTTCTCGCGCAGCTTGACCCGCAGCTCGTCCAGGCTCTTGTCGCCGAAGTTACGGATGGCCAACATGGCTTCTTCGCCCTTGTTGAGCATGTCCAGCACTTCGCCGACGGTCGTGATGCCGGTGCGCTTGAGCGAGTTGAACACGCGCACCGAAAGATCGAGGTTCTCGATCGGCATCTCGTAGATCTCGCTCGACATCCGCGGGGCCTCTTCGGCCGGCGCGGCGGGGGCGAGGCTTTCCTCGGTGACACCCGCGACGAGGCGCAGATGCGCCATCAGCATCTGGGCCGAGGTCTTCAGGGCCGTCTCCGGCCGGATCGTGCCGTCCGTCCAGATCTCGATCACGAGCTTGTCGTAGTTCGTGTTCTGGCCGACGCGCGCACGCTGGACCTCGAAGGCCACACGCTTGATCGGGCTGAAGATCGCGTCCACCGGCACCTCGCCGATGGGCAGACGCCCGCGCTCGTCCGACGGCGAGTAGCCGCGGCCGCGCTGGACGGTCATCTCGATCTCGAGGCGGGCCTTGTCGTTGTCGGCCGTGAAGAGATAGAGATCGGGGTTGACGATCTCGACCTCGGCCGGCGCGACGATGTCGGCCGCCGTGACCTGGCCCTCGCCCTGGACGTCGAGGCGCAGTCGCGCCGTCTCGCCCTGGTGGAGCACCAGCCGCAGCTGCTTGACCTGCAGCAGCAGCTGCGTCATGTCTTCTTTGACGCCCGGGATGTCCGAGAACTCGTGGGGCACGTCGGAGACGCGCACCGAAGTCACTGCGGCGCCCTCGAGCGACGACAGCAGCACCCGGCGCAACGCATTGCCGAGCGTGGTGCCGTAACCGCTCTCGAGCGGGCTGACGATGAACTTCCCGTAGTTCCGCGAGATGCTATCGCCTTCAATCTTCGGCAACACCATATTGCCAATGACGCTCATATCGGTATCCTCTCTCTGCGGGCCGACCGAGGCCGGCCCGCCTCACAGCGACTAGCGCGAGTAGTACTCGACGATCAGCTGCTCGTTGAGGTTAGCGTCGATGTCTTCGCGGAGCGGCATCTTGGCGACCTGGCCGGAAAGCGTGTTCCAGTTTCGGTTCAACCAGGCTGGCGCCGCGCGGCCTTCGTCCATGGCCTTGAGCTCGCGGAAATATGTCCGCCCCGAGGCGATCGCGCGCACCTCGACGACATCGCCGACCTTGAGGACCGACGACGGAGCCTTTGTGCGGCGGCCGTTCACATTGATATGGCCATGGGCCACCAGCTGGCGCGCCTGAGCGCGGCTGGAGGCATAGCCGAGGCGATACACCACATTGTCCAGACGGCGCTCGAGGATCTGAAGCAGCGCGACGCCCGTGACGCCGCGGCTCTTCAAAGCTTCCTGGTAATAGCGCCGGAACTGGCTCTCGAGCACGCCGTAGACGCGGCGCGCCTTCTGCTTCTCGCGCAACTGCTGCAAGAAGTCCGACGAGCGGTTGCGCTTGAACTGCGCGTCGCGCCCGTGCTGGCCGGGCGCGAAGTCGCGCCGGTTGTCCTGCTTCTCGAAGGGGCACTTCACTGACAGGCAGCGCGCACCCTTGAGATAGAGCTTCTCGCCCTCGCGCCGGCACAGCCGGCAGACCGGGCCCGTATACTTCGCCATGCGTTCTCGTCCTTCCGAAATTCGCTGATCAGTCTGAGCTCACGATTCGCGTGAAACGCCCCTTACATGCGGCGGCGCTTGGGCGGTCGACAGCCATTGTGCGGGATGGGCGTGATGTCCGTGATCGAGCGCACGCGCATGCCCGCGCTCTGGATCGCGCGGATCGCGCTCTCACGGCCCGGGCCAGGGCCCTTGATGAACAGATCGCACTCGTTCATGCCCATGTTGACCGCAGACTGAGCCGCCTGCTGCGCAGCCACGCGGGCCGCGTAGGGCGTGCTCTTGCGGGAGCCCTTGAAACCGGCGGTGCCGGCCGAGCCCCAGCAGACGGTCTGGCCCTGCTGGTCGGTGAAGGTGATGATCGTGTTGTTGAACGACGCAAAAACGTGACCCTGCCCGTGAGCCGGGACGTTGCGCTTGCTCGACGTGCGCCGAGCGGCCTTGACTGGACGTGCCATGTTGCCTCTTGCGAACCGTGAACCGTTCGTTCCCTCGTAGGACGGCGGCGCTGCTCAGCCGTGGGTCGGAAGGAAGGTGACCCTAACAGCGTCGCCGTCTTGCGAGGCTTCCACTGCGGGGCTAGGCCCCGCAGACTCTTACTTCTTCTTCGCGCCGCGGCGGCGACCACGACCGGCCACCGTCTTCTTCGCGCCCTTGCGGGTGCGCGAGTTCGTGCGCGTGCGTTGACCGCGCGCCGGCAGGTTGCGGCGATGCCGCAGACCGCGGTAGCAGCCGATCTCGATCAGGCGCTTGATGTTGAGCTGCAGCTCGCGGCGCAGGTCGCCTTCCAGCACGTAGTGCTGGCCGATGAAGTCGCGGATGGCCTGCTGCTCGGCCTCGGTCAGATCCTTGACGCGCGTGTCAGGGCTGACGTTGGTCGCCTTGAGAATGTCTTGCGAGCTCTTCAGCCCGATGCCGAAGAGGTAGGTCAGCCCATATTCGACGCGCTTGTCGCGCGGCAGGTCGACACCTTCGATACGCATGCTTGGTCGCTCTCCCTGAACCCCGATGCACCTGGCCTCGGGCCATCACCCGGCCCACCTGTGGCGAGCCGGCCTCTTCAACTCAACCCTGGCGCTGCTTGTGCGTCGGGTCGCTGCAGATCACGTAAACGCGCCCGCGCCGGCGCACGATCTTGCACTTGGCACAGCGCTTGCGGATAGATGCTTGCACTTTCATCACAAAACTCCCTCAGTCCACGCGCCGTCACGGCGCAAACGGTGATTATACATCACCTTAATGTTTTCTGTCCAGCCAGCGGCGGGCCGCGGGCATCCCAGAGCTACCGGACTGCTGCGGTCGGCGGCTTGCCGTCCGCGGTCACCGTCAAGATCTCAGCCTCGCCGTCCGTGATCGCCACAGTGTGCTCGAAATGAGCCGTCCAGGCCCCTGAGACGGTTCGGACGGTCCAACCGTCGGCGCCCTCCTCAAGGTCGGGATCCCCGGCGATCACCATCGGCTCGATCGCGATGGTCATGCCCGTCCGGAGCGCCAGACCGGTGCCCGCCCGCCCCCGGTTAGGGACGTCGGGCGCCTCGTGGAGCTCGCGCCCCACCCCATGGCCCTCGTATTCGCGCGCCAGGAAGAGCCCGTGCCCACCCTCGACGTAGCCCTGGATCGCGGCCGCGATGTCGCCCGTCCGATTGCCCGCTCGGGCCTTCGCGATGCCGCGCGCCAGCGCCGTCTCAGTCACCTCGAGCAGCCAGCGAGCCCGGTCGTCAATCGCGCCGACCCCGACCGTGATCGCGCTGTCGGCGACGTACCCTTCGTAGCGCACGCCGCAATCCAGCTTGACCAGGTCGCCGGCCCGCAGGGCGCGTTTGCCCGGCATACCGTGGATCAGCTCTTCGTTGACCGAGATCGTGGTCGCATAAGGGTACGGCACCGGGCCAGGCACGCCTTTGAAGGCGGGCTGGCCCTTGTGCTGGGCGATCACGCGTTCGGCGATTTTGTTAAGGGTCGCCGTGGTCACCCCTGGCTTGACGGCAGCTGCCATCTCGGCCAGGGCCAGGGCGTTGATGCGACCCGCTTGCCGCATCAAATCAATCTCACGTGCGCTCTTCAGACTGACAGCCATCCGCTCAGCCTTACCCCACTCGGGCTCGGATCGCGTCGTGGATCTGTTCAGTCACTTCAGCCACCGACCGTTCGCCTTCGATCTCGGCCAGCAGCCCGCGCCGTCGATAGTAGTCTTCGAGCACCAGAGTCTGGCTCAGGAAGACCTTGATCCGCTTGGCTAACACCTCGGGCTGGTCGTCGGCCCGGCCGCTGGTCAGCGCCCGGTTGGCAACCCGCTCGAGCAGCGTGGCTTCGCGCACCTTCAGCGACAGCACCACGTCCACCTTTCCGCGGTACTCGGCCAGCAGACCGTCGAGCGCGTCGGCCTGCGGGATGGTCCGCGGAAACCCGTCGAGCACGGCGCCGTTGGCGGCGTCGGCCTCATGCAGCCTGCCCCGGACCATGTCGACGGTCACGTCGTCCGGAACCAGCTCTCCCCGATCCATGTATCCCTTCGCCAACTGACCGAGCTGCGTATTCTCGCTCAGGTGGTGGCGGAACAGATCCCCAGACGCGACATGCGGGATCCCGTACTCCGCCTTGAGAATGGCCGATTGAGTCCCCTTGCCTGCTCCTGGAGCTCCAAACAGCAGGATGTAGGTCGGCATACCTCCCCCCACCAGCACCGGTCAGAGACCCGCCGAACGCGGGCCGCTGCCGCTACTTGACCAGCAACGTGTCCGAGTACCCGCGCAGCTTCAGCTCGGCGTCGAGCCCCGCGAACGTATCGCGGACGACGCCCACGACGATCAGCAGACCCGTGCTCAAGATCGAGAGCCGGCCCGCGATCGGGATCAGGTTCGTGAACTGGATGATGAACGGCAGAACCGCCACAAGACCCAGGAACAGCGCCCCCACCAGGGTGATGCGTGAGAGCACCTTGTTCAGATACTTCTGCGTCGGCGCGCCCTTTGTGATGCCCGGGATCTGCGCGCCCTGGCGCTTCAGCGCCTCGCCGTAGTTCTGCTGCTCGAAGAGCACAGTGGTGTAGAAGAACGTGAACAACACCACCATCAGGAAGAACGTGAGCACATACCACGGGCTCTGCGCGCCGAAGAAGTCGCCGATGGCCGAAGCCGTCTGCGCCACCCACGGCGTCTGCGAATTCCTGAAGAAGCCAGCGATGATCGCCGGGAAGGTCAGGATCGACTGGGCGAAGATGATCGGGATCATGCCCGCCATGTTGACCTGCAGCGGCAGCGAACCGCGCACCGGCATGCTCTGCCGGTTGCCGACGCGGCGCCCGGGGTACATCACCGGGACGTTGCGGCGGCCCTGCTGCACGAACACGATCGCCAGGACCATGAGCGTGATCAGGATCACGAAGATCACGATCGACTGGATCCGGGTCTGCTCGTCGCTCAACATCGAGGCGATGTTGAAGGGCACGCGCGAGACGATGCCGGCGAAGATGATCAGCGACAGGCCCTGCTTGCGCAGGCCGTACTCGGAGATCAGTTCGCCGAGCCAGATCGCGAACATCGTGCCGCCGGTCATGGCGATGATCATCGTGATCGTCGGCAGGTTCCAGCCGATGGTGAAGTTCAGCGGGCTGGTGCCCGTGCTGAACTGGCTGAGGATAATGTTGATCTGGCCGAAGCCGTTGAGGGCCGCCATCGGCACGGCCAGGTAGTACGTCCAGCGCTCCTGCATCTCGCGGTAGCGGGTCGGATCCTCTTCCTGCATCTGCTGCATGCGCGGGATGATCGGCGTGAGCAGCTGCAGGATGATCTGGGCCGTGATGTACGGATAAACGCCCATGGCCAGCACCGAGAGGTTCGACACGGTGCCGCCCGAGAGCAGGTCGAGCAGGCCGACCAGGTTGCCACCCACACCCTGCCCCTGGTTGAGCAGGTTCGACACGGCATCGGCGTTGATGCCGGGCAGCGGGATGTGCGCAGCCAGTCGGTAGACCACCAGCAGCGCGATCGTGATCAGGATCCGGTTGCGCAGATCCTCAGCCGACCACACGTGCCGGAGGAAGTTCATGACTCGATCCATCAGTCACTCCCTACACTGAGTGAAAAGGCGATCGGGGTTCGGCCGCCAGGCCATACCCCGCCCACCCCATCACGCAATGATTTCCACTTTGCCGCCGGCTTTGGCGACCTTCTCGATCGCGCCCTTGCTGGCGCGATGGACCTGGACCGTCACGGGCGAACTGATGTCGCCGTAGCCCAGCAGCACGATCGGCTGCTCGAGGTTGCTGATCAGCCCGGCAGCGAACAACTGCTCGGGCGACACCGTCTCGGTGCCGAGGTTCTGCAGATCACGAACGTTGATCTCCTGGAACTCGACCCGGAAGATGTTGATGAAGCCGCGCTTGAACGGAAGGCTGCGGTAGAACGGCAGGTTGCCGCCCTGGCGATACAGCTTGCCGCCGCCGCCGCGTCGGGCGCCGTAGCCCTTGGTGCCGCGGCCGGCCGTCTTGCCCTGGCCAGCGGAGATGCCGCGGCCTACACGGCGCTTGCGATGGGTCGCGCCCACATTCGGGGCGATCTCATGTGCTTTCATGGTCGGCCTCCTACGCCGCCTCCACCTTGACCAGGTGGGCGACCTTGTAGAGCATGCCCCGCAGTTGCGGCGTGTCGGCCTGCTCGACCGTCTGACGGATGCGGCGCAGACCGAGCGCGCGGATCGTGCCCTTGTGGCGCGGATCCAGCCCGATGGTGCTGCGCAGCAGCGTGATCTTGATCGTCTTCGCGGAAGCTTGCTTAGCCATTGCGCTTCTCCCGCAGGAAGAACGGCGTCACCGAGCGCAGGCTGCGGCCGCGCTCGCGGGCTTCCTGGCGCGGATCCTTGAGATCGCCCAGCGCCTGAAGCGTGGCGTAGATGACGTTGAGCGTGTTGGCGCTGCCCTGGCTCTTGGTCAGGATGTCGCGCACACCGGCGGCCTCGAGCACGGCGCGCACGCCGCCGCCCGCGATGACGCCAGTGCCGGGCGACGCCGGCTTGAGCAGCACCTTGGCGCCGCCGAACTTCGAAGTGATCTCGTGCGGGATGGTCGTCCCGGCGAGGGTCACGGCCTTGAGCTGCTTGCGGGCGCGCTCAGTCGCCTTGCGGATCGCATCCGGCACGGTGCGGCTCTTGCCGATGCCGATGCCGACGCGGCCCTTGTTGTCACCGGCGACGACGGTCACGCGGAACGCGAACCGGCGGCCGCCCTGGATGACTTTCGCGACGCGGGCGATGTCGACGACGCGCTCGTCGAGCTCTTCCTTGTTCTCATCGACGCGCGGCTCGCCGCGGCGATTGTCGCGATTGCCGCCGCCACCCCCGCGCTGGGGCCCACGCTGCTGTCGTTGTTGTGGCATTTAGAACTCCAATCCGCCCTCGCGGGCGCCATCGGCCACGGCCTTGACGCGCCCGTGATACTTGTAACCACCGCGATCGAAGATCACGGCCTTGATGCCGGCAGCCAGAGCGCGCTTGGCCACCGCGATGCCGACCAGCTTGGCTTTCTCGCTCTTCTTCTTGCCCGTCATCTCGCCCTTGAGCTCGGCGTCCAGCGTCGAGGCCGACACAAGCGTGCGGCCCTGGCTGTCGTCGATCACCTGGACGTAGATGTGGCTCAAGCTGCGGAACACGTTCAGCCGCGGCCGACTCTCGGTGCCCGCGACCTTGGCGCGCACACGCTTGTGACGGCGCGCCCGGGATGCAATCCGACTCACATTCGCCATTGCTCATCCACTCCTTCGGCGGCGCATCGACCGGCTCAGGCCGGCCTCTGGGCGATCACGTTGCAGCGCTCACCCTGCGCCCTCCGGGTTGAGATCGGTTACCCGACCTTGCCGGCCTTACCGGCCTTGCGGCGAACAATCTCGCCGACGTAGCGCAGACCCTTGCCCTTGTAGGGCTCCGGCGGGCGCCAGGCGCGGATGTTGGCCGCCACCTGACCGACCTGCTCGCGGTCGCTGCCCGTGATCGTGATCACGCGCGTCTTCTCCTCGACGGCGAAGCTGATGCCCGCCGGCGGCTCGACCTCGACCGGGTGCGAGAAGCCGAGCGCCATGACCAGCTTCTTGCCCTTCATTTCGGCGCGGTAGCCCACGCCTTCGACCTGCAGGGCCTTCGAGAAGCCCGTGCTCACGCCCTGGACCATGTTGTTCAACACAGCCCGGGTCGTGCCGTGCAGGGCCTTGATCTGGCGCTCTTCCGACGGGCGAACACAGTGCACCTCGCCGTCCTTGTGCTCGATCGCGATGACCGGCGAGAACGTGCGGGTCAGTTCGCCCTTCGGGCCCTTGACCTTGACCTCGTTACCCTTGATGTCGATCGTGACGCCCTTCGGCAGCACGATCACCTTCTTGCCAATACGGGACATGTCCGTGCCTCCCTTACCAAACCTTGCACAGGACCTCGCCGCCGACGCCCAACTTGCGCGCCTTGGCGCCCGTCATCACGCCCTTCGGCGTTGACAGGATTGCGATGCCCATGCCCGAGAGCACCCACGGGATGTCCTTGCGGCCCGAATAGATCCGCCGGCCCGGCTTGGACACGCGCTCGATGCCCGAGATGACGGGCTTCTTGGCGCGGCGCTCGCCCACGTACTTCAGGCTCACACGAAGCGTCGGTTGCACGCTGTCCTCGGCGGTCAGCGTGGCGAAGTCTTCAATGAAGCCTTCTTCTTTCAAAATCTGGGCAATGGCCAGCTTGAGCCGGCTATTCGGCAATGAAACACTCGCGTGTCCGGCCATCAGCCCGTTGCGGATGCGCGTCAGCATGTCCGCGATAGGATCGCTCTGCATGTCGTCAGACCTCCTGCTGCTTCCAACTCACCACGACGACTTGACCACGCCCGGGATTTGCCCGGCCAAGGCCAGCTCGCGGAAGCAGATGCGGCACAACTTGAAGCGGCGGATGTAACCGCGCGGGCGTCCACAGCGAGCGCAGCGGTTGCGAACCCGCACCGCGTACTTGCGTCGCGTTTCTCGAACAATAATGCTTGTCTTCGCCATGCCTTACGCGCCTTTCTTCCGGAACGGCATGCCCAGGATCTGCAGCAGCCGCCGCCCGTGTTCATCGGTCTTCGCCGTGGTCACGACCGTGATCTCCATGCCGCGCAGCTTGTCGATCTTGTCGTACTCGATCTCCGGGAAGACAAGCTGCTCGCGCAGGCCCAGCGTGTAGTTGCCGCGCCCGTCGAAGCTGTCGCCCGGGATGCCGCGGAAGTCGCGCACGCGCGGCAGAGCGATGTTCATCAGACGGTCGAGGAACGACCACATGCGCTCGCCACGCAGGGTCACCTTGACGCCGATCGCCTTGCCTTCGCGCAGCTTGAAGTTCGAGATCGACTTGCGCGCCTTGGTCACCACCGGCTTCTGCCCGACGATGGTCGTCAGATCGTTGACCGCCGCGTCGACCGCCTTGTTGTCGGTCAACGTCTCGGAGCCCACGCCGATATTGACAACCACCTTCGTGACCTTCGGCACCTCCATGATGTTGGAGAAGCTGAACTCCTTGCGGAGCGCCGGCACGATTTCTTTGTTGTAGCGTTCTTGCAAATGATGCATGTCCGCCCCGCTCCTTACTTATCCAGCGTCTCGCCGCTGGCGCGGGCCACACGGACCGTCTTGCCGTCGACGACCTTGAAGCCCACACGCGTCGGCTTGCCGGACTTGGGATCAACCAGCATGACGTTCGCCAGCGGGATCGGCGCGTCGAACTCGATGATCTGCGGCTGACCGGCCGGGCCCTGAGCGCCCGGCTGCGGCTTCTTGTGCTTCTTGCGCACGTTCAAACCCGACACCACGACGAGGCCCTTCTTCGGGTCCACGCTGATCACCTCGCCGCGCTTGCCCTGGTCGTTCCGGCCCTTCAGCCGGTTCTTCAGGCCCGAGATCACCTCGACGGTGTCGCCCTTACGGATCTTTTGCTTCGCCATGACTGACCTCACAGCACTTCCGGCGCCAGAGACGCGATCTTCAGGAAGCCCTTTTCGCGTAGCTCGCGCGCCACCGGTCCGAAGATGCGAGTCCCCTTGGGGTTCTCGCCATCGTCGTCCAGGATCACGGCCGCGTTGTCGTCGAAGCGGATATACGAGCCGTCTTCGCGCTTGTACTCTTTCGCGGTCCGCACAATCACGGCCTTGACGACCGCGCTCTTCTTCACGGCGCCGACCGGCGTGGCTTCCTTCACGGTCGCCACCACCACGTCGCCGATATGGCCATAGCGTCGCTTCGAACCGCCCATGACGCGGATCACCAGCAGCTCGCGAGCGCCGGTGTTATCGGCGACCACCAGGCGGGATTCCTGCTGGATCATGCCGACTCTCCTTCAGCCGCGAGTTCGCTGACCTGGATGCCGCGGTTCAAAACCGTCTCGACGGCCCAGCGCTTGCGCGCGCTGATCGGGCGGCTCTCGACGATCTGGACGACGTCGCCGGGCTTGCAGCCCTGCTCATCGTGCGCCAGGTACTTGGTCGTGCGATGCACGACCTTGCCGTACAGCGCGTGCCGCATGCTGTTCTCGACCTCGACCGTCACGGTCTTGGTCATCTTGTTGCTGACCACTTTGCCAATCAATCGCCGGCGGGCCATCTTATTTCTCCTTCTTCGCCGCCAACTCGGCCGCGATTTCACGCTCGCGCAGGATGGTTGACACCCTCGCGATCTCGCGCCGCGTCGCTTTCAAGCGGCTGGAGTCCTTCTGCTGCCCGGAATAGAGCTTAAACCGGAGGTTGAAGAGCTCATGGCGCAGGTCATCGAGCTTGCTCCGCAGCTCCTCGGTTTGAAGTCCACGTACTTCCTTGGCGTCCATCGATCAACCTCCCGCCGTCACGATCTCGTCGTTCACCAGCATCTTCGTCTTGATCGGCAGCTTGTGCGACGCCAGACGGATCGCCTCGCGGGCGACGTCCTCGGGCAAACCGGCCACCTCGAAGATGATGCGCCCCGGCTTGATCACGGCCACCCAGTGGTCGACCGCGCCCTTGCCGGTGCCCATGCGCGTCTCCGCCGCCCGGTGCGTCACCGGCTTGTCGGGGAAGATGCGCACCCACACTTTGCCGCGGCGCTTCATGTAGCGCACCAGGGCGCGGCGGGCCGCCTCGATCTGGCGCTGGGTCAACCAGCACGGCTCGAGAGCCTGCAGGCCGAACTCACCGAACGCCATCGTGACGCCCCGGGTTTCATGGCCGGTCATCCGGCCGCGTTGCTGCTTGCGCCACTTGACGCGCTTTGGCAGTAGCATGTCTCTCTAGTCTCCTAGTCTGGTAGTCGAGTGGTCTGGTAGTCGGTAGTCGATCTCCCGACTACTTGACTACGTGACTATCTGACTACAGGACTACTCACTAACGTATACGCCTTCTTCAGTCGGAGCGGCGACCTCGGCCTGCTCGGGCATCTTCTCGCCCTTGTAGATCCAGACCTTGATGCCGATGCGGCCAAAGGTGGTCAGGGCCTCGCTGCGGGCGAAGTCGATGTCGGCCCGCAGAGTCTGCAGCGGCACGCGCCCTTCGCGCTGCAGCTCGCGCCGGCTCATCTCGGCGCCGTTCAAACGGCCCGCGCACACGATCTTGATGCCCTGAGCGCCCTGGCGCATCGCCTGCTGCACGGCGCGCTTCATCGCGCGGCTCTGGCTGATGCGGCGCTGGATCTGGTCGGCGATGTTGTCGGCAACCAGCTTGGCCTCCAGATCGGGCTGTGTGATCTCCTCGACCTCGAGCTTGACCTTCGTGCCGGTCAGCTGCTCGAGCTTCTGGCGCAGCACCTTGACCGCTGCGCCCTTGCGCCCGATCAGGATGCCCGGTTTGGCGGTGTAGACCGACACCGTCACGTTCGACGGCGAGCGGTCGATTTCGATGTGCGAAACGGCCGCCTTGGGCGCCTCGCCGAAGATCAGCTTGCGGATCGCCAGGTCTTGCTGAAGGTTCTGAGCGTACTTGCCCTTCGGCGCGAACCAGTGCGACTGCCAGTCCTTGATGATGCCGAGGCGGTATCCGACGGGATGGACTTTACGACCCATGCGTGTTGCTCCCTCGCCGGCCTCAGGCCGACTTCTCCGAAACGACGATGGTGATGTGCGACGACCGGCGCAGCAACGGCTTGAAGCGGCCGCGCGCGCCGAACCGGCGCCACTTGCGCGTCGGGGCCTCGTCGACGAACGCTTCGCTGATCACCAGGTCGCCCCGGTTCAGGTTGGCGTTCTCTTCGGCGTTGGCGATCGCCGCGCGCACCACCTTGTACACGGCCTGGGCCGCGTTCTTCGGCGTGTATTTCAGGATGTTGAGGGCGTCGTCGGCCTTCTTGCCGCGCACCAGGTCCACCACAAGGCGGGCCTTCTGCGCGCTGATGCCGACGTAGTTCGCCACGGCTCGGGCTTGCTGGCTCATGCCTTCGCTCCTTCGGGCGCCTTGTCTTCCTTGGACACGTGCCCGCGGAAGGTGCGCGTCGGCGCGAACTCGCCGAGCTTGTGCCCGACCATGTTCTCGGTCACATAGATCGGCACATGCCGGCGACCGTCATGCACGGCGATCGTGTGGCCAACCATCTGCGGGAAGATCGTGCTGGAGCGGCTCCACGTCCGCACCACTTTCTTCTCGCCCTTCGTGTTCATGGTCTCAATGCGCTTCAGCAGCTTCGGCTGAACGAAAGGACCCTTTTTGAGTGATCGCGACATAGTTCAATCCCTATCCGGTGACCCGCTGGCGGTCACCCGTAAGCGGGCTCTCACCCTTAGCGCTTCTTCCCGCGACGCTTGACGATGAACCGCGTCGACTGCTTGTTGCGGCGCGTCTTGTAGCCGCGGGTCGGCTTGCCCCACGGGCTGCGCGGACCAGGCTTGCCAACCGGCTGCCGGCCTTCGCCGCCGCCGTGTGGGTGGTCGCGCGGGGACATCGCCGTGCCGCGCACGGTCGGGCGCACGCCCATGTGGCGCTTGCGGCCGGCCTTGCCCAGCTTGACGTTGCTGTGATCGAGATTGCCGACGATGCCGATCGTCGCCAGGCATTCCTGCCGGATCAGGCGCACTTCGCCCGAGGGCAGACGCACCTGAGCATAGTCGCCTTCTTTGCCGAGCAGCTGGGCCGACATGCCCGCCGAGCGAGCGATCTGGCCGCCCTTGCCGGGCTGCATCTCGATGTTGTGGATCAGCGTGCCGACCGGGATCTGCGAGATCGGCAGCGCATTGCCGGCACGGATGTCAGCTTCCTTGCGGGAGGCGATGATCGTGTCGCCGACCTTCAGCTCGAGCGGCGCGATGATGTAGCGCTTCTCGCCGTCAGCGTAGGTCAGCAGCGCGATGCGCGCCGTCCGGTTCGGGTCGTACTCGATCGCAGCCACCTTGGCCGGGATCTCGTACTTGTTGCGCTTGAAGTCGATGACGCGGTAGTGGCGCTTCTCGCCACCGCCGCGGTGGCGGATGCTGACGGTGCCGTTGAAGTCGCGGCCGCTGCCCTTGCGCTTGCGGCGCAGCAGGCTCTTCTCGGGCGTCGACTTGGTGATCTCTTCGAACGTCGGGCTGGTCATGCCGCGCCGGCCCGGCGACGTGGGTTTGTAGACTTTGACGGCCATTATCCTTGCACCCCTCCGAAGCCGAGCGTGTCGATCGACTGATCGGCGCGGATGGTCACCATCGCCTTCTTGTAGGCGGCCTTGCGCACCACCACACGGCGGGTCTTCCCGCGACGGCCACGCTTGGCCGGCGACACGACCACGTTGACGTTGACCACGTCGACGTCAAAGAGCGTCTCGACGGCTTCTTTGATCTGAGCCTTGGTCGACTCCGACGCGACTTCGAACACGTACGTATGCAGCTTGACGCCCTGGAAGCGGCTCTTTTCGGTCTCGATCGGCCGCCGCAGGACCTCGTAAAGGTTCGCCATGACGACCGCTCCTTAGCCGAGGTAGCTCGCCAGAACGTCGAGGGCCGCCACCGGCAGCACGACAGTGTCGGCGCCAAGCAGATCTCGAACGTTCAGGTAATTCGCGCGCAGGTACTTGGCCGAGGCCAGGTTGCGCACCGACTTTTCAATGGTCTCGTTGGCCGCGGGCAGCAGCACGAGCGCCTTCTTCTTAGCGCCGCAGAGCACCGTCAGCGCCTGCGCGATGGCCTTCGTCTTGGGCGCGTCGAAGCTCAGGGCATCGACCACGACCACTGCCGAAGCGGCCGCCTTGGCCGACAGAGCCGAGCGCAGCGCAGCGCGCCGCATCTGCTTGGGCATCGACACGCTGTAGTCACGGGGCTTGGGCGTGTGAGCCTTGCCGCCGCGGTTGAACACGGGCGAGCGGGTCGAGCCCTGACGAGCGCGGCCGGTGCCCTTCTGCTTCCACGGCTTCTTGCCACCGCCGGCGACTTCGCCGCGGGTCTTGGTGCTGTGAGTGCCCTGGCGCGCGTTCGCCTGCTGGCGGACCAGCGCCTGGTGCATCAGATCGGGTCGCACCGGCGCCTCGAAGATCTCGGCCGGGAGCTCGATCGTGTCGACGGTTTCGCCCTTGAGGTTCTTGACTTCGACTTTCATGGTTACTTAGCCCCCTTCGCCTTGACCGAGGGCTTGATCACCACGACCGTGCCGGAGCCACCGGGAACGCTGCCCGCCACGCCCAGCAGATTGCGCTCGGCGTCGACGTACGCGACCTTGATGTTCACGCTTGTCACGCGGTCCTGGCCCATGTGGCCGGCCATGCGCTTGCCCTTGCGCAGTCGGCCCGGCGTGGTGTTCGCGGAGCTGGCGCCCGGCGCGCGAGTGCGGTCGGAGGCGCCGTGGGTCTTGTCCTGGCGGCTGAAGTTGTGACGCTTGATGCCGCCCTGGAAGCCCTTGCCTTTGGAGATGCCCACGATGTCGACGGCCTCGCCCACGGCGAAGATCTCAACCGTGACTTTGTCGCCTTCTTTGACGTCGGGGGTTTCGATGCGGAATTCTTTGAGGTACTTCAGCGGAGGCAGGTTCATGCCATTCCGCTTGAGGTGGCCCTTCTGGCCGTTCGTGAGGCGCGTGGGGTGCACCTCTTCGAACCCAAGCTGCACTGCCGAGTACTGATCTTTCTCGGGCGTGCGCACCTGGGTGACAAAACACGGCCCAGCCTCGATCAGCGTGACTGGCGTGACGACGCCATTGTCCGCGATGAGCTGGGTCATGCCCACCTTCTTGCCGATCAGCCCTTTCATGAAAACTCCTTTGGTGGGTCAGGCGAACCTGATCCCGACGGCAGCCCCGCGGGGCCGCCTGGTGATTTGGGACTGACTGCCTGGGCACGGCAGCATCATCCCACGGGCCTGGCCGTTAGCAGTTCGGTGGACGGCATCTTTGTGCCACCCGATCCGCTCTGCTCGACACCGGACCTGGACCCGGCGCCATGCGCCGGATGTCTTTACTTTGAGTTGCCAACCCGGTAGGGTCGAAAAGGCCCGGCCGAAAATGCTGCCGGGCACGCGACAACCCTTGAATTATACGTACTTGTTACAGAAAGTGCAAGGGGAAGATTTCGATGCGGAGAACGTGGGCGCCAAACCGCACAGCACCAGATAGCCCCGCAGCCTGGAATGGGCTTTTCAGGCGGGATTCGCCTGATTATCGGCACCCTTCCTACCCATAGACCTCCAGGTCATCCACCCTGGCTTCGGGCGAAACGAGGAGGACATAATCGCGGATGTCGGCCAGATGAGTGGCGATGACGTCAACGGGGACCCCGGGCGGCGCATAGGCGGCGAAGATGACACGCGTCGTGCCGGGCGTGATGGCTGTGCGTTTGTCTGGGCCATTGAGGATGGACGAGATCACGCCCGCCTCGTCGGCCATGAAGAGGTCACCCGCTTTGAGGGCCTGCTCCTGCCCGCGCATCGTCACGTAGGTCTCGGCGCCCGTGGCGACACCCACATGGATCGAACCCACGAGGGTGTCGCGATCATGGCCAGCGGTCAACACCAGGTTCTTGAGTTCGGCCATGAACATGGCCTCGACGAGGGCCGCCACCCGCGGCAACGCCCTGCCCTTGAATACGACCGACTCGAGCTGGCCACGTACATGGTAGGTTTTGTTGAAGGCCCTGTAATACGCCGCATAGGCCGGCAGCAAGCCAAAGGCTTCGAACGCTGGCCGGTCGAGCCCACTCAGCCGGTTCCGGAGATCCAGCTCGAGCGCGACCTTGTGCGCCTCCAACGCCGCCGATTCGGGCGGATTGTGGACGCCCGACATCTCCAGGAAGCCAGCGTGCGCTCCAGGATAGGTACGGTGAACCGACTCGGACACCAGGATCACGACACCCTCCAACGAGTTCCGGTCATGCCTCACTCAGCCCCGATCAATCGGTCCTGGATCTCCCAGACGTGATCGAGGATGTGCCAGGCGGCCCGCCTGACGTGGTAGCGCGGCGACCAGCGTTTTCCGCCGCGCGGTCCGGTCTTCTCGACCTCGCCGCGAGCCGAGGCTTCGAGCGTGGCCAGGATCAGGGCGCGCTGCTCAGCGATCGGTGCGTCCTTCAACGGCTTGCCGCCCAGGGACTTCAGATAGCCCTCCGTCTCGGCACCGAGGACGTGTTCGGCAATTCCATGCACCGATCGGCCACCGCCACGCGGCCCGGTGCGCAACGCGTGGCCCTGAGACTGCTCGACTTCGGCGTCGAACGCTCGCCAGCAGGCCTTGAGGATCGCCTGCAACCGCTTCAGCTCGGCGGCCTCCAGTGGCCGGTCCTCGGCCCTGGCACCCAGGCCGGGCACGCCGTAGTCAGTGGTGGCGTTGCCTTTCAGTCGTTCGACGACTCGAAACGCCTGGCTGCTTTCGGGCGCCTTGAAGCCCAGCCGAGTTCGGGCCACGATCTTCTGATAACGAGGGCCGTAATCCAGCAGAGCCTGCAGCGCCGAGTCGGCATCTTTGCCCGCGCGGCACCAGCCGGGCCACTCCGCCGCCGAGGCGATGACACGCTTGGTGCCGACTTCAAGGTAAACGTGGATGGGGTTTTTCATGCGCGGATTCTAGCGTAGAGGAAAGAAACCGGGAGTGCGAATGACGGGTCCTGGTCCTTGAGACTCGTCGTTCGCACTCCCGGTTTCTGATTCGTACTTTGTCAGTCGCACTCCCCGTTTTTTTCGCGAGGTTCTTCGATCAGGAACCGACAGCCTTAGAGTCGTGCGCGTGGCGCGGTGCGGCGCCCGTCTCGAGCGCGCTACAGTCGCAGATCAGCCGCGGGTTCCAGGCCGATCGGTCCTGGCGTGTGGTTGAAGAGTTGGCCCATCAGCCGCCGCGGTTTTCGTCGTGGGCTGCCAGACGTCTGCCAGGACGCCACACCCGACGCCAACCGATTGCGGTCGTCGGGAGGGGGCGCACGGTGAGCGACGACTGTGCACGTGATTGCGTTTCGGCGGTCGGCCTCGTGCAACCGATGTGAAACGCAAGTGAGTGATACACGCGCACGGGCCGCCGCTGGTTTCCAG
>JBGAGY010000016.1:0-130061 GCA_044226485.1 Anaerolineales bacterium
AGAACCTTACTCCGCGAAATCCGCGAAATCCGCGGCTAAGTTCCTTTCGTGCCCATTCGTTGCAATTCGTGGCGAAAATCTTCCGGACACTATAATCACGTCATGCGGTTATCAGACCTGCTCGACAGCATCCCCTTGGCGTTCACGAGGACAGGCTGGAGCGAGCCGGATGTCAACGCGGTGACGGCTGACTCGCGCGAGGCGGGTCCTGGCGCGATCTTCGTGGCGGTGCGCGGTGGCACTGTGGATGGACATCGGTTCGTCGGCCAAGCGCTTGATAAGGGCGCGAGCGCCATCGTGGTGGAGGCCGGCAGCGAGGCAGCGGCGCTCACACCGGATGCGCCGATGCTGGTGGTGCCCGACACACGCGAGGCCTTAGCCTGGCTGGCGGCGGCCCTGAACGGCTATCCGGCGCGCAAGCTGGTCATGATCGGCGTCACCGGCACGGACGGCAAGACGACGACCTCGACGCTCATCCACTCGATCCTGACGGCAGCCGGGTTCAAGAGCGGCCTGATCTCGACCGTCGGGGCTGTCATCGGCGACTCGACGCTTGACACCGGCCTGCACGTCACCACGCCCGACGCGCCGGCCCTGCAGGGCTACCTGGCGCGCATGGTCGCTGCCGGCTTCACGCACTGTGTCCTCGAGACCACGTCGCATGGCTGGGCCCAGCGCCGGACCGACGCCTGCGAGTTCGACGTTGGCGTGATCACGAACGTCACCCACGAGCACCTGGATTACCACGGCACCTACGAGGCCTATCGGGCCGCCAAGGCGCGGCTGCTCAGCGGGCTGGCGCTCGCCGCTCGCAAGCCCGGCGTCGAAAAGTGCGCGGTGCTCAACGCCGACGACGAGTCGTATGGCCCGCTCTCGATGGTCTTCGAGGGACGGCGCTTGAGCTACAGCCAGCGTCAGGTCGCCGGCGCCGACTTCACGGCGCTGCGGCCTGCCTTCCGGGCCGACGGCATGAACTTCGACGTGCGCACGCCTTCGGGCGGGATCGCCGACGTGCGGACGCACCTGTTCGGTCGCTTCATGATCTCGAACATCCTGGCCGCCCTGACCGCCACCGTCGGCGGGCTGGGCCTCTCGGCCGACGCCGCTCGCGCGGGCATCGCCGCGCTCGACGGTGTGCCCGGCCGGCTCGAGCGCATCGACCTCGGCCAGTCTTTCACGGCCATCGTCGACTTCGCCCACACGCCGAATGCGCTGAGGCGCGCGCTGGAGACGTGTCGAGATTGGACCGCGGACGGCGGACTGCAGACGATGGACCTACAGCTCGACAGGGCCTCAGCGGTCAGCGGCCAGCGGTCAACGATCGTTCCCCGAATCATTGCTGTCTTCGGTTCAGCGGGCCTGCGCGACGTCGAGAAGCGGCGGATGATGGCCGAGGTGTCGGCCGAACTGGCGGATATCAGCATCCTGACGGCCGAGGATCCACGCACCGAGTCGCTCGATGACATCCTGGAGATGATGGCCTTCGGCGCGCGGCTGAAAGGCGCCGTGGAAGGGGCCGCGGATGGACGCAGCTTCTTCCGTGTGCCCGATCGCGGCGACGCCCTTCGCCTGGCCGTGCAGTTGGCTCGCCCGGGCGACATCGTCATCGCCTGCGGCAAAGGCCACGAGCAATCGATGTGTTTCGGTACCGTCGAATACCCCTGGGACGATCGCGTCGCCCTGCGGGCAGCGCTGGCCGAGTTGCTCGGCGTCCCCGGCCCGGCCATGCCCGTTCTGCCCACCAGCCTGAAGTGAATGCCCCTTTGTTTTGCAACGAATGACACGAATTCTGACGAGTTGACACGAAGATCAGAAGGTGAAGATCATGGCAGTGAACAGAGCCATGGTCCTCAATGATCGCGCAAATTCGTCAGAATTCGTGTCATTCGTGGCAAAAACGTGACGATCGCGGCACCGATGCTTTCGCAGAAGTCACCCGATCAGCTTATAATCGTCGGCGATGTCCACGCCCGACCTCATGACCCGGCTGCGCGGCCTGGTCGAGACGCGCGTCAAGCTCTTCAACGTGTACAAGGGGGTCCTCATCAGCTATGAGGCCACCATCAAACACGTCGCGGAGCGCGCGATCAAGCTGCAGGTCGCGCGGGCCCAGGCGGTGGCCCTGGCTTTCGAGCGCCAGACGCGCATGGAAGTGCCGGGCTTTTCCACCATCGTCGAAGGCTTCGTCTCAGAGATCGACATCCCGACCGAGACGGTCTGGCTGCGCGATTTACACCCTGCCCTGACAGCGCTGTTGCGCAGGATGGAAACGCGCGTCGAGCCGAAAGATCCGGTGCAGGTCGAGGTCGAGACGTCGCGGATGAAGCTGAACACTCAACTCGTCGACATCTCGGGCTCCGGCATGGGCCTGATGGTGGGGAGCCTGTACGCGACGCCGACGGTGTTTCCGGCCGGCAGCGAGATCACGGCGCGGCTTTTCGGCCTGCCGACCAGTCGTAACCCTGTGGTCGTGCAGGGCCGAGTCATGTACGTGCGCAATGAGCTCGACCAGGGTCGCCTCGGCATCGGCGGCGTCGCCAGCCTGTTGAACACGCCGGCGATCCGCGATTACATCGGCCAACGCCAGAGCGAAATCATGCGTGAGCTCAATCTGGTCTATCAGGCCGAGGTCCAAAAACGACTGAAGAAATGACGCGAGAGGCGTGAAGCGATGAGAGGGGAGCGAAGGGCGAAAGGCCGTACTCCCCTCGCCCTTCGCTCCTCGCCCTCACCCGCCTGTCGCTATGGCTCCCGATCCGCTCCAGGCTCACCCGGTAGATGTCACGTCCGATCTCGGCGTCGTCATCCTCAATTGGAACACGCGCGATCTGTTGCGTGATTGTTTGCGCTCGGTGTTCAGTTCGAGGGGTATCGGCTGCCGGGTGGTGGTGGTCGACAATGCCTCGCCGGACGGCTCGGCTGATATGGTCGCCGCGGAGTTCCCGCAGGCCGAGCTGATTCGCAATCCGCTCAACAACGGCTACGCCGCCGGCAACAACCTTGGGTTGCGCGCGCTTGGCTTCGACAAAGGCCGGATGGACGGGCCGCGCTACGCGCTCTTGCTCAACCCCGACACCGTGGTGCCGCCTGACGCTTTCGCGCGAATGGTCGCGCATCTGGATGAGCACCCTGAGGCTGGCGTGGCTGGGCCGCGATTGGTGTTGCCTGACGGCAGATTGGATCTGGCCTGCCGACGCAGCTTTCCGACGCCCGAAGTGGCCTTTTTCAGGTTGACCGGCCTGAGCCTGTTGTTCCCACGGAGCAGGCTGTTTGGCCGGTACAATCTGACTTATCTCGACCCGGGCCAGGAAACCGAAGTGGACAGCGTCGTGGGCGCCTTCATGTTGGTGCGCCGCGAGGCGATCGCCCGCGTCGGGCTGCTCGACGAGCACTTTTTCATGTATGGCGAGGACCTCGACTGGGCCCTCGAAATCCGCAAGGCGGGTTGGAATGCGCGCTACTTTCCGGACGTCAGCGTCCTGCACGTTAAGCGCGCGGCCAGCCGGCGGAGCAGCAAGGCCCAGATCGCGTTTCACGAGGCCATGCTGTACTTCTATCGCAAGCATTATCAAGGCGTGACCAACCCGCTGTTAGGCGGGCTGGTGGTCGCCGGCATCTGGGCCAACCTGTGGTGGACGCGGTTGCGTGAGGCCGTCCTGCCGCGCCGATGAGGCTCATCCGAACGTCTATGTCCGCGCGTCGTTTTCGCACCCTCTATTCGCTGGCGCTCGTGTTGATCGACGCCGCCCTGCTCGTGTTGACTCTCTACGCGGCATTCAAGCTGCGCATCATCATCGACTGGCCCAACGACGCCGCCGACATGCCGTCGCGTTTCTTGATCTACACGACCACGGTCCTGCCAGCCTACGTGGCGTCGATCGTCATCGTCTTCTTCTTCTTCAGGCTGTATCACGTGCCCCGCGCCACAAGCCGGGTTGACGAGTTCTACGCGATCATCGGTGGGCTGACGATCGGCACGTTGCTGTTCGTGGCCATCACGGCGCTTACGTTCAAGGGCGTCGTCGACCTGCCGGTGCCGCGGGTGATGCTCGCCTACACGATGCTCATCAGCGTGCCCTTGATCACGCTTGGCCGCTGGATGCTTGGCGCGTGGCGCGATCTGCTGCGCAGCCGCGGCATCGCGGCCGACAGGCTCATGATCGTCGGCACGGGCGAGACGGCCCGGTTGGTGGCGCAGAAGATCAAGGCTTCGGCTTACCTGGGCTACCAGATGCTCGGCTTCGTTTCAGAGGCCGGCCCAGACGCCGAAGCGCCCGCGCGTGTGTTCGGCCAGCCTGTGCTTGGCGGCATCTCGGAACTCCCCGAATTGATCGACCGCCACCTGCCTGACGAGATCATCATCGCCCTGCCGCCGATGAGCGACGCCGAGATCCTGAACGTCATCAACATCTGCCAGCGCGACAGGCTGAGCCTGAAGGTCTTCCCCGACGTCTACGACATCATGGCGGCCGGCGTCACGATCGACGACCTGGGCGGTCTGCCGTTGATGAGCGTCCGCGACAGCGCGGCGCGCAGCTGGAGGGCGGCTGCCAAGCGCATGACCGACGTGGTCGTCGGCGGCCTGATCCTGATCGCGATCTCGCCGGTGTTGCTGCTCGTGGCCGTGCTGGTGCGCCTCGATTCGCCCGGGCCCGTGTTCTTCGTCCAGGAGCGGATGGGCCTGGACGGCAAGCTCTTTCCGATGTTGAAGTATCGCTCGATGCGCATCGATGCTGAGGCGCGTGGGCCAGGCTGGACGGTCAAGGACGATCCGCGCATCACACGGCTCGGCAAGTTCATCCGCAAGTACTCGATCGACGAGTTCCCGCAGTTCATCAACGTGCTGCTTGGGGATATGAGCCTGGTGGGACCGCGGCCCGAACAACCGGCTTTCGTCGAGCAGTTCCGCAAGTCGATCCCGCGCTATATGGAGCGGCACCACGAGAAAGCCGGCCTGACGGGTTGGGCTCAGGTCAACGGTCTGCGCGGCGACACCTCGATCGAGGAGCGGACCAAGTACGACCTCTGGTACATCGAGAACTGGTCGATCTGGCTCGACTTCAAGATCATGATCCGCACGGCCTTCAAGGTCTTCTTCGATCGCAGCGCCTACTGATGCGTCGCCGCTCGCTGAAGCGGCTCGGGTCGAGAAGCGCGTGAGCTGGCTGCGTCGTCCATCGCCCAGACCGTCGAACCGGCGCGCGGCACCCAGTGCACGTAAGGGTTCAACTGCTGACAGAGAGCGGTGGGGTTGAACGGCCTCACGACGAGCGACAGTGCCCGGGCCGCGACAGCCTCGACGCGCAAGGCCGGCGACGTGAAGTCCGCGGCCAGGACGGCCGGGATCCCCGGAGGCCGACGCCGCAACACCTCGAGGCCAGACACCCCCTGAAGGCACAGATCCACGACAATGATCGACGGGCGCTCGGTTTCGATCAACCGCAGACCGGCGATGCCGTTGTTCGTCGACACGACGGGCGCGCCTACTTCGTGAAGGCTCTCCAACAGCAATTGAAGTTCAATCAGGTCTGCGAGGATCACGGCCACGGGCGGCCGGCGGTCGCCGGTCGGCGTGACGCTATCGAACGGAATGCGGGCGGGGCGGCGAGCCGCAAAAGCAAGCGACTCAGAGGTCTCGGCCTGCGGTCGGATCATGGAAGGCTTGCTGCCCATGACGACGTCCTCCTGGCCAGCCTCGCGCGGGTCTTGCGGGCGGGGCCTGGACGGAACTCATCAGCCGGTTAGAAATTGAGTATACGCCCGCTACAGATGAGAATCAATCAAGGCCGGATCAAGCAAATGTTGAGAGGGCCCACGTCGCCGGGGCACCGCCGGCGACGTAGGCCCCTGAAGGTGTCAGGCCCGCAGGCGCTGCTCGCGAAACCACGCCAGCGTCCGGCCGACGCCCTCCACGTGCTGGGTCGGCGCCATGCCGAAGGCCTTTTGAAAGCGCGAGCTATCCATCACGAACGGCGCCGTGAATTCGTAGAGCATCTCGTTGACCTCGCGAACTTGAGGCGAAAACAACCCGACAAGCTTGAGCATCCACGGCCTGAAGACGCCGATCTTGGGCGGCAGGTTGGCCCGCTCGAAGATCAGACGGATGAGGGCGCGTTGCGTCAACGGCTCGGGGCTCGGGATGTGCCAGGCCTTGCCGAGGGCCTCGGGTCGTTCACCGAGGATCACGAGCGCTTCGCCGAAATCCTCCACGTTGCTGAACGTGTGCGGCTGATCGAGGTCGCCGAGTCCGTTGGCCGTTTTGCCTTGCAGGGCGGCCAGGAACAGACGTTCGCCGAGCAGGTCGCCAGGCCCGTAGAAGTCGCTGGCGCGGCCGGCAGCCGCCTTGACTTTGCCCTGGGCGTGGGCGTTGAACAGGGCTTCGGTCATCTCGGCGCGAACGCGGCCTTTGCGCGTGGTCGGCCGGCAGGGCGAGTCTTCGGTCAGCGACTGGCCTTGTGGGTCGCCATACATGTAAAGGTTCTCGGCGACCACGAAGGTCGCGCCGGCGTCGCTTGTGGCCTTCAGGATCGAGGCCTGCAGAGCCGGGAACTGCTCGGGCCAGCGATGGTAGGGCGGCTGCGCGCACTGGTAGACGTGCGTGGCGCCGGCCACCGCGGCGGCGGCGCCGGCCGGGTCGTAGGCATCGGCCGACATGAACTCGACCGATGGCGCGGGGCCTGTCGCGATTGAGGGCTTGCCGGTGCGGGTGACCATGCGCACGGCTTTGCCGCGGCGCAACAGCCCGCGCATCACGGCTGCGCCGAGCGGGCCGGTTCCAAACACGACGTGGCGTTCCAGTAAGGTGTTCATCGTTCGATCCTCCACAGCGACAGTGAAGTCGCCGGATGCAGGCGCGTTGAAACACGCCTCGTGCCGGCGACACGCATGTGTCGGTGGCACGGGCGGGCGTCAGTGCGCGATTGAGCGAGTGGGAAAGCTAGCCGCCGATTAAGGCGTCGACCAGCCCTTCATAAAACGCCGCCGGATCCCCGACGACTGACGGCGTGTGGCCGTACAACTCGAGTTGCACAGCGCCATGGATGCGCGTCCAACCGATCATGCAGGTGTGCAGGATCTCGGCGGTTGCGCCGTAAGGTTGAGCGATGGTCTCGAGCGCGGCGCGCACGCTGTCGGCCATTGTGACGAGCTCGGCGCGGAGCGTGATCTGACCGGCTCGAGCAGCACGGTCCGTGATTCGACCAAGCACTTCGAGCTGACGAGCGGCTGCCGGCACCGTGACCTCCCGCGGCGCTTCGTAACCCGGGATGGGGTTGCCGTAGATCAGCTGGAAGTCGATCGGGTGCTCGAGAGCCCATACGCGATAAGCCAGGAGCGCGGCACGCAGCTGAGCCCTCGGCTCGGTCTCGGGCAGTGTACGTTCGGCAGCTTCGAGCGCGTCAGCCAGGGCGTTGAAACCGTCGAGGATCAGGGCCGTGATCAGGGCGTCGAGGTTTGGAAAGTAGCGATAGAGCGCCGGAGCCGAGACACTCAGTTCTCGCGCGATCGCGCGCAGCGAGAGCCCGGCCGTGCCGTGCGCGGCCATCTGGCTCCGCGCTACAGCCTTGATATCCTGCTTCATTTGCTCAAATTCGGCCGTGATTCGACTGCGTGGCATCCTGACCTCGTTTTGTTTACGGTGTTTAGTATACGGTGTTTACTAATCCTGTCAAGAGCCAGTTCTCACCTCGCAAGGCTCCGCGATGTTCAGACCCTCCTGGGGGAGGGTCTCCAAACCCTGCAGCGGCATCTGAGCGATCGCCCACCTCTGCCGTATCTTGACCTCACGCGGCCGCTCCGGGCCGCCTGGATAGGATGAACCACCATGAATCTCGTTGCTCGGACTCACACCATCGACCTCGCCCGTCGCGCCCGACGTCTGCCGCACTGGGCGCTTGCCATCTTGCTCACACCTGTCCTGGCGATCCTGGGACAACTTGGCGCGTTGCCGGTTGCGCTCGCCCTCAAGGCCATATTCCCGGGCGGCAGCGCCTCGGTCGCCGATCAACCGTTGGTGAGTTCAGCAGCCATGGCAGCGATCTTGATCGCGGCGTTCGGCGGCGTGATCCTGCTCACCTGGGCCTGGTTGCGTTGGTTCGAGCGACGGTCGTTTTGGACTCTGGGCTTCGAACGCGTTGGCGCTGTCTGGAAGTACGCGCGCGGCTTCCTGTTGGGGCTGCTGGCGTTCGGCGGCAGCGTCGCGATCCTGGGTGCCACTGGCCTGACGACGCTTGACCATGTGGACTACGCTGCGGCCGGAGGCATCCTGATCGTACTGGTCGGATGGCTCGTGCAGGGAGCGGCGGAAGAGGTCGTGACGCGCGGCTGGCTGCTCAACGTGATCGGCGCGCGCTATCGGCTGTGGCTCGGCGTGTTGACGTCGGTGCTCATCTTCTCGCTGCTGCATGGCCTCAATCCCAACATCGGCCCGCTGCCGCTGCTCAACCTGGCTCTGTTCGGCCTGTTCGCCGGGCTGTACATGCTGTGGGAAGAGGGCCTATGGGGCATCGCGGCCTTCCACAGCGCCTGGAACTGGGCTCAGGGCAACGTCTTCGGCATGCAGGTCAGCGGGAACGAAGCCGGCGCGACGTTGCTACAGATGAAGGTCCTGACAGGCGCCGACCTGATCACGGGTGGCGGCTTCGGCCCAGAGGGCGGCCTGGCCGTGACCGCTGTGATGATCGTGGCTCTGGGGCTTGTGGTGTTCGGGCTGAGTCGCAAGTACGCGCGCGAGACAAAAGCATAAAATGAAACCGATGCGCGGTTTCAGAGGCCTGCAGAGTCGGCTCACGCTCAGCTATGCGCTCGTCACCACAGTGGCGAGCGCGCTCGCCCTGGCATTGTTGTTCTCGGTGTTCGCGATCCTGTTGTTCAATACCGACGAACTCCCGCTGGCTTTCGCCCGGGCCACGGCTTTGCAGGCCAACGATGTTCGCGAAAGCATCTTGAATGCAGACTCGGAAGCTGCGACCCGCTGGCTCTCTGACCTCGAGCGTGAGGACGATTGGTCGATCATCGATCAGTCCGGATTGCAATACGGCGTCAACCTTGGCGCGCAAGGCGACGCGGTGCTCACGGTGCTCGCGAGCGACGGCCGGGTGATCGGGAGCACGCACGCTGTCAACGCGCCTGGGCCGGCCCCGATCGAGGCCGAGTTGATCGCCCGCGTGAGAAACGGCGAGTACAGCGCGGAGAAGTTGTTCGCCAGCGACGGGACGGTCATGGCGGCAGCGGCCCCGATGCTCGACGAGCATACGGAGTTAATCGGCATCGTCGTCGCCCGCACCTGGCGCTCGCCCACGAGTCCGCTGGCGGTCTGGGGCATCGCCGCGATCAGCAGCGTGCTGCCCGCGCTCTGTTTCATCCTGCCTGGCGCTTTGGTGATTGGCCTGGTGTTCGGATACTTCACGGCACGCGGGCTCACGCGGCGCGTCAGGGCCGTCGCCGAGGCGTCAGCCGCCTGGAGCGCCGGTGACTTCTCACGGACGCTGCCGGATCGATCGGCCGATGAGCTCGGTGACCTGGCCCGTCGGCTGAACGCCATGGCGGCGCAACTGCAGACGCTTGTCGACACGCGCCAGGCACTCGCCGTGTCAGAGGAACGCAACCGGCTCGCGCTCGAGTTGCATGACAGCGTCAAGCAGCAGGCCTTTGCAGCCTCAGCCAACCTCGCCGCGGCGCGAGCCTGGTTGGCCCGCGATGCAGGCGAAGCCGACCATCGCCTGGCCGAGGCCGAGCAATTGCTCGATGGGCTGCGTCAGGAACTTGCCGCGCTGATCCTGGATCTGCGTCCGCCGGCGCTCGATGGCCGCAGCCTGCCCGATGCCTTGCATGCTTTCGCGGCGGACTGGTCGCGGCAGACGGGCCTGGCTGTCGATGTTCAGGTCGTCGGTGACACACGCGTGGGACCGGCCGTCGAGTTGGCCCTGCTGCGCATCGTCCAGGAGTCGCTGGCCAATAGCCTGCGGCACAGCGGCGCCACGCATGTCGGCGTGACGTTGACGCTGGCCGATCCCGTGACGCTGATCATCGTCGACGACGGTCGGGGTTTCAAGCCGGCCGAGGCGTCGCAAGGGATCGGGCTGCAATCGATGCGCGAGCGGGTCACGGCTTTGGGCGGCACCCTCGACATCGACAGCGCTGCTCAGTCGGGCACGCGACTGTCGGCGCAGATCCCGGCGCAAGCCTGAGGAGGATGACTCACGATGCCGATCTCGATCCTGCTCGCAGACGATCATGCCCTGGTCCGTCAGGGCGTGCGCGCTTTCCTCGAAGCTCAGCCCGACTTCGTGGTGGTGGCCGAGGCCGATACCGGCAAGCAGGCGGTGGCGCTGGCGGCCGAACACACTCCCGATGTGGCGCTCATGGATCTGCTCATGCCTGAGCTCGACGGCATCGAAGCCACGTTGCAGCTCAAACGAGTCAGCCCGCGCACGCAGGTCGTCGTGCTCACCTCGCAGCACGACGACACTCACCTCTTTCCGGCATTGCGAGCGGGCGCCACGTCGTACCTGCTCAAGAGCGTGAAGTTCGATGAACTGGCCGAGGCCATTCGGCGCGCGGCGCGTGGAGAAGCGACCCTGCATCCCCAGGTGGCGACGCGCGTGCTGCACGATCTACAGGGCGTGGCGCGCGGCCCGGAGGATGCCTTCGCGGAGCTGACCGTCCGTGAGCGCGAGGTTTTGAGACGGATTGCTTCGGGCCTGAACAACGCCGAGATCGCTGCCGAGTTCGTGATCAGCGAAAACACTGTCAAAGGCTACGTCAGCAACATCCTGAGCAAGCTGCAACTGTCTGATCGGACCCAGGCGGCGGTCTACGCCTGGCGTGAAGGCCTGATGAAGCGCGATCCATAACAAGACAGCCGACGACGGACCGCGGACGGGACAACAAGCGCGCCCCTTCACATCATAGATTGACGGTCCGCCGTCTGCCCCAATTGACACCCCGGAGGCTGGATGTTATAGTGCCTGCCAGTTTGCCCAAACAGGCGCTCTTATCCAGAGAGGCGGAGGGACCGGCCCTATGAAGCCTCGGCAACCGGCGCCCATCGCGAAAGCGATGCGGTGACAAGGTGCCAAATCCGGCCTGGTGATGCCCCGCGGGGTGTCAGTTCTGGAGAGATGAGAGGGTCATGCGTGACACGCTCAGCCCCTGCCGCCTGCGGGGGCTTGTTGTTTAAGGTCGGCGGGCATGAGGAGCCTGGCGACGTGCCGTCTGGCAAGGAGCAATGGATGAGCAATACCTTCATGACCTCTCCGAAACTGATGTTCACGTCAGAGTCGGTCACGGAGGGGCACCCCGACAAGCTGT
The DNA here is from genome assembly GCA_044226485.1 of Anaerolineales bacterium. Taxonomy (GTDB): domain Bacteria; phylum Chloroflexota; class Anaerolineae; order Anaerolineales; family UBA6663; genus UBA6663. The sequence continues at coordinate 11,311 of JBGAGY010000016.1, forward strand.
GCGATCAGGTCAGTGATGCCGTGCTGGACGCCTGCCTGGCGCAGGATCCCACCAGCCGCGTCGCCTGCGAGACCGCGACCAAGACTGGCTTCGTCATGGTGTTGGGCGAGATCACGACTCAGGCCTTCGTCAACTTCGATGACCTGATCCGCAAAGTCGTCAACGACATCGGCTACGACCACAGCGAAAAGGGCTTCGACGGGCACACCTGCGCGGTGCAGGTGGCGATCGCGTCGCAGAGCCCCGACATCGCTCAGGGCGTCGACTCGGCGCTCGAGATCCGCGACCATACGAGCGACGCCGTGCTCGACAAGATCGGCGCCGGCGACCAGGGCATGATGTTCGGCTTCGCCTGCAATGAGACCGACGTGCTCATGCCGCTGCCCATCTACCTCGCGCACAACCTCAGCCGCCGGTTGATGGAAGTGCGCAAGAACGGCACGCTGCCGTGGCTGCGCCCCGATGGCAAGAGCCAGGTCACCGTCGAGTACAGCTTCGGCAAGCCGAAGCGCGTCGACACGGTGTTGATCAGCACCCAGCACGCCCCCGAGGTGTCGCAGGAAGAGATCCGGGCTCAGGTCATCAAGCACGTCATCGATCCCGTCATCCCGGCCGAGTTCCGCGACGCCGCGATGAAGATCTACGTTAACCCCACGGGCCGGTTCGTCATCGGCGGGCCGATGGGAGACTCGGGCGTGACCGGCCGCAAGATCATCGTCGACACATACGGCGGCATGGCCCGCCATGGCGGTGGCGCGTTCTCGGGCAAGGATCCGACGAAGGTCGACCGCTCGGCCGCCTATGCGGCGCGCTGGGTGGCCAAGAACGTCGTGGCCGCAGACCTCGCCGAGCGCTGCGAGATCCAGGTCGCCTATGCGATCGGCGTCGCTCACCCGTTGAGCGTCAACGTCGAGACCTTCGGCACCGGCAAGATCCCGGATGAGGCCATCGTGCGCCTGATTAACGAGCACTTCGACCTGCGCCCGGGCGCGATCATCCGCGACCTGAACCTGCGCCGCCCGATCTACCAGGCGACCGCCGCGTACGGCCACTTCGGCCGCACCGACATCGAGGCGCCCTGGGAGAACACCGAGCGCGCCGCCGCGCTCCGCAAGGCGGCCGAGAGCCTCAAGACTGCGGCCTGATCTGAGGCGGTAGGCGCCTGATTTTTGACGAACGACGAAGGACGAATGACGAAGGTTGAACAGTTGTTCAACCTTCGTCCGTTTAAGCCCAGAGTCGGTGAGCGTTGACGACAATCGGCTGTGGTGAATCTGTTCCGTTCTTGTCGCCCGGAGCGCCAGGCCTCTGCGTCCGCGTCTGGTTTACCATGCGGCGAGCCTGGTTTCGCAGCATCCGTGCTGCGCGTCATCCCGAGCGCTGTGTCCTTGCGCGTCGCGTGTCATCGAGAGCGCCCGACCTCGCGTCGCGTGTCATCCAGAGCGCCTGACCCTAGTGGCCATCCATCGCGCTGAATGAGCGCGAAGGATCGCCTGTCGGACTCCCCGGCTGTTGCCACGGCCATGCGTGTCAGCGGAGGAGACCCTTCGCGCTCAATAGGCTGGTCTGATTGCAGAGTGGAGGAGGCGCTCTGGTTGACACGCGACGCGCAGGGCGGGCGCTCGGGAAGACATGAGCAGGGCTACTCGATACGCCAGATCGACTTCGCTACGCCAGGCGGCCCCTCAAGTTCAAAAACGAAAGCTGAAGGGCCAATCAACCTTCGTCGTTCGTCGCATCAGCCGATCGACATCCTGGGGTTGATCAGGACTGATTGAACGGATCTTGATCTCGCTGTGGTATCCCTGACCCGGGCCACGTACAATGAGAGCCATGGCAGTCAAACGAATTCGCTTTGTGTTGGGCGCGCTCGCTGGCGTCGGCGCGGCCTACTGGGTGATCAGTCGCCGCTTGCGGCAGCCCATCGACCCGACGACCCTGATCGTGGCGCCCTCCGGAACAGACGATTGGCGGCAGCGTTTCCTGACTCTGCCGACGTCGATCAACCTGCGCGACATCGGCGGATACCCAACGGCCGACGGCAAGCGGGTGCGTGCGGGGCTCGTCTATCGCGCCGGGAGTCTGGCCGAGCTGAGCGCCGCCGACCAGCAGGCGCTCGCAGGCCTCGGCCTGTGCAGCATCATCGATCTGCGCACGCCCAAGGAGCTTGAAGACTACCCGGATGCGCTGCCGCATGCGTTGCGGAGCACCTGGGCGCATGTGCCTGTGTATGTGGAGAACAACTCGAGCGAGTTCATCAAGCGTCTCGTGCTCTATCGTGGGCGGATCGATCGCGCGTTGGCGGATGGCTATCGTGAGTTGATCGATCGGCGCGCGCATGTCTTCGGCGATCTGCTCAACCGGATGGCAAGGCCCGGTGGCCTGCCGGTGCTGTTGCATTGCACGGCCGGCAAGGATCGCACAGGCATCATCGTCGCGCTGCTGCTGATGGCGCTCGGCGTGTCTGAAGCGGACGTCGTCGCCGACTATTCGCTGACCAACCATCATGCCGACGAAATCCGACGCTCGTCGGACCACGACATGCGGCGCATCAAGCGCTTCGGCTTCTCGGAAGCCGCCATCCAGCCGCTTGTGATCGCGGATCCCGAGAACATGCGCCTCATGCTGGCTCACATCCGCCGGGTCTATGGCGGCATCGAACCGTATCTGGTGAACAAGGCCGGCGTCTCGGAGGGCAACCTGCGGGCCCTGCGCGAGACGTTGCTTGAGCCTGTTGCGTAACCTTTTCGGGCCAGTGAGTCCGGGGCGGCGAATTCGCCCGATGCAACCGGCTGGATCGTTATGCACATAAAAGACAGGCAGAGTCTATAATCCCGCTGGTTATTTCTTAGGCATCCGGCCGATCTGGCGGGCCGGCAGCACCACAAATGAGGGAAGAACGATGTTGACCAAAACCCCCACAGGCAACGGCAAGGTCGAAGTGACGTTTACCATGCCGGCCCTTGAGCAAGTCAGTAAGCTGTACCTGGTTGGCGACTTCAATGACTGGAGCATCGCCTTGCATCCGCTCACACAGGGCACTGACGGCTCCTGGTTGATCACCCTGCCGCTCGAAGGCGGCCGGTCGTACCAGTTCCGATACTTCGATAACAACGGGCACTGGCACAATGATTGGCAGGCCGACGCCTACGTCACGAACCAATTCGGCGGCGAGAACTCGCTGGTTGAAGTCGAGGACGTGCCCGCGGTGCAGGTGGCGGCGCCCAGTCAGGCCGCGCCGAAGAAAAAGGCTGCCCCACGCGCCAAAGCCGCTCCGAAGGCCGCGGCGACCGGCGCTGCCGTTGAGCCCAAGAAACGGGTCGTGCGCAAGAAGAAAACCGAGTAAACCTCCCATTTGTCTGAGCGAGGGAGCCGGCTGCGCCAGTGAGCCGGCTCCTTCTCGTTTTTGCCTATAATCCCGCCATGGCAAAAACGCTCGCCGAACTGACGGCCGATATGCACGCTTTCGTGGCGGCCAAGGGCTGGTATGCGCCCGAGAGCCCGCGACCGCAGACGCCGCGCAACATCGCCACCTCTCTGGCCATCGAGGCCGCCGAGGTGCTCGAGCTCTATCAGTGGGGCGAGCCGGAGCGCACTGACGCGCTGGCCGGGGAGCTCGCCGACGTGGCCCTTTATCTCATCCAGCTCGCCAGCGTCACCGGGGTCGACCTTGAAGAGGCGATCGCGGCCAAGCTGACGGTCAACTACGGCCGCACCTGGTAGGCGCCCGAGCCGATAAGCAGCCCATCGATCCATGAAGATCCTGGCCCTGAGCGACGAAGTCGTCGACCTGATCTACAGCCCGCGCGTCAAAGAGCGCTTCGCGGACGTCGACTTCGTCGTCGGGTGCGGCGATGTGCCGTTCTACTACCTTGAGTTCGTGGTGACGGCCCTGGCCAAACCGGTCTTCTACGTGCACGGCAACCACGACCGCCCGACCCAGTACCTGAGCGACGGCCGCATGATCGACCGCGCCGAAGGCTGCATCCCGATCGAGGACCAGACCATCCGCGCGCCCCACGAGAACGGCCCCGTCCTGCTCGCCGGCCTGGGCGGCAGTCTGCGCTATAACGACGAGGGCGTGCATCAGTACAGCCAGGCCGAGATGCACGGCCGCGTGCTGGCGCTGGCGCCGCGACTGCTGCTCAACCGCGTGCGCCACGGCCGTTTCGTCGACGTCCTGCTCTGTCATGCGCCGCCGCGCGGCATCCATGATCTGCCGGACCGGGCGCATACGGGCATCGACGCCTTCCTCGGCCTGATGCAACGCTATCGCCCGCGGTTTCTGCTCCATGGTCATTCCCACGTCTACCGTAACGACGTGATCACGGCCACTCGCTACTTCGACACGCAGGTGATCAACGTCTATCCCTACCGCGTGATCGACCTCGACCGCACCTATGTCTGACTCCCCTGACTGGCGCAGCCGGGCGGACTTCGCCTCGGCTCGCGCGCGTGCCTTCCTGCGCGGCGCTTTCGCCTACCTGACCGGGCAGCCGAATCGCCTCATGGTGTTCGACGAGGTCAAGGAGAAGCTGCGCCTCGGCGGCCCGATCTATCGCGGTGTGCGCTCTGTGGAGATCGCCAAGATCCGCGGGAGCGTCGATCGCTACCGCGACTTCGACCGCGCCTTCTTGCCGATGACCGCTCGCACCGCTGAGCGCTGGATGAAGGTCAACCGCGCCTGGTACGACGACCTCGGCCTGCCGCCGGTGCTGCTGTATAAAGTCGGCGACGTGTACTTCGTCGTCGACGGTCATCATCGCGTGTCGGTGGCGCGTGAGCAGCGGCGCACCACCATCGAGGCTGAGGTGCGCGAGTGCGCGGTGCGTGTGCCGCTGACCGCCGACCTCGAGCCCGGGCAGCTCGAAGTGCTCGGCGAACGCGTCGAGTTCCTCGAGCGCACCGGCCTCGATCGGCTGCTGCCCGAAGCCAACGTCGAGGTGACGATCCTGGGCGGCTACGACCGCGTGCTCGAGCACATCGCCGTGCATCGCTACTTCATGGGCCTCGAATGGCGGCGCGACATCGCCGAGGCCGAGGCCGTGCTGCACTGGCATGCCAACGTCTACGAGCCGATCGTGGCCGTGATCCGGGCCAACGGCGTGCTTGAGTTCTTCCCCGACCACACCGAGGCCGACCTGTACCTCTGGGTGCTCGATCACCGCCACTACCTCGTCGCCGCCGGGCAGGCCGAGCTCGTCGAGCCGGCTGCCGCCGCCGAGGCCTTCCTGCGCGATCTGCACCGACCGCGACCTTCCTGAGCCCCGCCTCGGCCGGGGTGCACAAACTTTATCCAAACCATAGGCCTGATTCAGCCCGGGTTTACTGACGCGGATGGAGGGCCTGGGTACGATCCAAGCCGGGAAATCCCGTGGTAGTGCGGGCTCCCCGGTGGAATCTATGGATCCCGATATTCTTTGGTTTGGCGGGGCCGTGGCGCTCGGTGTGCCGGCGATGGTGCTGGGGGCGTGGCTGATCTTTCGGAAAGGGATCGCCCTCAGGCTGTCGGTGCTGACCGTCGTCTGCAACGCAGTGGTCGCATCGCTGACCTTCTACCTCGGGCACGAGGGCCTGTCGTTGACGCGCGTGGCCATCGCCGTCGCGATCGGCGCGCCGATCCTGCTGCCGTTGATCGTCGTCGTGGTGCGGGAGGTGATCCTGCCGGTGCGCGCGCTGACGCTTCAGGCGACTCAGCTGGCGCAAGGCGACCTCACGCCACCCAAGGCGTCGAAGGCCAAGGACGAACTGGCGCAGATGGAGCGTTCCTTCAGCGCGCTGCGCGATTATCTCGACCATCTCACCCAGGGCGCCGGGCGTCTGGCGGAGGGCGACCTGACCATCGATGTGCAGCCCGCGTCGGACCGTGACGTCCTCGGTCAGGCCTTTCTGCATATGATCGCCGGCCAGCGCGAATTGGTGCGCCAGGTGGCGGAGAGCTCGGACGCCTTGAGCAACGCCGCCCGCGACATCACCCACGTCTCCCAGGAAGCCGGTCAATCCACGCATCAGATCTCGTCTGCCATCGAACAGGTCGCGACCGGCGCCGATAAGCAGACCGAAGCCATCGACGACATGTCGGCCACGGTCGGCCAGGTCGCGCTGTCGATCCAGTCCGTGGCCGAGGGGACGCGCCATCAGGCTGAAGCCGTGGCGCAGGCCGGGGATCTTGCCGAAAAGATCACATCGGGGATGGCGCACGTCGTCGAGGCGGCCAACGCCGGCGCGACGGTCTCGACAAATGCCGCCGAGACGGCGCGCACCGGCGTGGCGACGGTCGAGGGCAGCCTGAACAGCCTGAGCCGCATCGAGGCGTCGAGCCGCAAAGCCAAGGATAAGATCGGCCAGATGGGCGCGCAGTCGGTTCAGATCGGCACCATCGTCGAGACCATCGACGAGATCGCGGCGCAGACCAATCTGCTGGCGCTCAATGCCGCGATCGAAGCGGCTCGCGCCGGCGAACATGGGCGTGGCTTCGCCGTCGTGGCCGGCGAGGTGCGCAAGCTGGCCGAGCGTTCGACCCAGGCCACACGCGAGATCACAGGCCTGATCCAGGACGTGCAGCGCACGGTCAACGAGGCCGTCACGGCGATGGATGAGGGCATGCGCGACGTCGAAGTCGGCGCTCAGCGGGCTGACGCCGCCGGCAAGGCCCTGGCCGACATCGTCACGGCGGTTGACACCGTCAACACGCACGTCGCGACCATCGCGTCGACGGCCCAGGACGTGCGCGGCTCGACCGGCGCATTGACGTCGGCCATGCAGACCGTGGCCGACATCGTCGACGAGAACGCCGCGGCCTCCTCTCAGATGGCCGAGGACGCCGACCGCGTGACCGGCATGATGACCGGCATCGCGCACGTGGCGCGCGACAACAGCGGCTCGGCGGCCACTGTCCAGGATACGGCGTCGGCGGTTCGCACGCACGTCGAGGCGGTTCGTGAGCGCGCTGATGCCGTCAGCGAACTGGCGGGCGTGCTGCAGCAACGCGTGCTGAAGTTCAAGCTGTCTCAGATCACGGGAAAGGTGTCGCGCGGCACGGCCCTCATCGGGCGGCTCGAGTTCGTGTCGGCGCGCTACGGCGCTCAGGGCGTCGATCGTGTCTTCAAAGCTCTGCCCGGCGACGTGCAGCGGATCCTGCGCGGGCAGATCGATCCGCAGGGCGAATACCCCACCGAGACTTTGAGCGCGCTGACTCAGGCGATCCGCAGCGAGCTGGCGGGAGGCAGCGACGACATCCTTCGCGAGATGACGCGCTTCCGCGCCAAGTTCGACGTGCAACCGGGCGGCGCGCTGGCCCATTACTTCAAGGCGGGCGATCCCGACTTCATCATGCATCGCATGGATCTGTGCCTGCGCCACAACTGGGGCGAAGGCGTGATCGTGCGGACGTTCGATTTAGAGGCCGGCCACATCCGCCAGGAAGTCGACATGGGCCGTAAGCAGCCGCGCGAGCGCTGCACCTACAACCACGTCGGTTGGATGGAAGGCGTCATCGAAGCAGCCGGCGGCGTGCCCCACATCCGCAAGACCCAGTGCATGCACGACGGCGCCCCCTTCTGCGAATACGACATTCGCTGGGACACGGCGTCGACGGTGGCGGTACCGGTGGGCGTGAAGCAGGCGGTGAGACGGTAATCACGCGAAACGGCAGACCGTGGACCGCAAAACGTGACGTCCTGGCGGCTGTAGATGTCGGGATTGGCCGTGGTCTGCGGTCCACGGTCTGCCGTTTCGCGTGTGAGATACAATCCGCCCATTCCACCATGTGGCCGTTTTCAACCGCGCAGCTGACGGCCGGGCTGAGGCGGTACTTCGCCGACCCGACCCTTCACGTCCAGGCGTTTCACGATTCGACCCGGCCGACGGTGCCCGGGGAGACTCAGGGCGCCATCCGCGGTCTGCGCATTGACTACGCCGCGACCGGCGGCACGGCCTCGATCGACACCATCGTCAAACAACCCCGCGGCACCACCCGTCGCGGCCTGGCCGGCACCGGTGTGCGCGAGGCCGGCCTGTATCGCACGCTGTCGGCCCTGGTGCCGGTGACCACGCCGGCCCTGATCGCGGCCGACCCGGCCGGCACGTGGCTGGTCCTCGAGGCTGTGGAGAGCGACGTCGTCCCGGCGGCCTGGGGACGCGAGCATTACCTCGAGGCCGTGCGGCTGCTGGCCGCCACCCACGAGCGCTTTTGGGGCCTGGCCGAGGACCTGTCGGTCTTCGACTGGCTCTCGCGCGCCCTCTCGACCGACTTCGACATCTACGTCCTCTCGGCCGTCAACGCCGTCGAGCGCATGGTGGCCGAGGACCGTCCGCGGGTGATCACGGGTTCGCTCGAAGTGCTCAACACGCTCGGTCTGCTGCTCACGCAGGTCGAGCGCGTGGCCGAGCGCCTCCGCGGCGTGCCGGCCACGCTCCTCCACGGCGACTACCGCCCAAGCAACGTGGCCCTCGTCGACGGCGATCAGGTGGCCTTCGGGTGGGGCCTGGCGGCCGTGGGGCCGGGCCTGCTCGACCTGTGCACGTTCGTCGACAACTGCCGGTGGGATCAACCGGATCTGCCGCTCGAGATCGATGAGATCTGGAGCACCTACCGGGCCGAGATGCAGGCCCGCGTGGGCATCACCTGGTCGGACGCTGATTTCGAGGAACTCATCGACTACGCGCGCATGTGGCGCCTCATCCAGGATCTGCTCGAAAGCGCCGCCAGCACGCCGCCTGCCTTGTTCGACCCCGTCGCCGCGCGTTTCGACGCGCTCTTCCTGCAGCCCGCCCTTGATGCGGTGCAGAGACGGCTGAGGCCGGCGCTTTACCTGTAGGCGTCAGGTATCAGGCGTCGGGCGTCAGCGTCGGGCGTCAGTGGAAGCAATCGCCAATCCGCCGCGCCTTCTCATCCTGGTGATCTTCCGACCCTGATCGCTGACTCCTGACCGCTGACGGCTCCCCACAGACGCCTGAAACCTGACGCCTGACGCCTTATAATGTCCCTTCAACCCTAGCTCGAGGTTTCTTCATGTCTGATGCCAAACTGCCGACCCGCGCCGAGGATTTCTCGGAGTGGTACACCCAGCTGGTGCTCCGCGCCGACCTCGCCGATTACGCACCGGTGCGTGGATGCATGATCGTCAAGCCGTATGGCTGGACGCTGTGGGAAAACATCCAATCCCAGCTCGACCGACGTTTCAAGGCCACCGGTCACCTCAACGCCGGCTTCCCGCTCTTCATCCCGAAGTCGTTTCTCTCGAAGGAGAAGGAGCATGTCGAAGGCTTCTCGCCCGAACTGGCGGTCGTGACCATTGGGGGCGGCGAGGAACTCGAGGAGCCGCTGGTCGTGCGGCCCACGTCCGAGACCATCATCGGCTACTCGTACGCCAAGTGGATCAAGAGCTATCGCGACCTGCCGATCCTGATCAACCTCTGGAACAGCGTCGTGCGCTGGGAGATGCGCACCAAGCTCTTCCTGCGTACCGCCGAGTTCTGGTGGCAGGAAGGCCACACCGCGCACGCGACGGCTGAAGAGGCCGAGGCCGAGACGCTCCAGATGCTCGACGTCTACGCCGACTTCGCCATCAACGAGGCTGCCATCCCGGTCGTCAAGGGCCTCAAGACCGACAGCGAGAAGTTCGCTGGGGCGCTGCGCACGTACACGATCGAAGCCATGATGGGCGACACCAAGGCGCTGCAGTCAGGCACGTCGCACAACCTGGGCCAGAACTTCGCCAAGGCCTTCGAGATCCAGTACCTGGATCGCAACAACGAGACCCAGTTTTGCTGGACGACCTCGTGGGGCCTGAGCACGCGCATGATCGGCGCGATCATCATGACCCATGGCGACGACCAGGGCCTGATCATGCCGCCGCGGCTGGCGCCCTGGCAAGTCGTGATCGTGCCGATCTACAAGAACGACGCCGAGCGCGGCCCGGTGCTCGAGGCCGTCGCACGTATCAAGGCCGAGTTGGTCGACGCCGATGTGCGCGTCAAGGTCGATGACCGCGACACCGTCAGCCCGGGCTTCAAGTTCAACGACTGGGAGATGCGCGGCGTCCCGATCCGCATCGAGGTTGGGCCTAAGGACGTGCAGAAGAACAGCGTGGCCCTCTCGCGCCGCGACAGGCCGGGCCGTGAAGGCAAGAGCTTCGTGCCGCAGGCGGGTCTGGCCGAGCAGGTCAAGGCCGCGCTGAAGGACATCCAGGCGGCCTTGCTCGAGCGCGCCACCGCCTTCCGCAAAGCCAACACCTTCGAGCCGACGACCTATGACGAGTTCAAGCAGGTCGTCGAGAAGGGCTGGGCCTACGTCTGGTTCGCGGGCGGCCGCGAGGAAGAGGCCCGCATCAAAGAAGAAACAAAAGCCACCGTGCGTTGCATCCCCCTCGAGCAGCCCGGCGGTTCGGGCACCTGCTTCTATACCGGCAAGCCGGCCACGCAGAAGGTCATCTTCGCAAGATCGTACTGAGAAGCAAGGGAGCGTAGGGCGAGGGGTGAAGAGCGAAACGAGACGCTCTTCACCCCTCGCTTATTATGTGTCTTGACAAAGTGTAGTATCGACACTATATTTAGTGTTGTTGCTACACAAATAGGAGGCCGTATGGCGAAGACGGTTGCACCCCCTCTGATCGGGTTCTTCAAGGCTGAGCCCAGCGAGTACGTCGTGGTGCATTCGGCGGGCCGGCTGGTGCGTCATGGGGCCGGCCTGGCCTTCTGGTATTGGGGGCCGGTGACAAGCCTGGCCTCGATCCCGCTCAGCACGATCGACGTGCCCTTCATCTTCACTGAGACGACCGGCAGCTTTCAGCCGGTGAGCATCCAGGGCCAACTCACCTATCGCGTGGCGAAGCCGCTGGTGCTGGCCCAGGCGCTTAACTTCGGAATCGATCCGCTCACGCGGCGCCATCTGAGCAACGATCCCGAGAAGCTTCCAGCGCGTATCCTGAACGCTTTGCAGGCGCGGGTGCGGGCGGCGCTGGCGGGCCGATCGCTCGAGGACGCGCTGCGCGAGGCGGCTCAACTGGCGAGCATCGCGCTCGAGGGTCTGCGCGACGACGCAGGGCTGGATGCCCTGGGCATCGAGGCCCTCAGTGTGGCCGTGCAGGCGGTCAAGCCGACGCCCGAACTGGCCAAAGCGTTGGAGGCCGAGTATCGCGAGGGCCTGCAACGCCGCGCTGACCAGGCCATCTATTCGCGCCGCGCCGCCGCCGTCGAGCAAGAGCGTCGGATCAAAGAGAACGAGCTGAGCAACCAGCTGGCGCTCGAGGGTCAGCGCCAGGCGCTGGTCGATCTCGAAGGCCAGAACCAGACGCGGGCGGCCGAGTTCCAGGCACGCTCCAATGAGATCTGGCTCGGCCCGTGGCGCGGCACCGAGTCGCGCACGCTGCTGGCGCTGGCGTTCAAGGCCATGGGCGACAACGCACAGCGCATCGGCACGCTGACGATCACGCCCGAATTGCTCAGCGGTCTGATGGCAACGCCGCGCGAGGGTTGACGGAGGCCGACATGCTCGATCGCATCGTCGTCGTGACACGCGCGACACAGCTCGAGGACCTGATTGCGCGCTTCAACACCGAGGCGCAGGCGCGTTTCTATCTCGAGCAGCTTGGCGCATCGTACGAGGCCGTGCAGGCCGCGCACGCGCGCTATCAGGCGGCGCTGCTGCTGTTGCGCGCGGCGCTGCCGCCGCGGGTCAAGCAGCACGTGATCGAGCGTGCCTTCCTGCCCAACTATCTGTTCGGCGAGCGCGACCTTGTGGTGACGATCGGCCCGGACGGCCTGGCCGCGAACACGGCCAAGTACCTGCCCACGCAGCCGCTCCTGGCGGTCAACCCGGATCCGCTCAGCGTCGACGGCGTGCTGGCGCGCTGCCCCGTGGATGCGGCCGGCGAGTGGGTGGCGCTTGCGTTGGCTGAGCGTGCTCCGGTGCGAGCGGTGAGCCTGGCCGAGGCCACCCTCCACGACGGGCAGAGCCTCTTGGCCTTCAACGAGCTTTTCATCGGGGCGCGCACGCACGTCTCGGCGCGCTACCGGCTGACCGTCAGCGGCCAGACCGAGGCGCAGAGTTCGAGCGGCGTGATCGTCGCGACCGGGGCTGGCTCGACCGGCTGGCTGAAATCGATCGTGACCGGCGCGACCGGCGTGGCCGCTGGTCTGGCGGGCACAGAGTGGACGCCGCCTGCGCCCGAGATCTATCAACTGCCCTGGGAGTCGCCCCGGCTGACTTATGCCGTGCGTGAGCCGTTCGTCAGCCGCGCCTCGGCGGCCGGCCTGGTCTACGGCGCCATCGAACCGGGTGACTCCCTCGTCATTCGCTCCGAGATGCCCGAAGGCGGTGTGATCTTCAGCGACGGCATCGAAAGCGACGCCCTGGCCTTCAACGCGGGCTCGATCGCCACAATCCGGCTCGCGCTGCGCCAGGCGCACCTGGTGCAGATGTAAGGACAAGAAGGAGGAGAGAGGTGGAAGATGGGAATGAGGGTCCCACCTCCCACCTCTCTCCTCCCTCTGCCTTTCTCACGCCCCTCGATCGCCGCCCTGTCGGGCGAGCATCCACTGCGGATATTCGACCGGGAGCTTGCTGACCTCGTCGAGGCGCTTGAGTTGGTCGGCGCTGAGGCTGACGGTGACGGCGCCGAGGTTGTCGGTCAGTTGCTCGGTGTTCTTGGCACCGATGATCACGCTCGTGACGGCGGGCTGATGCAGCAGCCAGGCGAGCGCGATCTGCGGCACTGTGGCGTTGAGCTCCTCGGCGACTGATCGAACGACATCGAGGATGTCGAAGGCGCGGTCCTTGTTGACCGGCGGAAAGTCGAACGACACGCGTCGGCTGCCTTCGGGGCCCGAGCCATCGCGTGTGTACTTGCCCGAGAGCAGGCCTCCCGCCAGCGGCGACCAGACCATGACGCCGACCTGCTGATCTGTCACGACCGGGATGACTTCGCGCTCGAGGTCGCGGCCGGCGATGGTGTAGTACGACTGGATGGATTCAAAGCGGGCCAGGCTGTGTTGCGCGCTGATCCCGAGCGCCTTCATCAACTGCCAGCCCGCGAGGTTGCTCGCGCCGATGTAGCGCACCTTGCCCTGGCGCACGAGGTCGTCGAGTGCCCGCAGCGTTTCGTCAAGCGGCGTGACGGCGTCGAAGCCGTGGATCTGGTACAGGTCGATGTGATCGGTGCCGAGGCGTTTCAGGCTATCTTCGACTGAGGCATGGATGTGATAGCGGCTGAGGCCGATGGCGTTGACGTCGGCGCTCATCCGCCCGCGCACCTTGGTGGCGAGCACATAGCTGTCGCGCGGTCGGCCCTTGAGGGCGTTGCCCAGCAGGGTCTCCGACTCGCCGAACGAATACACGTTGGCGGTGTCGATGAAGTTGATGCCGGCGTCGAGCGCGCGTGCCACAAGGTCGTTGACAACGTCCTGACCCTGCTTGCCGATGACTTCCCAAAAACCTTTGCCTCCGAACGTCATAGTGCCCAGGCACAATTCCGAGACGAGCAGGCCGGTCCGGCCGAGCAAACGGTATTTCATCGTGTGCGATGTAGCCATGATGTCAGCGATCTCCTATTGGACGCAATGCTACATCTTCGAGTGCGCTGGAAGTCAAGAGCCCGTATCGGCCCAGTGCCGGCCCGCACTCTCAGAGCCCGCGTGAGGCGACGTATACGCCGTGCCCATTGAGAACGATTCGGTTGAGCGACGTGCGCGGGTCGTCGGAGGGGCGACACCTGCGTCGTCGTGTGCCCGCGGGCGCACCGATGGCGGAGGCGTTACATCCCGGCCCAACCCAACGCCCAGAACACCGCCATGCCCACGCCGATGGTCAGCAGCACATTGCGGGTGCGCCAGGCGATCAGGCCGGCGATGATCCCGGCATACAGGCGCGGGTTAGCCCAGGGGGTCACGAAGGCCCCGTCGCGCAGCAGCACCTCGGGGAAGATGATGGCCGAGAGGACGGCCGGCGGCACATAGCGCAGCGCGCGGGTGACCACCTCCGGCGCCTCGAAACGGCCCAGCAGGGCGATGAACGACAGCCGGGTGGCGAAGGTCAGCAGGCCGCCGATGATGAGGACGGGTAGCCACTCCATAGATGCCTCAGCGATTGGGGAAGGGACGCCGCGGAGCGACGCCGGTCTGGGCCTCGGCGATCATGCCCGAAAGGATCCCGCCGGCCGCGGCCAGCAGCAGGCCGAAGTTGTACGGCAGGCCGTGCGCTACCACGGCGATCACGCCCGCGACGATGGCCGCCACCCACATCGGGCGCGTGCGCACCGCCGTGAAGACCAGAGCGATGAAGGTCAGCGCCAGAGTGAAGTCGAGGCCCCAGCTGGCCGGAACCGACGCGCCCAGGAAGACGCCCACGGCCGTGCTGAACTGCCATGAAGACCAGAGCAGGAAGGCGGCGCCGAGCGTATACCAGTGTTGGTACGGCGGCCTGACACCGGCATCGGCGTCGCGCTGATAGCGCACGATCGCCACAGCGTAAGCTTCGTCCGTCAGGAGATACGCGATGAGCGCCTTCCAGCCGGCGTTGAGATGACGCAGATACGGCGCCAGCGAAGCGCTGTAGAGCGCGTGGCGCAGATTCACGACGAAGATCGTGGCGACGATCACGACGCCGGCTGTGGCTTCGCCGATCAGCTGGGCCGTCACGAACTGGGCCGAGCCCGCGAACACGATGGCCGACATGGCTTGAGCGATGCTGGCCGGCAGCCCCGCGTTGAGGGCCAGCACGCCGTAGATCAGACCGAACGGCATCGTGCCCAACAGGATGGGAGCCTCGTCGAGGCAACCCTGGAGGAATTCGCGCCAGCGGCCACGAGTGGATGGGGAGTGTGTCATAGGCGTGCGGCCCAGGATACCCGAGTCGCAGACCTGCGTCTTGAACGAAATTGCTTCAGCTGGTGGGGCGTTGGATGGCGGCGCCTGGCGCGACGCCGTACACGCGTTTGAAGTGTCGGCTCAGGTGGCTCTGATCCGCAAACCCGACGGCCTGGGCCGCCTCGGCGATCGCCATGCCCTGCGCCAGCAACGCACGCGCGCGATGGACGCGCAACTGATTACGGTAGGCATGCGGCGGCAACCCGACATGGCGCCTGAAGAGTCGCACAAGGTGGTAGCGGCTGAGGTTCGCGACCTGAACCAGATCAGCCAGAGATAGATCGGCCGACAGGTCGGCGCTGAGGAACTCGCGCACGCGAGCGATCTTGCTCGGCAGGTCGGGCAGCCCAGAGGAGCGGTAGGGCGCATCGGCATGCCGCTGGATCAAGTCCGCGAGTGTGACGATCAGGGCGCTTTCGCGGTCGAGCAGATGCTGCGATTGTTCGATGGCGCGGTGGGCTCGCGCCAGGCGTGCGGCCAGTTCGGCGTCGTGGATCACGGCCTGCCCGAAGAACGGCAGCCCAGCTTCGTAGCCGACGACCTCGCGCGTGACTCCGGCGATCAACTCGCACGATGGGTAGAGCATGCGATACGTCCACCCGCTCTCGGCTACCGCCGAGCCCGTGTGGATCTCGCCCGGGTTGACGATGACGATATGGCCGGCCGGCGCCACCTCAGTGCCCCCGCGATAGCTGAACGTTTCGGCGCCTTCCATGATGACGCCGATCGCGTAGCCTTCATGGAAGTGCGGGGCGAAGCGGTGAGTGATGTAGCGCGCCGTGAGCAGGTCCAAATCGCCCAGCGCGGTGTCGCGCCAGAGCCGAGCGCGCTCGGAGGGTGGCGTCCTCGAAGCCATTCCGGAATTGTATCGGCAACGGCCGCGATGACCGGAATGGCCGGATATCAAGTTTATTCTGGGCTTTGGTCGGCCGTCAGCGGCGCCTCTTCAGCGTCAGCCGCATCACATGACGGCGCCCTCCGGCCCGGCCCGTCTCGACGAAGCCAGCCTCCTCGAACGACGGCACGAAGCCCATGAAACGGTAACTCGGCGAATCGGGGTCGACGGGATACGCTTCGACGCTGGTTGCCCCAGCGCGTTTCGCGTGCTGGATCGCGGCGCGAAGCAGTTGGTTGAACAGACCTTGCCGGCGATGCTCGCGTTTGATGAAGAAGCAGACGATCGACCACACCTGCTCGCCTGGCTCGGCAGGGTCGCCGCCCAGATCCCGAAACGTGTCGCGCGGCGCGATCGAGCACCACGCCACGGGCTCGTCGTCGGCGTAGCCCAGGATCCCGACCCGCACGCCCTTCTTGATGCGTGTCGTCATGGCGGCCTTGCGCGTCGGCCCTTTCGCTCTGCGGATTTGAGCCGAGGCCGCGGGCCAGACCATGCACCAGCACGTCTTCGGCGCGCCCTTGCTCTCGAACAATGCCACGAAGTCGTCGAGCCGGTCGGCCGTGACTTCGCGAAACGTCAATCGGGGATTCCCGCGACGCCGCGAAATCTTAGATCGAGAAGGGGCCTGTGGTTCGGTGGCAGAGGATGTCGTCATGGCAAGACCCGTGAACGTACCCGACGGCTATGATATATCGCGTCGATCGGCGGCCATATCCGGCGAAATGCGGCCATTCCCGCTATCGGTGCCCTCTCCCTCGGCGTGATACACTCGCCGCGTGTTGACACCTCAACCCATCACCCTCACCGGCCGGTTTGTCCAGTTGGAGCCGCTCAGCCTCGATCATGCCGCGGACCTGGCGATCGCCGGCGCGTACGCCGACATCTGGCGCTACATGCCCTATCCTGTCGTGAAGAGCGAAGCCGATATGCGCGCCCAGATCGAAGATCTGCTTTCGCGGCAGGCGCGCGGCACCGACCTGCCCTTTGCGGTTCGCCACCTCGCCGAAGGCCGTGCCATCGGCATGTCGCGCTATCTCGACATCCAGGTCGTCAACCAGATGGTGGAGATCGGCGGCACCTGGTACACGCCCGCCCTGCAGCGCACGGCCGTCAACACCGAGTGCAAGTGGCTGTTGATGACCCACGCCTTCGAGACGCTCGGCTGTCTGCGAGTGCAGATCAAGACCGATCTTCGCAATGAGCGCTCGCAACGCGCCATCGAACGCCTCGGCGCAGTGCGCGAGGGCGTCCTGCGCAACCACATGCGCATGCCCGACGGCTATCAGCGCAGCAGCGTCTACTACAGCGTCCTGGCCGAAGAGTGGCCGACCGTCCGCGATCGGCTGCGCGACTGGCTCGACGCTCCGCGGTGAGTTGCCATGCCCATCGACGTCCCCGTTCTGCGCGCGCGTGCCGGCGCGATCGCCGATAAGCTGTCGGACCCGGCGACCTGCGCGGCAGAGATCCGCAAGCTCTTCCGCAACCAGGCCGATCACTCACGCCGCCTGCACCAGCGCCCCGTCGGCGGTCGACTCGATGAGACTCTGCGCACACCGACGCCCGTCATCCACGAAATGGCCGTCGCGTTGCGCGTGCCGGTTCAGAAGCATCCCGAAGAGGCCGGCGCCCTTGCTCGCGCGCTTTGGGCCGCCGGCTCACGCGAGGAGCGTCGCCTGGCCGCCGATGTCCTCGGCTTCCTGGCCGTCGCGCAGCCCGATGAAGCCCTGACCCAGCTCGAAGAGCTCCTGCCGCGCTGCGACAGCGCCGAGATCGTCGATGCCCTGGTCGTTGGCGCGTTCAAGCCCCTGCTCCTGCGCGAGCCCGGCCAGGCCCTGGCCGTCGCCCGACGCTGGACGCTGCAGCGCAACAAGTGGTTGCGGCGCGCGGCCGCGTTGGCCGTCTATACCCTGGCCCAGGAAGGCCGCTGGGACGATCTGCCCGGCATGTTCGAGATCCTGCGCAAGCTGGCTTCCGAATCCGACCCGACGGTGCGCCCGGCTGTGGTCGATGCGCTGCGCACGCTGACCGCCGAGCGCCCGCTCGACGTCCGGCCCTTCCTCCACGAACAGGCCGTCCGTAATGACCACAACAGCCGCTTCCTGGTCCGCTCGGTCATGAAGCTCCTGCCGGAGGCCTGGCAGAACGACCTTGTCCGTGACCTGCGCAGCTAGCGGATTTTGGCCACGAATGTCACGATTGGAGACGAACGGTCACGAATCCTCTCTGGGAGAATCTGGCACGGATGGCGCGGATTTCGCCGATTGCCACTTCGCGAAAGCCGCGTCATCCGCGGCAAAATCCTCTGGATGCATTCGCGCTCATTCGTTTCAATTCGTGTCATTCGTGGAAAACATTCCCCGCTACCCGGCCTGATGATTCTCTGGTAGACTCAAACCCGCGATTTACCAGACTAGACCCCGCCCGGGTTCACGCTCAGGCGGCGGTGACCTGCCGTTAGGAGGGCAGTTCGTCATGGCTCTGACGAAGGAATCAAAACAGCAACTTGTGACGGATTTCGGCCGAAAAGAAGGTGACACCGGGTCGCCCGAGGTCCAGGTGGCGATCCTCACCAAGCGCATCGTCTATCTGACCGAGCACCTGCGGGCCAACAAGGGCGACAACTCGTCGCGCCGCGGCCTGCTCAAGCTGGTCGGCGCCCGCCGCCGCCATCTGCAGTACCTGGCCAAGCGCAACCCGCAGGCCTATGAGCAGGTGGTCGCGAAACTCGGTTTGCGCCGCAAGTAAGCGCGCAAGTAAGCGCGCTAGTAGGCGTCTGTTTTTGAACGACATGCCGGGCGGTGACGGGACACGCAAGAGCGCAGCACGTTTGAGCTCGCTGCTGTCCCGTCGCCGCCCGGTTTTTGTTTGATGTCGTAAGCATTGCCGGATGACCGGTTGGGAATTGGAGCGTGCCCGCAAGCGAAGCTTGTCGGCAGGCTCCAGTCCCTGACCCGGCCGCCGGCTGAAAGGGACTCACATGCCTGAGGCAAAGCAGTTCACTATTGATTTTGCCGGTCAGTCTTTGACCATCGAAACCGGCAAACTGGCCGGGTTGGCTGGCGGCGCTGTCACGATCCGCGTCGGCGACACCATAGTCCTGGCCGCCGCGACGATGTCGTCGAAGCCCCGCGAGGGCATCGACTTCTTCCCGCTCAGCGTCGAATACGAAGAGAAGCTCTACGCGGCCGGCCGCATCCCCGGCTCGTTCTTCCGCCGCGAAGGCCGGCCCGGCGAAGGCGCCATCCTCACCGCGCGCCTGATCGACCGCCCGTTGCGCCCGCTCTTCCCCGCCGACTTCCGCAACGACGTCCAGATCGTCTGCACGCCGCTGTCGGTCGATCAGGTCCATCAGCCCGACGTGCTCGCCATCGTCGCGGCGTCGGCTGCCCTGACGATCTCTGACGTGCCCTTCGGCGTCGCGCCCTTCGACGGGCCGGTCGGCGCGGTGCGCGTCGGCCTGATCGAGGGCGAGTTCGTCATCAACCCCTCGTTCGAAGACATGCAGCGCTCCGACCTCGACCTGCGCCTGGCCGGCACCCGCAACGCGATCGTCATGGTCGAGTGCGGCGCCAACGAGGTGCCCGAGGAGACCATGGTGCGCGCGCTGGAGTTCGGCCATCAGTCGATCCAGCCGCTGATCGACCTGCAGGAGCGCATGCAGCGCGAGGTCGGCAAGGTCAAGGGCACGTATCCGAAGTTCGAGTTCCCGGCCGAGGTCGTCGCCAAGGTGCGCGGCATCGTCGGTGATCGGATGAAGGCCGTGGCGGCCCCGTCCGACAAGACCACGCGCAGCAAGGCCATGGACGCAGTCCAGGCCGACGTCGTGGCCGCGTTCGCCGAAGACCCGAGCGTCAAGGGTTCGACCCTGAGTGGGATCCTGCACGACCTCGAGGAAGAGGCCGTCCGAGACGCGATCCTCAACCACGGCGTCCGACCCGATGGCCGCCACTACAAGCAGATCCGGCCGCTGGCCAGCGAAGTGGGCCTCAGCCCGCGCGCTCACGGCTCCGGCCTGTTCACCCGCGGCGAGACGCAGGTGCTCTCGCTCGCGACGCTCGGCACGCCCGGCGATCGCCAGGAGCTCGACACGCTCTCGCCCGACGATGAGAAGCGTTACCTGCACCACTACAACTTCCCGCCCTTCAGCGTGGGCGAGGTGCGCCCGATGCGCGGCCAGAGCCGCCGCGAAGTCGGCCACGGCGCGCTGGCCGAGCGCGCGCTCGTCCCGGTGCTGCCTGACGAGAAGTCGTTTCCGTACACGATCCGCGTCGTCTCAGAGGTGCTCAGCTCGAACGGTTCGACGTCGATGGGCTCGACCTGCGGCTCGACCCTGGCCCTGATGGACGCCGGTGTGCCGATCAAGGCGCCGGTTGCCGGCATCGCCATGGGCCTGGTGACCGACGTCTACAGCAACAGCGGCAAGTACGCGGTGCTGACCGACATCCAGGGCATCGAGGATCACCTCGGCGACATGGACTTCAAGGTCGCGGGCACCGCGCTCGGCATCACGGCCCTGCAGATGGACATCAAGATCAAGGGCCTGACCGCCCAGATCCTTTCCGAGGCGCTCGAGCAGGCCCGCGAGGCCCGCGGCGAGATCCTCGAGGTCATGGCCGGCGCGATCGCCGCGCCGCGCGCCGATCTGTCGGATTACGCGCCGCGCATCCTCACGGTGCACGTCGATCCCGAGAAGATCGGCGCCATCATCGGACCTGGCGGCAAGAACATCCGCAAGCTGCAGGAAGACACCGGCACCAAGATCGACATCGAGGACGACGGCACGGTCTTCATCTCCAGCACCGACGGCGAGGGCGCTCGCCGCGCCCGCGTGCAGATCGAGGGCCTGACCGAGACGGTCAAGCTCGGCGCGATCTACACCGGCCCGGTCGTGCGCGTGACCGACTTCGGCGTCTTCGTCCAGTTGCTGCCCGGCACCGACGGCATGTGCCATATCTCGCAACTCGCGTCTGAGCGCGTCAACAAGGTCGAGGATGTGGCCCGGCTCGGCGACGAGCTGACCGTGATGGTCACGGGCATCGACGACAGCGGCAAGGTGCGCCTCAGCCGCCAGGCCGTGCTCGAAGGCTGGACGCTCGAAGAGGCCCAGGAACGCGATCGGCCGCGCGGCGGCGGTGGTCGTGGTGGCGATCGCGGCGGCGACCGCGGCGGTGATCGTGGCGGTCGCGGTGGCGATCGCGGCGGCCGCGGCGGTGGCTATGGTGGTCGTGGTGGCGGCGGCGGCGATCGTGGCGGCGGCGGTGGTGACCGCGGCGGCTTCGGCGGCCGACGCTGAGGGCTACTCGAGTCGCACAAACGAGCCGGCCGGGCTTTCAACCCCCGGCCGGCTTTTTTATTTGATGAGGCGATAGCCCAGGTGCGTGACGCCGGGCGCCGGCACCGCGTACACGATCTCGAGATCCATCGGCCGGATGTGGAGGTGGTCGAAGAGGCGAACGCCGCCGCCCATGAGCACCGGAACCATGTCGACCGTGATCTCGTCGACAAGGCCGGCGTTGAGGCACTGCTGCAAGACGCTGGCCGTGCAGAGGACGACGTTCTTGTCGCCGGCCGCCGCCTTGGCCTGACGGACGGCGCTCTCGACCCCGTCCGTGACGAACGTGAAAGGCGAGCCCTCGTAGGCCCATTCTTTCGGGACGTGGTGCGTCAAGATGAAGGCCGGCGAGCCCGGAGGCTTGCCGCCCCAGCCATGCGCGATGTCGAACGTCTTGCGGCCCCAGATGCCTGCGCCCAGCCGCTCAAGGCCTTCTCGTAGGACCCGCGCGCTCTGCGCCGAGACCTTGAGCGTCGGCACACCTGCGGACATCGGCACCTCGGTGTCACCCTGGAAATACCAGTTGAAGAGCCTCTCGCCGTTCTCGCCGAGGCCTTGCTCGGGGTTGTCGTTTACACCCGCGACAAAGCCATCCAGGGACATCGTCATGTTGAAGGTTACTTTGCCCATGCGTCACACCCTTTCGCCCACCCATCGTTTCGACGCTGTCGCGCCGATGCCGTTGAAGTGAGCTCTACGACTCGTTGAAGAACTCGATCAGGACCGGCGCCAGCACGTTGACGTCCACTTCGTGAGTTTGACCGTTCAAGACGCGATGCCGGCTCTGCGGCAGGGCGCCTGCCAGCGTGTCAGCGGAGGTGTTCATGAACGGGTAGCTCTCGCTGCCGCTCAACACCAGCACGGGGATGGTCAAGCCCGCTGCGCGTTCTGTGGGCACGGCTGCCTCCGGGCCGAGCGCCGCGACGTCATAGGCCATGGTCGGCGCAACGGCTTCCCACATCGGCCACATGGGGTAGGCGTGCATCCCGACGATGTGGTCGTCCGGCACGCCCAGGAGTTTCATGAACAGGCCGACGGCTTCAGTATGCTGGCCGAGCACCAGTGCCTGGCCGAGATCGCGGCTGAAGGCGACCCAGGCGCGGCGCGCGTCGGGATCGTCGTTGTAGGGCGGCTCATACAGCGCGAGCTTGCGGACCTTGCTGCCGAGCCTGAGCGTTGCCTCGAAGGCGAGCGCGGCGCCGGAGGAGATGCCGAACACGTAAGCGGGTCCGCCGACGTGATCGATCAGGGCTTCGATGTCCTCGATCTCGCGCTCGACGGCGAAGGGCAGCGTGTTGCCACTGTCGCCGCGGCCGCGACGATCGTAGTGGACGACGGTGAAATGCTCGGCGAGCGTGGGCAGCGCCGCCAGTTTAGCGGTCTCGGTGTCGAGCGCGCGTTGCTCGAACAGGCCGCCGACCAGGATCAGAGCCGGGCCGTGGCCGGAGCGATCGAAAGCGAGGCTCGTCCCATCCTTTGATCGGATGGAGTTCATGGATGTGTTCCTTTGTGTGAGCGCGATGAACTGGTGTGCTACCGACGCAGGCTGGTGAGGAGATCGTCGAGGCGCTCGTAGCCCTCGCGTGTGCCGACCTCCATGCCTTCAGCCACCATGCGGTCGCGGTCCGCGACGGAGAGATAGACGGAGTGAGTCGTCACGCGGCAGCGATCGTCGGGCAGCGCCTCGAAGCGGCTTTCTTCGAGCACGACGTGGCCGGAGCGCGGCCAGCCCTCGAACTCGAACGTGCTGATGATGCGTTCGGGCGCTGTGACCTCGTGGTAGACGCCGCGGAACGGGTACGAGTGGCCCTCCATGTCGGATTGGATCCAGCGCCACTTGCCGCCGCTCACCGGCTCGAACACGTCGATCGTCGTCGTATAGCCGCGCGGGCCGATCCACTCGACGTACACCTCGGGATCCGTGTAGGCCCGGAACACGAGATCGCGTGGCGCGTCGAACTCGCGCGTGATGAACAGATCCTGCTTGCCGGGTTCGGCCGTGATGCGGGTCGGGTTGCGTGAAGCAGCCAAGTCATTTCTCCTTGTGCTTGAGCCGTTCCAGGACTTCATCGAGGCGTTCATGGCTCTCGCGCCAGTAGCGTTCGAGCGGCACGACCCAGTCATAGACCGGCTTCAGTTGATCGAGGTGGGCGCGGTAGAGGCGCTGTCGCCCCTCGCGACGCTCGCTCACCAGGCCGACCTTCTTCAACACCGCCAGGTGCTTCGAGACCATGGGCTGGGGCCAGCCCAGTGCTTCGACCAGCGTGCTGACCGAGCGCTCTCTGTCGCCCAGTGCCTCGAGCAGTTCGCGGCGCTTGGGCTCGGCGACGGCATTGAACGGGTCGTGCGTGGTCGGGCGGCGAGCCATGGGTTATTTATATACCGATATGGGAATGTGTCAAGGGGGCAAATCGTGTCGGATTTCAGCAACACAAATCGGGAGTGCCCGGATGTCCCCCGATGTGCGGCGCTTCAGCGCCGCACATCGGGGGACATCCGGGCACTCCCGATCTCTTGAGCCCCGTTACGCTACAATGAAGTGGTGATAGACAGCCCCGAATCCCCGCGCTGGAATACACCGACCAAGTTCCTTGTGGCTCTGGCGACGATCGCCGTGATCGGCGGGTTGCTGGTGTACTTCAGCAACCTGATCGGGCCGGTGCTCGCCTGCTTCATCCTCACGTATCTGCTCAGCCCACTGGTCGGCTGGTTCGCAAAGCGCGTCGGCAGTTGGGGCACAGCCGTCGGCCTCACGTACTTCCTTTTGATCGTCGTGATTGTCGTGGTCTTGATCGGGGCCGGCTTCGCCGTCGAGCGCCAGGTCGAGGGCCTCGTCGGCTTCCTGCTCGACATCAGCCGCGATCTCCCCACAGCCTTGCAGACCGCTTTCAACGCAACCTATCAGGTCGCCGGCTACACGTTCACGCTGCGCGACTCCAATCTGCTGCCGATCGCGCAACAGGCGCTTGGCGCCATCCAACCCGTGCTCGGGCAGACCGGCGCGCTGGCCACGAACTTCGCATCGGGCACTGCCACGGCCCTGGGCTGGCTGGCCTTCACGCTGCTCGTGTCGTTCTACATCATGATCGACTTCCCGCGGCTGCTGCCCACGATCGAGCGCGCAGTGCCGCCAGGCTACGCGACCGACGTCCGCCGGCTGGCCGTCGAACTCGGCCCGATTTGGAATGCGTACCTGCGCGGTCAGGTGACTCTGTCGCTCATCATCGGCGTGATGGTGTCGGTCGGCACGACGGCGGCCGGCGTGCGCTTCGGCCCCGCGCTGGGTTTCGTGTCGTTCTTCCTTGAGTTCATCCCTTACGTCGGCCCGACGCTGGCAGCGTTGACGGGAACCTTGATCGCGTTCTTCCAGGGCGACAACCTGTACGGCATCAACCAGTTGATGTACGCCGGCATCGTCCTGCTGCTCTACATCGTCCTGCAGCAGATCCAGGGCAACCTTTTCTATCCACGCATCATGGGCCAGAACCTGGGCCTACACCCCGCCATGATTCTCGTGGGCGCGCTTTTGATGGCGCAGCTCCTCGGCTTCGTCGGCCTGTTGCTGGCCGCGCCGCTCCTGGCGACCGTGAAGCTCTTCGGCGGGTACATCTACGCCAAGCTGTTCGACCTGGATCCGTTCCCCGAGAAGCCGATCCCGCCGCCGGTCGTCACCCGCCGCGGGTTGACCGTGCCGCCGGCGCTCAAGGCTCTGTTCGTGCGCCGCCGCGCCAAGACGCCGGCCGACGGCCCTCACGAGTAACCGACCCGTCAAATCGCATGGTCGATCCGAGTCAGATCGCTTTCTCCTACACAGTGTTCTGGATGCGCCAGGCGCGCCAGTGGGACGTCGGGCGTCGCGCGTCGGTGCGCGAATCGCTCAACGCCGTGCTCTCGCGACAGGACTTCCTCAATAACGCTTTCGCGCGCACGTATCGCGTGGCGGGTCTCGACGATCAGGCGCACGCCGGCGCCAGCCTGCTCGCGCTCCAGAAAGTCCTTGACGCGCTAGACAGCCACGCAGGGCAATGAACGAAAGGGTGCACGCCCGCTGGTCAACCGCTCACGAAATAACCACCCCAACCTGCCGCGGCAATTGGGCCCACGAGTCGCCCAAGATCGCGGATAATTCGGTAGGCAGCTCAAGCGGGCTGCCTCATTCAATCTAGGAGCGTTCCATGTCCGACAACCACCACCACCACGACGATGAAGTCAACACCGAAGTGTTGGCCGAGACCGATAGCTACGCGATCTGGCGCGCCGATGACGGCGAAGAAGTGACCTTCAACCTCGAGCTCGGCAACGTCACTCTGCACCTCTTCAAAGAGGAGTGGGATGAGCTCGTCCAGTTGATCCGCCAGGCCGCGAAGTAACGTCTCACTGGCGTGTTCGCGCCGCACCTGCCGCCCAGCGCCGCGCTCCCGATCGTGCTGGCGCTCGATCCGCAGGCCGAAGCCGCCCTCGCGTCATACGTCGAGGGCGGTTCCGGTCTGGGCGAGCCCGGCCAGGCGGTGTCGGCGCCCGCCGAGGCGCGCAACGTCGACGCCATCCTCGCCTGCCGTTGGCCCGAAGACCTGGCCGCCTCGCGCGACAGGCTTCGGCCCGGCGGCCGCCTGATCGTCCTCCTGTCGAACACAACCTCGGAACTCGACCACGGCGAGCGCCGACTCGCCGAACTCAACCACCATGGCTACATCCATTGCCTGATCGAGTCGCTCCCGGATGGCGGCTGGTTGTGCCGTGGCGAACGGCCGCCGATCCACTCTGGCGGTCAACGACTCGGCGGACTGACCTCGTCGATCGAGGCGGGATCCGCGCGTGCCCTGGTCGTGCTCGTGAAGCAGTCGCCGAACAAGCCCACCTGGCGGCTCGAGCCTGGCGAGCGCCGAGTGTGGGAAGCCGCCCGATTGATCGATCCGGCGACGGGGCAGCCCGCGCTCCTGGCGTTCACGTCGCTGGTCAAGGCCGTGGCGTTCATGCAGCTGGCCGTCCTCGCTGGCTTGCTGACCGGGATCAACAAGACCGGCCGCTACACGCTCGAACAGATCGAGTCCTGGGGCCTTCCGGTGGTCGTCAATCCTGCTTTTGAGGATTGGCGCAATGCGTCGGTCGCTGAACCCGTGCGGATCGACCCGGCCCAGTCTCTGGCTTCCGAAGAGGGTTGAGGCTCCCCGCCAACCATCCTCGACGAACCCTTCCGTCTGACGCGCTCTCCAATGGCTATCCTTCCATAACAAGGCATGCGGCGGTGGCCGCGCGCCGAGGGAGCCAGCTATGTCGACTGAGGGTGATGCGCTGCGTAACGGCATTCGTGCCGCGCGTGCCGGGGATGCGACCACGGCCTTACAACTGCTGCAGGTGGCCGTGGAACGTGAGCCTCGCTCGGTCGACGCCTGGCTGTGGCTCGGCCTTGTGGTGGAAGACTCCGCCGATGCCGAGGAATGCTTCAATCGCGCGCTGGTCCTCGAACCTGGCAATGCCCGAGCCGCTGCGTATTTGAAGGCGCTCAAGGAAGGGCACGCTCCAGAGCTCCCGCCCGATGACCCGGCGCCGGCTGCGCCCACACCGGCTCCCAAACCCGCAGCTCCGTCCGAACTCGATCGCTTCCGTCAGAGCCTGGGGGTCTCCATCGAGTCGCCGGCACCACCAGCGCCAACGGCATCGCCCCTCGTGGCGTTGGCCAAGATCCCGCCGGCTCAGGCCGTCAAGCCGAAGCCCGTCGCCGCCGCTCAACCGGCGCTGAAGTCGAAGCCCAAAGCCGGCAAGAAGTCGCGCTTCAAGCTGTCGACGACTCAAGCGATTGTGGCCGGGTTGCTCGGCGTCTGGGCCATGGCTCTGTTCTGCGCCTTGCCCGCCATCTGGGTGCTGCTGCAAATGAACGGCATCGGCCGCGGGGTCATGACGTTTGCGACGTTGATGCCGACGCCGACACCGGCCGCCGCCAGCGAGGTGATCGCGACGGCGCAGCCGACGGCCGAGCCGACTCTCGCGCCGACGGAGCCTGGCGTCGGTGTCGCTCCAACGCCGGCGGCGCCTGCGGTCGTCGTGATCGAGCCGGCCCTGGCGGCGGGCCGCCTGTTCGTGCAACAGGAACGCTATCTC
Organism: Anaerolineales bacterium; assembly: GCA_044226485.1. Lineage (GTDB taxonomy): Bacteria > Chloroflexota > Anaerolineae > Anaerolineales > UBA6663 > UBA6663. Next base: position 38,505 of record JBGAGY010000016.1, read on the forward strand.
GACGCTCGCGTTGCGCTCCTCCCCGTGGTGACCGCGCAATCCGATCAGGCCGAGGCCCACGCGCTTCTGGCGCACGCTGACGTGGGGGCGTTGATCGAAGCCTATGACGTCGAGCCGGAAGGCCTCACGCCTGCCCTCGCCGTTCAGGACGCTGATGCCGCCGTTGCGCTCGCGCCGACCCAGGGCGATCTCTATCTGCTGCGCGCGCTCGCTGACGTGGAAGCGCTGCGTCGCAGCGATGACGTTCAGGCGCGCGAGACGCTCGCCGCCTCTGCCCGCGCCGACCTCGACGCAGCGACCCGCCTGGGCGTGAGCGGATCGGCCTTCGGCGCCTGGCTACCGCTGCTGCAGGCGCGTGTTGGCCGCTGCGATGACGGCTACAAGACCGCCACGCAGGCGCTCGCACAGGGCGGACGGCTCGACAGCGAACGGGCCTGGCTCCAATACGGCGCTGCGCTCAACGCCTACTGCCGCGCTCGCTACGACGAAGCCGGATCCTATTCGCGGCAGGCTGCCGAAACCCTCGACGGCGCGTTCCCACAGGCTCGCGAGCTCGAGATCCTGTCGCTGCATGCCCGCAAGCGCACCACCGAAGCTTTGAAGAAGCTCGACGATTGGCTGGCCGCCGAGCCCGCGACAGGCGCGCGACGACTCGATCTGCGTGCCTTCCTGGTCTATGAGGGCGGCGATCGGGTCGGCGCCGAGGACGACCTGAACACCGCCCAGGTTCTGGGCGGCTCGACCGGCGCGTGGCAGTCGTATACGCGCGGCCGACTCACTGTCGATGGCGGCAGCGACACGGGCTGGGACGCGGTGCGCGGCGCGGTCGTGTCACTCGATCCGGCGCTCGGCTTCCTGCGCGAGCGCTGGGTGACGGCGCTGGCCGAGGCCGGTCAGGATCCGGCGCCGCTGGCTCAGCCCGTGGGGACCCTCACCTCGCAGGCGCCCGAGGTCCTCACCCATGGCGCGCCGCCGCCGAATGCCGGGCTGTTGATGCCGCTCGAGTCGGGCAGCTCACCCGTCCTGCTCAGCCAGACCGCGACCGTCTTGCACTTCCAATCCATCGAGCCGGTCCGGCTGACGCAGGTGGACGCGCTGCAGGTCGAGGCGCTCGGGCTGCAGGCGGGCGCTCCGCTCGACAAGATCGAGGTGGCGTTGTGGGACCAGACGTCGAAGTACTGGGCGCCGCAGACGCTGACCGAGGCAGGCACGGCGCTCGTCAAGCAGCCTGGCCGCTTCGTCGCCCCTGAAGGCGACGTCTATGTGTCGATCCGTCTTGAGGTGGCTGAGCGCTGGGGCCTGCGTCGCCTGACGCTATCGATCGCGGGCCTCCGTGAGGATGGGCAGGGCGTGCAGCTCGGGCCGGATCCGTCGGCGCCCGGGGATGTTTCGGCGCTAACCCCGGCCGAGCAGGCCGCGGCGTTGGTCGATGTCGGCAGGCTCGACACAGCGACCGCCGTGCTCACGGCCGCTGTCGACTCGGCGGCGACGCCCGCCGACCGAGCGGCGTTGCTCGATCAACTCGCTCAGGTGGACTTCATGCGCGGCGATGTCGCCTCCGCCGTCGATCACATGGTCGCGGCGCTGGCGATCGAGAGCCAGCCGGAACGGCACTTCGTGTTGGGCCTGGCCATGGATCTCAGCGGCGACGTCGGGGCCGCGCGGCGCGAGTACGAGCTCGCCGTTGCGCCGGGCAATCCGCTCTCGGCTGTGTCGCGCGGCCTGGCGGAGGGCCGCATCGCTCAACTGACGCGCTGAGGGCGGCGGAGGGTCAGAACCCCTCGGCTCTCAAGATGCCCGCGAACGCGCGCTGCGCATCCTCGCGGGCTTTAGCCTGCCAGGCCGGCGACGATGGCGCGAAGAGCTCACGAAAGTCGCGGGCGATGGATGCCTTCGCGGCGTCGCTGCCCCCGAACCGCCAGAGCCGGTTCTCGAGGATCATGGTGCGCAGGCTGCGCACCGTCGCCGGAAGCGATTCGCCGAATGTGCCGAACTCGAAAGTCGTCGAATACACGTCGCTGGCCCGGCCGCGGGCCTGAGCCAATGCGTTGACGTAGTCGATCATGTCGCCGTTGATGGCGTAGAACTCGCCAGGCGTCGTCCGCACCACGAGCGGATAGTCGAAGCGTCGTCTGAGCTCGGCCGGATCGCGCGCGTCGAGCGCCGAGTTGACGATGCTCATCTGATCGCGCGGCCCATAGCCGGTATGCAGGTCGATGTGCAGCACCTTGCCGTAGCGATCCAGATGATCGGCATACAGCGCGGCCATCACCCGCGTCTCCTCCTGCACCCCGCTGCCGCCGAAGTAGATCCCGTCAGCGAACTGGTACTGGCCCATCAGCGTGGCCGCGCGGATCTGGTCGGTTCCGGGATTGATGAGCCGAGCCGCAAGGCTTGCCAGAAACGAGAGTTGAGCGGTCGCCAGATGTTCAACGGGACCTTGCGGATTGAGGAAGACGTTGAGGTGGGCATAGCCCGGCGAGTCCGGCGCGGGATCGGGAAACGTCGGCCACCAAAAGTTACGGTTGAGGTCGACGTTTGCGCGATTGACGCGCCGCACGTGTTGCATTCCCCACGGGTTGATCGCGTGTACGAGCAGCAACCCGACGTCGGCGGGGTTCAGGTGTTCGGCGAAGCGATCCAGAAATAGATCGAGAATCGCCGCGCCGACGTAGCCCTCGGCGCCGTGTTCGCCCGTCGTCAGGATCACGAGCTTCGCGAAGTGGTCGCGCGGGGGCGCACTGATCCAATCGATGGTCAGGGCGTCGTCGCCGCTCAAGCGATGCGCGGTCAGATGCGCGCCAGGCCAGCGCTCTTGCAGCGAGGGCAGCCGCGAGCGAAAACGATCGCGCGAGTCGGAGTAGCTTGTCGGGTACATCAGAACGGCCCGTACCCGATCGCCACCGCCAGCCCGAGCGCGGCCACCGTCACGATCCCGATCCACAGCCACAGACCGAGCGTCCAGCGCATCCATTTCGGATAACTCACCACCGTCAGGCCAAGCGCGATCAGTAGCACGGGGTTGGTCGGATACGCCAGATTGGAAAAGCCGTCGCCGAAGATGTACGCCAGCACCGCTGTCTGGCGGGTGACGCCGACCAGGTCCGCCAGGGGCAAGAGGATCGGCATCAACAAGAACGCCTTGGCCGAGCCCGAGCCGATGAAGAACTCGATGAACAACGCAAGCGCGTAGATCAGAAGCGCGGCGACGAAGGGATTGGCGCCTGCGAAGGCGGCCGAGGCGCCGTGCAGGAGCGTGTCGAGGATGCCGCCGCTGGCCACGATGTGCTTGATGCTCGCCGCCATCAGGATGAGCGGGATGGCCGGCGCGATGCCGGTGACGCCCTCGAGCAATGAAGCGCCGACGGCTCGGCCCGACGTCCCGGCGCTCCAGGCGGCGCCCGCGCTCCCTAACAGGAAGAGCAGCCCCACCAGCGGCAACGACACAGCGCTGAGCGCCGGCACGAAAGGGCCAGCCAGCAGCACTGCCGCGATCACGGCGGTGACGGCCAGGAGCACGCCAAGGCCGCGCAGCAGACGCTGCTCAATCGCCGATGAGTCGTCGAGGCGCAGGTCGGCGTAGCGGACCCGCGCCGCGCTGTCCTCGGCGTGCACGGGCGACCGCGAGGGATCGCGCTCGATGCGTCGGGCGTAGCGGGTCAGGAAGAGCGCAAAGACGACGAACACCACAAGGAAGATGACCACACGCAGTTCGGCGCCAGAGAAGAGCGGGAGCCCGGCGAGACGCTGCGCCACCCCGAGCGTGAAGGGATTAGAGATCGCTGTCGAGAAGCCGAGGTTGGTCGCCAGCAGGCTCATCCCCAGCCCGACGAGCGAGTCCCAGCCGAGCGCGTACGACAGCGCGATGATGACCGGCACCAGCGGCACGATCTCCTCGAAGATGCCGAAGAACGCGCCGAGCGCCATGAACACGAACGAGACGGTCAGCAGCAGCGCGTACTTGCGCGGCCCGAAGGCGTTGACGAGCCTGGCCAGCCCGGCCCTGAGCAGGCCGCTGCGATCGAGAAGCGCGAAGGCAGCCCCGACCATCAACAGGAAGACGATGATGACGATGATGGTCGTGCCGTCTGAACCGCCCAGGACCTCGATCGGTGCGGTCAACCAGCGCCATACCGGATAATCAGGCCGGGCCACTGATTGAAACGACCCGGGGTCGATGACGTCACGGCCGTCGACCGTAAGGCGCATGTACTGGCCGGCCGGCACGATAAGCGTCAACACGCCGGCCACGATCATCAAGACCAGCAGGATGAGCAACGACTGGATGAAGGCCTTCTGGCCGATCTGCGCGCCCGCTTTTGGTTCCATGAATGAGTCCCCCCGGAGCTTCGCCCGAGTGTACAGCACCTCACGCTCATGCTTCCATGAGGTACAGGGCAATGCGAAACTCGCGGCAAATCACGATCCATTCGCGACGCTCACCTCAGCGATGACCCGGCGCGGGTTCGGCCACGCATTCGCGAATAGAAACGAATAGACATGAAGGAGTTCAATCCATCGGGCTTCGTTTCAATTCGTGGCCAGGGGCGGGAGTTCGATGACAGGTCGTGATCGCCGGCGCGGCTACAATGACCGCATGGATCTCGCCCTGTTTGAACGGCTGCGCGGACCTGAAGGACAGGCCCTATTAGATGCGGCCAACGCCATGTCGCCGACGGAGGCCAATCAACTAGCGGTCATCGAGGCCTTGAAGCGGCTGGCGGACCCGGCGCTGGCGCGGGCCGTCCTCGAGACCGTGCTGTTGCGGCAGCGCGCGAGAACCAAGTTCACGCGCGCCGAGCGCATGTACTTCGAGCGCGAGGCGCTCGAGCAGGCCAGCGGCGAACGCATCGCGCGCCATCGTGCCCTGCGATACCGCGGCGCGATCTCGGTCGCGGATCTGTGCGCGGGCCTTGGTGGTGATGCCATCGGCCTGGCTTCGGTGGCGCCGACAGTTGTCGTCGATCGCGATCCGCTGCGCCTGGCGCTGGCTGACGCCAACCTCGGTGCGTACGACCTCCGCGGTGAAGCGATCCTCCGCGATCTCGAAATCGAAGGCCCGCCCGTCGCTGCCGCGCTCTGGTGCGACCCCGCCCGTCGCGCCGGTGGGCGGCGCCTGCATCGCGTCGCCGACTATCAGCCGCCGCTGCAGCTTGTCGCATCCTGGAGCGAGCGCACGCCAGCGCTCGGCGTCAAGCTGTCGCCGGGCGTGGACCTCGAAGAACTGCATGGCCTCGAGGCCGAGCGCGAGTTCATCTCGGTCGAGGGTGAACTCAAGGAGTGCGTGCTTTGGTTCGGACCGCTTGCGACGACACGCTGGCGGGCGACGGTGATGGGCGTTGAAACGAGCGAGTCGCTGTGGGGCGAGCAGCACGACACGCATCACACGTTTGCAGCGCCAGCCTCGATCGGGCGCGTCGGGCAGGTGGTCTACGAGCCCGACGCAGCCATCATTCGAGCCGGCCAGGTTCGAGCGTTGGCCGAGCGGCTTGGCGCTCACCTGATCGATCCGACGATTGCGTACCTGAGCGCCGATGCCGCCGTCGCGACGCCGCTTGCGCACGCCTTTGACGTCGAGGCCGTTCTCCCGTTTCACCTCAAACGTCTGCGTCAGCTCCTGGTCGAACGCGGCATCGGCAAGGTCACCGTCAAGAAACGCGGTTCACCGATCGAGCCTGAGGACCTGATCCGTCGACTTCATCTCAAGGGCGAGGGGCCCGAGGCTGTCGTACTGCTCACCCGCCAGGCCGGCGAGCCAGTGGCCATTGTGGCAAGACCCAGGGAGCGAAACTGAAGGAGCGAGGCGTGAGGGGCGAGGATTGAATGACCGTCTGTCCTTCGCCGTTTGTCTATCGACAGTGGTCCACTGTCGGCGGTCTGCCGTCGCTCCGCAGCCGCCTCGATCTACCCAAAAGGTGCTATCATAGCCGCGCACTCCGAGCGAAAGGGTTATTGATGCGCCAAGAGATCCTGACCTGGACCCAGGTCGATCGCCTGATCGACGCGTTATTGCCGCAATTTCGAGGCAATTTCGACGCCATGATCATGATCACACGCGGCGGGCTGGTGCCCGGCGGCATGATCTGCGAGGCGCTCGATATCCGCAACGTCCTCACGGCGGCTGTCGATTTTCCAGCGGATCTGGGATCGGCCAAGTTGATGGTCTGGCCGACGTTCCTGCAATTCCCGGATGACTCGCTTCTGACGGGTAGGCGCGTGTTGGTGGTGGACGATGTCTGGGGAAGCGGGCGCACGATCACGGCGGTCAAGAACCGGGTCGAGGCGGCCGGCGGAACTCCGGAGCTCTGTGTCCTTCATTACAACCCGCAGCGGTCGCTCTTCACCAAGGCGCTCCCGACTTACTACGCAGCCTTCACCGACGCCTACATCATCTATCCCTGGGAGATCGATCGCGGCGGCCCTGAAGGCGTGGCGGTCAATCCCGCTGGGCCTCTCGAAACGAACTGATCCCCGTTGCCTGCAGAAAAGGTCCGCCATCGGCGGACCTTTTTCACTTCCCTCGTCCTACCCGATCTGTGGTTCTTATCGAATGTTATACAAGAAATAGCCTATATAAATGCTCCAATTGGTATTATTAAGCTAGTGTTGCGCCAGATAATAAGCCAGGAAACGACTTATGTTATCGTCAAGCCTCAAAATCTGGATCGTGTTGCTCGGGGCGATCGCCGGGATCATCCACCTGGTTGTGCTCAATCTGCGACTGGTGAGCGCCGGGTACGGCGTTGATGTGCCGTTCACGCTGAATGGCATAGGCTTCCTCACGCTGAGTGCGTTGGCTATGTGGCGGCCCGACTTCCTCAACTTCCTCAAGGGGCGGGAGTCGCTTTTCAGATGGGCGTTCATTGGTTTCACAGCCATCACGATCGTGGCCTGGGGCGTCCTCGGCGATCGAGGCGATCTCCTCGGTTGGGCCACGACGTTGTTGGAAGTCGTTTTGTTAGTTCTCCTGGTTTTGGATGGCCGACGAAGTTCCGTGGCCTGACCCTGCTCCATTACCGGACAACCTTGGATCTGACGGAGGGCGAATGGCCGCGCTGAAGCGAACACACGAACTGAAGGCTGAAGTCAAAGTCGAGTCGAGAGTCGAACCCAAGATCGAACGGATGGTGGTCACGCGCTTGCCCACCGATGCCGGCGACTTCCACCTCGCCCTCTACCACAACAACTTTGATGATAAGGAGCACCTCGCGCTCGTCTTGGGCGAGGTCCGCAATCGCTCCGACGTGCTGGTTCGCGTTCACTCCGAATGTTTCACCGGCGATGTCCTCGGTTCGCAACGCTGCGACTGCGGCGAGCAGCTGCGCCGCTCGATGCACCTGATGGCGCATGAAGGTCAGGGCATCCTCCTCTACCTCCGCCAGGAAGGCCGCGGCATCGGCCTGCTCGACAAGCTGCGGGCTTACAATCTGCAGGACCAGGGCTACGACACCGTCGAAGCCAACCTGGCGCTCGGCCACCAGGCTGACGAACGGGATTACACTGTGGCAGCATTGATCCTGCGCGATTGGGGCGTGCGCTCGATTCGTCTGCTGACCAACAATCCGCTCAAGATCGACAGCCTGCGTGAGCTCGACGTCAAGGTGACCGGCCGCGTGCCGCTGGCGCCGACCTTCACGCCGAACAACACGACATACCTGCGCACCAAGGTCGAGCGCATGCGACACTTGCTGCAACTTCCGGTCTGACGCCTGGCGCCAGCCCGTCGCGCCACGGGCGCCCTGACATGATCCGACCGCGCGTCACGGTCACATACGCACAAAGCCTCGACGGTTCTCTCGCGTCCAGCGTGGGCACGCCTCTGGCCCTCAGTGGGCCAGAGGCGTTACGTTACACGCACGAGCTTCGCGCCCACCATGCCGCGATCCTGGTCGGCATCGGCACCGTGCTGGCCGACGATCCACAGCTGACGGTCCGGCTCGTCGAAGGCAAGGACCCGCGACCGATCGTGCTCGACACGCAGCTTCGCTTCCCGCTCGGCGCACGTCTGTTCAGACACCCCACCTACAAGCCGATCCTTATCACAGGCCCGCAATCCTCCGAAATGCGCCGACGCGCTCTTGAGGAGGCTGGCGCGCGAGTGGTGCGCGCCCCGCTCGACTCAGCGGGCCGGCTGCAGCTGCCAACCGTGCTCGGGCTGCTGCGCAGCATGGGCATCGAAAGCCTGATGGTTGAGGGCGGCGCGCGTGTGATCACGTCCTTCCTCGCCGCGAATCTCGTCGACGCTGTGGCCGTCACGATTTCACCGCGCTTCGTCGGCGGGCTACGCGCGTACGACGCTCCGGTGTCGCTCAACCTGCGCGACGTCCACTACAGCGTGTTGGGCAACGACGTGATCGTCGAAGGGGTGCCTGAGTGAGACGCTCTGCGTTGTGGTTCGTGGCGCCTCGCGTGGTGGAGGTGCGCGACGACGACCTCGCTGAGCCGGCCACGGCTGAAGTGCGAGTGCGTGTGGTCGCTTCGGCCGTCAGCCCCGGCACAGAGATGCTCGTCTATCGCGGTGAATTCCCGCCCGAGCTGGCGCTCGACTCGACGTTGAGCGCGCTGGGCGGCGGCTTTCAGTATCCCGTGCGCTATGGCTACGCCTGTGTCGGTCGCGTCGACGCGCTCGGCCCTGGCGTCGACCCCTCCTGGCTGGGTCGGCGCGTGTTTGCCTTTCAGCCGCACGCCAGCGCGTTCGTCGCTCCCACCGCCGACCTGCTTCCGGTCCCCGACGACATCGCCGACGAAGACGCGCTCTTCCTGGCCAACATGGAGACGGCCGTCAACTTCCTGCTCGACGGCGCGCCCCTCATCGGCGAGCGCGTGGCAGTGTTCGGCCAGGGCGTGGTTGGCCTGTTGACGCTCGGGCTGCTGGCGGGGTTGCCGCTCGCGGCCTGCGTGGGCGTCGATCGGTGGCCGGCTCGGCGGGACGTGGCCAGGCGCCTCGGCGCCACCGCCGTGGTCGATCCGCTGGCGCCCGACGCAACCGCGCAGCTGCGCGCCCTGGGCGGCGCCGGCGCTGACCCCGAGGACCCGGCCGGCTTCGACCTGATCTTCGAGATCTCGGGCGCACCGGCAGCGCTCAATCACGCCATCGCGGCGGCCGCCTTCGACGGCCGGATCGTCGTCGGTTCGTGGTACGGCGCCAAGCCGGCTACCCTCGACCTCGGGCGACGCTTCCACCGCGGCCGGGTACGCCTGATCAGCAGCCAGGTGAGCACGCTGACACCGTCGCTTGGCGGGCGCTGGACCAAGACACGCAGGCTCGAAGTGGCCTGGCGTCGCCTTGCGGCGCTGCGGCCGTCGCAATTCATCACACATCGTCTGCCGCTCACGCAGGCGGCTGAGGCTTATCGGCGCATCGACGCCGAGCCTGACAGCTGCCTGCAGGTCATCTTCTTGCCAGGGGGGAACGACTGATGTACACCGTGGCCGTCAAACGCGATTTCGTCGCCCAACACTTTCTCATCGGCGGCGACTGGGGCCCCGAGAACAACCTGCACTCGCACCACTACGCGCTCGAACTGCGTCTTGAGGGCGATCACCTCGACCAGCATGGCTATCTTGTCGACATCGTCGAGATCGAGCAGGCGCTCACCGAACTTGTGACTCACTACCGCGACCACACCCTCAACGACTTGCCAGAGTTCGCGGGGCTCAACCCCAGCATTGAGCACTTCTCGCGCATCGCCAGCGAGCAGCTCGCCGCGCGCATCAGCGCCGGCACGCTCACCGCCCTGACCGTCGTCATCTGGGAGAACGAGATCGCCTGGGCGTCGTATCGGAAGCTGCTTCGAGCAGACGAATGACGAACGACGAAGGACGAAGGTTGAATAGCCAATCAACCTTCGTCCTTCGTCTGCTATTGAAAGAGCACACCCGTGCATCTCGCGCTCGTCATCTACGGCTCGCTCGATACTCTTTCGGGCGGTTACCTTTACGACCGCAAGCTTGTCGAACACCTCCGCGGTCGTGGCGATGTCGTCGACATTGTCAGCCTGCCGTGGCGCAACTACGGCAGCCATCTGCTTGATAACGTCTCGGGTGAACTGCGGCGCCGGTTGTCGCGCGGAGCGTGGGACCTGATCCTTCAGGACGAGCTCAACCACCCGTCGCTCTTCGCGCTCAATGGCCTGTTGCCGGTGCAGCCACCGCGCGTGTCGATCGTTCACCACCTGCGTTGCAGTGAGGATCGGCCCGCCTGGCAGAACAGGGTGTATCGATGGGTCGAGCGACGCTATCTCAACAGCATCCACGCCGCGATCTTCAATAGTCAGACGACCCGCTCGGTCAGCGAGGGCGTAGCGGGTCGAGCGATCCCGGGCGCTGTGGCCTACCCGGCCGGCGATCGGTTCGGCCCCGGTCTGGGCGAAGCTGTGGTGGTCGCCCGCGCTCGCGAAGCCGGGCCGCTGCGCCTGCTCTTCCTGGGAAACCTCATCCCACGCAAGAACCTGCACGTCCTCCTGAATGCGCTCGCCACGGTGAGCGCGCCATGGACGCTGAGCGTGATCGGCGGCGCGCCGGAGCCGGCCTATGCGGAGCGCGTCAGACGTCAAGCCGACCGACTCGGCGTGGCGGATCGAGTCAACTGGCGTGGCCCGGTCTCCGATGCCGAAGTGCGCACGGCCCTGCTCGAGCATCAGGCGTTGGTCGTGCCGTCGTCGTACGAGGGCTTCGGCATCGTCTACGTCGAGGCGTTGCGTTTCGGTCTGCCGGTGCTGGCCACGACCGCCGGCGCGGCGTCCGAGGTGGTTGGCCATGAGCGCGAGGGCGCCCTCGTGCCGCCGAACGACCCCGCTGCCATCGCAAGCGTGCTCATGGATTGGGCCAACGACCGCGAGCGCCTCGCCGCGCTCGGCCACAACGCCCTCGCCCGCGCCAAGGTGTTCCCAACCTGGGAGCAGACCGGGCAGACGATCCGCGATTATCTGGTGGCTCTAGGGCGCTGATGCTTCTCTTGCCGCGAATGGCGCGGACCACGTTGATTCGGACAATCACTTTACCGATTGATCGCAAGCCAGAAGATGGGGCTTCGTGGTGGACTGACTCGTCAGGGTCGGAGTTCAGAACCATCCGCGGGATCCGCGGCCAGAACTCACACCACGCCCTTCAACACAAGCCTGCCTTCAGGAGGCACCGAGGTGATCAAGCGCGTCATCTCGGCGATGACGGCGGCGTGGAGGTCGGGCGCCTCGGACGCCACGATCGGGCAGCCGAGGATGATTCGCACATGCACAGCGCGATAGCTGGGCCACAAGATCTGGAGGGTGGCGGCCATGCGCTCGCGCCCGCGCGGCGTCCGGCGAAACCGCGTGAGCGGATGGCTCTGGGCGCGAGGATTGACGACGCCGCGCACCAACACGGGCACGATCACGGCGCCGGGCGTGCGGCGCGCAAACAGCACAGCCGACTCCGACCAACGCTTCAGCGATTCGAGCGCGCCGGGCGCCACGTCCGGGTCGGGCTCGATCTCGCCGGCCGGGAAGGTGAGCACCGGCCGGCCGGCCTTGAGCTCCGCGAGCACGGCTCGCACAGCGGCCAGCCGCCGGGCCGGATCGTCGGTGAGAAAGAGCACCTGTTTTTTGACGTGACTGAGGGCCTGCAGAAAGGGCCGGTCCGCGGCGACCACGCGCAGATCGTTGCGGCCGAGGGCGGAGCCGATAGCGGTGAAGAGCGCCGTCGTGTCGGCCATGCCCGGGTGGTTGGCCAGGAAGAGCAACGGCGCGTCCGTCGGGATCGGCGCGGACTGTGAGACGCGCAGCGTGCGCGCGAACCGGGTGGTGAGCCACTCGGCGCCGGCGGGCAGGCCCCGCTCGCCGACGAGCCTGTCGAACGAAGCGACCTGCTCCGCGAAGGCGCGCGCCGCCGGGCGGAACAGCGGCGCCAACCAGCGACGGCCCTCAGGCCAGCCGAGGGCCGTGAAGACGTCATCGAGATTGATCTCGGTCAAGGCGTCAAGCTGAGTCGTGTCTTTCACTGCGATAATGTCGGCATGATACCCGAGGCTCTATTAATCGACGCTTTGACCGCCCGCCTCGACGGCCTTGACGAGCGCCACGAGGGCGCCTGGCGGCTGTTCAACGGCTTCACAGAAGGATGGCCGGACCTGGCCATCGACGTGCTCGCCCGCACGCTGGTCTTGCAAGACTATTCGGCCGACCCGCTTGGCGATGACGCGCTCGAAACCCTGGTTGAACTCTATCGCCAAGCGCTGCCCTGGTTGAGCGGCGCCGTCGTCAAGCCACGCATGGCCGACATGCAGACGCGGCGCGGTCGCGTGCTGTGGGGCCAACCTGATCGCCGGCTGCGCGAGGACGGCGTGCGCTACGCCGTCGATCTGCTGCTCAATCGCGACACGGGCTTCTATCTCGACACCCGCGGCCTGCGCGCCTGGTTGAAGGCCCGGGCTCTGGGCAAGACGATGCTCAACGCCTTCGCTTACACCGGCAGCCTGGGCGCTGCGGCGCTGGCCGGCGGAGCCGCCCAGGTCTTACAGCTCGACCGGGCCCGCGCCTTCCTCAATGTCGCAAAGGAAACTTACACGCTCAACGGCTTCCCGATCCACAAGGCCGACTTCGTCACCGAGGACTTCTTCGTCGCGGCCAGCCGTTGGCGGCGACAGAACAAGGTCTTCGATCTCGTGGTGCTCGATCCGCCACCCTTCGCCGAGAGCGCGGCTGGGGTTGTCGATCTGCAGGCCGCGTATGGCCGGCTGCTCAACAAGGCGCGGCCGCTGGTGGCTCATGGCGGCGCCCTGGTCGCGATCAACAACGCCCTGTTCTCCAGCGGCGCCGATTACCTGCGGGTCCTCGAAGACGCCTGCGCAGATGGCTACCTGTCGATCGAGTCCCTGATCCCCGTTCCCCAAGACCTGATCGGCTACGGCTCGACCGCGCCGCACTGGCCCGCCGATCCGACGCCTTTCAATCACCCGACGAAGATGGCCGTCCTGCGCGTCAGCCGAAAGGCGAATGAATAACGACGAGGGCTGAACAGCCATTCAACCCTCGTCGCTCGTTAATCGTCAGTCTTCTTCGTTCTGGCTTCCTGGCGGGCCAACAAGTCGGCCCGCTGAGCGTCGTCCGAGCGGCCGAAGTTCTTGAGGCTGTGCCACGTGACCTTGAGGTCGCGTGATTGGGTCAGGATCGATTCCCACAACTCGCGGTTCTTGACCTCGGCGCCGTCGCGGGTGCGCCAACCTGCAGCGGCCCAGGCGCTGGCCCAGCGCTCGCCGCCCTGCGCCGCATAGTCCGACGGCGTGACGACGTGAGTGGGAGTGCCGGCGGGCACGAGCGAGAGCGCGCGTTCGATTGCGATCAAATGCAGGGCGTTGGCCGAGCAGCGTTCCTCGCGACCGCTGACTTCCCAGACTTCATCACCCGAGCGCAGCACCGCCGCCCAGCCCCCTGGGCCAGAGCCCAGGCACGACGCGCCGGTGTGGATGGTGGTGGCATCGGCAGCGACGATGGCTGCTGCCGCGCGCGGGATCGCGCCGACCGCGAGCCTGTCGCACTCTTCATTGAGCGGATCACCGGCGTGGCCCTTGACCCAGATCCATTCGAGTTCGTGCTTGCCCAGTAACGCGTCGAGCGACTCCCACAGATCACGATTGGCCACCGAGCGCTTGTCGGTGGTGCGCCAGCCGCGCTTCTTCCAACCGTCCAGATGCTCGGTGACGCCCTTCTGCACGTAGCTCGAGTCGGTGTGCAGCCTGACGTGGCAGCGCCGCTTGAGCGCCGTCAGGGCCTGAATGACGGCCGTCAACTCCATGCGATTGTTAGTGGTGTCGGGGTCGGAGCCGACGAGGGTCTTGCGATGCTCCTGACCGTCGACCGCCATCAACAGGATGGCGGCCCAGCCGCCCGGCCCCGGGTTCGGGTCGCAGGCGCCGTCGGTGTACACGGTCACGGTTTGCATCACGCGGATTGTACAGGCGACCGGGCAGACGGGTATGGAGGTTTCGCCTCTGATTTCGCCGATTCTGTTGATCGCAGAAGCCCCCCGTGGCGGGTCCGGCGGCCCCTTCGGGTTTCGCTGTAGCTCGCCGTGACATCCTTCAGATACACGCGCCCACATCACCGATTACAATGTGTCCAACCAACCGCCCGTCAGGGCGCTATATGAATGGGAGGGGGATATATGTTTAGCCCGTCTTTGCAGAAGGCGCTGGCCTTCTGCGCCTGTTCGGCGATGTTGTTGACGGCTTGTGGGCCCACGCCAGAGGAGATCGCCGCGAACACAGCGGTCGCCGCCACATCCACAGCGGCGAGCTGGACGGCCACGCCGTCTGATACGCCGACCTCGACGTCCACGCCCACCGATACGCCGACACCAACCGAGACGTTCACGCCAACGCCGACAGACACACCGTTGCCGACAGACACGCCGGCCGCAACCGACACGCCGACCCGCACAGCCACGCCGAAGCCGACTCTGCCGCCGCCGCCCACGGCCACCTTCACGCCCGCGCCGCTGCCGGCCGCGCCGGTCTTCCCGCAGACGATCATGCATGCCTGGGATCCGGCGGACTTCCGCAAGGAGTTGAACGAGCTCGTCAAGTTCAACTACGACCAAGGGCAACAGCTCCAGGCCGTGATCGACTCCGGAAGTGGCAGTTGTTATTTGTTCTATCAATACCGTAACGAGATGATCGTCAGTCAGGCGGCCTATGACGTCGTGCCGCCCGAGTGGTATTCCATCTACTACCGGTATCGAGTCGCCATCCATACGGCCGTTGCGGCGGTCAGCGAGATCACGACGATTTGCGATGGAGGCGGCGGGAACATCTCGCACGAGAGCCTCCTCTTCATTCGCGACGCGATCAACGCCGTCGTGGCCATTGGCCAGGGTCTCGAAGCCGAAGCCGCCAAGATCCCGTAGCCTCGCCAGTTCACCGATCCATCTGTCACAAAGCTCCGGGTCCGTTCGCATTGAATGGACCCGGAGCTTTGCTAATTGCTTCCAGCCGCGCCAGACCGCGCCGCTCTGACCCCTGACGCCCGACGCCTGACGCCTTACAATGTCCTTCATGCCCTCCCGCATCGGCACCCTGCGCGAAACGCATCTGCATGCGGCACTCAAGCAGCACTATGCTCAGCCTGGCGATCTGCTCGAGACCCCGGTTGGCGGCTACGTCGCTGACATACAGCGCGGGGACGCCCTGATCGAGATCCAGACCGGATCGTTCTCGGCGCTGCGACGCAAGCTGCCGCAACTGCTGGAGAACTATCAGGTGCTGCTGGTGCATCCCGTCGCCGTCGAACGCTGGCTGGTCAACGAGGATGCGACAGGCACCCGCACGCGCCGCAAGTCTCCGCGACGCGGCACCTGGCGCGACGTCTTCGCCGAGCTGGTCAGCCTGGCCGAGCTCGCCGCGCACCCGAACTTCGCGCTCGAGGTGGTCCTCGTCAAGGATGAGCAGCTGCGCCGTCCGGCTCCGCCACCCAAACGGCGACGGCGTTGGCGGGCCCGGCAGTGGCACCCCGTCGAGCGTCGGCTGCTCTCGGTGGAAGGCGCCGTGCGCCTGATCGAGCCCGCCGATTACCTCATCGCGCTGCCGGAGACGCTGACCTCTCCCTTCACAAATCGCGACCTCGCAAGAGCGCTGAAGGTCCCAGCCTGGGCCGCGGCGCGCATCACCTATTGCCTGCGCAAGATGGGCGCGATCACGGTCGTCGGTCGCAGCGGGCGGGCGGTGTTGTATGAGGTGGCTGCGAGGGAGACGGCGGATAGCAGACCGACGAAGGACGAATGACGAAGGTTGAACGGCCATTCACGCATGCCGTCCGCGGCACTCACGCCATTTCTCCCACAGGCCCGGTTTCCTACGTCCGTGTCATGCTGAGTGCCCAGCCCGCACGCCGCGTGTCATGCTGAGCGCTCGGTCCGCGCGTCGCGTGTCATCCAGAGCGCCTGACCACAGCGGCCCTGAACCGCCCCCAATGAGCGCGAAGGATCTCCTCCGCAGACTCGTTGGCATTCGGAGATCCACCTTCCGGGGCCTTCGCGTCTGATGGGAGATCCTTTGCGCTCAATGTGCCACACTTCGGGCCAATGGGGCTGGGCGCTCTGGATGACACGCAACGCGAGTGAAAGGGCGCGCGGAGTAACATGTGGCACGCGGGCTCAGGCTCGGTGGATGATACGCTGCCCGCGAGGGCATAGGCGCGCGGAGTGACGCGTGGTGTGCGTGGACACAGCCCTCGGGACGACATGCACGCGTGTGGACGGGCGCGCGGAGTGACGCGCGTGCGCGCAGACGCTGGAAGACAGCGACCGTTGTGATTGCGAGCAGCAACGACGAACGACCACACGACCCTCGTCACCCTGCGGCCTGCAATCGCCGTCTTCCTCTACACCCTGGCCGTCCAGACCGGGTCGCCGTACTTTTCGGCCACGAGGCGTTCGGCGTCGGATCGCTCGCGCGGGCTTGGTTCGCCGGGCTCGAGGGTGAGCCCGAGCGCCTCGCTGAACCCTTGAGCCATCGCGTCGGCGGCATCCTCCCAGGAGGCGTGCAGGCCGATATCGGCCAGCGTCGCGGCGCGTGAGCGCACACGGGCGCGCAGGGTCTCACGCTCAGCATCGGCGTAGGCCAGGCCGTCGAGGATGCGCGTGATGTCGCCCCACAACGGAAGCGTTCCGTGCTGGAGGACGACGCCGCGCTTGCGCACCTGGGCGCTGCCGAGCAGCTTGCGGCCGTCGGCCGTGATCTCATAGTCGGATGGAACTTCGAAGCAGACCGGGTTGACGATCGGCGTGCCGTCTGGCGCGCGGGTCGTGGTGGCCGGATCCTTGGGATCGGCGCGCGCCGAAAGACCAAGGCGTTGCAGGCCGGACAGCAGGCCCTGGCTGAGCCGGCGGTAGCTCTCGACCACGCTCCCGACCACGCGCGGCTCTTCCATGGGCGCCGTCACCGAATAAGTCAGTTCATCGGTGTGCAGGATGGCGCGGCCGCCGGTCGGCCGCCGCACGAGCCCCCAGCCGCGGTGCGCCAATCGGTCCTGATCGACATCGGCGATCGGCTGGCCGTAACCGAGCGACAACGTCGCCGGCTCCCAGGCGAAGAAACGCAGCGTGGGCGGCGACGCCTCTTCGGCGACGGCGTTGAGGATGGCCTCGTCGATGGCCATGTTCATCGGGCCGGTCATGGCCGGCGTGCGGAGCAGGCGCCAGGGCGCATTCAGAGACATGCTGGAATTGTAAACAGATTGAAGAACCGGTGGGGCCAAGCCCACCCGTGATTAACTCAACTCGCCTTGCGCAAGGCGACCACCATGCTCGGTTGGATCAGGACGAGCTTCGGCGTCGTCGGGGCGCGACGCATCGCGGCGACGGCGGCTTCGAGTTGGCCGTCACGCGGGCGGGCGTGTTCGTGGCTGTCTTCGAGGTAATCGGTCAGTTCGTCAAGGTCGTCGAAGAAATACTGATACTCGAAGGCCTTGACCCCGGCGTGCTCGAAGCCTCCGCTGTCGAGCACGTCGAGCAGGGCGTCGTTGGCGCGAGTGAAGTGTCGGCGCGCCTCGAGGTCGTGGTCGAGCGCGCCGAGCGGGGCCCGATTGACCGCCTCGAGATTGTCGGCCGTCACCTCGGTGGCGCCTGTCGAGCTGACCGCGTGCCAGACCTCGAGCTGTGCGCGGGCGTCCGTGGCGTGGATGGCGAGCAGCACGCCGCCGCGACGCAGAACCCGCCACGACTCGCGCAAGGCCGCCGCCTGTGCCTCGGCCACGCAGCACAGCGACCAGGTGAAGAACACGAGATCGAAGCTGCTGTCTTTCACCGGCAAATGGCCCGCGTCGGCGACGGCCCAACGCAATCGTTTGGCGGACTTCGACTCTTCTTCGGCGCCGATCGCCAGTTCATCACGATCGGTGTCGGTGGCCAGCCAGTAGCGCGTCGGCCCGGCCAGCGCATGGCTCAGGCGTCCGTCACCGGCGCCGATCTCGAGGACACGCAGGCGCTTGAAGTCGATCACGGCGTCAACGGCGTCGAGTTCGAGTTTCGACGGGATCGTCAGGGGCATGGCAGGAGTGTCGCTCAACCGAGCGTGAACCGGCGGCGGATGGTCCAGCGCCCGGTGGTGTTGTCCATCAACCACACCTCTTCGGCGCGGATCTGTCGGGGCAGGACCTGCGCCGCCGCGGCCTTGAGTTGCGAGCCGACCGCCTCGAACTCGACGGGGTCCGCGATCTGAGCCACTTTGAGGTGAGGAACGCTGTCGTCGCCAAAGGCGCCGCGGTAGGGTGGGTAATCCGGAAAGCGCGTCTGCACGGCGCGGGTGAGCGCCTTGAACGCGCCGGCGGGCTCCGGCGCCAGGAACCACACGCGTGGGAAGCTCCGGACAGCTGCGAGCTCGAAATCGAAGGCAGCGAACGCCGCGAACGTCTGATCGAGGGTTTCGAGATCGGCGTCTGTCACGGCCTCCGGCGCCTTGAACGGAAACAGCACTGTGACATGCGCGGGCACGCCGCGAGCCGCGACTGGATCGTAGCGATCGCGCAACTCGGCCACAAGCGGCTCGGCTTCGGGCACGGCGATCAGAAGAACGGACTCAGACGCGGGCATCCGGTGATTGTACTGCCGTGTGCTAATCTGGCGCCAACACGAGAGACCTACACTTCACCCATGCTGCGCCTTCTGATCGCCTCGCCTTATCCCGCCATGCGCGCCGGGCTTGCCGCATTAATCCAGGAAGCCGATCGGCCGCAGGTGTTGGCCGTTGGGAGCGTGGAGAGCGCGCTGGCCGCCGCTGAATGGGTCCAATCGGGCGCCGTTGACGCCATCCTCTACGACCTCTCGCTCGAGGCACCCGGCGACGCCGCCGGGCTCGTGCAGCTTCGCCGGGCTGCGCCGCCCCTCTCGATACTGGCGCTCAGCGACACAGCCAACGACTCGCGGATCCTGCCGGCTTTGCAGGCGGGCGCCCGCGGTTGCGTGTCGAAGACGATCTCGGGCGTTGACCTCATCGACGCCGTCGAAGACGTGATCGCCGGCTCGCCGGTTTTGCCGCCGAACTCGACCGCTGCCTTGCTCGAGCAGTTGCGCGGGGACTCGCCTTCGGCGAACCTCTCTCCGCGCGAGATCGAGGTGCTGCGCGCTGTGGCGGCCGGCCTGACCAACAAGGCGATCGCCCTGCGGCTCGGCATCAGCGAGCACACCGTCAAGTTTCATCTTGGAGGCGCGATGACCAAGCTCGGCGCCGCCTCGCGGGCCGAGGCCGTCGCGACGGCCCTGCGTCAGGGCTGGCTGGCATCCTAAGAGGCGAAGGGCGATATAGCGCGTTGGCGTTCGCCCTGCCCAAATGGCGAGGGCCGGCGAGGCTGATCGGGTGAGGGGCGCGCTGCGAGAGTGCCGTATGCTGACGGACACATAAAGCGACATTGAGGAGAGGTAAACCATGAACCTGGCTGAATATTCCGAAGCTCTAGCCGCAGCGGTCGAGCGCGCCGGCAAGTCCACTGTCAGCGTCGATGCGCGCGGCCGTGTGCCAGCCACAGGCGTGGTCTGGAGCGCGGCCGGCGAGATCCTGACCGCCGACCATGTGGTCCAGCGCGATGACGACCTGGGGATAGTGCTTGCCGATGGGCAGCGCGTGACGGCCAAGCTTGTCGGCCGTGACCCTCACAGCGACCTGGCTCTGCTCAAGGTCGAGGGTGCAGCGCTGACGCCGCCTGAGTTTGCCGGGGAGTACAAGGTCGGGCATGTGGCCCTTGCCCTTGGCCGCCCCGACGACCTGCAGGCCAGTGTCAGCCACATCGTCTCGATCGGCGGGCCGGTGCGCGGCGGCCATCGCTATCTTGAGGCTTACATCCAGACCGACGTCACCATGTTCCCGGGCTTCTCAGGAGGTCCGCTGGTGGATGCTTCAGGCCGTGTGATCGGCGTGAACAGCAGCGCGTTGGCACGTGGGGCGAGCCTGGCTGTGCCGGTGGCGGCCGCCGACAAAGTCGTGGCGGCTTTGCGGCAGTACGGCCGAGTCCAGCGTGGCTACCTGGGCATCAGCACGCAGCCCGTTGCGCTGGCTGAGGCCGTGGCAAGCCAGGTCGGGCAGAACAGCGGCCTGATGATCATCAGCGTCGAGGCGGATGGCCCGGCCGCGAAGGCGGGCATCCTACAGGGCGACGTCCTTGTGGGTCTGGGCGGCCAGGCCGTGAGCGACATCGACAGCCTGCAGGGAGCCCTGGGACCCGACACGGTCGGCAAGAACGTGTCGGCCAGACTGGTGCGCGGGGGCCAGGCGCAGGAGATCAGCGTTACAGTGGCCCCTCGCCCCTGACGCTCTCTTCCCCAAAGACACAGCGGCGCGGCTTGTCTGCATGGCAAGCCGCGCCGTTTTTGTTATCGAAGGGCCTCCAGGTTGACAATAACATGCCATTTCTTGACATTCATGCCCCCCGATGCTATATAGGCCGCACACCGGCTGAGAAGAGCGATGCAAAAAGAACGGATTTCAGACGACATCTACGTGTTCACCAGTGAGCTTTACGCTCAGGTGACCGCTGGCGCTGTGGTCGGGGCGGATGGGACAGCCCTGATCGATACGTTGCCATTCCCGTCCGAGACGCGGCAGATCAGAGACTTTGTCGAAAAGCGCCTGGGCAGCCGGGTGCGTTACGTCATCAACACCCATTACCACTCTGACCACACGAACGGCAATTACCTCTTCCCGGAAGCCGAGGTGATTGGGCACTGGCAGACGCGCGAGAAGCTGGCCACGATCGGCACCGAGGCGCTGGCGAGAGCCAAGCCGCAGATGCCGGAGCTGGCCGAAGTCGACGTGCGGTTGCCCACGATCCTTGTTGAACAGGGCCCGCTTTATTTGCAGCTGGGCCGCAAGACCCTGCAGCTCTTCCACACGCCTGGGCACTCGTCTGACTCGCTCTCAGTATTGCTGCGAGAGGACAAGATCCTGTTCTCCGGCGACATGATGATGCCGCTGCCGCAGATCGTGGACGGCGACATTGACGACGAGATCCGATCGCTCAACCTGATCCCGCCGCTGAACCTCGAGAACGTGGTGCAGGGCCACGGCGAGATCGTGCTGCGCGGCGAGATCGACGACGCGGTGCGGGCCAACCTCAAGTACCTCGACACGTTGAAGAAGAAGGTGGACGCCCTTGTGAAGAAGAAGCGTCCGCGCGACGAGGCACGCGGGATCGAGATCGAGAGCTGCGGCAAGAACCGGATCGCGCTCAACGGCCTTGTGGTGCAGCTGCACACGGCCAACGCGCTGGCGCTGTACGACCGAATGATGGCTGAAGGCTGAGGACGTTGGTGTCGATAACGGGAACCCTACGCGGCCTTCCCCGTTTTCGCGGGCACAGCTGGCCGATCTATGGCGTGCCGGGTGTGAAGCTCTCCAGCGTGAACCCCGAATTGCTGCCGAACGAATAGACCCCGACACCCTTTGCCCAGATCTGTTGGCCGGTGCGGCCGCCCTGGTCGTAGTCGATCACGACCGCCTCGAACGTCTGGCCGCCAACCTCGACCGACTGAACGCCGCTGACCTCACTCGAGCGCGTGATCTCGGTCACTGACCCCTGAGCCTCCTCCTCGAGCGTATATGACCAGCTGTAGCCCGGCTCGAGCAGATCGGCGGGCGGGACCTCCACACCGTCTTTGAAAGTGTTCTTGTACGTGTCAAAGCCACCATAGACACTGTCGCCGCGACGGATGCCGTCTTGCGTGCACACGTAGGTCAGCGTGTCGGCCGGGCTGTCGCCGACGGTCGAGCTGAGCGTCGCGGTGGCCTGCGACGCATCGCCTTCGACGGCGGTCACGGTTTGAACCAGTTTGCCGTTTGGCCCGGAGTAGGTCCAGGTGGCGCCGGGCCGCAAAGGCAGATACGGGTGATCGCAGGCGGTGGCACCCACGAAGGCAGTCGCCGTAGAGGCTTCCGTGGGCTGAGACTCAGCAGCTTGGGTCTCGGCTCCAGTGGATGCTGCCTCAGTGGCCTGCTGGGTCACTGCGTCGACGGGCGTGGGTTCGGCCGGCAGCGTCGCAGTCGGCGGTGTTGTCGCAAGGCCGCAGGCCAGGCCAGACAAAACCAGGAGCGAAGGAACAAACCAGGGTCGACCCCATAGAGACATTATGCGTTTCCTCCGTGCAGTGCTTGATTACGGGCAATCTCCAACATTTGGAGTGGTGCAACTTGTCGGGCATTGCAATGTGCCTGGACAATTCGCCTGACAATCGGATGCGGACGTGTAGCACTTCTTCGGACGACCCGCAGCCACGCAGGCGGGACAGACTGCCACGAAGCACATCGGGTTTCCGCTCGTATCATGGCCACAGACAGCGTTCGGCGGACAGCAGACCTCCTTGCCCTCCTCGCCTTCGCCGGCGCCAGTGGCCCGGCAGATCTGGCCGCTCGGGCAACACGACGACGACCCGCCAGTCAGGTTGATACACTCCTGGCCCGCCGGACAGCAGGTGGCGGTCTCGTTCGACTTCTTGTTGCAGATGCGTTCGCTCGGGCAGCACGTGCTCCCGTCGCATGGGCCTGCACAGCAGCGGTTGCCACACTGCTGGATGCTGCTCTGACAGGCCGGCAATGCTGAACAACCATTGTTGCAGGTCTTGTCGCCGAGACAGGTCTGACAGTGGCATTGGTTGGCGTCAGGGTTGAAACAAAGAGCGTCGCAAGCCCTTGTTTTATCGAACTGTGAGTAGTTCTCGGTGCGCGGCGAATGGCTCTCGTAGAAGTGTCCTAACTCGTGGAAGAGGACCCGCGACTGGAAATCGCTGATGCTCTCTCCGGGCAGCATATGGATGGCCGAAGGCGCCTGAAGCGAGTTCGGGTTGACATTGATGACGGCGGTTCCCTTCGGTAAGTCGCCGCTCTGGTACTGCGCATAGGCCGAAAGGGCCGTGTCACACATGAAGATGACATTGGGGCTGAGCTGAAACCTCTTGTAGTCCGAGGTGTGCGGATGCTTGTACTTGTCCAGACACGCGACGCCCTTCTTGAGGCCATCCTTCAGCCGATCGCGCAACGTCTGATCGAAAGCCCCGCAACCCGTCGGAGCCGCGATCCCCTCCGTCGCTGGCGCAGCATATGCCCCGAGCGTGTCGGTTCCAAAAGTCACCAGCAGGCTTGCATCGAATTCTTCGCGCGAGATCTGCGTTCCGGCTGTGTCCCACTCTTCGGCGATCACGTGGACGGTTGTATCGTCTTTTCGCGTTTCATTGCGACGCCGAAGGAGTCGGCGCGTGCGTGAATCGTACTGACTGGAGATCCGGCTCGTCATGCGGGTGGAGTTCGGCGCGTAATAGACATACGTCTGAAGCTCGTTGATCCCGTCCTGGTCGGCGTCGATCAGGATTTCGCTCGCGCCATTGACCGGGTAATTGCTGGTCTGCACGGTGAAGCCGTTCAGGAGCATCCTTTCCTGAGTCAACACACCGCCGGTGAGCGTTCGCTGATAGCTCTGACAGCCGTTCGGGCTGAGCGACACTGTCGTGGCGCCCCCCGCCAGCGCGACCTGGGCCGCTGCCAGAGAAGCATCGGTGATCGGATCGCTCGCGCAGGTTTCGACGTTCGCGCATTGATTGTTGCGGCAGACCTGTCCTTCGCCGCAGCAACCATTGCCGCATTGACGCTCCCGCGGACACGGGGGGCACGGCAGCAGGCAGCGCGACAGGGTGTTCGGTGGGCTCGTGCAACAGCCTGAGAGCGGGGTGTCGCAGAAAGCCCCGGGCCCGACGTCGGCGCAGTCGGAACTCCTGGTGCAGAGCTTGACGTCGCAACTCGGCAGCAGGCCGCAGCGGATGTCGCCCTCGGCGGTCTGAACGCAGAGGCATCCCTGGCGCTCGTCGCAGTATTTGCGCGACCCGCAGCGGCTGGCCTCGGTGCAGGCACGCTGAATCGTCGGCAGGTAGATCTTGAGATCGACGGCGGCCGGCGCTTCGGGCGGACCGTCATCGGCATAGACGTTGGGCGCTGGAACGCCCAGCGCGCGCAGCCCCGCCGTGAGTGCGGCCAGCGCCACGGCTTTGAGGGCGCCGCGGCGGGTCACGCCGCCGTCAGCGAGCCTGCGCGCCAGTCTATCAAGGTCCATCTGGCTCATCGCAGTTTCCTCAATCGCCGCTTGTGGCCAGGGCAGCTTCGCGTTGACTGCGCGCCAGGTCGAGCACATCCGGCCCGCCGATGATCACAGCCGAGGCGATGCGGCCTGCGGCATCGACCAGCACTGCCGAAGGCGTGCCGGTGGCGCCGTAGGCATTTCCGATCCTGAAGCCTTCGTCGAGCACGATGGGTGAGCGCAGGCCCAGGGCGTGGTTGGCCTCAGGCGTGCCGCTGGAGACCAAGACGAGGCGTGGGTCGCGAGGGTCGGCCTCGGCCTCCCAGGCCCTCAGGTCGTCCAACATGCGCCTGCAGAAGCCGCAGTTCGGATTCCAGAACAGGATGACGGTCGATCGGCCGTCGGGGTTCGCCAGTGCGATCATTTCATCGTCGAGCGTTCGGGCGGATATGGCCGGCGCTTCGGCGCCGACCGCCGATCCCGAGAATGCCCCGACATCGCCCGATGGCGACTCACCTCCGGCGGTATCCGGCCATTCCCGGGATCGGTCGCCACCCACCGCGTGCCAATCATGGCGGGCGACAGCGTCGACCAGCGTGCGGATCTGATCCGCGCCGCCGGCGACCTGACTGGCGATCCGCCCGTCTGGCGCGATCAACACTGCTGACGGCGTGCCCAAGACCCCATAGGCGTCGAGCGCTTCGCTGTCGCGTTGCAACCAGACATGCGCGAGGCCGCGCGCCTTATGCCGGTTGGCCTCGACCGAGCCGCGGCTGACGGCCACCAGGTGGAACCGGTCCGCGTAGCGCTGGCGCCAGTCGGCGGCCTCAGGCAGGAGTTCCTGGCACGGCCGACAGCCCGGGTCGACGAAGAGCAGCACCGCCGGTCGATGATCGGTCAACAATTCCGTGAGGCTGGTCGTCTGGCCGTCGAGGGTCGTCAGAGCCAGCGAAGGGGCCGGCGCATTGATCGGCAGCCCGGCCTCGCTCGCAGTCGGCGTGGGAGCCACGCTCGGCGCGGGGCGACCGGTCGCCTCGAGCCGCATCAGCAGCCGCCCGTGCTGTTGAAAGAGCTGGATCAGGAACCAGCCCTCGACCAGTGAGACCACCGCCAGGACCGCGACAGCGCCGCCCAGCAGCAGCGTGTCTGGCCGCAGGCCGAGCAGCCACGCCACGGCGCTCGGGCCTGAACCCGTCTGGCCCGCGATCACGACCATGCCCGCCAGCATCACCAGCAGGCCGTTACGCACAAGCGTTCCAATCCCGATCGGCTTTGAATACAATTGGCCAAAGCAATGGCAGTCTGGCCGGCGACCGCGCGCCAGGTTGTACGCGATGCCGCCCACGAAACTGGCGAGCAGGCCGACCATGCCGATCGAGGCGAACCAGGCGGTGCTCGACGGCAGGAGGCCGAGGGCGAGTACGATCTCAAGGATCGGAAGCGCCACTGCGCCGGACGGGATCAGGCTCCTCGGCACGCCGAACGCCTGCAACGATTGCCGCGAGCCGGACGGGTCGGCCAGCTTGGCGACGCCGGCGACGACAAAGACGATGGCAAGGCCTAGGCGAACGGCAAGCAGGACGATGTCCATACGCGTCTCTCCTGGATTGCGGCGGCAGGGTTCGCCCTCAGCCTAGGCTCGCGCAGTGATACTCAGGTGATACAGGTATCGGCCGTCGCGCGTTAATAGGCTTGCCGGGATCTCTCACCGATGGAATCGCAGAGGACGAAGGCCTTCTGCGCCGTGTTGGATCCGGATGGCTCGCTGACGATGTCGTCACAGACGCCCTTTGGCACTCTCGTGCGGAAACTTCGCGAGGACTCCGGTCTGAGTCGGCGCGAACTGGCCGAGCGCCTGCACTGCGCCGAGGTCTCGGTGCGCAAAATCGAGACCGGCGAGCGCAAGCCCTCGCGCTCTTTAGCCGCTGCCCTGGCCGTGCATCTGCGCGTGTCGGATCTCGATCGACCCGCCTTTCTCGCCCTGGCCGGCGCCCGCGAGCCCAGGAGGTCGGGCCGCCCCGTCGACGACTGGGCCACCCGTCGCCTGATCGGGCGCGATGCCGAGATCGATCAGATCAGGCAGGTCGTGAAGGCCGGGTCCGCGCGCCCTTTGACGATCACGGGACCGGGCGGCGTCGGCAAGACATCGCTGGCCCGAGTCGTGATGGAGCGGCTCCGCTCCGGCGTTCACGCCACCTGGTTCGTCGATCTGAGCACGCTCACGGAGCCCGGCCTGTTTTTCGAAACGCTGGCGGAGGCGCTCTCGCTCCCTGGAGATGTCGATGTGCCGGCGCGCATCGCTGAACGCTCAGACGGATCGGGGCTTCTCGTCCTCGACAACCTTGAACACTTGGCCGGGATCGCACCCGACGTGAAGCGACTGCTTGACGCCGACCCGACGCTCGCCATCATCACCACGAGCCGAACACGCCTTTCACTCGAGGACGAGCGCGTGCTCGAGCTCCATCCCCTCGACACCGCCGTGCGCGACGACGCCAGCACCATGCCTCCAGCCGTCGAGCTCTTCGCGCATCGAGCAAGGTTGGCTGACCCGGCCTTCTCGTTCGACGCGAAGAGCCTGGCGGTTGCCTCCGAGCTGTGCCGGCGCCTCGACGGCCTGCCTTTGGCGATCGAGCTGGTCGCCGCGCGAGTGCGGCTCATGCCCCTGCAGCGATTGCTCGACCGTCTGATCGTGGACGGCCGTCTGCAACTTGGGCTTGTGGTCGACGGCCTTGGCGCTCTGCCAGAACGTCAGCACAACCTCACGCAACTGATCGACTGGAGCTACAGACTCCTCCCTCCCCGGGCGCAGGCGGTTTTTCGCAGGCTCGCGGTGTTCAACAGCGACTTCACGTTGGAGGCCGCCGAGTCGGTGTGCGAACTCGAGCCTCAGGGCCAGATCGAAGACGTCTGGAACACCCTCACGATCCTGGCCGACTCGCATCTGCTCGAGATCACCGTCGATCTTCAGGAGAGCCGATTCCGCATGCTCGAGACCGTGCGCGAATTCGCAAGGCAGCAGCTCGAGGCAGAGGATCTGGCGTCGGCTCGGGCCGCGCACCTGACGTTCTTCCATCGCTGGATCTCGGATCCCGCTGGCTTGCAGCGAATCGACCAGGCCCTCTGGATCCGGCTTCTTCAGGGGGAGCGCGCCAACCTTTACGCCGCGCTCGACACCGCCATTGTGATGGGTGAGCGGCTGCTCGCCGCCGAGTTCTGTCTGGGTTTGTTCAGCCTGTGGATTGTCCGCGGCTACTTCAACGAAGCACTGTATTGGGTGGATCGGGTGATGGCTATGCCGTCGACCGAGCCATGGCCGCTTGCCCTCGAACTGAGGCTGAGGAACAACAACGCGATCTGCGCCCAGCGCCTCTACGATTTCGATCGCGCCTTCGAGTTGTTCAAGGGCTGTCTGGATCTGGCACGCGCTGCCGATGATCGGGGCTGGATCGCCAACCTCGAAAACAACCTGGGCCGGCTTCTGCTCGATGGAGGCCGACCGGCCGAGGCAGGGGCATACCTCGAGCGCGCCTGCCTGGCCTATCAATCCGTCGCGGAACATATGCTGGGCTACGCGCTCGTGGGCCGTGGGGAGGTGCAACACTTTGCCGGCGAGTACACGGCGGCGATGGCGTCATTCGCCGAAGCCATCGGACGCCTCGACTCGGTTGGCCAATCCGACTACGCGGCCTGGGCGCGTCTGCATCTCATCTGGGCGCAGATCGACTCGCAGGCTGATCCTGTCGACGACATCGAACCGGTGGCCGGGGTGTTCGAAGGGCTGGGCGATCAAATTGGCCTGGCGGCAGCCCGCCTGACTCGTGCCAAGCTTGCCTGGAATCAAGGACATTGGGACGAGGTCGAACGAATCGCCGACAAGGTCATTGTTATCTGTTCGGGGCCGGCGTTCCGCTGGGTCGAGCGTGAAGCGGCTCTGCTGCTGGTCGATCTTGCCTTGCTGCGCGGTCGAGCCGCGGAGGCTGAGCGCTTGCTTCACGAAGTCGATGCGATCTTATCGAACCGCGCGTTTGGCTGTCTCGCCCTGGCCATCGAGCTCCGGCGCGTCGCCGTCACGCTCCTTGACGACCCATCGGCCGAGGCCAGCGAGCGCCTCGAGGGTGTACGCGATCAGTTGGCCGCGCTCGGCGACCGCTCCACGCTCCAACGCTTCTTCGCCTGGTTCGACGACGTCTGGTGGGCGGGCGGTGGGGGGTGAGGTCGAGGAGCGAAGGGCGAGGGGCGAGGGGCGAGGAGCGAGGGGCGAGGGGCGAAGAGCGAAGGGCGAGGGGCGAGGGGCGAAGAGCGAGGAGCGAGGAGCGAGGAGCGATTCACGCAACGCGGTCTGGCGCGCTCGCGTCTCGCGCTTCGCCCCTCGCCCTCGACTACGCCGAAGCGCCCGAGTAGTGCTTGAGGCCGAAGAACCAGAACCAGCGCGCGCCGAGGAGCAGAGCGGCGGCCAGAGCAACGGCTCCGGCCAGGGTCGTTAGGGTCAGCCGACCGGTGACGGCCTCGGCGGGAACGGTCACGGCGAAGGCCACGGGCACGAGGAAGGTGAGGCCGTAGCGCAGCCAATCCGGATAGATGCCGACGGGCGCGCGCCCGGCCGAGTAAAGGCCCTGCCAGAGCTCGAGCAGGTTCTCCATGCGCACGAACCAGAAGGCGCCGGTGGTCAGGATCAGCCAGAAGGCGTAGATCATGCCCGCGCCGCACAACAACGCGAGCGCAAACGCCAGCGCCTGCTCCCAGCCGAAGATCTCGCGCAACTCGAAAATGGCATAGCCGATGACGACAGCGCCGACGATCACGTCGACGCCCTGCCAGAGCCGAAACTCGCGCACGCTGACGAGCGCCTGGCTGTCGGCGGGCTTGATCAACGCGTAATCGAGCGTGCCCTGCTGCACATCCTGCATCAGGCGCTCCATGTTGGGCTGGATGGTCATGTGGATCAGGCCGCCGACGAGCGTATGGACGCCCATCAGCGCCAGCAGCTCGGGCCCCGTCCAGCCGCCGAGCGTCTGCGTGTAGCTGAAGATCAGAGCCAGCACGATCAGGCCTGTCGCCAGCGCGATCGCCGACTGCAGCAACTGCACCAGGAAGTTCACCCGGTACTGCACCTCACCCAACACGCCCACGCGGACGTAGTTCCACCAGAGCCTCAAGACCGACATACGACCCTCCATGTCATTGCTGATTGATGATTTCTGATTGTTGATTGAATGCCAATCAACAATCGGAAATCATCAATCAGCAATTCAACCTCCGACCGCCGAGTACTGCCTCACCGCCCAGCGCCAGACGAGCAACGCGGCGCCGCCGGCGAGGACGATCCAGAGCGCCTGCATGCCGAGGCCGAGCCAGAGCTGCTCGGTCGTCAGATTGCCGACCAGGGCCTCGATCGGATACTGGAAGGCCCAGCGGAAGGGCATCCAGGCCGCGAGGTTCTGCACCCAGGGCGGCATGACGCTCAACGGCACCAGGCGGCCCGAGAGCAGCAGCTCGGCCGCGAAGTACAGCTCGAACAGCGCGCCGACGCGCGTCGTCCAGAACGTGATCAGGCCCAGCAGCCAGAGCAGCATGGTGCGGACCAGGTACGCGCCCCAGATCGCGATCGCGAAGACCACGACCTCCTGCAGCGTCGGGTTGATCTCGGGCTTGAAGGCCAGCGCCAGCACCGCCGCGATCGGCAGCCACATCAGGATCACGGCGACCTTCCAGCCGGCGAAGTAGGCGATGTCGCCATGCATCGGGTGGATCGGCCGCAGCAGCATGCCACTGAGCTGCCCATCACGGATGCGCCATTCCCAGCCGTACGGTGTGAAGACGATGTTCATGTTGCGCACCAGCGTCCACACGATGTAGTAAGCCGCGAAGCCGCCGGCCGTGTACCCACCGACCACGCCGCCCTGCGACGCCGCGATCGTGCTCCACACCACCAGATACACGACGGGTTCGGCCACCATGCCGATCATGTAGAAGTAGTTGGCGGCCCGATACTGCAACTGCGACACCGCCGCGATGCGCATCTGGCCCAAATAGAAGTCGAGCAAGTTCTTCATAGTCATTTCCCGGTCAAGTCGTCTCGTAGTCGAGTGGTCAAGTAGTCCTCGCGGGACCGGCTTGCCTACCACGGACTACTTGGCTACATGACTACTGGACGACCTGACTGTTAAAGACCTTTTCGATCACGTCATCGATCGGCGGATCTTCCACGGTGAGATCGACGACGGAGAGGTCGGTGAGAAGGCGGGCCGTGGCGCGCGAGGTCTCGGCCTTGGGCACGCGCAGGGTAACTCGCGCACCGTCGGTTGCGACGACCTCGCCATAGCCTTCGAGCGCAGGCGGCGCCTGATCGAGCGAGACGCTGATGGTCTTGTACGAGGCGAAGCGTTCGCTCAGTCCGGAGAGATCCCCGTCGAACAGCAGCGTGCCGTGGTGGATGACGATGACGCGTTTGCAGAGCGCCTCGACGTCGGCCATGTAGTGGCTGGTGAGCAGCACCGTCGCTCCGGTGCGGGCGTTGTAGCCCGCGATGAACTCGCGCAGCCGGCGCTGCATGGTCACATCGAGGCCGAGGGTCGGCTCGTCGAGGAAGATCACCTTCGGTTTGTGCAGCAGCGCGCCGATGAACTCAACCTTCATGCGCTCGCCGAGCGACAGGTTGCGCACCGGCTTGCGGATCAGGTCGCCGACCTGCATCAGATCGATCAACTCGTCGCGTGTGCGGCGGTACTCGGCCGGGTCGAGGCCGTAGATCGCGCGCTGCAGGTCATACGAGTCAAGCGCCGGGATGTCCCACTGCAGCTGGTTGCGGTTGCCCATCACCAGCGTCACCTGGGTCAGGAAGCCGCGCTCGCGCTTCTCGGGGACGTAACCGAGGACGTGGGCGGCGCCGCCGGTCGGGTAGAGCAGGCCCGAGAGCATCTTGAGCGTGGTCGTCTTCCCGGCGCCGTTCGGGCCGAGGAAGCCGACGATCTCGCCCTGGCCGATCTCGAACGAGATCGCGTCCACGGCTTTGACCTCGCGCGTCTTGCGCTTCACGAGGCTCTTGAGCGCGGCACCCAGCCCGGCCTCGCGCTCGGGCACGAAATAGCTCTTGCTGAGGTGGTCGACTGAAATGACGGGCATGGAAACTCCTAAGAGGCGTCAGGCCTCGGGCGTCAGGCGTCAGTGGACGGCTCGGGGCGTGGGCGACTTGCGCGGCGCGCTGGCGGTTTGGACGACGCCGTTGTCCTGGCGACTCCGCCTTCTGACGCCTGACGCCTGACCTCTGGCGCCTGCAAATATTCCGGCGCCCTGAACAGGCCAATCGCGACGCCATACAGCGGCTGGCCGGGCTCATTCGGCGTGGCAACGAGTTCGTTGATCAGTCGGTTGAGACGATTGGCCAGCGTACGGGCTTTCTTCGCCGAGAGTTGAATGTGCGGGTAGCCGAGCACGCACATCTCGTCTTCTTCCCACTCGCGTTCCTCGGCCATCATCTCGGCCAGTTCATTCCGGGCTGTGGTCAGGATGGTGGCCCTGTCGAGGTCCTCGGCCAGCATCGGGGCGTTGAAGTTCAGGATCCGTCCCGTTCGGGCGTAGTAGTTGGCCACGATCCCGCGCACCTGCCGCCGCGCCACGATCTGCACCAGGCCGTAGCGCTCGAGTTGTTTGAGGTGATGGCCGATCGCGCCCGGCGTGCTGTTCAGGCGTTCGGCCAGTTGTTTGGCCGTGGCCGGCACGTTCTGCAGCACGCCCAGGATCCGGGAACGGATCGGGTCGGCGGCGGCTCGCTGCTGCGCGAGGGTCTTGATCTCAACCGAGGCCGGCAGCTCCGGCATGACGACGGGCTCGCTGGCGGGCAGGATGGGCGGAAGTCGACGCGGCATGTGAATGTACTGCTTTCCGGAATGTACCGGACCTTAGCACAATCGAGGCTGTACTGTCAATCTGCAGTTCTTATCGACCGTCGACGATCGATAAGCGACGTGCGCGTCCTTGTCGGGTGGGCGTTGGCCCGGGCGTCGATGTCAATCCACTGCGGCCTGAGGGTGCGTCGATGCGGGGAGGCGCGGATCGCGGACGGCGAAGCGCATCAGGGCCCAGGCCGCGATTCCCACGATCACGGAGAGCACGAACATCGCCGGATAGCCGATGACGACGGCCAGCCAGCCGCCGAGCAGCGGCGCGATCGAGCCCGAGATGCCGGGCAGGGTGTTGGCCAGGCCGATGTAGGTGGCCCGGCGCTCCTCGCCCGTGAACTCGTACACGATCGAAATGCCCGAGATGAAGGTGCCGGCGTTGACGGCGCCGCGCAGAGAGAAGATGACGAAGAACAACCAGGGGTCCGGGGCCACGATCGCCAGCAACAGCGATAGCGCGCCCGCCACAAAGCTGATCTCAAGGCTTAGCTTGTGCCCCTTGCGGTCCGCCAGGAAGCCGAAGAACAGGTTCGCGGCCGCCAACCCGATCTGCATCGCCAGGGTGAAGCCGCTGGCCGAGGCATCCGTCAGGCGCCATTGCTGAACCGCGTAGACGGCCAGGAAGCCGGGGGCCATGCCGCTCAACGAGAACGCGATTTGGGCCAGCAGATACATGCGGAAGTTCCGATCCTGCCGCAGAACCGCGGGCAGCGATCGAAGGTAATCCAGCTGCGAGATCCGCGGCCCGGTGGTCGGGCTGACCGGCTCGCGCGCCATGGCCAGCGCCACCCACGACAACAAGATCAGGAACGCCGCGATCGAGAACGCGACGGCGTAGCCCAACGGGAACCCGTACTGCTCGAGGATGAAGGGCACGGCCAGAGCGCCGAAGATGCCGGCCGCGTTGCCGATGAAGTTGGTGATTCCGAAGAACCTCCCGCGTTTCTCGACCGGGAAGATCTTGGCGATCATGTCCTGCCAGCCCACGGTCTGCAAGCCCGACCCGAAGGTGAACCACGTGTACAGACCGAAGAAGACAGCGAGCGCCAGGGCCGGCTGAGCGCCCGCCAGCCAGTAGGCCGTCAGCGGCAGCAGCAGGATCGGCACGCGCTGCAGGAAGAACCCCAGGTTCACGGGGAAGTACTTCTTGCGCGGCGCGCGCTGCACAGCGTTGGCGACGAAGATCTGCGGCAGCAGATAACCGCCCGTCGACAGGAACGGGATCAGGCCGATCAGCAGCGGGTTGCTGGTGAAGTGGCTGATGTAAAGCGGCAGGATGGTCACCTGCGAGATGAAGCTCGCGCCGAACCAGAAGAAACCTCCGTCCATGGCGTTGACCACGAAGTTCCAGCGATAGTCCTTCTCGACCTGCCGCTCGAACGCGGAGGTGTCGGCCATTACATCTTTCATGATTCGCTTTCGACTGTGCGCAGGGGCTCGGGCGCCGCGGCGCCTTCGATGTTAACCCCGATCGTCATCGCCGTGGGCGTCATCCCGGCAAGGATGTGCACGGGCGTGGGAAAGGTCGCGCCATCCGCAGCCATGGGCTCAACAGGTTGTGTTGAACCACCCGGCAGGGCTGCGCGGCCCGCCACCTGACTCCGTGGGTACAATCGGCCGTAACGCGAAGCCACCGGAAGGAACGCCATGCATCAGAACCTCGTGCGTCGCAGCCTGCAGGCCCTGACGAGCCCGGTCGTGGTCATCGCCGCACTGACGCTGGGCTTCAACGCCTGGGTCGCGCAACGGCTCTGGCCTTCATGGTGGACGGGGAAGCTCGGCGACGTCGCCTGGCTGGTCGTCGCGCCGCTGCTGGCCGCGCTGTTCGTCGGCCTCCTCGCGCCCGCGCGTTGGGATGCCTCACGTCTGGGCGCCGTCGTGATCGCGCTGACCGGCGCCGCGTTCGCGCTGGTAAAGACTCTGCCCAGCGCGAACGCCTGGGCAGTCGACGCGATCCGGCTGCTTCCGACGCTCCTCCTGACCGAGTGGATCTGGCTCCGGCAATCCGCCTCAGAAAAGCCTCGCCGCGGGCTGCCCCGGATCACTGGCGCGATGCTGGCCGCCGCCGCCCTCCTCGCCGATTCGCCGGGGCCGCAGCTGATCGGCCCCACCTGCATCGAAGCGCGCGACGGCGCCCTCTACGGCTACAGCCAGGGCAAGATGTACGGCTACTTCCAGAGCCCACAGAGCTACTGGGCGGAGACGTATCTCAGCACCGATGGGGGAAACACCTGGACCCGATCCATCCCGACCGGCGACGACCGAACGCGCGAGGCAGCCTGCGCTCACGACGCCTGGCCGATCGACCTTGAGAGGGGCGATGGGACAACGACGCAGCTGTACGTCGTGCCGAACCAGGGCGTGTACGTCAGCCAGGATGGCGGCCAGACTCTGACCCTCGAGCAGCCCGTGGCAGAGGTGTTCAGCGTCCTGTACGACAGCTCCAGCGGCAACGTGATCATCGCCGCCGGCAGCGAGGGCATCCTCGTCCGCACCGCCGATCGCCAGTGGACGGAGATCACGGGCAACACGCAGTGAACGTCCGTCAGGCTCGCGGGAGTGGCATACCGAGCAATTGCATCTCGTGGCGCAGCGTCTCCTCGAGGCCGATGCGAAGCGGGCGAGGATCGAAGCCGAGCTCGCGGCGCGCCTTGGCATTGCTGCCGATGTAGGTGACGCCCGCGACTGATCGCAGACCCTCGCGCGTGAAAGCCTCGGGCACCGTGACAAGCCGTTCGACGACGCTCATGATCGCGGCGTTGGCCTTCAGCAGTCCGGGCGCGCCGCGCAGCGCCGGCAGCGGGATGCCTGTGATGTCACGGGCCATCTCGAGCGCGGCGAGGAACGTATGAGTCGGCCCGCAGACGAAATAGTTCTGGCCAGGCTTGCCGCGCTCGAGCGCAGCGATGTGCCCGGCCGCGACGTCGTCGACGTGAGCCCATGAGAAAGCTGTGCCGAGCGGAACCAGTGGCAGACGTCGCTGCAGATACTGGATCAGCGTGGTCCGTACGCTGCTCGTGTCGCCAGGCCCATAGATGAGGCCGGGCTGCACGATGACAAGCGGCAGGCCGTTGGCGATGAAACGCTCGGCGATGTGATGCGCCTCGGCTTTCGTCCGATCGTAGACGGTGAGGTGAGTGCCCGTGAAACGATAGCTCTCGTCGACCTCGCGGCCGTGGGTGTCGGAGTTGACCGCCAGGGTGCTCGTGTACACGCCGCGCTGCACGCCGAGCTCTGCCATCACCTCAAGCACGTTTTGCGTGCCGAGGACGTTGATCCGTTCTCCCTGGCTCTTGTCGCGCGCGCCGATCTTGTACCAGCCCGCGATATGGAAGACGCCGTCGACGCCGCGCATCGGCTCGCGGAGGGTCTCGCGCTCCGTGACGTCTCCGGGCACGACATGCACGCCGAGTTCTGTCAGGTCGCGCGCGCGTTCGGGATGGCGCGCGATGGCCACCACCTCATGACCGGCGGCGCGAAGTTGTCGAACGACGCGTCCGCCCACGAAGCCGGTCGCCCCTGTCACGAAATAGCGCATGTTGTGCTCCCTGATCCTGGATGAGGTCCATCCTGCGACAACCGCAGCCCTCTGTCAATGGGCCACGGGTGTATCCGGGCGCACCCGCTTCTCAGATTCCGTTCAGCGGAACTAAGAGCGTTCTTAACCGCGATCGACCAGACTCGATCGATCGGGCGCCTGTGCCGCCGAATCCGGGCCACACAATCGCCGGGCGCCTTATCTCGAGGAGGATCATCCGATGAAGAACCCACCGTACCGATCAGCGGCCATGCTTGGCATGGCCCTGGCGCTTTCGCTGGCCGCTTGCGCTCCCGCGGCAACGACTTCGACCGTGCCCGCCGTCTCCACCCTGGCCCCAACTCCGACGACGACTGCAGCGACCCAGGCCGAACCAACCACCGCCGAACCAACCACCGCCGGGCCGACCGCCACGCCTGAAGCGACCGCCGCGGCGATCGCCACAAAGCTCAACCTGAACACGGCCAGCGACGACGAGTTCCTGACTGTGCCCGGAGTCGGCAATCGGATGGTGCGCGAGTTCAAGGAGTACAGGCCTTACACCACGATCCTGCAGTTCCGACGCGAGATCGGCAAGTACGTCGACGAGGCTCAGGTCGCGGCGTATGAGCAATACGTCTTCGTGCCCATCGACGTCAATGCCGCAGACGCCGCGACCCTGATGCAACTGCCGGGCGTCGACGAGACGATCGCCGCTGCGCTGATCGCCGGGCGGCCGTATGCCGACAATGATGCGTTCCTGACGGCGCTGGCGACGCACGTCTCGGCTGATCAACAGGCGGCCGCCTTGGCTTATCTGGTGGCGCCGTGAGGTCGAGCGTCGAATCCCAACTGCGCCGGTTCCTGCTGGCTCTGGCCGGCGTGATGTGTCTGGGCACGATCGTGGAATTGTGGCTGGCCGGTCACACCCAGGAGCCGCTGCAGTGGGTGCCTTTCGGACTGTCGGCCGTCGGGCTGGCGGCGGTGGCGGCCTTCTGGCTGCAGCCGACGACGACCACGTTGTGGGCGCTGCGCGCGGTCATGGCCCTGGTGGTGCTCGGCGCGCTCGTCGGCGTGTTCCTGCACCTCAACGGGAATCTCGAGTTTGCGTTGGAGACTCAACCGGATGCTGACTCGCTGACGACTCTATGGATAGCGTTGCGTGGCGGTGCCCCGGCGCTCGCGCCCGGGATCCTGGCCATCACGGCCGCCCTGGCAGGCGCGGCCACCTACCGACATCCGATCCTCGAAGCACGCGAGAGCGTGTCGACGCATCGCGCAGGAGACGCCGCACATGGATGAAGACGACAGGCCGATTGGGCGCATGTTGACCCGGCGAGAGGCGTTGGCTTTGTTGGGCACGACGATGCTCGCGGCCTGCGCTCCGCGCATCACCGCCACGCCGACCCAGGCCGCGACGCCGACCCTTGCGCCGACCGAGGGCCCGTTGCTCACAGCTCAGACGACTGCGACCGCCGGGTCCGCCTCCACACAGGCGCCAGCCGCTGCCACGACGGCGCCGCGGGCGATGTGCGTCGCGCGGCCCGAGCTGACCGAAGGGCCGTACTTCGTCGACGAGATGCTGAACCGCTCCGACATCCGCTCCGACCCGGCTACTGGCGACGTGCGTGAGGGGGTGCCGCTGACGCTGACGTTCAACGTCTCCGAGATCGGCGCGGGCTGTGCGCCGCTCGAGGGCGCACAGGTCGATGTCTGGCACTGCGATGCTGCCGGCGTTTACTCCGACGTGCAGGATCGCGGCTTCACGAGCACGGGCCAGAAGTTTCTGCGCGGCTATCAATTGACCGATTCGAACGGCCAGGCGACGTTCACGACGATCTATCCGGGCTGGTACTCCGGCCGCGCCGTGCACATCCACTTCAAGGTGAGGCTCAACGGTTCCACCGGGCAGGCTTACGAGTTCACGTCGCAGTTGTTCTTTGACGAAGCCGTCAACGATGCCGTGCATGCCCTGCCGCCGTATGCGGTGCGCGGCCAGCGCAACGTGCTGAACATCAACGATCGCATCTTCGACGACCAGCTTGTCGTCGACGCCGCCCAGACGGCCGACGGGTATGCTGCCACTTTCGATCTGGGGTTGAACACGGCGTAGACCCGGATCGCGGGCCTGTTTGCCCCCTTTGCGATCGTCGGAGAACGTGAGGTCGGTGCTGATGGTCCTCGCGAAACAGATCCGAATCCGGGAGCGACCTGGCATTCGAAGTTGCTCTTTGCCACGAATGACACGAATTGAGACGTGTTGGCACGAACGCCCTCATTCGTGCCCATTCGTCTCAATTCGTGGCGAAACGCGCGACGCGTACTGTTGACGCGTCGACAGTGGCTCAGGATTCGAACCAGAGCCGAATGAGCCGATCTGCGTTACCATGCCACTGGCCGGTGACAGGCCGCCATGGGATAGGAGGCGATCATGACTCAGATGTCGAAACGTGAGCGCGTCGACGCCGCGCTGAAGGGCGAGTCGGTCGATCGCGTGCCGGTGGCTGCCTGGCGGCATTTCATCCCGGCCGAGCGCAGCATCGAGGCGCTCGCGGCCGCAAGCCTCAAGCACGTCAACGACTTCGACTGGGATTGGCTCAAGCTCAACCCGCGCGCTACGTATTACGCCGAGGCCTGGGGCAATCGCTACGACTTCGGCTCGTACGCCGGCGTTTATCCGCGCCTTGTCGAAGGCCCTTACGACAGGCCGGCCGACCTCGACAAGATCCTGCCGGCGCCGGCCGATCATCGCGCCTTCGTCGAGCAGTACGACCTCATCCGCATGGTGCGCGCCGGGATCGGCGACGCTCATTTCGTGCAGACGGTGTTCTCGCCGCTCTCCGTGCTCGGCTTCTTGCTTGGCCGCCCCGCGCATCACACGGCCGCCGAAGTCGTTCAATCGCACGCTGACGCACTGCGCCGCGCGCTGACCGAAAATCCTGTTGGCGTGCACAAGGCCCTCGACGCTATCGCTCAGACGCTGGCGGTCTACGCCGCGAAGTCGGTCGAGGCCGGCGCGAGCGGGCTCTTCTTCGCGATCGTCAAACTCGCTCGCCGCGGCCTGTTGACCGAGTCTGAATACGCCGAGTTCGGCCGGCCTTACGACCTGACTGTGCTCGAGGCCGTGAAGGTCGCTCCGTTCAATCTGCTTCACGTCTGCGGCCCGGCCGTGTACTTCGATGCTGTCGCTGACTATCCCGTTCATGCCATCAATTGGGCATCGATCGGGCAAGAGAACCCGACCGTCGGCGAAGCTTTGAAGCGCACCGACAAGGCAGTGATCGGCGGTGTCGACGAAGACGGCGTGATCCAGTCTGGCACACCGAAAGAGGTCGAGGCCCAGGCGCGCCGCGCGATCGGCGAGACGGGCGGACGCAGGCTGTTGCTGGCGCCGGGCTGCGGCGTGAAGATGGATGTGCCGGACGCCAATCTGCGGGCGCTGCGGCAGGCCGTCGAATCCTGAGCACGCCTTTGTATAGGGGTACACGAAAAGCCCATTGCCATCTCGACATGGGTCGATTAACATACCCGAATGCGGCGATCGATCCGATCAACAGCCTTCCACCCGTGCGCCTGTCATGGCCGGTGTCATACGGCGGCTGCGCCCTGGAGGGTTGACGTCGATCGTGGATGATCAGGATGGAGCACCATCCTCGTGATCTCACCATCAGGCCGGCCCACTGAGGCCGGCCTTTTGTTTCGTTGTCGGAGACGCCGTCGCGCTCCTGATCCATCCGCGATAAGTTTTGTTGAGCGTTTGCAAGGAGGAGAACATGCGAATCGCACGAACCACACAGGCGGCATCCCTGCTCGCCGCCCTCAGCCTGCTTCTGGCGGCCTGCGCCACGCCGGCGTCGCCGACGGCCACCCCGGCCGCGGCCGACGCCACTGCCGCGCCGACGGCGGCGGCTGAAGCCACCGTCGCGCCGACCGAGGCCAGCGCGCCGACCGCGGCTGCGGGCGAGGCCGGCCCCGTGCTGCGCTGGTCGATCGAGGGCGTCAATGAGCTGCCCTCCATCGATCCGCCGAACGCCGGCGCCTCACAGTCCGTCGCCGTGATCAACCTGATCTTCGAAGGCCTCGTCAAGCTCGACGGCAACCTCAACGTCGTGCCGGCCGGCGCCGAGTCGTGGGACATCACGAACGGCGGCAAGAGCTTCGTCTTCCACATCCGCCAGGGGCTCAAGTTCGCGGACGGCACGCCAGTGACGGCCGAGGACTTCGCCTACTCGCTGAACCGCGCCTTCGGCCCCGACTTCGCCAACGGCGCCACCGGCTATTACCTCTCGAACATCGTCGGCGCCACCGACGTCACCGAGGGCAAGGCCGACTCGATCAGCGGTGTCAAGGTCATCGATCCGCAGACCCTGCAGATCGACATCAACACCCCGGCGACCTACTTCCTCTATCAGCTGACCTTCGCGTCGTCGTTCGTCGTGCCCCGCGCGCTGGTCGAGTCGGATCCGCAGAACTGGACCGATCAAGCCTTCGGCACCGGGCCCTTCATGGTGAAGGAGTGGAACCACAACCAGCAACTCACGCTGGTGCCGAACCCCAACTACTATCTCGGCGCGCCGGCGCTCTCCGAGATCCGGATGCCGTTCATCCAGGATGCGTCGACGGCCCTGCGCCTGTACCAGACCGGCGAGCTCGACATCACCGGCGCCTTCAACTTCCCGACCGACCTGCTCTCCGAGGTCCAGGGCCAGGCTGACTTCAAGCAGGTGAATCAGTTCTTCGTCACCTACATCGGCTTCAACAACGCCCGCTCGCCGTTCAACGACGTGCGCGTGCGCCAGGCCTTCGCCCAGGCCGTCGACAAGGATGTGCTGGTGAACCAGGTGCTCGGCGGCGCCGTCGTGCGCAGCGACACCCTGATCCCGCCGGGCATGCCGGGCTACAACGAGAAGGCCGAGATCCAGGCTTTCAACGCCGATGCTGCCAAACAGCTGCTGAAGGATGCAGGCTTCGAAAACGGCGCGAACTTCCCGGCGATCGCGTTCTCGATCAACAACCAGGATCCGAACTACGCCAAGCTCGCGGCCTTCCTGCAGCAGCAGTGGAAGGAGAACCTCAACGTCGACGTGACGATCAACACGCTCGAGCTCTCGGCCTTCAACGAGGCCCTGACCGCCACGGCGAACGATCCGGCGGCCGCCGATGCGCTCGACTTCTATCTGAGCGTCTGGGGCGCCGACTATCCCGATCCGCAGAACTTCGTCTCGCAGCAACTGCGCACGGATGTCGGCAACAACAACGGCCACTACTCGAACGCCGAGTTCGACGCGCTCGTCGATCAGGCCGACGTCGAGCCGGATCTGGCCAAGCGCCTGCCGCTCTACCAGCAGGCCGAGCAGATCGCGCTGACCGAGGTCGGCTGGCTGCCGCTGTACTACGGCAAGACCAACTTGTTGGTGCGCGACACCGTCAAGGGCATCGTGGTCACGCCGCAGGGCCTGTTCGCCGAGACCGATTGGACCAAGGTGACGGTGACCACGCCGTAACTGGTTCGTCTCCGTTCACTGCTGAAACGCCGCGCGGATCATCTGGTCCGCGTGGCGTTTGTTTTTTGCCGCGGATTTCGCGGATGACGTGGATTGTTGGGCGTCTGAAAGCAAAGACACCCTCTCTCCGCGAAATCCGTGCAATCCGCGGCAAAACTCTTTCCGCGATTCACTCCTGCTATCATGGTTTGAGATGACCCGTTATTTATTCCGCCGCGCGATCGCTCTGGTCTTCGTGCTGTTCTCGCTGACGTTCGTGACGTTCGCGGTATCGAGCCTCGCGCCGGGCGACCCCGTGTTGAACCTGATGGGCGGTCGGCAGGATCCCGCGCGCTACGCGCTGCTGCGTCACCTGTATGGCCTCGATCAGCCCTGGATCGTGCAGTATGGCCGTTATATGACGGGCCTGCTGCAGGGCGATCTGGGTCTGTCGTTCAAATACGCCGAACGTCCGGTGACCCAGTTGATCGGCAACGGCCTTGGCGCATCGTTGGTGCTGGGCGGACTGGCGCTCGTGCTCTCGGTCGTCGTCGGCGTGCCGACGGGCGTTTATGCGGCCATGCATCACAACCGTTGGCAAGACTCGCTGTTGATGGCGTTGATGCTGGCGTTCTATTCGGTGCCGTCCTTTGTAATGATCCCCGTGATTTGGATCGGGGTGTTGGCGCTCTTCAATGCCGGGTTGCCGACGCCGCCCGTCGCAGGCTGGGGGCGCCCGGAGCATCTGTTGCTGCCCGTGCTCGTGCTGGCAGCCGGCAACATCGGCTACATCGCGCGGTTGACGCGCAGCAGCGTCCTCGACGTGCTGCGTCAGGACTTCGTGCGGACGGCTCGAGCCAAGGGCGTGCCGGAGCGGCGTGTGTTGTGGGTGCACATCCTGCGCAACGCGTTGCTGCCGTTGATCACGGTGTTGGGGCCGGCGAGCGCCTTCCTCGTGACCGGCGCTTTCGTCGTTGAGAACCTGTTCGCGATCCCGGGGATCGGCTTCCTCACTGTGCAGTCGATCGGCCAGCGCGACTATCCCGTGATTCAGGCCACGACGCTCATGCTCGGCGCCGCAGTGGTGGGCATGAACCTGCTGGCGGACCTGGCGTACGGCGCGGCAGATCCGCGGGTGCGGCTCGAGTAGCGCCATGGAACCCACTATCCCCTTCCCGGCCGAAGTCTCGACCTCGTCTGCGCCCAGGCGGTTCATCCGCAACCGTTCGGCCATCATCGGTCTGGCGCTGATCGTGCTGGCCGTGGTTGGCGCCTTCCTGGCTCCGACTCTGTATGCGGGATTGCTGCCGCCCGACAAGCAGAAGCTGCGCGACGGTATCTACCAGGACTACGCCGCGATCAACAGCGGGCCGTCGGCCACGCACTGGCTCGGCGCCGACTACCTTGGGCGAGACAACCTGACCCGACTGTGCCTGGCCCTGCGCGCGTCGCTGGCTGTGGCGCTGTTGGTCGAGACCATCAACGTCGTGCTCGGCGGCGTGCTGGGCCTTGTCGCCGGCTACTTCGGCGGCGCCGCGGATTTCGTCATCTCGCGGCTGGCCGACATGCTCTTCGCCTTTCCGGGCTTGTTGCTGGCGATCCTTGTTTCGGCGGTGCTGGGCGAGCAGGCCCGGGATATCGCGGGCGGGTTGGGCCGGCTGCTGCTGGTGGCCACCGCGCTCAGCCTTGTCTCCTGGCCGCTGATGGCGCGGCTCGTGCGCGGTCAGGTGCTGGTGTTGCGCGAGCGCGATTTTGTGGTGGCGTCGCGCGCCCTGGGCGCGTCACCGGTCGGGATCCTGTGGCGGCACCTGCTGCCGAACGTGGCCTGGTTGATCATCGTTGCGGCGACGCTCGACGTGGCCGCCGTGATCGTCAACGAGGCCACGCTGAGCCTGTTGGGGCTCGGCATCGAAGAACCGGGCGCGAGCCTTGGGCTCATGATCTTCCGCGCGGCAAGCACGATCGCGCGTTTCCCCTGGCAGTCGCTGTTGCCCGGCGCCGTCATCACGGCCCTGGTTCTGGCGTTCTCGTTCCTTGGGGACGGGCTGCGGGATGCGTTTGATCCCAATGCGGAATAGGAAGACGAAGGGCGAAGGGCGAAGGGCGAAGGGCGAAAGACGTTCAGCTTTCGACGGTATTCCCATGGCGCACTTTGCGATGACGTTGGCGGGGCGTCTTGATTGCGCCGAGCCTTGGCGGCGCAGTCAAGAGACGGCGCCGGCTCCTGCTGCCCGACTGTTGGAAGGGCTGACCCTTCGCAGTACCGGGCCATGGCGGTGCCGTGCCCTGCCCGTCGCTCGCGTTGCGTGTCATCCAGAGCGCCTAACCCCTCAGGCAATCAGGCTCGCGAAATGAGCGCGAAGGATCTCCCATCGGACTCGCTCGCCGAGGACAACACACTCCTGAAGGCATGTAAGCCTTCGGAGCAGATCCTTCGCGCTCATTCGGCGTGTCCTCGGGCCAAGGAGGTCGGGCGCTCTGGATGACACGCAACGCGAGGGACCGGTGCCCGGGTGGCACGCAACACGCGAGGGACGGTGACACGCAACGCGAGGGACCGGTGCCCGGGTGACACGCAACACGCGAGATGTGGCACTTCGTATGACGAAGTGCTGCGCGTAGCTACGGAGTTCTTAAG
The DNA here is from genome assembly GCA_044226485.1 of Anaerolineales bacterium. Classification (GTDB taxonomy): domain Bacteria; phylum Chloroflexota; class Anaerolineae; order Anaerolineales; family UBA6663; genus UBA6663. Next base: position 82,064 of record JBGAGY010000016.1, read on the forward strand.
GAAGTGGATGAAATACACCGAGTGGGTACAGCGGTTGCGTTCATCCCTTCATCCTGATGCACCAAACTCGCCAGCGAGAGGTCCAAAGCGAAAGACGAAGGCGCGCCGCACTGGCGTCAACCTTCGTCGTTCGTCCTTCGTCGCGCCGTCGGCGCCCTGGTCCCCGCTCTGCCGCCCTTTCACGCGCTCAAGTCGATCATGTAACCGGTGCGGACCAGGCCGGCGTTGTTCAACTGAGTGAGCAAGCTGGTCTCGTCCTCGTCCGACATCGACGACAGGTCGTACTTGTTGAGGATGCTCTGAAGCGACTGCAACGCCGACATATCGAGGCTCGATGACGAGTTTGTTCTGTGGCCGCCGCGTGGACCCTGAAGCCCACCTTGCGGACCGCCCTCAGGAGCGCCCTCGGGCCGTGCCAGGTCGAGCAGTTTCTTCTCGTCGAAGCCTGCGTCCTGGATGGCTTGCCGCAGTTCCTTGCCGGGGCGAATGCCCGCCTGACGGAAGGTGTCGAGGATCGTGCGCGCATCGTCGGCCGTGAGGCTCTCCGAATCGTAATCCGCCAGAGTTGACTGCACCAACGACTTCTGATCGTCGGTTAGAGGACGTGACGGTGGGGGTGGCGAGAACGAGCCGATGCCGCCCATCGACCCCCCGCCCTGAACCGAACTCATCATGATGAAGACTCCTGCCGCGGCGCCTGAGGTGTCGTGGCCTTTCTACGATTGGCGACACTCTATGTCTCAGGTGTTCAGACGTTGTTCAGGGAAGCGTGAAATCGCGGTGAAAAGAGATGCTTTCACGACTCGAAGCAGGTCGGCCCGAGTGTACGGGTCAGCCTGCGGCAACACTGTGGGCCTGCTACTGCTCGCCGTATAATGTGCCCCACAAGGGGTAAGGATCGTGAGCGGAGCGAACCGGATGACGAGCATCAAGCAGGTGGCGGCGGCAGCAGGAGTATCGACGGCCACGGTGTCGCGTGTGTTGGCCAACAAGACCAATGTCAGCCGTGAAGCGCGCGCGCGCGTCGACACGGCCATCGCGGAACTCGGCTATCGGCCGAACCTTGTGGCGCGCAGTCTGCGATCGCAGCGCAGCAACACCATCGGCCTGCTCGTGTCCGACATCCGAAATCCGTTCTTCACTGAAGTCGGTCGCGCCGTCGAGGACGCGGCGTATGAGCGCGGCTTTCGAGTCGTGGTGTGCAACACAGACGAAAGCCCCGAAAAAGAGAACCTGTATCTGGCCCTCATGCGAGACGAACACGTCGCCGGTGTGATCGTCTCGCCTGCTCACAACGAGGCGCCGCGCGAGCCGAACTGGGGCCTCGGGCTGCCGCTCGTGGTCATCGACCGCGAGCCCCCGTTGGCCAGGCTTGACTGCGTCGTGCTCGACAACGCCGGCGCGGCCGCCGAACTGACGAAGCATCTGATCGGTCAGGGCTACCGGCGCATCGCCGGCCTCTTTGGAGCGATCGGGTCAACCGGCGAGGAACGACGCGCCGGCTTCCTGAAGACGTTGGACGAACACGGGCTCAACGCTGAAGCTGCCGAATTCGTGCCGCCGCGCCGTACCGCCGGTTCCGAAGCGGTGTGCGCTCTGCTTGCTCGTGAAGCTCCCCCGGAGGCGATCCTGTGCGGCAACAGCCTGCTGACGGAGGGCGCGCTGCTGACCATTCGAGCACAGGGCCTGCGCATCCCGACTGACGTGGCCCTGGCCGGTTTCGACGAAACGGTCTGGCAGGGCCTGATCGAGCCCGCCATCACTGTGATCGCCCAGCCCACCGACGCAATCGGGCGGGCGGCCATCGAGCTGCTGCTGGAGCGTGTGGACCATCCGGAGCGAGAGCCTCAAAAGGTCTGTCTGAGCGGCTCGCTGATCGCCCGTGGCTCAACCTCGCCACGCGCGTAATCGTCAGTTGATCGTTGCCACGAGCTTGTTGGGTGTATCCGTAGCCACTGGCCGCCGGAGGCTGGCAGCGTTCATCGGCTCGAACGCATGCCATCCCTGGCACTTTGTGTAGCCGGGGCCTGTTTTCAGCCGTTCATGCCTTACAATCAAACTTGACGCCCGGTTGGGCCGACCGATCATCATGATCTTGTGGAGGGCATCGTGATCCTGCGGCGCTGGCTCGAGCGTGGATTCGTCGCGGCCGTCCTGATGATGGCGAGCGCCTGCTCGCCGACGACCGAGACACCGATCGTCGGGGGAAGCGCGGCGACCATCCGTGTCGCCTACTTCCCCAATCTGACGCATTCCCAGGCTCTGATCGGCCTCGCGCGTGGGGACTTTCAGAAGGCCCTGGGCGATTCCGTGACGATCGAGGCGACCTCCTTCAACGCCGGCCCGGCCGTCATCGAAGCCCTCTTCGCCAATCAAATCGACCTGGCCTACATCGGCCCGAACCCGGCCATCAACGGCTATGCCCAATCGAAGGGTGAGGCGCTGCGCATCGTCTCCGGAGCGACAAGCGGCGGGGCCGCGCTTGTGGTGCGCGCCGATGCCGGGATCGCTTCAGCGGCGGACCTGGCTGGAAAGAAAATCGCCTCTCCGCAGCTGGGTGGTACTCAGGACGTGGCCCTGCGCAACTATGTGGTGGCTAACGGCCTTCAGACCGTCGAGAACGGCGGAACCGTCGAGATCATCCCGACCCAGAACTCGCAGACCCTCGACCTCTTCAAGCAGGGCATGATCGACGGCGCCTGGGTGCCCGAGCCCTGGGCCAGCCGCCTGATCGTTGAAGGCGGCGGCGTGCTGCTCGTCGACGAGCGGGATCTATGGCCGGATGGCGCGTTCGTGACGACCCACATCATTGTCAGCACGCCGTTCCTGAAAGCGCATCCCGAGTGGGTGAAGGCCTGGTTGCGCGCGCATGTCGAGATCACGGCGTGGGAGCAAGGCCATCCGCTGGAGGCCAAGGCCCTGGTCAATAGCGAGATCGAACGTCTGACCGGGAAGAAACTCGACGACCGAGTGCTCGAACAGGCCTGGGATCGGTTGACCGTCACCTGGGATCCGATCTCGTCTTCGCTGGTTCAATCCGCCGACTCCGCCTTTAACATCGGCTTCTTGAAGGAGAAGCCCGACCTCTCGGGTATCTACGATCTGGCCCTGTTGAACGAGGTGCTCGTCGAGAAGGGGCTAACCGAGGTTCATTGAAGGGCAGAGGTCGCAATGGGACTCGAATTCCGGGATGTGACCAAGACGTTTCAGAACCGGAGCGGGGTGGTCATCGCGCTCGATCGCATCAGGGTGACCATTCGCGACGGTGAGTTCGTATGTCTGATCGGCCCGTCGGGGTGCGGCAAGAGCACGCTCCTGAACATGCTGGCCGGCCTCGAGTATCCGTCGCAGGGAAGCGTGCTGGCGAACGGGGAGCCGATCACGGGCACCGACCCAAGTCGCGTGCTGATCTTCCAGGAAGCCGCGCTCTTTCCGTGGTTGACGGTGCAGGACAACGTCGAGTTCGGGTTGACGATGCGCGGCGCCGGTCGGGCCGAGCGCCAGGCGACGGCCGAGCGCCTGCTGCGGATGGTGCACCTCGAGCAGTTCAGCCAGGCCTGGGTGCACGAGCTCTCGGGCGGCATGCGGCAGCGGGTCGCGCTGGCGCGAGCGTTGGCGGTGGCGCCGGCTGTCTTGCTGCTCGATGAGCCTTTCGCGGCGCTGGACGCCCTGACGCGCGATCGCTTGCATGCCGAGTTGCAGGAGATCTGGCAGCAGACGTCGACCACGATCGTGTTCGTGACGCATAACGTGCGCGAGGCCGTCGTGCTGGGCGATCGAGTGCTTGTGATGTCGGCGCGCCCGGGCCGCATCGTGGCCGAGCATGTCATCGATCTGCCGCGGCCACGGCAGATCGAGAACCTCGACACCACTCGCCTGGCTCAGCGGATCCTGGCGGATCTGCAGCTCGAGTCTGACGGCGATCGGCGCGCCTGAGGCGCTTTCTACACTCATGACTTCCGACGCGACACCGCGCGCGACCCCGCGCCTCAACGACACGACCCGGCTCTGGCTGGGTCGACTGGCGTTCTTTGTCGTGTTCCTGGGCGTCTGGGAGCTGTTGTTCAGGCTGGATGTCTGGCCCGACTATATCTTCCCGGCGCCTTCGGAGGTGCTCGCAGCGTTGGTCCGCGGCTTCAGCAACGGCACTTTTTGGATCGGCATCCTGGGCAGCATGCGAAGGCTCGTAGAAGGCTATGTGATCGCGCTTGTGATTGGCTTGAGCCTCGGCGTGTTGATGGCCGAATGGCAGTGGTTCAAGAACACCTTCGGACTGCTGGCGTTGGGGTTGCAGACGCTGCCGAGCATCAGCTGGCTGCCGTTGGCGCTGTTGTGGTTCGGCCTCAACGAGCGCGCGATCCTGTTCGTGATCGTGATGGGCGCGGTGCTCTCGATCGCGCAGGCTACCGAGGACGGCATCCGCAACACGGCGCCGATCTACATGCGGGCCGCGCGCAACCTTGGCGCGCGCGGCTGGCGGCTGTATCTGTTGGTCGTGTTGCCCTCGGCGCTGCCCTCGATCGTGACCGGTATGAAGCTGGGTTGGTCGTTTGCGTGGCGGTCGCTGATGGCGGGCGAGCTGCTCTACACGCTGCCGGGCCTCGGCAACCTGCTGAGCATGGGTCGCGAGCTGAACGACATGTCTCAGGTGATCGCCGTGATGCTGGTGATCATCGCCCTGGGCGTGTTCGGAGATCAACTCCTCTTCGGCATTGTCGAGCGACGCATCCGCGAGCGCTGGGGGCTGGCTTAGAAGAAATCGGGAGTGTTGCGATGTCTGGCCGTGAGAAGGGACGCTGCGCCTTGAAGCCCTCGACGCTCTTGCAGGTATCCATCCTCGTGTCATCGCTCCTGGGAGGTTGCAGCATGCCACCTGTATCGACGCCGCCCTGGGAGAAGCCCGGCTGGTCGCTGGTCTGGCATGACGAATTCGATGGTGAGGCCATCGATCGGGCCAACTGGCAGTTCGATCTGGGCGGGCACGGCTTCGGCAACGAAGAGCATGAGTACTACACCGACCGGGCCGAGAACGCGCGCATCGAAGACGGCCAACTGGTGATCGAGGCTCGTCTCGAGGACTATCAGGGGCGGTCTTACACCTCAGCCCGATTGAAGACGCAGGGCCTGCAGACGTTCACGTATGGCCGAATCGAGGCGAGGCTCAAGATCCCGTATGGCCAGGGCATCTGGCCGGCGTTCTGGATGCTGGGCGACAACATCGAGACGGTCGACTGGCCCGGCTGTGGTGAGATCGACATCATGGAGAACATCGGCCGTGAGCCCGCCATCGTCCACGGCACCCTCCATGGTCCGGGCTACTCAGGCGCGGCCGGCCCGACTGGCGCGTACACGTTGAAGGAAGGGCGCTTCGCCGACGACTTCCACGTCTACGCCATCGAGTGGGAGGCTGACGAAATCCGCTGGTACGTCGACGACGTCAGCTATCAGACGCTGAAACGCACAGACATCCGCGGACAGTGGGTGTTCGACCACCCGTACTTCATTTTGCTCAATGTGGCAGTCGGCGGGTTGTGGCCTGGCTATCCCGACGACACGACCAGTTTCCCGCAGCAGATGCGCGTCGACTACGTGCGCGTATACACCCCCGAGAGGTAGTTTTTGCCGCGGATTGCGCAGATTTCGCGGAGTGAGACGTATGTGCCGGATCTCGGTTTGACGTATCCCAGCACGAAAATCGACGGAAACTGCGCAATCCACGGCCAATACGGCCGCCCTGGACAATGCCCTGGACGACGACTTGTGGCATAATCCAATCCCTAACAGCGACGACGGAAACGAGTACGCGTCTGAGCGCCCTCAGCGAGCCCGGGTTGGTGTGAGCCGGGTGGGCCGACCGATGCGGAAAATCCTTCCTGAGCTGCTACCTGAAAAGGCGTCAGGTGTCGGGCGTCAGGCGTCAGTCCTGATCGGCACAGATGTCGAGTAAGGTAAGCCGGACTGCCTTCCGTTACAAAGGCACGGGCGTGATGGCGCTCGATCAAGGCGGCGGCCGGGAGGTCGCAACCAGGGTGGTACCGCGGGAGTCCTGGGCTCTCGTCCCTGATCGTTGAGGGGCGAGAGCTTTTTTATTGGGTGAGAGGGTGAATGCTGACCGGGCGATCTCGCTCAATCGCCCGACGCCCAATGGCACGATGTCATGACCACGTTGCTCTACCACACCGACGCGTATCTGCGCGACTTCACGGCGACTGTGACAGCCGTCGAGGGCAACGCCGTGGCGCTCGATCGGACCGCGTTCTACCCGGGCGGCGGCGGTCAGCCGAACGATCTGGGCACGTTGTCCGTCGGCGGGCAGCCGGTCGCTGTGACGAAAGTGCGCAAGGCCGGCGACGTCGTCTGGCACGAGCTGGCCGGCGATCCGCCGACGGTCGGCACCACGGTGCGCGCTGAGCTCGATTGGGAGCGGCGTCATCAGCTGATGCGCACGCACACGGCCATGCACATCCTGTGCGGCGTGGTCTGGCGCGATTACGGCGCATCGGTGACCGGCGGCAACATGGAGCCGCTGCGCGGCCGTATGGACTTCGAGTTCGAGTCGATGAAGCAGGAATTCGTCAGGGAGATCGAGGCCAGGATCAACGCCGAGGTGGAAGCCGCCCGCGACATCCGCGTGAACATCCTGCCGCGCGAGCAGGCCTTTCAGATCCCGGACCTGATCCGCACCAAGATCAACCTGCTGCCGGAAGGCATCGCCGAGGTGCGCACTGTCGAGATCGTCGGCCTCGACCTCCAGGCTGACGGCGGCACTCACGTCGCCAACACCCGCGAAGTTGGCCGGCTGACCATCGTCGACTACAAGAGCAAGGGCCGCATCAACAAGCGGTTGGAGGTGGCGGTCGGGTAGGTGTTGTACGCGGATGCCGCTGATAATGGCGGATGACGCGGATAAGAGTGATCAATTGGTTCATAGGAGGGGCTATGAAGCGATTGGTGCATGAGGATCTGTCTTTCAAGATCCGTGGCATGTTGATGGAAGTGCATAACACACTCGGGCCGGGATTTCGCGAGGAAACGTACAAAATCGCGGTGTTGGCCGAAGCTCAACGTCGGCAACTGAGCGTGGAGCGCGAGGTCATGATCGACGTTGTGTACAAAGGACAGGTCATCGACCAGTTTCGGCTCGATCTGGTTGTGGAGAAGTCTGTGATCGTGGAACTGAAGGCCGTGGATGAACTGCACCCGCGCCATCGAGCGCAATTGCTGTCCTACCTGCGCGCTTCCGGCTTGCAGTTGGGGCTTTTGGTGAACTTTGGCAACGATCGGCTGGAGATCGTGCGGCTGGTCAATGAGAAACGCACTGAATCATCGGCGTCATCCGCCTGAATCCGCAGTATCCGCGTACAAAAGGAATGATCGAATGTTTGAACCCGTCTCCCCGAACCCCAACTTCCCTGAGATGGAGCGCGCGCGCCTGAAGTGGTGGAAGGACACCGATTCCTTCAACCAGCTGCGCCTGCTGCGCGCCGGCGGCCCGACCTGGTCGTTCACCGACGGCCCGATCACGGCCAACAACCCGATGGGCGTCCATCACGCCTGGGGCCGCACCTACAAGGACCTCTTCCAACGCTACAACGCCATGCGCGGTTTCGATCAGCGCTGGCAGAACGGCTTTGACTGCCAGGGCCTGTGGGTCGAGGTCAACGTCGAGAAGGACCTGGGGTTCGCGACCAAGAAAGACATCGAAGCCTACGGCCTGGCGCCCTTCGTCACGCTCTGCAAGCAGCGGGTGCTGAAGTTCGCGGCAGTGCAGACCGAGCAGTCGATCCGGCTGGGCATGTGGATGGATTGGAACGACACCGACCTGCTGCGCGAGCTGCACGACAGGCTCGGCGATAACCCGAACGCCACGATGACGGTCCAGGGCCCGCTCGGCCCGGTCACCGGCACCGTCGAGCAGATCGTCGGCCGGCTCGGCCTGCCCGAGCTCGGCGGCTCGTACTTCACGTTCAGCGACAAGAACAACTACGACATCTGGAAGTTCCTGAAGTCGTGTAACGACCGCGAGTGGATCTACAAGGGAACCGACGTCATCCCCTGGTGCTGGCGCTGTGGCACAGCCATCAGCCAACACGAGATCGTGACCGAAGGCTATATCGAGAAGTCCGACCCCGGCCTGACCGTGCGCTTCCCGCTGCTCGAACGGGACGGCAAGCCTACTGGCGAGTCGCTGCTCGTGTGGACGACCACACCGTGGACGCTGACCTCGAACGTGGCCGCCGCCGTCGGACCCGAGCTGACGTATGTGCAGGTGAAGCAGGGCGACGACGTGCTCTGGCTGTCGAAGGGCGCGACGGGCACGCTCAAGGGCAAGTTCGAGGTGCTGGCCGAGAAGCCCGGAAACGAACTGGTCGGCTGGCGCTACGCGGGTCCGTTCGACGAGCTGCCCGCGACGCAGAACCCTGGCGGCTGGGCGGAGCCCGGCCTGCGCCGGCTGTTCGCGCACATCCCCGAGACGGCCGTGCAGGCGCACCACGTCATCGCCTGGGATGCGGTCGGCGAGGCTGAAGGCACAGGCATCGTCCACATCGCGCCCGGCTGCGGCGCCGAGGACTATGAGCTCGGCAAGGCCCAGAATCTGCCAGTGGTCGCGCCGCTCGACGAGAATGGCTTCTATATCGAGGGCTTCGGGCCTTACTCGGGCAAGCACGTCACCGAGGTGACCGACCCGATCGTCGAGAGCCTCAAGGAGAAGGGCCGCTTCTACAAGCTCGAGCAGTACTCGCACCGCTACCCGCAGTGCTGGCGCTGCGCGACGCCGCTCGTCTTCCGCCTGGTCGACGAGTGGTACATCGGCATGGACGGCCTGCGCGGCCCGCTGCAGGACATCACCAACCAGATCCGCTGGATCCCGGACTTCGGCAAAGACCGCGAGCTCGACTGGCTGCGGAACATGCACGATTGGATGATCTCCAAGAAACGCTACTGGGGCCTGGCGCTGCCGATCTGGGAGTGCGAGGCCTGCGGGCACTTCGACGTGATCGGCTCGCGCGAGGAGCTGCAGCAGCGCGCGATCCACGGCTGGGAGGAGTTCGACGGGCACACGCCGCACCGCCCGCACATCGACGCCGTCAAGATCGCGTGCTCGAAGTGCGGGGCGCCGACCGAGCGGATCCGCGATGTCGGCAACCCGTGGCTCGACGCCGGCATCGTCTCGTTCTCGACGCTCGGCTACGGCGACGACATGGCGCGCTGGAACAAGTGGTTCCCGGCGGACTTCATCACCGAGTCGTTCCCGGGCCAGTTCCGCAACTGGTTCTACTCGCTGCTGGTCATGGCCGCCGGCCTTGAAAACAAGCCGGCTACCCGGACCGTGCTCGGCTACGGCACGCTGCTGGCCGAGGACGGCCGCGCCATGCACAAGTCGTGGGGCAACGCCATCGAATTCAACGAGGCGGCCGACAGCATCGGCGCCGACGTCATGCGCTGGATGTACTGCAACCAGAAGTACGACAGCGACATGCTCTTCGGCTACCACGGCGCTGACGAGACCCGTCGCCGCTTCCTGCTGCCGCTGTGGAACGTCTACAGTTTCTTCGTGACCTACGCGCGGCTGGATGGCTGGACGCCGGCCGCCGATCCGCAGTCTGCGGTCCGCGGTCTGCAGTCTGATCTGGATCGCTGGATCCTGGCCCGCCTGCAGCAGGTCCTCGCCGAGGTTGACGGTGCGCTTGACAGCTTCTATATCTACAAGGCCACGAAGCCGGTCGAGGAGTTCCTGGACGACCTGAGCAACTGGTATGTCCGCCGGTCGCGCCGGCGCTTCTGGCGCAGCGAGGCTGACGCCGACAAGCAGGCCGCTTACGCGACGCTGTACCATGTGCTCGTCACGTTGACCAAGCTGCTCGCGCCGATGGTGCCGTTCCTCACCGAAGAGCTGTACCAGAACCTTGTGCGCAAGGTCGACGCCGGTGCGCCGCTGAGCGTTCATCATTGCGCCTGGCCGACGGTCGATCCGGCGTTGCAGGATGAAGCGCTGATCGCGGAGATGAACGCGGCCCGCACGGTCGTGGCGCTCGGACACGCGGTGCGCGCGGCCGGCAACCTCAAGGTGCGTCAGCCGCTGGGGCGTGTCGTGGTCGTCGCGCCGCCGGAGCAGCGTGCGCGGCTGCAGCATATGAGCGGCCTGATCACTGACGAGCTGAACGTCAAGACGCTCGAGTTCGCGGCCAACGAGGCCGAGCTGGTGAGCTACAAGCTCATGCCGGACAATCGCACGTTGGGCAAGAAGTTCGGCGGGCTGTTCCCGAAGGTCCGCGCCGCGCTGGCGGCCGCCGATCCCACAGCGGCCGTGGCGACCCTGCGCTCCGGCGCGGCGTTGGCGCTCGAAGCCGACGGGCAGACGGTCGAGTTGATGGCCGCCGATGTGATCGTCACCCCGCAGCCGAAGGCCGGCTTCGCCGTGAAGGCCGAGGGTGAGTACGTCGTCGCGCTCGATACCGCGATCACGCCTGAGTTGCGGGCCGAGGGCCTGGCGCGCGAGTTCGTCAGGCGCGTGCAGGACCTCCGCAAGACGGCCGGCTTCGAGATCTCTGACCGGATCCGGATCCTCTACACGGCCAGCGCCGACCTGGCGGCTGCGGCTGCCACCCACGCCGGCTACATCCAGGCGGAGACCCTTGCAGTGAGCCTGGAGTCGGGCCCGGCGCCGGAGGGCGCCGCCGTCGCCGACGATGGTTTCGACGGCGAGACCCTTAGCCTGTCGGTCGTGAAAGCCTAAGAGATCGGGAGTGTTGCGATGTGTCCCGATGTCGAGCGTTTGTCACGATACAATCCCCCGACACGCTATGGCCGCCCTCCGAAAACTCTTCCACTTCATCCTCCCCTACAAAATTCCGGCCTTGATCGCGATCACGCTGTTGTTGACCCAGGTCTTCACAGACCTGGCGATCCCGCGGCTGATCCAGCGCATCGTCGACGAGGGCATCAAGCAGAACGACATGGGCATCGTGCTGCAGACGGCGGCGCTGATGCTCGGCGCCACGGCCCTGAGCACGGCCTTCGCGCTCGGCAACAACCGCTACTCGGTCCTGGTCGCCGAGGGCATGGCCCGCGATCTGCGCGAGGCGCTCTTCGTCAAGATCCAGTCGTTCGCCTACGGCGACATCGACAAGTTCACCACCGGCAACCTGCTCGTCCGGCTGGCGAGCGACAGCGGCGCCGTCCAACGCGTCTTTCAGATCTCGCTGCGCGTCGGCACCCGCGCGCCGCTGATGATGATCGGCAGCCTGATCCTGATGTTCGCCACAAGTCGGGATCTGTCGTTGACGCTGCTCCCGCTCCTGCTCGTCACCACCGCCGTGATCGTGTTCTTCAGCGTCAAGATGGAGCCGCTGTTCTGGAGTGTGCAGCTCAAGCTCGACAAATTGAACACGGTCCTTCAGGAGAACATCTCGGGCGCGCGGTTGGTGAAGGCCTTTGTGCGCGACGACCACGAGCGTCGGCGCTTTGCAGCCGCCAACGAGGATTTCACCCAGCGCAACGTCGCGGTGATGCAGTTCATGTCGGCCATGACGCCGGTGCTGACCCTGTTCGTCAACATCGGCATGGTCGTCGTGGTCTACTACGGCGGCGCGCGCGCGATCGCGGGCGGTTTGACCGACGGCCAGATCATGGCCTTCTACAACTACCTGCTCAACACGCTCAACCCCCTCATCCTGACCGCCTTGCTCGCGAACACCTGGGCCAACGGCATCGCCTCCGCTCGGCGCGTCAACGAAGTGCTCGACACGGTGCCCGAGGTGCAGGACCGGCCCGGTGCCGGCAATCTGCCCGAGCCGGTGCTGGGCCGGGTCACATTCAAGGACGTGTGCTTTCGATACAACGAGGTTGCTCCGATCGTCGCTCTGTCCGTCGCTTCGTCCAATGGGCACGGCACGAATGGCTTCGGCCCCGACGGCCATGAGCACCGCGTGCTTCGCGACATCAACCTCGACGTCGAGCCGGGTCAGACGCTGGCGGTGCTCGGCGCCACCGGCGCGGGCAAGACGTCGTTGATCAATCTCATCCCGCGGTTCTACGACGCCACCGACGGCCAGGTGCTCATCGACGGCGTCGACGTGCGAAATGTGCGACAGGAGTCACTGGTGGCGCACATCGCACTGGTGCCACAGGAGGCCATCCTCTTCACGGGCACGCTGCGCGACAACATCCGCTACGCCCGGCCCGAAGCCAGCGACGCCGAGGTCGAAGCGGCGGCCAAAGCCGCTCAGGCTCACGACTTCATCACAGGCTTCGCCGAGGGCTACGACACGCCGGTGGCCGAGCGCGGCATGAACCTCTCTGGCGGCCAGAAGCAGCGCGTGTCGATCGCGCGCGCCCTCCTGGCGAACCCGGCCATCTTGATCCTCGACGACAGCACAAGCGCCGTCGACGTCGAAACCGAGGGCCGCATCCAGGCCGCGCTTCGCGAGCGCCGCGCCGGGCGTACGACGATCATCGTGGCGCAGCGGATCAGCTCGGTGCTCGCGGCCGATGTCATCGTCGTGCTCGATCGCGGCACCGTGGCCGCGCAGGGCACACACGCTCAGTTGCTCGAGGCCAGCCCGATCTACCAGGAGATCTACGAATCTCAGCTGGGTGCCGGCATTCGTGAAGGCGGCGCGGGAGGTGGCTCATGACCGCCGCGCGCGTGGGCGTCGGCCCGGCTCCGGCGAGGCCTGGCAAGTACGAATCCGCCGGCGACCCGAACCGCGCCTTGCGTCGACTTGTGCCGTATCTCAAGCCATACTGGCCGATCCTGACGGTGGTGCTGGTCACTGTCGTTGTCAGCACGCTGCTCGGCTTGCTCGGTCCTTACCTGCTCGGTCAGGCCATCGATGTCTTCATCGATGGGAAGGACCCGGCGGGGCTGGCCATGATCGCGCTGCAGATGCTGGCCGTGTACGTGTTCTACAACGTCCTGCAGGCGGTCGGCAACTGGATGATGGCGCGAGTCTCGCAGCGCGCGCTGCGAGACCTGCGTCGCGACCTGTTTGGCCATCTCCAGGCGTTGTCGATCGCCTACTTCGACACCCATCCCGCCGGCGAATTGATGAGCCGGTTGACCAACGACATCGATGCGATCAACCAGGCCGTGTCGCAGAACGTCATCTCGCTTGTCGCCAGCGTGTTGACGATGGGCGGCATCCTGATCACGATGTTCGTCCTCGACCGCTGGCTGGCGTTGGCCACCGTCGTGGTGGTGCCCGTGATGCTGTGGTTCGCGGAATTCGTCGCCCGCTACACGCGGCGCGGCTTCCGGGTGCTGCAGAAGGACCTTGGTGGACTGAACGCCGTGATGGAGGAGACGCTCAGCGGCCAGAAGGTCGTCAAAGCCTTCCGGCGCGGCGATACCGTCGTCAACGATTTCCGAGCGCACAACCAGGCCGTGTACACGGCGGCAGTTTCCGCCAACACGTATGCGCTGATGCTGATGCCCTTGACCAACGTCCTGGGCAACTTCTTCGTGATCGTGCTGGCCGGGCTGGGCGGCTGGCTGGCGTTGCAGGGGCTGGTCACCGTTGGCCTGATCGCGACGTTCATCAACTACGGCCAGAACTTCATCCAGCCGCTGCGCCAGCTGGCGACGTTGTACAACTCGATCCAGGCGGCATTGGCCGGCGCGGAGCGGGTGTTCGAGATCATCGACACGGCGCCCGAAACGCCGGACCCGGCCCACGCGACGGCGCTCGGCGATGTGCAAGGCCATGTCGAATTCGACGACGTCACCTTCGGCTATCGGCCCGACACGCCCGTGCTGCAGCACATGACGCTCGAGGCAAAGCCCGGCCAGGTCGTCGCCCTCGTCGGCCCGACCGGCGCCGGCAAGACCACGGTGATCAACCTGCTGACGCGCTTCTACGAGATCCAGGGCGGCCGGATCCTGCTCGACGGCCGCGACCTGCGCGACATCAAGAAAGCCGACCTGCGGCGCAACCTCGGCATCGTGCTGCAGGACACGTTCCTGTTCGCGGACACCGTGATGGAGAACATCCGCTACGGCCGGCTCGACGCGACCGATGAGGAAGTCATCCACGCGGCCGAGCTCGCCGACGCCGATCACTTCATCCATCAGCTGCCGAACGGTTATCAGACCGTGCTGACCGAGCGCGCCGGCAACCTGAGCCAGGGCCAGCGCCAGCTGCTGGCGATCGCGCGCGCCATCCTGGCGGACCCGGCCATCCTGATCCTCGACGAAGCCACCTCGAGCGTTGACACGCGCACTGAGGCGCGCATCCAGCGAAGCCTGTTGCGCCTGATGGATGGGCGCACCAGCTTCGTCATCGCGCATCGCCTGAGCACCATCCGCGACGCCAACAACGTGGTGGTCATCGACCACGGCCGGATCGTCGAGCAGGGCACGCACGAGGCGTTGATGGCGAAGCGCGGCTTCTACTATCAGCTCCACCTCAGCCAGTACAAGGGCCTCGAGATCTAGCCCGGGCTTCTGCCCCTTATTTGCCTCTGTTTCAGCGCGGAAAAATCAGATACACTCTGGCGAAATTCGTGCCGTTGTTGCGGTCGACTTATTGTTATGTAAGTGCAAATTCGTTTTCGGTGGATGTCGAAATCGCGCCCCCTCAAGCGTCGATAGGGTAAGCGGTACAAACGGAGCCGCGCTCACACAAGGAGACGACGTCATGCAATACCTCATGTTGATCTACGGCAACGAGCAGGCGGATGCCGCCATGTCCAAGGCCGAACAGGACGCCTGGATGGGCGAATGGTTCGCCTACGACAAGACGCTCCGCGAAGCCGGCATCAGCCCCGCCGGCGATGCCCTGCATCCCACCTCGACGGCCACGACAGTGCGCTCCAAAGACGGCAAGGTCGTCACCACACACGGACCTTTCGCCGAGACCAAGGAACAACTCGGCGGCTACTACGTGCTCAACTGCAAGGACCTGGACGAGGCCATTGAGTGGGCTTCAAAGTGCCCGGGCGCTCGCACCGGCTCGCTCGAACTGCGCCCGATCGTCGATTTCAGCCAGATGGGGTGAGCGCCGACGATGCCGGATCCACGCGCCATCCTGAGCGAGTTGGACGCCGTTCGCGCGGAGACCCTTCGGCGCCTGTCGTCAACGACCCAGGATCAGCTTGACGCGCGCCCGGACCCAACACCCCACAACAGCGGTGCCTGGTCGCTTGGCGAGATCTTCATGCACATCGCCGGCGACGAGATCTATCTGCGCGAACTGATCGCCCGGCCGCTGCTCGAAGGCGTGCTGCCGCCCGATGGCGTGGGCTTCGTGCCACCGCCCCCGGCAGCCGGGCTGCCGAAAGACGTGATCGCGTTCTGGTTTCAGCGCGCTCGTGCCGGCACGCGTCGACTGTTGCTGGAATGGCCGGCCGACGCTGACCTCAACGCCCGCCATGACGGCGGACTGGTGGCCGTCTTCGGCGGAGCGCCGATGAACGCGATTGAATGGCTCGAGGCGTACGGCGGCCATGAAGCCTTCCATCACAAGCAGATCGATGCCGTTCGGCGGGATGTGTCCGGTGTCGAGGCTCAACGATGACGACGCCGCGCGCGAAGAAAGCACCCGCTCGCCGGCCCGGCCGGATGGAATGGCGAAAGCCGCCCGTCGATCTGGTCGAGCGTTTCAACGCCGCGTTGCCCGTGCACCCCGCTGCGAAGCCGCGCAAAATGTTCGGCTATCCGGCGTGCTTCGTCAACGGGCACTTCTTCGTCGGGCTGCACAACGAGAATGCCATTGTGCGCCTTCCCGGCGAGCTCAAGGACATGTTTCCCGAGCTCGCCGGGGCCGCGCACTTCGATCCGATGGGCACTGGCAAGGGCATGAAAGACTGGTGGCTGCTGCCGGCATCGATCGCCGGTGACGCTCGGGAGCTGACGGCCTTCTTCGCTTCGGCGTTCGTCGAGGTGCGAGCCTTGTCGCCGAAGGCGCCTAAATCCAAAACCTCCTCACCAAGGATAAAGGTGAAATCATGACCAGTGTGGACAAAGCGATTACGACCCAACTCGAGAACATCCAGAAGCGTTCCGGCAAGACCCTGGCTCAACTCCAGGCCTTTGTGCGGAAGAGCGGCCTCACCAAACACGGTGAGATCCGTGATCTGCTCAAGCGCGAACTGGGCATGGGGCACGGCGATGCCAACCTGATCGCCACAGAATATCTGAAGGGCGCCACCGGCCCTGCCCCCGCCGGAGCCGATGTGCTCGACGAGATCTATGCCGGCGCGAAAGCCGAGCTGCGCCCGATCCATGAGGCCGTCATGGGAGCGATCGAAAAGCTCGGCGAGTTCGAGATCGCACCGAAGAAGGGCTACGTCAGCCTGCGGCGCAAGAAGCAGTTCGCCATGCTCGGCCCCGGCACCAAGGGGCGGGTCGAGCTTGGCCTGAACATGAAAGGCATTGCGGCAACCGAACGCCTTGTCGCGCAGCCGGCCGGCGGCATGTGCCAGTACAAGGTGTTTCTGACGAAGAAAGGCGAGGTCGATCGCGAGTTGATCGGTTGGATCAAGACGGCTTTTGAAAGCGCCGGGTCTTGATCGAAGACCCGGTTCACAGCCCACCTAGGAGATGCTTCATGCCGACCCGACCTGCCTCGAAGACCGCCAAACCTGCCAAGCCCAAGCCGGCTGTCCGGCCAGTGAAAGCCACGGCCGCAAAAGCCGGCAAGCCTGCGGCGAAAGCCGCCCCAGCCAGGACGGCCGCAAAGAAGGGCGAAGCCGGCGGCACACGCGACAACCCATGGACGCTCACGACCGCCAACGGCGGATCCGAGTACGTCATGTTCCGCGACGAAACCCTCGATCCGCCGGCGCTGGTGTGTAAGGTCGGCAGCACAGAGCTGCGCTACCACTTGAGGTGCATTGAGGATCTTCACGCCATGCTGAAGAAACACGGTGACTGGATGCTGCTCGGTGCTGCCGATGAGCAGAAGCCAGCGGCCGATGGGACCGTCGAGGCGTGGGGCCGTTCGCCCAAGAACCCTGTCGGGGGCTGGTACGGCCTGCGCAAAGGCTATCGCGGACGATTCGGGATGTATCTGCCGCCCTTGCTCGAGAAACTCGGCCTTGTCGAGCTCGAGCACAATCCCAAGAACAATCGCGTGCGCGCGCTATAGGAGCCGACCATGGCTGCCGCTCAGGTTATCAAAAGCACATTTCGACTCGAGTACTCCATCAGCGGCGCCATCCGCGCGACGCCTGAGCGGATCTGGACGCTGCTGACGAACGCCGCCGACTTTCCGCGCTGGAATTCCACTGTGACGGGCATCACGGGGCGCATCGCGGCCGGCGAGAAGATCGCGCTCAAGGCCACGATCGCGGCTGACCGGGTCTTCAACCTCAAGGTAACGGACGTAGAGCCCAATCGCTCCATGGTGTGGCGTGACGGCACCGCGCCGATGTTCACGGGAGTGCGCACCTTCTCACTCGCGCCCACGGCCGACGGCACGACCTTCACCATGTCCGAGGTTTACAGCGGCATCATGCTGCCCCTGATCGCTGGCTCGCTGCCCGATTTCCGCCAGACGTTCGAGCAGTATTTCGCGGATCTCAAGCGCGAAGCCGAAGGTTGACATTGCTGCGCCGTTCGATGAGACGGCGACACCTCTGATGGCTCAGTGGCCATCCGCCTGCGCTGATCATCGCTCCCATCTGGCGCAGGGTTCGTTATACTCGTCAGCGTATGAATGTCTCGGCGACCACGGCGCTGGAGCGGGCGCATCGACACGAATACGGCCAGATCCTGGCCACGCTGATCGGCTGGCTCGGCGACATCGACCTGGCCGAGGAGGCCGTGCAGGATGCGTTCGTCGCAGCGCTCGAGCACTGGGACCGTCAGGGCGTGCCCGACCGGCCCGGCGCGTGGCTGACGACGACCGCGCGGCGCAAAGCGCTCGACCGCATTCGCCGTTCGCGCACCATTTCGCTCGAGGATGCCACACTTGACGCTCTGGCCGTCAGGTTCCCCGAAGACGCAATCGGCGAGATCCCTGATGAGCGCCTGAAGCTGATCTTCACCTGTTGCCACCCCGCGCTGCCGCTCGAAGGCCAGGTGGCGCTCACCCTGCACACCCTGGGTGGGCTGAGCACCGAGGAGATCGCCGCTGCGTTTCTCTTGCCGGTGCCGACTCTGGCGCAGCGCCTTGTGCGCGCCAAACGCAAGATCAAGGCCGCCGGCATCCCCTACACAGTGCCGCCCGCGCATCTCCTGGCCGAACGGCTCGAGGCTGTGCTCTCGGTGTTGTACCTGATCTTCACCGAAGGCTACGCCGCGACCTCAGGCGATGCCCTCATCCGCCACGCCCTCTGCGACGACGCCATCCGCCTCACGCGCGTGCTGGCGTTCCTGATCCGTCAATCCACGACGGATGTCCTTGCCTCACAACAGGCTGAGGTGCTCGGCCTGCTGGCGTTGCTCCTTCTGCATCATTCGCGACATGCCGCCCGGATCGGCGCCGAAGGTCAGTTGATCTTGCTCGAGGACCAGGATCGTTCGCTCTGGGATCGGCGCGCCATCCAGGAGGGGTTGGCCCTCGTCGAGGCGGCGTTGCAGATGAAGCAGCCCGGCCCTTACCAGATCCAGGCCGCCATCAGTGCCCTGCATGCTCGGGCGAGCACGTATGGGGAAACCGACTGGCGCGAGATCATGCTCCTGTACGGTCATCTGCGGCGCTTCACCGACACGTCAGTCGTCCGGCTCAATCAGGCGGTGGCGGCGTCTCTGGCGCTCGGCCCCGGCATCGGCCTGCGGTTGACGGATCTGATCGCTGACGAGCTGGGCGACTATGCTCCGCTGCATCTCGCTCGAGCTGACATGTTCAGGCGGCTCAAACAGATCGAGCAGGCCCGCGTCGCCTACGCTCGCGCGATCGAGTTGACCCAGAACCAGGTCGAACGAGCCTTCCTGCAACAGCGCCTTGAGGCGCTGGCCGGCGATATCCAGCCACACCGGGATACATCGGGGTAAATCGGAACACTCCCGATTTCTTGAGATCATGAACCGCACCGACCGACTTCTCGCCTTGATCCTTGAGTTGCAGCGCGGCGGTCCGCGCACCGCTTCTGCGCTGGCCACTCGCTTCGAGACCAGCAAACGCACGATCTACCGCGATCTCGACGCGCTCGGCGAAGCCGGCGTGCCGATCATCAGCACCCCGGGGCGCGGCTATGAGCTGGACCCGGACTACTTCCTGCCGCCGCTGCGATTCTCGGCCGATGAGGCCACGCTGTTGCTTCTGGGGTCGGACTTCATGGCCCAGAGCTTCGATGCCCAATACCGCGCCGCAGCGAAATCCGCTGGCGCCAAGATCGAGGCCGTGCTTCCGCCGGCGGTGAAAGCCGAGGCGCACTACCTGCGCCAGAACATCCGCTTCGTGCCCGACCACGTGCCTGCCGCGCCCGACCTGCGCGACTCGTTGCACGACCGGCTCCGACTCCTGCGCGGCGCCCTCGTGGCGCGCCATCGCGTCAGGTTCCGCTACTACGGCCGGCAATCGCAAGCCTCAACACCCGGTGAGTGGCGCGAGGTCAATCCCTATAGCCTGGTCTACGTCAGCGGCGCCTGGTACCTCGTCGCTTTCGACCTCGCTCGCCGCGACCTGCGCAACTTCCGTCTCGACCGAATCGAAGCGCCGGTAGCGTTGACGAAGACCTTCGCCAGGCCCAAGGCGTTCGCGCCAGACCAATCGCAGGAGGATGACCGCCGCCTTGTGGTGCGCGTGCGTTTCGAGGCGGTGATCGCTCGCTTTGTGCGTGAGGTCCGGCCTTACTACTGGGTATCAGACCACGCCGACGACCGGGGCCTCGTCATGACCTTTCGGGTTCGTGGCCTTGATGACCTGGTGGGTTGGCTGTTGAGTTGGGGCGATCAGGCCGAAGTGCTCGAGCCCGTCGAACTGCGCGAACGGCTGGCTGCCGCTGCCCGGTCCATTGCCGAGCGCTATCGAACGCATGACCGATGACGCGCGTTCGGCTCATAGCCGCAGCCGACGCCATTCCTTCGTTAAGTGAACACCGCGATCGTTCGGTCGCCGCGACACATGTAACAGGAGAGATCCATGGCCACACGACGCACCGTTCACAGGCGCATCCTCAACTGCTTGCCGTCTCAGAATCGCGAACAGGATTGGACAATGTCGACCGCGCGCGCCGCCGGCGTGCTGGCCGCCGGGCCGCTGCCGACCAGTGTCGACCTGCGCGCGTCGTGGTGGACGATCGGAGACCAGGGCCAAACGGGCTCGTGCGTCGGCTGGGCCGCAGCCGATTCGGTCATCCGCTGGCATCTCGTCAAGTCCGGCGCGATCGGCAAGACCCAGCGTCTCTCGCCGCGCTTCCTGTGGATGGCCGCCAAGGAAACCGACGAGTTCATCAACCGCCCGACGACGTTCATCGAGAGCGACGGCACGAGCCTCAAGGCCGCGCTCGATATCGCGCGCAAGTACGGCCTCGTGCTCGATCGCGTGCTGCCCTTCAAGTCGCGCAAGCTCTATCAGGGCGACGCCAATGCTTTCTACGCCATCGCTGCACAAACGCGCATTGCCAGCTATTTCAACCTCGGCCGCGAGCTGAATCAGTGGCGTGTCTGGCTGGCCAACAACGGCCCGATCCTCACCCGCCTCGACGTCGACGCCACCTGGGACAACGCGAAAGCGACGGGCGGCAACCTCGACGTCTTCCAGCCCGGCACGACCCGCGGCGGACATGCCGTGGCGCTCGTCGGCTACACGGCGGACCGCTTCATCGTCCGCAACAGCTGGGGCACATCGGTCTGGGGCGACAAGGGCTTCGGCTATGCCTCGGTCTCCTACGCCCAGGATGCGTTCACCGAGGCCTACGGCGTTTCGCTCTGATTGCGGGCTTCTGCGCTGTTGCCATAGGGGTGTCACAGGCGCGTTCTAGGCTGTGTCTATCGGTTCAACACGAAAGGACACAGCAAGATGAAGAACATCCTCAATTGGTTCGAATTGCCGGTCGTCGATATGGATCGCGCGGCGCGGTTCTACGAGCAACTGCTGAAGGCCCCGGTGCGGTTGGAGATGGCTGCCGGCGAACTCAACGGCATCTTCCCTTATGAGCAGCCGGGTGTCGGCGGCGCCCTCGTGCTTCGCGACGGCTTCAAGCCTGGCGCCAACGGCGGTCTGATCTACTTCAACCTGAACGGCGATCTGGATGCGGCGGCGGAGCGCGCCGTTCGCGCCGGCGGCACCCTCGTGATGCCGCCTTCCGAGCCGTTTCCCTTTGGCCGCATCGCCATCGTGGTCGACAGCGAAGGCAATCACATCGGGCTCCATTCCGCCTGATCGCGAAGCACCCTGGCCGTCCGCGACAAGCCGGTCGCGGACGGCATCCATATCCAGCCCTTCCGGCGATTGGAGGCTTCCCATGACCGACCTGACCATCACCCGCGCCTACACCGCCCAGTACGCTGATCCGATTCGTTTCAGGGCCGGTGAGACGCTCGCGCTGACCGGCAAGATCGACACCTGGGAGGATCGCGATGAGTGGCTTTGGCTGTGGGCGACCGCGCCCGACGGACGCGAGGGTTGGGTGCCGGCCGAGGTCGTCGACGTGCCCGACCCGCGCAACCCGGTCGCGCGCCCGGCGCTGGCGCGCCGAGACTATGACGCTCGCGAACTCACTGTCGCGGCCGGCGAGCGCGTCGAACATCTCGAGACCGTCGGCGGCTGGCATCTCTGTCGCGCCGCTGACGGCCGGGTTGGCTGGGTGCCGGTCAGCCATGTGTGAGATGACCCCGGACGGCAGACCGCAGACCGACGAATGGCGAGGGTCGTCGAACGGTCAACGGCCTCGCGAGAAAGTCACACCCTTGCGGGGCCGCGGTTCAGGTTGACAGTGGTCGGAGGACACCTGTATGACATTCCAACATCTCACCGGCCGACTGGCTCCCGTGGAGCCGTTCGATTTTGCCAAGAGCCTCGCCTTCATCGGCGCCTTTCCGCCGGTTCGTGGCGAACAAACGCAGGGCGATCTCAGCCTGACGAAGGGCGTGATGATCGCCGGCCAGCCCGTGGTCTTTCGACTATCGGGCGCGGGCTCGCTGTTGACCTACGAAGCGTGGTCGCTCGCGCCGATCGAACGGGCGGCGCTCGAAGATCGACTGCGCTTCTTCCTCAGCCTCGACGACGACCTCGAGCCCTTCTACGCCGCCGGCCGGAACGATGCTTCCTTCAAGCCCCTTCTGGCGGACCTGGATGGACTGCATCAGGTCAAGTTCCTGACGCCCTTCGAGAACGCCGTCTGGGCCGTGCTGACGCAACGCACGCCGATGCCGATGGCGCGCAAGATGAAGACAGCGCTCGTCGCCGCGAAGGGGGCAACGCTGACGATCGACGGGGTCGACTACCCCGTGTTCCCGCAGGCCGACCAACTCGCAGGCCTGAGCGAGGTGGATCTTCAAGAGATCATCGGCCACAAGCCGAAGGCCGGCTATCTCGCCAACCTGATCGCGGCTTTCGTGCGCACCGATGAGCGCTGGCTGCGCGAAGCGCCGACGCTCGAGGTCGAGGCCTGGTTGCGCGGCATCAAGGGCATCGGTCCTTGGTCGGCCACGTTCATCCTCATCCGCGGCCTCGGCCGGATGGACGCGGCGCTCGACGCCGGCGACGAACTCTCCAAGGCTGTGGGCCGCGTCTACTTCAACGGGCGGTCGGCCACGGCCCGCGAGATCACGTCTCTGGCGCGACCGTACGGCGTCTGGCACGGGTACTGGTCATACTATCTGCGCGCCCATGCCGCCGTCATGGGCTATGCTCCGGCAATGCGTTCGGCCTGACTTGCAATCCCTGAATGGCCGGAAATCGCGGCGGGTGCGAAGTGGGCGCCTCGCTGGCTGAGCCATATAATCTTCGCGGCGCCCGATGTCTCAGGGCGATTCTCAGAAGCAGGACCCGCTGAAGCGCGGTGCTGCCGGGAGAGGATCTATGCCCGAGTTGGTGTGCGAGCTCATCATCAGCCTTGACGGCTTCGCCCGGGGCTTGCGCTCGCCCGGGTACTTCGGCTACTTCGGCCCTGACTTCGCGGATTGGATCACGACCAACAGCGCCGCGCCGCACCGGATGCTGATCGGGCGCCGAAGCTACGAAATGCTGAATGAGATTCCCGTGGCGGCCCGGGACGAGGGCTGGAAGGCTATGGCGGAGACTCCGGGCTGGCTCTTTTCGCGCACTCTCGAGAAGGCCTCATGGCCGGGGCTCACGCTGGTCCGCGACGACGTCGTCGACTTCGTGCGGAGTCTGAAACAGACTGACGGCCCTGAGCTGCGGACCCTGGGCAGCCTGTCGTTGGTCCGGCAGTCGCTGGCCGCCGGCCTTGTGGATCGCCTCAAGCTCGTCGTCTGCCCGCTGATCCTCCCAAAATCCGGCGTCGAACCCACCTTCGAAGGGCTGCCCGACCTGGGCTTCGACCTCATCTCCTCGCGGACGCTCGATGGCCGGGTCTTGCTGCTCGAATATCGACCGACTGGGGCGCCGCCCACAGCCGCTTAGGCGCACGATCGATCCTTGAGAAGAGCCGCTCCGAGCGGCCTCGATATCCGGTCATTCGCGATATCGGAGATGTGAACCCACCGAAACCTCAGGGCTGACGTCTTTTCCTTGAAGAATGCCACGGAGCGCGGTACACTGACCAGTCTGCGTCTTCTTCGGTGTTGAAAAGTGAACTTCCTCCGCCTCTTCAGGCCGCTCCGCCCGTACCGCCTGCAGGTGACGGCGTTGGTGATCAGCACGGCTTTGCTCACCCTCGCCAGCCTGGTGGTGCCCGGGATCATCCAATCGGTCATCGATGAAGGCCTCGGACGACAAGAGTCCGGGGCGCTGACTCGTGCCGCCCTCGCCATTCTGGGTATCGGTGCCTTGCGGTCGTTGTTCGGCTTCGGGCGCCGCTACCTCGGCGAGTGGCTGGTCAACCACACCGGTTACGACCTGCGCAACGGCCTCTACGACAAGATCCAGCGCCTGCACTTCGGCTATCACGACCAGGCCCAGACCGGCCAACTGATGAGCCGCTGCACCGAGGACGTCAGCGCCGTGTCGCGCTTCATCGGCCAGGGCGCCATCGACCTGCTCAACGTCGTGATGCTGCTCGTCGGCATCCTGATCCTTCTGGTGCAGCAGTCGCCGATCCTCACGCTCATCGGTCTGCTGCCGCTGGTCGTCATGACCTTCGTGACCATGCACCTCGGCCGGATCGCCGAGCCGATGTTCCTGCGCATCGACAACGCGCTCGGCGCCGTGTCGTCGGCGGTCCAGGAATACGCCACGGGTGTCCAGGTCGTGCGCGCCTTCGCGCGCGAGTCCGACGAGTCGACCCGCTTCGAAAAACCGCACCGCGAACTGTACGACGCCCGCGTCACCCTGGTGGGGACGTGGGGCCGCTACATGCCGACCTTCACACTGCTGGTCGTGGTCAGCACGGCGCTCGTCCTCTGGTTCGGCGCCGTCTTCAAGATGACGCTGGGCGAGATCGTGGCCTTCAACGCGTACCTGATGCTGCTGGCCTTCCCTGTGCAGGACCTGGGGTTCGTCGTCAGCAGCGCCAGCGAGGCCCTGGCCGGCGCGTCCCGCATCTACGAGGTGCTCGACGCGCCCTTCGCCATCGAGGACCACCCCGACGCGCCGACGCTGCCCGTGCTCAGTGGGCGTGTGAAGTTCGAGGATGTGTCATTCAGCTACCGGGGCGCCGGCGCAGCGCTCTCGAACGTCAGCTTCGAGGCCGAGCCTAATCAGGTGATCGCTCTGATCGGCCCGACCGGGAGCGGCAAGACCAGCCTGGTCAATCTCATCCCGCGCTTCTACGATCCGACCGAGGGCCGTGTGCTGGCCGATGGCCACGACATCCGTCAGGTCGAACTCCATTCGCTGCGCCGTCAGATCGGCCTCGTGCTGCAGACCTCGTTGCTGTTCTCGGCCACGATCCGCGAGAACATCGCCTATGGCCGGCCCGACGCGACCGAGGAAGAGATCTTCGCGGCCGCGCGCGCCGCGCAGGCCCACGATTTCATCCTGTCGTTCCCTGAAGGGTACGAGACAGTCGTCGGTGAGCGCGGCGTGACCCTCTCAGGCGGCCAACGCCAGCGGATCGCCATCGCCCGCGCGCTTCTGACCGACCCGCGCATCCTGATCCTCGACGACGCCACCTCGAGCGTCGACATGCGCACCGAGTACCTGATCCAGAAAGCGCTCGATACGCTCATGAAGGGCCGCACCACGTTCGTCATCGCTCAGCGTCTTTCGACAGTGCGACGCGCTGACCAGATCCTGGTGCTCGACGGCGGCCGCATCGTCCAGCGCGGCAAGCACACGGATCTGGTTGATGTGCCTGGGCCTTATCAGGACATCTACAACCTGCAGCTCAAGGATCAGGAACAGTACCAGCGCGAGATGATGTTCCTGGATTCGGAGGAGCCCGAGACCGCTGAGGCGCCCGCCGAGCCCGTGCCGCATCCGAAGGCGCCGCGGCCGGATCGGCCCGAAGACAAGCCGCTTAAACCGAGTTCCGTGCGATGACCGCCAAAGCCCTTCCAGCGACCCCCAAGGCGATCCCGCCCAAGACGCCCCCACCCAACGAGGATGAGATCCTGGGCAAGGCCTACGACCCGCGCATCGCGCGTCGGCTGCTGGCCTATGTGAGGCCGTACGCCGGGCGCATCGGCCTGGCGATCCTGTGGATGGCGCTGGCCATGGTCGGCTACATCGCCGGGCCGTACCTGATCGCCATCGCCATCGACGAGGGCATCGCCAAAGGCGACCTGGGCCGCACCGGACAGGCCGTCCTCCTGTATTTGCTCGCCGGCGGCGTGTTCTGGATCGGCACCTACGTGCGCGTGAAGATCATGGCGCGCGCCGGCCAGGACGTGGTCTACGATCTGCGTCGCACGCTGTTCGACCACATGCAGCGCCTGTCGCTGGGCTTCTTCGGCCGCTACGCCGTTGGCCGGCTCGTCTCGCGCGTCGTCAACGACGTCAGCGTCGTACGCGAGATGGTGGTCTGGGCGCTCGTCGCAGTGGCTCGCGACTTCATCGATCTGTTCGGCATCGTCGCGGCCATGCTGCTGCTCAACTGGCGGCTGTCGCTGCTGAGTTTCACTGTGCTGCCGCTGATGGCGATCGCCACCGAATTGTTCAGGCGCCGCGCTCGCGAGAGCTACCGGCGCGTGCGCTCGGCGGTCGGCTGGGTCAACGCCACCCTGAACGAGAACATCGTCGGCGTGCGCGTCGTGCAATCGTTCGGGCGCGAGGATTACAACCTGGCGGTCTTCAAGCGCGACGTCAACGGCAACCTGCTGCGTGCCAGCAACTACGCGTCGCTGCTGGTGTCGATCTTCTTCCCGTCGGTCGACCTGATCGGCAGTCTGGCGCTGGCGCTCGTGCTGTACATCGGCGGCCGCGCGGTATTGGGCGAGACCGGCTGGCTCGGCGTGACGCTGACGCCCGGCACGCTTGTGGCGTTCGCGCTCTACATCGACAGGTTCTTCAACCCGATCCGCGACCTGTCGCAGCGCTACAACGCCCTGCAGGCGACGATGGCCAGCGGCGAGCGCATCTTCGAGTTGCTCGACACCCCGGTCGAGGTGCCCGATCGGCCGGGCGCTCGCCCGCTGCCGTCCGTCACCGGTCGGGTCGACTTCGACGACGTCACGTTTCGCTACTCGCCGAACGGTTCTCCGGTGCTCGATCATGTCAACCTGAATGTCGAGCCGGGCAAGACTGTGGCGCTGGTCGGCGAGACTGGCGCTGGCAAATCGACGTTCGTTCGCCTGATCTCGCGCTTCTACGATGCCAGCGAGGGCGCCGTGCGCATCGACGGCGTCGACGTGCGCGACGTGACCCAGGAGTCGCTCCGCCGCCAGACCGGCGTGGTGTTGCAGGATCCCTTCCTGTTCTCGGGCTCGATCCAAAGCAACATCGCCTACGCGCGGCCGGATGCGTCGATCGAGGACGTCAAGCGCGCGGCCGAGGCCGTCGGCGCCGATGGCTTCATCATGAAGCTCGAGAAGGGCTACGACACGCCTGTCGGTGAGGGCGGCGCGATCCTGTCGGGCGGCCAGCGGCAACTGATCTCGTTCGCGCGCGCGCTGCTCGCCGATCCCCGCATCTTGATCCTCGACGAGGCCACGTCGAGCATCGACACGCAGACTGAGCGTGTCATCCAGGCCGCGCTCGAGCGGTTGCTGGCCGGGCGCACGGCCTTCGTCATCGCTCACCGGCTCTCGACTATCACACGCGCGGATCTGATCGTGGTGATGGATCATGGGCGCATTATCGAGCAGGGCACCCACGCCCAGCTCCTCGAGCGCCGCGGCCGCTACTTCGATCTCTACACGATGGCCTTTGCCAGCCATTCCGACTGAACACGAGGCGCGCCGGTTCTGCATGTCAGCGAAAAAACGATGTGGCCCGGTGCCCCGGCTTTTGCCGGGGCACCGGGCCACATCGTTTTTTCGCTATTTCTTCCTCTGGAGGTGGGGCGGAGCTGTACAGCTCATTTGCGCAGCCGCGTGAACAAATCTGCCAGGATGGCATCCCGGTTGAGCGCGATCACCTCGCGGATGAGATGCCGGCGTGGATCCTCGCTGAAGGTGAACGCTTCCGAGACGAGCGGGCTCGGCAACAGCGCCGTGGTCGTGAAAGCCGGGTCGATCAACCAGGCCACGGCGACCACGTCCCACAGCACGCGTGACTTCGCGAAGTGGTCGGGGTACACGTCAGCGAAGGTCTGATACAGGTAGTCGGCGACCGGGCCGTGGCCCTGCACGTAGGCGGCCAGCTCGGCTTCGGTCGTGCGCAGGTGCTCGGCGACGCCCAGGCACGGCACGCGCACGAGCGGGACACCGCTGTCAAGCAAGACGCGCGTGGCGTTCAGATCCTGCACAAGGTTGAACTCGCGCGTGTCCCAGTGGTGACGGGCGTGGCCGCCGAGCCAGACCACGACGATGCGCTCGGCGATCTGGGGCGCCATCAGCAGCGCGCTGGCGATGTTGGTCGGGGCGCCGATCGCAACCACGTAGAGTCTGCCCGACTCGTGCTGAATCGCCCGCGCGGCAAGGTCGACGGCGGCCGGGCTGGGCACAGGCGTATCGGGTCCGGGCAGCCAGCGCATCGACCCGCGCAGGACATCAAGATCGTGGCGCCCCAATCGAGCGAGCACGCGTTCGATCTCTTCGTAGCTCTTCTCCATGCCGTCGGCCGGGCCGGTGGAGCGTTCGTTGTGGAAGGGCGCGGCGTACACGGCTTGCAGGTTGATCCGCTCCGGCGAGAGAGCCGCGTGGGCCAGGGCGAACTGGTCGTCGATCTCGTTGTAGGTGTCGGTGTCGAGCACCATGTCGACGCGGTCCGTCGGCCATTCGAGCGCCGCGACGCGTTCAGGGTCGGTGAGGGACATGCCGGTATCGTACCCCACCCGCGCCGCCGAAGGTTGTCGAAAGGGCCCTGGCCCTGTGGCGGCGCGCCCTCCCCAGTAGGGGGAGGGCAGCATCGCCGAGACTCCCACGGGCGCATCTCCAACCCGCGGCGATGCGGGAGGGGCCTATTGGGAGCGCTCCCAAAACGGTGTTTTTTGGAGTATGATGGCCTCAGCCCAGCAGACCGAATGCCCCGTGGGCTGCCGATCTGCACCTATTGCCATGGCCCGTCTAGCGACGTGGCGGCACAGGATGATCCCATCATGAAGTACGGAACCTTCGACGACGCCCGCCGCGAGTATGTCATCACGCGCCCTGATACACCGCTCCCGTGGATCAACTACCTGGGCTGCGAGTCTTACTTCGGCATCATCTCGAACACGGCTGGCGGCTACAGCTTCTATCGCGACGCGCGCCTGCGCCGGTTGACGCGCTACCGCTACAACAACGCACCGCTCGACATCGGCGGCCGCTATCTCTACCTCCGCGACGCGGCCGATGGCGCCTACTGGTCGCCCTCATGGCAGCCGACCAAGACGCCGCTTGAAGGCTACTCGTGTCGGCACGGCATGGGCTACACGACGATCGCGTCGACCTATCGCGGCATCTCCGCCGAGACGCGCTACTTCGTGCCGCTGGGCGAGACGCTCGAGATCTGGCAGACCGAGATCGTCAACGAGCGCAATGAGCCGGCTTCGCTGGATCTGTTCTCGAGCGTCGAGTTCGCGCTGTGGGACGCGTGGGACGACTCCACGAACTACCAGCGCAACTACAGCACCGGCCAGGTCGAGGTCGACGACGGCGTGATCTATCACAAGACCGAGTACCGCGAGCGCCGCGATCACTTCGCCTACTTCGCCTGCTCCGAGCCGCTGGCCGGCTTCGACACCCAGCGCGACGCCTTCCTCGGACCCTATCGCGATTGGCGCGAGCCGTTGGCCGTCGAGCGCGGCGATCTGACCAACTCGATCGCTCACGGCTGGCAGCCGATGGGCGCGCATCAGGTCCGGCTGTCGCTCAAGCCCGGCGAGAAGCGCACTGTCATCTTCGTCCTCGGGTATCACGAGAACCCGCGCGACGCCAAGTTCGATCCGCCCGGCTCGCAGACGATCAACAAGCTCACGGTCAAGCCGGTGATCGCCAAGTATCTGCAGCGAGCCAACGTCGACGCCGCGTTCGAGGCCCTGCGCGCGTACTGGGCGGACCTGCTCGGCATCGTCCAGGTGCAGACGCCCGACGAGCACGTCAACCGCATGGTCAACATCTGGAACGCCTACCAGTGCATGGTGACGTTCAACATGTCGCGCTCGGCCTCGCTCTACGAATCGGGCATCGGCCGTGGCATGGGCTTCCGCGACTCGAACCAGGACCTGCTCGGCTTCGTGCACATGGTGCCCGAGCGCGCGCGTGAGCGCATCATCGACACGGCCGCCACGCAGCTCCCGACCGGCGGAGCGTATCACCAGTATCAGCCGCTCACCAAACGCGGCAACAACGACGTCGGCAGCAACTTCAACGACGACCCGGCCTGGCTGATCCTGGCGGTCGCCGCCTATCTCAAAGAGACCGGTGACTGGTCGATCCTCGACGAGCAGGTTCCCTACGACAACACGGCGGGCACTGAGACGCCGCTGTACGAGCACCTGCAGCGCAGCCTGCAATACACGCTCGATCGGCTCGGGCCGCACGGCCTGCCGCTCATCGGCCGCGCCGACTGGAACGACTGCCTGAACCTGAACTGCTTCTCCGACACGCCGGGCCAGTCCTTCCAGACCACGACCAACAAAGAAGGCAAGGTGGCCGAGTCGGTCTTCATCGCCGGCCTGTTCGTGCTGGCCGCCGACGAACTCGCCGACATCGCCGCGGCGCGCGGCCGGCTCGACGAGGCCGAACGCTACCGCGCCGAGGCCGCGAAGATGGTGGCCACCACCGACGCTCACGGCTGGGACGGCGCCTGGTTCAGGCGCGCCTACGACGACTTCAGTAACCCGGTCGGCTCTTCGGTCTGCGAGGAAGGCCAGATCTTCATCGAGCCGCAGGGCATCTGTATCCTGGCCGGCATCGGCCTGGCGGATGGGCGCGCGGTCAAGGCGCTCGACTCGGTGAAGGAGCGACTGGCGACACCGCACGGCATCGTCCTGCAACAGCCGGCGTTCTCACGCTACTATCTCAACCTGGGTGAGATCTCGTCCTACCCGCCGGGCTACAAGGAGAACGCCGGCATCTTCTGCCACACCAATCCGTGGATCATGATCGCCGAGGCGCTGGTCGGCCGCGGCGATGCGGCGTTCGACTACTACCTGCGCATCAACCCGTCGGCGCGCGAGGCGATCAGCGACGTGCATCGCTGCGAGCCTTACGTGTACGCGCAGATGATCGCGGGCCGCGACGCCGCCACGCATGGCGAGGCCAAGAACTCGTGGCTCTCTGGCACGGCTGCCTGGAACTACGTCGCGATCACGCAGTGGCTGCTCGGCATCCGTCCGACCCTCAGCGGGCTCGAAGTGGCGCCGGTGCTGCCTGAGGGCTGGCCGGGCTTCACGGCCACGCGCCGCTTCCAGGGCGTCACCTACGCCATCGAGGTCGTTCGTCGCGGCCCCGGCTCGCAGGTAACCCTCGAAGTCGACGGCGCCGTCGTGCACGGCTCGGTGGTGCCTCGTCCGGCGGCTGGCGTGACGGCCGTGGCGGTGCGGGTGAGCCTGGGTGAGTGACAGGTCTTGGCCACGGATTGCGCGGATGACGCAGATTGTTCAGAACCTATCCGCGTCATCCGCGGCAAAGCTCTTACAATGTCATTCGTGCCAATTCGCGTGAATTCGTGTCATTCGTGGCAAAGATGAGGTGAGGCATGGCGACACTTGAGTTTCCAAAGGGTTTCGTGTGGGGCACGGCGACGGCGTCGTATCAGGTCGAGGGTGCGGCCTTCGAAGACGGGCGCGGGTTGTCGGTGTGGGACATGTTCTGCCGCAAAGAGGGCACGGTCTACAACGGGCACAACGGGGCCGTGGCCTGCGATCAATACCATCGCTTCAGCGACGACGTCGCGTTGATGCGCGAACTCGGATCAAAGGCCTACCGCTTCTCGCTGTCGTGGTCGCGCATCCTGCCGGCCGGCGCCGGAGCCGTCAACGAGCAGGGCCTCGACTACTATGACCGACTGATCGACAGCCTGCTCGAGGCCGGCATCCAGCCGTTCATCACCCTCTTCCACTGGGACTTCCCGCACGCGCTCTACTGCCAGGGCGGCTGGCTCAACGCCGATAGCCCGCGCTGGTTTGCGGACTACGCCGCGCTCGTGACCGAACAGTTCTCGGATCGCGTGACTCATTGGATGACGCACAACGAGCCGCAGTGCTTCGTCTGGCTCGGGCACTCGACCGGCGCGCACGCCCCCGGCGACAAGCTCGGCTGGGCCGAAGTGCTGCGCGTGGGCCACCACGCGCTGCTCGCTCACGGTCGCGCCGTGCAGGCCATGCGCGCTGTGGCCAAGCAGCCGCTGCAGATCGGCTTCGCGCCGGTCGCCAGCCAGGCCATCCCGGTCGACCGCAACAACCCCGCCGACGTCGAGGCGGCGCGGCTGGCCACGTTCGCGGTGCGCGGCAAGGACTTCTGGAACAACTCCTGGTTCTCGGATCCGATCTTCCTGAAGAGCTACCCCGCGGATGGGGTTGCGCTGTACGGGGCCGACATGCCGGTCATCGGCGCCGACGATTTCGACATCATCTCGCAGCCGATCGACTTCTACGGGGCCAACATCTATCAGGGCATCTACGTGCGCGCCGGCGCCAACGGCCCTGAGATGGTGCCGTTCGCTGACGGCTTTCCGCACACGGCGTTCCCGTGGCCGGTGACACCCGAAGCGTTGTACTGGGGGCCGCGCTTCCTGTACGAGCGCTACAAGACCCCGATCTACATCACCGAGAACGGCCTGTCCTCGACGGATTGGGTCGGCGTCGACGGCCGCGTCCACGACGGCGCTCGCATCGACTTCACCACGCGCTATCTGACCGAGCTGCAGCGCGCCACGCAAGACGGCGTCGACGTGCGCGGCTATTTGCACTGGTCGCTGCTCGACAACTTCGAATGGGCCGAGGGCTACAAGCAGCGCTTCGGCCTGATCCACGTCGACTACGCGACGCTCAAGCGCACGCCGAAGGACTCGTTCTACTGGTATCGCGACGTCATCGCCGCGAACGGGTTGTAGCATTTCCGCCGAACGGACGTCAAAGGTTGCCTGGGCCCTTTGACGTCCGTTCGGGAAGGCTTCTTCAGCGCCGCATCACCGGCATGTACAACCGGTTCGGAAGATCCCGCACCAACACAATCGCATCGAAGGGCTGAAGCGTGACCGTCGAGGCCGCCGAGCCGTCGTTGTAGCGCGACGCCGATTCGACGTAGACGGCGTCCGCGACGCAGGGCGCCGCACACGTCAGTCGCAGAACCACCGACGAGCCCGCGCTCAAGGCGGCGGTGCCGATCACCTGCCAGGTGTCGCCGTTCAGGCGCTGGTTGAGCGTGCGCGTCGCGACTTGGCTGCCGTTGACGAGCAGGTCGTACGTGGCGGCCGTGGTCCAGGCGCTGGCCTCAGGCGCCGCCGGATACCACACGCTGAAGGTGTAAGTATCAGTCGCGGCGACGCCAGTCGCCGTGATTGGGATCGTCCAGCGCGCTTCGCCTGAGCCCGCGCTCAATTTGTGGGCTGTCGTGCCGAAGCTGTGGAAGAACGGGCCGCTGGCCTTCCACTCGCCGCTGTCGAGAGTCGTCACGTTCCAGCTGCCCGCAAGCGTTGTAAAGCCAGAGCTGTCATGGAGGATGCGCTGATCGCGTGGGGCCTGCGCTCCGGCGAAGCGCCTCAACCCACTTCCGACCGAGATCGTCTGCGCCTGAGCGGTTCCGTTGACCAGCACCGCGCCGGTGCCGAAGTCGCGGCGCCAGACGTCGGGCGCGCGTTTCGTCAGACGGATCTCGTCGAGCCAGATGGTGCCGGTCGTCTCGCCGGACAGGAATTGCAGCCGAGCATCAGAGGCCGTGGCAGTGGCCTCGAAAGGCACGACGTATTCCTGCCAGCTCGTCGACAGGTTCACGGTCTGCCACAGGCCGTAGCCGTCCCAGTTCGGCACGCCTTTGGTCACCCCAACGGTCAGCGGTCGCGCGGCCGAGGCGCGCGCCAAAAATCGAACCTCGTAGGCCGTGCCCGCGACAAGCGATCGATTCGGCTGATTGAAATCTATCCGCCAGTCTTCGCCGCCGGCCTGCGTGACTGTGATGCGGGCCGATGCCGAGCCGGCGCCGGGTGAAGCTGTGTCGCGCGTGAATGTGGCGGCATAACCGTTGGCGCTATCGACCCAGCTCGTCCACGGCGCCAGCGTCGCGTCTTCGAATCCCCGGTTGGCCACGAGGTTCGGGCCGGCCGAGAAGCCCGAGACCGGCACGAGCGTTGCAGGGCCGACCGGCCCGGCGAGGTCGACGTCGTACTCGTCATACCACCAGGCGTTTCCGTGCCAGGTGTCGCCCCATTCGTAGGCGTAGTAGCCGTCGTTGAGCAGCGTCAGTCCGAGCGCGAAGCGCATCCACGGATAAAAGCCCTGCGCGAACGCCGCGCCCGAGGCCGTCACCTTCGACAGTGGCTCGTAGTCGTAGCCGTAGGCGAATAGATCGATCGGCGAGCCCTCATACATCACGATCCGCGGCGAGCGCGCCTGCGTCATCCAGGCGTCGTAGCGCTGATGCTCAGCGGCGAACGTCTCTTCGCCTTCGACGATGTCGGCGGACGCGAAGCCGAAGCTGTCGCCGTTGAAGGTGGCGGCGATGCGCGGTTCGTCGATCTCGAGCGCATGCCCGCTGAGGATGATGTTCGGCATCAACGTCCGGATTGCTTCGACCTCGCGCAGCACGCCCGCGCGCCAGGCCGCGTCGAGCGTCGCCGCCGCGTCAGGCTGGCCATCCTCGTTCGCGTCGATCTGCACAGGGTTGCCGTAAATGTCGGTGTCGAACCACGACTGTGCCAGGAAGACGTTGTCGATGAACAACCCGTCGTGGATGAAGCCGGCCTGCGCCATGCGCTGATAGGCGAAGTTCGCCTGATAGTCGGCGACCTCGGGTTTGGTGAGGTTGAGCCGATACGAGCCCGGCCAGACCTCGATGCGCTGGCCGTTGACGTCGTGCAGGTAATAACTCTCAGGGATCGTGTCGGTGTACGGCTCGACGGCGTTGATCGAGGCCAGGATCAATACGTTCGGGTTCAGCGCGCGTAGCTGTTGGAAGTCGGATTGATACTGCGGAAGCTCGCTGATGTCATAGACGTCTGCGCCCATCCATAGATCGACCTTCGCCATCTCGGCGATGCTCTTGTGAGCGTCCCACTTCCACTCGCCCCAGCCCCACAGGTTGCCGATGCGCGGGTAGCGAGGGCTCGCGACCGTGCGCACGCGGTACTTCAGGGGCAGCACGAAGCTGGGCTGCGCGGCGCAGCGCACGAACACGTTGTTGACGATCTTGGGATCCGTATTGAGCGCGACCGTCGTGTGGTGGGTCGTCCCGCCGGTCTGTGTGAACGCCGTCATCTGCGCAAAGGCCCTGTCGGCCCCGACCGCGTACGCGCAACTGGTCGACGAAGCCGTCGTAACGCTCAAGTCGATGCTGGTGGTGCCGGGCGCGAGGATGTTGCTGATCGGCTGCGGATTGGAGATCGGATCGGCGGCCTGGGCCTGCCGGGGAGGCCGCGCGACGACGAACAGGCTGATGATGATCGCGCCCATCGCGACGACAAGCGCGCGCGCGGTTCGGACGGCGAACGGCATGGCTTCCCCCACGCCGGTTCAGGTGGATTCGGTTCCGGCGCAGCGTCAGGATACGCCGCGCCGTCGAGGCTCGCCATCCGCAAAAGGGTCGGTTTCCGGGCGTTACGGCCTGGGGCGTCAGCCGTTGTTTTGGCCGCGGATTGCGCAGATTTCGCGGATGATTGAGATCGGATAACCGGTGCGCCTTCAATCGCCGAAAACAATCCGCGAAATCTGCGCAATCCGCGGCTAAGGTCCGCCCCCGAGGTCCACGGGCGCGTTAGCCTGGCAGAACGCCAGGTGATGGTGCGCGCCCTGATGGGAAGCGTCGGCGTCGAGGACGCGCTCGAACTGCGCGGCCGCCGCCGTGGTCTGGCCCAGGCCAAGGAGTCCGAGCCCGAGCATGTAGTCGCAATGGATACGGTTGCGCAGCGTCAAATCGTCGTCGAACACAAGGAAGTCGGGCAGCGACACGGCGAAGTAGTCGAAGGCCACGCTGTCGTTTACGTGAGTGCGGCCGTAGTCCGCGAGTGTCTCGAAGACCTGACGGGCCTCGGCTTCGCGACCGAGCTTACGCAGCGCCAGGCCGCGATAGAAGATCAGGTCCGGCGGCTGGTCGTTGTAATACAGGGCCGATGCCGGCTCGCTCGAGCCGCGCGTCGCCAGTTCAAAGTGTCGGGTCGCGGCGGAGTCGTCGTGGCGCCGTTGATGTGAACGGCCGAGCCAGTAATGAATGTTGTTGTCGAAGGCGTTGGGTAGTTTGCCCTCGCCGAGGTTGAGCGGGAACGTCAGCGCGCGCTCGAGCCACTCGATCGCGGCCTCGGGCCGCTCGGCGGCGAGGTCAGCCAGGCCGAGATTGACGAGGGCAGCCACGTACTGCGCCGGCGCTTTGCCCTCGCCACCCTCCCACGGATGGAAGTTGCGCGCGAGCACCGTCGACAACGCATCGGCCGAGCGGCCGTTGAGGTTGAGCAGAGCCAGCCACTCGACGGTCAGGTCGTCGCGGCGCGCCACCTCCGCCGGGTGTCGATCGAGCGTGGCCAGCCGGACTGCTGGCGCGTGGTTCAGGCGCTTGCGCAGTTGATCGTATTCGAACAGCACACGCGCGTCAGTCGAATCCAGCGCCACAGCCGTTTCGTAGGCGGCCAGCGCGCGAGCGGCATCGCCGCGTTTGTTGTAGTAGGCGAGGCCGAGGTTGCGCTGCACTGTCGCGAGAAGCCTGTCGCGTTCGCGGGCCTGTTCCCAGGCGGTGATGGCTTCATCGTACTGGCGCTGCGCGTACCAGAAGGTGCCGATGTAGTATGGGGCTCGAGCGGCCCGCGGGTTCAGGCGCAACGCCGTTTGCAGCGCGAGCAACGCTTCAACGCGATGCGGAAAACAGCCATCGGGCGACAGCGCCTCAGCGGCGTCGACGGCAGCGCGCGCTTCTGCCTCTTCGCCCAGGGCGGCGAGCGACGTCGCGCGATAGTAGTGCGCCAGCGGATCGGGCTGAGGCGTCGCCTCGAGCAACTGCACGGCCTCGGCATGCAGACCAGCGCGGGCGTAATCGAGCGCCAGCTCGGTGTAGAGATGCGTGTTGCCGCGCGCCAGCGCCGCAAAGGCTCCCGGCTCGCTCGCGCCGAGTCGCTCGCGCTCCCACAGCGCGCCAAACTCGAGTGGGTCGAGGGACAAGGCGACAGCGATCTCCTTCGCCGCGTCGTCGGTATGTCCGAGTCGGCGCAACAACGCGATCCTCAAATGGCGCGCCGTATGATGCGAGTGGTTGCGACGCAGCGCATCCCCGCTCAGGCGCAGGGCTTGCTCGAGGTCGCCGTGCACGGCGGCCAATCGCGCCAGCTGGAAGAAGGCGCTGTCCTGCCAGGCCGCGTTCCAGGTCGACTTGTAGAACGCGTCGAAGGCTTCGCGCGTGCGACCTTGAAACGTGAGCACGAGGCCGAGTTGATAGTGCGCCTCGCCGTCGTAGGGATTCGGATTGCGCAGCGTCAGGCGCTCGATGGCGGCGCGCAGGTGTCGCTCGGCGGCCGCGAACTGCCCGCGGCGCCAAAGCAGGCGGGCGAGCGCGATGTGGCAGCGGCTGTCCCCCGGATCGCGACGCAGCGCCTCTTCATAGTACGGCTCTGGCGCATACGTCGCGTGACGATACTGCTCAAGGTGCAGGCCGTGCAGATAGAGCTCCTCGTTGGAAGCCACGTCGGCCGGCAGCGGCGCGGGCGTCGCCGGGTTCGGCCGGGGCGGGTGCTCGGGCCGAAGCGGCGTGAAAGACAGGATCTCGCGACCTTCTGGCGTGAGCACGCGCGCCGTGACGTCAGTCGACGCTGTGGCTGTGGGCAGCTCGATTGTCTCGTGCAGAGTCGTCTCGGGTGACAGCTCCGCCGTGCGCGACCAAAGAACGGCGCCAACGACCTCGAGCGTCACCTGCACCGTGCGCGGCGTGGTGAGATAGACGCCCAACTCGGCGGTGTCGCGCTCGACGCTGAGATGCAGCACGGCGTCTTCGTTGGCCTGCGTCGCGGGGCCGATGGCCTTATAGGGCATGAAGGACTGGCGGAAGCGCTTTTCCTCACCGGGCATCAGCCACGAGAAGTCGGGCTGGTTATCGGTGAAGGCGCCGCACATCAACTCGATGTAGGGGCCGTCGGAGTCGGTCAGGTGTCGATCCCAGGCCTGGCCGAAGGTGCTGTTGCCCCAGGTCCACTGCTTCTTGCCGGGCACGAGGTGGTGGTTGGCGACGTGCAGCATGCCCGCGGACTTGCCGTGGTCGTAGTCGCCGACGAAATCGAAGTCCGAATGATGGGCCATATACGACGTCGGCACCGGGATGTTCTTGTAGCGCGAGATGTCGGTGCCGGGCGCGTAGTTGACTTTGTAGTAAGTGCCTGTTGCGATCGGGAAGTCGCTGACGTCGCGCTTGCCGTGATCCATCACGGCGTGCACGTCCGGCGGGAAGACGGACTGATAGTCGTCGTTGACGTGGACGGCCGGGTTGGCCCACCACAGGAAGGTCTGCGGCTGATCGGTGCGGTTGGAGAGCTGGACATCGATCTGCAGCACCGCGCGGTCGGGGTGGAGCGTGAAGGCGTGCACGCCCTTCGTGAAGAACATGCGCTCGATCTCGGCGCAGATCACCGTGGCGCTGCCGTCGGGGTGCTCGACGAGCTGCCACTCGACGGGCATGTACGTGCTGGGGCGATGGTGCTGCGGCCAGTTGAACTCGATTCCGCCCGAAACCCAGGGTCCGGCCAGCCCGACCAGCGCCGGCTTGATGACCTGGTTGTAGTAGATGAAGTGGTAGCCGTTGGTCTTGTCGAGCGCCATCTGCACCCGGCCGCCGAGCTCGGGCAGGATCATGATCTTGAGGTAGCGGTTCTCGAGGTAGACGGCCGTCCACGTTTCGAGCGTGGCGGTGTCAGCGACCTGATCGATGACGGGGTATGGGTAGACGGCTCCGCTGCTGCCCTGATAGACGCGTTTCTCAAGGAACATCGGGTTACGATCCGGCTGGCCGACGCGATAGGTCGGGATCTGCTGCTCTTCCTGCCAGACGCGGACGCGGTTGGGTGAGGTCATCATATGAGTTTAGAGCTTGCCTGGGAGCTATCTCGTCTGCAGGGCTTGATTATATGGGTGACCTGCGGCAGTGGTCAAACTCATCGTATGTCTTGGCGGGAAGAAACCGGGAGTGTCCCGATGTCCCCCGATGTCCAGCGCTTGAGCGCTGGACATCGGGGGACATCGGGACACTCCCGGTTTCTTGTAGAATCCAACTGTGCCACCGACCCTCACCAACCCCCGCAACCCCGACGTCAAACTCACGCGCAAGCTTCAACAGCGCA
The DNA here is from genome assembly GCA_044226485.1 of Anaerolineales bacterium. Classification (GTDB taxonomy): domain Bacteria; phylum Chloroflexota; class Anaerolineae; order Anaerolineales; family UBA6663; genus UBA6663. The sequence continues at coordinate 121,066 of JBGAGY010000016.1, forward strand.
AGGTCCGCGACGAGACAGGCCTGTTCGTGGCCGAAGGCATCCGCCATGTCGGGGAGGCGATCGAGGCCGGCGCCGAAGTGGCCTGGATCTGCTACTCGCCTGACCTGCTCAAGAGCCCGTTCGCCAACGATCTGCTCGAGACCCAGCGCAAGGCGGGTCGACGCGTCTACGCCCTGGCCGAAGACGTGTTCCGCTCGTTGGCCGATAAGGACAATCCTCAGGGTGTGCTGGCTGTCGTCAGGCGACCGCTGGCCACACTCGCCGCGCTGACCGCCGCGACGCATCCCTGGCTCGTCGCGCTCGTCCGGCCACAGGACCCGGGCAACATCGGCACCGTGCTGCGCACCATGGATGCCGTCGGCGCCAACGGGCTCGTGCTGCTCGACGGCGGCGCTGACCCCGGCCATCCCAACGCCGTGCGCGCCAGCCTCGGCGCGCTCTTCTGGCTGCCCATCGTCACCACGTCGTTTGACGAGTTTGCGACATGGGCTGCCGGCCAGGGGTACAACCTGATCGGCACCTCCGAGAACGGCACCGTCGATTACCGCGCTGCGACGTATGCCCGGCCTTCAATCCTCGTCATGGGCAGCGAGCGCGAGGGCCTCACGCCCGCTCAGGAGGCCGCCTGCCACGAGGTCGTGCGGCTGCCGATGCGCGGCCGCGTGACCTCGCTCAACCTGGCGGTGGCCACCGGCGTGCTTCTTTATGCCATGTGGAACCGCGAGGCTCCGGGCGCCTGACCCCTTGAGGACTCTTCTCGTTGGGTGGAGATCGGCTTATGCCATCTGCGCCTCTGGAGTAACCTGAAAGGGTGTTACAAAAAACGGCCACGTCCGGACAAATGACAGTAGACAAGGCCGATTAGGCGCGGCAGGATGTGACGAACCCGTCCCCGAAAAGTTCCATAGGGAGGTTTTCGCCCATGAGTGCTGAGGTCTCATCGTTTGATGCCATCCTTCCCCCGGCCATGGCTGAGAAAGCCGCCCAGGCCGGTGTTCGCAAAGCTCAGGCCAGTTTTGTCAGCCTCTTTGCCCTCGGTGTCCTGGCCGGGGCCTTCATCGCCATCGGCGGCATGTTCTCCACCGTCGCCACGGCCGGCGCTTCGGGCATGCTCCCCTACGGCGTGATCCGCACGATCGCGGGCCTGGCCTTCGGCCTCGGCCTGATCATGGTCGTGGTCGGTGGCGCCGAGCTCTTCACCGGCAACACCCTGATCGTCATGGCCTTCGCCAGCGGCAAGGTCTCGCTCACGGCGCTGCTGCGGAACTGGGTCATCGTCTACTTCAGCAACTTCGTCGGGGCCGTGTTGACAGCGGCCCTGGTCTTCGCCGCCAACCACTACATGTCGGGTCAGGGCGTGGTTGGGCTGAACATCCTCGCGATCGGAGAGACCAAGACCGGCCTGGCCTTCCTCCCCGCACTGGCGGCCGGCATCCTGTGCAACACCCTGGTGTGCATGGCGGTCTGGCTGTGCTTCAGCGCTCGCACGACCACCGACAAGATCCTGGCCATCATCCCGCCGATCACGGCCTTCGTCGCGGCCAGCTTCGAGCACAGCATCGCCAACATGTACTTCATCCCGCTGGCGCTGTTCGTCAAGGCCGGCGCGCCGAGCACATTCTGGGACCTGATCCAGAAAACGCCCGCCGACTACCCGCATCTCACCTGGGCTAACTTCGGCGCCAGCCTCGTGCCGGTCACCCTCGGCAACATCATCGGCGGCGCCGTCATGGTCGGCCTGATCTACTGGCTGATCTATCTGCGCGGCAAGCCTCATAAGGAAACGGCGCCGCAGCCGGGCGGCACCGTCCCTGTCGATAAAAGGTGAGTGCTCATGTCCACCTCTGACTTGACCAACGACCCTCGACTCAAGTTGGTGGACCGCACAATCAAAAAGTTCGATGCCCGAGGAGACGCCCTCCTGGAGGTGCTCAACACCGCCCAGGAGGCGTTCGGTTTTCTCTCCCCGGAGCTGATCCGCTACGTCGGCAACGAGCTGCACGTGCCGCTCGCGCGCGTCTACGGCGTGGCGACGTTCTACCACCTCTTCACGTTCAAACCCAAAGGCGAACACACCTGCATCGTCTGCCTCGGCACGGCCTGCTACGTCAAGGGCGCCGGTGACATCGTGTCAGCGCTCGAGCGCGAGTTCGACGTCAAGAGCGGCGGCACAACGGCCGATGGCAAACTCAGCCTCTCGACCGCGCGTTGCCTCGGCAGCTGCGGGCTGGCCCCCATGATCGTCATGGACGGCACGGTGCTGGCGCGCAACGCGCCAGCGGCCACCGTCGAGCGCGTGCAGAGCGCGATCGCTCAGACGCCCGCGAAGGATGGTGAGTGATGCAGCCCACCGATCTCCAGACCATCACGGCCAGCGAGCAGGAACGCCGCGCCAAACATCGCTGCCGCCTGTGGGCCTGCGGCAGCACCGCCTGCCTCTCGTCTGGCGCCGAGGGCGTGCGCGCAGCCCTGACGGCGTCCGTCAAAGAGCACGGCCTCGGCGCCGACGTGCAGGTGGCGACCTCGGGCTGCCTCGGCCTGTGCGGCAGCGGCCCGCTCGTGCGGCGCGAAGTCGACGGCGAGGAGCCCGTCCTGTTTCAGGATGTGGATCCGGATGTCGCGCGTCGGATCGTGGCGGCGGAGACCCCAGCTGCTCCTCAGGACGCGACGTTGGCCGAACACGTCCTCCCCGAGACGCATCCGTTCTTCGCCCGCCAACACAAAGTCGTGCTGGCGCTCAACGGCCGCATCGACCCGGAGCGGATCGAGGACTACATCGCTCACGGCGGCTATGCCGCGCTGGTCAAGGTGTTGACGACGATGACGCCCGAACAGGCCTGCGACGAGGTGGCGCGCAGCGGGCTGCGCGGGCGCGGCGGCGCGGGCTTCCCGACCGGCACCAAGTGGCGGGCCGTCCGCGAGCAGTCGAGCCAGCGCAAGTACGTCATCGCCAACGGCGACGAGGGCGATCCCGGCGCGTACATGGACCGCACGGTCATGGAGGATCTGGCGCATCAGGTCATCGAGGGGATGTTGATCGCGGGCTACGCCGTCGGCGCGCAGCAGGGCTACCTCTATGTGCGCGGCGAGTATCCGCTGGCGGTCAAGCGCCTCGAGCGCGCCATCCGCGCGGCGAACCGTCAGGGCCTGCTGGGCAAGAACATCCTGGGCACGGGCTTCGACTTCACGCTCGACATCCGCATCGGCGCGGGCGCCTTCGTCTGCGGCGAGGAGACGGCGCTGATGGCCTCCGTCGAAGGCAACCGCGGCGTGCCGCGCATGCGCCCGCCGTATCCGGCCCAGAGCGGTCTGTGGGGCTGCCCGACGTTGATCAACAACGTCGAGACCTTCGCCAACCTTGCGCCCCTCTTCGCTCAGGGCGCCGAGCGCTTCGCCTCGGTGGGCACCGAGAAGAGCAAGGGCACCAAGATCTTCGCGCTGGCCGGCAAGCTCAATCGCACCGGCCTGATCGAGGTGCCCATGGGCATCACGCTGCGCGAGATCGTCTTCGACATCGGCGGCGGCATCCCGGGCGACAAGGCCTTCAAGGCCGCGCAGACCGGCGGCCCGAGCGGCGGCTGCATCCCGGCCGCGCACCTCGACACACCGATGGACTACGAGAGCCTGCGCGTGCTCGGCGCGATCATGGGCTCGGGCGGCCTGATCGTGCTCGACGAGAGCAGCAGCATGCCCGACGTCGCGCGCTTCTTCATGGAGTTCTGCGCTGACGAGAGCTGCGGCAAGTGCGTGCCCTGCCGCGTCGGGACGGTGCAGATGCGCGGCCTGCTCGACAAGATCGTGGCCGGCCGCGCCACGAAAACCGACGTCGAAAAGTTGCAGCGACTGGGCGAGCTCGTCAAGCGCACCAGCCTGTGCGGGCTCGGGCAATCCGCGCCCAACCCTGTGCTGAGCACGCTCCGCTATTTCCGCCACGAATACGACGCCCTGATCGGGGAGGGGCAGCCCACATGATCACGTTGACCATCGACGGCCAGACCCTCAGCGTTCGCCCGGGCACCACGGTCCTCGACGCCGCCCTGGCGCACGACATCGACGTCCCGCGGCTGTGCCATCACCCCGAGTTGAAGCCCTCGGGCGGCTGCCGCCTGTGCCTGGTGGAGGCCGAGGGCCGGCCGAACCCGATCCCCAGCTGCGGCCTGGCCTGCGAGGCCGGCATGATCGTGCGCACGCAGAGCGATCAGCTGACCGCCCTGCGCCGCGACACCATCGACCTGTTCGTGTCCGATCATCCGCTCGACTGCGTCACCTGCGACAAAGCGGGCGCCTGCGCGCTGCAGAAGTACGCGTATGAGTACGGCCTGACCGAGACCACTCACGACTTCAAGCTGTCGCGCACGCTGTATCAGGACGACAACCCGTTCTTCATCCGCGATCACCAGTACTGCATCCTGTGCGCCAAGTGCGTGCGCGTCTGCGACGAGGTCGTCGGCGCCCACGCGATCGAGATCGTCGACCGCGGGTTCGGCAGCCACGTCGCCACGCCGTTCGACGAGCCCCTGAAAGACACGAGCTGCGTGTTCTGCGGCAGCTGCGTCCAGGTCTGCCCGACCGCCGCGCTACTTCCGGTGTCGCGGCTCAAGCAGGGCCGCGAATGGGAGCTGGGGCGACAGCGCACGATCTGCGGGTATTGCGGGGTCGGATGCGGGGTCGAGTTCCGCACCAAGGGCAATCGGATCGTCTACGCCCAGGGCTACGCTGACGCGCCCGTGAATGGCGAGTTCCTGTGCACCAAGGGCCGCTTCGGCTGGGACTTCGTCCAGCACCCCGACCGGCTCACCCATCCGCTCGTCCGCAGGGATCTGGCGCACCAGCTCGGCCTGACGCCCGAGCCGTGGCTTCTCGGCCCGACGCAGCGCGCGACTCTGGACGACTTTGTGACCGTTTCGTGGGACGTCGCGCTCGACCTCGTCGCGCGCAAGCTGGCCGAGGCCGTCACGGCGACGGGCCCGGATTCGGTGGCCAGCCTGGCCTCGGCGCGCTGCACGAACGAAGACAACTACGTCTTCCAGAAGCTGATGCGCGCCACCATCGGCACCAACAACGTCGACCACTGCGCGCGGCTGTGCCATGCCAGCTCGGTCTCAGGCCTGGGCATGGCCTTCGGCGGCGGCGCGATGACTAACCCGGTCCGCGAGATCCGCGATGTCGATTGCCTGTTCGTCACAGGCTCGAACACGAGCGAGTCGCACCCCGTGATCAGCTACGAGATGGTGCGCGCCGTGAAGAGCGGCGCGAATCTGCTGCTGGTCGATCCGCGCCGGATCCCGCTGGCCGAGCACGCCACGCTCTGGCTGCAGACGAAGCCCGGCACCGACATCTATGTCTTCCTGGCGATGGCGCACGTCATCCTGCGCGAAGGCTGGGCGGACAAGGACTTCATCGCCGCGCGCACCGAGAACTTCGAGGAGTTCGCAAAGTCGGTCGAGCTGTACACGCCCGAGCTTGCCGCGCTCGAGAGCGGCGTGCCTGCCGACAAGATCGTCAAGGCGGCGCGCATGTATGCGCTTGGCGAAAGAGCGAGCGGGGTTTCGAAGTACACGGGCGAAAGCCGCGGCCACTCGGGCATTTACTGGGCCATGGGCATCACTCAGCGCCGCAACGGCACCGAGATGGTGCTCTCGCTGGCCAACCTGGCGATGCTGACGGGTCAGTTGAGCAAGCCGAGCACGGGCGTCAACCCGCTGCGCGGCCAGTCGAACGTCCAGGGCGCGAGCGACATGGGCTCACTGCCCGACGTGCTCCCCGGCTATCAGAAGGTGATCGACGACGAGAAGCGCAAGGCCGTGGCCGCTAAGTGGGGGCTCGTGGATCTGCCCGCGAAGCCCGGCCTGACGGTCACCGAGGTGATGTCCGCGGCCCACGATCGGCGCGTGCGCGCCATGTACATCATGGGCGAGAACCCGATGCTGAGCGACCCGCACCTCGAGCATGTCGAAGAGTCGTTGCGCACGCTCGACTTCCTGGCCGTTCAGGAGATCTTCCTCAGCGAGACGGCGCAGCTGGCGCACGTCATTCTGCCGGCGGCCTCGTGGCTCGAAAAGGACGGCAGCAAGACCAACACCGAGCGCCGCGTCCAACTCATCCACCCGGTCCTCAAGTCGCCGGGCGAGGCGAAGCCTGATTGGTGGGTGGTGAACGAGTTGGGGAGGAGGCTGGAGGGGCTGTTGGGCACGGGTAACGCGAAAGCTGACGAAGGACGAAGGACGAACGACGAAGATTCAGCCACAAGCCTTCGTCATTCGTCATCCGTCATTCATCACTGGACCTACACCAGCCCTACGCAGATCGCGGACGAGATCGCGTTGGTGACGCCGTCGTACCGCGGCATCGTGCACAGGCGGCTTGGCGACGAGGGGTTGGTCTGGCCATGCCCGAGCGAGGATCATCCGGGCACGCCGATCCTGCACCACACCACGTTCACGCGCGGCCTTGGCAAGTTCCACGCGGTCGCGGCGAAGCCGCCGGTCGAGCAGCCCGACGCTGAGTATCCGCTCGTGCTGTCGACGGGGCGAGTGCTGTACCACTATCACACCGGCACGATGTCGCGCCGCAGCGCACCCCTGCACTGGCGCGACCCGCGCGACTGGGTCGAGATCAACGCCGTCGACGCTCGTGCGGCCGGCATCGAAGACGCGGCGCCGGTGGTCATCCGGAGCCGACGCGGGGAAGTCAGGACGCTGGCCAGGGTCAGTGAACATGTGCCGGCTGGCGTGATCTTCCTCGCGTTCCATTGGGCTGAGGCGCCGGCGAACGTGCTCACGCAGGACTACGCCATCGACCCGATCGCCAAGATCCCGGAGTTCAAGCTCCGACATCGGGACACTCCCGATTTGTGTCTGTTCGGCTTACGGGCCCAGCCGGCGATACCGGCGCACGTTCTGGACCAACTGATAGAGCGAGATTGCCACGCTGATGACCAGCCCGATCAGGAAGAACTGATTCAGATAGGGTGCGCTCTCGGCCAGCTTCTGTGCCTCGACCGAGGTGGCCGCGGCCGGAACGACGACCGTCACCCAGGTGCCCGCCGCCAGCAAGATCCCGATCAGCGTCAGTGACACGACCTCGAAGCCCACCTGCGTCGCCGCCTGAAATCGCACCCATTCCGGCTTCACGAAGTTGATCGCCGCTTGAACCAACCCAGCCGCCATCACGACGATGAAGGGCCAATAGAGCATGTGCCAGATCGGCGCGAGCCGGAACGGGCCGACGCCCGCTTCAGGATCGGCGAGCACGCGATGCGTGACCAGGATGAAGATCGCCATCAGCACGATCTGCAACGCCGACTCGAGTCGCGAGACCCGCGGCGCCTTGCTCGTCGGCGCGATCGCTTCGGAGGCGCCGGTCAGCCACTCCCACTGGTCCGGGCTCACTTTGGCCGCGCGCTGGATCAGCGCAAAGACGAGCGTGACGGCCGCCGACTGCATGAAAGCCTGCCCCACGAGGCGCGCGAACGTCGAGTCGTTTGGCAGGTCCAGCGTGATCGTCAATATGATCTGCACCGCCAGAGCGATGAGTAGGCTGATGCCCAGCACGCGCAGGTACAGCGGGAACAGCGCCGGCCCGATGACCTCCTTGCCGAACACCAGGCCTCCCGACTCGGGGCGGTAACGATTCGCCACGGTCATCGGATGCCCGTACGACTGAAGGACGTCGTTCTGCTCGGCCTCGGTCAGCGGCCGGCCAAGTTCCTCTTCTCTGTCCTCGATGCGCGAACGCAGATGGTCGGAAAGCTCGTTGAGGATGTCGTCCTTCTGCCTGTCGGGCAGGAACATCCCCACGGTCTTGAGATAGCGGTCAACCTGTGTCATGGCCGTCATCCTTTCACCTCTGACTGAATGGAATCGACTGCGGGTTTCCCTTGCGTGATGCAGCGCAGCGATGCGTTGATGTCTTCCCACTCCGCGAGCAGTTGAAGCAGGATGGCTTCGCCCTGGTCGGAGACTCGATAGAAGCGTTTGTTGCGTTTGTCTTCTTCGCGCCACTGGCTGTCGAGCAGGCCCTGCGACTCGAGCCGGCGGAGCAGGGGGTAGAGCGTGTTCTCGTCGATCTCCAGGCCGAGCTCGGCCAGCGCCTTGCGCAAGGCGTAGCCGTAGTGCTCGGTGCGGAGCTGCGCCAGGACCGCCAGCACCAGGTAGCCCCGGCGAAGCTCAAGGCGTAGGTTTTCGAGCAATTCAGCGGACATTTGGATACCCTTTGTCGTACACTGTGTGTCGCACAGTATATCGCGCACAGGGTCGAGAGTCAAGTGTCTGAAACGAAATCGGGAGTGTTGCGATGTCCCCCGAAGTGCGCAGCACTTCTTCTTAACCTTCTCGGAGCTTTCAGCGCGGTCCAACGCCGCAACAACGGTGCGCTTGTCGAAGGTCATCATCAGGAACTCCGCTATGGGATACAGGCCTCGCTCCTCGATGACAGCCTTTAGAAGTTTCGCGACAATACCCCCACTTCTCAGTTCGGGCTGGTCTGCACGTAAGGGTCTGAGGTTTGGTTGTCTTTGTTCGTCCATGGCGATGCTTCACCCCTTCTTTGCAATATGAAGTTCGTCCCCTTCTTTCGGCTGCCTGCCATTCGCCGCTCGCCATCGCGCCCAACGTGCGTTCACAGCCGCTCTGCCAATCTGTGTAGACTCTTCGGCCGTGAGATTCTTGCGGCTGTTTTTGCCGCCCTTACGGCCGAGCTTGACTGCTGCAGGGTCTTTCCGTTTCGTCATTTACTGAGTTTTCAGTATACAAAGCGCCGTGTTTGGTGTCTCTAGACGAAGGTATTGACTTTGCACGTAGCGCTGTGTATAGTTAGGTCGTTAGCTACTTCGGCTGCCTTAGCCGTTAAACGAGGTCACATCATGTCCACCCCCCTATTGGCGGCGCCTCTCGGCGTCGGCAAGCTCCTGGGCGATGAAATCGCCCATCTCCTCACCCAACACTCAGGTCTGCCGAAACACCTCGCCGGCCGCATCGCGGACGAGTTGCTGCAGC
>JBGAGY010000017.1:0-121600 GCA_044226485.1 Anaerolineales bacterium
TGCGCTCGAGCCGGCCAGGCACGCCCTGCAGCGCCGCGATCCCGGCGCGGGCGGCGTCGGCCGGGACGTCGAGCGCGCCGACGGTCGCCGCGAGCGCGGCCAGGATGTTCGAGATCATGAAGCGCCCGACCAGCGGCGTGTGCACGTCGGCGATCTCGCCCCCGGGCGTCCGCACGTCGAAGCGCATGCCGTCTGCGGAGAAACGCGAACGGAGCGCCGTGAACGCCGCTTCGGCCACCTGACGCTGGCTGTAGCTCAGCCGCCGGGCCTCGAAGGCCCCGGAGAGATAATCGTACGACTCATCGTCGGCGTTGAGCACACCGCACTTGGCGACGCCGGGTTTTGGCGCGGCCTGCGTTAGCCCGGTCAGGAGGCGCGCTTTGGCCTCGCGATAGGCCTCATAGGTGCCGTGGTAATCGAGGTGCTCGTGGGTGATGTTGGTGATCACGCCGACGTCGAACTCACAGGCGTCCGTGCGGCGCTGCGCCCAGCCGTGCGACGTGGTCTCGAGCACGCAATGCGTGAACCCGGCGGCCACCATGCGCGCCAGATAGCCCTGCAGGGCCGGCGCATCGGGCGTGGTCACGTGCAGGCCGGTGTCGAGCGTGGCGTCGCCGATCACGGCGCCGACTGTCGAGATCAGGCCGGCCCGCAGACCGGCGGCGGTCAGTATCGTATGGATCAGCGTGGACGTGGTGGTCTTGCCGTCGGTGCCGGTGACCCCGATCATCACAAGCCGGCGGGCCGGATAGCCGTTGAGCGCCGCGGCCAGCCAGGCCAGCGCCTCGCGCGTATCTGGCACAACCAGAAGCGGCGTCAACGGGGTCAGGCCGGCTTCCAAACTACCGGCTTCGACGACCACTGCGGACGCGCCGCGATCGAGCGCCTGCGCGACGAAGCGATGGCCGTCCACGGTGCCCCCGCGCACGGCCACGAAGAGCGTGCCGGGCTTTACTTCGCGCGAGTCGGCCGTGACGGCCGTCACGTCGGGCTCGCTCCAACCTGTGCGTGTGAACGCCAGCGGGATTCCGTCCAATAGATCCGAGAGCCGCATGGGGTGATTATAGTAGTGCGGCGAACAACAACGTGACACGAGCACTTACGGAGAATATCGTCGCTCCCTGACGCGTGGGCCCCGGCATGCCATTTCGGCCGTCTGCATGCGCCGCCCCGATCGGCGTGAAAACACCGCGCGCGACCCGCGCCGCACGATCCGACCGAAGACGCCCCGTAGGGGCGGCCCTTGTGGCCGCCCTCATCGTCATTTCGACCCGCCGACGTCGCGCACCCGCGCCTTCACGGCAGGCAGTGCAGACGAAATGTCCGCGAAACGCCTTGCATCCTCGCGGTTCGCATGCCCGCCCACCTCCGACAAAAAAAGCGCCCCGGGCTGAAAGGCCCGGGGCGCTGTGCGCATCTAGAGTGCGAGGTAGGTTCAGCGCACGGCGGTCCGCAGACCGTCGAGCTTGCCGGCCACCGAGCCGTCGACCACGCGGTCGCCGACACGCACGACCAGGCCGCCGAGGATCTCGGGGTCGACCTTGAAGTGCACATCAGCGGCGCCCAGGTCGCGCTTGACGGAGCTCTGCTCATCGGCGGTCAGAGGCAGCGCGCTGGTGACCTCGGCGACGGCGTTGCTGGCCGACGCATCGATCAGAGTCAGCTTGCCGGCCTTGACGCCGCTGAAGAACTCGTTGATCAGGGCGCGCTGGCGGGTCTCGTCGAGAGCCTCGCCGATGACCTTGTTGGCCGCGGCCATCGCCAGGGCGGCCACCTGGCCGCGCAGGTCGCCAAGCACGCGATTGCGCTCAGCCAGGGCCTCGGTCTCGGCCTGCTTGAGTTTCGCGACGCGATCGGCCTCGGCAGCGGCGCGCACATCGGCGGCCTGCTTCTCGGCGCGTTCGACAGCCTCAGCCACGCGGCGGTTGGCTTCCTGTTGAGCTTCGGCGATCACCTGCTTGGCCTGAGCCTCGGCGTTGGCTCGGGCCTCACCCGCGATCCGCGCATCCTCGAGGCCCTGAGCGATCTTGCGCTTGCGGTCGTTCAGAATCTTGAGCACGGGCTGGTAGGCCCAGCGATTCAAGACGAAGTAGACCAGCGCGAAGTACAGCGCAAAGACGATCAGAAAACCGAAGTTGATGCCAAGTCGAGAAAGGGCTTCCATGGACGTACCTCGGTTTTAGACGAACAGGATGATGAGGGCGATGGCCAGGGCGTAAATGGCCGTCGACTCAGCGAAGGCGATGCCCAGGATCATGTTGGTCTGGATGGTGCCGGTGTAGTCGGGGTTGCGGCTCATGGCCTGAACCGCGCCGCCCACGACAGTGCCGATGCCGGCGCCAGCGCCTGCCACACCGATGATCGCCAGGCCGGCGCCGATGAGTCGGGCCACCTGAACCATCGTGGTCTGAAAGACTTCGTTGAACTCCATGTGATCTCCCTCCTGGATGCGTGTGTCGTCTCGATCGAACGTTTGATGAGTTGAGTTAGTGACCTTCGCCGCTATGGCTCACCGTCGCCTGGCTGATGAAGGTCAGAGCCAGGGCCGAGAACACATAGGCCTGGATGGCGCCGACGGCCACCTCGAGCCCGACCAGCAGGCCGGGGACGAAGAAGGCGGTCAGTGAACCCAGGATGGCGAGGAGCAGGCCGCCGGCAAACATATTGCCGAACAACCGCAACGAGAACGATAGGTTCTTCGCCAGTTCCGAGATCAACTCGAGCAGACTGACGATGAAGTCCATCAGGCCGAAGAACGGCTTATCGATGATGGTCTTGAGATTGAAGAACTTTGAGAAGTAGTCGAGGCCCAGCGCGCGCACACCCATGACCTGCACGATGATCATTGTGAGCAGGGCCAACGCCAGCGTGAAATTCAGGTCGGTCGATGCGCGTCGCAGGCTCGGCACCACTTCGCAGTACGGGCACGACGTGTCAAGGCCCCAGTAGTGCTCGGCCTCAGCCTTTGAGCCTTCGGCCGACACCTCGGTCTCATGGCCGGCGGACGAGGCCTCGATGGCAGCCGTCTGATCCTCGGCAGTGCCCTGAGCGCCACCGTTGATCAGATGCACGCCAGCGACGACCTCAGTATGGTAGCCCTTGGCGCTGCCATGCGCGATCTTGGTGTACCCGATCGTTTCGTGGATCGGCACAAGACCGAACAGGTTCACCGACAGCACGACGATAAAGATCGTGGCCGTGATCGGGAAGATGTCTTTAGCCCACTTGCTGCCGGCGGCCTGCTCTGCCATATCCCACAGCATCTCAATGGCCATCTCGATCAGGTTATAGGGCCCCTCAGGCACAAGCTTGCCGCTGCGCGCGAAGGGCTGGATGACCAGGAACACCACCGCCACCAGGAGCAAGGCGACGATAAAGGCCGAGAGCATGGTGTTGCTGATGAAGAATTCCTGGCCGAAGAGCGGGAACAGCTTCAGCGATGGCCAGGCGGGCTCGGCGGGCAGAACCACAGCCGGCGGGGCCGGCTTGAAGATACCGCCCACGCCGAAGGCGAGGACAGCACCCAGGATCATCAGGCCCAGCCAGATCCAGCGCCAGAAGCCGACGCGTCGCGTGGGTTCAGCATGTTCGTGTGAACTCAAGGCTGCTTCTCCGTTGATGATGAATTGTCGACGGTCGTGTTGTTTTTCTTCTGGCCGGTCCGAACCGCGCGCAGAAGGAATTGATACAAAAGGCCGATGCTCACGGGCGCGCTCAGCACTGCCAACCCCACCGTGAACAACAACCGCGTCCCAGCTGCCTGATCGAGCAGCCGGCCCACGAAGACAAGGGCCAGCACCAGGGCCAATACCACGACCCCGCCCAGCGCCATCGCCATGAGAAGCGCCGTCGAGACCGGTTGCGGGGTCCGCGGCGGCGCCGAGTTAGGGTCCTGCGTCATTGATTGTGCATTTTATCACTCACATTAATCGTGAGTCAATGCGAGTGATCAGGTGAACTTGGGTCAAACGGAGCCCCTCGAGACCTCCCCTTTCGGGGGGTGGCCCGGCTCTGACCGGCTCGACAAGCCCATAGCCGGGCCGGAGGAGCTCACCGAATAAAGTTCGTCCCAGCGGCCTGCGCGATCTGAACGAACGGGCCGGCCAGCACGCCGACCAGGATCACGCCCACCGAGCACAGCCAGAGCGCGAAGACGTAAGGCCGGGCGATCGGGAACGTGGCCTGATCTTTCGGCTCGCCCAGATACATCACCTTCATGATGACCAGGTAGTAGTACAGGGCCAGCAGAGCGTTGATGGCCCCGGCGATGACCAGCCACATCAGCCCGGCCTCGGCCGCCGCCGCGAACAGGTACAGCTTGCCGAAGAACCCGGCCAGCGGCGGGACGCCGCCGAGCGAGAGCAGGGCCACCAGCATCGCCAGCGCCAGCCCCGGCGACTTGCGCGACAGGCCGCTGAAGTCGCTGATCTCATCGGAGCCCGTGATGCGGGTCACCAGCACGATCACGCCGAAGGCCACCAGGTTGGTCAACGTGTACATGCCGAGGTAGTAGACGACCGCGCCGATGGCGTGCTCACCCCCGACATTGCCGTCGGTGTTCAGGTTATAGAAGGCGGCCAGGCCCAGCAGGATGTAGCCGGCCTGTGCGATCGACGAATACGCCAGCAGGCGCTTGATGTTGCGCTGCTGCATCGCCAGCAGGTTGCCGACGGTCATCGTCAGCACGGCCAGCGCAGCGATCACGTTGGACCAGATCCCGGCATAACCCGGGAAGACGACCAGCATCAGGCGCAGCAGCACAGCGAAGCCCGCCGCCTTCGACGCCACCGACAGGAAGGCCGTCACGGGCGTCGGCGCGCCCTCATACACATCGGGCGCCCAGAAGTGGAAGGGCACGGCCGAGATCTTGAAGCCCAGGCCGATCACGACGAAGAGCAGGGGCAGGATCACGGGCACGGTCGGCACGCCGCCGACGCCGGCCTGGCCGATCACGGCCCCGATCTCGTACAGGTTCGTGCTTCCCGAAAAACCGTAGAGCAGGCTGAAGCCGTAGAGCAGGATCGCCGATGTGAAGGCGCCGAACAGGAAGTACTTGAGGCCCGACTCGGCGCTCTTGTCGCTTTCGCGCAGGGAGCCGGCCAGGGCATAGAGCGCGATCGACGAGGACTCGATGGCGAGGTACAGCATCACCAGGTCGGTCGCCATCGCCATGAAGTTCATGCCGATGACCGAGCCGGTCAGCACCAGGAAGAACTCGCCTTCCTTGCCGATCACGGGCGAGTCGGTCGCGATCAGGGCCGTCACCATGCCCGCGAACAGGAACAAGATGCGGAACGCGAAGGCCGCGTTGTCGTTACGCAGCATGCCGCCGTACTGCAGGTCGGCGGTCAGCGTGGGCAGCGTGACCACAAGGGCCGCGATCAGCGCGACCCCGAAGCCCAGCGCAGCCACCACGCCGATTTCGCGCTTGCGCTCCTTGCCGCGTCGAACGTCGGAGAGCATGATCGCGGCGGCCGAGAGCACCAGCACGATCTCGGGCGCGAGCGCCAAAATGTGAGACGGATCAAAAGACTGGATATTCATCAGGTACTCGCCCTGTCAATCAAGTGACGGCAGACGGCTGACCGCTGACCGCAGACTTCTCATCGCTTAGGTGCCGTAGGCCTACCAGACCCTTTGGCCTTTGGTCGAAAGAGCGTCGCAAGCGTCGCCCGACCACCGGCCGCGGTCATCCTCCACCCAACGCCTGCAGAACCGGCCGGAGGCCGCTCTCGACGAGCGGCGCCATGATCGCCGGATATACGCCGACGATGATCATCAACCCGCTCAGCAGCACGAGCGCCACCTTGTCGAGCGCCGTCACGTCAGGCAACGTCGCGAACTGCGCCGGCAACTCGCCGAAGAACACGCGCCGCACGGCCAGCAGGATGTAGGCCGCCGTGATGACGATCGACAACGCCGAGATGATCGCCGCAGCCGGGAAGAACCAGGGAGCCGTCATGAAGCCCGGCAGGTTGATCGGGTCGAGCGCCACGCCCTGCCACAGGCCCATGTAGATCGGGATCTCGGCCACGAAGCCCGAGAAGCCCGGCATGCCCATCGACGTGAAGCCCGCAATCAGGAAGGCGACGCCCGCCCAGGGCATGCGCTGCATCATGCCGCCCAACTCCGGGATCTGGCGGGTGTGCGCGCGGTCATAGACCATGCCGACGATGGAGAAGAAGAGGGCCGTCATCACGCCGTGCGAGAACATCTGCAGCCCGGCGCCGGTCAACCCGAGCGGGTTGAGCGTGGCGAAGCCCAGCATCACAAGGCCCATGTGCGACACCGACGAGAAGCCGATGATGTACTTGAAGTCCTTCTGGATCAGGGCGATGTAGGCCGCGTAGATCACGTTGACAAGCGCGAAGGCCACGATCACGGGCGCCCAGAACTTGGCGCCCTCGGGCAGCAGATACACGCCCAGGCGCAGCGCAGCGTACATGCCGATCTTCATTTCGACGCCGGCCAGCATCATCGAGATCGCCGTCGGCGCTGCGACGTGGCCGTCAGGCGCCCAGGAGTGCAGCGGGAAGATCGCGCCCATGATCGCGAAGCCGCCGAAGATCAGCGGGAAGACCCAGCGCTGAAGCTCGGGCGAGAAGTTCGCGGCCGCCATGTCGAGCAGGTCGAACGAGCGCGCGCCGGCCGGCAGCGCCGCATAGAGCGCCAGCACGCCGACAAGGGCAACGAGCGAAGCCAGGAACAGGTACAGCGTCAGCTTCATGCCGCCGTACTCGCGCGTCTTCGGCGACCCCCAGACCACGATCATCAGGAACTTGGGGAAGACAGCGATCTCGAGCAGGAAGAAGAACAGGAACAGATCCATCGCGGCGAAGACGCCGAAGACGCCCACCGACAGGATCAGATAGAAGGCCATATACTCGCGGGCGCGATCCTCGATGCCCCACGAGATCATCACACCGGTCAGCAGCACGATGCCGGTCAGCACCAGCATCGGCAGGCTGAAGCCGTCAACACCCATGTGGTAGCGGATACCCAGCTGCGGGATCCAGGCCACGTCCTCGACGAACTGGAAGCCGCCCGCCGCCTTGTCGTAGGCGAAGTACAGGTAGCCCGACAGCAGCACCGTGAAGGCCGCCGTCACCAGCGCCGCCGTGCGCGCCGCGTCCTTGCGCTCCGCGGGCAACAGCAGAATGCCGAGCCCGACCACCAGAGGCGCAAACGTGATGACCGAAAGAAAAGGAAAGGTCATAATAGCTCTCAACAGGCGTCAGGCTTCAGGCGTCAGGCTTCAGTGACGCTTCCGCGCAAACCGCGGTAGCGTGAACGGACGCCTGAGGCCCGACGCCTGTCGCCTCTTAGAACAGGCGCGTTACCGCCGCGTTGATCACGCTCACCATCCAGTTCGGCGCCAGGCCGAGGACGAGCATCAGGATGCCGAGCGGCGCCCACGCGATGATTTCGCGCGGCGAGATATCCGACGTGTGCCCGACCCACTTCTTGTTCAGCGGGCCGTAGATCGTCTTGTAGATCGCGTACAGGATGTACGCGCCGGTCATCAGCAGGCCGATCATCGAGATCGCGGTCAGCGCCGAGAACACCGGGAAGGCGCCGCGCACGACCATGAACTCCGAAACGAAGCCGTTCAGACCCGGCAGACCGAGCGACGCCATGCTCGTGAAGAGCAGCAGCCCGCCGTAGATCGGCATCAACGGCATCAGCCCGCCGAAGTCGTTAAGGTTGCGCGTGTGCGTCCTGTCGTAGATCACGCCGACCAGCAGGAACATGCCGGCCGCGCTCAGGCCGTGGTTGAACATCTGCAGCACGGCGCCGTTCAGGGCCAGGATGCCGTCCTGCGCGCTGCCGTTCTGGGCCGTCCAGGCGGCCACCGCCACGCCCATCGCCACGAAGCCCATGTGGTTGACCGACGAATAGGCCACCAGGCGCTTGAAGTCGCTCTGGCCGAACGACGCAAAGGCCGTCGCCACGATCGCGATGGTGGCGAATATCGCCAGCACCGGCGCGCCCGCCGCGGCCTCGACCGGGTAGAGCGGCAGCACCAGCCGCAGGAAGCCGTACGCGCCGAGCTTGAGCAGAATGCCGGCCAGCATCATCGAGCCGGCCGTCGGGGCCTCGGTGTGCGCATCGGGCAGCCAGGTGTGCAGCGGCCAGATCGGCACCTTGATCGCGAAGGCGATCACAAAGGCCGCGAACGCGATCGCGCGGATCGTCGTCGCCGGCAGGCCCGCGATCGTGCCCGACCACGTCGGCCAGTTGACAATCGCGTTCTCGATGCCGAACGAGCCCAGCGTCAGGCCGATGATCTGGATGCCCAGCAGCAGGCCCAGCGAGCCCGCCATGGTGTAGATCATGAACTTGAACGACGCGTATTGCCGGTTGGCGCTGCCCCAGATGTTGATCAGGAAGTACATCGGGATCAGGCCGATTTCATAGAACAGGAAGAACACCAGCAGGTCGAGCGCCATGAACACGCCGAAACTGCCCGTCTCCAGCAGCAGGAACAGGATCATGTAGGCCTTGACCTTGTCCTGCACTCCGAAGCTGAAGAGGATGCCGAGCGGCGACAGGATCGCCGTCAGCAGCACCATCGGCAGGCTCACGCCGTCGACACCCAGGCGATAGTCCGAGCCGATCAACTGGAACCAGAGATAGTCTTCGCGGAACTGGAAGCCGCTGGCCGAGGCGCTGAAGCTCAGCCAGAGGACGATCGAGAGCGCCAGCGGCACGAGCGACGCGATCAGGGCGCCCCAGCGCAGCGCCGACACCTGCTCCTTCGGGATCAGGAGCAGCACCAGCGCGCCGACGGTCGGCGCGAACAAGATCAGGCTCAGGAGGTGACTGTTCAGAAGATCCATGTTGCTCACCTCGCCACCCACATGAAGGCGGCGATGACGGCCGCGCCGATCATGACCATCATCAGATAGCCCTGCACCCGCCCGGTCTGGATCGGCCGCAGTTCGCGGCCGGCCCACTTGACCGCCACGCCGGAGCCGTCGCTGGCCCCGTTGACGACCGGCTTATCGAAGTAGTCGCGGAAGACGTTGCCCACCTGCAGGCTGATCCAGGCCACGCCGTGCAAGACGTTGTCGATCACGTTGCGGTCGACGCCCGTGAAGAAGACGCGCGCCAGCCAGAACGCCGGCTTCACGAAGATCACGTCGTAAAGCTCGTCGATCCAGTACTTGTTCTTCAGCACGCCGTACAGCACGCTGCCGATCGTGCGCTCCACCGGGTCGACGTCGCTCGAGGTCTTCCACGCGTTGCGGTAGACCAGCCAGCCCAGCACGATGCCACCGATGGCGACCGTGAGGGACATGACCAGCGCCCACGGCTGCTCGGCCAGGGTCGGCAGCGCAGCCGGATGTTCGACCAGCGTGCCACCGACGAACTCATGGAACCAGCCAGTGCCCAGACCGAGCGCGTTGACGATCGGGCCGAAGACCGGGAACTCTTCAGGCACGTTCAGGTAGCCGGCGAAGATCGCAAAGACCGAGAGCACCACCAGCGGCACCGTCATGGCAGGGCTGCTCTCATGGGCATGCTCGGCCGCCGGCGATCGCGGAGCGCCAGCGAAGACCATCCACAACTGGCGCGTGGTGTAGAACGCGGTCAGCAGGGCTGCCAGCGATAGGGTCCAGAACACGACCGGCGCGTGCAGCAACGCGTCGAGCAGGATCTCGTCCTTCGACCAGAAGCCAGCGGTGATGAAGGGCAGGCCGGCCAGCGCCATGCCGCCGATGAAGAACGTGTAGAAGGTGACCGGCATCTTGGTCCGCAGCCCGCCCATGTAGCGCATGTCCTGCGGGTCGCTGGCGTGGTCGTGCGAGTGGTGCGCGCCGTGCTCCATGCCGTGGATGATCGAGCCCGAGCCCAGGAAGAGCAGGGCCTTGAAGAAGGCGTGGGTCATCAGGTGGAAGGCGGCTGCCACGTAGCCGCCGATGCCGAGCGCGGCGAGCATGAAGCCGAGCTGCGAGATCGTCGAGTAGGCCAGCACCTTCTTGACGTCGTTCTGCGAGACCGCGATGGTCGCCGCGAACAGGGCCGTGAAAGCGCCGATGAAGGCCAGTACGCCCATCGGCGTGGTGATGACGACGTGGGCCGCGCCTTCGGCAGCGTGCCCGGCGGCTTCAGCCGTCTGCGCGACGAGGCCGTCGGCCGCCAGCACCGGGTACATGCGGATCACTGAGTAGACGCCGGCCGAGACCATGGCCGCAGCATGGATCATGGCCGAGACCGGGGTCGGGCCTTCCATGGCGTCGGGCAGCCAGGTGTGCAGCGGGAACTGCGCGCTCTTACCGACCGTGCCGATCAGGAGCAGGATGCCGATCAGGCTGGCCTGCGAGAGCCCGGCGATCAGCGACGGCGTGCTCGCCAGATGGTGGAGCCACTCGGCGTCATTGGCGAACATGATCTCGCGGAACGAGAGCGTGCCCGTCGCGAAGTACAGGTAGACGATGCCGAGCAGCATGATCACGTCGGCGACGCGGGTGGTCATGAAGGCCTTGACGGCCGCCTGCCGCGGCGTGATCTTCTTCGGGTCGTCGTAGTCGCGCGCGAACCAGAAGCCGATCAGCAGATACGAACACAGGCCCATGACCTCCCAGCCCATGAACATCAGCAGGAGGTTGTCGGCCACGATCAGCACGAGCATGCCGAACGCGAAGAGCGAGAGGTAGGCGAAGAAGCGCGAGTACAGCGGCTCGACGCCGTTGTGCGCCGGCCAACCCGGCTTGTCGTGCGAGTCGCGAGGCTTGCCGTAGTTGTGGTAGCCGACGCTGTAGACGAAGATCGCGAGCATGCACAACGATGCGAAGAAGAGCATGATCGCGGTCAGCGGGTCGACCAGCACGCCCATGTCGAAGCCGCCGGCGCCGACGTCGAACCAGCGCCGCGCGTCGGCCACGACCTGCTCGGCGCCGAAGTGCTCGATGCCGAAGGCCGAGAAGGCCACGCCCCAACTCAACACAAATGAGGTCGCGATCGACACGATCGCGATCGTGTGGCTCAGGCCCTTCCAGCGATTCGCCAAAAGAATGATCAGGAAGAAACTGATCAGCGGCGGGACCGGGATCAACCAGGTGTAGGAGATGAGTGCAGAGCTCATGCGCGCGTTTGTCTTTCGCCAGCCGGCGGCTCAGGGCCGAGCAGCTAGAACTTCATCAGGTTGACGTCTTCAACCACCACGGTCTTGCGGCGGCGGTACACCGAGATGATCAACGCCAGGCCGACGGCCGCCTCGGCCGCCGCGATGGCGATCACGATGAGGGCGAAGGCCAGGCCGTTCGACTGGCCGAATGTGCCGTAGTGCCAGAAAGCCACGAGGTTGATGTTCACGGCGTTCAACATCAACTCAACCCCCATCAACACGCCGACGGCGTTGCGGCGCGAGAGCACGCCGAACACGCCGATGCTGAAGAGCGCGGCCGAGAGGGCCAGATACCACGAAAGCGGGACGGTCATGGCTTACTCCCTCTCCTTGTCGTCGCGGGCGATGTTGATCGAGCCGACCATCGACACCGCCAGCAGCGCACCGACCAGGAGCAGCGGCAACAGATAGCCGTTCGGGCTCGAGAGCGCCAGGCCGAGGTTGGCCAGCGTGGCCGTGTTGGCCGCCGCAGCATCACCGACCTCCGCCGGCGGCACGGGCGGAACTTGCGAGAACCGAGCCACCCAGGTGGCAGCGCCGACGGTCAGCGCTCGCAGCAGATCGAGCGACCACACAGCGCCGGTCAGCACCAGCACGGCGATCCCGGCGGCCCAGCCCCATTGCGCGTTCGTCTGCGGGCCGGTGTCCTGCATCACGCGGCGGGTGAGCATGATCGCGAAGATGATCAGGATCGAGATCGCGCCGATGTACACGACCACCTGCACGAGCGCCAGGAAGCCCGCGTTCAGCAGCACGAACACAACGGCCATGCCCGCGAACGTCGCGATCAGCCAGAGCGCGGCGTGCACGAGGTTGCGCGCGGTGACGCACATGATGGCCGAGACGACGATAACGAGCGCCGTCACCAGGAAGACGATTTGTGATGCATCAGGAAACATAGACGTGTTCCGCCAAACCGGCGCCCGGAAACGCCCCGGCGCCGCACACACCCAGATTCTGGCCGCGAATCACACGAATGACGGCGAACTGGCGCGAACGTTATTCGTGCCCATTCGTTTCAATTCGCGAAATTCGTGGCGAGATCCCCTCTAATGTGCCGCGATGACGGCGCCGTGCGCCTCGTGCCCGTGATCGTCGTGACCGTCATGGTCGTCATGGCCTTCTTCGACGACCGGCATGTACTTGTCTGATTCTTCCTTCAGGCGCATGTAGCGGGCCGCCCGCGTCGCGATCACGAGCGCGACAGCCGCCAACACGACGTTCCCAAGGAAGAGCGCCAGGGCGCGCACGTAAGCCTGTGCGGCGGGCGCAAACAGCGCCTGCAGATACTCGGCGTAGAGCTTGTCGACCAGCATGGTCACCAGGATCGAGCCGAGCGCCAGCGGGACCAGGTACTTCCAGTTCAACTCGAGCATGTGGTCGATGCGGATGCGCGGGAAGGTCGCGCGCATCCAGACCACGACGAAGTAGGCGATGAAGGCCTTGATCACGAAGTACACCACGCCCAACAGCGGGTACTGCTCGGCCCATGGCCCCGTCCAGCCGCCCATGAAGAGCGTGGCGGTCAGCGCGCCAACCGTGAAGGCGTGCAGGAATTCGCCGACGAAGAACATGCCGAACTTCATGCCCGAGTATTCGATGTTGAAGCCGGCCACGATCTCGGATTCGGCCTCGAGCAGGTCGAACGGCGCGCGGCCTGTCTCGGCCACGGATGTGATGAAGAAGAGGAAGGCCGCCACCGGCGCCGTGAACAGGAACCAGACCTGGCCCTGAGCCGCCGAGATCTCATTCATGTTCATGCTCGAGCTGAGCAGCACCGGCACCAAAATCGAGAGGATCATGGGCACTTCGTAGCACACCATCTGCGCGACGGTGCGGAAGGCGCCCAGGAGCGCATATTTGTTGTTCGAGGCCCAGCCACCGAGCATGATGGCCAGCGTGCCCAGCGAGCCGACGCTGACGAAGTACAGCGCGCCGACGTTCAGGTCAGTGCCGAAGATGTTCTTCGAGAACGGCAGGATCGCCCACATCGTCAGGACCGAGATCACGGCCATGATCGGGGCCAGGTTGTAGATGAACTTGTCGGCGCCCAGCGGCGTGATGTCTTCTTTGATGAGGAGCTTGAGGGCGTCGGCGACGGTCTGGAAGATACCCTGCGGGCCGACGCGGTTCGGGCCGATGCGGTCCTGGAAGCGCCCGATCATGCGACGCTCGATATAGATCAGCGCCAGCGGCAAGGTCAGGCCCAACCCGCCCACGACAAGTGTGCCGAGGACGATCAGGGTGATGTCAGCGGCCGGTCCTGCAAGACCGATGGAGGCCAGCACCGAAAGCAGCCATTCGCGGATGACGCCCAGAGGGTCTTGAGTGAAGTCCATCCTGCAACCTCGATTGTGCTTTACGCTCGCGCGGGGACACGCCCCATCATTCTACTCGACAACAAAAAGCCGACCGCTTGTCGCGATCGGCATGGCTTGCGCTGGCTCGACTTACACCCAGCGGAGCGCGCCCTTCTGCCACACATAGGCCAGGCCGCCGACGATGACGAGCAGGAAGCCCATGACCGCCAGGGCCGAGAAGAGCGGCACCTGCTGGTAGGCAATGGCAAACGGGAAGAGGAACACCATGCCCACGTCGAAGACGACGAAGACCAGGGTGAAGATGTAGTACTGCATCTTGAACTGCACCCAGGTGTCGCCAACGGTTTCGACGCCGCACTCATATGTGCTGTTTTTCACGGAATTGCTCTTCTTAGGGCCGAAGATCATGCTGCCCATGATGATGGGCGCGGCCGGGAAGATTCCCGCGATCAACAGAAAGACGCCGATAAAAATCCAGTTATTATCGACCATTACGGCTCCAAACGGGGCATTTGTGAATTCCGGAACGGATGCTAACACGAGATGCGCGGGGCGTCAAACCAGAGTCACGGTTTTCGGCCACCCACTTTCGGTCATTCAATTCGGAAAACCGCAGAAAAAAGGCCTTCTCGCGTGCCGATCAACTTCCATATTGTAGCAACAAGGACCCGCCAAACCTGTTCTTATGACTATTGAAAGACACCCGCCGTCTGGCCGCCGGCCATCGCCTTGTGCTGTCTGAGGACACCCCACCCTCAAGCGACTGAAGAGCCCAGCCGGAGCTTGCCGCGCAGGCCTTGCACCCCCTTCAGGCGCTGGGCCCGGCCTTTGATCGGGACAGGGGAGTCGCCCTGCGCGGTGAGGCGTCACCTCAACTCAGGGGCCGCCGTCCGCGGTCCATTACAATGTCGTCGATGACTCACGTCCTACAAACGCGTGCCTGGGGCGAGCTCAAGGCCCGCTTCGGCTGGGAGGCCGACAGCGCGGCCTCGCCGCTCTTGCTCTATCGGCGCCTGCCGCTCGGGCTGCGGCTGGCCTATGTGCCGCGCGGCCCAATGCCCACGGCCGCGCAGCTCGCGGCGCTGTCGACGGCCGCGCGACGCCGTGGCGCCTTCATGCTCAAACTCGAGCCCGACGTTGAGGAATCGCCTGAGGCCGTCGCCGATCTGCGCGCGCTCGGCCTGCAGCCTTCGCCGCACGCGATCCAGCCGCGCCGCTCGATCGTCCTCGACCTGGCCGGCAACCCCGACGACGTGCTGGCGCGCATGAAGCAGAAGACCCGTTACAACATCCGCCTGGCCGAAAAGAAAGGCGTTTCGGCCCGTCTGGGCACGGCGGCCGACTTGCCCGCTTTCAACGCCCTGATGCACGAGACAGGGTCGCGCGACGGCTTCGGCGTCCACGCGGCGGAATACTATGCCGCCGCCTTCGGGCTCTTCGCACAGCAAGGCCAGGCCGCCCTGGCGCTGGCCGAGTTCGAAGGTCGGCTGCTCGCCGCTGTGATGGCCTTCGCCGTCGACGGGAACGCCTGGTACCTGTACGGCGCTTCCTCCGACCACGAGCGCCAGCGCATGGCCCCGTACCTGGCGCAGTGGGCGGCCATCGAGTGGGCGCGCGAGCAACGGGCGCTCACCTACGACCTGTGGGGTGTCCCCGACGCCGACGAGGTCGAACTGGAGGCCGGTTTCGAAACCCGCCGCGACGGTCTGTGGGGCGTCTACCGCTTCAAGCGCGGCTGGGGTGGCCGGCTCACCCGCACGGTCGGAGCCTGGGACCGTGTGTTCAATCCCTTGCTGTACAGGCTCTACACGATCTATATGTCGCGACGGGCGACGGGCGAGTGAGCCGACGATGACCCTCACCCCCGTCACCGACCCGCGCGCCTGGGAGTCGCTCGCCCAATCGTTGCCGAACGCCCACATCCTCCAATCCTGGGCCTGGGGCGACATCAAGAGCCGCTGGGGCTGGCGCGCCGAACGCTTCGCCTGGGATCAGGGCCGCGCCGCGGCTCAGGTGTTGACTCGCACCGTCGCCCGTGGCCTCATCCGCTATCTGTACGTTCCGCGTGGTCCGCTGCTCGACTGGAGCGACTTTCAGCTGCGCGACAGCGTCCTGGCCGATCTCGAAGCGCTGGCGCGGCGCCGCGGCGCCGTGGCGCTCAAGATCGACCCGGACGTCGCCGTGCGCCAGGGGCTCTTCGGCGCCGAAGCCGATCAGCCGGCCGGGCTCGCCGCACGCGAGGCGCTGCTCGCCCGCGGCTGGTCGTATTCGCCCGAGCAGGTGCAATTCCGCAACACCGTCAGGCTCGACCTCACCCGCGGCGCCGACGCTGTGTTGGCCGATATGAAGCAGAAGATGCGCTACAACGTCCGCCTCGCCTCGCGCAAGGGCGTCATCGTGCGACAGGGCGGGCTCGACGATCTGGGAGCCATCGCTTCGTTGTATGCAGAGACCGCGACGCGCGATGGCTTTCTGATCCGCCCGGCCGCCTACTACGCCGACGTCTGGCGCACCATGATCGCCGCCGGCCTGGCTCAACCGCTGATCGCCGAGGTCGAAGGCGAGGCCGTGGCGGCCGTCGTGCTCTTCAACTACGGCCCGACCGCCTGGTACTTCTACGGCATGAGCAAGGCCGCACATCGCGATCGCATGCCCAACCATTTGCTGCAGTGGGAAGCGATCCGCTGGGCTTCTGAACGCGGCCTGACGGCCTACGATCTGTGGGGCGCACCAGACACGTTCGACGAGCAGGATCGGATGTGGGGGGTGTGGCGCTTCAAAGAGGGCTTCAACGGCCAGGTCATCCACGGCCTCGGCGCGTGGGATTACGCGCCGTCGCAGGCGCGCTATCGGCTCTTCACCTCGGCGTTGCCGCGCATCCGCTCGCTGCTGCGCCGCCGGGCCACCTCATCTCACACCGAGGGCGGCTGACAGCAGTGACTGGGCGCGTCAGCCCATCCACGACGTCTGCGCGATCCGCGGCGAAAGAGCACCCTATCTCACGGCAACGGCTCGAAATCGCCGTGCCCATCGGTGCTCAACCTGTAACGATGGTAGCCGTCGGCGGCCCCATCCCACAGCGATACCTCGAGCCAGAGTTCATCCTTCGACCAACTCAGGATCTGGGCGCCCACCACGCTCGTCTGCGGCAATGGCTGCGTATCGAGTTGCACCGGAGCGCCATCCGCGAGATCGATCACGAATACGTGCACGGCCAGGCCGTAGAGCTCCGGCCCCGCCACGATGTACGCCCAACGCGCTCCCGACGGCGCGGCCACGGGGTCGCCACGAACGCGCTCGGCGACGACGCGCGAGTCGCAGGCGTCGGCGTCACACAGCCGCAGGCTACGTTCTTCGGTTGTGGTGCCGTGCCAGCAACCGACCGTGAGGGTGTGGTCGCGCTGGATCAATCGCACTGAACCGCTCGTGCCCAGCACGGCCTCGCGCACCTCTTCGCTTCGCGAACACGGGTAGATCAACTCCGGCGAGGCATGCACCAGACACTCATCGACGTGAACCGCCACATTTTCCAGGTCGCAGGCGCAGTCGGGCGCGAAGGCCGGCAACAGCGTTGGTGAGGCGAGCGGAGTCGAGTAGGAGGCTTGAGCAGCGCAGTCGGGCAGCGAGGGTGTGACGGTTGCGACTGGCGTGGCCGTTGCAGGGGTCGAGGCACAGGCTGCCGCGACCCAGAAGACGATCCCAACCGGGGGCAAGAGCGATGGCCGCAGGTGAAGCATGTCGGCATGCTACACCGCGCGACGCGGCGCGAGTGTGACGGTCAGGTCACAACCCCGGTGTGATTGAGCGATCCGGCCGCCTCACACATCCGGATATGAGGAGAGCTCGATATCGGGTTGAGCGGCAGCGCGGCGTTCGCGCAGCCCGAGCACGGCGATCAGGCCGAAGCTGGCCCCGTAGAGCAACAGCACGGGCACGAAGTTGGGAGCCAGCCGCAGCGCGATCCAGGCCGAGTACAGGGCATACGAAGCCAGCGCGACCTCGCCGATGTACCAATCATCGGAGCGAACGGCGTAGCCTGGCCCGTCGCCGCCGCCCGACTTCGGTGTGCGCTCGAAGCCGCGCCCTTTGCCCGTCAGCGCACCCCAGAGGGCCCGGGTCGTGCTCCAGGCCAGGCCGAGGAAGACCAGCGTCAGCAGCGGAAAGATCCAGACCCGTTTCAATGCTCGCCAGGGCGACTCGCCGCGATTGAAAGCCAGCGCCCATTGGCCCCAGACGGCTGTCAGCGGCGGAACGAGAGCGAGCGCCGAGAGCAGATCCCAATTGACGGGCGCATGGCCGCCGCTGAGCATGAGCGGCAGGGTCAGCAGCAGCGATGCCACAAGCAGCACGTGCGGAAGGTAGCCCAGGATATGCAGGAAGCCGAGCACCTTTCGCAACGGGTGCATCGACGAGAGGCCCAGCTGCGCTCCGAGCTTCCTGAACACCTGAAACGATCCCTGCGCCCACCGGAACTGTTGCTGACGGAACGCCGCGGCGCCGCTGGGAAGCTCGGCCGGCACACCGACGTCGGCGCGGTAGCGGATCCGCCAGCCTTTGAGTTGGGCGCGATACGACAGGTCGAGATCTTCGGCCAGCGTGTCGCCCTGCCAGCCGCCCGCGTCGTCGATGCAGGCGCGCCGCCACAGGCCGGCGCTGCCATTGAAGTTCATCAGCAGGCCGCCAGCCGAGCGCGCGACCTGATCCACGCTGAAGTAACCGTCGAACATCAAGGCCTGCGCGCGTGTCAAGAGCGTCGCGTCGTGGTTGAGATGTTCCCAGCGCGCCTGCACGAGACCGAGCTGCGGTTGATTGACGAACTCGGGCAACAGGTGCTTGAGAAAATCGGGACGCGGCACAAAGTCGGCGTCAAAGATCGCGACGAACTCGGCCTGTGGCGCCTGCACGAGCCCGGCGGCCAGCGCCCCGGCCTTGAAGCCCGAACGATCCCGACGATGCACATGCGTGATCGACACGCCGGCAGCCGCCAGCCTGGCGACACAGGCCCTGGCGCGCTGGGGCGTGTCGTCGGTCGAGTCGTCGAGCACCTGAATATGCAGCCGGTCACGTGGATAGTCGAGCGAGGCAGCGGCCATGATCGCTCGATCGACCACACAGCGTTCGTTGAAAAGCGGAATCTGAACGAGGACGTGAGGCCACGCTTCAGGCGGCGTCACAACGCGCCTCCGCATCTCGCGTCGCCAGTTGAGAACCGCGACGCCGAGGAGCAAGGCCATGTGTCCACCAAAGAGGGCAACACCAATCAGGGCGGCCGCATAGAGCCAGCCAATCAATTGAGCGGACATATGCAGAGATTGTATCGAAGCGCATCACGAAACGGCTGTGGCCTTGAACAGAAAAATTACCGATTCGGGGGCGTTTGTAGGACGGAGACCGACGTCGCGGTTCAGGACTTCAGGTCGACGAGTTCGTACACGACGACGGGCTGGACACGGCCCTTCAGTTGCAGATTCTGAGCGGCGCCGACGACGGCCTTGTCAGCGATGCGTCGGTAGACGGCTTCGCTGATCGTCACGCGCCCGGCCGCGCCGCGGTCCTCGATGCGCTTCGTGGTATTGACGGTGTCGCCGATGATGGTGTAGTCAAGGCGGTTCTTGTGGCCGACGAGGCCGACGACGGCTTCGCCGCAATGCACGCCGATGCGGAAGCTCATCTGAAACGCCTCGGGCATCTGCGATTGCAGCGCTGCGACGGCGTCGCGCATCCGCAGGGCCGCGCGGCACGCGCGCAAGGCGTGGTCGGGCTGATCGTCTGGAGCGTTGAAGAACGCCATGACGGCGTCGCCCACGAACTTATCGACCGTGGCTTCTTCGTCGAGGAGCACCTCGGCCGCCGTGCCGACGTAGCGATTGAGCGCCTCGATCAGGATCTCGGGGTCGACGCTCTCGCTGAGCGTGGTGAAGCCCTCGATGTCCGCGAAGAGGACGCTGACGTCTTTGCGTTCGCCGCCGAGCTTGAGCCCCTGAATGTTGAGCCGCTCGACGACCTGCGGCGGCACCATGCGGGTGAAGATGTCGAGTTTCTCGCGCAGCTTGCGCTGTTCGGTGATGTCGTCGAGGACGATGACGACGCCCTGGCTGCGCGCGCCGCTCGCCAGCGGGCTGACGTTCAGTCGCCAATCGCGTGCGCCGCGCCCGGGCAGGTCAGTCTGCGCCTCCTGGCCGAGCAAGGCGCGGCCATCGCGCTTGACCTGCCCCATCATCTCTTGCAACGCGTGATCGACGTTGGGCAGCGCCTGAGTCAGCGGCTTGCCGATCAGTTCGGCGCGCGTTCGCCCGAGGATGGCCTCGGCGGCGCGATTGGCCAGGGTGACGACGTCCTGCATGTCGGTCGTGATCACGCCCGAGGCGATCGAAGCGAAGATGCTGTCGAGCAGTTCCTTGAGCTCGCTGACCTGCTGGAAGTGGCGCGCGTTCTCGATCGCGATGGCCGCCTGGTTCGAGAACGCTGCGAGCAGGTCGCGCTCACGCTCGGTGAAGAGCCCCGTGCGGATGCGGCTGTCGGCGTAGATCACGCCGGTCAGCCGGCCGCGCACCTTGAGCGGCACGCATACGATCGAGCGCAGGTTGTAGCCGATCACGCTGGCCTGGGCCGAGAAGCGCGGATCGTCCGAGGCGTTCGTCGTGACGACGGGTTGGCCGCTTTCGGCGACCGCCGCCAGCACCGTTCGGCTGACGGTGAAGTCTTCCTGCGCCAGTTGTTCGCGGTCCATGCCGCGCGCGATGCGCAGTTGCAGTTCGTTGCGGTCGTTGCGCAGCATCAGAAAGCCGCGCTCGGCGCCGATCAGGGCGATGATCGTGTCCATCACCTGGTTCAGCACCATGGTCAGGTCGAGCGACGAATTGACCACCGAGGCGGTGTCGGCGAGCGCGCGCAGCCGGGCGAGTTCGCCCTCCTGGGCTTCAACAGCTGGCGAGGCCGCCTCGAGCGCGATGCGGATCTGGTTAAGGCCGTCGATCAACGCCGGCGGCACGTTGCGCATCGTGTTGGCCTGGCGCTCGAGTCGCTGCCGCAGATCATCCGACAGGCGATTGACGTCCTTGAGCAACTGCCCGGGCGCCGTCGTCGGGTCAGGCGTCGGCTTCAGGGGGTGAGTGGCAGTGGGCCGCTGGGTGGAAGGTGTATCGCGCATCACCGTGTCCTTATGATAACCAGCCCCGCCTTCTGTCGTCCCAAAAGGTTGGTAAATGTCGCGTAAAGGCCGGCTAAACCAACCCGCTAACGCGACCGCCACTCGGCCAGGATCGCCCGCGCCGATCCGAAGGCGATGGCTTCGGGCAGTTCGCTGGCGCTGAAGAAGCGCGCATCACCCGCGTCGTCGCCGGCGCGCAGCTCACCGCCGACGATCTCGGCTCGGAACGCCAGCAACAAATCGGCGCCCTCGTTCGGCTCACTGCGGCCGAACACCTCCCACAGGGTCGTGGCCACGACCTGCAGGCCTGTCTCCTCAAGGGCCTCGCGCTCTGCCGCCCGGCGCGGATCTTCACCCGCATCCATGAAGCCGGCCGGCACCGACCACTTGTCAGCCTCAGGTTCGCCGCGGCGCAGGATGAGCAAGATCTTGCCCTCCTGCTCGACGACGACCGCCACCGCCACCTTCGGGTCCAGAAAGTGGATGTAGCCACAATCCGGACAGACGGGCCGCGACGCTCCGTATACGTGGCGGCGTTCGAGTTCATGCCCGCAGCGCACGCAGAAGCGCACCAGTTCGAGTCGTTGAGCAGGTTCCATGCCGGCAGTATAGAACAACGAAGCGGCCCTGCCGATGGTGTCGGCAGGGCCGCTTCCTCACTTCAGTGCAAATCAGAAGATCAGCCGAGCGCGCGGCGCGCCAACCAGAGCGCGACGGTGGCGCCGGCGAGCACGAGGGCCGCCACGCCGACGGCGATCGTCCACGGCTGGATCAGGGGCTGAGCGCTTTCACGCGTGGTGTCAGCGCCCTGATCGACCGCCGGTTGAGGCGTCTCGCTGGCCGGTTGCGCAAGGTTCGTCACGGACGACTCGCCGTTTGGCGAGGTTTCCTGCATCGTCCGCGACTGGGCCTCGACCGTCAGGGTCTCGGCCGCGTCGTTGCCCGCGATCTTGCCGGTCAGTTCCTCGACCGTCACGGTCGGCGTATCCAGCCCGCCACCCATGCCGGTGCTGGCGGGGCCTTCGATCGTGAAGCTGTCGGTCATGGGTCCGGTGGCATACAGGTTGCCGGCCTCGGTCAGGGTCGGGGTCTCGGCGATCTGGATCCCGGCGACCTCGGGCGCCGCTTCGGACGCTTCCTCAAGTGCAAGCGAGGGCGCCAAAGGATCGGCGTAATCGGCAACGGGCGCGGACTGCGGTTGCGCGATGCCGCCAGAGCGGGCCAGATCCAGCCCGAGCAGAGTCACGAAGAGCAGGCTGGCGACGCCGGTCACCACACGCATCGTGGCGAAAGCCGAGAAGGAGAAGAAGCCGCGCTTGCGTCGCGGGCGGATGGCGGCCGCCTGAGCGGCGGTCAATGTGAAGTTGCGCGGGGCACGCAGAGCTGGAAGCTTCTGCAACAAGAGTTTGTCCTGACGCAGAGCTTTGAGTGTATGGCGGAGCTCACGATCGACAGCCAGGCGAGATTCGAGCGCCTTGCGGTCACGCTCGTTCAGCTGACCATCGACATAAGCGGAGAGTACTTCATAGTCGCGTTCTGAAATCATACCGACGCCTCATCGCTCAGACGATAGATAGCCGGTAGAAGTTCCCGAACGCCCTGCAGACAGTCGCGCAAACGAGCGCGAGCGCGAGAGAGACGAGACTTAACCGTTCCTAATGCGAGCCCGGTGCTGGCCGCGATCTCGCCGTAGTCGAAGCCCTGCACATCGCTCAGAACCGCCACGGTGCGCATGTCTTCGGGAAGTCGATTGAGACAGTTCTGGATCGCGAGCGCGACCTCGCGGCGTTGAGCGATCTCCTCGGGACCGTCGTCGGGCGAGGCCAATGAGCGTTCGCTCTCAAGATCGGGTCCGTCTTCACTGACCAGATCCTCGAGCGACGTGGCCGGGCGGCGCTGGCGACGACGGAGTTCGTCGTAGCAGGCGTTGGTGACGATGCGCATCAGCCAGGCCTTGAACGACCCGCCCCGGTAATCGGGCAGGTGGCGGAAGGCAGCGATGAAGGCGTCCTGCGTGGCATCGGAAGCCGACGAGGCGTCGCCCATGATGCGATAGGCCACGTTGTAGGCCAGATTCTGGTAGGTCAACACCAGGCTGTTGAAGGCGTCGGCATCGCCGTCCTGGGCGTCACGGATCAGACCGGGCTCATCCATGCCGCAATCATACCTTCGCAGCCGGGGATGGGGAAATAGCGGGAAACGGTGGTCTCAGGGGCGCCTCGGGCGTGGCGGAAAGAAACCGGGAGTGTCCCGATGTCTCCCGATGTGCGGCGCGAGGCGCCGCACATCGGGAGACATCGGGACACTCCCGGTTTCTTACGATTTCTTATTCGGTCCAGATCTTCTGAAGTTCCGCCATCAGCCACGCGCGCTCGCGTCGATGTTCCTCGGGCGAGAGCTTGCCCGCGGCCAGGTCGTCATCGAGCTCAGCGATGGCGTCGAGAAGTTCATCGCGATCGGCCGGCTTCTCCGCTTGGGGCGAGGCAGCCTCGTCGCGGCGGCGATACCACCAGTAGCCGACGCCGGCCGCCAGGGCCGCGAGCGCGAACAGGCCGATGCCGATGTTGACGGTGTTGCTCGTCGTGACCGCGAGCGGCGCAGCCGGGCCGGCGGTGCCGGTCACGTTGCTGCTGCCGGCCGTTCCACTCACGTCGAACTTCAACGTATCGCCGGCCACCAGGTTCGAACGCTGGAACTGCTGGAACGTCATGCCCTGAATGGATTGCGTGCCAAGATCGCTGACGCCATCGCCCGACACGCCCACGCTCGTATCGCCGACCAGCAGGTTGACCACGTCGGCGGGATAGTCGAGGCGCTGCGCGAAGTTCAGCTGGCCGGAATACGGCATCTGATACTGGAAGAAGACCTGTAGGCTCGAGTCGCCCGGCGGCACGGGCCGCAGGTCGACGTAGCCCTGATCATCAACCGCATACGTCTCGCCCTGAAGACCGTCCGGCGACGAGACGCCGCTCGCTCCGGCCGGCACCGACAGCCGGATGGTCTTGCCATCGCCCGGCGCATAGGTCTTGTCGCCGTCGTTCGAGACCACGGCCATCTGGCCGATCGTGACCTGGCCCGCGCTCTCGAACATCACGAATGTGTGCAGCTGCGAGATGCGAATGCCCGCCGGATCGTCGGTAACGTCGTACACCGGCAGAGCGACCTGCGCACTCGTCTGGCCGCTCTCGAAGCTGAAGACGTCGGAGTGGTAGGTGGCGCCGCCATACTCCGTCGTGAGGATGAACTGCTCGCCCTGGGTGAAAGGCACGGCCTCGAACGTCACACGGCCGTCGGCGTCGGCGGTGGCCGTGTAGGTGCCGGACATGCTCATGTCCGTGAACCCGATCAGGTTGACGCTCAGATCAGCGGGCTTTGAGCCGCCGACCGTGCCGTTCGCGATCTGGCCGACGACAGTGCCGGACTGCTCGGGCAGCGGCGCGCCGGGGGCCAGGTATTCGTAGCTAAACGTGCGCGCGAAGTCCACCACCGACCAGAGTTCGGCCTCGCTCAGCTTGGCCGTGAACACGTGGTCATCGATCTCGGGCACGCCGGCCTGAATGGCAGCGTAGATCGTCTGCGGGCTCGTCGTCGCGATGTAATCGGCCGACGTCCAATCTTTCAGCGTCTGCCCGCTAGCGCCGTGGCATTCGCCGCAGTTGGCGATGTAGAGATCCTTGCCCTGGTCGACTTCGTCTTGAGTGGTGCCGAGGGTGTAGACGTAGGCCGTCAGGTCCCAGCGCTCGGCGTCGGTCAGCGAATCGCCGAAGGGCGGCATGAACTTGTCGAGACGACCCTGAGTGATGGTCGTGAACACGTCGCGCGGCGTCAGGCCACGCAGTGTGGTCGGGTCCGCGAGCACCGGCGGCGGCGCCGGCAGCTTCGACACTGAGCCGCCGTCGCTTTGGCCGGTGGCGCCGTGGCACTCGGCGCAGTGGGCGGCGTAGAGCACGCTGCCCGAGACGGCCGACGGCTTGCGGGCCGGGCTTGCTGTGGTGACGTCGACCGGAGCCGACGTAGGACCGGCGACGGGCGTCTCGGCTACGGCCTGGGTGGGCGCCGGCTGCTGGTTGACGGACGAGATGGGTTGCGACCCGGGGGGCGGAGTGACGTCGCCGGCCAGCGAGCAGGCGCTGAGGGCCAGGCCTGCCGCGAGCAGGCCCGCGAGTAGACTGGCGCGCATCATGAATGCGCCTCCACCGCCACCACAGGCGCGCCGCACTTGCCACAGAAGCGATCGGATGTCGAGACCGGCGAGCCGCACTGGCCGCACGTGCGGGTCAGTGCGCGGCCGCAGCCCGAGCAGAAGCGGTCGCCCGTGTGGTACGCGGTGCCGCAGTCGGGGCAACTGTGCGCCTGAGTCGCGTTTGCCGTTGGCGCTTCGGCAGGCTGGCGCGCCTTTCGACGCCGGGCAGCGATGGCCTGCTCGATGGTCTGGGCCTCGTCGACAACGCCAGCGTCATCGAGCTGCTTGAGCACGTCGGCGCCGCGGGCCATGAGCAAGACGCGCTGAGCCGCATAGTCTTCATCGGCGATCTTGCCGGTGACGTGATCGAAGTCCAGGTCGCGCACGGCGGTCAGGATGGAGTCGCGCTGGGCGCCGAGTTGCTCGGCGACGGCGTTGTCGCGCGAAGAGGCGCGCACACGTTCGAAGAACGGCTGCGCCACGACGAAGATGACGAGGCCGATCAACGCGACGGCCAGAAGAATGAAACCGAGGTCCATGTCACTTGTGCCGTTCTACTGAAGCAACGGATCGATCACGCTCATCAGGCCGTCCTGGCTCGTCGGCCCGATGATGGCCGACACCAGCTGGCCGTTCTGATCGATGACGTAGGTCTCGGGCACGCCGCGGGTGCGGAAGTCTTGCGAGATACGCGTGCCGAGATCCGGTCCGTTGGTATAGGTGATGCCGAAGCGCTCGATGTAAGCCAGGGCTTCAGTCTCAGTGTCGGCGTAGTCGACGCCGAGGAAGACGACGGGCTTGTCTTTGTAGTGCAACCAGGTGTTCTGAAGGTCGGCCGCCTCGTCGAGGCAGGGCGCACACCACGACGCCCAGAAGTTGACGACGACGACCTTGCCGCGCAGATCTTTCAGAGCGATCTGTTCGCCCTTGAAGGTCGTCAACACGAAGTCTGGCGCGGTTTCGCCCTGACCGACCGGGCCGGTCGCCAGCGGGCCGTTGCGCTGCATCTGCAGCGCGACGAGGCCGAGCAGGCCGATCACGACGACGAAGACCGCGATCTGCCAGGGTTTGATCTTGCGGCCCGGTGTTGGCGCGACGGGCGATACCGTTGTTTCACTCATCCTTAGCGTCTCCGTTCAAGCTCTTGCTCGAGTCGCGCGACGTACGGATCCGTTTCGCCACCGGTCGCCTCGGCTGGGGCCGTGACCACCGCCGGTTTGGGCGAGCCGCGCAGGAAGCGCCAGAGCACGAAGGCCCCGGCCAGCACCGCGACCGGCGGAATGATCCACACCAGCACGCTGAAGCCGTCGGTCTTCGGTTGAGCCAGCACGCGCTCCCCGTACTGAGCGGCGAAGTAATCTTTGATCTGCTGATCGCTCCAGCCCGCCACGAGCTTTTCGCGGATCGTCGCCCGCCATTGCGTGCAGGCCTGGGTCGGGCAGACGTCGAGCGGGATGTTCTCGCAGACCGGGCAGTACAGCTGCTTGGCGACGCGGTTGACGTCATCGTCGGTCACCGGGCCATTGCCCTGCGCGAGCGCGACCTTCACGACCACAAGCACGGCCGCGAGGACGAACAGGCCGATCAGCACCTTCTTCATCGCACGCCTCCTACGCCTTCACCGGCGCGGCCGCCAGGGCCGCCCGGCGTCGCTCCTGAGCCTCAGGCCAGGCCGCCACGAGGGTGCCAAGGATGAAGACCAGGCCGCCCGCCCAGATCCAGTTCACGAGCGGGTTCAGATAGATCTTGAACGTCGCGCCGCTGGCCCCGATGTCTTGCCAGTCGACGAGCAGGACGTAGAAGTCGTCTTCGATCGAGCTGCGCACACCCGGGATGGTCATGGGCTGCTGGCTGTCGAAGTAGAAGTCGCGCCGCGGATAGAGCTGCCCGAGCAACTGGCCATCGCGGTACACGCTCACTGTCGCGCGATCGACCTGCCGGTTGTCGTCCATCATGAACTCGTCAAGCTGGTCGTAGATCATGACGTAGCGGCCGATCGTCATCTGCTCGCCGGGCACCAGGCGCCCCTGCGTTTCCTCCTGGAAGAAGTTCGTGCCGATCACGCCGATGGCGATGAGCACGACGCCCAGGTGGATGGTGTAGCCGCCGTAGCGGCGCCGGTTGCGCGCCATCAGGGTGCCGAGCGCCGTCCAGGCGTTCTCATGGTTGGTGCGCATGCGCGCGACGGTGCCGCGATAGAACTCAAGGATGGTCGTGCCGGTGACGAAGGCCGTGATCCAGAAGCCGATCAAGGCGCCAGGGTTCGTGATGCCGAGGACGACGATGACGATGACCACCACCAGCGAGATCGCGAACGGCACCAGCATCAGCCGACCGAGTTGCCTGGCCGAGGCTTTGCGCCAGGCCATCAGCGGCGCGACGCCCATCAGCAGCACGAGCGCCGCGAACTGCGGGCCGGTCACCTGGTTGTAGAACGGCGGGCCGACCGTGATCTTCTGGCCCGTGACGATCTCGGAGATCATGGGGAAGATCGTGCCCCAGAAGACCGAGGCCGCGATGCCCATGAACAGCAGGTTGTTGAGCAGGAAGGCGCCTTCGCGCGAGACAGGCTCCTCCAACGGAGCATCGTCGCGCAGGTGATCCCACTCGCGGAACAGCAGGACCATCGAGACCACGAAGGTGAAGCCGATGAAGGTGAAGAAGGCCGGGCCGATCGCGCTCTGAGCGAAGGCGTGCACCGACGAGAGGACGCCGGAGCGGGTCAGGAAGGTGCCGAAGACCACCAGTGCATACGTCAGGATGATCAGCACCATGTTCCACTTCTTGAGCATGCCCCGCTTTTCCTGGATCATGACCGAGTGCAGGAAAGCGGTGCCGGTCAGCCACGGCATGAACGCCGCGTTCTCGACCGGGTCCCAGCCCCAGTAGCCGCCCCAGCCCAGCACGTCGTAGGCCCAGCGGCCGCCGAGGATCAGGCCGAGCGACAGGAACAACCAGCCGACCAGAGTCCAGCGGCGGGTCGTCTGGATCCACTGCGCGTCGGTGCGGCGGTTCCAGAGCGCAGCCATCGCGAAGGCGTAAGGGATGACGAAGCTGACGAAGCCGAGATAGAGCATCGGCGGGTGGATGATCATGCCCGGGTGGCGCAGCAGCGGGTTGAGGCCGCGGCCGTCGGTGGCCGTGAACGCGACGGTGCTGGCCGGCTGGACCATGGCCTGCACGATCTCGCCATTGGTCGTCTGCCACATGAAGGCGAAGGGGTTCTCAACGAAGACCGTCAGGCCGACGAAGAACGCCAGCGTGACCATGGCGGCCACGATCACGGCCGGCATCATGTCGCGGTCCTTGTCCCAGCTGCGGAGCATAGCGACGCCGGTGAAGGTCGACATGAGCCAGGCCCAGAAGAGCAGGCTGCCGGCCTGGCCGCCCCAGAGCGCCGTGACGCGCAGGTAAGTCGGCATCGCACGGCTGGTCACTTCGGCCACGTAGCCGACCTCGAAGTGCTCGGTGACGAGCAGAAGGATCAGGCACAGCGCCGACAGGGTCAGCAGCGGCCAGGTGAGGAACGCGGCGCGACGCGCGCTCTCGAGCATGGCAGCGTCGGGCTTGCGGATGTGAGCGATGGCCGTGCCGGCGGCGTACAGGCCGCAAGCCATCGACAGAACCAGGCTGAGGTAACCCAGTAGGGCGAGCATCGTTACTTCGTCCCTCCATCGGCCTGGGCGGGCACCGACTGCTCATAGCGCGTCGGGCACTTGAGCAGCAGTTCGTCGGCGTAGAAAACGCCGTCCTCGCCGATCTTGCCGGTCACGATGGCCTGGGCCTCGTTCTTGAGCAGGTCGGGCAGGGGCTGGTTGTGCACCACGACCTTGATCCGATTGGCGTTCGTGTCGAGCACGGCGTTGTGCAGCACGGCCGCCAGGCCGCCGTTGGCGTTGATGACGTTGTCGTCCACCGGGACCTGGGCCATCTCGAACGAGATGGTCAGGGTTTCGGCATCGTAAGTGATCGTGTCGCCGATCACGGCGCCCGAGGCGCGCAGGTTCTTGCCCACCAGGGCCGAGCCCTTCGCCGTGATCTCGTCGACCGAGTAGAAGTACTGGGCCGTGCTGGTCAGCGTGTTGGCGATCAGGAACACGATCGCGCTGACGATGGCGACGCCGCCGAGGATGAACTTCATGCGTCCGTTCGAACGCGTGGCGGCCAGAGGGCGTGGGGCGGTCGCGGTTTGGGTCATGGTCTCTTCCTTTGTCTTCTCAATCGCGTTTCTACCACTAGGACGTCTTGACCGGCGCGCCGCACCTTCGACAGAAACGGTCGTCGACGGCCAACGGCTCACCGCATTGAGTGCAGAACTGGCGTTGCGCACCAACGGCCTCCATGCGAGGCGTCGGCCCAGCCGCCGTAGGACGGGTTGTCTCAACCGTCGCTCGGCCCACGCGGCGGGAGCGACGATGCGAACTCCGAGGCTCTTCAGGTTCCTGTCGGCCGCGCAGCCAGACGATCACGATCAGAACGATGGCCACAAGGGCCACGGCGGCGCTGGCCAACCAGGGCGTGTAATCCGGGGCGGGGGTCGCGACCGACGCGACCTCGACTGTGGGTTGCGCGCTGGAACCGGTCGACCCAGTGTCGATCTGATCGACCGTCAACGCTGAACCCGATTTAGTGTAGCTGAACGTCGTCGAAATCGTATCGCCGGCTTCGAGGGCGCCCAGGTTCTGTCCATAATAACTTAACCCGAATTCCCCGGGTGCCGGAGACCCAAACTCTGCGGGTAGCTTAAGGTCGGTCG
The DNA here is from genome assembly GCA_044226485.1 of Anaerolineales bacterium. Classification (GTDB taxonomy): domain Bacteria; phylum Chloroflexota; class Anaerolineae; order Anaerolineales; family UBA6663; genus UBA6663. The sequence continues at coordinate 29,542 of JBGAGY010000017.1, forward strand.
CGCCGGCGGGCTGCTGAACGCGGAAGGTGGCTGCGCCGATCGAAACAGGGGTCTGCCAGGTGTAGGCGTAGGTCCGGACGTCGCCGTCCCGGGTCAGGGCCGGGTCGTAATACTCGACCCGGAAATGGGGCTGCTGCAAGGTCAGGGTGACGGCGAAGGCCTGGCCCGCGGGCGCCGTCGTGTACTGAGCGTTCATCAGCGATCCATCGGTCGCCTGTTCAGCCACCGCAAAGGGTTCGACGGGCAAGGTCAGCGTCACGGTGGCCGGCAACGTCGTATCGGGCAGCAGGGCCCCGTCAACCAATACCAGCACGCCTTCCTTGTCGAACTCTGGCCAGAAAGCGACCTGCAGGGACTCGAGGCCGACAGGCGTCTGGGCGCGGGCAACGGGCAGGCCCACCAGGAGGCCTCCCAGCAAAGCGACGAGTGTGGCGAAACGATTGAGTGCGCGCATAAGGCCTAGTCGGATAGGTTGGAATCCTAGCGGAGGCATGAAACTCGGGTTAGTGCAGATTATCCCAGTGAAATTTGACTAATGTCATCGGAAAAGACAACCTGAGAAAAACCTGAGTTTCGGCCCCTGACGGCACATGAGGGCTCGCGATGGTCGCGAGCCCTCATGTCGGAACCTTAATCAGGGACGGGGCGACGCTTACTTCTCAGGCAACCCGTCGGCGATCCACTGCTTGACGACGGCGAGCGCCTCGGGGCTGAGCAGACCGAAGTGTTCGCCGGACTGGATCTGGATCAGTTGGCTGTTCTCGGGATCGCCGGCGATCACGACGAAGCCGTTGTCGCTCCCGCGCGTGATGCCTTCATATGTCACGAGCACGAGGCCGTTCGACGGATCGGTCGTGCCGTGGCAGAGACCGCACTCGGCCTCGAATGCCGGCTGCAGCGACTCGTAAGTCGGAACAAGGACGCCCAGATTGACTTCAGGCTCGGGCGGCGGCAGCTGGGCCAACGCCAACTCGCGCAGACCCGGCGCATCGAAGCCCGCAAACTTCCAGGCCGAGCCGTGGCAGGCCGAATTCGAGCAGAACGACGTGTTGCTGGTGCCGCCCGGATCGGTCACGGTGTGGCACTTCTGGCAGGTGCGGTCGAAGTAGTCGCGATGCGCGGCCATCCAGTTGGTGCTCTTGTGAGTGTCCGGGATGGCGCCGCGGCTGATCTCGATATCGGTGACGAAGTCCTCACGGCCCGCCACCACCGGCACCGAGTGACATAGATTGCACTCGAGCGGGATCGCCGTCTTGTCAGCGGTCAGGTGCTTGCCATCGTGACAGCGGAAGCAGCCCGCGAAGTTCTCGTGGCCGAGGTTGTTGGGATGCGAGTCCCAGTCGACCTTCTGCTCCGGATATACGGACTGCGTGTAGATGTCCTGCAGGGTCTTCACGGCAGCCTGGACGGTTTCCTTGTTGCTGGCGTAGTAGTCCGGGTGCGCGATGCGATAGTACTCCTCGAGCCCGGCGATGCCGTTGAGCGCGAGTTCGGTCGAGCCATACGACGCGCGCAGCACCTCGACGCCCTTCAATCGGAGCTCGGGCATCGATGCGTCGAGCACTCCGCGTTGCATGGCTGTCTCGACCGATTCTTCGGGCGAGTTGATCAGGTGCGAGATGCGGTTGTGGCACGTGATGCAGTCCATCTGCTTCAGATCCGCATCAGCGATCTTGGTCGGATCGACATCCGACTCTATGTCCTTGTACTCGGTCACTGTGCCGTCATCGGCCGTGACGCGCACGTACGGGATCTCCTGATCGTGCTCGTCGCTCGCGTAGTACTGAACGTCGTTCTCGATGTGCCAGTGGATGCCGTTGCCGAGGCCGGCCTGCTTCGAACCGCCGCCGGTCTTGAGCACCAGATAGATATCGTAGGGCGTGTTGGCTTCGTCCGTCGCGTAGTGGCGGATCGATCGCAGGCTGTCGTCGGCGAACTTTTCGGGAGAGTGGCAGCGTTCACAGATCTCGCGAGCGGGGCGCATGTCGTGCGCCATGATCGGGTAGGTGTAGGTCGTGAACGCCTGGGCGATCAGGTGCCGCATGTCGCCGGCTTTGCGCAGGAACTGATTACCGAAGAACTCGCGCCCGATGTGGCACTCCGTGCACGAGATGCGCGCATGCGGCGACACGAGGTAAGCGTTGAACTCGGGCGGCATCGTGTGGCACTGCGTGCCGCAGAACTGGGGTGAGTTCGTGTAATCCCACGCGTAAGCGCCGCCGACGAACAACCCGAAGAACAGGAGCACAAGGGTGAGGTACCCCATCCACATCGCCGACCGGCGAGCGCCGGGTGGCGGGAAGAAGAAGTCACGCACCGCCGAACCGATCCGCTTCAGCAACATACCCCCTCCTTCGATGTCTGTTCGGGCGCGAGGGTCACTCTTCAGGCGCGCCGTTGGCGATCCAGAGCGTAATGCGTGTCAATTCCTCGGGCGACAGGATGCCCGGGTGTTCGCCGGCGGTCTGGACGGCGATCAAGCGGCTGGCTTCCGGCGACGCGCTGTTGATGACCGAGCCGTGAGCGCCGCCGTTTTGAAGTTCAGCGTAGCTGTTCATCGACAGGCCGCCGGCGTCGCCGTGACAGCCCGTGCACTTGGCCGCGATGAGCGTGCCGATGTAGCCGTTCCAGGTCAGGCTGCTGACGGGCGGAGGCGTGGGCGAAGGCGGCAGAGGCGTCGGCGTCTGGGGCAGATAGGCCTCGACGGTCGGGCGCGCCGGAACCGTCGCGACGGCCGTCTCTTCGAAGGTGATGAACCAGAGCACACCGGCCAGCAGCACCACGGCGGCCACGCTCGCGACCGGCAGGAACTTGCGTTGCCGATCCTTCATCGCCATCGGCTCAACAGGGCGATCCGCGGTGCCGGCCTTGATCTCGGCCAACTCGATCGGATGCTCGTGTTGCATCTCCTCTTCGGAGAGCTTGCCCGTCCACATGCTTCGGTTGAACCGGCGGAAGTGCACGCCGTAGAAGTGCCAGATCAGAATCGAGAGCACGGCGAGCAACGCTTCGCCGCCATGGGCAGCCTTGGCCGCCGGGATGGCCTGACCGGGCAGGAAGCGCGCCGCCGCAATCGGGTTCCAGAGAATGAAGCCCGTCACGGCCATCACGATCGTGCCCCAGACAAAGGCCCAGTACTCGACCTTCTCCTCGAAGGTGTAGCGCCCCATCTTGGGCCAGATCTTGCTCAAGCCGATGTTGTGAGCGAACACCTGCCAGGCGTCGAGGGCGTCCTTGATTCCGGGCAGCATCGTCATGCGCGTGCGCTTGACGTACAGCTTGTAGGCCAGGAGGATGAGGTGATAGCCGGTGGCCAGCAGCAGCACCGTGGCGGAAAAGCGATGGACGATGCGCACCGTCTCGATGCCGCCCAACGCCGCGATCATGGCCTCGGCCCACGGCTCCGTCGCGAACTTCTGCGGCACACCGGTGATGGCCAGCACCGTGAACGACAGCAACTGCGTCAGGTGCTCGACCCGCTGCGCAAGCGTGAACCTCACGTACCCTGTTTGCTTGCTCATGCGTGAGCGCCTCCCTTCACGCGGCGGTAGATCCGCCTGCCCGCGTCGGTGAGGACGAACACGACCATGCCACCCACTACAATCGGGATGAAGTACTTGTAGAAGACGTCGACGAAGTACACCAGCGGGTTGTGCTCGGCGCTGGGCACGTAGTGGCTCAGCCACGAGTCAGGGAACGATGCCGTGGCATCCGGGTGGCAGCGCTGGCAGGTGTTCAGCAGGTTCTGCTTGACCTCAAGGCCCTTGGCCGGATCTTTGGTCGAACTGATGTCATGGATGCCGTGGCAGTCTGAACAGACCGGCTTGTTGGTCTCCTGACCAGGGTGCTCGCGCTCGAACAGGGTCACCGTCGTGCCATGGAAGTCGGCGATGTAGGTGTCAAGCACGTCCGTCGTCAGCTTGTAAGGCTCCATGCGGACGGGGTCGGTGTGACACTTGGCACAGGTCTGCGGCGAGCTAAGGCGGAACTCAGTCGTCGTCGGATCGGCGACGTTGTGGACGCCGTGGCAATCGATGCAGGTGGGCACGTCGGCGTTGCCGCCCGGTTGGTCGGCCAAGCCGAGCAGCGCCGCGCCGTGAACAGACGCCTTGTACTGATCGTAGATGCCGCTATGGCAGCGCGCGCACGTCTGCGGAATGGCGAGCCGCGCGTTAGGCCACAGTTCGTCGGTGGTCGGGTTAGTCAGTTGCTTCTGGTAATGCGGGTTGTGACAGTCGGTGCACACCGCGGCGTCGCGGTTGCCGTCGTCGAGCGCGGCCTGGTGCACGCTGTCGTGGGTCTTCTCGAAGTTGCTTTCGTGGCACTGTTTGCAGGTCTGATAACTCTGCAGTGTGACATCACGCAGGTCTTGTTCGGTGGCCTCGGGATGCGGGTAGGAGCGGATGGTCGTGTGGCATTGCACACAGGCATAGCCGCCCTCGCCATGCACCGAGGCGTTGTATCCAGCCGTGTCGATGCTGAGGTATTGTTGCTCGCCGCTCGGCAACGTGCGCACCTGACCCGATTTGCCGTGGCAACCCAGGCAATAGTCGTTGCTGACGCCAGGCTCTTGCACCGTATCCGCTGACACGTCGGACGACACAGACGCGGCGATGTCGCTGAGCGGTTTAGCCTGGGCCGGCTGGGTGGTCGTGCCGGCAAGCCAGGCCAGCAGGCCGAAGACGGCCGCACACGCGACCACCCCCAGCAGCCAGGCTCCACGTCGATCACGCAATCGCAGTTGTTTCATGCTCGCTGGCCTCTTCACGGGCGTCACGGAGCGTCGTGATAACCCGTCGCCAGATCCACCATCTGCGCGTCATCGAGCGCAACGCTCGAGCCGGGCGTATGGCAGCTGCGGCAGGCAAAGTCGAGCGCGATCTGCGGCTTGATGCTTCCATCCGCGTTGAATTGGCCGATCTGGGTCGCGTCGATGGCCACCACGTGAGTGCGCAGGTCGGCGGTGAGCAGATTGGCGTTCCCGACAGCGACCTCGATCATGCGCGGCATGTGGCAGCTCTGGCAGGCCAGGCCGAACACCGCATGGCGATCGACGGCCGCGTACTTGGCCTCCTGGAAGTGGCAGGACGTGCAATCGGTCTTCACAGTGGGCTCGGATGCCTTGCGCAACTGGACGACGCCGGTATGCGGGTCGTGGCAGGCGACGCAGTCAAGGATCTGGTGCTTGCTCTGATAGAGGTCACCGCCCGGGTCGTCGTGCTGGATGAAGCCGTCGTGCACGTCAAGCGCCGCGTCGGCGCCGCGTTCGTGGCACTTCGTGCAGGCCTGCGAGTCGCGTTCGATCTTCAGGCCCGAACCATAAGGGTTCTTGGCGTGGTTGCTGCCCGGGCCGTGGCACACTTCGCATTGAACGCCGTTCTCCGCCCACGTGCCTTTCACGCCGGCCTGGTCGTTCTGATGACCGGTGGTCCGATAGCCGGTGGTGTGACACGCGGCGCAGTCGAACGGCAGCTGGCTCGTGCCTGACTTATATGAAGCCCACGACGCGCTGGTGCGGAGCTTGGCGTTCGGAAGGAGCAACTCGTTCAGGTAATTCGCGTCGGCTTCAGTCGCGCCGGGCTTGTCGGTGACGATGTAGCCGCTCTGGTCGACAAAGCGAGCTTTCCAGTTGTAGCCGCCGATCAGGTAAGCGATGTCGGCCCAGCTGTAGCCTTCCGGAGGATTTGAGATGTTCGAGAAGGGAAGCTCAGGTGCCTGGCCGTCGACGATCGAGGTGAGGGCGTGGGCATGGCCCGTCTGCGAATAAGTCTTGGCGATGCCGGAGTGGCAACTCGCGCATTTTTCGGCGCCGACGAATTCAGCCGCACTCGGCCCACCCGGGCCAGTAGGGCCATCAGGGCCAAGGGGGCCTTGCGGGCCGGTCGGGCCCACGGGGCCGGCGGGACCGGCTGGGCCCTGGACCGGGGCAGTACTGGTGCAGGCCGCCAGCATCACCAGCGCCACCATGACACTCATCCCGGTCAACACCCATGTGATCCTGCGCTTCATTGCCATAGTCTCTCGATCCCCACAATCGTCCATCCAACGAGGCATCAAAATACGCCGGAATTGGCGCTGGTGGACATTGTAAGAAGGCGCTGAGAAAGCCATCAGTGGGCTTCATCGCCTAGTCTTGTGATATTTGTCGTAACCGAGTCTGCCTATGGACTAATCGGAGTGCTTTGGGTTACGATCGTCATCGCCATTTCCTGATGGTTCCCACTGCAATTGGGTCCGGTTACGCAGCAAACTGACCCGAACCGTACGAATCGCAAGTGGAGCCCACATCGTGAAACTGTTGGTAGCGGATGACCATACCCTATTCCGAGACGGGTTGGCGACTCTTTTGCAGGCCGCCGGCTTCGCCGTGGTGGGTCAGGTCGGGCATGGCGCCGCTGCCGTGGCCGAGGCCCTGACGCTGCGACCTGATGTGGTGCTCATCGACATGGACATGGCGGACATGTCTGGCCTCGAAGCCTTGCGCCGCATCCGGGCCGCCTGGCCGGAAGCGCAGGTGGTGATCCTCACCGATGCGGAGGATGACTCAGAATTGATCGACGTCATCGATTCCGGCGCGCGCGGATATCTGTCGAAGAGCCTCAACGCCGAGGAGTTCATCCGCATGCTGCACGGCCTTGGCCGTGGCGAAGCCGCGATGACGCGCCAGACGACCGGGCGTCTCCTGAATATCCTCTCGCATGGAAACCGCCGCGCGTCCCATGATCTGACGGAGCGCGAGGTCGAGTTGCTGCGATTGATCGTCGAGGGCTGCAGCAATCGCCATATCGCCCAGGTGCTTCAGGTCAGCGAGAACACGGTCAAGTACCACATCAAGAACATTCTGCAGAAACTTGCGGTTCACAACCGGACTGAAGCGGCGACCCACGCGATCCGCGTTGGGCTTGTGCGCAGTTCTCACGTCACGAGCAACTGACGCACTCTGGGTGTTCGTTCGGGCTACCTGCTAATCTCCGCTTTTCCGATCCGGTTCACCCCACCCTATCGGGTAGTCCGACACTACCCCCTCAAGCCACCCATCTTTGTCCTGAAGAAGGTTACGGCATTTCTAAGTTTTTCCTAAGATGGCGTAGGGGGGTCTCTCAGAGACAGCTATGTCGCGGGTTGCCGTCTTATCGAGTCAGTCGATCTTTGCTGAGGGCATCGTTGCGGGCCTTAAGCAAAAGCTGAATGAGCAATCGCTCTTCATCGTCGACGCTCGCCAGCACGATCCGCTTCAACGCGTGCTCGACACGCATCCGACAAGCGTCATCCTTGACGCGACGGATGACATCATCGCCGAGCACTGTCCCCTGGATGGACTGCTGAATGCACTCCCCTCATTGACCGTGATCCGACTCGATCCGCAGCTGGACCGGATCCAGGTGGTGATGAGCAAGGAGCATTGCGGCGGCCAATTGAGCGATCTGATCAAAGTGATCCACGAGATCGCGGGCCGTGAAGGAGGCGCGTGACTGACACTCGCTAGGACTCAGCTTTCCTGTGGTTCGATACCGTGCCGGGTCTCCGGCACAGAATAGGGGTGAATATGTTCTCGAGAAAAGGGTTTGTCATTGGAGGCGTGCTCGGCGTCCTTGGCCTGCTCGTGCTGGCCTCGTGCGCTCAGCCGACGCCTCCTGCGCCTGTCGAAGTGACCCGCGAGGTCACCGTACAGGTCGAAGTCACCCAGATCGTCGAGGTGACTCCGGTGGGTGGCGTGCCCAACGCCGATACCTGGGCTGCTTCCCCGCACAACGACGTGGCCTCCGAACCGTTCCGCCATTGGGATGGTGAGGATCCGGCCGAAGTGCCCGCCAGCTGCGCGCAGTGCCACACCAGCGCCGGCTACAAGGACTTCCTCGGCGCGGATGGCAGCGAGGCCGGCAAGGTCGACAAGGCCGTCCCAGCGGCTGAGGCCCAGGGCATTCAGTGCACGGCCTGCCACAACGACGCGGCCTCGAACCTGACCAGCGTCGCCTTCCCCGGCAAGACCGAGGACGGCGAGCCGATCGTGGTGAACGGCCTCGGCGACGCCGCACGCTGCATGGTCTGCCACCAGGGCCGCGCCTCCAAGGCGTCGGTCGATGGCCAGATCGAGAAGTTCGCGGTGACTGACGCCGACGCCGTGGTCGCTCCCATCAAGGACGACAAGGGCAACGACGTCAAGTTCGGCTTCATCAATATCCACTATTACGCCGCCGCGGCGACGCTCTATGGCACCACTGTCAAGGGCGGCTACGAGTACGACGGCAAGTCCTATGACGCCAAGCACGGCCACGTCGAGGGCTTCGACAGCTGCATCGGCTGCCACGACCCGCACACCCTCAAGGTGCGCGTCGACAGCTGCGCGATGTGCCATGGCGACGCCGTGAAGGAAGAGGGCGGGCTGCAGAACATCCGCGAGCCGCAAGCCTCCTTCGCTGACTACGACGGCGACGGCAACGTCGAAGAGGGCATGTACTTCGAGATCCAGGGCCTGCAGGAACAACTGCTGGCTGCGATCCAGAAGTATGCGACCGACACGGCCGGGGCCGAGATCAAGTACGACGCCACGACGTACCCGTACTTCATGGGCGCCGATGGCAAGGCCTTCCCGAACTGGACGGCGCGCCTGCTGAAGGCCGCGTACAACTACCAGCTCTCGGTCAAGGACCCGGGCGCCTTCGCGCACGGCAACAAGTACATCGTCGAGTTGCTCTACGACTCGATCGAGGACATCGGCGGCGACGTGTCGAAGCTGGCCCGCGATGACGCCGGGCACTTCGCCGGCAACACCGAGCCGTTCCGCCACTGGGACGCCGAGGGTGAAGTTCCGTTCAACTGCGCGAAGTGCCACAGCGCCACCGGTCTGCCCGAGTTCATCGAGCAGGGCGGCACTGTCGCTTTCAACTCGCGCGGCCAGACCTACACGGTGGGCGTCGGCCCGCAGCCGGTCAGCAACGGCTTCATGTGCTCGACCTGCCACAACGAGGCCGACTGGCCGAATCGCTATGCGGTGACCAACGTGCCGTTCCCGTCCGGCAAGTCCGTGACGTTCAGCACGCCGGATGCCGATGGCAACCTGCAGCCCGTCGACTCGAACCTGTGTCTCGAGTGCCACCAGGGCCGTGAATCCGGCGCCAGCGTGGCAGCGGCGTTGCGCGGCAAGGATGTCGACACCGTCGACGCCAAGATCGGCTTCAAGAACGTGCACTACTTCGCGGCGGGCGCCACGCTGTTCGGCGCCGACGCGGCCGGTCTGTACCAGTATCCCGACAAGGAATACGCAACCCGCAACCTGCACGGCGACGGCAACCTGGCCGGGCCGCAGCAGTGCACGGAGTGCCACAACACGCATGCCCTGACGGTTCAGACCGACGCGTGCCAGCAGTGCCACAAGAACGTCAAGTCGGTTGAGGACCTGCAAGACATCCGGGTCTCCGAAACCGATTTCGACGGCGACGGCGACGTCACCGAAGGCATCTCGGCCGAGTTCGCGACCTTCCAGGAACGGCTGTATGCAGCCATCCAGAAGTACGCCGCGGACAAGGGCACCGGGATCGTCTACAACGCCGTGGCGTACCCGTACTTCTTCGTGGACGCGAACGGCGACGGCGAAGCCGACAAGAACGACAAGGGTGCGAGCATCGGCTACAACGCCTTTACTCCGCGCTTGCTCGAGGCCGCGTACAACTACCAGTACTCGGTCAAGGATCCGGGCGCTTTCGCTCACAACGCCAAGTACGTCATGCAGGTGTTGTTCGACAGCATCCAGGACCTGAAGGGCGACGTCAGCGGTCTGACGCGACCGTAAGGAACGCGAAAAATCGAGAGGCGAAGGGCGAGGAGCGACAGCCGAACAGCCAGTCTATCTTCGTCTTTCGCCTTTCGGTGATCCGCGGTTAAACGAGAAGCCCCCGCGCACAGATCTGACCTGTGCACGGGGGCTTCTCGTTTTGCGCGCCAACGTCTCGTCCCGGCGCGGCCACTAGGGGTCAATGGCCAGTGTGCAGCGGATGAGCGTGTCGCGGGGCGGCCTGCCAGTGAGCATCGAGGCGCTTGAGCGCCCAGACCAACAGCGCCGTGAGGGCCAGCGGAACGACAAGACGCAACGCCACCATCGTGAGTGTGACCGTCAAGCCGAACATTTGCCCCTCCTTGCGAGGCAGAAAGACCTCCTCGCACCCTCACTGTAGTCCTCGGGCAGGGTCGCTGTAAATTCGGCGTGAAACCCAATTTCTATTGGGGTGAATCACCCATGGGGGAGGGCGTCAGGGGTCAGGCGTCGGGCGTCAGTTCACGCGGCATCCATGTGCCGGGCAACCGCCTCCGTCCGTGTCATCGTGAGGGCCAACCAATCCTGCCCGCAGGCACGCCGAATGAGCCCGAAAGAGGCCATGGGCAAAGAGGTCGCAAGTATTGCCGCGCTGGTCCACTGCTGGCGCTTGCCTACGCCCCGGCGCGGCAGCGCCACCGACGCCTGACGCCTGACACCTGACGCCTCTACGCCTTGATGATCCCGTGGCGGATGGCGTACTTGACGAGCTCGGTGCGGGAGTGTAGGCCGAGCTCGCGCATGATGTTCTCGCGGTGGCGGGCGACCGTCTTGGGGCTGATCCCCAAGGCGTCGGCGATGGCCTGGTTGCTCTTGCCCTCGGCGACGTGCGCCAACACCTCGCTCTCGCGCTCGGACAGCGTGTTGACGACGTTGTCGGCGGAGCCTGCTCGGCGGTAATTGACGTAATCGTGAACCAGGAACTTCGCCAGGGAAGGATAAAGATAGACCTCACCGGCCGCGGCGCTGCGCACAGCCGTCAGCAATTCCTCGGGCGCCGCGCGTTTGGGCACATAACCGACCGCGCCGGCCTGAAGCATCTGGAAGAAGTACTCCTCATCTTCGTGGATCGTGAGGGCCACCACGGCGATGGTCGGCTGGGCCTGCTTGATGCGCTTGGTGGCTTCGATGCCCGTTGCGTCGGGCAGACCGATGTCCATCAACACGACGTCGGGCTCCAGGCTCGCGGCCAATGACACGGCTTCGGCAGCCGTGCCCGCTTCGCCCAGGATGACGAAGTCCTGCTCGTTCTCGAGCAACATGCGCAGGCCCGAGCGCACCACGGCGTGATCGTCGACCAATAGCAATCGAATCATCATGAGGCCGTTCCGTCCAGTGGATCTGGGATATCGACTTCGACCCGCGCGCCCTGGCCGGGTCGAGACGTGATTGAACAACGGCCGTGCAAGAGCGCCGCGCGTTCTCGCATGCCGAGCAGCCCCCAGGTGCGCCTGGCCGAATCGTCGAGCGCGCCGGGCGCAAAACCGTGGCCGTTGTCTTCGACGCTCATGCTCACCGATCGCGGCAGCCAATCTAGATTCAACGTCACGAGCGTCCCGCCGCTATGTTTGACGGCATTGCCGATCGACTCCTGGGCGATCCGAAAGAGCGCGATGCGCACCGCCGGATCCAGTGCACGTTCGTTGCCGGTCGACTCGACAGACACGTGCAGGCTCGAGCGCGCCTCGACCTCCTTGGCGTACCAGCGCAGCGCCGGCGCGAGGCCGAGGTCGTCAAGGTGCGAGGGCCTGAGGTCCGCGATGATCCGGCGCAGCTCGTCGATCGCGCCGGTCGTCAACGCTTCGAGGCGGCCCAGCCGTTGCTCAGCCGCGGCGCCGTCCTGTCGCAAGAGCGGGACGGCGCTGCGCAGACCGAGGCCGATGGCCGTCAGGGTCTGACCCGTGGCGTCATGGAGCTCGCGAGCGACGCGCTGACGCTCGGCCTCCTGCGCGGCGACCACCCGCTGAAGCAGTTCACCGCGTTGAGCTTCGCGCTTCCGTGCCTCTTCGAGTTGCGCCGTCTGCAGCCCCGCCAGCCGTCGTTGGGCTTCGACCTCGAAGGCGCGCAAAAAACGGATCACGAACATGGCGATCAGCACGGCGCAGCCTGCCCGAAAGAGCTGGATCGGGATGCCGAACCAGCTGGCGAACAGATCCTGATTGATCACGTTCGATGGCGGCAGGGCGCTCGCGCGAACGAACACCTGCCCCACCACGCCATACCACATGAACGCCACGGCCGCCCACAGACTGTCCTGGCCGAAGCGGCCCATGCCGGCTCGGCGAAACTCGCGCTGCTGCACGATCAGGCCGGCCGCCGCCAGCAGGGCGCCCGGGAGCCCTAGCGAATAGCGCGTCCACACGTTGAGCATGGGCCACAGGTCGTCGGGCGTGGGCGCCCCTGCCCGAATGCCATACGCGCCGAGGATCCAGATGCCGAGCAGCACGATAGGCGTCATGCGCGCCATGTTATGAAGCCGCTCGTTGAGCGCGAACAGCAACGCGCCGAACGTTGCCAGCGGGATCAGCGACCAGACGATGATGCCAAGCCGCAGCGCCTCCCACGCTTCTCCCGTTGCCCACGTTCCGTTGAACAGGCCGAGCTGCTGAAACATCTCGAGCCACTCGTGCGCGCCGTGAATAAGGCCGAAGATGATCAACAGCCGCAGGGCTCGACGCAAACGAGGATCCGTCGCCCGGCCGCCCTCAAGCCAGACCGCCAGGCCCATGCTGAAGAAAGCCAGGCCGTAGACAGAATAGACGACCGCCAGAGTCAGGGTAGTCACACCACACCATGCATGGGTCGAAGGCGACGTAACGGCACGCGAATCTCGTTTTACGTTCGTTCCTTTCCCGGTGCCGTCGCCAGTGGGCTCTTTCCTGATTCGGATCGTCGACTGTCACCAGCTCCGCCAGCGTTTCGACGCGCAAACTAACCGGATTCAACTGGCAATTCGGCGCGGGTTGCAGTAGATTGGGTCTACCAGCAACAAAGCGATTTCTATAGTCATCAGAGGCCGTTTCTGAGAGGTCCGGCGCCCCGGAATCCCTGGAAGATCCGCGGCCGGACGTCGTCTTGCGAGTCGGTGCGTCATGCCAGATGCTTATGCGACCCTGGGTGTGACCCGCGACGCGGATGCCGCTGAAATTCGGCGCGCCTACCGTGTCCTCGCTGCGCGCGTGCATCCAGATCTTCAACCGCCGGCGCGCAAGGCCTGGGCGCATGCCGAAATGGTGCGCCTGAACGCGGCACGCAGCGAACTGTTGAACCTCGTCACGGCTCCGACGCGGCAAGTCGAGACAGGCCCGACCTGGTTGTTCGCTTTCGGCCTGTGGTTGTGCTTCATCCTCTCGGTGCTGACGCCTTTCGTCGCTTTCTCACCGGAAGCCCGTCATATCCTTTCAAGCATCGTCGCCACGTTGTTGACGGCAGCCGTCAGCCTTGGTCCGTGGGCGTTCGTGCCTCCGCTGGCCGCGCTGCTCGTCGCGTGGTTCGTCAGACGGACCCAACGCAGCCTGGCGTGAAGGCGGGTGACCACGCTCCGATGATGCGGGCGCGGCATGGGATAGAATGCGCCTCAATCGTCTTGCCAGGAGATCATCATGAACCGCACAACCGCCATCGCGATCACGGTCGCCATTGTTCTGCTGTGTGCCTGCCCTGGGCTCTTCTCGTTGCTCATGGGAGGCATGTTCGCCGTCATCAGCTTCATGCCAGGCGCCGACATCAACGTCATGGGTAGCAGCGATCCGCAGTCCGCGTTGAACTTCGGCATCGGCGGGATCTGCGGCGGCGCGATCTTCCTCGTCGTGGCCATCGCCGTCCTCTTCTTTGTCTGGCGCCGCCCCGCCAACGCTGTCCGCTGAACTCTTGTTGCCGCGGGTTTCGCTGACGGCTTGGAAGGAACGACCCTGTTCCATGTCATCCGCGAAGCCCGCGGCTCTGATTCCCGCGTGCTAGACTTGCCGCATGCGCATCGCCCTCAATGGCTGGTTCCTGGCTCATCACCCGCACACCGGAACCGGCCGTTATCTGCACGCCCTGCTGACGCACCTTCCGCTTGTCGCGCCGCAGCACGAGTACTGGGTCATCGTGCCCGGCTCGAAGACGCTGCAACCGCTGCCTGACGCGATTCGCGTGCAGCGTGTGGCCTGCGGATCCGGTCATCTTCAGAAGATCTGGTTCGAGCAGAATCTGTTTCCGGCAGCCTGTCGCGCATTGAAGGCCGATGTCGTGCATGTGCCGCACTGGGGGCCGCCGCTGTCGTCGCCGGCGCCACTGATCGTCACCGTCCACGACGTCATTCCAATGGTGCTGCCCGAGTATCGCGGTGGCTGGCAGGTGCGGGCCTATACAGCACTGGCCGCTGCCGCGACGAAGGGCGCGAGCCTCGTGTTGGCTGATTCAGAGGCCTCGCGCCGCGACATCCTCACGCATCTCGAGCTCGCCGAAGACAGGGTGCTCACGGTGTATCTGGCGACGGGGCCGGAGTACACGTCGCGGTTCGACCCAGCCGCCGACGACGCCGCTCGCGCGCGCTACGACCTCCCTGAGGCCTATGTGCTCTACCTCGGCGGCTTCGACACGCGCAAGAACGTGCGGGCCTTGCTGGCCGCGTGGACATGGGCCGGCAGCGCCATCGGCGAGAGTTACCCGCTGGTGCTGGCCGGCGCGCTGCCGACGCCCAACGGGCGCCTGTTCGCCGACTATCGCGCGCTCGTCAAGGAACTCGACATCGCCGACAGCGTGCGCTTCGTCGGCGCGATCGACGAGGCCGACAAGCCCGCGTTGTACCGCGGCGCCGGCGCGTTCGTCTATCCATCGGCCTATGAAGGCTTCGGCCTGCCGCCGCTCGAGGCGATGGCCTGTGGGACGCCGGTCGTCACCACGAACAACGGCTCGATCGGCGAGGTCGTCGGCGACGCGGCCTTCCTCATCGACCCTGACGACACGCGCAAGTTCGGCGCCGGCATCATCACGACCGTGATCGAGCCGAGTGTGTCCGACCATCTGCGCGTGCGCGGGCTCGAGCGAGCGCGTCGCTTCTCTTGGGAGCAGACCGCGCGGCAGACCGCGGAGGCCTATGACGCGGTCGTCTGACGGTCCGGGGCGCCGCGTCGATTCACGCAGGCTCGATCTTGGCGTCGATCTGCTCGTGTTCGTCGCCGGGCTGGCGCTCTATGGTTGGACGATCGCGCCCGGGCTGCTGCCGGCCGACGCCGGCGAGTATCAGTTGACGGGCGCGGTGCTCGGCGTCGCTCATCCGCCCGGCTACGCTCTCTTCACGATCGTCAGCTGGCTGACGACCAAAGCCCTGTTCTGGCTCACGCCGGCTCAGGCGATCACGGCCCTCTCGGCGGTCCTGGCGGCTGGCGCGCTGGCGCTCGTCAACCGCGCCGGCCGCACGCTCTCGGGCTCGATCGGCGGCGGGCTGCTGGCGGCGCTGGGGCTGGCGGCCTCGACAACGTTCTGGGCTCAGGCGACCACGGCCAACGTGCGCATGCCGACGGCCTTTGCGCTGACGCTCGCGCTGGCCGGCCTGGCGGCGCTCTGGCGCCAGCCGCAGCGCCGCGCCGCACTGGCGACGACCGGCCTCGGCCTCGGCCTGATGACCTCGCATCATCCGTCGACGGTCTTCCTGGCGGCCGTGCTCGGCCTGGCCGCGCTCTGGGCGACCTGGCGCGGCGCAGGACGCGGACCACGCCTGGCCTGGCTGATCCTTCCTGCGGCGTTGCCCTTCGTGGCCTGGCTGTACTTCCCGCTCAACGCGAACGGCGTCGGCGCGCCGGCCAATCTCGCCACGTTCGACGGCTTCCTGCAACACATCACGGCGCGCGGCTTCGGCGGCGACATGCTCGGCTTCGCGAACGCCCGCGAGCTTCCAGGTCGCTGGCCGGTGCTGGTGCAGTTGATCGGCTTCCAGTGGCCGTGGGCGCTTGTGGCGCTGATGGCGATAGGGGTCGTGATCGAGGAGCGCGGGGCGAAGATCGAGGGGCGAACGCTACCGCGTGGCAGCGTTCGCCCCTCGCTGCTGCTGGGCGCCGCGATCCACGCCTTCATCGCCATCACCTACCGCGCGCCGCAGACCACCGAGTATCTGCTTCCAACGTACGTGTTGATGGCGCTGGCGCTCAGCGGGTTGTTGAGTGAAGCCAGATGGCCCGCGGCGGTCCGCGGCTTGCTGGCACTGGCGGCCGTCGTCTTGAGCGTGTGGCAGATCGGCAGGCTGGCGCCGTCGTATCGGGATCTGGCGGAGGACGCGTCGACCGACGCGTATGCCCGCAGTGTGTTGGATCTGGCGCCAGAGGGCGCCGCTGTGCTGGCGCCCTGGCATTACGCCACACCGCTGTGGTATCTGCAGCGCGTCGAAGGTCTGCGCCCGGATGTCGAGGTGGTGTACGTGCTCAATCAAGGCGAAGCCACCTATGGCGAGAGCCTGTTGCGCGACGTCCGACGCTTTCTTCCCGAACGCCCTGTCGTGCTGACGACTTTCGACAAACTGGCGCTCGAGTCGAGCGGTCTGTTCTTCGAGCCGTTGCCGACGCCGGCCCAGCCGGCCTGGCGCGTCGAGGCAGGGTCGTTGACGGAGCCAGCGGGCCTGACCGGCGGCGCCACCTTCGACCAGATCACGTATCTCGGCGCCCACGAATTGCCGAGCGGGCGCGGCGATCAACGCGTCCTTCTGCTGGCCTGGCGCCTGCCCGGCGAGCCGCGGGATGTCAGCGTTTACGTTCACGCACTCGATGCCACAGGCCAACTTGTGGCGCAGGACGACCAGCGCTGGACGACGACCCGGATCGGGGAGGACGGCCTCTTGATCGGGCGCTTTACGATCACGGCGCCGCCGCTGCGCGCGCCCGGCGCCTTGACGCTCACCACAGGCGCTTATCTCCCCGATGGCACCAACCTTGGCGATGCCCCGCTCGCCGACTGGGCTGAGCCAGCGCCGTTGGCGTTGCCGCCGGATCCGGTTCGGCCGGCCCTCGACTTCCGGGCGGGTGAACTCCCGCTCTCCTTCGACAACCAGGTGATCGTCACCGGCGTCGCAGCGCCGACCTCGGCGCACCCGGGCGACAGCCTCGTCGTCGTCGTCGACATGCTGGCGGCGCGGGCGCTGGACCGCGATCTGACGCTGACCCTGCGCCTCGAAGGCGCGGGCTGGTCCCGACAATACGACCTGACGCCGATCGGCGGTGCGTTGCCCACGCTCAAGTGGGTCGGCGGCGCCGCGCTGCAGGATCGGATCACCATCGACGTCCCGGCGGACGCCGCGCCCGGCGCCGCTCGCCTCTCGCTGGGCTGGTACGACGCCTTCAGCCAGCGAGACCTGCCGCCCCTCGATCCCGTTTTCGCTCAACAAGGCCTGCGCGTGCTGGTCAGCGAGATCGAAATCAACTGACCGGGTGAATGGGTGATTGTGTAACACGTGAAGTAGAATCCATTCACTCAATCACCATTCGCCCAATCACCTACTCCTTCAATGCCCATCACTCAGCACGAGCCTCGTGTCTTCAAGAACCGCGGTGTGATCATCACACTGCCGCCGTCGTATGAGGAACTGCTGCGCCAGAGCCTGGCGGCGGTCGAACCGTTGTGGGAGCGCTACCCCAAAGCGCGTCAGATGTGGGACCTGCTGGTCGAGGACCCCGAAGCGCGCGCGAACTGGGACATGGCCGATTATCTGACGGCCAACAAGCTCAACTACAACGACCACGGCATGACTCACGCCGAGATCGCAGCGTCCAACGCGGTGCGCATCCTCGACCTGCTTGTCGAGAGCGGCGTGAAGCCCGACGTGGTGGTCTCTGGGGCCGGCGACGTCGACGACGCCTGCATGGTGGTCGTGGCGGCCGCGCTGCTCCACGACATCGGCAATCAGGTGCACCGGCGCTATCACGAGATCATCGGCGTTGAGCTGGCGCGCGGCCTGCTCGACCGCCTGATGCCCGAGATCTACACGAACGTCAGCAACCGCGTCGAGCTGCGTGCCTTCATTCTGCACGCCATTCTGGCCCACGACTTCGATCCGCCGCCGTTGACGTTCGAAGCAGGCGTGGTCGCCGTGGCCGACGGCACCGACGTCACAAAGGGACGCGGCCGCAAGGCCTTCGACCTGGGCAAAGTCGACATCCACTCGGTGTCGGCGCTGGCCATCGACGAGGTGACGATCACCCGCGGCCGCGACGTGCCGGTCGAGATCACAGTCGTGATGAACAACTCTGCCGGCGTCTTCCAGATCGAGGAGACGCTGACCAAGAAAGTCGTCAATGGCCCGCTCCGCCAGTGGGTCACGATCACGGCCTGCACCAAGCCCGCCGACTCCCCCGTCGACGCGCGCATCATCGAACGCCTGACGCTGAAGAACGGCGTGTTCGTCGCGGAGTAGGGGAAAAAACGAGGGGCGAGGCGCGAAGCGCGGTAGCGTTCGCCCCTCGCCCCTCGCCCCTCGCCCCTCGCTCTCACGGTCTGTTAGAATCCACCGGCATGTTCGAGATCGTCTTCCTCGGCACCTCGGCCTCAGCGCCGTCGATCCACCGCGGCCTGTCGGCGCAGGTGGTGATGCACAACGAGTTCAGGTTCCTTATCGACTGCGGCGAAGGCACTCAGCGTCAGATCCTGCAATCGGGCATCGGCTTCAAGCGCATGGAGCGCGTGCTGATCACGCACGGGCACCTCGACCACATCCTGGGTCTGGCCGGGCTTGTGTCGACCTTCACGCGTTGGGAGACGGCCGAGCGGCTCGAGATCTGGGCCGGGCGCTGGGCGCTGCAGCGCATCCAGACGCTGCTGAACGAGATCGTGCTTAAGGGCGCGCGGCTGCCGTTCCCTCTGTCGTTTCACGAGATCAAGCCGGGCCAGATCTTCGCGGACAAGTCGTTCACGGTGACAGCCTTCCCGGTGTCGCATCGCGGCGCAGACTCGTTCGGCTTCATCTTCGAGGAACGCTCGCGGCGGCCCTTCCTGATCGAGCAGGCTGAAGCGCTGGGCGTGCCGGCCGGGCCCGTGCGCCGCACCCTGGCGGCGGGCCAGCCGATCACGCTGGCGGATGGGCGCACGGTCGCGCCGGACGATGTGCTCGGGCCGGTCGAGCGCGGCGTCAAATTCGTGCACGTCGGCGACTGCGGCGATACCCGCGACCTCGTGAAGGTCGCCAAGGACGCCGACGCCCTGGTGATCGAATCCACCTACATCGAAGAAGAGGCGGAAATGGCCCACGAATTCGGCCACCTGACCGCCGCCAAGGCCGCCACGCTGGCGCGCGACGCCGGCGTCGGCCAGCTGCTCCTCACCCACATCTCGCGCCGTCACCGCGAGCGCGACATCCTCGACGAAGCCCAGCGCGTCTTCCCGCGCACCTACGTCGCCCGCGACTTCGACCACTACCGCATCCTCCGCGACGAGACCGTGCGGGTCGAGAACGCCTGACGATGGTGGCCGACGACCTCCGTTAACGGTCGTGCCTCGTTCCTAAATCCGCCAAAAACGCAGGAAAAAGTATACATAATTAGGGATCGACTTAACGCTTCCTCATATCCCGAACCGTAACTTTCGGTGCCTCAACCCGTCTTATAACAAACACTTGTGCGCAACAGTAAGACGGTTACGAGGGGCCCGATGAATCACACCACAAACGCGAGCTTGAGAAGCACCCTGATCTGGGTTTTGCGCGGCGCAGTCATCGCCGGCGGGCTCAGCCTGGCTGCATGTGCGCCCATGAGCCTGCCCGGAGAGGGCGACGCGCAGCCGGCGTCCAACAACGTCTCGCAAGACGTGGTGTCCGTCGTCGACCCGACCTCGACCGACGCGACGCCCGAGGCCACGAACACGGCCGAACTCCCCAACCCGACCAGCACGCCCATGCCGTTCGATACCGCCACGGCGGTGGCCGGTCAGAACGTCGAGTTCATTGGCACGATCGAGTCCTTCGATAACGGCGTACTCGTGGTCAGCGGTCGCTCCGTGATCATCACGGCCCAGACCGAGATCAAGTTCCAACCGCAGAAGGGCCTCAACGTCAAGGTCGAGGGCACGCTGCAAGACGACGGTTCCGTCCTGGCTCGCGAGATCAAGTCGGTGCCGGACGGCCTGGCGACGCACAAACCGGATGTGACCAGGACCCCGCGCCCAGAAGGCACGCCCGAGCCGCGCGGCACCCAACAGGCAAATGAGGTCGAATTCCGAGGCACCGTTTCCGCGATCAACGGCAATGTCTACGTGGTCGACGGGATCACGGTGGTCGTGACCGGCGAGATCAAGGGCACGATCGCGGTCGGCGACACGGTCAAGGTGCACGGCGTCAAGCAGGCCGACGGCACCGTGCTGGCCCACGAGATCGAGCTCGCCAACGGCGACGATGGGCATGACGGCCGTGGCGGCGACGACGATCACGGCACAACCACGCCCGCCCCGACGACTGTCGGCAACGACGATCACGGCGGCAACGGCGGCGGCAACGGCAGCGATGACAGCGGTGGCGACGACCATGGCGGCAACGACAATGGCGGCGGCCACGGTGGAGACGATGGCGGCGACGACCATGGTGGGGATGGCGGTGGAGACCACGGTGGAGACCACTAAGTTCCGGGGCAAGGCCATTTGGCACATCGATGCCTCAGGCCACGGGCCCGGGGCATCCGGTTATGCGGGACACAGTTGCTATACTGGGCGTCATGTCGGCTGAAAATGAGGAACAGATCCTTCTCGACCGGATCCGCGATCTCGACGAACGAACCCTGGGGCATTTGCACGATCGGTACTACCCGGAGTTATTTCGGTTCGCGCTGTACCGAATCGGCGACCAGCAATCAGCCGAAGACGTGGCCAGCGAGGTGTTCGTCAGATTGATCGATGCGGTGAAGGTGGGGCGCGGTCCGGCACAGACAGTGCGGGGGTGGCTTTTCGGAGTGGCCAGCAACCTGGTCGCCGAACACTTCCGCAAAGCGCCGCGAGAGTCGGCTGAGTTACACGATGAGATGCCGGCCTCTGGTTCGATCGTAGGGGAAGTCGAAGCGCGGATGCGTAACGCGCAGTTAGTCAGGTCCATGCAGGCCCTGACCCGAGAACAGCAAGAAGTGTTGAGCTTTCGGTTTGCATTGGGGTACTCACTCGAGGAAACGGCGACGGCGATGGGCAAGAACGTGAACACCATCAAGCAACTTCAATTTCGCGCCGTCTCCGCGCTCAAGCGCCAACTCGAGCTCGACGGAGGTGCAGCGTGACCGACGACCTGCTCTCCGCTTTCGACGCCTGCCTGAGCGACCTGCAGGCCGGGATCGGGCTCGAGGCCGTGCTGAGCCGCTATCCGGCCGCCCTGGCCGCCGAGTTGCGCCCCATGCTGGAAGCCGCCCAATTCGCGCAGCTGGCCGCCGACGTACAGCCGCGGCCGGAAGCCGAACTGGCAAGCCGTGGCAGGTTCCTGGCGCTCGGACGCGAGGCCAAGCGCCAGCAGAAGTCGGGTTTCCTGGCCTGGCTGTTCGGCCCGGCGCCCGCCGCCGTCAAGCGCCGGACCTTCGCCCTGCAAGCCGCGTCGCTGGTGTTCGTCGCCGGCACGCTGCTGGGCGTCGCGGCCACCGTCAACGCGGCCGGCTCGGCCCTGCCCGGCGATTTGCTCTACGGCGTGAAGCTCACCATCGAAGACGCGCAACTGGCGTTGGCTCCCGAGCCCGCGAGCCGTCAAGACTTGAGGGATGAGTTCGATGCGCGACGCGTCGAGGAAGTTCAGCAACTGCTCGCCGAACGACGTGAGAGCGCCGTCGATTTCGTCGGCGACATTCAGGTCCAGGACGGCGATCGCTGGATCGTGAGCGGCGTCCCGGTGCAGGTGACGGGCACGCTCGGCCAGGGCCTCGGGATCGATCAGCGCGTCCGCGTCATCGGTCGAACCAATCCGGCCTTCGACGCCGTCGTCGCTGAACGCATCAACCGGCTGGCCGTGCCGACCCTGGTGCCCACTCTGGCGCCGATCACCGAGACGTCGCAACCGACGGCGACGCCAACGGTCACGGTGACGCGCCCGGCCACACGCACTGTCGAGCCGTCGGAGACGCCGAGCCCCACTCAGAGCCCGATCCCGCCGACGGCGACGGCCACTCTGATGCCCGGGAATGTGCTCCTGCCCACTGCAACGGGCGATGTCAATGTGCCGGCGCCATCGAACACGCCGCATCAGGGCTCCGGTGGCGAAGCCACTCACACGCCGGAACCTCACAGCACCGACGAGCACGAAGACGACAATCACGGCGGTAGCGGGTCTTCACCCTCCAACACGCCCAAGCCGACCGATAACCACAGCGGTGAGGGTGACGACGATCACCACGAGGCGACCCGAACTCCAAAGCCCTGACGCCAGAAACAGAAGCGGCCGGTGCGCGATGCACCGGCCGCTTCTGTTTCTGGCGTGGGACAACCCGTTCAGTCGCGGCGACGCATGCCCGAGAGCAACAGAACGTAGTACATGAGCGTCGAAATCGCCGACACAGCGGCCGCCACATAGGTCAGGGCCGCGGCGTCGAGCACCTGCGCCACGCCGCCGCCCTCCTCAGCGTTGATCATGCCGTTTTCGATGAGGAAGCGCTTCGCGCGATGGCTGGCGTCGAATTCAACCGGCAGCGTGATCACCGTGAACAGGGCCACGGCACCGAAGAGCAGCACGCCCAACCAGGCGATGTTATAGCCGATCGCTGAACCAAGCGACAGCAGCACGAAGCCAGCCATCACAACCAGCGGGCCCAACCACGAGCCGAACTGCACGACCGGCACAATGGCCGAGCGGATCTGCAGCGGCCAGTAGCCCTGGGCATGTTGGAGAGCGTGCCCGGCTTCATGGGCCGAGATGCCCACGGCGGCCACCGAAGGCGTGTCATAATTGGTGGCTGAGAGGCGCAGGGTCCGGCTGAGCGGATCGTAATGGTCGCTCAAGAAACCCTCAACTCGCTCCACCCGCACGTCGCTCAGGCCATTGGCATTGAGGATCGTGCGGGCGATGGCGGCGCCCGTGGCGCCGCGGCCCGTGAAGACCCTTGACCATTTTTCGACTGCGGAGCGCACGCGCCACTGGGCCCAAAGGCCGAGCAGAACGGCTGGGAGGCTGAAGAGCAGATAGAGTGGGCTGATGTACATGGCGTCTTCCTTGCGCGGCGCCCAAATGTTTCGGTGGAGCACCGCCGCGAACGTCACGTTCCAGTATCGCCGGGAATGCTTAGCAGTGTATCAGAGGCGTCGCTCGGCAGACCTTGGCCGGGCCCCGAAACCCTGACAACGACATGGCCGGGCCCTGACCCAACCGTCAGGATAGTCTTATCACGGTATAAACCAACATGACCCGTCGCATCACTTCTCGCCTGAGCCTGATCTTCCTTGCCCTTGCGTTGGCCGCCTGCGGGCAGCAGCAGGAGGGCCTTTCATCGCCGAGCGGGTCGTCATCCACCCCGACAAGGGCCGCCCCGATCCCGACGCTGACCAGCGCGCCTGAGGCATCGCCCACCGTCGAGCCGACCCTGGCACCGACCGAAGCGCCACCCACTGAGGCCCCGACGGCCACGGCCGAGGCGGCCCTGCTCGATCCGCTGACGGGCCTGCCGGTCGACGACCCAGCCGTCCTGGACCGGCCGCCGCTGGCGATCAAGATCGCGAACTTCCCGCGGCTCGTCCGGACGGCCCAGTCGGGGCTGAGCCAGGCCGACAACGTCTGGGAGGTCTATGCCGAGGGCGGCGTGACCCGTTTCAACGCGATCTTTTGGAGCCGCACCCCCGAGCGCGTCGGCAACGTGCGCTCAGCCCGCCTGCTCGACGCCATCATCATGGACGCCTACCAGGCGCTGCTCGTCACGTCAGGGTCGAGCGAAGGGACGATGAACCGGTTGCGCGAGGACGCCGAGCGCTATCAGCGCGTCATCGCCGAGGCGACCAACTACGGCGGCTGCCCGGTGCTGTGCCGAGAAGAGTCGGCCACGACGTCGGCCAACAAGCTCTTCACGACGCCGTCCGCCGTTTGGGCGATCGCGGCCGAGCGCAAGCTGGCTGGGGCCCCGACCTTCGCCGGCTACACCTTCGACGCAGCCGCCCCGACGGGCACAGCGATCACCACAGTGCACTTCGACTGGCAGCTCAACAACACCATCGCCGAGTGGCGCTACGACGCCGCCTCAGGCCGATACGCGCGTTGGATCGACAGCGGGGACACTGCGCCGGGCAACCCGGGGCTGGTGCAGCACATCGACAACCTCAACGGCGAGGCGATCCTGGCCGACACCATCGCCATGATCGTCGTGCCGCACGTACCCAGCAACATCATCGTCAACGACGGCAATGTGACCCAGTTCAGCTACGACGTCCTCTTCACGGGCACCGGGCCCGCGCACGTCTTCCGCGACGGCGTCATGATCGACGGCACCTGGGTTCGCGACGAAGGCAAGGGCAATCTGCCGCGCTTCCTCGACAAAGACGGCAACGTCATCGCCTTCAAGCCGGGCACGACCTGGTTCGCCGTGTTCGCGAGCGACTCGCCCGAGACGCTCAACACCGACACCGCGACGTTCCAGGTCAGGTTCAGGGCGCCGGGGCTTTAGGAGGGAAGGGCGAGGGGCGAGGGGCGAGGGTACCGCGCGGTAGCGTTCGCCCCTCGCCCCTCGCCCCTCGCTATCCGACCTGTTAGCGCAGGAACGCCGCGAGCGAACGCTGGGCGAACTGGAGGACAGGGTAGGGGAAGAGGCCGATCGCAATGGTGGCGAAGGCCATGACACCCACTGAGAGGCGCGCGGCCCAACTCTCGGCCACCAGCGGCTCGCCTGGGCGCATGAACATCATGACCACCAGGCGCAGATAGTAGTAGGCCGAGACCAGCGACGTGATCACGCCGAGCACCGCCAGCCAGAGCAGGTTGTTCTGGATCGCGGCCGAGAAGACCAGGTACTTGGCCACGAAGCCGGCCGTCGGCGGGATGCCCGCCAGCGAGAACATGAACAGCGCCATGCCGAGCGCCAGGCCCGGCCGACGCGACCACAGGCCGCGATAGGCGTCGAAGGTCAGACCGCCGGATTCGCCATCCGCCTCGCGGCGCTCGATAGTCGTCACCACTGCCCAGGCCCCGAGCGTCGTCAGCCCGTAGGACAGCAGGTAGAACAGCACAGCGCCGAGCGCGTCATTGTTGAGTTGCCAGGTGCCCTTTTCGATCGTGCCGGGCACCGCGACCAGCAGATAGCCGGCATGCGCGATGCTCGAGTAGGCCAACATGCGCTTGACGTTGGACTGCGCCAGCGCCGCGAAGTTGCCGATGATCAGGGTCAGGCCGGCCAGGATCGAGATGGCGCTCCCCCATTCAACCACCTGCAGCGGGAAGGCCTGCGTCAAGACCCGCAGCAACGCCGCGAATGCCGCAGCCTTGACCGCGACACTCATGAAGGCCGTCACGACCGAGGGCGCGCCCTCATAGACGTCGGGCGTCCACATATGGAACGGAGCGACGGCGGCCTTGAAGGCCAGACCGGCCAGCACCAACGCGACGCCGAACGGCATCAGGAGCGAGTCGAACAAGACGCTGCTGATCTCGCCGACCTGAACGGTCAAAATGCTGGCGAAGTCGGTGTGGCCGCCCGTCGCGCCGAACACCAGCGCGATACCGTAGACCAGGATGCCCGAGGCGAACGAGCCCAGCAGGAAATACTTGAGGGCCGACTCTTCCGAAGAGAGCCGCGGCCGCGCCAGGCCTGAGAGCACGTAAAGCGGGATCGAGAGCAGCTCGAGCGCCAGGAACACCATGATCAGATCCTGCGCCTGAGCCATCAGCACCATGCCGCTCGTGCTGAGGAGCAGCAAGGCATAGGCCTCGCCGCGGTCGATGTTGAAGCGCGGGAAGTAGCTGATCGCCAGGCCGGTGGCGACCGCGCCGGCGATCAGGAAGATCAGGCTGAGGAAGGCCGCGAAGCCGTCGGCGACGAGCATGCCGCTGAAGGCCAGCACTGAGCCACCCGAAGGCCAGGCCGTCAGCGTCAGCGCCGTCACAGCGAAGCCGACCAGGGTCAGCCAGCCGTTCAGGTGCTTGCGACTGTCCGGGATGAACAGATCCGCGAGCAGCACGACCATCGCAGCGACGGCGAGCGTGAGCGCGGGAAGGATGACGAAGAACTCAGACTGGGTCATGGCTTACCTCAGCGCCAACGCGGCCGTGCCGAAGCCCTGAGCCAGCGCCTGCACGCTGGGCGCCATCAGGTCGAAGAACGGCTTGGGATACAGGCCAATCAACACGATGAAGATGAGCAGCGGCACGA
The DNA here is from genome assembly GCA_044226485.1 of Anaerolineales bacterium. GTDB lineage: Bacteria > Chloroflexota > Anaerolineae > Anaerolineales > UBA6663 > UBA6663. The sequence continues at coordinate 55,618 of JBGAGY010000017.1, forward strand.
GCACCGCGATCTCGCGACCGCTCAGGTCGCTCAGGCCGCGGTTCGCGTCGACGGTCACCTCGCCCTGGAACATGCGGCGGAAGAGCCAGAGCATGTACACGGCCGCCAAAATCACGCCGACCGCAGCAACCGCCGTCAGCGCCTGGCTGAAGATCACGCCGCCGACTTCGCTGCCCCACGAGCCGAGCAGGATCGTGAACTCGCCGACGAAGCCGTTCAGGCCCGGCAGGCCGGCTGACGAGAAAAAGGCGATCAGCGAGAGCGCGGCGAAGATCGGCATGATCTTCCACAGCCCGCCGAACTGGCTGAGGTCGCGCGTGTGCCGACGCTCGTAGATGTAGCCGACGAGGACGAAGAGCGCGCCGGTGCTCAGGCCATGGTTGACCATCTGCAGGATCGCGCCCTGGATGCCCAGGTCGTTGAGAGCGAAGAGGCCAAGCATGACGAAGCCCAGGTGGCTGACCGACGAGTACGCCACGAGCTTTTTGGCGTCGCTCTGAGCGAAGGCCGTGATCGCGCCATAGAGGATGCCGATCACGCCAAGCACGCCGAAGAGCGGCGCGACCTGCGCGGCGACTTCAGGGAAGAGCCCGAGGTTGAAGCGCAGGAAGCCGTAGGTGCCGAGCTTGAGCAGGACGCCGGCCAGGATGACGGAGCCGGGCGTCGGCGCCTCGACGTGAGCGTCGGGCAGCCAGGTGTGCAACGGCCAAACCGGCACCTTGATCGCGAACGCAATCGCGAAGGCCGCGAAGAGCCAGGGGGCCGTCTGGAGGCCGTCGCCCAAGCCGAAATTGATCTGCTGAAGATCAGGGTACGAGAACGTGCCGGTCGTGACTCCCAGATAGAGGATCGCGATCAGCATGAAGATCGAGCCCGCGAACGTGAAGAGGAAGAACTTCAACGCCGCGTACACACGCCGCGCGCCGCCCCACTGACCGATCAGGAAGATCATGGGCACGAGCGTGAACTCGAAGAAGATGTAGAAGAGCAGCAGGTCCATCGCCAGGAAGGCGCCGACCATGCCGACTTCGAGCAGCAGGAACCAAACCATGAAGGCGCGCACGCGCTCAGTGATGGCGCCCCAGGCCGCGCCGATGGCGACGGGCACCAGCAGCGTGGTCAGCAACACAAGCCAGATGCTGATGCCGTCGACGCCCAGAAAGTAGTCGACGTTCAACTGGCCTGCCGCGATCCAGGGCGCGCGGACCACGAGCTGCAGCCCGGGCTCGCCGGACTTGAACTGCAGCAGCATGACGAGCGAGATCGCGAAGGTCACCAGCGAGGTCGCAAGCGCCGTCCAGCGGATGGCGTCGCGCTGCTCGTCGCGCAACAACAGCAGGATCACGACGCCAATGAGCGGCGCGAACGTCACCAGGGTGAGGGTGGAGAACAGAATGCTCATAAATTCACGCTATCGAGGCGCCAGCTGGAACCAGGCCAACAGGGCGACGACGCCCAGGAACATCACAAGGGCATAGACGCGCACCAGGCCGCGCTGGAACCCCGAGAACCCATCGGCGATGACACGCGCCAGATCGCCGAAGCCGTTGGCCACCAGGTCGATGCCGCCCTGATCGAAGCCGCGAGCGATGACACGCGACATGGTGACGTACGGCCTGACGATGACAGCATCATAGAGGTCGTCGAGCCACCACTTCTTGACCAGCGCCCGGTACAGGCCGCCGAGGCCCTCGAGCGGGTCGTGGTCGTGGGCCGTGCGATACGCGTTCCGATAGAAGAAGTACGCGAAGATCAGGCCGAGCACCGCCACGGCCGCTGAGGGAACCGCGACGTTGGGGTTGATCAGGCCCTCGCCCTCGACCGGCAGCGCTGTGCCCAGGAAGTTGCGCAGCCCAAGCGCCAGGCTCGACGCATCGGCTTCGCCGAACTTCGGCAGATTGAGCGCGCCGCCCACCACCGAGAGGACCGCGAGCACCACGAGCGGGCCGGTCATCACCGCCGGGCTTTCCTCGGCGTGCCCGGCAGCGGCAGTGCGCGCCTCGCCGGCGAAGACCATCACGAGCTGGCGGCCGACGTAGAACGCGGTCAGCAGGGCCGCGAACAACAGCACGCCGAAGATCGCGGGGTTGTGTTCGAACGTATCGAGCAGGATCTCGTCCTTCGACCAGAAGCCGGCCAGCGGCGGGAGCCCGGCCAGCGCCAGGGCGCCGATCAGGTAGGTCCACTTCGTCACGGGCAGCCGATCCCACAGGCCGCCCATGGCGCGCATGTCCTGCGGATCGACATGGCCGTGATGGTCGTCACCGCCGTGTTCAACGGCGTGCATGCCGCGCTCCATGGCCTGGATGACCGAGCCGGAGCCGAGGAAGAGCAGGGCCTTGAAGAAGGCGTGGGTCACGAGGTGGAAGACGGCGGCGACGTACGCGCCCATGCCGGCCGCTGCCACCATGAAGCCGAGCTGCGAGATCGTCGAGTAGGCCAGCACCTTCTTGATGTCGTTCTGGGCGACAGCGATCGTGGCGGCGACGAGCGCCGTCAGCGCGCCGACCCAGGCCACCAGGTCCGACGGGCTGAAGCCGTAGACGCCCGAGGTGGCGTGGTAGATCGGGTTGGAGCGCGCGATCAGGTAGACGCCGGCGGTGACCATCGTCGCGGCGTGGATCAGGGCCGAGACCGGCGTCGGGCCGGCCATGGCATCCGGGAGCCAGACGAAGAGCGGCAGCTGCGCCGACTTGCCGGCGGCGCCGACCAGGAAGAGCACCCCGACGAAGGCCAGCACCCCGAGCGCGGCCGGGTCGGTCAGCATGTGCTCGATGTTCGCGAAGACCTCGCGGTAGGTCAGCGAGCCGAAGTTCCAGAAGAGCAGCGCCATGGCCAACATCAGGCCGAGGTCGCCGACGCGGTTGACGATGAAGGCCTTCATCGCCGCGCGGGTGTTGCCGATGTTCTCCTCGCCCTTCTCGAACCAGAAGCCGATCAGCAGATACGAGCACAGGCCGACGCCCTCCCAGCCGACGAAGAGCATGGCGTAGTTGTCGGCCCCGACCAGGATCAGCATCATGGCCAGAAAGAGGTTGAGGTAGACGAAGAACCTGCCGTAGCGGGCCGGGTCGCCGTTGTGGACGACGTCCTCGCGCATGTAGCCGACGGCATAGACGTGGATGAGCGTGCCGACGCCGGTGACCACGAGCATCATCGTGACCGAGAGCGCGTCGACCTGGAAGGCCCAGTCGACGTGAAGGTTGCCGACGCTCAGCCAGGTCGCCACGGGCACGATCACGGCCTGTCCGCCGTTGCCCAGCAACCCTCCGAGCTGGATCAGCCCGACGATGAAGGCCAGGGCCGCCATCGTCACCGCCAGCCACGCGCTGCGCTCGGGCCCGAGCTGCCGCCCGAACAACGCGTTGATGATCGCCCCGGCGAGAGGCAGAAGGACAATCAAGGGTACAAGAGCGAACATGACATCCCCTCGCACTGGCTATTGGCCATGGACAGTGAGGTATTGAGCCTTCAAACCCCTCACAGCCCTTAGCTGATAGCCAATGATTTCATCCATTCAACTGTTTGAGCGCATCCACGTCGATGCTGCGCTTGGAACGGAAGATCGTGACGATCAACGCAAGGCCGATGGCCACCTCGGCGGCGGCGACGACCATGACAAAGAACACGAAGACCTGGCCGCTCATCGTGCCGAACTGACGGGCATAGGCGACGAACACCAGGTTGGCCGAATTGAGCATCAACTCGACAGACATGAAGATCGTGATGGCGTTGCGGCGGGTCAGCACGCCGGCCACGCCCATCGCGAACAACACCGCCGACAGGCCCACATAGGCGTACGCAGGAATGGAACTCAGCATGATATCCCCCAGGCTCAGCGATCGGCCTTGCCGCGCTCGCCGGTACGCCGGCGCGTGAGCGCGTCACGGGTCAGCACCACAGCGCCGACCATGCCCACCAGGAGCAGGAGCGACGTGATCTCGAACGGCAGCACGTAGGTCAACGGATGATCGGCCGTCGCCTGGCCGTACATCAACTGGCCGATCGCAGCCGGGCTCCCGAAGTCGGTCGCCACGGGCAGCATCGGCTTGGCTCCGCCAGCGATGACGACGTTGTAGAGCATGTACACGATGAACGAGGCGAAGACCACGCAGGCGAAGATCGTCAGCGAGCCCTGCAAGGGCAGCGCCTGATTGGCGTCGTCAAGGCGCTCGGCGCCCAGCAGCATGATCACAAACAGGAACAACACCATGATGGCGCCGGCGTACACCGTCACCTGCACCATGGCGATGAACGGCGCATTGAGCAGCAGGTAGAACATCGCGACCACTGCGAAGTTCGCCACAAGGAACAGCGCCGCATGCACGGCGTTGCGGCTCATCAGCATCCCACCCGCCGCGATCACGGCGATGGCCGCCAGCGCAAAAAACAGCACCCACTCGAGGTTCATGGCGTCGTCCTTCTCGACCTCAATCCGGATTCTTCATGTCGGGCACGGCGCGATCAAACGTGCCGGCCTCGACCTTCATCGGCGTGTTCGGCTGGCCGGCCGGCGGCGCCACCAGAAGCTTGTCCTTGGTGATGATCGAATCGCGCCGGTTCGTGTACGCCAGTTCGTAGTTGCTCTCGAGCACGATCGCCTCGGTCGGGCAGGCGTCCTCACAGAAGCCGCAGAAGATGCAACGCAGCAGGTTGATCTCGTACGTGCTCGCGTAACGCTCGCCGGGCGAGAAGCGCTGCTCGTCGCTGTTCTCGGAGGCCTCGACGAAGATCGCGTCGGCCGGGCAGGCGGCCGCGCACAGCGCACAGCCGATGCACTTCTCGAGACCGTTGTCGTAGCGCTTCAGCTCGTGCCGGCCCTTGAACCGCGCCGACACCGGCTTCTTCTGCTCGGGATACTGGATCGTCTCCGCCGGCTGAAACGCCACCTTACCGGTCGTGACGAACCCCTTGAGGATTTCAGTGAACATCGCACCTCATTGGATATTGGTCGTTGGCGATTGGTCCTTCAAGGCTCAACCGCCAACAACCAACGACTCAATTCTTGACCAGCGGCACCGTCGGCGCCACGACACGGCGCTCGCGTTTGCGCGAGAAGAAAAAGATCGCGATGGCGATCACGATCAGGCCAAGGATGCCGGCCACGAGGCCGACGGCCCACAGGTTGCCTTCGTTGCGGCTCAGGATGGCCGCCGCCGTCAGGACGACGTTGGCCAGGGCCAGCGGGATCAGGATCTTCCAGCCGAACGCCATCAGTCTGTCGTAGCGCAGGCGCGGCAGAGTCGAGCGCACCCAGATCATGAAGATCAGCGACGCGATCGTCTTGCCCCAGAAGTAGACGATGCCCAGCAGCGGCACCTGATCGACGAACGGGCCCTGCCAGCCGCCCAGAAACATGGTCGTGAAGATCGCGCTGACGCCGATCATCTTGACGTACTCGGCCATGAAGAACAGCGCGAACTTCATGCCCGCGTATTCGGTGTGGAACCCGGCCGTCAGTTCCTGCTCGGCCTCGGGCATGTCGAAGGGCGCGCGGTTGGTCTCGGCCAACCCGGCGATGTAGAAGATCAGGGCCGCGAGCGGCTGCAGCGCCACAAACCAGATCGAGCCCTGCGCTGCGACGATGTCGCCCATGCTCATCGAGCCCGCCAGCATCAGCACGCCGATCAGCGACAGGCCGAGCGGGATCTCGTACGAGATCATCTGGGCCGACGCGCGCAGGCCGCCGAGCGTCGCGTACTTGTTGTTGCTCGCCCACCCGCCCAGCGCCACGCCGTACACGGCGATCGACGTCACCGAAAGGATGTACATCAACCCGACGTTGAGATCCGCCAGGCCGAGCGGCATCGGGCCCTGCTCGGGCGTGCGCCAGGGCACCATCACCGCCGGCCCCCACGGGATCACGGCCATCACGACCAGGGCCGGCACCACTGTGATGATCGGAGCCAGGATGAAGATGATGCGATCCGCGCCGTTCGGGATCGTCTCTTCCTTGAAGATCAGTTTGATGCCGTCTGCCACCGGGAAGAGCAGGCCGAACGGGCCGCGCCGATTCGGGCCGATGCGGGTCTGCAGCTTGGCCGCGACCTTGCGCTCGGCCCAGGTCATGTAGGCGAAGCCGGCGAGCAGCACAGCGATGCTGACGACCGACTTAACCACCCACTCAATCAACAGGGTCCAATCGATGCTCATGCCTATCGATTCCTCAACTCGACGAGTCCGACCAAAGTGACCGCGGACCGCAGACGGCGGACCACAGCAGTTGTCGATCTCATTCAGGCACCTCTGCTCAAAGATCTGCAGTCCGCCGTCCGCGGTCCGCAGTCAAAACAGAGACCCTCATCACCTCACGCCGCCACCCGCGCGGCCTTCGACACGCGCGCCGGCTCGGGACCTTCGGGCGTGGCGACGCCCAGGCCGGCCGGAAGCAGCAACACACCTTCGGGCGCGGCGGTCGTCAGCCGCGCCGGCACCCACACCGAGCCGCTCTCGAACGCCAGCTCGACCTCGTCGCCGGCGGCCAGGCCGAGGCGTTCGGCGTCGACCGGGTTGATCGCCACGTGCGGGCGCTCGACGCGCGGATGCACAAGCGCCGAGGGCAGGAAGGTCGTGCTGCGGTCGTACAGTCGCGCCACAGGCAGCACCAGCCAGGTGCCGACGGGGTGCGCCAGCTTGGGCGCTTCGGCGCTCGCCGACTGCGGCACGGTGCCGCGTTCGGCCGCCGACGTCAGTTGCACGCCAAGGCCCTGGCGGTTCGTCGACGACGTGCCGCCGTAGTACAGATCGCGCCCGCCGACGTCAGGCCACTGCGGCGCCGTCTTGCTGAGCGCGGCATAGGTCAGGCCGGAGAAGGCCGGCACGGTTTTGGTCAATTCAATGAAGACCTGGGCCGGGAAGCCGCCGAAGCGGGTCACGCCCATGGCCTTGCCGATCTCGGCCGCGATCTGGCAGTCGGCGCGCGACTCGCCGGTCGGCGGCACTGCCGGGTAGAAGCGCTGAACGCGGCGCTCGCCGCTGGTGTAGGTGCCCTCGCGCTCGGCCCAGGCCTGAGCCGGAAGGACGACGTCGGCCGCCTCGGCGGTCTTCGTCAGGAAGAGCTCCTGCACGACCGTGAAGGGCGGCAGATCCTTCTTGCTCAACCGTCCGTCGCCGATCGGGTCGGTGGCCACGAACCAGGCCGCGCGCGCCTGAGCCAGCAGATCCGGCGCGGCCGGAGCCGTCGCCAGCCCGATCTCGGCGGCGCCTTGCGCATTGGCCGCCGTCCACACACCGATCAGGCCGTTGTTGGCCTTGCCGAAGTGTCCGGTCTCGATCAGGAGGTTCGCGCAGGCCTGAGCCAGCGCCCTGGTGCCGTTGAAGTTGAGGCCTTCGCGGCCGTAGAAGATCAGGGCGTTCTGGGCCTGGGCGAAAGCCGTGGCGTAGTCGCTCGACCCGTCGACGCGCATGCCGATCACGGTCGAGACCGCGTTGCCGACGTCGTAGCGCACGACGTGCGACGCTCGGCGGTCGGTCTTGGTGGCGCGGGCGTTGGCCACGATCAGGGTCGCACCGCGCTCGGCGGCGGCCTTGACGCGCAGCCACCAGATCGGGGCCTCTTCTTCGAGGTCGGTCGCGACGACGAGGATGACAGTGCCCTTGCCGACCTGGCCCAGGTCAGTGCCGGCACCGGCGCCGACGCCGGCACTGACACCGACCACAGTGGTCAGGTCGCCGCCTGCGATCGGGGCGTCGAGCAGCGCCTTGCCGCTCACACCGGTCACGGCCTGCTTGAAGGCAAACAGATCTTCATTGCTCAACCGCCCGCCGGCGAAGCCGACCAGCGACGAGCCCGCGGCCTTGAGGGTCTCTGCCACGCGAGTGAGCGCCTCGTCCCAGCTGGCCTCGACGAGCTTGCCGTCCTTGCGGATCAGCGGGGCCGTCAGGCGCCTGGGCGACTCGACGAAGTGGTAGCCGAAGCGACCCTTGTCGCACATCCAGATCTCGTTGACCTGTTCGTTCTGGCGCGGCATGGCGCGCTTGATGACGTTGCGGCCGCCGCTCTTGGCCTCGCGGCGTGTGTTGAAGGTGGTGTTGCAGCCGACAGGGCAGTGGTTGCAGATCGAGGCCGAGCTGGTCAACTCCCACGGCCGGGCCGCGAAGCGGAAGTCCGCGGTCGTGAGCGCGCCGACCGGGCAGATGTCTGTGGTGTTGCCCGAGAACTTGCTGTCGAAGCCGGGCTCGCTGAAGGTCGCGATCTCGATCTTGCGTCCGCGCTGATAGAAGCCGAGGACGTGGTCGTCGGCGATCTCGTCGCAGAAGCGCGTGCAGCGCGCACACTGGATGCAGCGTTCGCGGTCGAGGAAGATCAGGGCGTCGTCGGGCCCGCCGAGCGGCACGTGTTTGTCGTTCTTCTGCTTTTCCTCGAGGATGAAGCGGCTCTTGCCGGGCCCGTGGCGCAGGGTCAGGTTCTGCAACGGGCACTCGCCGCCCTTGTCGCAGATCGGGCAGTCGAGCGGGTGCGAGGTCAGCAGGAACTCGATGATGTCGTCGCGGGCGTCGGTCACCTTCTGGCTGGCGCCGACCACGACCATGCCGGGCTCGACCGGCGTGGTGCAGGCCGTCTCGAGCTTGGGGCCGAAGCCGATCTTGGGCTGGCCGGCATCGTCGACGACGACCTGGCCGGTGGCGCGGTCCTTCTGGACGCGGCCGACCTCGACCAGGCACATGCGGCACATCCCGACCGGCTTCAGCTTCGGGTGATAGCAGAAGACCGGGATGTCGTTGTCGATCCGCTTGGCGGCGTCGACGATCAGCGTGCCCTTGGGCACTGAAACCGAAACGCCGTCGATGGTGAGAGTGACAAGGTCAGCCATAGTGTTTCTGATTTCTGATGGGTGATTGCTGGTTGAGAGCCAATCAGCAATTACCCATCAGAAATGGTTAGTCTCCGGCTTCAGCCGCTGCCTGCTTCGCCGCCGGCTTTGGGGCGGGTTTGGCCGCGGGCTTTGGCGCGGCGTCGGTTGCGTGAGCGTCGAAATCGGCCCTGAAGGTCTTGAGCGAGGCCAACACCGGCGTGACCGAGAACTCGCCGAGCGGGCACAGGCATTTGTTCTGGATCTGGCCAGCGACGTTCTGCAGCAGATCGATATCGGCCTTGACCGCCGCGCCCTTGTTGATGCGCTCCAGGATGTGGAGCATCCAGTACGTGCCTTCGCGGCAGGGCGTGCACTTACCGCAGCTCTCGTGCTTGAAGAAGCGCGTGGTCTTCAGGATCACCCACGAGAGGTCGACCGTCTCGTCGAGCACGATCACGGAGGCCGAGCCGAGCATCGCGCCCTTGGCCGCGACCGACTCGTAGTCGAGCGGCGTGTCGAGCAGGGCGTCGTCGACCTTGAGCACCACCGACGAGGCGCCCGAGAGCATCACGGCCTTGAAGGCCTTGCCGTCGCGGATGCCGCCGCCGTGGGTGTAGATCAACTCGCGCAGGGTCGTGCCCAGCGGCAGCTCGACCACGCCCGGTTTCTGAATGTGGCCCGAGAGGCAGAACACCTTGGTGCCCGGGCTCTTCTCGGTGCCGTTCACGCGATACGCGGCCGCGCCGTTCTGGATGATGTACGGCACGTTGGTCAGCGTCTCGGCGTTGTTGACGACAGTGGGCTTGGCGTACAGGCCCTTGTCGGCCGGGAACGGCGGGCGCAGCCGCGGCTGACCGAGCTTGCCCTCGATGCTCTCGAGCAGCGCGCTCTCCTCGCCGCAGATGTAAGCGCCCGCGCCGCGGTGGTGATAGAAGTCGAGCTTGAACTCGGTGCCGAGGATCTTCTCGCCCAGGTAGCCGCGCTCGTACAGCTGCTTCACACAGCTCTCGAGAAAGGACACCAGATCCCAATACTCGCCACGGACGTAGTTGTAGATCGTGTTGGCCTGCGACGCGTAGGCCGTGATCATGGCGCCTTCCAGGAACTGGAAGGGGTTGTTGGTCAGGATGTCGCGGTCCTTGAAGGTGCCGGGCTCAGACTCGTCGGAGTTGACCACGACATAGCGCGGGAACGAGTCCTTGGTCAGGAAGCTCCACTTCATGCCGGCCGGGAAGCCGGCGCCGCCGCGACCGCGCAGGCCCGAGTTCTTGACCTCGTCGATCACTTGCTGCGGCGTCATCGTCGTGACGGCCTTCTTGAAGGCCTCGAAGCCGCCGTGCTTCAGATAGACGTCGAGATCCCGAATGTTCTCGATGTCGCGATGTCGCAGGAGGATGTGTTTGCCCTGATCCATCTTCACCCCAAACGTTGGGTGAGTGGGCGATCCGAGGGTGGGTGAACGATCACCCACTCACGCGATCACCTACTCGCCCAATCATTTACCTTTGTAACTCTCCAACGCGCCCATGGCTTCGTTCACGGTCATCGGCTGGTCGGGTTTGCTCTCATGGAAGTGGATGCCGGTGGCATCCTGCACCTGGAAGCACGGCGCCCTGTCGCAGGCGCCGATGCACATGACGTGTTCGACAGTGAACTCACCGTCTGCCGTGGTCTGGTCCCACTTGCTGAGGCCAAGCTGGCCGAGGAACTCGGCGGCCCAGGCGTCGGCGCCGCGCAGCGCGCAGGGCAGGTCGGTGCAGATCTGCACCCGCCGTTTGCCGCCCTTGTGGTCGTGATAGAGCGAATAGAAGCCGACCACGCCGGCCACGTCGGTCGGGGCCACGCCCGTGATCGCGCCGACCTCGTCGATGGCCTCCTGCGAGAGATAGCCGTACTCGCTCTGGGCCAGATACAGCAGCGGCATCACAGCCGAACGTCGGCGCTCGGCCGGGTAACGATTGAGGATCTCGGCGATCTCGGAAGCGTACTTTTCTGTAAGCATTGGTTGTTTGCTATGGGTTCTTGGTTATTGCTCGCCGGCCATTGAGCACTCAATGGTTGTCAGCCGATAACCAATGACTCAATGATTACCTGTCCACATCCCCGAGCACGATGTCGATGCTGCCGATGACGGCGACGACGTCGGCGATGAAATGGCCCTTGGTCATCAACGGCAGCGCCTGCAGGTTGATGAAGGACGGCGTGCGGAAGTGCACGCGGTGCGGCTTCGGCCCGCCGTTGCCGGCGAGGAAGACGCCCAGCTCGCCGCGCGGCGACTCGGTGGCCGCGTACACCTGGCCGACCGGCGCCGGGAAGCCCTCGGTCCACAGCTTGAAGTGGTGGATCAGCGCCTCCATGCTGCGGCCGATCTCGGCTCGCGGCGGCGGCGCCACCTTGCGGTCGTCGGTGATCACCGGCGCGCCGGCCAGCTTCTTCAGCCGGTCGACGGCCTGGCGCACGATCTTGAGCGATTCGCGCATCTCGAGCATGCGCACCCAATAGCGGTCATAGACGTCGCCGTGCTTGCCGACGGGGACGTCGAACGAGTAGGTCTCGTAGCCCGAGTAGGGCATCAGCTTGCGGATGTCGAACGGCACGCCCGAGCCACGCAGCGAGCCGCCGGTCAGGCCCCAGTCCAGCGCCTGTTCGCCGCTGATCACGCCGATGCCCTGCGTGCGGTCGATCCAGATGGGGTTATTGCGCGTCATCACCTCGTAGTCGTCGAGGTGCGGCGGCAGGTACTCGAGGAAGGCTTCGACCTTCTCGATGAAGGTCGGCGTGACGTCGCGCCACAGGCCGCCCGGCCTGAAGTACGAGGTCATCATGCGCTGGCCTGAGATGTCCTCGAAGATCTCGAGGATGTGCTCGCGTTCGCGCACGCACCAGAACAGCATGGATTGGATGGCGATGTCGAGCGTGTGAGTGCCGAGCCAGATCAGATGCGAGGCGATGCGCTGCAGCTCGGCAAGGATCACGCGGATCACCTGGGCGCGTTCGGGCACCGTCGTGCCCATGAGCTTCTCGATCGCCAGACAGTACGTCAGGTTATTACCCATGTTGTTCAGGTAATCCAGACGGTCGGTCATGACCAGGGCCTTGGTGTAGGTCTTGGCCTCCATGTTCTTCTCAATGCCCGTGTGCAGGAAGCCGATGTCGGGAACGGTGTTGACCAGGATCTCGCCGTCGAGCTCGACGATCAGGCGCAGCACGCCGTGGGTCGACGGGTGCTGGGGGCCCATGTTGAGCACCATCGTCTCGCCGGTCAACGCGCGCGGCGAGAAGAGATGCTTGAGCTCGTCGAGTGTGGCTTCGAGGAGTTGCGGGTTGTTGGTCATCTTGGCAAGGCGTCGGGTATCAGGCGTCAGGCGTCAGCGGCGCCGCCGCGAGAGGTCGCGGTAGCGTGAGCTGACGCCTGACGCCTGACGCCTGATGCCTACTCCTTCGCATACGGCTTCTTCTGATCGATCGAGTCGTAGTTGAACGTGAACTGGACCTCTTCGTAGCCCAGCGGATAGTCTTTGCGCAGGGGGTGGCCCTGCCAGTCGGAAGGCATCAGGATGCGGCGCGGGTCGGGATGGCCCGTGAACGTGATGCCGAACATGTCGAGCAACTCGCGCTCCTGCCAGTTCGCGGCCGGGTAGACCGAAGTGCAGGTCTCCAGGGTCGGGGTTTCTCCGCCGACGGCTGTCTTGACCCGCAGGCTCAGCGGCTCGAGCAGGTTGCGGATCTGGTAGCAGACTTTGAAGCGCGGCTCGTCCGGATAATCGTCGTAGGCCGTCAGGTCGGCCAGGAAGCGGAAGTTGAGGGACGGCGTCTCACGCAGATGGCGGAGCACGTCGACGACGTGCGCCGGCGACACAACGATTGTCGTCTCGCCGCGGAACGTCTCGACAGCCTCGATGGCGTCGCCGAATTTAGTCTTGAGCGCCTGCGTGGTTTGCTCGAGTGTCGTCATAGTTACGCCCAGGTCTTGAGCTTTTCCTTCTTGACCTTTTCGTGCAGCGTCAGAACGCCGTAGATCAGGGCCTCAGGGCGCGGCGGGCAGCCGGAGACGTACACGTCGACCGGCACGACCTCATCGACGCCCTGGACGATGGCGTAGTTATTGAAGACGCCGCCGCAAGACGCACAGTCGCCCATGGCGATCACCCACTTCGGATCAGGCATCTGATCGTAGAGGCGGCGCACGACGGGCGCCATCTTGCGGCTGACGCGGCCGGCCACGATCATCAGGTCCGACTGACGGGGCGAGGCGCGCATGAGCTCCATGCCGAAGCGCGACATATCGTTCTGCGGCGCCGAGATCGCGCCGATCATCTCGATGGCGCAGCAGGCCAGGCCGAACAGCATCGGCCACATCGAGCCGGTGCGGCCCCAATTCACCGCCGTTTCGAGCGACGTCGTCACGACCCCAAGGTTGCCGAGTTTTTGCTCAAGACCCATCGTTCATCACCTCAGCCGCAGGCGAGGCCCGAACCGCACGCCTCGCCCTCTATAGCCCTTGCTTTGCACTCGCCCTTGATCAACCTGCCCATCGGCATCGGCGCCTTGGCGCCTTGGCGCCTCTATGCCTCGTACGGGCGCACATACGTCGTACGGCCCACGCAATCGTCGTACGGGCAACGCATGCGTCGCCCCTATTCCCACTCGAACGCACCCTTGCGCCAGGCCCAGAGATAGCCGACAAGCAGGATGCCGATGAAGACCAGCATCTGGACGAAGCCATACACGCCCAACTGCTGGAAGGTCACAGCCCACGGCAGGAAGAAGACCACTTCGATGTCGAACAGGATGAAGAGCACCGCAATCAGGTAGAAACGCACGGGCATGCGTCGGACCGAGGGGCCCAGGGTGCGCATACCGGATTCGTACGGATCCAGCTTCTTGCGGGTGGGCCGGTGTGGCCCGAAAACGGTTCCGATGACGGTGACCAGAATTGCCAACAAGACGGCAAGAGTCACCAGGACAGCGATAGGAAGATAGTCGTTTGGCATCGGTTTGTCAGCAAATCACGCTGATCTGGCGGGTCTGCGAATTTTATCACAATCGCATTTCCGCCAGAAGGAGTATTCATACAATGAAACTAGGAATTGCCTTGGAAGCCTCTACTGGGCCGCCATTATTTACATAATCAATGCGCAGTGGTATCAAAGACCGGCGAGCAGGTCGTCCTCCAGGGGTTGGGGCATCGGTAGCCCAGAGAGCGTCTCGGCCCAGATGAACCGCTCGACGCCGAACAGCTGACTGCGCTCAGGTTCCGGAATCGACGTCGTGAAGGTCTTGGGCTCGCCGTTTTCGTCGAAATCGAACTGCGAGCGGTGGCAGGCCAGCGCGCGCAGCTTCAGACCGAGATATTCGCTGACGTCGATGAGGGTCGAAATCTGCTCGTCGGGCACCCCGACGAAGCCGAGCTGCTGACCACGGATGTCGGCCCGGCGATCGCGAAAAGCCGCCAGGCTCTGGCCGAAGCTGCGCGGCGTGGCGAAGTAGTAGAGCTTGCGGGGCGCCGCCTCGCCCATGACCAGGCGGGCTTTGGCGACCGCGCGTGTCACGAACGCGCTGACGGCGATGTGGTCGTGGTGGCCATAGCCGCCACCGGGGTCGTGCGTGATGACGATGTCGGGTCGCAGGGCCAGGAACAGGCCGAGGACCCGCTCGGCTGCTTCTTCTACAGGGACGTGGTCGAGTTCGCCGTCCTGAAGGCCGAGCACGATGGGCGGCTCGAGGCCGAGCGTGGCGCAGGAGGCCGCCAGTTCTTGTTGGCGGACGAGGCCGAGGGTCTCGGGGGTGGCAGCGTCGTTCTTGATCTTGGCGTCGACGCCGTCGCCGCGCGTCGAGCAGACCACGATGACACGATGGCCAGCGGCCCTGTAACGCGCCAGGGTGCCGCCTGCCGAAAGCTCGTCATCGGGATGGGCAACGATCGAGATGAGGGTCTTGGGCATAGCGCGCATTATACGCGCTCGACATCGGGAGATATTGGGACACTCCCGATATCTCCCGATGTACCCCGGGCGTTATTGCCGCTGCAGCGCCGGTAACAGAACTTTATAGAAGGGCGCGTAGTTTTCTCCAGCCGCGTAGCTGCCGTTCCCGGCGCCGACGCCGCCCAACGGGTTCAGCCCGGCGTCGACGATGCTGTCATCATCGACGAGGTCGAGGCGGATCGGCCCTGCGCCTGGCCCGCGCACCACCGTCGCCGTGTACGTCGCGCCCGAGCCGCTGACGCCGCTCAGGCTGCCGGCCGTCGGCACGAAGTCGCTCACGTCGACGCCGGTCACGGGCTCCGAGAACGTGATCACGAAATGCACGCTGGTCAACGCGTTCGGCTCCGGGTCGGCTCGCACAATTGAGCTCACAGAGGGCGGCGAGGAGTCGGCCGGGATGCCGTAGACGGCGACTCGATCGGCCTGGCTGATCACGACGCCGTTGTTGTTGACATCAAAGAACGGCCCGCCGACATAAAGGTTGCTGCCGCCGCTGGCCAGAGCCCAAACAGAGTCGCCCAAAGCGCCGCCGCCAGCTCCGTTAGAGCCCAGGCCGTGCCAGGCGGACCCATCCCACCGCGCCACATACGCACCCGTCGAGTCGGGCACGCCCTGATTGTTCAGGCTCGTGAAGTACCCGCCGGCGTAGAGGTCAGTGCCGTTCACGGCAAAGGATGTCACGCGTTGATTGAGCGAACCAACGCCACCGCCATTGCCGCCTAACGCGGACCAATGTGCCCCGTCCCATTTGGCCACGTAATCGGCCTCGGGCACGTGCACGGCCCCATCGTACACATCGTTGAAGTTGCCGCCGACATAGATGTCGCTCCCAAGGCGGGTCAGCGCCATCACCGGCGCGTTCAAAGCCCCACTGGTTCCGCCGGGCCCGGCGCCCACCGCGCTCCAGTGCGAGCCGTTCCAGCGCGCGATGTAGTCGACGTCGAGCAGTGTGCTCGCGCCGTCGCGAACGTCGCTGAAGCTGCCACCGACGAGGACGTCAGTGCCGTCCATCAGCAACGCATAGACGTAGTTGCCGAGCGAACCGTTGCCGGCGCCGTTGTTGCCCAGGCTCGACCAGTTCGCGCCATCCCATTTGGCGACGTAGTCGGCGCTCCACAGTTGCGTGCCGGCGTTGTCGACGTCGATGAAGCCGCCGCCGACGTAGAGATCCTGGCCGCTCAAGGCCAGCGCGATGACCGTGCCGTTCAGCGAGCCGTTGCCGCCTGTGCCGCTGCCGACCGCCGACCAGTGCGTCCCGTCCCACTTCGCCAGATAGTCGGCCGCATCGAGCACGACGCCGCCGTCGTTGACGTTCGTGAAGCTGCCGCCCACGTACAGCACGCCGCCTGAGACAAGCAGCGCATCGACATAGCCGTTCAGCGAGCCATTGGGCGTGCCGGCGCCGTTGCCGCTCAGCGCCGTGAAGGTGGATCCGTCCCACTTGACGATGTAATCGGCGGCGGTCAGGCCGGCGGCGTTCAAGAAGTAGCCGCCGATGTACACGTTGCTGCCATCGACAGCGATGGCGCTGACGGCGTTGGACAGGTTTCCGCCTGTGGGTCCCAGCTTTTCCCATTGACCCGCGGCAGCCTGCGCGCCGATGTCCGTCGGCCCTTCTAACGCCGGCGCAAAGACCGGCCCGCGACGGGCATCGAGCGATACGTTCCAGCCCTCGACCGACAACGCGCCATCGAATCCGCTGCCAGCGTTCAGCGTGCCGTCAGCGTTCAGCAGCTCGGCTGGCAGGCGCGTGTGACTGCCAGACTTGACATCCGCCGCGAGAGCCATCGGAACAGACGGGAGAGGCCCAAGGGCCAACACGATCATCAAGAGAGTGCGCACCAAAGTCTTCATGGCTGTTTGCTTTCGCGGTCAACGTCGAAGGAGCGGCAGATACACCCAGCGATCGCGCACGTTGTAGGTCTCGCCGGTCGAGAAATCTCCGTTCTGGTACCCGGGCCCGCCCAGCGCGTTGAACGGGTCATCGCGGATCGTGTCGTTGTCGATCAGATCGAGGCGCAGCGTGCCCGACCCTGCGCCGGTCGAAACCGTGACGGTGTAGGTCGCCCCGGAGCCGCTCACGCCCGTCACCGTCGCGCCCGTCAGGCCGTCAACCGTTGCAACGAAGTCGCTGACGGCGACGTTTGACACGGACCTGGAGAACGTCACAAGGAAGGCGACAACGTCGGCCCGGGTGGGATTTGGATCGACGCGGGTGATGCTACTGACCACCGGGTAGCCCCTGTCGATGGTGTAGACCTCGCCAGCCGTGAAGCTGCCGTTGCCCTGGCCGACACCACCAAGCGGCTGCAGAGAGGCATCCAGAATGGTGTCGTTGTCGACGACGTCGAGACGCAGGGTGCCTGAGGAACCCGTGCCGACGTTCACCATGACCGTGTACGCCGTGCCCGAACCACCCACCGAGTTGATCGAGGAGCCGGTGAGCCCCGTCGTCGTGATGGCGAAGTCGGCTGCGTCGACGCCCGTGACCGACTTCGAGAATTGCACGCCGTACTGCACGATGTCACCGCCGATCGGATTGATGTTGCCACGCAGAACCTGGTAGACCGCGGGTGCCGGGGTAGGCGCCTGCAACCCGTACGTCGCCAGATAATCGGCCGGCTTGACCACATCGGTGCCGCCGTTCAGGACATTGGTGAAGAAGCCGCCGACCAGCAGGTCAGTGCTTCGCACCCCCAGGGCAAACACCGTGTCGGACAGCGAGCCAACGGTCTGTCCATTGGCGCCCAACGGGGTCCAATCAGTTCCGTCCCAGCGGGCGACGTAGTCGGCGGCGGGCAGCGCGACGCCATTCCAGACGTTTGTGAAGCTGCCCCCTACATACACCTTGCCCCCCACCACGGCGATGGCGTTAACGCTGCTATTGAACGCAGAGGCGCCGCTGCCGACAGCCGACCAGTGGGATCCATTCCACAGGGCGAAGTAGTCCGCATTCAACATGGGCGTGCCCTGATCGTTGACGTCGGTGAACGCTCCGCCCACATAGACATTCGTGCCGTCAAGCGCGATGGCGCTGACCGAATCGTTCAAAGCGCCATTGCCGGATCCGTTATCTCCGAGCGCGGCCCAATGCGACCCGTTCCAGGTGGCGATGTAATCGGCGGCGTTCAACACAGAGCCGCCGTCGTTGATATCGGTGAATCCTCCGCCGACGTAAAGCGTCGAACCGCTGACCGTCAGCGATCCCACCCATCCGCTGCCGAGGGCGCCATCACCGGCGCCATTGCTTCCCAGGGCCGACCAGTTGGTGCCATCCCAACGCGCGATGCGATCGGCGGCATTGAGGACGACACCGTTGTTGTTGACATCCGTAAAGCTGCCGCCCACGTAGAGCGTGCTTCCAGACGCCGCCAGGGAATTGACGTGTTGGCTGGTCGCAATGGATCCATCGCCGGCGCCGTTGCTTCCCAGGGCAGACCAATGAGCGCCGTCCCAACGCGCAATGTGGTCCGCGGCGTTGAGCGCGACACCCCCATCGTTGACGTTGAGGAAATCTCCGCCTACGTACAGGTAAGGGCTGATCCACGCCAGGCTGGTGACGCGCCCGCGCAGAGAGCCATCACCCGCGCCATCGCCGCCGAGGGCAGACCAGTTGGCGCCATCCCACTTGACCACATAGTCTGCGCTTGGAAGGTTGATGCCGTGATTTGACACGTTTTGAAAGTAACCGCCCACGTAAACATCTGTGCCATTGACCAGGATGGCATAGACCGCACTTCCGGTGTAACCGTTGACCAAAGCGCCATTCGGCTCGTCGCCCAGGGCGGACCAATGAGTGCCGCTCCAGGTTGCGAGGTAATCGGCCTGCGGCAACGTCACGCCTCCATCACTCAGATCGAAGAAACCGCCCCCGACAAACAGTTGCCCGCCCGCCTGTGCGATCGCCATGACAATATGGGCGCCTGTCGGCGGGATCGATCCATTGCCCGAGCCGTTCGTGCCGATGGCCGACCAATTGGAGCCATCCCAGTGCGCGACATAGTCGGCTGCCCCAAGCACCGTGCCGTTGTTGTTGACGTTCGTGAACGATCCACCCGCATAGATATCAGTGCCGTTCACCCAGATCGCATAGACGGCGTTGTTCAATGCGCCATTTCCGGCGCCGTTGCTGCCGATCGCAGACCAGTGTGTCCCATCCCAGCGAGCCAGATAGTCGGCAGCGCCGAGCACGTTGCCGCCGTCACTGACGTCCAGGAAGAGCCCTCCGACGTAGAGGGTGCTGCCCGACACCGCCAATGCCCAGACAAAGCCGCCCGAGATCGAGCCGTTGCCGGCGCCGTCACTGCTCAGGGCTGACCAATGCGTGCCATCCCATCGGGTGATGTAGTCGGCCGCGTTCAACACCACGCCGTTGTCGTTGACGTTCGTGAAGGCGCCGCCCACATAGAGCGTGTTTCCGATCAGCGCAAGCGCATAGGGATTCGATCCGATCGAACCCTGACCGGCGCCGTTACTGCTGAGCGACGACCAGTTGGCGCCGTCCCACTGGGCCACGTAATCGGCCGCCGTGAGCACCGATCCGCCGTTGTTGACGTCAGTGAAATAGCCGCCGACGTATACGGTCGAGCCATTGACGGCCAGCGACGTCACGCTGCCGGTGAGCGAACTTCCTCCCGCTCCGTTGCCGCCCAGGCCGGACCAATGCGTGCCATCCCACCTGGCCACATAAGCCGTGCCTGCCACAGGCGTGATGGAGCCATCTGTGGCCCCCGTAAACGAACCCCCGACGTACAACGTGGACCCGCTCAGGGCAAGGGCATACACTGTGTTGTTGAGCGAGCCATGGCCATTCCCATCGTTGCCCAGCGCCGACCAGTTCGACCCATCCCACTTCGCCACGTAGTCGGCTGCGCTGAGACTGGCTACATCCGTGAGATCGCCGCCGACGTAGACATCGGTGCCCGACACGACGATCGCGCGAACGTACCCGTCCACAGATCCGCCGCCATCGCCCAGCGCTCCCCATTCGTCAAGTCCCGGGGCCGCCGTCAAATCCTGTTGGCCCCTGCCTGTCGTGTCGAAGATAGGCCCCCGGCGCGGGTCGAGACTCACGTTCCAGCCCGTCAGATCAAGCGCGCCGCTGAAACCGGGCACCAGATGGAGTGAGCCATCGACGTTCAGCATTCCATCAGGCAAGACGCCGCGCGCTGCCCTGGACTCGTTGGGCACAATCGGCGCTTGCGCCTGAGCCGGCAGAGCCACGCCCGGCGCACCGACACAAACGACAAACGCCATCGCCACCGAAGAGAGTGATTGCACAAGAGTTTTCATCCGTTGATCCTTTCGCGGTCAACGCCGTAACAGCGGCAGATAGACCCAACCGTCGCGCACGTCGTAGGATTCGCCGGTCGTGTAGTTTCCGTTGAGGTAGCCGGGGCCGCCCAAGGGATTGAACGCGTCGTCGCGGATCGAATCCCCATCGATGAGGTCGAGACGCAACGTGCCGGAGCCGGAGCCTGTGGCCACCGTGACGGTGTAGCTCGTCCCTGAGCCGCTCATGCCCGTCACGGTTGCGCCCGTCAGACCGTCGGACGTCACCTCGAAGTCATTGACGGCCACGTAAGAGACGGCCCGCGAGAACGTCACAAGGAAGTGCACAACGTCGGCTCGGGTGGGGTTCGGATCGACACGGGTGATGCCACTGACAACCGGGTAGGCTCTGTCGATGGTGTAGACCTGACCCGTCGTGAAGTCGCCGTTGCCCAGGCCGACTCCACCGAGCGGCTGCAGCACCGTATCCAGGATGGTGTCGTTGTCGACGACGTCGAGTCGCAGGGTGCCTGAGGAACCCGTGCCGACGTTCACCATGACCGTGTATGCAGTGCCCGAGCCGCTGACTGAGTTGATGGATGACCCTGTGAGGCCCGTCGTCGTGACGGCGAAGTCAGCGGCGTCGACGCCGGTCACCGACTTCGAAAACTGCACGCCGTACTGCACAATGTCGCCGCCGATCGGATTGATGGAACCGCGCAGGATCGTGCTGACAGCCGGGGCAGGCGGCGCAACCTGTATCCCATAGGTCGCCAGGAGATCTGCTTCCGGAACGATGGTCGTCCCGAGGTTGCGAACGTTTTCGAATTGCCCGCCGACCCACAAATCCGTGCCGCGAATAGCCAGCGCGTTGACATCGCCCGCCAGCGAAGGGTTGGTTTGGCCTGTCACGCCGAGAGGCGTCCAGTCGGTGCCATCCCATCGAGCCACGTAGGCCCCAGCGGGCACATAGATGCCGCCGTTGTAGAGGCCGCTGAAACGACCGCCGACAACCACACCCGTCCCATATGCCAGGATCGAGTAGACGGCGGCAAAAAGCTTCGAGCCGTTGCTGCCGACGAGAGACCAATGTGTTCCGTCCCACTGTGCCAGATAATCGGCATCGGCGAGCACCGAACCGTGATCGTTGACGTTGACGAAACCGCCGCCTGCATAAACGGTTGTGCCGGTTGCGGCGACCGCAAACACTGCAGCGTTGAGGGCGCCATCCCCCGCCCCGTTATCGCCCAGGGCAGCCCAATGGGAGCCATCCCAGGCTGCAATGTAGTCCGCAGCCGTCAAGACGACGCCGCCGTCGTTGACGTTCGTGAAGGACCCGCCTGCGTACAGCGTAGACCCATTGATGGCCAGGGCCTGCACGGAGCTGTTCAGAGAGCCATCACCGGCGCCATTGCTCCCGAGCGCCGACCAATGAGCCCCATCCCACCGAGCGAGCCGATCGGCCGTATTCAACACGACGCCGTTGTCGTTGACGTTGGTGAAAGATCCGCCCACGTACAGCGCCGTTCCACTGACGGCCAGGGCCATGACGTTGGAAGACAGCGAGCCATTCCCTGCGCCATTGCTGCTGACCGCCGCCCAGTGCGTCCCATCCCAGCGGGCGAGGTAATCGGCAGCTGAGAGCACGACGCCGGTGTCGTTGACGTTCGTGAAAGATCCGCCCACGTACAGGTCGGAGCCCACCATGGCCAGGCTCGACACGCCATAATTCAACGAACCGTTTCCCGCTCCGTTGCTTCCGAGCGCCGACCAATTGGCTCCATCCCACCTGGCCACGTAGTCGCCTTCCGGCAGGTTCACTCCGTGATTCGAGATGTTGTAGAAATAGCCTCCGACATACACGTCA
This sequence comes from Anaerolineales bacterium, assembly GCA_044226485.1. GTDB lineage: Bacteria > Chloroflexota > Anaerolineae > Anaerolineales > UBA6663 > UBA6663. The sequence continues at coordinate 77,538 of JBGAGY010000017.1, forward strand.
GTGCCGTTGACGAGGATCGCCTGCACCCGGCCGTTGATGTCGCTGGTTGCCAGGGCGCCGTTGGGCACCTCACCCACCGCTGACCAGTGCGTGCCGTTCCACCCGGCAATGAAATCGGCGCCCGGCAAAACGGCACCGGCGTCCTTGAGATCGTAGAAGTAACCGCCGACCAGGAGCGTGCCACTCAGTTGGCCAAAGGCGGTAATGGTGCCGCCGGCTTTGCCAGTGATGGCGCCATTGCCCGACCCATCGGAGCCCAACGCCGACCAGTTGGTGCCATCCCATTTCGCCATGTAGTCCGCGGCCGGAAGCGGCGCGCCGTTGTTGTTGACGTTCGTGAACGAGCCGCCGACGTAGACGTCGGCGCCGTTCACCCACAGGTTGGTCACGGAACCTGAGAGCGCCCCATTTCCCGCGCCGTTGCTGCCCAGCGCCGACCAGTTCGTGCCGTCCCATTTGGCGATGTAATCGGCCGCCGTGAGAACGACGCCGTTGTTATTGACGTTGGTGAAGGTGCCCCCGGCATACAGCGTGCTGCCGCTCACCGCCAGAGTGGCCACGAAATACACGAGGGCGCCGTCCCCGGCGCCATTGCTGCCCAACGCCGACCAGTTCGTGCCATCCCATTTGGCAACGAAGTCGGCCGCCGTCAGAACGACGCCGTTGTTGTTGACGTTGGCGAACTCGCCACCGGCGTACAGGGTGCTGCCGGTGAGCGCCAGGGTTCGAATGCCTCCGGTCAGGGCGCCGTCCCCGGTGCCATTGCTGCCCAACGCCGACCAGTTCGTGCCATCCCATTTGGCGATGTAGTCGGCCGCCGTCAGAACGACGCCGTTGTTATTGACGTTGGTGAAGGTGCCCCCGGCGTAGATATCCGTGCCGTTGATCGCGATGGAATACACGGCGGCGTTGAGCGATGATCCGCCGGCGCCATTGCTGCCCAGAGCCGACCAATGGGCGCCGTCCCAGCGAGCGATATGGGCAGCGCCACTGACGGACGCCATCGAGCCGTCGTAGATCCACGCGAAATACCCGCCCACGTACAGGTTCCCGCCTGAAACGGCCAGGGCATACACGACACTGGATGAAGTTGGGAGCGCGCCGCCTCCCTGACCGTCGCTGCTGAGCGCGCCCCAGTGTGTGCCATTCCAGGTCGCGACGTAATCGGCTTCCGGGACGTTGCCGGCGTTCTGGAAACTGCCGCCGATGTAGGCCACCCCGCCGGATACAACGATCGCGGTGATCTCACTGTTGATGGCACCGGCGGCTTCGCCCACGCCCGCCCACTCACCGAGCGCTGTTGCCATCGGGCCGTCGGGCGTATCGTTCGCCTGGGTCGCATCGAACACGGGGCCACGGGCGGGGTCGAGGGTCACGTTCCAGCCGTCGAGGTCGAGCGAACCGCTCGACGCGGTCGTCAACTTGAGCGAACCGTCGACGTTCAACAACCCGGCCGGAGAGACGTTGCGCGCTGGCCTGGTGGTGGCGGCAGGTTGTGGCGCATTCGCCTGAGCCCGAACCGGCAAGGCGATACCGGGAGCCCCAAAACTGATGACCAACGCCAGGACAAATCGAGTGATGGCAGTTTTCATGTCCCTTTACCAGTGTGGTACGGGGTTAGCGAGGCTTGACGCGTTCCCAGCCATCGGCGTGAGCGAGTTGGGCGAGGTCGCGGGGGTCGGCAATGCGAAGTTCGACATGCCCGCACTGGCCACAGATGTAGGTCTCAACACGCAGCGTGCGCGGGTCGCGGCCCGCCAGGACCTCGACGACGGCGTTGAAGCTTCCGGCGCTCAGGCCCTCGCCTTCGGCCGCCAGGCCGTGATAAACCTCGGCCGCCTGACAGTTAGGACAGACACCTTGATGCATCATCTTTTTCTTAGTTTCCGTGCAGTAGAATGGGCGCGTTGCGCAGCCACTCCCCCGTCTCGCGATCAGTCTATGCGGCGGCCGCTGGCAGAAGTTGATATTTCTTGCGGATGTCCATGCCTGCTTCAAGCATCGTGTCCGACCCGCTTGCCTTATCGACGTTCGGGGAATTGCTCCGTTATGTCAGACGTCGGGCGCGCCTCACGCAACGCGACCTTGGCATCGCCGTCGGGTACAGCGAAAGCCACATCAATCGTTTCGAGAAGAACAAGCACTTGCCCGACGTCGCCACGGTGGCGGCCTTGTTCGTGCCCGCGCTCGACCTCGTCCACGAACCACCACTCGCGGCGCGCCTGATCGAACTCGCCTCACCGTCTGTTTCCACTCAGGTGGAGGTTGCGCCGCCGGGCGAGTCGATCCCGCAACCTGCGCCGAACGAGATCGCGCGGCTCGAGGTGCTTGCTCGGTTGAGAAAAAGGTTGAGCGATCAACGCTGCGTGGCGTTGGTCGGATTGCCCGGCGTGGGCAAGACCACACTGGCTAGCGCCATCGCAAGGGAGTTTGAGGCGCGCCAGTCGGTGTTCTGGCTGACCCTGACCAGCGGGATCACGACCTCGGCGGAAGCCATCCTGCTCGCGTTGGCCCACTCACTGGCGAGGTTGGGCCACGACTTCCTCAAACCGCTGACGACCCGCCCGATCGGTGTGCGGGAAGAGCTTCCTCTCGAACGACGTGTGATCCTCATCGCCCAGGCGATCACGCGGCAGCCGTTGCTTCTCTGCATCGACAACGCGGAGCTCATCCGCCAGGACGAAACGGTCCTCCAGGTGCTTCATCACCTGATGACGACCACAAACGCTCGCTTCCTGTTCACGACTCGCGAGAGCTTGCCGTTGACGAGCGTCGCTGAGATCCCGATCGTCGGCCTCGAGCCGGCCGAAAGCTTCGCCTTGATCCAGCAAAGCGGCGGGCAGGCCTTGAGCGCGAGTCAGGCGCAGCGCCTGATGGAGAAGACCGCCGGGAGCCCCATGCTGTTGCGCCTCGCGCTCGGCAAGCTGACCGAGCCCTTGCTGGACGTCGAGATCACGCTGACCCGGCTCGAGACCCAACCCACGATCGCTGCCTATCTGCTGCGCACCTTGCGCGATCAACTGGCGCCCGCGGCCTGGCGCCTGCTCTGCCTGCTCTCGGTCTTCAACCAGACGACCGACCTTCACGACGCGCGGCTTGACGCCATCGCGCTCGACCTGGGCGAGCCGCCGTCGCTCGGCGACGCGATCCGCGAGTTGCAGCGCCGGCAGTTGATCGACGACGCGACCCGGGCGCGGCTGCACCCGCTGGTGCGCGACTTCGTCTATCGGATTCTTGAAGAAGAGCCGGCCCGGGTCCAACGGCTCCACCGTCTGGCGGGCGATTGGCTCATGCTCGAGCCCAAGGACCCGCAGGGCGCGGCCCGACACTACGCCCTGGCGGGTCTGCTCGAGCTTGCTGTGGATGCCATCGAGGATCACCAGTCGCTCCTGACCGTCCAGGGGAAGGCCGCTCAAGCAGTGAGCGTGCTGGATCAGATCCTGGGCCGGATCGCGTCCACTCACGGCGATGGCGCCGACCTCCGTCGGCGGGCCCTGACCTTGCGCGGCGTGTTGTTGCGAGGGACTCTGCGCGTGGATGAAGGCGAGGCCAATCTGCGCGAGGCGCTGAGCCTGGCGGCTGCGCCCGCGGTGCGCGCCAGCATATCGGCCGAGCTGGCCGAGATCTTGAGTCAGCGTTACCGATTCCAGGAACTGTTTGAGTTGTTCGAAGCTGTGAACCAGGATCTGGCGGCTGACGATCGCCTGTTGCGCGCGCAGTTCAAGTCACTGGCCGTCGGCGCCTACTCCAGCCTTGGCCAGCCCGACGCCGCGCGTCAGGCTGCCGCCGAGGCTCTGGCACTCACTCGCTCGTTGCCGTTGCACGTCACCAGCCTCATTCGTTCGCGGACGCACATCGAACTGGCCAATGTGGCGCGCATCCAGCTGGACACAGCCGAGGCGATGCGCCAGGCCCAGGCCGCCGTCGCCGCGGCCCGAGACGGCAACCTCGCGCGCGCGATGTATCTCCACCAGGCGTTCGTCGGTGGCCTGTATTTTGACCTCGGCAACCTGGAGTCTTCGTTTCGGCAGCGTCAGGAGGCGCTCGACGGCCTGCTCGCGATCGGCGATATCCACAGCGCAGCGTATATCTTGACCTACCTGGCCGACATCCATCATGTGCAACTGGAGCAAGCGCAGGCGATCGAAAAGCTGAACCGCGCAAGCGACATCTTCCGCACCGTGAACGACCTGCGCGGCCTGGCGAGCGCGGAGAGCGCGCGCGCCGGCGAGTTGCTCTGGCAAGGGCAGGCCGCGGCGGCCCGACAGGTGGTTGAGCAGTTGCTGGTCGAGACCGAGGGCAAATCCACCGAGCGCACGTGGGGGTACCGTCTGAACAAGCGCGCGATGATCCAACTCGTGCAAGGTGAGACCGACGCCGCGTTGACGACGCTGGAGCGCGCGCTGGCGCTGCCGTCTGTGCGAACGTACCCCATGCTCCGCTTCGAGTTGCACACCACCCTGGCGGTCGCGCGCCTCGCGCAAGGGCGGCCCGACCTCGCCGGCGAAACACTGGCCGCGGAGCCGAAACTGGAAGGACTGAGCCGCTGGGCCGAGTTCGAGCGCGATCTGGTCGATGGCTATCGACTGCTCTTCAGCGGAGACGTCGGACCGGCTCGCGTCATCGTCACGCGGCTCGAGCCCCAGATGGCGCCGTTTTCCATGTACCGCGAACTCGTGAACCGCCTGGACGACGCCAGCGAGCACTCCGCCCAGCCCAACCAGGTGCCCGCACTCCTGTGGGTTGGAGAGTCCGCGCTTTCAGCTTGAGAACGCTCAGGCCCGGCGTGCCACCCGCGAGACCAGCAACGCGGTCGGCACCGCTCCGATCAACAGCGCGATGCCCTCGATCACGGTGTGCAGCACCACGCCCGAAAGGATGCTGAACGCCAGCGAGCCCATATCCTCGGCGCCCAGTGAAACGCCCCGTGATTGATAGGCCAACGTCAGGCTGATCGTGGTCCAGCAGATGCCGACGATCGTGGCCGCCACCAGATAGATTACGGCCGTGATCCCGGCGCCACCTATGGCTTCCGACGCATCGAGTGGAGCACGTCGCGACGCCAGCCAGACATAGACGGCGGCGATCACGGCCCCATAGATCAACCCCTGGAGACACGCGACGACGCTGTTGACGGCCAGCATGAACCCCGCGGCGCTCGAGGGAGAGTTCTCCTGCACATAGGTCGCGAACATGGTCGCTGTGACGAAGCCGAGAAGAGCTGAGATGACAAGGCCCACCACGACCATGACAACCACTACGCTCGCGACAGAGCGCCAATCGATGCGAGAAACCATAGCTCCTCCTGCGGGGGCGTCGATCAAAACTAAAGCGCTGCATGCGCTGGATCGTGGATCCGGTTACGCATGCAGCGCGTGAGATCAAAGACAACAGTCGCCGGGTCGTCAGGCGAGATAGTCGCGCAAGGCCCGCGAGCGTGTCGGGTGACGGAGCTTGCGCAGCGCCTTGGCTTCGATCTGGCGGATGCGCTCGCGCGTCACGTGGAAGTACTGGCCGACCTCTTCGAGCGTGTGGTCCTGGCCGTCCTTCAGACCGAAGCGCATCTCGAGCACCTCGCGCTCACGATCGGTGAGCACCGACAGCGCGCTGCGCACCTGCTCGCGGAGCAGTTGCTGCGACGCGGCTTCAGCCGGCGCCGGCATGCTTTCATCTTCGATGAAGTCGCCGAGCAGCGACGACTCCTCCTGGCCGACCGGCGTCTCGAGGCTCATCGGCTCCTGCGCGATGCGCAGGATGCGGCGCACCTTCACGGCCGCGCGACGCCACTGCCGATCGAGCGTCGGGTCGAGCCGTTCGCCGGCGCGCACCGAGGTGCGGATCGCCTGAGTCTCTTCAGGCGTGAGCAGGTCGAGCTCGAGCGCGATCTCTTCCGACGTGGGCTCGCGGCCGAGCTCCTGTTGGAGCTGCCGCTGGGTGCGCATCAGCCGGTTGATCGTCTCGACCATGTGCACGGGGATGCGGATCGTGCGGGCCTGGTCCGCGATCGCGCGCGTGATCGCCTGGCGGATCCACCAGGTGGCGTACGTGCTGAACTTGAAGCCCTTGGTCGGGTCGTACTTCTCGACGGCGCGCAGCAGGCCGATGTTGCCCTCCTGGATCAGGTCCAGGAACGTGATGCCGCGTCCGATATAACGCTTGGCGACGCTCACCACGAGGCGCAGGTTCGAGCGGATCAGCAGGCGGCTGGCCTCTTCGCTGCGGATCGTCACGCGGTCGAAGTTCTCGGCGATCGCCTTCTCGTCGGGCAGCCAGGTCGTCAGCGTGCGGCGCTGCGGCAGCACCGGCTTGACCTTCTTCTTCTCGAAGAACTCGCGCAGCTTGACGATGACCTCGTCGGGCTGGAGGTACAGACAGATCAGGGCCGTGAAGGCGCGCTGCGCCACGGCGTCCCAGTTGGGATCGCGGCCCCACTTGCCGCTCTGGCCGACCCAGGCCCGGAGGGCGGACGGTCGGGCCGCCGAGAGCTCGCCGCGCAGGCCGTCGGCTTCGTTGAGCCAGGCGAGAAGATCGGGCGACGACAGCTTGTGAGTCCGGGCGTCTTGCTCGAGCTTGTCCCAGTGGTCCTCGAGGATCTCGTAGATCTCGATGCACAGGGCCGCGTGAGTGAGCGGGCGCTTGACCTTGGGCGATGGCGCCTTGGCCAGCAGGCGTTGCAGCTGCTGATAGGCGAGCATCCGCGCCGACAACCAGATCTCGCGGTCGGCGTCGAGGAGCGGCGTCTGGCCGATCTCCTTGAGATACATCCGAACCGGGTCGTCGGCGAGCTCGGTCAACGAGACGGCGTCAGACTCGAGCCCCTCTTCCTCGATCTCCTCGAGGTCTTCCTCGTCGGGCTCCTCGGTCTCCGTGCCGTCGTCGAGGTCGAGATCGTCGAGCTCGATCCGGGCGCCTTCGCTCTCGCCGGAAGGGCTCGTCTCGATTTCGTCCGAAGCGTCGGTTTCGGCGATGGCGTCGTCGTCGCCCAGGTTCAGCTCGGAGTCGTCCAGATCGTCAGGCAGTTGGCGTTTGGGCATAGCTCCCAAGTATCACACATCTAGGAACGAGTTGGACCGGCGGTTGCGCCCGTGCGGGCGCGTGTCAAAGCTCCGGGCGCCAACGCGCGGTCCACGCGCGCCAGCTCCCCCGACCGTTCGACCACTTCGCGGCTGTAGGCGTCGACCCGTTCGGCGTCGCCCTGTTCACGCGCGGCTTCCAGCAAGAAACGCGCCTCGCTGCAGCGCACGTGGACGGATTGCCTCCGCAGCCGCAAGGCCGCGCCGAGCAGGGCCTCTTCAGCCTTTCCGGCCCGCGCCTCGCTGACGTCGACCGGGACGTTCATCAGGCTCTCCAAGGTCGGCAGCAGCGGTTCGGCAAGGTGCGTTCGCACAAAGGTCGGCAGATCCTCCTCGACCTGGGCGAGCGCATCGGCAAGTTGAGAGAAAACGAGCTGCAATTCGGTGTCGGCGAAATCGTCGGTTGAAAGTTTACCAAGGCCCAGATCCTTCAGGGCCCTGTCGATTCGATAGACGTTGTCGGGCTCGCGCAGAAGCGAACCGAGCACGTGGATCTCGAGCTTGGGAGCCGAGGCGCGCGAGGCTTTCGGTGGCAGGCGTCGGGCGTCGGGCGTCAGTGGGGCTGGCCCCCCGGCCTTCGCGGGGGCGTTGACCGACGCCGGGCGCTTGATGCCCGACGCCTCACTCGTCGGGCGTTTGCTCAGCACCGCCACGTCGACTTTCAAAAGCCGCGCCAGCTTCTGCCGGTATGCGTCGCGCTCGATGGCGTCGGCCACGTCTTCGATGTACGGAATCACGGCGTTGGCGACTTCGACCTTGACCTTGGCGTCCTCGAGGTCCTTGCCGCGCGAGACCACGCGCATGACGTAGGCGACCACCGGCTCGGCCTCGGCCGAGCGCCGGGTCCACTCGTCGGGATCGCGGTTGATGACGTCGTCGGGGTCCTCGCCGTCGGGCAGCGTCATCACGCGGATGTCGACGCCCAGGCGCGCCTCCTGCTTGATCAGGCCGTGCGGGTCGAAACCGACCTGGTCTTCGCGCTCGAGCGACTCGCGCGCCACACTCAGGCCGCGCAGCGTGGCCTTGTCGCCGGCCTCGTCGGCGTCGAGCGCGAGCAGGATGCGTTTGGCGTGTTTCTTGATCAGGCGCAGCTGGTGCTCGGTCAGCGCGGTGCCTTGAGAAGAGACCACGTTGCTGAAGCCGGCCTGATGGGCCGCGATCACGTCGAGGTTGCCCTCGACCACGATCGCCTCGTTGATCTCGCGCAGGGTCTTGCGCGCCAGATGCAGGCCGAAGACCGTGCGGCCCTTGTCGAACAGCGCAGTGGTCGGGCTGTTCATGAACTTCGGCAGCGCGTCGGGCTTGAGCGCGCGCGCCTGGAAGCCCGTCATGCGGCCGAGTTCGTCGCGCACCGGGATCATCAGCCGGTCACGGAAGCGGTCGAAGAGCTTGCCGCCCTCCTTCTCGATGATCAGGCCGGCGCCGCGCAGGTCGTCGAGCGTATAGCCTTTGGACTGCAGATACTTGAGACCCGCGTCCCAGCTGTCGAGGCTGTAGCCGAGCTCGAACATCTCGACGGCGGTCTGGCCGAGGCCGCGGCCGGCCAGATGCTGGCGGGCGTGCTCGGCCTGGCTCGCGTTGAGCAACAGGTGGTGATAGTAGACAGCCGCGCTTTGAAGCACATCGCGCTGTCGGCTGAGGTTGTCGTCCTGCTCGACCTGATCGCGCGTGCGCGGCTTGAGTTCAACGCCCGCGATCTGAGCGAGTTGCTGAAGCGCGCCCGAGAAGTCGAGGCCGTCGCGCTTCATCACGAACTTGAAGATATCGCCGCCTTCGTTGCACTGCCCAAAGCAGCGCCATGTGCCGGTGTCGGCCCAGACGACGAACGAAGGCGTGAAGTTCTTGTGAGCGTGGAACGGGCACAGCCCGGTATAAGTGCGGCCAGAGCGCCGCAGCTTCACCGTTTGAGAGATGATATCCACCGCATCGATGCGGGCTTTGATCTCTTCTGTGACCGACATCGACTCTCGAGGAGGATGAACGCCGACGATTGACGATTACGGATTGTAACGCTCGCGTGCCAGGGCGACATTATAGTCGCGTCAAAGGGATTCCTCAAAAACAAACTGACCAATCAGAAATCGGGAGTGCCCCGATGTGTCCCGATGTGGAGCGCGTTGCGCTCCACATCGGGACACATCGGGGCACTCCCGATTTCTTAGAACCCTTCGATCTTGCTGAGATCCGCCAGGCCAGACGCCAGGCCCGCAACGCGGCCGAGCAACGCCAGACGATTGGCGCGCACCGCCGGATCCTGATCCATGACCATGACCTTGTCGAAGAAGGTGTTGATCGCGGCCACAGCCGGGCTCAGCGTCTCAGCAAACGCCGCGAAGCTCGCAGCCGGCTTGAACGCCGCAGTGGCCTCGGCCAGCGCCACCTCGGCCGGATCGCTCAGCCGAGCCGCGTCGACCACGCTGCCGGCGCCTTCGGCTCCGCGCAAGATGCGAGCACTGCGCGCATACGCCGCCAGCAGCACCGGCCATTCCTCGCGCTTGACCCAGCCATCGAGATCCTTGAGCGCCGCGACAGCCGCCGCAGGGTCGTTGCCGCGCTCGGCGAGCACGGCGTCGACCAGGTCGTACCGATAGCCCATCTCGAGCAGTTGCCCGCGCAGGCGCCCAGCCAGGAAGGCCAGCACCTCGGCGATGACGGCCGCCCCGGCTGTCGCGGTCGCGGGGAGCAGGTCCGCCGCGGCCTGAACCGCAGCGCGCAGATCGAAGGCGAGCTTGTGCTCGATCAGGATCTGGTTGACGCTCAGCGCCGCGCGACGCAGGCCGAACGGATCGGCCGAGCCGCTCGGCGCCAGGCCGGCCGCGAACAGACCGGTCAGCGAGTCGAGCCGGTCGGCGAGCGCGACCACAATGCCCGGCTTGCTCTCGGGCAGCCCGTACTGCTCGCGGATCGCCAGCGCGACCTCGGGCGTCTCGCCCGACGCCATCGCGTATTCGTAACCCATGATGCCCTGCAACGACGTCATCTCGACGACCATCTGCGAGCCCAGGTCCGCCTTGGCCAGCTTCGCGGCGCGCAGGGCCGTGACGCGGTCGGCGTCACCCAGGCCGAGGCGATCGGCGAGCACGGCCGCGAGCAACTCGATGCGGCCGGCTTTGTCGAGCATCGAGCCGAGTTTGGCCTGGAAGGTGAGCTTGTTCAGGCGCGGCAGGAAGTCCTCGAGCTTGAGCTTGCTGTCCTCGCGCAGGAAGAACGCGGCGTCAGCAAAACGCGCACGGATGACCTGTTCGTTGCCGTCGCGCACCAGGTCGAGGTGACGGGTGTCGCCGTTGCGCACCGCGATGAAGTGCGGCAGCAGCTTGCCGTCTTTCGTCTGCACCGGGAAGTAGCGCTGGTGCTTCTTCATCACGGCGACCAGGGCCTCGCGCGGCAGCACCAGCGACTCCTGCGCGAATGACCCGAGCAGCGCCGTTGGGCGCTCGACCAGGTTGACGACTTCGTCGAGCACGTCGAGATCGGCGATCACGCCGCCGGCCTCCTTGGCCAGTTTGCGCGCCTGACGCAGGATCGCGCCGCGGCGCTTCTCGGGATCGACCTCGATCTTGGCCGAGGCCATCGCCGCCAGATACGCGTCGGCGCTGGCGAGCGCGATCGGTTTGCTGCCGAGCGGGCGCAGGCCGCGGCTCTCGCGTCCGCTCTTCAGGCCGCCGTACGCGAACGGCACGACAACGTCGCCGAGCAGCGCCACGACCCAGCGCACCGGGCGCGAGAACGCCGTCGGGTCGCCGGCGCGCCAGCGCATGGTCTTCTCGAACTTCAGGCCCGCGACGAGCTTCGGCAACAGTTCGGCCAGCACATCGAACGACGACTTGCCCCGCTCGCTGACGACGGCCACGACGTACTCGCCGCCGTCCATCGTGCGCCGCTCGAGCGCCGAGACCTCGACGCCGTTCTTGCGCGCGAAGCCTTCGGCGGCTGGGGTCGGCAAGCCCTGAGCATCGAAAGCGCGTCCGGCCGGCGGTCCCTTCACGACCAGCTCGCGGTCGGGCTGGCGCTCGGCCACCTCGGCCACCAGCAGCGCCAGGCGGCGCGGCGTCGAGAACACCCGCACTTCGCCGTGCGCGAGCCTCGCCTCATCCAGCAACTTAGCGCCCAGCTCGGCAAGCTGCTTGTGCGCGCTGTCGACGTCGGCGGAGGGGAGTTCCTCGGTGCCGATCTCGAGGAGCAGCGTGGCTGCGACCGCCGACCGCTGACCGCCGACCGCCGAGTCACCCTGACCCTGAGCATCTGCGGTCTGCCGTCCGCTGTCCGCCGTCTCTTCGGGCAGCAACGGATACTCCTGCTCCTGCCTCTGCTTGAGGTAGGCCTCGGACACCTTGCGGGCCAGGCCGCGCATGCGGCCGAAGGCGGCCTGGCGCTCGGTGACGCCGATGGCGCCGCGCGCGTCGAGGACGTTGAAGGTGTGCGACATCTTCAACACATAGTCGTGAGCGGGCAGCACGAGGCCGCGCGCGAGGCAGGCCTCGGCCTCGGCGTTGTAGGTGTCGTACAGGGCGCGCAGGCGCTCGACGTCGGCGACTTCGAAGTAGTACGTGCTCTGCTCGCGTTCGTTGAGCAGATTGACGTCACCGTACTTGATGCCGGGCGCCCACTGGATGTCGCGGAAGTTGTTGATCTTCTGCAGCGCGATGGCGATGCGCTCGAGGCCGTAGGTCAGTTCGACCGCCACCGGGTCGAGCGGGAAGCCGCCGGACTGCTGGAAGTACGTGAACTGCGTGATCTCCTGGCCGTCGAGCCAGACCTCCCAGCCGAGGCCCCAGGCGCCGAGCGCCGGGCTCTCCCAGTTGTCCTCGACGAAGCGGATGTCGTGCTCGCGCGGATCGATGCCCAGCGCCTCGAGCGACTGCAGGTAGAGCTCCTGCGGGTTCCCGGGATCCGGCTTGAGGATGACCTGGTATTGATAGTGCTGCTGCAGGCGGTTGGGGTTGTCGCCGTAGCGGCCGTCGTCGGGCCGGATCGACGGCTCGACGTAGGCGATGTTCCACGGCTCAGGCCCAAGCACGCGCAACACGGTGCCCGGGTTCATCGTACCGGCGCCGACCTCTGTGTGATGCGGCTGCCAGATCAGACAACCGCGCTCGGCCCAGAACTTCTCGAGCGTCAGGATGATGGATTGGAAGGTCAGCGGTGATTTCATACGAACTGTCTTGCCCCTTGCAGGTTGAACTCACCATTTTACACTGGCTGATCGATAAGGCACTGTTTTTGCCGCGGATCTCGCGGAAAAAGAAGACGCAGCAGAACAATCCCCCGAATTTTCGTTAACAACTATGTCCGTACCCAATTTGGAGGGCCGGAGTCGACTATCTGGCTATAATCGCGTTTATGGCTCCCACGCACATCGGGCGATACGAGATACGGGGCGAGTTGGGCCGCGGCGGCATGGCCACGGTCTACCACGGCTACGACCCGCGTTTTAAACGCGACGTGGCCATCAAGACCCTGCCGCGCGAGTTCCTTCACGACCCGGGCTTCCGCGCGCGCTTCGAGCGCGAGGCGCAGACGATCGCCAGCCTCGAGCACCCGGCGATCGTGCCCGTGTATGACTTCGGCGAGGAGAACGATCAGCCCTTCATTGTCATGCGCTTGATGACCGGCGGCTCGCTGGTGGATCGGCTCCGCCGCGGACCGCTGCCGCTCAATGAAGCCGCGCGCATCCTCAGCATCCTGGCGCCGGCGCTCGACGAGGCTCACACCCACGGCGTCATCCACCGCGATCTGAAGCCCGGCAACATCCTCTTCGACGGGCGCGATCAGCCGTATCTGTCGGATTTCGGCATCGCCAAGCTGACCGAGACGAGCGTGGCCTTCACGGCCACGGGCATCATCGGCACGCCGGCCTATATGAGCCCCGAGCAGGCGCGCGGCGACCGCGACATCGATGGCCGCAGTGATCTGTATGCGCTCGGCGCCATCCTCTTCGAAGCGCTCACTGGCCAGATGCCGTATCACGCCGACACGCCGATGGGGCTGGCGGTCAAACACATCACCGAGCCGGTGCCGCGCATCCTGGCCGCCAATCCGCAGCTGCCGGGTTCGACCGAGCGCGTGATCGCACGCGCCATGGCCAAGGACCGCGCCGATCGTTATCCGACAGCGACGGCCATGGCCGCTCAGCTGCAGACCGTGGCGTCTGGCGGGTCGCTGCCCGATGCGCCGACCCGCTCGGCCGCCGATCCCGCGCCGACGTCGCTGGGCGGCACGCTCGGTGGCGCTGCGCTGGGCACGCCCAAGGCCAACCCGCAGGTTCAGGCGGGCACGAGCAAAGCCCCAGGCGGTCGACCGGCCTGGCTGCTCGGTGTCGCCGCGCTGGGCCTGGGCGGGCTCTGTCTTGTTGCGCTCGTGGCGGCCGGCCTGCTGAGCGGCAATGCGCTCGGCTGGTTCCGGTCGAGCACGCCGACGACGATCGCGCAGGTCACGTTCACGCCGAACGCTTCGGCGACGTCGGAGGTGGTGGCCACCACCGCGGCGCCCACGGCCACTGAAGCGGCCCCCTCGACGACGGTGGCCGTGCCGAGCGACACGCCGGCCGTGGCCGTCGCAACCGCCGGGCCGACCCAGGCGCCGCCGACGGCGACCGTCCCGCCGCCATCCGTCACGCCTGTGCCGCCCAGCCCGACGCCCACCTGGACGCCGACGCTGGCCTCCCCGACCGCGCCACCGCCGGTTGTGACCCTGGTCGTGCCGAAGTTCACGCTGGTGCCGATTCAGACCCTCGTGATTCCGATCCTGCCGACGGTGACGAAGTCGGGTCGAACGGCCTATATCACTGGGATCACGATCGCGGGCGACGCCTATGCGGTCAGCTATGGGGTGAGCGGCTACACCCAGCAATTGCCGGGCAGCCACGTGCACTTCTTCTTTGATACGGTGCCGGTTTCGCAGGCCGGTGTGCCCGGTTCGGGGCCGTGGATCCTGTACGCGGGGCCGAGCCCGTTCACGGGCTACAAGCTCAGCGACCGGCCGAGCGGCGCGACGCAGATGTGCATCCTCGTCGCCAACTCAGACCACTCGATCGAGCCGGGCACGGGCAACTGCTGGCCGCTTCCATAAGCCAGAAATCGGGAGTGCCCCGATGTATCCCGTTGTCCGGCGCGAACGCGCCGGACATCGGGATACATCGGGGCATTCCCGATTTCTTATTCCTGCCCGGCCTGAAGCAATTGCTCGCCCACAACGCGCACCGCCGCCCGCAACCCATGGGGCGACTTCACGATGAAGGGCATCGGGAGCATCGCCAGTTCGCGCGCCAGCCAGTCGAAGTTGTCTGTGGCGCCGCGCAGCCGGGCGCCTTCGCCGCGAGGCTCGAGCACGCCCAATACCTTGCGCAGCGCTTGCTGGGCCACAGCGAGATCCGATTCGATCCAGACCTCAAAGGGATGTTCGCGCGGCAGACGCGCCCATGATTCATCGAGGAAGGCGACGACGTCGAACTCCGCCGGGCGCGTGAAGCGCTCGCGCGTGACGTTCAGGCGCTGGATGCGATCCAGCCGAAACGTCCGCGGCCCGCGGCGCAGGCTGCATCGCCCGACGACGTACCAGTGCGACTCGCGGAATGCCAACCCGTACGGGTCGACGTCGCGTTCGGTGACCTCCCCGGTCGCGGCACGGTATTGCAGGCTGATCCGCTGACGCTCGTGAGCAGCCCGGCTCAGTTCGAACAGCACCGCCGCCGGGATCTGGGCCCGGGTCTCGCTGGCCTCGAGCGCCACCGTCTCGCTGAAGGCGCGCACCCGCGCGCGCAACTCGTGCGGAAGCACTCGCTCAAGTTTGGCTCGCGCGCTCTCCGAGGCTGCCGCACCCTCCGCCAGGCCGAGCCTCCGAGAACTGAGCAGGCCAACGGCCAGGGCCAGAGCTTCATCGTTGTTGAACATCAACGGCGGAATGCGATTGCCCTCGCCCCACGTATAGGCGCCGTTCCGTCCGCGCTCTGCCACGATCGGGATCCCTAGATCTTGCAGCATCGTGACATACCGCCTCAGAGTGCGCCCATCGACTTCAAGCCTCCGGGCCAGCTCCTGGCCGGTCATCCGGCCGTGAACCTGAAGCAATTCGAGGACCGCGAGCACACGGGTTGTAGGGTGGTACATATGTTCAATCTACCACGATATCAGGGCGGTAATCGCCCTATTTTTCCTGTAACCTGAGTGGACCGAGCACGACGGGAGGCACACATGTCCATCAAAATTTACGTGGATTTCGGCGAATCCGAGACAATTTCGAAGAGTCAGGCCCCAACCGGGCGCGTCGGGTTCGGCGCCTGGATCCTGAGCAACCTGCTCCGCCTGACCCGGCCGCGCCCATCCGCTCCCGTCGCTCGACTCTCGACGATGAGGCCGAGGCGGTGACGGAGCGTCAAGCGGCCGTCCGGCGAGATCCTTTCCTTAGAGGAGGCACCATGACCCTCAACCCCTTCAGTCACATCGACCTGCGCGTTCCGAGTTATCATCGGGCGCTGTCGTTCTATGAGCGGTTGTTGCCGGCGCTCGGGTTCACGCGCACGTTCCACTCGGAGCGTTGGCGCGTCTTCGCCGCCGAGGGCGAGTTGCCGTCCGCCGCCTACTTCGCCATCACTGAGGACGAGCACTTTCGGCCCAACCAGAACCTCATCGGCTTCTGGGGCGCCGACCGGGCCGCCGTGGACGCCATCGCCAAACTCGTCGCAGATGCAGGCGGCGTGATCACCGACGGCCCAAGGCTGATGCCGATCAGCCCCGACTACTACGCCGTATACTTTGAGGACCCGGTGGGCAACGCCTACGAGATGGTCCATCGCACACGTTGAGTCGTCCCTGTGCCGTGTTGCGGTTGGCTGCCACAGATCGAGAACCACGCTCTCTCACTGAGGAGGCTCATGATCGTCATCGTCGAGTATCAGACGCATTGGCCAGTCGAGTTCGAGCGTGAACGCGCGGCGCTCTCCGCCATCCTGGGCTCACTGGCCTTGCGCATCGATCATATCGGCTCGACGTCGGTGCCCGGGCTCGGCGCCAAAGACGTGATCGACATCCAGGTCACGGCGGCGGAACTGTCGCCCGAAATCGTGCAGCGCATGACGGCCGCCGGCTATATGCATTGGGATGGCATTGGCGGCGACCATGTGCCGCTCGGCGAAGATGAGTCGCCTCACTTGTGGAGGAAGCTGTTCTTCAGCCAACCCGAGGGCGCACGCCGCGTGAACATTCACGTGCGCGTGGCGGGCAACCCCAATCAGCGCTATCCGCTGTTGTTCCGCGACTACCTGCGCGCGCATCCCAACTCGGTGCGGACCGTCGAGTTGATCAAGCGCGAGATCGCGAAGCGACACGCCGACGACCTCGACGCGTATTACGACATCAAAGATCCCGTGTATGACCTGATCTGGGACGCGGCCCAGGAATGGGCGCGACAGACAGACTGGAGTGCACGATGAGTCCCCGGGCCAACCAACCCGCGACAAAACCCGTCGGCCAGACACAAGACGTCGGCTTTAACGTCGGCGCGCGACGCTCGTTTTCGTTGACGCCAGGTCAGGCCTGGGATTGGCTGACCTCGCCGGACGGCGTGAAACTCTGGCTCGGCGACGTCGTTGGCGAGTTGCCTCACGCGCCGAAGACCCCCTATGAGACACGCGATGGCGCGAGGGGCGAGATCCGCGTTTTCGAACCGGGCTCACATCTGCGCTTGACCTGGCAGCCAAAGCACTGGGATCACGCATCGCTGGTCCAGGTGCGCGTGCGCCCTGCCGCGCACGGCGCCACGATCGCGTTCCATCAGGAGCATCTCTCAGGGCCGGGCGAGCGAGCCGAGATGAAGAAGCGCTGGCAGGCCGTCCTCGACGAACTGGCATCGATTCTGGATTGACGATTCCCCATCGTCACCCTCATCCACCCTGTCCGGATCATCCACGACTTCGTCAGCGATCTCGAGACCCCCGTTTCGGCGGCCCTGGCGGACACGTCCGGCGAGAGACTTGCACGGCGACGACACCATCCAAAACTCCCACCGAGCATAATCACCCTGAATACCGAAAATCTGGGGCGGGCCGCAACCGGCGGGTCACCCTCGCGCGGTTGAGGCAGGGACGGGGTTCAAGACTTCTCGGCAGAGGTCGTTCTCGCAGCCCAGGCAGCGCAGCCCGTATTGCCGCGAGGCGACATCGCCGCAGGCCAGGTGCCGGGCCACAAGGTCAGCCAGGGCGCGCTGCAGGGTAGCTGAACCGTTGAGCGCCGGTGCGCGGCGAAAGGCACTGATGCCGACGCTGTGGGCGAGTTCGGCATATTCACGATCGATCTCCGACAACGTCTCGATATGGTCACTGACGAACGCGATCGGCACGACCAACACGCGCGTTCGGCCGCGACGGCCAAGCTTTACGATCACGTCCTCGGTCTGCGGCCCCAACCACTTGATCGGCCCCACCTGCGATTGATACGCCAGCATGTATTCGTGTGAAAAGTTAAGAGCCTGCATCACAGCCTGCACGCTCGCGCCGATCTCCTGCGGATACGGGTCGCCGCGATCGACCACATACATGGGCAGCGAGTGCGCGCTGAAGAGGATGAGCACGTTGTCACGTTCGGCCGCCGGGTACTGATCCAACCCCGCCCGGATCGATTCAGCCATCGCCGCAATGAACCCCGGATGAGTCGGCCAGCGGTCGATGACGCTCCAGGTGAAATCCCTCTCGAAGCCCAGGTCGCGACAGGCTCTCCAGAGCTCGTTGAGGCTCGAGCCAGTGGTCGTGCATGAGTATTGCGGATACAGCGTGAGCGCCACGGCGCGTGTCACCCCGTCGGCCTTCATCCGCGCCAGGGCTTCGCCACTGAGCGGATCGGCATAGCGGAAGGCGATGTAGCCGCGGTGCGGCGCCGTCGCCGGTGAGCCCTCGTCGAGCAAGCGCTCGAGCCCGGCGGCCTGCGCTTCCGTCCAATGTCGAATGGGCGAACCGCCGCCGATGGTCGCATAGTTGGCGCGCACCTTCGGCGTCCGCATCCTGGCGAACCAGCGGCCGGTAGTCTCTTGGAACGGCAGTTGAAAGATCTCGCGATCCTGGAAGATGCGCGTGAGGAACGGCTCGACTTCATCGAGCGTCGCCGGCCCACCCATGTTCAGCAACACGATCCCGGTTGGGGCAGTCATGATTCGTCTCTATCCGATGCCTGTCAGCCTCGTTCAACGATATCGAGAAAACCGAAGGGACGAATATCGATTTCTACAGATTCGCCAGGCTCAGGACGCCGCCTGGCGCCGGAGCAGCTTGAGGAACTCGACGCTTTTCAGCTGACGCTCGAGCAGGGTCACAATGTAGCGCTGCAGCACGTACTCCATCTCGGTCAGGGTCGCGCTTGACAATCGCAAAGCCGCGACCTTGCTCCAGGGCTGCGACTGGAAGTAGCGCAGGTACTTGAGCGCGTCGACGCCCACAGCGATCAGGCCGGAGCGGGCATCGGCGCAGCGCGGGCAGACCACACCGCCATCGACAAGCGAGAAGAACTGGTCTTCGGCCACGATCTCGCGTTTGCAGGCTGTGCAGCGTCGCAGCTCGGGCTGATAGCCGGCCAACTCGAGCACCTTGAGCTCGACGTAGCGCGCCAGCCGCTCGGGCTCGACGCCCTCGTTGAGGAGCGCCAACGTCCAGAGCAACAGCGTATACATCTCACCGGCCTCTTGCAGTTCGGCCGTGAACCGATCGATCAGCTCGATGCTGTACGACGCGAAGGCGAGCCGGCCCAGGTCGTCGCGCACCGTCGCGTACACGTCGAGGGCCTGCGCCTGCGTCACGATATCGAGGTCGCGACCCTGCGCCATCAACAGCGAGACGTGCGTCAGAAGCTCGAGGTGGCCGGCCTTTCGCGACGTCAGCCTGCGGATGCCCTTGGCGACGACGCGCATTTTGCCGTGCTCGGGCGTGAGCAACGTCAAAATACGATCCGCCTCACCGATGTCGGTGCGACGCATGACGATCGCTTCGGTTTTGTACGTTCGGGAGCGATTGGACATGGTGACCTGTGTCGGGAAATTATAGCTTCGAGGACCCATCAAGGACGGCGCAAAGTCGACTTCGCATAGGCTGTGCACAGCGGCCCGTCAGGGGGACGCGCCGCCAGGGGGACAGACATGTGTGTGGGAGAAGCCGCTCTTTACGGTGACCTGGTTCGGCATATGCGCGACGCCTGGATCCACGACGTGTGCGCGCTGACGGCCGGGTCGCCGGAGGCCGAACGTCGCCGCCTCGACGACGTGATCCGCGCCTGGTTCTTCACGCCGCAGGATGGCGAGCTGGCGGGCTGCACGCCGCGCGACTACATCAGGTCGGAGCAACTGACCGGCCACGGGCCGATGGTGCCGATCCAGCGCCTGCCGGTCGACCTGCGTCAGGCGGCGCGCGAGCAGGAGGTCTGGGGCGAGCCGATCGCCGAGGACGGTGTCGCGCTCCGCTACGCGCCGAGCTCCACGCTTCTCGACGACTACGATGCGGAGGGCGCCCAGGAGCTTCACGACGCGTTGCTCTCATGCCCGATCTGCGAGGCCATCGCGGCCTGGGAGACAGCGCCCGAAGGCGACTCAGAGTCGTTTCGCTGGCCGGCCGAGGCGTCGAGCTGGCTGGCCGGCAATGAGCCGCAAGGTCGCTTCGTGCCGACGCGCTTCGACACGCTCGAGCAGGCGCGCGCCTTTGTCGATCAGCTCTATCGCCTGGGCGCCGCGTCGGTCGAAGTCGATCTGTGGTTCGGCTCGGCGGAACCCGACGCCCTGGTCGCCAGCCTGCCCAACGACCGCCGCGCGGCGACCGACCTCTACTCGCTCTGGCTCGCGGAGATCGTGCTGCGCCAGGGGCTCGATCCCGCAGCCTTCCTCGGCTACGACGAACTCATCTTTGTATGGCCGGGGGAACGGAAAGCCGAGGCGGGAGGGCGCAACGGGTGACGAACGCATAAAAACGAAGGGCGCAGGTTGAACGACTGTTCAACCTGCGCCCTCGATCGCTCCACAGCGCTCTTTGCCTCTGGCGCTACTTCGCCTCGCCGATCACCTCCCACGGCGCGCCATCAGGGGCGCCGGGCGGGACCACGGCCTGCTCGAGCTGAACGTTGCCGAGCAGGGCGTTGACCTGCACCTCGACGGTGTGCAGCCAACTGGTCGGCACCCACACCCAGCCCAGCCCGCCGTCGCGTCCGCCGAACAATCGCGCGGCCACGCCGGTCAGTTGCAAGGGCGCGCCGGGCGCGTCGGTCAGCGTAAACGTGGCGATGATCGGCAGGTTGCCGAGCGGAGCATAGTCGCCACGAACGGCGATCATGTTGGTGCCGTTGTCGTTGATCAAGCGTGCCTCGCCCGTATCCGGCGCGAAGCCGATCTGTGGTCCGAGCGTGTAGTGAACGAAGGCGTTGAGCTCGGCTTCATCGAGCACGAGTGTGAAGCCCTCGCCGCTCTGGACGCTGTCGAGGGCGTCGAGACGTTGCTGGAAGGCGTCAGCCTGCTCAGGCGCCGGCGTCAGCGGCCGATCCAAAAACGCGCGATACACAAGCCCACCCACGGCCAGACCGCCCGAGAAAAAGCAGGCCGCCGTGACGAAGACCAGCATTCCGACGACGATGACAAGCCTGAGCACGGCCTGCTCGCTCCAGCCGACGCGCAGGCTGCCGATCGTTTGAGTGCCGATGCCCGTGTTCGACGTGTTGACGAGGTCGCGCCCGACGACGTGGCCGCCGACCGACACGTCGCCGCCCGCCTCGACGCCGACACCTGTCGGGGTCGGGGGTTCAGCAGGGATGGCGGCGACGGGATCCGGCGCGGCTTCACTGACCTGCGGCGCGGCAGGTGGCGGCACAGGTGCCTGAGCCGGCTGAGAAGCGGGAACTGGCTCAGGTTGGCTCGCAGCCTCGGATCCGGCAGGGGGAGTCAAGTCAGTCATGAGGCGATGGCAAGGTGAGGTTGCGCGGACCGAACCCGAAGGGCAGGATCTGCGTCAGCGGCGAGTGCTGCACCTCGCGGCCCTTCTCATCGACGACGATGACGTCGATCTCGGGCGCGAACTCATTGAGCACCTGACGGCACGACCCGCAGGGCATGCCGCCGTTGGCCGTGGCGATCGCGATCGCCACAAACTCGCGCTCGCGCTCCGCGCAGATCGAGCTGCCGTAGGCCGCGTTCTCGACATTGCAGCCCAGATAGACGCGGCCAGACGCGCCAAGCAGTGCAGCGCCGACCGCGTAATGTGAATACGGCGAGTAGGAGCGTTGGCGCGCCTCGAGCGCCTGCGCGATCAGGGCCTGGGTATCGAAAGAGGTCATAAGGGATGTCGCTCCTCGTCGGTCAGTCAGCGGTCGTTCACGCGCCGTCGTCGGCATTGTCGCGCCGCTCGTCTGGCGGGGTCTCCGTATCGGCCGGCACGGTAAGTCGAGCGCGCACCTTGCGGATGCGACGGCCCGTCACCTGAAGCACCTCGAACGTCACGGAGTCAGCTTCGAACGTCTCGCCCGTCACGGGCACATGGCCCAGCTGGCCATACACGTAGCCACCCAACGAATCGATTTCCTCGTTGGGCAGGTGGATGCCGAGCAGCTCGTTGACTTCGTCGAGGCTGATGCGCGCGTCGAAGCTGTACTCGTTCGGCCCGAGCTTCTCGCTGTAGGCTTCTTCATTAACGTCGTATTCGTCACGAATGTCGCCTACGATCTCCTCGACGATGTCCTCGAGCGTCACCAGGCCGGCGGTTCCGCCGTATTCGTCGACGACGATGGCCATGTGGATGCGCTGGGCCTGCAGCTCGGCGAGCAGGTCGTTGGCTTTCTTCGTCTCAGGGATGAAGTGGGCCGGGCGCAGCAGGTCGCGCAACGCCGTCGACGGCGCTTCGGCCCCGAAGCCAGACGCGCGCCACAGTCGCAACAGATCCTTGGCATACAAGATGCCAATGACGTTGTCGATGCTCTCTTCATAGACGGGCACGCGGCTGTGCCCGGTCTGCAAGAGCATGTCGGCGGCCTCGGTGATCGACGTGGTGGCGTCGAGGGCGCTGATGTCGGTGCGCGGCACCATCAGCTCGCGCGCCCAGGTCTCCGAGATCTCGAAGATCGAGTAGATCATCTCTTTCTCGTCTTCTTCGATCGCGCCGCCCTCCTCGCCCGCGTCGACAAGGGTCTTGATTTCCTCTTCAGTGACGAGCGGCAGACGCTGCCCGGCCACAGGCCGCGCGACGGTGTCCGAGATCCACAGCAGCAGGCGCACGAGCGGGCCGAGCAACCACTCGAGCACGGCGACCACCGGCGCAAAGGTGATGGCCGACTCCTCGGCGTTGCGCAGGGCCAGCGCCTCGGGAAGGAACTCGCCGACGGAGATGACCAGCATCGTGACGACGACGATCAGCACGGAAAACGCCAGGGGTGCGGCCTGACCGGGGAAGGGCCACCACGACAAGAAGGAGTCGCGCAGCAGCGGCGTGAAGATGAGGGCAACGAGCCCGGCCGAGCCGAAACGGCAGAAGGTCTGCGCGAGGCGCAGCGTGGCGAGCAGTTGAGTGGCGTCTTCAGCGACGCGCACCGCCAGGGTCGCTCCTGAAACGCCCTCCTGCGCCAGCTGGCGCAGCCGCCCGCGCGACGCATTGACAAGCCCGGCGCGAGCGGCGGCCAGCGTGCCGTTAAGGAACAGCAGCACCGCTGTCGCGATCAGGCCTCCGATAGTGTCAGACGAGAGCGTCATGGATATCGATCGTGTTCCTGGGTCAGGCACTCGACGGCCGGCCGCGCTCGCGGATCACGCGCGCCGGGACCCCAAGCGCCAGCGTGTTGGCCGGGATGTCGCGCGTCACGACCGAGCCCGCGCCGGTCTGGGCGTCGTCGCCAAGCGTTACAGGCGCGACCAAAAGCGTATCGCTGCCGAGGAAGACCCGCTCGCCGAGCACAGTCTTGTTCTTGTGGACGCCGTCATAGTTGCACGTGATCGTGCCGGCGCTGATGTTGCTCTCGGCCCCGATCTGGGCGTCACCGATGTAGCTGAAGTGGCCCATCTTGACGCCCGGGCCGAGCGTGGAGTTTTTGACTTCGCCGAAGTTGCCCATGTGCACGCCGCGCTCGAGCCGCGCGCCGCTGCGCAGGTGAGCGAACGGCCCGACGTCGACGTCTTCGGCCAGCCACGCGCTCTCGAGCAGCGATTGCCTCACAGCGCAGCGATCGCCGATGACGGTGTCGACGACGATGGTGTTGGGCCCGATCTCGCAATCCTCGCCGATCACGGTCGTGCCCTGCAGGTGCGTGTTGGGGGCGATGACGGTGTCGCGCCCGATCCTGACCGTCGGTGCGATGTAGGTGGTGGCCGGGTCGATCAGGGTCACGCCGGCGGCCATCCAACCCGCGTTGACGCGTTCGCGCAGCGCGGCCTCCGCCTGCGCAAGCTGCGCGCGCGTGTTGATGCCGATCGTCTCGGCGGCGTCGGTGATCTTGACGGCCTCTACGCGCCGCCCGTCGGCCATCGCCAGAGCGACGGCATCGGTGAGATAGTACTCGCCCTTCGGCGTGAGCGGCAGACGAGCGAGAGCGCCCCAGAGCCACGCGCCGTCGAAGCAGTAGGCGCCGACGTTGCGCTCGTCGAGAGCGAGTTGTTCAGGCGTGGCCTGCGCCACTTCGACGACGCCCGTCACGCCGCCATCGGCCGCGCGCACCACTCGCCCGAAGTCGGTCAGCTGCGGTGCATCGATGGTCAACAACGCAATCGCGGCCCCTGTCGCGCGGCGTTGCGACACAAGGGCCGCGAGCGTCTCGGCGCGCAACAAAGGCATATCGCCATAGGTCACCAGGATGTCGTCGGCCTTGCCCTCGAGCAAAGCGCGACCCTGCAGCGTCGCGTGGCCCGTGCCGAGCTGTTCAGCCTGCTCGACGTAGAAGGCGCGGTCGCCGATCGCAGCGCGCACGTCATCGGCGCCGTGCCCGACCACCAAAACAGGCGTGGTCTTCGCGGCCTCGAGAGCGGCAGCGAGAGCGTATTCAATAAACGGACGCCCGGCCAGAGCATGCAACACCTTGGAGCGTTTGGACTTCAGGCGTGTTCCCTGACCGGCGGCCAAAATCAAAGCAGCGATCGACATGGGGCCTCTTGCTCAATCAAGATATTCGACTTAAGTTCGCGCCGGCTCACCGCGGGCGGCAAAGCGCCCACAGTTCCGCCCAACGGCTGAGAGAAGTCGTCGTTTTGGTCAAAGCAAAACGGGCGGACCTGGGTGGCGGGACCAACCGACCGGCAGTATACGCCGAGGAAATCCCCGGCTCCGACTGCCTTTCGGCGTTTCCGCGCTCACCTGTGGCCGCCCGCTTCATCGTTGGCTGGGGCACTTGGACTCGAACCAAGATTCACGGATCCAAAGTCCGGTGTGCTGCCAATTGCACCATGCCCCAAGGTCAGGCGTCCATTATAGCAAAGTGGGAATGGCCGCAGACCGCAGACCGCAGACCGCAGACCGCAGACCGCAGACCGCAGACCGCAGACCGCAGACCGCAGACCGCAGACCGCAGACCGCAGACCGCAGACCGCAGACCGCAGAAGTGTCGAATCCCCTCTTTGCCTTGTCAAGCCCGGCCGGTCGAGTCACTGCCCTCTCCCTCCGGGAGAGGGCGCGCCGCCCACGCACCTCGGCCATACACACCGTCTGTGGCGGCGCGGGTGAGGCCCACGCCCACTCCAGCGCCTGCCCCTATCGACTCGTTTTCTCAATCTATCGAGAAGATGGTGCCAGAGGACTCGTCACCCGGCATCCCAGAAGGCGTCGACGTCCTGCTTGCCGAGGTCAGTCAGCGCGCGCTCGAAGGCGGTGAGGTCGTTTTCCGAAAGGGTGGTCACCGAGGAAACGGGTTTCGCCGCAATCGGCAGTGGGGCGGTGGCCGGCGTGGGTTCAGGCAGAAGGCCGTTGTCGGCCAGGGGCGTCGGGTCCGGCACCGACGCCGGCGCTTCGGAGGGCGCGGGGGCGTGTCGAACGACCGGCACGCGCGTGGTCGCGGCCCGCGGGGGGTCGCGCCTCACGCGTCGTCGGATGGCTGCCAGGCGCGCACCGGTGAGCTCAGAGAACTGGGCCACGACGAGCGCGTCATCCTCGCGCCACGCCACCAGCAACGCGTCGACGGTCTCGGCGACGTGCCAGTGTCCGGGCTGCAAGGCAGCGATGAGCCGGGCCGGCTCTCCCAGGGCGGCCTCGGCATGCGCCGACAGTCGGGTGCGCCATTGCCCATCGGCGCCCCAGCGAGCGATCAAGACAGCGTCGAGCTCGCGGCGCAGCGCTGCGTCAGGCTCGGGCTCGCTCGACCGGCGAGCGGGGCGCGCTGCGTCCGCCGAGGGGGCGGGCTGGGACGTTGACTCCGGCATCGTCGCGCGAGCCAGCAGGCGGGTCACGGTCTCGAGGAAGGCCTTTAGTTCGATCGGCTTGTCGAGGACGGCGGCCGCACCAAGGCGTTCGGCCTCGCGGCGCATGTCGCCGTCGGCGGCGCCGCTGATGACGAGGCTGCGCGTCCGCGGGCTGAGGCGTCGGGCGCGCTCGAGCAGCTGTAGCCCGGACATCCCGGGCAGGCGCAGATCCGCGACGAGCACGTCGACGTGGCCGACGGCCTGGTCACGCAGCGCCAGCAGCGCCTCTTCGCCCGAGAGCGCTTCGTCGACGCGTAGGGGAAGCCCCAGTGTTTCGAGCGCAGTGCGGAGAAAGCGCGTGATGTCGCGCGCATCGTCGACCAGGAGAACTCGAGGCGGCATTTCCATACGATGTTACGGCGGCTCCCGGCTCAACTGCTGCAAGTTTCACGCCACCTTAACCCGCCCCAAGATCAGCCACGAATTGCACGAATTGGAACGAATGAACGCGAATTGTTAGGTCGGCGCAACCAACCGCTCAAATACCACCTTACCGGTCGTGCCAAGTCGTCAGAATCCGTACGATTCGTGGCAGAGCTTCTCCCGCACAAACGAAAAGGCCCCGGCGGTATGCCGGGGCCTTCGAGTTCGCGTGTGGGTCAGGCCACGCGCCAGCAGGCGACGAAGTGGCCGGGCGAAGCTTCCTTGAACTCGGGCTCCTGCTCGGCGCAGTGCTTGAAGGCGACCGGGCAGCGCGGGTGGAAGCGGCAGCCCGACGGCGGGCGCAGCGGGCTGGGCACGTCGCCCTTGAGGATGATCCGGTCCGGCTTGTAGTTCGGATCGGGCATCGGGATGGCCGAGAGCAAGGCCTGGGTATACGGGTGCAGCGGGTTGCGGTATAGCTCGTCGCGATCCGCCAGCTCGACCATCTTGCCCAGGTACATCACGGCCACGCGGTCCGAGATGTGCTCGACCACGCTCAGGTTGTGGGCGATGAACAGGTAGGTCAGGCCGAACTCGCGCTGCAACTCCTTGAGGATGTTGAGCACCTGGGCCTGGATCGAGACGTCGAGGGCCGAGACCGGCTCGTCGCAGACGATGAACTTCGGTCGCAGCGCGAGCGCGCGAGCGATGCCGATGCGCTGGCGCTGGCCGCCCGAGAACTCGTGAGGGTAGCGTCGCGCGTGATAGTCCTGCAGACCGACCTTGCGGAGCGTCGTGATCACGGTCTCGAAGCGCTCGTGGCGGTTGCCCATACCATGCACGAGCAGGCCTTCGGCGATGCTCTCGCCGACCGGCATGCGCGGGTCGAGCGACGAGTACGGATCCTGGAAGATGATCTGCATGTTGCGGCGCAGGCGCTTGAGTTCGCGGCCGTTCGCCTTGAAGACGTCCTGGCCTTCGAAGAGCACCTGGCCGGCGGTGGCCGGCACGAGCCGCAGCAGCGTGCGGCCGACCGTCGTCTTGCCGCAGCCCGACTCGCCGACCATGCCGAGCGTCTCGCCCTCCTTGATGGCGAACGAGACGTTATCGACCGCCTGCACCCAGGCCACCACGCGCTGCAGCAAGCCGCCGCGCACCGGGAAATACTTGTAGAGGTTCTTGATCTCGACCAGGGTGTTGCCGTCTTTTGGAGCGGCCGCCTCGCCGTTGACCTTCCAATCCATCGCGGTTGTCATCGTCGCTGCCTGTCCCTTCTTGTGTTCCGCGCCTTACCGCTGAGTCACCTCGGAAGCCAGGGGCGCCACATGCCCCTCGCTGCTCTGGTACAGCCAGCAGCGCACCGTGTGGTTGGCCGCCACCGGGATCAGGTCCGGGAAACGGTCCGTGCAGATCGTCAGGCCGTAGGCCACGCGCGCCTCGCAGCGCGGCGCGAACCGGCAGCCGATCGGCAGGTTGACCAGGTTGGGCACCGAGCCGGGAATGGTGTCGAGCGACTCGCGGACGATGCCGAGCACCGGGATCGAGCCGATCAGGCCCTTGGTGTACGGATGCAGGGGCTGGGCGAAGAGAGTCTGGGTGTCGGTCGCCTCAACGATCTGGCCGGCATACATGACGGCCACTCGCTCGCACATCTCGGCGACGACGCCGAGGTCGTGCGTGATCAGAATGATCGAGGCCTCGAACTTTGAACGCAGGTCGCGGATTAGATCCAGGATCTGGGCCTGGATCGTGACGTCGAGGGCCGTCGTCGGCTCGTCGGCGATGAGCAACTCGGGCACGCAGGCCAGGCCCATGGCGATCATGACGCGCTGGGCCATACCGCCCGAAAGTTCATGCGGGAACGACTTGGCGCGCCGCTCGGCGTCCGGGATGCCGACCATCTTGAGCAGTTCGATGGCGCGCTTCCAACCGGCTTCTTTGCCGAGCGAGCGGTGGATGTCGAGCACCTCGGCGATCTGATCGCCGACGCGGAAGACAGGATTCAGCGCGGTCTGCGGCTGCTGGAAGATCATGGCGATCTTGTTGCCGCGGACCTTGACCATCTCGGCCTCGGGCAGCTTAAGCAGGTCGCGGCCATCAAAGACGATTTCGCCTTCGATGGTCTTGCCCGGCTGGCCGATGAGACGCATGATCGAAAGCGAGGTCACCGACTTGCCGCAGCCCGATTCGCCCACAAGGCCGAGCACTTCGCCGCGTCGGACGGTGAAGTCGACGCCGTCGACGCTTTTCACCACGCCGTCCTCGGTGTAGAAATAAGTCTTGAGGTTGCGCACCTCAAGGATGTTAGGCGAAGCGCCGTTGGGGGTGGTCTCTGCCATAACGATTCTCTAGGGCGCCGGTGCGAATCGCCGCGCGCCGAATCCTTTCTTTACATCTTCAGGCGCGGGTCAAGCGCATCGCGGACGCCATCGCCGACGAAATTGAACGCGAGAGAGCAAAGGAAGATCGGGATGCCCGAAACCAGCGGCAACCATGGGTGCTGGAACATCTGGCTCTGCGCCGCCGACAGCATGTTGCCCCAGGTCGGCGTCGGGTCCTGAATGCCGAGACCCAGGAAACTCAGAGCGGCCTCGTAAATGATGAAGCCCGACAAGTTCAACGAGGCGCTCACGATCATGGGCGCCAGCGCGTTCGGGATCATGTGCGCCAGGATGATGCGCACGTCTGAAACACCCAGCGCGCGGGCGGCCTCGGTGAAGGTTTGCTCTTTCACAGACAGCACAACGCCGCGCATCAAGCGCGAGTCGCCCATCCAGCCGAAGGCGACCAGGATAGCGATGACCAACACAACCTGCGTGGCATCGCGCGGCTGGATGATGAGCAGCCAGGCCACGAAACTCTTCAGGGCATCGGGTATCGGAATGGCGTCCTGGTTCTGAATGACCAGCGACGAGACAATCAGCAGCAGCGGCAATTGCGGGATCGTCAGCAAGAATTCCACGGCCCGCATCGCGATCGTGTCCACGACCCCTCCCATATAACCCGCGACCGCCCCGACGAGGGCGCCGATGGTCACAGAGAAGATCTGAGCCGTCACGGCCACTGTGAGCGAGATGCGGGCTGCAAAGAGCAAGCGCGAGAGGTAGTCGCGGCCGATCTGGTCGGTGCCAAGCCAATGGACGCGCACGCCGTCGGCGGCTTTCGAGCCTGGCGCCAGGAAGTCGTTGCCGACAGTGATCTCAGTCGGCGAGAAGGGCGCCACGAACGGGGCGACGACCGCCAGGATGACGATCACAGCCAGCACGGTCAGGGCGATGACGGCGAGTCGGTGCCGCAAGAAGCGGTTCAGGATGACCTGAACCTGATTGACTTCATCGGGCATCGCCTCAGCATTGAGAAGGTCGACCGATTTAGGGCGAGGTGCAAGCGCTGTCGTAGCCATAAGTTTCCTCTCCCTTAGCTGAGCCGGATCCGCGGATCGACGACGGTGTACAGAATATCAGAGAGCAGTGTTGCAAACACCGTGAGAAACGCGGTGATCAACAACAGGGCCATCGCCACAGGGTAATCGGTGCGACCGAGGGCGTCGAAGTACAGACGACCCATGCCCGGCCAGTTGAACACGGTCTCGGTGATGATCGCGCCACCGAAAGCGCCCGGGATCGAGAACACGACGATCGTGATGAACGGGATAAGCGCATTTCGCAGCGCGTGCTTCGAAATGACGACACGTTCAAAGAGGCCCTTGGCGCGGGCCGTGCGCACATAGTCCTGCCGGAGCACCTCGAGCATCGAGGTGCGCACGAAGCGGCTCCAGCCGGCGACGTTGAACAGCGTCAACACCGACACCGGCATGACCAGATGCAAGACCACATCCAACAGCGACTCGGCCTTCACGGTGCCCAGCCACGGGATGACGTAGTCCTTGACGGCTGTGGCATTTCCCGGCGGCAAATAGAACCAGCCCAGTTCCTTGAACGTGATGCTGAGGACCAGGATCATCAGCAGGCCGAAGAAGAACGTCGGCATCGAAGAGCCAAAGAACGCCAATGACGTCACAGTGTAGTCGAAGGCCGAATACTGGCGCGTGGCCGAGATCACACCCAGCGGGACGCCGATCAAAATGGAGATAAACGTCGAGAGCAGCATGAGCTGCAGCGTGCGCGGCAGACGCGACAACACAAGCGCGGCAACGGGGCGATCGCGCGTGATCTGCCACGACGAGCCGAAATCGCCGAAGAGCACGCCACGGCTGGTGTGCGCTCGCCCAATCAGGCTGTTCAGCGTGACTTCCTGGCCAGGCTGGCAGCCGACGACCTTGGTTTCTTCGGTGCCGTCGGCATACGTGACCCTGGCCTCGATCGCCTGGCGACACCCGACGACGAAATCGCCGAAGAACTGCTGCCCGCCGATCGTCACCGGGCCGTTCGGCCAGCCAATCAGCCAGCGCGAGAACCGATAAGGGACTTCGAGATCCAACTCAAAATAGGCGCGAATGCGCGCGATGTCTTCCTTGTTGAGGCGCGCCTGAACCGATGTTAGAAAACTAAGCGGACCGCCAGGGGCGAGACTGAGCAGGGCATACGATGCTGCCGAGGACAGGAGCAGCACAAGAGCCATTTGTACGACGCGGCGGACCAGAAAATTGAACATACAGACCTCGAAACTTTGGATCGTGACGGCGATCTTCCCTGGCACAGAGTCGTCGTGTGGGCACGTCCCACCTGATCCCATATGTCATCGCGGGCGGGCGCCTGAGGCGCCCGCCCGCGACTGGGCGGGGCGATCAACGAATTAGCCAGCCATACTGTGCTCTGACCAAGCGTGTTGAGCGCTCCTCCGAGACGTTCATCCCAACCTTACGGGATGAACATATTCATATCGATGTGCTCCCAGGTCGGGCTGGCCTGGAGGAAAGCCTTGATCGGCTTGCCTTCCTTCTCGGCATCGAGGACGCTCTGCAGTTCGGCGCCGGCGCCCAGGGTCGACTTGTCGAGGGTATCGACTTCGCCCGTGAGCAGCTGCGCGACGGCCTGCTGCGTGTCCTGGATGAACAGGATGGTGATCTTCTTGATCTTGGGCTCGCCCTTATAGTAGTTCGCGTTGGCCTCGAACTCCATCTTGACGCCCTTTTCCCAGTTCACCAGCACGTACGGGCCGGTGCCCAGCGGGGTCTCGGCGATTTCCTTCAGGCTCGACCACTCGGCCGCAGGAACGTCGGCCAGCTTGCGGCCGTCCGAGAGCACCTGATGCGCCGGGTAGTAGCCGAAGCCAAGCGGGTTGATGGCCAGCGGCGCGGCGAAACCGGGCTTGTAGGTCACCACGTACTCGGTGTCGGCCGTGAAGTCAACGCTCTGGATCGACTGGCAGGAGGAAAGGTCCACCACGCCCGTCGCCGGGTCGCAGTCGATCTTGTAGCCGAGTTCGAAGTCGGCCTTGGTCACAGGCGTGCCGTCCGACCAGGTCAGCTTCGGATCGAACTTGTAGGTCACGACCAGCTGGTTCATCGAAACGGTGCCGCTGCTGAACTCGACCTCGTTGCCGTCCGCGTCCTTGACCTTCAGGCCGGCCTTGAGGGTGAGCAGGTTGCCATCAGGGTCGGTGGGCGTGCCGTTCGAGTCGACGACCGGATCGCCTTCCTTGACATCAACCTTGTTGATGACCATCAGGCCGTTTTCGAGGGTCGAGAGCTGGGCCTGGGCCGGCTGATAGTCGTAGTTGTTCTGATTCGTGGCGGCGCCGAAGACCAGGTAGGCCGGGTAGCGCTGCGAGGCCGAGGACTCGATGATGGAGAACATCGAGGCCGGTTCCTGCGACTGGGCCATCACGAGGGTGTCGCCACCATCGCTCAGTTCCCACTCGTCGGCGTTCCAGGTGAAGTAGTCGGTCGGGCTCGGCTTGAAGTTGACGAGCCGCGTCGTGGCCGCATCGGCCTCGACACGCTGGAAGACCGGCAGGCTCACCATGTCCTTGGCGAACTCGATCTGGAAGATCTTGTACTGCGCGATGCGCTCATTGCGGTCCAGGGTGTTGTTGGCCGCGTTGATGGCGTCGCTGGCGGTCTGATTGCACCAGCCCATGTAGTTCTGGCCAGCCCAGCCGTTCTCGGGCAGCGGGATCTGGTTGCAGGCGTACAGGGTCTGGCCCTTAGGATCCGACTCACCAACCCAGGCGTAGGCGCCGAGCTCGAAGTCGCGGTGGCGCAGACCGGTCGTGGAGCCGAACCACCAGGAAGCCGGGGCATGCAGGCGCAGGATGCGGATACCGCACGCCGCCATCTGCTGCTCGAACACGGCCGCCCAGGTCTGGCGGAAGGAAGCGCTGGTGGTGGTGAACTTGAGGTTCAGTTCATCACCCGCGGCGTTGGCGCGGAAGTCAGCGCCGTCGGCCAGGGTCCAGCCGGCCTCATCCAGAAGAGCGCCGCCCTTTTCGACATCGAACGGATACTTCTGGAGGTCGGGGCCATCATAGCTGGCCCAGCTGTCCTTGGTGATGTTGGTGTCCATCAGCAGCTTCTGCTGCTCTTCCTCGGTCAGGAAGGGGTACACCGACGCGATCAACTCGGGGCGGTTCGTGCAATACGCAATCGCCTGGCGAACGCGCACATCACCCAGAACCGGATGCGGGGTGGTGAACGAAGCCGCCTCGACGACCGTGGTCACTTCGACGACCTGGGTCTGGACGACTTCTTGAATCTCGGGCGCGGTGGTCACCTCAACCACCTGCGTCTGGATGACCGTCTGGGGCGCGCACGCCGCAGCAATCATGCCAGCCACAGAGAGGCCGGTGAGCAACATAAAACGCTTGCTCTTGATCATCAAATCTTCTCCTCGCTAAGTGAACGTGATGCTCGTAGACAGATCAGGCCATAGGGATTACTAGGACGCAATCACCTCCTCAGGTTTTGAGGCCGTGAGATTGCCGTAACGGGGCGTGGACACAGCCACCGTGGCATCACGCAAAGTGCTCGCTTCCGAAGGGTTTTCGGTCCGAATGCACAAGTCTCTCGCGGCGTTAAGAATTGGGCAAACAGAGTGCGCGAACTATAACATCGGCCCCATGGAGCGTCAAGCGTCCATAGTGGGTCCCCGGTTCTGGTACTTCGGTCACGCCTTTGTGGGGGAGAGAAGAGCGAAAAGGAAACGGGAGGAGGAAGCGATGCCTCCACCCGCTCCTCGCGCTACGGCAAGCCGATCTCCTCGACATTCCAAATGGAAGAAGCCGCCGAGGCGTCAAGACGATATCCCTGCACCTCGGGGCGGGCGACGCCGAGCCTGAAGCGGAAGAAGAGCGGCAAGGAAGGCAGTTCCTGACTGAAGATCGTCTGCGCCAGCACGTGGCCCTCGCGCTGCACGGCCGGGTCGAAGCTGCCGCGCGCCTGATTGCACGCCCGATCAAACGCGTCGCTTCGATAACCCATGTTGTTGGTGCCGGCCGGGTTCTGGGCATCGGGGACGGCGCTCGACAGATACAGCTCGCAGGGGGGCTGATGGCCGGCACGCCACGGGAAGGCGCCAAGGTCGAAGCGCCTGCCGAACAGAGGCCCTGTCGGCCATGGCGCGTAGAGCGCCTCCTGCGTCTGCCAGTCCGGGGTCACCGTGATGCCGCAGTTCTCGCGCAGCTGGTCAACGATCGCCTGCACCAACTGCTGCCGGAAGGGGCTGCTTTCAGGCCCTGTCGTGAGGGTCAGGGTCAGCGATTCACCCCCTCGAGACCGGGCTCCATCGTTTCCGGCCATCCAGCCCACGGCATCCAGCAGGTCGCGCGCCCGGTCTGGGTTGAACGGATACTGGCTGAGCTGCGCGCCGGCATAGAACGGGTGTGCGCTCGGCACGTAGGTGTTGGCGATCTCGCCGGCGCCGTTTTGGAGCTTGCTCAGCAAGGCCGGTCGGTCGATGCAATAGGCGATGGCCTGGCGCACCTCGGGTTCGATGAAGAGATCCTTGCCGGACGCCCGCCGATAGTCCTCTGCCGACGACAGCCCAAAATCAAGATGCTCGAATGTATTGGTGGAAACCGTGCGCACCTGGAGCGCGCCCGTCGCGCCGGCGTCGCGCAGTTGCGGCATCAGGCTGGTAAGCCCCTGGCTTTCGGCGATGATGTGGCACAGACCCGCCTGCATGTCGGCCAGGGCCTGATCGGCAGCAATGCCGAACCTGAAGACGACCCGGTCGACCTTGGGCAGCCCGTCCGCCGCCCTGAAGTAGTAAGGGTTGCGCTCCAACACGAGGCGGTCGCCACGGACCCACTCCACGACTTTGAACGCTCCCCAACCCAGTGGAGTCGTGGTGGCGTCCTCGCGCGTCGACACCGCCGCCGGGTCCACCCCGGCATAGAGATGCGCCGGCATCGGCGCGAAGAAACGCAAGGCGTAATCGAGGTCGCGCCAACCGGGCATGGCAACCCATCGCGTCGCGCGCTCATCGACGGCCTCGTAACTGACCGTCCGCGACGTGATGAACCGCGTCGCCGGCGTGGTATCGAGCAGAGCCAGTTGATAGCTGAAGACAGAGTCGGCGGCGGTGACCGGCTGCCCGTCCGACCAGGTCACGCCGTCGCGGATTTTGAAAGTCACGCCCACCTGCACGGCCTGGGCCGGCTCGGTGCCGGTGTAGACCGTCGTCGTGCCATCGGCCTGGGCCAGCGACACGCCGGCTGCCAGGGGCACGACCTGCAACGTGGTCGCGTCCACCACGCGATCGCCCGGCTTGACGGCGACCGACTGGACTTCGAGCTGGCCGTTCTCAAGGTCAGGCAGATCCGTCAGGATCACCGGCGAGAACTGGTAGTTGATCTGATCAACGGGCCCGTCGTACAGCGCCTCGAAGATGTCGGCGCGCGCTGAACCGCTTTCGGCGTAGCGATAGAGGCTCAGCGGTTCTTCGTTCTGGCAGACGACAAGCTCTTTCGCCGGACGCGACGGCGTGGGCGCCGCAGTGGGGAGATCGACAGCCGGCGCCGGCGTGGGCGTCGGCCCACCATCCGGCGGGCCGAAGGTCGGCACCAGTGTCGGCACCGTCGGCACATTTTGCTGGCATGCGCTCAGGGCGAAGGCGAAGACGAAAAGCAATCTGGCAGTTCGACGCATGCGGGCGAGTATAGCGCGTTGGCGTCCGAGCGCGTGGCGCGTGGCGCGTGGCGCGTGGCGCGTGGCGCGTGGCGCGTGGCGCGTGGCGCGTGGTCAACGCTCCATCGCCCCCTTCGTCCCGTCAAGCCCCTTTCTCACAGGCGCCTTCGCCCATGTCGTAGGGGCGACGCATGCGTCGCCCGACCCGCGTCGCCCGACCCGCGTCGCCCGACCCGCGTCGCCCGACCCGCGTCGCCCGACCCGCGTCGCCCCCCCATCACGCCGCCGTGCCGATCCACACCATCGCCGTCGTTCCGCGGGCCGCGTCGACATCGGCGTACAACCCGGCCATCAATTCCGTCGGCACATAGCGCGTGGGTGCGTCAACGATCAATAACGCCGGCAACAACGTCAACGACCTTGCGATGAGCGCGCGCCAGCGCAACGCCGTCGACAACTCGGACACGCTGCGCTTGAGCAACGCCGTCGGCAACCGCAAGGCCTCAGCAGCCCGCTCAACCCTTTGGCGTTGCTCGTCGGATGCCACAAGCCGGTGGATCCGCAGCGGCTCGGCCAGCACCTGCTCGAGCGATTGGTCAGGCAACAGCGCGCGCCGAGGATCGCCGCCCACATATTGAAGGCGGCGCCGTACGGCCCGCAGGGCGCCCTCATTGAGCTGCGTCAGATCGCGGTTTTCGAAGAGCACCCGGCCGGCATGGGGCCGGCGAAGCAGCGCCAGCGTCCGGCCCAACTCGGGGTGGGCGTCGGCAATGGTCAGAACCTCGCCGGCTTCGATCGACACATCCACGGGCTTAGCGCCGGCGACAGGGATGAAGGATGTAGCTGAGAACATGAGGGTGATCGCAATCCAGTGATGGGTGATGGGCCGACGATGGATGGGGCCGATTCGTCCGATCGTTCAATCACCCAGGAGCTTCCGGTCGGCGTCGCTGAGATCGGCTTTATCGAGCAAGTCGGGGCGGCGGCGGCGGGTGCGCCACAACGCCTGTTGACGGCGCCAGCGCGCCACCTTCGCATGATCGCCGCTCACGAGAATGTCGGGCACGCGCCAACCGCGGTACTCAGCCGGGCGCGTGTAGTGCGGATACTCGAGCAAGCCCATCGCGAACGAGTCGTCTTCGGCGCCGGTCGGATCCCCCAGCACGCCCGGCAGCAGACGCGCCACGGCGTCGACCACGATCAGGGCCGCCAGTTCGCCGCCCGTCAGGACGTAGTCGCCGATCGACAGCTCGTCGGTGGCCAGATGCTCACGGATGCGCTCGTCGAAGCCTTCGTAGCGGCCGCACACCAGCGCGATGCGCTCGTGTTTCGCGAGCTCGTAAGCGATGGCTTGATTGAAGGTGCGGCCTTGCGGCGTCAGCAAGATGATGGGCGTCGCCGAGGTCGGCGCGCTTTCAACGGGCTCGGCCGGCTGCGCGCCGATCCCGAGCACGCTTTCGACGGCGTTGAAAACCGGCTCCGGCTTCATCACCATGCCGCCGCCGCCGCCGTAGGGCTCGTCATCCGTCACCTGGTGCTTGCCTGGCGCGTAATCGCGGATGTTGTGCAGGCGCACGTCCACCAGGCCGGCCGCCTGAGCACGCTTGAGGATGCTCTCCTGCACGTAAGGCGCGCACACTTCGGGAAAGAGGGTGAAGATATCGAAACGCATGGGCATTTGGCTACCGGCTAATTGTACAATTTCGTCCTATGCGCCCTCTCATCCTCGCGTCGGCGTCGCCGCGTCGTCGACAGTTGCTGGCTTTGGCCGGCTGGCCCTTCAACGTGGCGACGGCCGACATCGACGAGACACCCCTCAATAATGAAGCGCCCAGGGATTTCGTGGGCCGACTGAGTCAGGCCAAGGCCAGGGCTGTCGCAGCCCGGCTGGCAGCGAACGGCGACCAACCCGTGGTCGTGGCTTGCGACACCACGGTCGTCCTCGACGATCGCTTGCTCAACAAGCCCGCCGACGCCGCTGAGGCGCGCGCCATGCTCACGGCGTTGCGCGCCCGCACGCATGAGGTGCTCACCGGACTCGCCATCCTCGATACTGCCACC
This sequence comes from Anaerolineales bacterium, assembly GCA_044226485.1. GTDB lineage: Bacteria > Chloroflexota > Anaerolineae > Anaerolineales > UBA6663 > UBA6663. Next base: position 114,444 of record JBGAGY010000017.1, read on the forward strand.
GACACCTTGCATGGCGAGATCGTGGTCTCGCGCGTCCCGATGCGTGGGTTCTCGGATGCCGAGATGGAGGCCTACATCGCCACCGGCGATCCGCTCGACAAGGCCGGCGCGTACGCGATCCAGCACCCGGGCTTTCAACCGGTCGATCGGGCCGCCTTTGCGGATTGCTTCGCCAACGTCATGGGCCTGCCGCTCTGCCACCTGCTGCGGCGACTGCGCGCCTTCGGCTTTGAGGCGTCGGAACTTCCTCAGTCTTGCCAGGCCTTCATCCCGTATGACTGCCCCCTCTGGCTCGAGTTGACCAACTGAGAACCAACGCGACCCCCAGGGTCGCCGACTCCTCTATTTGCCGCCCCAGGGTTTTCGGTCGACAATAGTCGGCTATGGTGAGTCAACGCTGGTTGCGCGCGGTGTCGCTTGTGTGGTGCGTGGCGCTGATCGCCTGTGCGGCGGACGTGACGCCGACAGGCACGTCGCCTGCGCCGACGCCGTACCCGACGGCCGCCACACCTGATGCGCGCGGCACCGTGCAGGCCTTCCTCGACGCCTGGAGCACACTGAACTACACGGGCATGTATTCGCTGCTTTCGCCGCTCAGCCAGGACGCGACCTCGGCCGGCACGTTCGAGCAGCGCTACGCCCAGGCCATGCGCACGGCCACCGTCCGCAGCATCAAGGGGCTCGTGCTCTCCGAGTTGCGCACCGGCAATAACGCCACGGTGCTGGTCGATGTCACCTGGGACACGATTGTGTTCGGCACCGTCAGCCGACGCGTCGAGATGCCGCTGATCTACGACAACGGGCTGTGGCGCATCGCCTGGACCGACGGCTTGATCCTGCCCGAGCTGGCCGGAGGCGGCACGCTGCTTTTCGATGGCGCCTTTCCCTCGCGCGGCAACATCTACGACCGCAACGGGCGCGGCATCGCCGTGCGCGGCGACGCGATCGCCGTCGGTGTGCAGCCCGGCCTGATCACCGACCGGCCCACGGTGGTCGCGAAGCTCTCCGAAGCGCTCGAGATCCGGCCGGCCGAGATCGAGGCCAAGCTCGACGCGGCGCGGCCCGACTGGTACGTGCCCATCGGCGAGGTTGCGGCGTCCGACCTCCAGCCCCATCTGCAGACGCTGCAGAGCCTGACGGGCGTCATCCTCAGCCCCTACAACACGCGCTTCTACCCCGACGGCGGCATCGCGCCGCAGGTCATCGGCTACCTGGGCCCGATCACGCCTGAGACGCTGGCCGAGTACCAGGCGCGCGGCTACACCGGCGACGAGCGCGTCGGTCAGGCAGGCCTCGAGGCCTGGGGCGAGCAGATGCTCGCCGGTCAACGCGGCGGCCGGCTGGTGGCCGTGCGCGCCGACGGCTCGCAGGTGGTCATCGCCGAGAGCCAGCGCCGCCCGGCTCAGTCGATCACAACCACGCTCGACCGCGATCTGCAGCTGGCCGCGCAAGAAGCGCTCACCGGTTTTCGCGGGGCAATCGTGGTGCTCGATCCGAAGACCGGCGCCGTGCTGGCCATGGCCTCGAGCCCGGGCTATGACCCCAACGTGTTCGATCCCATCAACCGCAACAGCGTCGATCAGGCCGCTGTGCTGACCGACGAGAACAATCCGCTCCTGCTGCGCGCGACGCAGGGCGCGTACCCGCCCGGCTCGGTCTTCAAGATCGCCGTCGCCGGCGCGGGCCTGGCCTCGGGCACCATCGACGAGAACACGATCATCAACTGCGGCAACACCTGGAGCGGCCTGGGTCCGAACGCCATCAAGTACAACTGGACATACGACCGCGGCCTCGCCGCGCCCGGACCTATCAACGTGGTTCAGGCCCTGGCCTTCTCGTGCAATCCCTTCTTCTATCAACTCGGCTTCGAGATGGATGCCGCCAACCCCGCCACGCTGCCTGAGCTTGTCGCCAAGTTCGGTTTCGGCGAAGTCACGGGCATCGGCCAGGTGCCCGAGGCCGCCGGCCTGATCCCGACGCCCGACTGGAAGCTCGCGACGTACAACGATCCGTGGCGACCCGGCGACAGCGTCAACATGGGCATCGGCCAGGGCTTCGTGTTGGTGACGCCCCTGCAGATCGCGCGCATGATCGCGGCCGTCGCGAACGGCGGCACGCTCTATCGTCCGCAGCTCGTCCTGCGCGTCGCGCCGCCGGATGGGCCGGCCTCGCTCGAGATGAAGCCAGAGGCGCAGGGCAGGCTGCCGCTCACCGCCGAACAACTGGCCGTGATCAAATCCGGCCTGGCCTGGGTGACGCGCGAGAAGGGTGGCACGGCCCGCCACCACTTCCTGAACCTCAACATCCCGGTCTCGGGCAAAACCGGCACGGCTCAGGCCCCCAACAGCGACGCCCCGCACGCCTGGTTCGCCGGTTACACGGAGGCCGAGCGCCCTGATCGGCCCGACTTCGCCGCCGTGGTGATGATCGAGAACATCGGCGACGGCTCCGAGTTCGCGGCGCCCATCTTCCGCCGCCTGGTCGAGATCTACTTCAACGGCGAAGCGACCACGCTCCTGCCATGGGAGACCGAGCTCGAAGCGCCGAACGTCGAGCCAACGCCGACGCCGAGTTCAAGCGTCGGGTGTCAGGCGTCAGGCGTCAGCTGTGATGCGTCGAACGGGCTTGCTCTGCCCTCCGCCCTCGCACATCGATCAACAGAGATCGCCCATGATTGAGGGTTTGATCGTCAAGGCCCAGAGCGGTTTCTTCACCGTACGGACGGGTGAGGGCGACGTCGTCTGCCATCTGCGCGGCCGCCTGAAGCAGACGCCGCGCACGTCGGATCTGGCCACCATCGGCGACAACGTCTTGATCTCGCTGCAGGCCGAAGGGCAAGGCATGATCGAGCATGTCACTCCGCGCGTGCGCGCGTTGACGCGCAAGGCTCCCGGCGGCTTCGGTCGGCGCGGCCGGCGCGCGGACGCCGCCGATCGCGAGCAGGTCATCATCGCCAATCCCGATCTGGCCGTGTTCGTGTTCGCGTGCGCGCAGCCCGATCCACATCCGCGCGCGCTAGACCGCTATCTGGTCATGGCCGAGCGCCAGACGCTGCCGTCCGTGATCGTGGCCAACAAGGCGGACCTCGTCGGCGAGGAACGGGCGCGCGAGTTGTTCGCGCTGTATCCGCCGCTCGGCTATGCCGTCCACGTCGTGTCGGTGCGCACCGGTCTCGGGTTGGCGGAGCTGCGCGCGACCTTGCAGGGCAAGATCACGGTGCTGGCCGGGCCGTCGGGCGTGGGCAAGTCGAGCCTCGTCAATGCGCTCGAGCCTGGGCTGAAGCTGCGCGCCGGCGCCGTCAGCGATCAAACCGAGAAGGGCCGGCACACCACTGTGTATCCCGAGCTTCACGCGCTCACCGGCGGCGGCTATCTGGCCGACACGCCCGGCATGCGCGCGCTCGAATTGTTCGACATCGAGCCTGAGGAACTTGACGCCTACTTCGTCGAGATCCGGCCCCTCGTCGCCGATTGCGCCTTCAGTGACTGCACCCACGAACGCGAGCCCGGTTGCGCGGTGATGGCGGCCGTGGCCGACGGCCGGGTGGCCCACTCGCGCTACGACAGCTACTTGCGCCTGCGCCGCGGCGACGACCGCACGACCCCGATCGGGTAGGGCGTCAGCCGCGATTTTGAGGATGTCGCGGAAAGAGGCGCGCCTTCGCGGTTCTAGCGCCCCCTTTCCATCTGCGCAATCCGCGCAATCTGCGGCTCATGCATTTCCCGAATTGGGAATTAATACCGAATTCACGCCCAAACCGCCTTTCGGGCACGTTTGAAACTTGCCCGCCTAAGGCCGTGCCGTATAATGGTTTTTACGTTTACTTTCGGACGACACGAACGTGTATAGCATTCACAGGCACTTGCGAACAGCCCTTGCGGCCTGCAGCGGCCTTGCCCTGGTGGCCACCATGGTGGCACCCCTGGCGGGTCCGGCGCGTTCTGCCGTAGCCCAACCGGCGACACCGACCGCCGAGCGTCGCTACTTCAGCGAAACCGGGCACACGGTGGACTCGCCCTTCCTGGCCTACTTCGAGCAGTACGGCGGGACGACGCGCTTCGGTTTCCCGATCACGGATCAATACGTCGACACCGCCACGAACCTGACGATCCAGTACTTCCAGAAGGCGCGGCTCGAATACCACCCGGCCAATCCGCCGGCCTATCAGATCCAGCTGGGCCTGTTGGGCGACGAACTCGGCAAGCGCCAGCCGCCGCTCGCCGTTCGAGACATCCCAACGGCGAACGACCCGAACTGCGCGTACTTCGACGCGACGGGTCACGCGGTCTGCTACGAGTTCCGACGCTTCTTCGAGAAGACGGGCGGCATCGACCTGTACGGTTATCCGATCACACCGCAGCGGGTGGAAGGCACGCGCATCGTTCAATACTTCCAACGCGCGCGCTTCGAGTGGCATCCCGAGCAGGCCGAGGGCCAGCGGGTGCAGACCGCGGCGTTGGGCACGATCTATTACGACTGGGCGCGCCTCGATCCGGCCCGGCTGCGCCCGACCATCGTCAACGCTCAGGTCGGTGCGATGGTGACGGCGCTGCGCATGAGCGCCTCGGTCGACGATCCGTTCGCGCCGGCCGGCGGCACGCAACGCGTCTTCGTCCAGGTGACCGATCAACTCGGCCAGCCGGCGGCGAACGTGGCCGTGCAGATGATCGTGCACGCCCCGGACGGCGACACAGCGTACACGCTGCCGACCACCGATGCGCGCGGCGTGACGGCCCTGACCTTCCTGACCGGCCAGTACGCGGTCGGCGACACCGTCAACCTCGAGTTGATCGCCTCGGCCAGCGGCCTCACCTCGACGACGCGCACCAGCTATATGATCTGGTATTACTGATCCTCCCGAGCGAAGGAGATCAAACAAAAAGCGGCCTCGTGTGAGGCCGCTTTTTGTTTCTTGGAATCTGGCCGCGGATGCTGCAGAAGACGGCTCGCCACCCTCTCCACGCGCTGCACGCATCAGCGACTTTTATCTCATAACCGGCTGAGCAAGTCCTTCTTCTTGGCTTCGTATTCCTCGGCCGTGATCAGGCCGCCCTCGAGCATGCGCTTGAGCTGGCCGAGCTTCTCGACCGGATCGTCTTTCGGCGGCTGGGGTGTGTGCGCCACGGAGCCCGGGAGGCCCCCGCTGATGTTGATGCCGCCGGCCGCTGCGCGCTTCTCTTCCATCTCGCGCAACCGACGCTCCTCGCGGACGCGTTCCTCCATGTCTTGCGCGATGCTGTAGACCTTGCGGGCAGCGCCCTTGTGAAGGTGCTCCATGCTCAGGCTCTTGCCGTTGACGGCCTTGAGCGAGATCGTCGACGACATCAGGCCTTCCTCAAGCCGGGCCTCGCCCAGATCGCGCCAGATGTAATCCTCGAATTGCGCGCCACCCAGGAACTTTGGGCGGTAGATGATGAAGCGCTTGTTGGTCAGCACGACCGAGTCGGGCGCGACGGTCATCGCCGTGATCGGGTTCTGCATCGCCACGTGCAGGATCTCCTCGCCCGAGGTCAGGATCTGGCTGATGCGATCCTCGACGGCGCGCGTGGCGGCTTCGTCCTGATCTTCAAAGGGCTTGCCGGGTTGAGGTTGATCGGTCATCGGAACTCCTGTTGTTGCTACGGAAGACAGAGGACGAAGGACGAACGACGAAGGTTGAACGGCCGTTCAACCTTCGTCGTTCGTCCTTCGTCCTCCGTCGGTTTGCGGTCCGCCGTCATTGGCCGGCTCGTCGGCGCCGCCGATAAGCCACACGCACGCGCCGGCCACCAGCGTGGTTGCCACGATCAAGGCCAGCCACTGCAGCGGCTCGAGCCCGACGTTGTTGGCCGTGAAAACCAGGATGAGGTTCATCAGAAGCGCGAGAACGACCCAGGCGCTCAGGCGCGGATGCGTTGTGACGAGTTCCCGCAGACGTGTCATGGCTACACCGATATTGCTTTGGCGCTCACACCGGGCGCAGCACCCGATCCTCGCGCAGCTTTTTGAAAAGCAACGTGGCGCCGGCCGGCATCGACTCGCGCGCCGCCTCGCGCCAGGCGTCGACCTTGAGATTGTCGATCGTCGTCGGCGCGTAGCCGCTCGGGCCGAGCGCCGCGATGGCCGGCTCCGATTGGGCCGGCGTGACGAACACCAACGCGGCCTCGCACTGCAGTTCACGAGCGGATTGTTCGACCGATTCCAGCAAGGGCCTGGCTGCGACAGCTAACGGCGCCGCAGCGAGGAAGTAGAGTTCGTCGACGCGGGCAACGAGGTTTTCGACTTTGAACCCGGCCAGCGCCGCGGGCCGACCGGCGATCTCGCCGAGCATGAAGGCCTTGTCGCCGAACGCCGCGATCACGTCGGCGCGGCCGAGCGTCTTGCCATTCTGGTTCGCCTGGCCGATGAGCGTCGCGATGGCGGCAGCGTCGCCGGGGCGCGCGCGCCTGACCGTCAGGGCGCCGTTGGCCGTGGCGGTCGCCGTCGGCGCAGCGGGGACGGCCGGCGCCAGCCCGAGCTTGTTGACCGCCGCCTGGACCTGAGCCCAGGTCTCCTCGAAGCCGTGGCTGTTGTCGATGACGACGTCGGCGGCCTTGATCTTGTCGGCTTGCGGGTTCTGCGCCGCGATGCGCTGCTGAGCGTCAGCCGGCGTGATCTTGCGCTTCTCGACGAGGCGCCTGGCCTGAACCGAGGGCGGGGCGTGCACGACCCAGAGCGCGTCGCATTCCTTGGCCAGCCCGGTCTCGATGATCTTGATCGCCTCGATCACGGCCAGCCGCGCCGGCGAGCGGTTGATCAACAGATCGACGGCCTGACGGACGTACGGGTGGATGATGCCTTCGAGGCGGGCCAGCGCTTCGGGATCGTTGAACACGATCCGGCCCAGGCGCGCGCGGTTGATCTGGCCGTCGGGGTTCACCACCCATTCGCCGAAGGTGCGTTGCACGGCGGCATAGCCGGGCCCGCCCGGGGCGATAACCCGATGGGCGAGCGCGTCGGCGTCGAGCGTGAAGGCGCCCAGATGCTCGAGCATCTTGCGCACCACGCTCTTTCCGGTGCCGATATTGCCTGTGAGGGCGATGACGTAACGGTCTGGCCAGCGAGCCATCGTGTCGAGGATTGTACTTCGATTGAGTGTAGGCGAGAAACAGGTGTGCTCCAGGGCCAGGGCTAAGCCC
>JBGAGY010000004.1:0-562988 GCA_044226485.1 Anaerolineales bacterium
GGCCGCGACCATCACGATGCCGACGACCCTGAAGTTCGCAGAAGTCCTGGTCGAGCGCGACGAAGAAGAGGGCGCGCCGGCCGGCGAGAACGGCGCGGCGCCTACAAATGGCGCGGCGCCGGGCGAAAACGGAACTGCAGCGCCCGAGGCCAAGAAGGAAAGCACGGGATGACCGCGGACCGTGGACAGCGGACCGCAGACCTCCTCTTGCACGAGATCTGCGGTCCGTGGCCCGCGGTCTGCCGTCGCTCCAAGGGAGCCTGATGGACCGCTTCAACCTCACCCTGAATATCGCCGGCTCTGCGATCGAGAAACGGCACCTGAATGTGCGCAGCAGCCTGCCGGTGGCCAGCCTGATCGCCACGATCCAGGACAAGTTCAACCTGGACGGCCGCTACGAGCTGCGCCTCGACAGCGAGTCGCGCCCCGCCCTGCCGCTCGAGAAACAGCTGATGGAGGTCGGCGTGCGCGAGGGCGCGACGATCGTGTGCGTGCGCATCGTCGAGGCCACCGGCACCGAGGAAGCGATCCGACGCGGGCACCGCGAGTCGTTCAGCAAGAACTTCAAGCGCGTCTACATGGTCGAGAACCGATCGCTGACCGAATTCGAACTGGGCTGGCAGCCCGCGATCCTGGGGCGGCGTGACGTGCGCAACCCGGCCAACAACAAGCTGCTGGCCGTCGACCTCGAGGACATGGAAGAGCTCCCGACGGTGTCGCGCCATCATGCGGCGATCACCGAGAAGAGCGGCTCGTTCTTCATCGAAGACATCCAGGGGCGCAATCCCGTCTACCTCGACGGGCAACGCCTCAAGCAAGGCATCCAGTACCCGCTGGCCGCGGGCGCCACGGTCCAACTCGGCCGCGTGTCATTGACCTTCAGACTCGTCAGTTGACCCGGTCTCAAAAGCGAGCCAAAAAGGCCGGGCCATGCCCGGCCCTTTTTTTGCCTTCTGCCCGCGCTCTGCCGCAGACGACGCGCGGAACTCACCCCGCCACTCGGATCAAGTCACGGACGTCAGCAGCAAGGCGATCAGCGCGTCAATCCGTCAAAGTCGATCGACAAATGATCAACCTTGTCAGCCTTGACCTTCGCCCTATGATGAAGGATTGACGTCCTAAGCCGCTCCATCGAAAGCGTCCGTCATGCGGATCAATCGCTTCGTGCATTGCACGTCCTTCCCGTGCGAAGACGTGAAACACGAGTGCTACGCCGTGCCGAGTCGGGCCTTCTCGCAGGCTGACATCGGCATCGTGTTGATCTCGGAGGTCGCCCCGCCCTCGGCGGCCGACGGCTATTACGCGCGGCCGGCCGGCCTGTTTGCCGAGACGACGGTCCAGGCCTTTCGCGACGCCGGCGAAGACGTGCACACCCTCGACGACGTCATCAACCTGGGCGTTTACCTGACCACTGCCGTGAAGTGCGCCAAGACCCAGTACGGCCTCGCGACGGCGACGATCGACGCCTGTTCACATCTGCTCGAAAAAGAGCTGGCGCTCTTCCCGAATGCACGCGCCTATCTGCTCATGGGCGATGTGGCCATCCGGTCGCTGAACACCATTGCGCGCCGGCTCGGCGAGAAGCCGCCGATCCCGCGCGGATCGACGTACAAGATCCGGCGCGACGAGCATGTCTATCAGGGCAAACGCGTCTTTCCCTCTTACCTGCAGGCTGGACCCAGCTTTTACATCGAGCGCAGCAAACGCGCCATGATCGCCGAAGACATTTCCGCCGCGCTCGCGCTCGTGCGTGGCCATCGGCATTGATGGCAATCGCTCCGCGGCCAGAACCGCGGATCTCAAGGAGGCAAGAATGGCAGCACCCACCAGTTCGCTCGATCTCACGCTCGATCAAGCCCTGGCCGTCGTCGCAGCCGCCCGTCGCTGCGCAGAGAAACAGGGCACGCTGATGGACATCGCAGTGGTCGATGCCGGGGCGAACCTGAAGGCCTTCGTGCGCATGGACGAGGCCTTCCTCGGCAGCATCGACATCAGCATCAAGAAGGCCAAGACCGCGCGCTTCTTCAACATGCCCACCGGTGATCTAGGCAAACTCGCGCAGCCAGGCGCGCCGTTGTTCAACATCGAGTTCTCGAACGGCGGACTGATCACTTTCCCAGGCGGCGTGTTGCTCAAGAACAAGGCCGGCGCCATCGTGGGCGCGATCGGCGTCAGCGGCAGCAGCGTCGAGGATGACCATGAAGTAGCTTCCGCCGGAGCTGAAGCCCTATTGGCTTGAACTCTCTCTCCGAAGCAGAAGCGCACAACAGGCCCGGGGCATGTTGTGCGCTTCTGCTTCGGATCACTCAATACGAGAAAACCGCTCACCCGCCGGGCGTGTTGGATGGTTGCGGCGTGTTGGTTGGCGCCGGCGTATCAGTTGGCGCGGATGTATCGGTCGGCTGCGGGGTATTGGTGTCCGTCGGCGGAGCCGATGTATTGGTCGATGTCGGAGGCACAGGCGTGCGTGTGCTTGTCGGAGGCACAGGCGTGTCGGTCGGCGTTCGCGTCGGCGGCACAGGCGTATCGGACGGGACCGGCGTGCGCGTGGCCGTAGCGGGCTCGTTGGTTTGCGTGGCTGTCGGCACAGGTGTGTTGGTCGGGCGAGCAGTCGGCGGCCGCGGGCTGGCAGTGGCCGTGGCGGCCTGAACCGGCCCAGGCCCCGAGCTCACGCTGTTGGTCGTGCTCACCAGCGGCGACGTCGACGTCGGGGCCTGGGTCTGCGTCGGCCGGACCGTACGGGTCGGCGTGGCGGTCGGCGCCGGCACGTTGCAGGCCTCGCGCGCCTTGGCGCCCGACGAGTAATCCTGCAAGAGGTCGTAATACTCCTTGTAGACTTCACTGGCCTGGATCACGCTTGGGCCCGTCACGGCCAGGCTCTGCGTATCGATGCGAACCCGTTGTCCCGCCGGCAACGTCGTGAAATCCGAGCCGTACTGCGTGCTGAAGTCGCACGTGCCGTCCAGGCACTCGATGGTGACCGAGGTCGGCTCGATGTAGGTGATCGCCATGCATCCGCTCGCCACCCGGGCCGCCGCCGCAGTGGTGCCGATGTCCAGATCCATCAACGGGTAAGGTCCGCTGCGCACGACGATCTGGCTCCCGTTGAGCACGCGCAAATCGGCGCCGTCGCTGGCTGCGCTGCGCAACTGGATCTGAGACCCGCCCATCGCGTAGATCTCGCCGTTCTGGTTCGCGCCTGTGTGATTGATCGCCAGGAAGCGTGTCTCGCCGTCCGGCGCTGCCAGGATCTTGCCATCGGAGGTTACGACCTTGACGAGCTCCGCGCGGCTGAACAGCTTGCCGAGTTCGCCGGGCGCAAGGGTCGGGATCGCTGTCGGTCGCGCCGTGGGCGTGGGCGGGATGTCGGTGGGCGTAGGCGTGTAGGCCGCCACCGTCATGGTCTCCGCAGCGGCTACCTGCGTGACCTCGGCCAGGCGCGTGGCGGTGCCCGCGCTCTGCTGCCGGTTGACCACGAACAACCAGCCGAGGGCCACAGCCAGGACGAGCACGATGCCGATCAACGGCACCCCCACCCCGGCCGCGACGACGAGCATGCGCTTGCGCTGAGCGCCCTCGACCTTGCGCTGGGTGGCGGCGAAGTTCGCGGCGCGCGTGGGGTCCTCGGTCTGTAGGAGCGCCAGGCTGATGTTGTCGACGGCGTCACCCACCGGGATACGGCCGAGGGCCTTGCCCATGATGGCGCGCGCCGCGGCCTGACCTTCGTAGGTGCCGAGGAGGTTGACGATCTCGTCGTCGGTCACCAGGCGCTGGCCGGTCGATGGCGCCGACTTGATCAGGCCGTCGGAGCAGACGATGACCGAGTCGCCGGTGTGCAGCGCGAAACCCTGACGGCCAATCCGGTTCGCCTCGCCGTAGTCGACCGTCGTCAGGTACATGCCCTGGTCGACCTGGAGGTTCTCCTTGGTCCCGAGCACGCGCATGACTTTGTTAGCGTCGGGATTGCTGGCCGCGGCTTCGGGGCTGAGCTTGCCGAGCCACACCATGACGTTCTCGAAGGTGTGGTCGCGCGTGATCTGCCTGAGCTGTCCCTCACGCGCCAGATAGATCCGGCTGTCACCGACGTTGGCAACGTAGAGGGTCTCGCCGTTGACGATCACGGCCAACGCGAGCGTGCAGGCCATCTGCTCGCCCTCGTCGAGGCGCCGCGACTCGGCCAGCACCGAGTTGTTGGCGGCACGCACTGAGGCCGTCAGCAGCTTCGGGACGTCAGTCTCGTCGCTCAGTTTGAGCGAGTCGAGCAGGGCATCGATCGCCAGCTGGGCCGCTCGTTCGCCGCGCTCGGCCCCGCCGACGCCGTCGCACACGATCGCCACGGACAGCTCGAGGCCGCCACGCGTCGCGAAGCGGGCCTCGGCGCACCGGTCCTCGTTGTACCGGCGCCCGCCAACGTTCGTGTCACTGCCGAGCGCGATCGTGCCCATGGTTGAACTGTCGAGCGATCAGGTGCCCGTTTACTCCGTGAACTTATCGAACTTGTCGTCGTCCGGCGAATCCATGATCATGGTGCGATCGTCGGCGCTGCCCTGATGCTTGGCCGCGCGATTCTTGGCGGACGCCAGGTCGAAGCGCAGCTTGACGCCGCGCCGGGCCAGGTCGCCCAACACGATCTCGTCGCCGCCCTGCAGGATCACAGGGTCGTTCGGCCGGATCTGGCGGCCGTTGAGGCGCGTGCCGCTGCTCGAGCCGTTGTCGGTCAGTTTGAAGGAATCGCCGTCCTTCTGCAGGGTGGCGTGTGTGCGGCTGACCGAGCTCTCCTCCTCGGCGTAGAAAGTGATATCACAACGCGCCGGATTGCGGCCGATGATGCTCGTCGGCTTGATCACGCGAATGGCTTCGCCGACAAGGCCCTTTGGCCCTTCGATCACCGTCAACGTCGCCAGCACCTTGTCTTGATAGGCGATGCCGCCGATAAGCGTGGCCTGCATCTCGGACGAGGCCGCGCTGGGCCGCGATCCGCCCGACGAGGCCGGGGCAGTCGAGCGCGGCCGGAAGATCGTGTAGCCGGTCAGACCGAACACAGCGATCGCCAGGAAGATGATCGCGCAGGCGACGAGCCCACCCAGAACCCAGACCTGGGTCGGCGTGCTCGGCACTTCAGTCGGCACCGGGGTCGGCAGTTCCTTGACGTCGACGATCACGGTGTTGGTCGAAGACGACTCGAAACCGAGCACGTCGACGACTCGCACTTCGAGGTTGAGTTGGTTCGTCCCGGCGGTGGTGATGTCGCTCAGATCGGCCTTGAGCCGGATCTCGGTCGTGCCGGCGGCGACCTGGATCGCGCCCTGAGGCTCGCCATTCACGACGAGCTCGGCGCTGACAAGATCGCGCGGCTTCTGGTCAGGGAAGGCCACCGACGCGATCACGTCGACGCTGTTGCGGTCGAAGCCGCCATTCGCCAATGGGTTGCGCGTGATGGTCGAGCCGGCCAGCGGTGCCTTGACCTCGACGGCAGGCGCGTCAAGCTTGATCTCGTAAGCACCCGGCTCCACGCCCGGCACCGGATTGGCCGAGTTGATCGTGATCGTGCGCGAGGGCTCTTTGCCAGTGCCGCTGCTGTACTCGACCGTGTAGAACAGCCGCTGCGAGATGATGTCTTGATAGATGTTGCGGATGTTGGTGACGACGTCGTTGTTGTTGGACTGCGTGTGCATCCCGCCGCTCGTCACGGCCAGGGTCTGCAGCGGCGCCGTCACGCTGGCGTTCGTGCTCTTGTCGGTCTGCAGGGCGTAGATCAGGATGTTTGACGCCATCGCATCCTGAGCCAGACGCGTCGCGGCCGTCACCGCCGTCTGGCTCTGCGGATCCTCGATGTAGCGGCTGATGACGATCAAAGACGCTGTCTGGCTGCCGGGGGGCGTGATCAACGCCTTGAGCTGTTGCAGAGTCGCGTCGACGCCCTCGAGGCCTTTCGTGTTGCCGGTGCTGCGTCGCGAGAAGACGTTGGAGCTGTTGACGAAGTTGATGAACTTCTGCCCGTCGCCGTCGGGGCCGTAGACGGTGACGGTCGAGTTGCTCGCGTTGGTGTTGCTTTGAGTGGCCAGCAGGATCTGATCGCCCGGCTGGAAGAACCCGCCGTTGACGAGGTCGCTGACCGATTGCAGCAGGCTGGCGTTCTGGTTGCCGAAGACGTTGTAATTGTGCAGCCGGCCCTGATCGACCAGGAAGGCAAAGATCACGTGGCCCGTGTTTTGAGCGGCCACCGTCACGCCGGTCTGCTGGACGCCGTTCTCGTAGACGGCGATATCTTTGTCTGTCAGCCCGGTGGCCACGCGATTGCTCTGCCCGTCGACCACGCGCAGCTGAAACGTCACGCGCGGGAACTTACTGGAATCGACACCAGAGATATAGAAGACGCGGCCGCCCTGGGCCGCCACCGGCTGAGTGGCCAGCGGACCTGCGCCGCGCAGCCCAACCGCCCACGTCATCGCCACCAGCACCAGCAAGCCGATCCGTAGTCGTTTCATTGCCGTCACACATCTCCCCTGCAGACCGCCTACATTCGCCTTGTGACTTTAACGGCAAGAACCGGGGCCATTCAGTCCCCGGTTTCGTTTCTGCCGTGCGCCAAATCAGTCAACCAGCCGGAGATCAACGGGCCCCGCTGCTTAGTTCGGACGACCAGTAGCCCAGGCCGCTCTGCCCGGCGCCGCCGAGGTAGGCTTCCCCAGGACCAGAGTGATGGTAGTCGGCCAGGTAATCGGCCGCGTCCGAGAATACCTCATTATATGCGGACGCGGTTTCAGGACCAGGCACAGTGCCGCCATCGGTCATGCCGCCGGTGGGGTTCAGCAGAGCGCCGAACACCGGATCGATGCCGAAGACGTCGCCCACCACCTTGCCAAAACGCAGCTGGTTGGTCGAGCCGATGTACTCGGAGTTGAAGACCTCGGCCAGGGAGGGCGGCGGGGGCTCGCCGTTGGCGGCCGCCGTGGCCGTCGCCTCAGCCTGGATCTGCATGAACTTGTCGTAGCCGGCCTTGATGTCGCCGACCGGCACCCCACGAATCGCCGCGATCTTGGCGAGGACCGAGTCGAGCGCCGCGCCCTTCGGATTGCGCGCCAGTTCGATCAGGGCTGAGCGCAACTCAGGGTTGTTGGCGCCGGCCAGGTTGATGCCGCGGAACGCGTGCATGTAGGCCTGCGAGAAGACCTTGCCAGGCGGCGTCGCGATTAGCGACGAATAGCTGGCCGGCGATGAGCCGCCACCGAACGAACCGCCGCCACCACCACCGCCAAAACCACCGCCGCCGCCGAAGCCGCTGTCGCCGCCACCCCCACCGCCGCCACCGCCACCCGAGCTGGTCGGCGGCTCAAAGAGCGATTCGTCGAACGGCGCCGGCGCAAGCGGGGCTTCACCACCGCCACCGCCCCCACCGCCGCCCGAGGAGCCTCCGCCGCCACTGCCCGTGCCTGTGCCGGGGCCGTACTCGCCTTCATCGACAAGGCGCTGGACCTCATCGAAGATGTTGCGGCCGCTACCAGAGCCCATCGAGCCGGTCGAGCTGTAGTCACCGCCAGAGGAGTCGCCGCCCGAGGAGTCGCCGGAATAGTCACCGCCTGAGCTGTCGCCACCCAGGCCGTCGGCGTTCATGGAAGCGCTTGTGCCGCCGGTGAGGATGTCGCCGCCGAGGTCGTCGACCTGGTCCGCGACATCGGAGTCGGAGGGAAGATCCGATCCGTCGCCGCCATCCGCGCTCGAGTCGCCGCTGCCATCACCGCTGGCGTCGCCGCCAGAGCCATCGCCGTCAGAACCATCGGTGCCGCCCGCGCCATTGCCATCGATACCGAGCAAGTCCTTGTTCACGGTGTCGGCCAACTGCTGAGCCAGCTCGTCCATCGTGGTGGGCTCGCCGCTCACGCTGCCTGAGCCGCCGCCTTCAGAGCCGCTGCCATCGCCGCCGGCCCCGTCGCCTTCGCCATCAGATCCGCTGTCGTTCGACGAATCGCCAGCGTCGCCGGCCGAGCCGCTGGCCCCGCCGGCCGCCCCACCTGCCGCTCCGCTGCCGGCCTCACCGCTCGCGCCGCTGTCGCCACCCGCTGAGCCGCTCGCCCCGCCGCCACCGGCCTCGCCGCTTGCGCCACTATCGCCGCCAGCCGAGCCGCCGCCGGCTGATCCGCCCGAACCGGCGCCGCCAGCAGCGCCGCCTGCGGCACCACCGCCGGCCGAACCGTCAGACGCTCCGCCAGCCGCGCCCCCCGCTCCTCCACCGGCCGCTCCAGCGCCCGCCGCGCCGCCCGAGCCCTGCCCCTCGGCATCCGAGCCATCCAGCTTGTCCGCCGCTTCACCCTCGGCGCCTCGCATGACCTGGCCGATGCGCCCGGTCGTGCGCGAGGCCTTTTCGAGCGCCTTTTCAAGGCGTTTGAGGGCCGGGAGCACCGAGCTGTTCATTTCGGAATAGAAGGCTTTGGCCGATTTGCCGATCCAGTCGCCGCCTTCGAGCACGTCCATGGCGCGCTGCAGCGACGTGATCGTCTTCTGAACGGCGGCGCGTTCGCTCTCGAATTGCCGGGTGATCTGGCTCAGTTCGTCGTGATTGGTTCGGACTCGCGGGTGCGGCATGGCCGGCTCCTGAAAAGAGTCTGGGTCTGGCTCTGCTCACGATACCCAATTGCCCGTCCCGATGTCATGGGACAGGTTCCCGCCTGCCAGGGAAGTTAGTCCCGGCTGGACCGGGAACGGTGATTGAGTGGCGCAAGGAGCGAAGAACTTGAAGCGTTCGCCCTCGCATTACGTCGACTTAAACCGCACCTTGACCTTCACCCGTGGCCCAAGGCCGATGACGGCGCCGTCCTTGAGCGGAGTCGGCGTTCCCTTGGCGACGACGACGCCGTCGACGAGGCTGCCGTATGTGCTGCCCTCGTCGAGCACCATCCACTGATCCTGCGCATAAACGAGGCTGAGATGCGAGCCCGAGACGCCGCTTGTCGCCTCGACGGGCAGAACGGCGTCGCAGCCGGCCTTCCGCCCGATCGTGAACGGCGTCTTCTTGACCTCGGCCCTGAACGTCAGGGTCGAGGGCTCGAGGATCGTCAGATCGAGCACCGGTCGCTTGGTCTTCGACGAGCGGCTGATCATCGTGTGTTGACCGGCATCGGCCGCGGAGGCCAGGGACGGGCCCGTCGTGGCGTCCCGCCCGCTCGAGGCCGGTTTGCGACCCGAGGGCTTGATGGCTGTCGGCGGTTTGTTCGCGACGATCGACTCGGTCATCGCGGCGTGCACCTGGGCGCGTTCGGGCAACGCCATGTCGACAGCGCGGATCTGGGCCCGTCGTCGCGCGAACAGCCCGACGCCGGCCAGGGCGATCAGGCCGACCACAGCCAGGCAGCCGAGCAGGCCGATCACGCCGGTGACAAGCGGGTTCTGCTGAAGCCAGAAGGTCAATCGCGCCACGGCTGATGGCGCCGTGATCGTGAGCAACTGCGGAGTCGACTCGGCCATGGGCTGGCCCTGGGTGTCGACCGCCACGACGAGCACCGTGTACTCGCCCGTCGGCAACGTGTCGTACGGCACCGGCAGCACGAACGGGCCTTCGGGCCCGGCCTGCGTCGACGTGATCACCTGCGGGGGCTGGACCTTGTCATTGCGCAGCACGAGCTGCAGAGAACCCAGGTCGAACACATTGCCGACCGTCACCGTCATCCCGATCGTCGGGTCCTCGAGCGTCGGGCCATGGAGCACCTGCGACACGACGACCGGCGGCGCCGGGTCGAAGTTGAACTCGATAGCGCCCTGCCCGTTCGGGAACGGAGTGCCGTCGGCGCTGAGCGCCGTCACACGCAGCTCGTACGCGCGCCCTCGCTCGAGCACGCCGTCGGGCCATTGGATCAGGATCTGGTCGCTGACGGTATCCGTGATCGTCTGCGTGAAAGCGACACGCTGTGTGCCCTTGTCGACGATGCTCACGAGCAGCGCGCTGATCAGCGTCGCATTCTCGAAACGCAGATCCACGAGCATCTGACGCGCCGTCACCTCGGGCTGCACCGGGATGCTGACACGCGGCGGCGGCGGATAGTCGCGCGGCACCGTGATCGGAGTGAGCAGCGGGCCGCGCGCCACGTCGAGCTGGCTGAACGGCACAACGAGCTCGGGCGTCTTCTCGCCCTGCAGCGGATAGATCACGAAGTCAGCCTGGAACTGATTCTTGACCACGCCGACGACGCGATCGAACGAGATGTTGAGCTGGCCGATCTCGACAGTCTGGCTCTCGACCACACCGCCGGTCGGCTCGACGATCGCGCGCAGTTCGGTGTCGCTCGCCGCGTAACCGCGGATGCCGACGGCGTAGACCTCGATGCCTCGATCGCGCGCGGATTGGGCCAGGGCGTTGAGTTCGACGCCGCCGCACGTGTCTGTGCTGCCCGTGACGAGGAGGAGCACCTTGCGCGCCGTGCCCGTCCAGTTCGCCAGATCGTTGATCACGTTGTTGGTGGCCTGCAGCAGGCACGACCGCGAATTGCTGACGGGGCGCAGTTTCTTCAGAGCTGTGGTGGCTTCATCGACGCTGAGCGTGTAGGGCGTCAGGCGAGCCTCGGCGTTGTTGAAGGCGAACACCGACACGTACTTGGCGCCGAACGACTTGAGGGCCTCGGCCGCCTTTTCACGGATGAGTTCGTAGTTCTTGGCCTGGCTGAACGGCGCGAAGGTGGCGCTGTTGTCGATCAGCATGACGACGGTCATCGCGTCGTTCACAGGGCGCGCCGACGAATCGTAAGGCACATCGTCGACGATGAGTTGAACAGGCTGGCCCGAGTCGGTCCCGCCGTCTTGCTTGGCCGTGACAGGCTGGCCCTTGGCGTCGTCAAAGACCGAGAAGCGCACACGCAGGCGCAGGCCCGGCACGATCTCGGTCGTGACCTCCTCAGGCCCTTCGACTCGATGCACGATGAGGCGTAGCGGCCCCGTGTCGTTCTGGGCAGCCACAATCGAGATCTCGGTTGTCGGCAGCACCCAGGCCAGCGCCGACAACAGGAGGCCGAGGACCAGGCTGGCCGTGAAGCGGGCCGAAACGCGCGTTAAGGACATAATGGAGTCAATCGTACTTCCGGGAAACCGAAGTGAGGCAGGCACCACACATGATTAACGCCCATTTTACGGCGAATTGCCTCATTATATGCGGGTCTGTCAGGTTCGCAACGGAAGCGGCCCTTCCCCAACCGATTCCCATCTGTAGGGCCTCCAACTTGTCCTAAAATACGGACGGTTATGTCACTGGAATCCGGCATCCTCCTCGGTGGTCGCTATCGAATTGAGCGCGTGCTCGGCCAGGGCGGCATGGGCGCCGTCTACCTGGCGATCGACGAGAACCTCGGCACGCATGTGGCGGTCAAGGAGAACCTTAACGCCTCGTCGGAGAGCGAACGTCAGTTCAGGCGCGAGGCCACGCTGTTGGCCACGCTGCGTCACCCCAACCTGCCGCGAGTGACCGACCACTTCATCCTCGACGGCCAGCAGTATCTTGTGATGGACTTCGTCGAGGGCGAGGATCTACGCGAGCGCCTTGCCCGCGGCGGCGAACTGCCGCTCGACGACGTCGTCCGTTGGGGTTCACAAATCTGTGACGCGCTTTCCTATCTGCATGGGCGCACTCAACCCGTCATCCATCGCGACATCAAGCCCGGCAACATCCGCCTCGCGCCCGGCGATCAGGCCATGCTTGTCGACTTCGGCATCGCCAAAGCGACGAGCAGCGAATCGAAGACGACAACTTCCGCTATCGCGCTGACGCCCGGTTATGCTCCGCCCGAGCAGTACGGCATGGGTCGGGCCGATGGGCGCAGCGACCTGTACGCGCTGGCCGCCACGCTCTACGCCACCCTCACCGGGCGCACTCCTCCTGACAGCATGGAGCGGCTGCTCAACAACGCCGAGCTGCCGCGCCCCGAGGTCTTTCGGCCTGATCTGCCGAAGCACATCTGCGACACGCTGATGCACGGCCTCGCGCTCAAACCGGCCGAGCGCTTTGCCGACGCGCGCTCGTTCAAGGCCGCGCTGTTGGGACAGGCGCCCATTGAAGCACCGCACGACCAGCAGGCCACTGTCGTCGCAGGCGCACCAGCGCCGGCATGGGCCGGCGAGCCGACGATCGTCGCGCGTGATCCGGCGACGAAGCCCGAACCAACGACAGGTTCACGGGCAAGCGCAGCGTTGCAGTCGTCGACTCATCCGACCGATTCGGCCGCCACTCTCATGGCGCCTGAGCCGGTTCGTCCGAAGAACGCTGCGCGCCCCTTGTGGTTGATCCCGGTCGGCGTCGTGGCCGCGCTTGTGATCGTCATCGGAGGCGCCGGGCTGGTCTGGACGCTGAGCCAGAGCGGCGGCAAAGGCAACGCAGCTCTCACGCCCACTGCTCAGAACATCGCGTTCGGCGGCGACGTGACGCCGACGCCGCTGGCCTTGAACGTGACAGCCACAGGAGCGCCCTCTCCCACGACCGCACCGCTCGCCAGCGCGACCATCGCGGCGACTGCCGCTGCGACCGATGCGCCCACCCTGGCCCCAACCGACGCGCCGACGGTGGCCGTGGTCGCGACGGAAGCTCCTACTGCAGCGCCGTCTGGGGCGGCCGGGCCGCGGATCGCGTTCATCAGCAACCGTGACGGCCAGTACTACCAGGTTTACACGATGGCTGCCGACGGCAGCGACGTGCGCCAGGTGACGACCGACCCAACCAACAAGTGGTCGCCCGACTGGAAGCTCGGCCGACTCGGCGACCTGCCCGGCACGCAACTGGCCTGGAGTCCTGACGGCACGCGCCTGATCTACACCGCCGAGCTCGCGCCTGGCGGCCCGATCGACCTGTGGTTGATCAACGTCGACGGCACCAACCCTGTCAACCTCACCGCGCCCGATCGCGCCGGCCGGCCGAATGAAGACGACTTCCAACCGGTCTGGTGCGAAGGCCAGACGATCTTCTTCACATCGATCCGCAATCAGTATCCGCAGATCTTCACCATCTCGGCCGACAATCGAGCCCCGCGCAACTACAGCACGACGCGCTCGAACGTGGTCGAGTACAACCCGACGTTCTTCCGGACCGATTGCCGGCGCATGCTCGTCATCTCGACACAGAACGGTCGCGGCGAGCTGTGGCGCATCTTCCCGTTCCCGGACGTCATGAAGTCGATGTGGGACAAGTTCCCGGTCCCGGGCACCTACAGCTACAGGGTGTTTCTAAGCGAGCTGCCGCAGAACAACATCATCGTCGACGCCGACGTCTCACCGGACGGCCTGTTCGTGGTCTACACGCGCCAGAGCCCGAGCGCGCTCGGCGAGAACGTCATGCTGACGACGGTCGAAGACAGCCCGTTGAAGATGACCTTCACGCAGCTGACCGACGGGCACAGCGACAGCAGCCCGCGCTGGAGCATGGACGGCAAGCAGATCGTGTTCGTCTCTCGTCGCGACGGCGGCGGCGGACAGATCTACTCCATGACGTCGCTGGGCGAGAACGAAACCAACCTCAGCGGCAATCCCGGTTGGGATGAGGTTAGCCCGATCTGGGGGCCGTGACGTCTGCGTCCAAGTCGGCAAGTAAGACTTTTGCAAAAGTGACCGGGCGTCCCGAACTCGACCCCGCCACCGAATCCGCAACCTATGCACAAGTTGGCCCCCTGAACCCACCTTGCGACACCTGACCCACGGACTATGGGCGGCTCTTGTGTCGACAGGGCATAATGTGGGAGTCGGATGAGGATTTGCATCTGCCCGGCGGGGGGCTATCATGGCTTCCAGACCGGTGGGCGTTGACGATATCGAGAACTGCGGGTCACGCTATCGCGCTTCGAGCGCGTCGCGGCGAAGAGGCACATGACCACGATCGGACGCTACGAGATTCGAGGCGAACTGGGCCGAGGCGGAATGGCCACGGTCATGCGCGCCTACGACCCGATGTTCAAGCGCGACGTGGCCGTGAAAGTGCTGCCGCGCGAGTTTCTGCATGACCCGGCCTTCCGGGCCCGCTTCGAACGCGAGGCCCAGGTGGTGGCGGCGCTCGAGCACAGCGCCATCGTTCCGGTCTACGACTACGGCGAGAACGCCGAGACCGGCCAACCCTTCATCGTCATGCGCCTGATGTCAGGTGGCACGCTGGCCGAGAAACTGCGCGGCCAGCCGATGGACCTCAACGAAGTCGCGCGCATCCTCAGCCGGTTGGCACCTGCCCTCGACTTTGCTCACGCGCGTGGCGTCGTCCACCGCGATCTCAAACCCGGCAACATCCTTTTCGACGGCGAAGGCAATCCGTACATCTCGGACTTCGGCCTGGCCAAGCTGGCCGAGTCGAACGTCAACCTGACAGGCACCGGCCTGATGGGGACGCCCGCTTACATGAGCCCCGAGCAGGCGCGCGGCGAGAAAGAGATCGACGGCCGCTCGGACCTGTACGCGCTGGGCGCCATCGTCTATCAGATGCTGACCGGCAGGCAGCCTTACGAAGCTCCGACGCCGATCGCCGTGGTGCTCAAGCACGTCAATGAGCCGCCGCCCAGCCTGCGCGCCGTCCGCCCTGACCTGCCCGTCAATGCCGAGGCCATCATCTACAAAGCGATGGCCAAGGATCCGACAACGCGCTATCCAACGGCCGCGAGCCTGTCGTACGATCTCTCGGCGCTCACGACCAACACGGCAGCCGCGCTCGGTTCGGCTGTGGGATCCAGTGCCTGGTCCCTGCCCTCCTCTATGGGGGACTCGCGGACGGTGGCCGTCCCGCTCAACCCGGCCAGCTCGCCGCCCTCTTCAGGGTCCGGCTCGATCGCGCCGGCACCGCGCTCTGGGATCGCCGGTTGCTCGACGGGCCTGATCGCCGGCGTGGCCGTGGCCGGCGTGCTGGTTATCGCGGCGGCGCTGTGTATTGCCGGCGTGATCAACCTGGGCCCGTTGTCGGCCCTCGCGGGCCTGGCGACGGCCACACCCAGCGCGACCGAACCGCCGCCGACGGCACCGCCTGCGACCGAGACCACCATCCCGCCGACGCGCACACGCCGGCCGACCCGTACGCCGCTGCCGACCCGCACGCCCGGCGCGACGTCGACGTCGGCGCCTGACGGCCAGGCGCTGGTGCGCGATGACTTCTCAAGCGATGGCGGCGTGTGGTCGGTCGGCGATTACAGCGACAGCGCCTTCACGATCACGGGCGGCGCTTACATCGTGACGGTCAAAGACAAGAACCTGATCGCCTGGGGCAATTACGAGCCGCAGACCTACGCCAACGTCTCGATTTCGACTGAGGCGACGGACCTCAGCGACCTGCCGCAATCCTCAAAGAACTGGCCGGGTTTTGGCCTGATTTGCGGCTACGTCGACAACAACAACTTCTATTACGCCGGGGTGACCGCGGACGGCTACTACGTGGTCAACAAGTATCGGAACGGCAACACGATCGGCCTGAGTTCGAGCGACGGCAAGTGGGCCACGACCAACGACATCGTGCCGTTCCAGAAGAGCTACAACGTCAAGCTGGTCTGCGCCGACGGTTACCTCTCGCTCTACGTCGACGACCAACGCATCGAGTACGTCGCCGATTCGGATCTGGGCGAGGGTCTGCTCGGCATCTTCGTCAACAGCTTCGACGCCGGTGGCGTCACAGTCTCCTTCGACAACGTCATCATCGAAAGCGCAAGTACCGAAAGCGAGGACACGCACCATACCGCGTCAAATCGCGGTAGCGTGATCGCCCCTCGCTCTTCGCTTTTCGCTCCTCGCTCTACTGATTCCTCACGCACCTGAACCCGAACGCATCCCTCGTATCCTGCGCGCCGTAGAAAAGGCGCGTGGTGACGCGCACCTGCTCGGCATCGCTATCCCAACTGCCGCCGCGCAGGACGCCACAGTCCGCTGTGTTGCACGCATCAGGCGGACCAGAGGAGTTCGGCGGTCCTTGCGGATCGACGCGCGGGCTGTTGTTGTAGTAGTTGGGATCGTAAGGATCAGCCACCCACTCCCACACGTTTCCGGCGAGGTCGTAGATACCCAGCGCTGTCGCGCCCCCCGGATAGCTCATCACCTTCGTCGTGTCGCTGATGTTGCTCGGCTTGAAGTTGAGCAGGTTCGCGGTCGGTGGCACCGTATCGGAGTTCGGCCACGGGTAAGGACTCTCGGCCGTGCGCGCGGCCATCTCCCACTCTGCTTCGGTCGGCAGGCGTCGACCCACCCATTCGCAGTAGACAGCGGCCTGATCACGATTGACGTAGACGACCGGGTAGTCGGCGTAGGCGGGATCGTCGTAGTAGTTCACGCGCGTGAACGAGCGGAAGTTGCGCGGCGCCGTGCAGGCACCCGCATCGACGCAGCGCGCGTACATGGCGTTCGTGACCTCATGCTGATCCATCCAATACGGGCTGAGTTCGACGGCATGCTCAGGGCCTTGATCCAACGCGGCACTGTCGCGGCCCATGAAGCCCGTTCGCGCGCCGACGTAGACGAGGGTCATGCCGTCGGTCAGCGCCACCTCGGTCGCGCCAGGCGCTGACGGCGTGGGCGGCTCGGTGGTGGGCGCCGGCGCTGTGTCAGTCGGCAGAGCGGGAACCGGCGTCGCCGCGCCGACGGTCGGGGTCGGCTCGAGAACGGCCTGCGTGGGCACGACCGCCGGTTCGGTCGCCGTCGCAACGACAGCCGCGAGGCTGGGAGTGATGGCAGCGACCGGCGTCGGCGTGGGTTGGTTGTTCCACAAGAAGGCGAACAGGGCCAGGAGCCCGACGCCGCCGACCAGCACCACCGCAGCAAGCGCGGCCGGGATCAGCCACCACATTCTGCTGCGCGCCGGAACGGGCTGGACGGGCTCGAAACCGCCCGGCTTCGAACCGCCTGAGTCAGATCGAGCGGGTCCGCCGGATCCGCCGGATCCGCCGGACCCGGAGGGCAGCGCTGTCGAGACGCGCTCGGTGCGCGCGGGTTGAGACGTCGGTCCCAGTGTCTGAACCGGCTCGTAAGAAGTGGACTGCCCTGTGGTCGTCGCCGTTTCGAGGGCCGATACGAGCCGGCTGGCGGAGTCGTAGCGGGCCGACGGGGCCTTCGACATCGCCGTCGCGATGACCGAGTCGAAGCCCGGCGCCAACTCGGGCCTGGCCTGGCTGAGCTGCGGCACCGGGTCGTTGACGTGGCGCAGCGCCATGCCGATGGCGGTGTCCGCTTCATACGGCAGCTTGCCGCTGAGCGTGTGATACAGCATCGCGCCGAGCGCGTAGATGTCGCTGGCCGGGCCGACTTCCCGATCGCCGCGCGCCTGCTCTGGGCTCATGTAGGCCGGGGTGCCCATCATGCCTGTGGCGCTGAGCATGGTCGTGGCATCGGTCAACTTGGCGAGGCCAAAGTCCGCGATGTAGGCATTGTTACCGTCGTCGAAGAGGACGTTACCGGGCTTGAGATCGCGATGGACCACGCCACGGGCATGCGCTCGATCGAGCGCTGGAGCGAGCTGCCGATACAGTCGCAGAGTCTCGGCCGGAGCGAGCGGCCCGCCGTGCAGCCGGTCGGCCAGTGAGCCCCCGCTCATCAGGCGCATGACGATGTAAGGCTGTTGCGACGCCTCGTCCTCGCCGAAATCGTAAACGGGCACGATGGCCGGGTGCTCGAGCGCCGCGATCGTCTCGGCTTCGCGCTGGAAGCGGGCGCGCAGATCGGCCTGGCTGAGCAGGTTGGCGGGCAGCACCTTGACGGCCACCTCGCGCCTGAAGTTGGGGTCGTAGGCGCGATAGACCGTAGCCATCCCGCCCTGCCCGATGAGACCTTGAAGTTGATAACGGCCGATTTGGGTCATGATCACACCGCACTTAACGCACGCGCTCTAACCTTTGGCCTGCCAGGTCGGCGGGCTCGCGGCCACGCTGGGTCTGCGAGCCCAACCTGCCTGGGAGGGACTTGCCGTGGATGGGGCCGATCGCGCAGACGGGGCTGCCGGCACCGGCCTCTATCGACACGACGTTCTTCGCGGAGATCTGGCCCAACCGCGAAACCTGAGCAGTCCGGCCAGGCCGCCCTGACTGACCCCTCGCGCGCGCACCAAACATGACGCGAATGGGCGGATTATACGGCTGGCTGCTAGAATCGTGTGAATGACGCTCAATATCCTGGTTCTGACGACGGCGACCTTCGACCCTACCCAGCTGGACCGCATTCGCGCGGTTGCGCCCGACGCGCGTCTCACGCACGCCGCCGCCCGCGATGCCGAGGCCCTTCCAGCCGAGCTGTGGGCTGACCTGGACGTGCTCTACACCGTCGATACCTTGCCCGAGCCGGAGCGCGTGCCGCGCTTGCGCTGGGTGCAACTGCACTTCGCCGGGGTGGAAGATGTGGTCACGCAACCGCTTGCTCGCCGCGTGCCCGTGACGAACGCCTCGGGCGTGCACTCCACGGCGATCGCCGAATGGACCCTCGCCGCGATCCTGGCGCGCAGCCGGCGTCTCCCTCTGGCCTTCGGCCTTCAGCAGAACTCGATCTGGCCCAAGGATCGCTGGGGCCTGTTCGTGCCCGACGAGCTGCGCGGCGCGACGATCGGCATCGTCGGCTACGGCGCCATCGGCCGCGAGATCGGCCGGTTGTGCTCGGCCTTTGGCATGAGCGTCATCGGTCTGCGCCGCGGCTCCGGCGGACCCGGCGGCGCGAACGCCGACAGACCGCGCTGGATCGCGCCCGACCTGCGCGACCTGTCGCCCGCCCCGGCACACATCGAGTCCATCGACGCATTGCCCGACGTGCTGCCGCTGTGCGACGTCGTCGTGCTGGCCCTGCCGCTCACTTCCGCCACCGAGCGCCTGTTCAACGGCGCAACGCTGACACGCATGAAGCCCGGATCGCTGCTCCTCAACATCGGGCGCGGCGGCGTGATCGATGAGCCGGCCCTTGTCGCCGGCCTCGCCGCGGGCCGCCCGGGCGCGGCGGCCCTCGACGTCTTTGCCGAAGAGCCGCTCCCAGCCAACAGCCCACTCTGGTCGGCGCCCAACGTGATCATCACCCCGCACGTCAGCGGCTTCTCGCCGCGCTACGACGAGCGGGCCATGACCCTCTTCGCCGACAACCTCGCACGCTTTCAGCACGGCGAGCCGCTGTTCAACCTTGTCGATATCGAGGCCGGATACTGACAACAGCAAGGAGCGAGACGCGAAGCTTCGCGTCTCGCCTTTCGCCCCTCGACCCTAGAACACTGCCTGCTCGGCGGAGTAACCGGCGGCGCGCAGGTTGGCGAGCACGGCCTGGCCGTGTTCGGAATCGCGCACCTCGAGGACCATAACGATGCCAACCTGGTGGATCGGGCTGAGCCAGACCGATCGACGATGGTAGATGTCGATGACGTTCGCGCCGGCTTCGGCCACGCGCGAGATCAGCGGCGCGAGGTTGCCGGGCCGGTCATCGACCATGACACGCAGCACGAGTGAGCGGCCCTGCCTCACGGCGACCTGCTCGAGCACGCGGCTCAACAGGTTGCCGTCGATGTTGCCGCCGGCCAGGGGCGCCACCACATGACCGCCGGCCGGAACCGACACGCGCCCGGCCAGCAGCGCGGCCACGCCGGCCGCGCCGGCGCCTTCGACCACAAGGTGCGAGGACAGCGCAAGGTGCGCGATGGCGTCGGCGATCTCGTTGTCATCGACCTCGACCACGTCGTCGACGAGCTCCTGGATCAGCGGCAGAGTCAGGGTGCCCGGGCGCTTGACGGCGATCCCGTCCGCGATCGTGCGCGCGCTCGGCGCCGTGACGGGTTCGCCGCGGCGGAGCGACTCGCGCACGGCCGAGCAGCCCGCCGCCTGCACGCCGATCACACGCGCCTGCGGACGACGTTGCTTGATGGCGGAGGCGATGCCGCTGATCAGGCCACCGCCGCCGATCGGCACCACGACGACGTCGACCTCGGGCACCGCGTCGACGATCTCGAGGCCGAGCGTACCCTGCCCCGTGATCACATCGCGGTTGTTGAAGGCGTGTATGTAGGTAAGGTCGCGTTCGCGCTCGAGGTCATGGGCATAGACGACGGCGTCGTCGAACGTCGCGCCGTGCAGGACCACCTCGGCGCCGAAGCGCCGCGTGGCAGTGACCTTGGTGAGCGGCGCATGCTCGGGCATCACGATGACGGACGGCACGCCGAACAGGCGCGCGGCCAGCGCGACGCCCTGCGCGTGATTGCCGGCCGAGCCGGCCACGACGCCGCGCCCGCGCTGTTCTGGCGTAAGCCGGCTCAAGCTGTAGTAGGCGCCGCGAATCTTGAAAGAACCGGCCAACTGAGTGTTCTCAGCCTTCAACCACATGTTCGCGCCCAAACGCTCCGAGAGCTTTCCGTCAGCGATCACAGGGGTCTCGCGGATGACGGAGCGCAACACGTCGCGGGCACGCTCGATCTCTTTGATAGCGATGGGCATCTCAACTCCATGCAAGCAGGTTTGTCATCGATTATAGGTCGGCTTGTCAGCCGTGACACATCCGGCGGGCTTCAAAGTCGTCTTTCGACGTGATCTGCCCGCAGGCGAGCCTGAGACAGCGCGGAGGCGAGAGCCTGTCGGCGCTGCCTGAGGCTGTTGGGCGCAAACCTTCACGCCGGCGACCGATTCGGCGATGTTGCCGCTATACTCGCCCCCATGCGCAGATGGATCGGCTATGGTCGTTTGGCGCTCTGCGGGCTGATCACGGTGACGATGATCGTGCTGTGGCATGGCGGCGATCTTCTTCTTGCGTTGGCGGCCCCACGATCGCGCTCTGGCTGGCGCAACCGCTGCCTGCAGGGTTGGGCACGTGCCATGCTCGGCGCGATCCGCGGCCGCGTGATCCGCGAGGGCGCTCCGCCGTCGACCGCCGGTCTGTTCGTGTGCAATCATCTCAGCTACGTCGACCTGCTGGTCTGCCTGACCGAATGGCCGTGTGTGTTCGTGTCGAAGATCGAGGTCACGCGCATCCCCGTGATCGGCGCGGTAGCCGCCGACATCGGCACGATCTTCATCAACCGACAGGACTTCACTGACGTGGCGCGGGTCAACACGCGCATCGATCAGGCGATCGCCAAGGGGATGAGCGTCGTCATCTTCCCCGAAGCCACCACCACCGAAGGCTCGGGCCTGTTGCCGTTTCATGCGTCGTTGCTCGAATCGGCGGCGCGCTCGGGTCGACCTGTGTGGTACGGAGCGTTGCACTACAGCACACCATCCGGCGCGCGCCGGGCCTCCGAGGCGGTCGCCTGGGGTGAAGACATCGGCATGCGCGAACACATGCAACGCCTCCTGAGTTTGCCGAACTTCACGGCCCGGATCCGCTATGGGCGCACCCCGATCAGCGGCGCCGATCGCAAGCAGCTCGCCCGCGACCTGCGCACCGCAGTGTCGACGCTCTTCGAGCCAGTGGTCTGATTGGCCGGCCTCCGCCCCTCGAGTCGCAACCGCGCATCGAGGACCCCGTGTCGATCTTCTGGCGCGGCTACGCCCCATGCGAGTCGGCGGGCGTGACGTGTCGACGAAACACCTGCCGAACCTGAGCCGCGATCTGACGGTCCGTCATCTTGTCAGCCGGCTCGACCCCGATGACCCGATCACGGAGATGGTGGGTCTCCAGGCGGTTGGAGAACTCGCCCTTGGCCTCGCCTGGTCCAAGGATCAGGATCTCGTCGGCGTCACGGACGACAAGGACGACGGCGTCATAGTAGTCGGCAAGTTGATTCGCAAACCGGCGATCGCGCATGTCCTCGGCCGTGGTCTGGGCCGCGGCACCGGCGAAACGCACGTGTCGATCAACGTCTGACGTGATTCGCTTGACGGTCTCCTCGGCGCCGACGAGCCGAACCACCACAGCCTGGCGGTGATCGATCCAGATGCCCACCTGATTCGTCATGTTGGCCTCCTGCCCGGTCGAAACCTATGGCTCAGCTCTTCCATGGACTTCGCTTTGTAAAGAGCGCTCATCCATGTGGCTCGGGCCCATTCGTCAGGGCTGCCGATCGCACCTGAAAGAACTGGTGGGTGCGACACGCGCATCGTTCACCCTGCTCAATGAGCTTAGCAACACAGAGTCTCAGGAGCGTGACAATCAGGACCTTTGAGTCGGCCAGTCACTCATCCAGAAAGCTCGGACACAGCATGTTGTTGGATATGGCGAAAGGGGATGTCAGTCTGCCGGAATAAATAGCGCGCCGAACGCCGCGCACGCTCGGGGGGAAAGCGTGGGATCGCGGCCGTCGGCGCGCTCGCTGACCCGACTTGCGTTGCGTTTCCACTCGGAGGGGGGAGAAAAGCCAGGTCAGCTTTGTAAAACTATGGTATCGCATAAATTCGGATACAACAAGTACGAATTTGGGCGATTGTCTTGGCCCCTTCTTGCGGCTCCGCACAAACCGACTTCGAACCACTTTCCCCGCATTTTTGCCTATATTTCGCACGTAACTTTCGGCTCGGCCTGCCGACATCTATCCATCGATCCCACGAAGAGTGCGGATCTATCTTGTCCGTCGGGTGGATCCATGCGCTCCTCAAGGCTGGGGTCAATCGATCGAAGCGCGGTTCGAAGCGTGGCACGCGCCTCAGCGCGCCGGCGTGGTCTCAAGCTGCTTGCCTTTCTGGCCGCCTGGGTCGTGGTTGATGGAGCCGTGATCGTCGCGGTCAGCCTCGGCCTGATTGATCTCAGTCAGCAGGCCTTCATGGCAACCCACAGCCAGGCGCTTGCCGCAGTGGCGCCCGCAACGGTCGCGACCGTTGCCCCGCGTCCTCTCAGCCCGCACATGGCCGCCTCGATACCCGAACCGGCAGCCGGTGGCGGCTCAGGTCTACCTGCCGGGCTATCCGCCAACTTCGAAGCCGTTCCCAACGTCGCGTCGGATGTGTCCGCTATGGTTCTGCCTTCAAGGGCGGTCGAGCCGCGGCCCCTCGCAGCGTTAAGAGTGGCAACCCTCTTCGACAAAGACCCGGCCATGGAAGCGGCCATGGAGCCACCTGCCCCGCCGCCGGTGTGGACGCCGAAACTCCCCGGCGCTCCCGGATGGTTTGGCCCCGGTGCCTGCGCGCTCCACGAGTTGACAGCGCCGATCGGCACGCAGAACCTGGTCTGGCCGGCGGACAGCCACAGCGTCAGCGGCTACACGTACAGCGCCTGGCATCCAGGCATCGACGTCACCGCCCTGTATGGCACGCCCATCTACGCGATCGATGCCGGCGTGGTGGTTTATGCGGGTTGGAACTACACGGGGTATGGGAACTTCGTGATCATCGACCACGGCGACGGTCAGTGGTCGGCTTACGCGCATCTCAGCCAGAACCTGGCAACATGCTCAGCCGCCGTGACACAGGGCCAGTTGATCGGGTTCGCCGGCGCGACGGGAAATGCGACAGGATCGCATCTCCACTTCGAGATCTTTCAGACAGGCCTGGGCCAGATCAATCCATGGCCCAGACTGCCCTGAGGTCAGGCCGGAGCCGGGCTGAGGTATTCGACGAAGCGCGTCAACACCTCGGCCAGACGTCTGGCGCTCAACGGCTCGAGCCGCAGATCGGTGGCTTCGACGGACTCACGCCAGCCGATCCAACCCGACGCCGTCGAACGCGAACCCAGCACCCAGGCCCTGCGAGCCGCGTCGGCCTGGCCCGCGCTGAGTCGGATCACGAGGACATGGCCGCCGGCCGGAATCGTCGGCGCAACCTCGGCCGCCATCGAACGCACGACACCGCCGGCCACCAGAGCGCCCTCAACTGCTGCGAGGTCCGCAGAACGAGCCACCTCTCTGGCGCTCGAGAAAGCTGCCTCGGGCAATCGGGCGACGGCGCCCTGCGACTCGATGCCCGGCTCGATCTCAAGGAAGCGCAACACGCGGCGCGCGAGCAGATCGGCATCATCGACCCAGCCGATGCGATAGCCGCTCGCGGCGTCGCCCTCGAGCGACACGAAACCATCGTCGTCGGCGTAATGCAGGGCCGCGTCGCCACCGGCGGCACGCTCGGCGACGATCACCACGCGCGGGTCGACGAGCACTGAGACGAGCCGCAACAGCCCTGTGTCAGGGACGACCTGACCCGGCGCCTGGCCCTTCACATAGCCGCGCGCTCGCAGTTTCTCGAGGCCCGCGACAAAGGCTGCCTCGCGTGCCGCAGCTTCGGCCGGCACGACGTCGGCCACACCAAACACACGGCTTGCCGACAACAACTGGGCCAGAGCCGCCAATTCGTCTCGATCGAGCTCGATGCCGTTCATGATTACCTTCCCTTAGATCCGCCGCGCTGTGTTGAAAGGATCGCCGTGCTTGCGCGTCGACTCAGAAGATGTCCTTGATGCCCTTCCAGGCTCCGCTGACCGTGTCGACCGTCGACACAACGCCGTCCATGACACGCGCTTCGGTGCGCGTCATGAAACCGTTGTCGCCTGTCAGTTCGCCCCAGTGGCGGATGCCGCTGCGCTGGCCAGTGAGCGGGCTTGTCGGATCGCGGCCCTCGAGATGCATGTAGTCGTATCCCGGTCCATCGCCCTGCGCGTTCAGCATGTAGCCGGCCGCATCGTGGAAGATGCCGTGATAACTGACGGCCGTGTCTCCGGCATCGACGGCCGTGTTGCCCGGGCCCACGAGGCCGCCGCTCGGGTTCAGCAAGGCGCCGAACGCCGGGTCGATGCCGTAGGCGTCGCCGACGACCTGGCCGTAGCGCAACTGATTGGTCGACCCCATGAAATCCGGGTGGGTCGACAGCGCCGCATAGCCACCGCCCAGCGTCGGCGACACCGCCGTGAGGAGGCCATCCTTCCAGGTGGTCTCCTGCTTGAGCGCTTCGCGATCGTAGCCGCGCGCGTCGGCGCGATCGCGGAGTTGCACGTACTTGTCGTACTCCGCGCGGATCTCGTCGACGGGCCGGCCGCGGATGTCAGCCAGGCGTTGAAGAGCCTCATCCCGTGCCTGCCCGGTCGGGTTGTTGTACAGCGTGTTCATGACGTCGCGCAGTTGGCCCGAGTTTTCACCCTGGAAGTGGCGACCGATCATGCCGCGCATGTAATCGTCTTTGAACAGGCCCTCGGGATCGCGCGTCAGCGCCGGGTTCTTCTGCTGCCACTCGGGTGTCGCCGCAGCTCCACCGCCGCCCGCCCCGCCCCCTGGACCACCGCCGGCAGATCCGCCGGAGCCGTTGGATCCGGTGCCCGCGGCCCCATCGACGCCGCCGGCAACACCCGCGGGTCCACCGGTCGCGGAGCCGCCGGAGGCCACGCCCCGGCCATCGAGAACCCGAGCCGCGTCGGCCTCGGCCTGGCGGACTCGCCGCTCGAGGCGGGTGGTCACGGTGGCCGCCTGCGCCAGGGCTTTCTGCAGCCGGGTCAGCGACGGCAGCACCGAGTCGTTCATCTCGGCGTAGAAAGCGCGTGCCCCGCGCCCCACCCAATCACCGCCCTCGAGGGTCTGCATGCGCGACCGCAGCTCCCGCAACGTGCGTTGGGTCGCTTCCGACTCGGCCTGAAAACTGCGGCTGATGGAGGCGAGTTCGTCGTAATTGGCGCGAATTCGAGACGCAGGCATGACAGCTCCCCCGAGCAGGCGGCATCGAACCGAATACTGGCTCTATTACAGTGGCAGATCGGGCGTCCCGGCGTCAAGGGCCGTGTTCCTGCGTGGTCGGGAAAAACGTCCCGGCGGGGGCGGGATGGGGTCCGAAGGGTGAGGAGCGAGAAGCGAGGGGCGAAAAAGTCAGCACAAGGTCGCGCCACAGCGCGGCAGCGTCATCGCCCCTCGCTTCTCGATCTTCGAACCTCGCTCTTCCGATCCGTCGATATAATCCCGCCCAGGCAGGGCTTCGACCTGCTGATCCCCAGACATCGCTTGAAGGAGGATCCATGCGCTACGGGACCCAGATCGCTCTCGGTTCGCTGGCTGGAGTCTTGGCGGCCGGCCTGGCCGTGATCCTGTTCTTTGTGTTCAGCAACTTCATCGTGATGTTCGTGGCCACGCCCTGTGTGCTCGGTCTGGCGGGTATCCCGGCCGGGTATCTCGCGGCGCGGGCGGGCGGTCAGGCCTTGCGTGGCGGCGCCTTCACGGGCGGGATCGGGTTGCTGGTGGTGGGTGCAGCGGCCCTGCTCGCCACGCTATTGTTCGGCGCGGCCGGCTTCCTCGGCGGCGGCTTCGAGCGCGAGGGCGAGACGATGATGGTGGCGATGAGCGCCGTCTGCGGCGGCGGTCTTGTCGCGGGCCTGATCGGGGTCGTGCTGGCTGCGGCCGGCGGAGCGATCGGCGGATTGCTGGCCGG
Source organism: Anaerolineales bacterium (assembly GCA_044226485.1). Lineage (GTDB taxonomy): Bacteria > Chloroflexota > Anaerolineae > Anaerolineales > UBA6663 > UBA6663. The sequence goes on from JBGAGY010000004.1 coordinate 26,199, forward strand.
GAAGAAGTGAACGACGCGCCGTGGGGCGCGTCGTGTTGTTTCAGGACTTGCGTTCGGGCTGCAGCAGCCCGGCGACCCACGCCTCGGTGACAAGCCCCGTGAACGTGGTGACGTTGAAACGCTGCATCAGGCGTTTGATGATGTGATCGACATCCTCTGGTGTGATCGCCAACGCCGTAGCGGCGGCCTCGGGCGTGTGGCCCTTTGCGACAAGCTTCAAGACATGTCGTTCGAACGCGCTGATGTCGTCTGACGTAAACATCTTGTGGCGGTCCGCCAGCTTTTGGCGCACGAGGCCGCTCAACCAGGCCTCGCCGCGGGCCACAGCCATGACGCCGGCGATGATGTCGCGCGGATGCTCATCCTTGAGGATGTAGCCGAGTGCTCCGGCGTTGAGCATGGCGTAGATGTGCTCCTGATCGCCGTGGGCCGAGAGCACCACCGTGCGCAGGTTGGGCTGGGTCTTGCGCCAGTGCGCGATCGCCTTCGTCACGGGAGAGCCCGGCATCGAAACGTCGATCAAGACCATGTGCGGCCGGAGCGCCTCGACCTGTGTGATGGCTTCGTCGGCGCTTTCGGCCTCGCCGACGATTTCCAGTTCAGGGGCGGCCGAGAGAAAGGCGCGAATGCCGGCGCGCATGACGGGGTGATCGTCGACGATCAGCAGCTTGATGGGCGCTTCGATCGGCGGACGCAGGGTCGCCACTGCCAAAGCATCAAGCGTGGGCGTCGGTGAGGTGTAAGTCATGAGGCCAGTCCTTCCTGCTGCTCACTCATCGGCAAGTACACGTCGATACTCGTGCCCTGTCCAGGCAGCGACTGGACATTGATGGCGCCGCCGACCGCGGCGACGCGCTCGTCTGCGCCAAGCAGACCGAAGTGATTCGTTTTCGCGGCGCGCCGACGCGCTTCAGCCACATCGAAGCCCTTGCCGTCGTCGCGCACGTTGAGCCTGACGACGTCGGGCTGGATGGCGACCCGCACCTGAATCGTCTGGGCCTGCGCGTGCTTGTCGGCGTTTGTGAGCGCCTCTTGCAGCACGCCCAACGCCGCTGAAGCCACCGCATCGGGCACCGAGGCATTCGGATGCTGATCGACGATCAGCTCCGCCTTGCAGTGTGTCTTCGTCTGGAAGGCGGCCACGGCGGCGCGGACGGCGGCGCCCAGGCCGAGCGTGTCGAGCGTCGGCTCGCGCAGTTCGGCGCAAATCTGGCGGATCTTGTCCACCAGATCCAGCGCGTTCGTCCTCAGGGCGGGCGCCGATGGCGCGTCGATGACGGCCAACCCGTACGAATGCGCGATCAGGGGCTGGATGATGTCATCATGCAATTCCCGCGCCACGCGCTTGCGCTCTTCGGTTCGAACGCTGAGCACCTGTTGCGACAACATGCTGGCCTGGTCGCGCTCCTGCTCGAGATCGAGGAAGAGTTTGCGTCTGTGGAAGGCCGCCGCCGCAGACATCGCCAGCAACTCCAGCACGATCAGCTCATCGATGTCGTAGAACGACACCCCGGTGCGGTAGCCGATCAGGATCAGGCCCGTGAGCTTGTTGTCGAAGCGCAACGGCAAAATCGCGCGCGCCCAAGAGACCTCAAGCAGGGCACGCTGATCGTCGGACGCCTGCAGCGCGGCGCGGATGTCGTCCACCTCACGCACCCAGATGTTATCGTCCAGCGAGCGCCGTAGCACAGAGCCCGGCCATAGGCGCATGCCTTCGACAGAGCGGGCCAGGCCTGAGTCCTCAGGGTCGTAGAGTCGGTTCTGTGCGTCAAGCAGCAGCACGGCGGAGTGGTGGATCTGGAGCTGGCGGCTGATGATGTCGCGCACCTGGCCTGAAAGGTCTTTACGCTCGACCCTCAGGTCGATGGTGCGCATGGCGTTGCCGGCCACCTGCAGGGGCTGGGTCCAACGCCCGAACAAGAGCGAACTCAATCCGGTATCGATGGTGCGCATCAGTGGGCCGGCCACAACGCCGCCCAGAATCGCGGCAATCCAGACCATGTTTTCGGGCGGCAGGTGCTGGAACCAGGGAAGCGCCAGGAGCAGGAAGAACACGATCACGACGATCACTGTGGTGAAGGCGTAGACGATCAGGCGCGCCATCCACCGATCCTGGGCCATCTTGCGGAAGCGCAGGATCGCGTAACCGTACGAAATCGGCAGCAGCGCGCCCGGCAAGATCGCCAGAGTGGAGCCGGAAATCTCTTGGAGTCTCAGTAGCATGGGCAAGACGATCAGACCCAGCAGCGGTCCGAGCGCCAGCAAACCGCCGACCGCCACCACACCCATCTGGCGGCGCTCCGCGAGTGTCGGGCTGCGCCACCAATTCCAGATCAGCAGGCCAAGCCACACCACCAGATTGATCACGAACCAGATGAACCCGGTTCGATGGGCGATGGCATTCACGGCTCCGGCCAACGTCACGGGCGCCCACAGATTCCAGATTGATCCGCCCAGCCCCACAACCACAAGGAAGGCCATCGCGAAACGATTGCCAGCGATGGCATTCCGGCGCGGGAACCTGACGTGCAATATCGTCCCCAGGGCTCCCAGGATCCAATACGACGTCGAGTACGCGCGATACATCCAGATCGGCTCGAGGGCGGTGAAGCCGCCGATGGCAAAGGAACCGGCTGCCAGGACGAAGAAGGCCCCGGTCATGGCCATCACGTTCTTTTGATCGGTGGCCGTGATAGACAGGAAGAGCAGCAAGGCACCGACGAGCCAGGCCGTGATGGCGGTCGGAAATGCGGTTCCCAACGAGAAGATCTCGTTGATGTCGGGTTGGCGAACCAGGAAACGCCCTGTTTGGGTTCGACCCTCGCGCAGGTAGGTGACCTCGATCGTATCTCCGACGGTGACCGTCTCCGGCAGGCCCGAGTAGAAGTGATCGACCGAAATGCCGTTGACCGCCAGCACCTGATCCGTGCCGACCAGGGAATCGGCGGTAGGGGCGGTACTGGTGCGCATGTAGATGGCGCCCGATGAATCCCAAAGCACGCCAATGCTGGGGTGTGTGACGACGATCCAGCCCGAATAGGCGATCATGCCTCCAATCAGGCTGACCAGGACGAACGAGAAAAGGAACCAAAGACGCTTGATCATGTTCGGGGCCTCCTCTCGGTCAAACGTTCTCGTGGAGGCCATGTGAGTATAGGCCAACCCCTCGATGAGGCCATGCGGAGCGGATCGCTCCGAATCAGATAATCATCTTACTTCTTTTTGCTCCACGGCCGCCTGAATCGACCCTTGAAGCGTTTGAACCGCGCAGCGCTCAGACCGAGCGCCCTTCCTGCCAGGGCGCCTGGATTCGCGCCCCATCGATCGCGCAGACAAAAACCAAACCGACGCCGCACCACCAGATCAAGCCACAGTCGGGCCGTCGCGTTTCGCGTGCAACTCCGACCCGTGCAAAGACTTCTGTTTTCTTTTCGGCAGCGAAGGACGCTTCTTGGATCTTGATGAATGGTTTTATGACATCTTCAGCCTGGGCTTTAGCCGGCCCGTTTCGGATCCATGGGGCCTCTCCAGGCTTCCCCAACAAAGACCCCGCCTGGTTAGAAAATATGTTCTATAATGACTTCATGCTCCCTCAGCGGCAGGTGGCCCATATCCTGATCCCCAACCTGCCGGTTCAGGTCGAACGCCCCCGGGTCGGGCCAGGCGCCCTGCTGATCGTCAGCGCTATCGAAGCCAGCTCGCTGTTAGCCTGTAGCGAGGAGGCTGAGGCTTTAGGGCTGGGTCCAGGGAGTTCGCGGTATACGGCCCAGCAATTGTTGCCCGAGGCCATCGTCCTCGAAGCTGACGAGCATGGCTACCACGCTGTGCATGCCTCCGTTCAAGCCGCGTTGCAGACGTTCACGCCCGAGATCGAAACGATCGGCCTTGGCGAATGGGTGGTGGATCTGCGCGGCATTCATGCGAACGTGGAGCGAGAGGCAAAGGTCGAAGAGCGAGGAGCGAAGAGCGAGGAGCGCACGCAGGAGGCTGTCGCGGACGCTCAAGCAGATAGCCCAAAGCGCGGCCGCGCGCCGCGAAAGCCGCGGAAGGAGCCAGCCGAAAAGACGCCCGCCGAGGAGCGACGTGACCCGAGCCAGGCGACCACACCGAGCAACGAACGGCCGACCTACTCGCAGGCGGCGCTCTTCGAGCAGACAGTGGCCACCCAGCCTCGCCTGGTGATGGACGTTCCGCCGGGCCCCGTGGCAGCCGCCTCTCCCTCGCGCCGTGCTCAGCCCACTCAGGACGTCGTTCGCCAGATCGCTCAAGAGTTGGCCCGCGCCGTGCAATCGGCCAGCGGCCTTCAAGTGCAGATCGGCGTCGCGTCCAATCGCTTCACGGCCGAGCAGGCAGCGAAAAACGCGAGGGAACGCGGGAGCCCGAAAGGAGGAGAGAAGAGGGAAACGGGAGGAGCGCGAAACGCTCGCCCTTCTCATCCTTCTCTGCTCTCTTCTCTCCTCCTTGTGCCCGTCGGCGAAGAGACCCGCATCCTGGCGCCGCTGCCGATCGACACGTTGCCGCATCTGCCGGGCGAGATTCGGCGTCGCCTGCATTTGCTCGACCTGCACACCCTGGGCGATCTGGCGGCGCTGCGCAAGCCGGCGGTGCTGCGCCAGTTCGGCAGCGAGTTCGCCGGCCTCTATGAGCTCGCCTGCGGTCGCGATCCACGCGCGGTGCGCGTCGACGTCCCGCCGCTGCGCATCGTGCGCTCGCTGCTGTTGCCCGAACTGGTCGACCGCGGCCTGATCCTCAACGCGCTCGGCCGGTTGTCGCGTCAGGTGGGGCGCATCCTGCAACGCAGCGGCCACCACGCCGAGGCGTTGCGCCTGACGTTCGTTCTCGATGATGGCCGACGGCTCGAGATCGGCGCGGCGGTCAAGCCGCCGTCTTCCGACGAGACCCGACTGATGCGCCTGGCCGCTCAACTCCTTGGTCGGCTCGACGTGCCGGCCCCGGTCGTCAGCGCCGCAGTCAGCGTCTATCCCTTGCGATCCTGGCATCTCGGCTATCACCAGCGAGCGCTGCGCGAAGCCAACGTGATCAGCGAGAAGCAGGGTCGTCTCGAGGAGGCCCTGCACGCCGTTGCGCGGCGCTTCGGCGATGCGGCTGTGCGTGTGGCAGCGTTCTTCGGGCCGCCGCTGCCGCTGCCGATCACGATCGATCTAAACGCCGACGGCCAGCCCCTGCATTTCCGCCTCGGCGGCCAAGGCTATGCCGTGCTGGCCGTCGAGGAAACCTGGCGTGAGGAACGCCGCTGGTGGGATCGGCCGATCCGGCGCGACTATTTCCGCGTCCAGGTCGGCGATGGCTCACCGCGCACGCTCTATCAAGATCTCGATCGTCTGACCTGGCATCTCGACCGGGCCTGGCCGAGGTGACGGTGGTCATCGGTTAGGGTTCATCGGCCATGGGTCATCGCTCAGCCGATAGCCCATAGCCAATGGCCCATAGACAATGTTCATAGAGTTGCACGCTCATTCCTGTTACAGCCTGCTCGACGGTGTGGCGACGCCCGAGGCCCTCGTCGCGCGCGCTGCGGCGCTGGGCGTGCCGGCCCTCGCGCTGACCGACCACGACGCCCTCTACGGCCTGCCCGCTTTCGAAGCCGCCGCCGACAGCTACGGCGTGCACGCCATCCTGGGCGCCGAGTTAACCCTCGAAGACGGCGCGCATCTGACCTTACTGGCCGAGAACCAAACCGGCTACGCCAACCTCTGTCGCCTGATCACGGCCGGGCGGCTCAACTCGCCAAAGGGCGAATCGCGTTTGCAGCGCTCGGTGCTGGCCGAACACACCGATGGCCTGATCGCGCTCACCGGCTGCCGGCGCGGCGACGTGACGGCGCGCATGCTCGAGCGCGACCATGGCGGCGCGGCGGCAGCATTGACGACGTGGATCTCGCTGTTCGGCCGCGACCACGTGGTCGTCGAGTTGCAGCGCCACATGCAGCGCGGCGATGTGCCGCTGACGCGCGCCCTGGCCGATCTGGCGCGCGCTCAGGGCGTGCTCGCCGTCGCCACGGGCAACGTCCACTATCTGGATCGCGACGACGCCACCGTGCAAAGCGCGCTGACCAGCATCCGCACCCGCGTGCCGCTGACTTCAGCCGGCGGGTTCTTTCAGCGCCGTCCCGCGCCGCTGGCCGTCAACCATGAGCGCTGGCTACGCGGCACCGCCGCGATGCTGGCGCTCTATGCCGATCTCCCCGAAGCCGTGCATGCCACCGAACTCATCGCCGCCCGTTGCACGGCGCGGCTGCCGCGCGGCCTGCAGGTACTGCCGGCCTTCCCCGTCCCACCCGGTCACGACGCCGACTCGTATCTGGCGAAGGTGTGCTGGGCGAGGTTGGCGGGGAGACCGCGGACGGCGGACGGGGGCCGAGGGGCGAGTGCGAGGACAGCGGAAGGGGTGGACTCGAAGGCTGAGGCGTTGCTGGAAAAAGAACTGGGGTTGATCCGGCAACTCGGGTTGGCGAATTACTTTTTGGTGGTGGCCGATATCGTGGCCTTCTGCAAGCAGGAGGGCATCCTGTGTCATGGGCGCGGCTCGGCGGCCAACAGTCTGGTGGCGCACCTGCTCGGGATCTCGGCGGTCGATCCGATCGCGCAGGATCTTGTGGTCGAGCGCTTCCTGTCGGTCGAGCACGGCGGCACGCCGGACATCGATCTCGACATCGACGCCGCCCGACGTGAGCGCGTCATCCAGTATGTCTACAAACACTGGGGGCGTGAACACGCCGCCATGGCCTGCACCTACGTCACCTATCGTTCACGCAGCGCCGTGCGCGACGCGGCGTTCGCATTGGGAATGGGGAAAGCAGAAGGGCGCGGCGCGGGGGGCGAAGAGCAGCCCGACAACGACGACGCGAGGCACCCTTTGGATTCGAGCAAAGGCCCTCCCGCGCCCCGCCCCTCGTCCTTCTCTCTTCGCTCCTCGCTCTTCGCTCCTCGCTCCGTGCCCTTCGCGGCCGACGAGCCCCCGCCAGCCGTGACCGCGCTGGCCGAGCGGCTGCTGGGTCTGCCGCGGCACCTGGGTCTTCACAACGGTGGCATGGTGGTGAGCGGTGTTGAGCTGTCGGCGCTGATGCCGATCGAGCCGGCGAGCATGGAGGACCGGACGGTTGTGCAGTTCGACAAAGAAGGGCTCGAGGCGCTCGGCATCGTCAAGATCGATCTGCTCGGGCTGCGCATGCTCTCGGCCATTTCAGATGCAATCGAACAGATCTTGACGACGCGCGGCGTCAAGATCGACCTGTATGCGCTGGATGGCAAGGACCCGGCGGTGTTCGATCAGATCTGCTCGGCACACACGATCGGGTTGTTTCAGGTCGAGAGCGGCGCGCAGGTCTCGATCATCCCGCATCTGCAGCCGCGCTGTTTTCAGGATCTGATCGCCGAAGTCAGCCTGATCCGACCGGGGCCGTTGCAGGGCAATATGGTGCGCCCATACATCCGGCGCCGGCAGGGCCTCGAGCCTGTGCAGTACGCGCACGCCTCGCTGAAGCCAGCGCTCGAGGAGACGTACGGCGTCATAGTCTTTCAAGAGCAGGTGATCAAGATCGCTCGGGATGTGGCGGGCTTCACGCCGGGGCGTGGCGAGTTGCTGCGGCGCGCCCTGGGCGCCAAGGATCCGGGCGCTGCGTTGAGCGCGTTCAGAGTCGAGTTCCTGCGCGGCGCCGAGGCCAACGGCGTGCCGGCCCCGACGGCCGAGCAGATCTGGATGATGTTGAAGGGCTTCGCCGGCTACTCGTTCAGCAAGGCGCACGCGGCAGCCTTCGCCGTGATCGTTTATTGGTCCGCCTGGCTGCGTGTGCACTACGCCGTCGAGTACTTCTGCGGGCTGCTGCGCAACGCGCCGCTCGGCACCTACCCGGCGCACGTGCTCGAGGCGGAGGCGCGACGCTGCGGCATCCGCTTTCTGCCCTTCGACATCCAGCGCAGCCCGGCGCTGCCGGCCGTTGAGCGCGTGCGCGGCGGCCTGGCGATCCGACATGGGCTTGGCTACGTCAAGGGCATCGGCGAGGCCGCTGACGCGATCGTGGCCGAACGGGAGCGCGGGGCCTTCGCGTCTCTGGCCGACTTCGTCAAACGGCTGAAGCTCGATCGACGCGCCGTCGAGCACCTGGTGCTGGCCGGAGCGTTCGACGGCCTTGGCGAGCGGCGTTCGCTGTTGTGGGATGTGGCGTCGGCGTTCGAGCTTGTGAAGCGCCCGCCGACGGTGCCGCTGCCGTTCGTCGTGCCCGACGAGAAGCCGGCGCTGCGGCCGATGTCGACGACGCAGAAGGTAAGCCTGACCTTTGCAGCCACCGGCGTGACCGGCGACATGCACCTGGTCGAACTGCGTCGCGACGCCTTTACGCGCGCCGGCTGTCTAACGCTGCCCGAGTTGCGGCGGATGCGGATAGGATCGCGGGTGCGCGTGGGCGGCCTCGTGGCCGATGGGCTGCGCCGGCCGCCGACGGCCAAGGGCACGGCCTTCATCCGGCTCGAGCAGCCCGACGGCCTGATCGACGTGATCGTGCCGGCCGAGGTCTACGCGGCCTGTCGGGCCGAGCTGCGCTCGCCGTTCGTGGCCATCGACGGCGTATTGCAGCGGGTGCAGCCGGTGCCCAGCGTGGTAGCGCGCGGGGTCAAAGAGGTCTGAAAGACACCGGGAGTGCCCCGATGTATCCCGATGTCGGGCAAAGCCCGACATCGGGATACCATCGAACACTCCCAATTATGTCTTCCGCCCAAAATAATACTGACGACGGGCGCCGCCGACACCTCCTAGAATAACTCCATGCCAACCTGGCTTCGTTTCATCCTGGCGCTCTCGCTGCTTCTCACCGCCCTGCCCGCCCAGGCGCAAACAGGCACGTACTACGTCGCCGTCGGCGGCAACAACTCCACAGGCAATGGATCGGCCGGCGCACCGTGGGGCACCATCACGTACGCGATCAACACGGTGCCCGACGGTAGCCTGATCCTGGTGAAGCCCGGCACCTACAACGGCGACGTCCGGCTCGACCGCGCTTTCGCCCTGGGTGTCACGGTGCGCTCCGAGACTCGCTATCAGGCGAAGCTCCGCCACACCGGCACCGTCGTGCGCTCGTTCTACGGCCGCAACCTCACGCTCGAGGGCTTCGACATCGCCCACAGCCCGGGCGCCTCGCCGCTGGTCATCCAGATCCAGGATCTGCTTGGCACGCAGCCGGGCTGCGCCGACGGCGATTGCGTCAGCGGCCTGACACTGCGCAACAATATCATTCACGACAGCGTCGACAACGACCTGCTCAAGATCAACAACGGCGCGGATCACATCGTGGTCACCGGTAACCTGTTCTTCAACCAGGCCGGGAGCGACGAGCACATCGACGTCAACAGCGTCACGAACGTGACGATCCAGGACAACGTCTTCTTCAACACGCGCGATCTCGACACCAGCAGCTTCATCGTCATCAAAGACAGCAACGGCAGTGACGACGCCAACGTCGGCAGCCACGCCATCACCGTACGACGCAACGTCTTTCTCAACTGGCAGGGGTCGAACGGCAACAACTTCGTGTTGATCGGCGAAGACGGCCAGGACTACTTCGAGGCCGCCAACGTGATGGTCGAGAACAACTTGATGATCGGCAACGCGACCGACGAGATGCGCGCGGCCTTCGGCGTCAAAGGCGGGCAGGACATCACGTTTCGCAACAACACGGTCGTCGGCGATCTGCCTTCGCTGGCGTTCGCCTTCCGCATCAATCGCGAGGGCGGCAACCCGGTCAACTCGAACATCCGCTTCTACAACAACATCTGGTCCGACCCGACCGGCACCCTGGGCGCGGGCAGCAGCGGCGGCAACGACTTCTCGGATGGCGCGGCCGACGAAGTGACCGGCCTGGTATTGACCAACAACCTGTACTGGAACGGCGGCCAGCCGATCCCGGCCGGCGATCAGATCAACCCCAACACCGCAGATGCGGCGCGCGTGCTCGCCGACCCGCTGCTCGGAAACCAGGCCGGGTTGGTGCTGCCCGCCTGGAACGGCAGCACCTTCCCCAGCGGCAGCGCTTCTATCAGAGAGGAGTTCGTGAGACTGGTCAACGCCTATGGAGCGCCCGGCCCAAACAGCCCCGCGCTGGGTGCCGCAGATCCCGCTCAGGCACCGGGCGACGACATCCTCGGCAACGCGCGATCGGATCCGGATCTCGGCGCGTTCGAACGCGATCCGGCTAATCTGAACCAGCGGCTCTACATCCCTGTGCTGAGTCGTTAGGAATCGATCCCGGGAACGGCCGGATAGAGCCCGACATCGGGCTCTATCCGCCGTTCCCGGGATCGATTCCTATGGTTATGTCGCCCAAAACGATCACAAAGAATCACCGCACTTCACTTTCTTGACTCTTTTTGATCTATTGTGCTATCAAAGCATCAGGCCCTGAACCCATGTTTCCACAATCGACACTTCCTGCCCCCGAGCAGTCGATCCCGGCTTCCGCCTATGAGCGCCAGGCGAGGCTGCTCGCGTACATCCAGACGCATCAGCGCATCTCGGTGCCGCAGATCGTCGAGGCGTTCGCGATCAGCGTGGCCACGGCCCGCCGCGACCTGGATGCGTTGGCCGAGCGCGGCCAGGTCCAGCGCGTGCACGGCGGCGCCGTCGCGATCCAACAGGCACCGCCCGAACCTCCGGTGGTTCAGCGGGCCGACGAGCAGGTCGTCGAGAAGCGACGCATCGGCCAGGCCGCGGCCGGCCTTGTGCAAGACGGCGAGACCGTGTTCCTGGGCACGGGCAGCACCGTCCTCGAAGTCGCGCGAGCGCTGCGCAACCGCACGAACCTGACCGTCATCACAAACTCGTTGCCGGTCGTCAACATGCTCGCCACTTCGCCAGGCGTCAACCTGGTCTGCCTCGGTGGGGAGCTGCGCAAGACTGAGATGTCGCTCATCGGTCATATCGCCGAGCAAGCGCTGGTCGAACTGCGCACCAGCCGGGTCATCCTGGGCATCCGGGCCATCGACCTCGAGCACGGGCTGACCAACGAATACCTGCAGGAGAGCACGATCGATCGCGCGATCCTCAAGATCGGGCCCGAGATCATGGTCGTGGCCGATCACACCAAGTGCGGGCGCGTGTCGACGGCGTTCGTCGCGCCAGTGACGGGCATGAACACGCTCGTCACCGACCACGCCGCACCCGAAGCGTTCGTCCAGGCGCTGCGCGCACAAGGTGTGCGCGTGATGCTGGCCTGAGAGGCAACATGCTGCTCAAGGATTTCAAACCGCGCTCCAAACTCGTCACTCGCACCACCTTGGTCGACCGCCCGCGTTTCCCCGTCATCGACGCGCACAACCACCTGGCCGCGCCGTTCGGCGGCGGCTGGGACGAGCGACCGACGTCCGAACTGCTCGACACGCTCGACGAGGCCGGCGTCACGGCCTACGTCGACCTCGACGGCGGCTGGGGCGAGGACATCCTGCATCGCCACCTCGACCTCTTCAAGAACGCGGCCCCTGAGCGCTTCAGGATCTTCGGCGGCGTCGATTGGGCGCGCTGGCCCGAGGTCGGCGACTCGTTCGGCGAGTGGGCCGCGTCGCGCTTCCGCGAACAGGTCAGGCGCGGCGCCGAAGGCCTCAAGATCTGGAAGCCGTTCGGCCTGCACGTGCGCGATCAGCACGGCGCCCTCGTGGCCGTCGACGACGCCCGGCTCGACCCGCTCTGGGCCGCGGCCGGTGAACTCGGCCTGCCCGTGCTCGTGCACGTCGCCGACCCCGTCGCCTTCTTCGACCCGATCGACGAGACCAACGAGCGCTGGGAGGAACTGGGCGAGCATCCCGATTGGAGCTTCCCCTCCCCGCCCTTCCCGCCGTTCCTCGACATCGTCAACGGCTTCGCCGCCGTCGTCGCCCGGCACAGCGCCACGACCTTCATCGGCGCTCACGTCGGCTGTTACGCCGAGAACCTTGGCTGGGTCGGCGCCGTGCTCGACGCCTGCCCGAACTTCCACATCGACATCAGCGCGCGCATCGGCGAGCTCGGACGGCAGCCGTATTCGACGCGCAAGTTCTTCCTGAAGTACGCGGACCGCATCCTGTTCGGCCTCGACGCCGGCCCGGATCTCGACGGCTACCGCCTGTACTACCGCTTCTTCGAGACCGACGACGAGTACTTCAATTACAACGTCAGCGACGTTCCGGAGCAGGGCCGCTGGCACGTCTGCGGCCTGCACCTCCCTGACGACGTGTTGTTGAAGTTCTATCGGGCGAATGCTGAGAAGATCTTCAAGTTTTGAGGACGAACGACGAAGGTCGAAGAGCCAGTCAAGATTTGTCCTTCGTCTAGTTGAAAGCACAAACCATCATGCCTAATGTCGGCACCCACACTGATCACGAAATCCAATCCCAACCGGAAAGCTGGCGCGCGGCTCTGGAGGTGCTGAGCCAGGAGCGCAGCGAGCTCACCGCTTATGGGCGCGCCTTGTTTTCGGAGCCCGGCGCCAGCCTGATCGTCACGGGCTGCGGCTCCACCTACTACCTGGCCCAGGCAGCGGCCGCTGCGTTCCAGGCCCACGCCGGTGTTTCGGCTCGCGCGCTGCCCGCCTCGGAAGTGTGGTTGAACGCGTTGGCGATGCCGAAGAGTTCGCGGACGGGCCTGATCGCCGTGAGCCGCTCGGGCGAAACGACCGAGACTCTGCGCGCCTGTGAGGCATTTCGAGCGCGTGGCCTTGGCCCGATCCTGACGCTGTCGTGCTACCCCGGCCGCGACCTGACGGCCTCGGGCGATCTGAACCTGGTGCTGCCCTCGGGTCAAGAGGACAGCGTGGCTCAGACGCGCGCGTTCAGCACCCTGTATCTGGCCGCGCTGGCACTCGCCGCTTTTTGGGGCAATGACGCAGCGCTCTGGGAGGAGTTGGACCGAACACCCGAAGCCGGTGCCGACGTGCTCGAACGCAGCCGCAACCTGGCAGAGGCGCTTGGCGCCGATCTTTCGTTGGAGCGCTTCTACTTTCTCGGCTCGGGCCTGCGCTACGGCCTGGCCGGTGAGATGAGTCTGAAGATGAAAGAGATGTCGCTCAGCCACAGCGAACCCTTCCACGTGCTCGAGTTCCGCCACGGGCCCATGTCGATGGTGACGCCCGACACGCTGGTGGTGACGCAACTCTCTGACGCACAGGCAGCTGAGGAGCGCGCGGTCATCGACGACATGCGCAAGCTCGGCGCCCGCATCCTCACGATCGCCGAAGCGAACGCCGACATCGCCCTCGACTCTGGGCTCGGCGAAACCGCGCGCAGCCTCCTGGCGCTGCCGATCGGGCAGCGCCTGGCCTTCGCTCGCTCGGTCTCGAAGGGCCTCAACCCTGATCGACCGCACAACCTGGAAACCGTCGTGACACTCGCCTGAAAGGCACTCGTTCGTCAACAGCCGTCACATTGCTCGTGTTTCACCCAAGGAGGAAGCACATGAACAACAAGTTGATCGGTGGATTGCTGGCCGCCGCGCTGCTCATGAGCGCCTGCGGTTCGCCCACCCCGACGCCCGTCGCCGACCAGCCGACCGCCGGATCAGAGGGCGGGGCAACAACGGCGCCGAGCGGCGAGACCATCGAGCTCCGCGTCTGGGGCCACCAGGCGCCGGCCTTCAACGCCGCCGACCAGGCCATCTTCGACGAGTTCCAGAAGCAGAACCCGAACGTGACGGTCAAATACGAGACGTTCCCGTGGGATGTGTTCATCCAGACCATCCAGACCTCGCTGCCGGCGGGCAACACGGCCGACGTCATCCTCATCCCAGGCGGCTATACGTGCCGTTACGCGTCGGGCGGTCAGCTGCTCGAGGTTCCCGCCGACGTGATGACCCTGGCCAAGGCGGAGGAGACCTATTACGCCGCGCCACTCGGCGGCCAGACCTGTGACGGCAAACTCTACGGCTTCCCGGCCGAGTACAACATCGAGTACGGCGGCGCTTACGTGAACCCCGCCCTCTTCAAGACTGCCGGCCTCACTTATCCGCCCAAGTGGGCCACGTGGGACGATGTGGTCACCGATGCCAAGAAACTGACCCAGGTCGGGTCGGACGGCGTGATGACCGTCGCGGGCCTTCACTACACCAACAGCGATCAGCTGTTCACCTACTTCCTGGCCGGCATCCTCGAGCAGGGAAGCAACTACTTCGCCGAGGACGGCAAGCATTTCAACTTCAACTCGCCGGAGGCTGTCGCCACGATCCAGAAGCTGATCGACATGGCTCAGACCGACAAGGTCGTCGACCCGATCATCTTCAACGCCGAGAGCGAATGGGTCGGCGAGTCGTTCGCGCAGGGCCACAACGGCATCGGCGTGCTCGGCTCGTGGTACGTCGGCGACGCCAAGATCGGCTATCCGGACCTGACGTTCGATTATGTGTCACTGCCGCCGATGATGAGCTCGACTCACAAGTTCGCGTCGGTGGGCGGTTGGGGCTACGTCGTGAGCCAGAGCACGGCACATGCCGATCTGGCCTGGAAGCTGGCCGCATTCCTCGGCGCCGATCAGGCCAACGTGTACAACTTCAACTCCACCACGGCCACGATCCCGGCGATGAAAGCCGTGGCACAGGACCCGAAGATCCTCGAGGTGGCGCCGCACCTGGCGGCTGTCCTGCCGATCCTCGACGCCGGCCAGTACCAGGGCAACCTGACCGATCCCGATCAACTGGCTTATGAGATCGTCTACCCGACGATCCTGAGCGCGGTGCAGGGCAACATGAGCGCAAAGGAGGCCGCGGACAGCATTCACGAGGCCGCCAACGCCATGGTCGATGCCGCGAAATAAAAGGTAGTTGGAAACGACCGCGGAGCCGCTGCCGACACATCGGTAGCGGCTCCGCTCCCGGCGGATCGCCCGAAAGAGCGCATTGCCGAACGGAGCCGTCAAACGCCCATGACCTCCATCTTGCAGACTAAGCCACTTCCGGCTCAGCCCAAGCCGGGTGCGTTGAACAGGCAACAGCGGCGCTTCGCGTATAGCAGCCTGGCGCCGATCCTGTTGTATCTCGGCGTGTTCTCGATCTTTCCCATCGTTTGGGCGCTCGTGCTGGGCTTCTTCAGCTACACGCCCATCCGACAGGGGAGCTGGTTCCTGGGCCTTGGCGGTCAGAACCCGTTCGTCGGGATCGACAACTACATCGAGCTCGCCACGGGCACCGGCAAGCCCGCCGAGGTTTTTCGGCTGGCGTTCACAAACACGTTTATCTTCACAGCGCTTGTGCTGCCGCTGAATCTGGCGGTGACGCTGCCACTGGCCGTCCTCCTCGAGAGCATCAACGAACGCTTCAAGACTCTCTTTCGCGCGATCTATTTCCTGCCCACGGTGTCGTCGTCGGTCGCGCTCGTGATCATCTGGTCGTACATGTACGCGCCGGGCTGGGGGCTGCTCAGCCAGATGTTCAAGTGGGTCGGCCTCGTGCCGCCGAAGTCATGGCTGCAGGATCCGAGCACCGTGTACTTCGGGATCCCGCTTGCGATGTTCTGCGTGGTCATTGCGCACGTCTGGCAGGACTTTGGCTATAACCTGGTCATCTTCGTCGCAGCCTTGCAGGGCATCCCAAAGTCGCTGCGCGATGCGGCGCGCGTGGACGGCGCCAGTCCCTGGCAGGAGTTCTGGCTCGTCGTCGTCCCGCTGCTCCGGCGCACTGTGCTGTTGACGTCGGTGCTCACCGTGATCTCGTCGCTGCAGGTGTTCGTGATCTTCCAGCTGCTGACCCGCGGCGGACCTCAAAACCAGACGCAGACGATGTTGCTGAGCATCTACGAAAACGCCTTCAGGTTCGCCAACAACCTGGGCCTCTCGGCGGCGATGTCGATGGTGCTGTTCATGTTGATCCTGGTGCTGACCGTGTTCCAATTCCGGGTGCTGCGCACGGAGTGGGAGTACTGACATGGACACCGCGCGCAAAGGCCTCAACCCGTTCTGGCTGCTCGGTCGCTCTGGCGCCTATGCCGTACTGATCGTCGGGCTCATCGGGACGCTCCTGCCGTTCTTCTACATCATCGTGTCGTCGCTCAAGACCGAAGCCGAGTTGCGCAAGACGCCGCCCGACTTCTTCCCGGCGACGCCGACGCTCAAGTACTACGAAGCGATCATCAGCGACGACAGGATCCCGCTCGAGCGCAATCTGCTCAACAGCGTCATCGTGTCGCTGTCACGCGTGGCGATCACGCTCTTCACGAGCTCATACGCGGGCTACATCTTCGCCAAGTATCACTTCCGCGGAAAGAGCCTGGCGTTTGGTCTCATCCTGATCCAGATCATGATCCCCTTCCAGGTGGTCATGATCCCCAACTATCTGCTGACGGTGCGGCTGGGCCTGATCGACTCGCTGTGGGCTCTGATCATCCCGTTCATGGTCGACGCCTACGGCATCTTCATGATGAAGCAGTTCATCGAAGCGCTGCCGGCCGAATTGATGGACGCGGCCCGTATCGATGGCGCCAGCGAGTTCGGCATCTACTGGCGCATCGTCCTGCCGCAGATGGGGCCGCCGCTGGCCTCGCTCGGCATCTTCACCTTCATGGGCACCTGGAACGACTATCTCTGGCCCCTGATCGTGTTGACGTCGCCCGAGAACCGCACCATCCCGCTGCTGCTGGTCTGGTTCCAGACCCAGCACACGTCGAACCAGGGCATGGTCCTGGCGGCGTCGATCCTGACTCTCTTACCGATCTTCCTGGTCTACATCTTCCTGCAACGCTGGATCGTGGACCAGGCGACGCAAAGCGCATTCAAGTAGACCGCAGACGGCGGACCACGGACCGCAGGCTGGACGCCTCTGGCATCAACGAACCATGCATGACGAACGATCAATGACGAAGGGATGCAAACAGCCAGGGTGCCTTCGCGCATCCAACTGCGGACCACGGTCCGCCATCCGCGGTCTTTATGGAAGGAACACATGACCAAAATCGCTTTCATCGGCGCCGGCAGCCTGGGCTTCACGGGCGAGCTGGTGCGCGACATCCTGACCTTCCCGCTTCTCGAGGACGCCACCATCAGCCTGATGGACATCCATGCCGAGCGATTGGCGTGGGCCAAGAAGGGCGTCGAGAAGCTCGTGGCCGCCGGGAACCGCCCGGCCAAAGTCGAGGCCACGCTCGATCGGGCAGAAGCCCTGACGGGCGCCGACGTGGTGCTCACGACCATCCTGGCGGGCTCCACCGAAGTCTGGCGTCACGACATCGAGATCCCGAAGAAGTACGGCATCGACATCAACGTCGGCGACACCCGCGGCCCGAGCGGCATCTTCAGGTTCCTGCGCACGATCAACCCGATGATGGACATCGTGCGCGACATGGAGCGCTATTGCCCCGGAGCGATGCTTCTCAACTACACAAACCCGATGGCCATGCTGGTCTCGGCCATCCAGAAGCAGACCTTCGTGCCGGTCACCGGCCTGTGCCACTCGGTGCAGGGCACGGCCATGATGCTGGCTGAGTGGATCGGCGCGCCCTACAACGAAATCGACTATCTGTGCGCAGGCATCAATCACCAGGCCTGGTATCTCGATTTCAAGTGGAACGGCCAGGACGCTTACCCGCTGATCCACAAGGCGATCACGGAGCGGCCCGAGATCTACAACGCCGAGCAGGTGCGCAATGAGATGTACCTGGCGCTCGGCAAGTACGTGACAGAGTCGAGCGGGCACAACTCGGAATACAACTGGTGGTTCCGCAAGCGCCCCGACTTGATCGAGAAGTACTGCACCCACGGCACCAACTGGAACCCGGGCGAGTACGCCTACATCCTCAAGGAATACCAGCACAACGAAGCCACCTGGCAGGATCAGGTTAAGGAGCGGTTGGCGCAGCCGTTGACGGCCGAGGACCTGCAGCGCGAGCACGAATACGCGGCCTACATCATCAACGCCCTCAAGGGCGGCGAGCCTTTCAAGTTCAACGGCAACGTCCGCAACACGGGCCTGATCGACAACCTGCCGCAGGACGCGTGCGTCGAGGTGCCTGTGCTGGTCGACCGGTCGGGCATCCACCCCTTCCACGTCGGCGCCCTGCCCCGCGAGGTTGCGCTGCTCACGCAGCTCTCGAGCGGCATCGAGGAAGCCGCTATCGCCGGCTCGCTGACCGGCGACCCGACGTTGATCTACCGCGCCATCTGCCACGATCCGCTCACGGCCTCAGTGCTCTCGCTGGCCGAGATCCGTCAGATGACCAACGAGTTGTTCGCCCAACACAAGGACTATCTGCCGCAGTTCAAGACACACGTGGTGTAGACAGCAGACGGCGGACAGCCGACCGCGGATGAATGAGCGAAGGCACCCCTGACCTTTTGTCATTCGGCGACGTCGTAGGCGCTTGGTCCGCCATCTGCGGTCTGCGGTCGGCCGTCTGCCGTCAGGAGCTCACCCATGACTGAGTCCATCGTCCTCATCGGCGCCGGGAGCGCCGTGTTCACGCGCGGCCTTGTAGCCGCGCTGATCCGCCAGGGTCAGCCGGCCGAACTGTCTCTGGTGGACGTCGATCCGCGGGCGCTGCGCGTGGCCACGGATCTGACGCGCAAAATGGTGACGGCCGGGCAGACGCCGATCACGGTGCGCGCCTCGACCGATCGGCGCGAGGTGCTGGCCGGCGCCACGGCCGTGATCTGTACGATCGGCGTCGGCGGGCGGCGCGCGTGGGAACAGGACGTGTTCATCCCGCGCAAGTACGGGATATACGCGCCGGTCGGCGACACTGTCGGGCCGGGTGGTTCATCGCGCGTGCTGCGTATGATCCCGGCGATGGTGGCGATCGCCCGCGATGTGCTCGAACTCGCGCCGAACGCGCTGTTCATCAACTACAGCAATCCGATGTCGCCGATCTGCCGCGCGATTCGCAAAGCGACAGGCGCCGACGTCGTCGGGTTGTGCCACGGCGTCGACTCGGTCGGCGACTACCTCGCCTGGACTCTCGGCGAGCCGCGGCAGGACGTGGTCTGCACGGCCGTCGGGCTCAATCACCTGACCTGGTTCGTCGACGTCAAAGTGCGCGGCCAGGACGCGATGCCCAGGCTGCGCGAGATCGCGCAGGCCAAGCTGGCTGCCGGGGTTGACCCAAGCCTCCCGGTGCCCGCCTACCCGTTCGCTGCGATGGATTGGCCGCACCACAATCTCTTCAGCTGGGAATTGCTGCTCCGCTTCGGCGCGATCCCGTCTGCTCTGGATCGCCACACGACTGAGTTCTTCCCGCAGTTTTTCCGGACAGGCCACTACTACGGTCAGCGTCTCGGCATCGACGCGTTCAGCTTCGAGACCACCATCGCAGAGGGCGACGCCACGTTTGAGGACATGATTTCCGTCGGCCTCGACCCGGCGCCGCTGCCCGCCGACTTCCTCGACGCGATCGATCATGAGCAGGAACGCGCGCTCGAGATCATCAAAGCCGTGCATGAAGGACAGAGCCTGATCGTCTCAGCCAACCTCCCCAACCTCGGTCAGGTGTCCAACCTGCCGCTCGAGTCCGTCCTCGAGTCGCCGGCTCAGACGACTGCGTCGGGGTTGCGCCCACTTCCCGTGGAGCCTCTCTCAGCCGGGATCGTCGGGTCGCTGGCCACTCGGCTGCAATGGGTCGAGACGATCGTGGACGCCGCGCTGGAAGGCAGCCGCGAGAAGTTCATTCAGGCGCTCGTCCTGGATGGGTACGTGGAGTCATTCGCGGCAGCCGCCATCCTGGCCGACGAGTTGCTCGAGGCGCAGGCAGATTATCTTCCGCAGTTCAGGGCATCATGAAGCCGACGCTGCAGCCGATCACGCGCCAGGATGTGGCAATCGCCATCGGCGTCTTTGGGGCTGCACTGTTGCTCTTCGCGCGGACGACAGCGCCGGGTCTGCTGCTCGGAGACAGCGCCGAACTCCAGACCCAGGCCTACACGCTGGGTCACACCCATCCCACAGGGTATCCAGTCTATGTGCTCGCGGCGCGGATCTTTACGAGCCTGGTCCCCGGCGATCCAGCCTGGCGTGTCAATCTCTTCTCGGCCGTCTGTGCCGCCGCGGGTTTGGGGACCCTGTACCTGTGCGCGCGAGTGTTGGGCGGCTGGCGGATCGCGGCCCTCATCGGCCCGGTAATGCTCTCGACCGTCCCATTGTTCTGGCTGCATGCCACAATCACGGAACTCTACGCACCGGCTGTGCTGTTCCTGGCAATCGTGGTGCTCATGCTGTTGATGGCAGCAGAGCAGAAGGACTCACGCTGGATCACCGGCGCCGGCGTGGTCGGCGGACTCAGCCTCGGCGTTCACAGCACGGTGGCGCTGGCCGCACCCGCAGCGCTCCTCTACGTGAGCACTTTGCCCGTGACGAAGAAGTGGCGTTCAGCTTTCGGCGGCGCGGTGCTCGGCGTCGTTCTGGCGCTCGGCGCCTTTGGGGTGGTCGACACCGTCAACGCCCCGTCAAGCTATTTCAACACGGTCGTCAGGCCCTCGGCGTCTGTGTGGGGCCTGACACCCGCGGACCTCGATCAGCCCTGGGAGCGCCTGCGCTTTTCGCTCGAAGCGCGACAATTTCAGAGGCTCATGGCCCCGGACCCGGCCAACAGCCTGGGCGAGCAAGGGCCTGTCTATCTCGACGTGCTTCAACAGATGTGGCCATCGGCCGCGCTGGTGCTTGCAGGATTGGGCGCCGCGGCTCTGGTGATCATTGAGCCGCGTGAGGCCTTGCTGCTCGGTATCGCGTGGTTGATCCAGGTGGCCTTCGTGCTGAATTATGGCGTGTACGACATCGTCGTGTTTTATCTGCCCGGGTATGCGCTGTTGGCCCTGGCGATCTCGCGCGGAGCCGCCGTGATCCAGGAAGGTGTGTCTCGCGCGCTGCGTCACGACGATGCGAACCCGGGGCGCTGGCTCGCGAACGCCGCCGGCGTCGGCGTCGCCCTCTGGATGGCCTGGCCCGTGGTCCCCACGGTGCGACAGGCCTGGATCGACGCGCTTCCACCTGGCATCGAAGACCTTGGCTTCGAGGACTATCCCTACCCGATCCACGACCCCGAGGGTCCGATACGCGACGCTCGTGGGCTCGTGGACTCGCTGGCAGACGACGCCATCGTCTTCACGAGTTGGGACCAGCTGTATGCTGACGTGTTCGTCGCCCATGTGCTTGAAGGCCGCACCGGCATCGCCTTCCACGAAGCGCAACCGCAGGACGGCGAGACCGGCCTTGCGGACTCCGCCATGGAGTACATAGCCGCTCATTGGGCCACGCAGCCCGTCTATTTCACCGAAGCACCACCCGCGTCAGTCTTGACCCGGTTCGAACTCGATAATGCCGACGGCTTGTATCGTGTCGTCGCAGAAAGGACAGACGGCAACTGACGAGCGCCTCGAGGCAGAAGAATGGTCAACCCTCGTCGTTCGTCTTTCGTCGTCCAAACCGGAACACCACCATGCCCACTACTACCATCGGGAAATATCGCGGTCTTCAAGCGCTCTCGACGCCGCGCGGCGCAGTGAGCGTGCTGGCACTTGATCAGCGAAACAACCTGAGGCAGGCGCTCGACCCGCGCGACCCAGCCTCCGTCAGTGACGCTGCGATGAGCGCGTTCAAGATCGACGTGGTGTCGGCCGTCGCGCCAGCGGCCTCGGCCACTCTGCTCGACCCGGAAGTCGGGGCAGCGCAATGCATTGCGGCCGCCGCCCTGCCCGGCCGCTCTGGCCTGATGGTGGCGCTCGAGGCCACCGGCTACACCGGCGGCCCGACCGCGCGCAACAGCCAGATCCTGCAAGGTTGGAGCGTGGCCAAGAGCCGCGCGTTGGGCGCCGACGCCGTCAAATTGCTGATCTACTACCACCCTGGCGCCGAAACGGCAGCCGCGATAGAGGCCTTCGTGCGCGAGGTCGCCGCCGAGTGCCGGGCCGCCGACCTGACGCTGTGCCTCGAGCCGCTCTCTTACGCGCTTGATGCATCGCAGAAGAAGCTCAAGGGCGCCGAGATGCGCGAGGTCGTGATCGAAACGGCACGTCGGCTTGTGGTCCCGGGCGTCGATGTGCTCAAGGCCGAGTTCCCGCTGGACATCACCGCTGAGCCCGACGAACACCGGTGGGCCGAGGCCTGCGCCGAACTGACGGCGGCCAGCGCCGCGCCCTGGATCCTGCTTTCGGCCGGCGTCGACTACGACACGTACCTGCGCCAGGTCAGGGTCGCCTGCCTGGCCGGCGCGAGCGGCGTGGCCGCCGGGCGGGCCGTTTGGAAGGAAGCCACTGCCCTCACCGGTCCGGAACGGGCCATGTTCCTGAGGACCACAGCCCGTGAGCGGATGGCGCGCCTGACCGCTCTCTGCGACGCGCTCGCCCGGCCCTGGTCCGCGCACTGGCAGGCGCCCCACATCGGGGAAGGCTGGTATGCCGACTATGGCCGTTGAGCCGCGCGACCTTGACGTGCTCGTCATTGGCGAGCTGAATTGCGACCTGATCCTGCGCGGCGACGTCACGCCGACGTTCGGCCAGGTCGAAAAGCTGATCGATGTGGCCGATCTGACGATCGGCTCATCGTCAGCGATCTTCGCATGCGGAGCGGCCCGCCTCGGCCTTCGCGTGGGTTTCATCGGCAAGGTCGGCGACGACACGTTTGGGCGGTTCATGGTCGACGCGCTTCGCGCCTATGGCATCGACACGTCGGGCATCGTCACAGACCCGACGATCAAGACGGGCCTGACCGTCATCCTCTCGCGCGGCAACGATCGTGCCATCCTGACGTACCTCGGTTCGATCGCGGCGTTGAGGGCCGATGAGGTCGACCGCGCGTCGTTCGCGCGCGCCCGCCATCTGCACCTCGGCAGTTACTTCCTGCTCGACGCGCTGCGCCCATCGATCCCGGCCCTGTATGCCGACGCCAAGGCGGCGGGGCTGAGCACGTCGCTCGACACCAATTACGATCCGCGTGAGGCCTGGGACGATGGCCTCGACCAGGTGCTTGAACACACCGACGTGTTCCTGCCCAACGCGACTGAGCTGCTGGCGATCACGCGCGCGACAGACGTCGACGCGGGCCTTGAAGCCTTGCGGCCGCTCATCGGCACTGTGGCTGTCAAGCTGGGCGGCGAAGGCTCGCGGGCTGTGCAGGGATCGCGCGAGGCGCGTGCCGGCATCGTGCCAGTCGACCTCGTCGACACGACAGGCGCCGGTGACTCGTTCGATGCCGGCTTCATCTACGGCTATCTGGCCGGCTGGGACCTCGATCGCACCTTGCGTTTCGCTGCAGCGTGCGGATCGCTCTCGACGCGCGCCGCCGGCGGCACCGCCGCCCAGGCGACGCTGGCCGAAGCGTTGGCCCATGTTTGAGACGCGTGACGCTTTGAAGATTCACTCAAAGGATCGACACCATGCGCCCTCTCTTTCTGCTCGCCTGCGCTGCCCTTCTGGTCCTGGCGGGCTGCGCGACACCGCCTGGGCCTGAGCCGACGCCGACTGCATTGACCTTCACGCCGACCGAGGCCGACATCCCCAACCCCGAGCGCGGGTTCTTCGTGCCGCTCGACATCATCACAGCGCCGACCGACTACGGCACGATTCGCACGGCATTGAACCGCACGCTCATCCACACCGACGTGCGCCTCGACGCCTATCGCGAGCAGGACCTGCCGCAGGATTTCCTCGATCAATTGAGTGCCGCTCTCGGCGACATCCGCACCGGGGGAGTCAAGCTCGTGTTGCGCTTCACGTACAACTTCGGCCCCTACCCCGACTCGGAGCCGGATGCCTCGCTCGACCAGGTGCTGCGCCACATCGCCCAACTCAAGCCGATCCTCAAGGCCAACAGCGACGTCATCGCCTGGATGGAAGCCGGCTTCATCGGCGCCTGGGGCGAGTGGCACACATCGACCCACGGGCTCGCGACTGACCCGGATGCCAAGCTGGCCATCGTCGACGCCCTGCTCGACGCGCTGCCGGCCGACCGCCAGATCCAACTGCGTTATCCCGGCGACATCCGCTCTCTGGTCGGCGAGCCATTGAAACCCGAGACTGCGATCACAGCGGCGGCGAGCGGCGACATGCGCGCGCGCATCGGCCACCACAATGACTGCTTCCTGGCCAGCGACACCGACCAGGGCACTTACGAGCGCGAAGGCGCATCGATCGAGGACGAGAAGTCATTCATCGCAGCCGTGACGGCCTACACGGCCATGGGCGGCGAGACCTGCCAGCACAACCCGCCCCGCTCCGATTGCCCGACCGCCCTCGAAGAGATGGAGCGCTTCCACTACACGGAGATCAACGCCAGCTTCAACAAACTCGTGCTGCGCAGTTGGGAGACTGGCGGCTGCATGCCCGAGATCAGTCGGCGCCTCGGGTACCGACTCGTCCTCGACTCGGCCAGCCTCGATGCCGCCGTGCGGCCGGGCGGCGCCTTGTCGTTCTCGGTCACACTCCACAATGAAGGCTTCGCGGCGCCCGTCAACCCGCGGCCTGTCGAGGTCGTGCTCGACGGCCCATCTCGGTACGTCGTCACGCTCGAACATACCGACGCGCGACTGTGGGCGCCCGGTCAATCAGCGACGCTCAGCGCCACGCTGCGCGTCCCAGCCGATGCGCCGGCCGGCGCATATCGCCTCGCGCTCTGGCTGCCCGATGCGGCAGACGCCCTGCGCGACCAACCCGCGTATGCCGTTCGCTTCGCCAACGACGGACTGTGGGACGCGGCCACGGGCTTCAACGTGCTCGTGCCGAATCTGCAGATCGACCCAATCGCGGGAGGCGATGTCGATGTTGACGCGAAAGCTTTTGTCGTCATCCCCTGAGGGCGGTTTCAAATCACAGCGTCAGCAGCAGTGCGCGGATCGTTACAGGTGGCGCAGAAGTAAGCCAGGCTCAATCAACGGCCAGGTGTTCCGCCGATCAACGCGACGAGCCCGGCCCAGGTGCTGAACACCTGGCCCGGGCTCGTTCTTCGAAGAAGAAAACGCTGGTGAGGTCGCGGCGGAAACGCGCCTCAACGCTGCGTCTATTCAGTTGGTCGAAGCCGTTTTCAGACCGCCAGAGGCGCGGTTGACAGATCGGCCAGCAGACGTTTCAGCGTCGCTTCGCGGGACTTGAGCAGCTGGCGGAAGTCGTAGCTGTCGGTGTCCGCGATTTCCATGCGCAGATCGCCGATGGCGGTCTCGATGGTCTCGGCCAACGTATTGCGAGTATCCTCGTCGAGTTGAAGTTGATGCATGATGCCCTCCAGGCCCAGCACCAGGCGCTGAGCCGGTTCATGACCACTCTACTCAAACTGTCTTGTGATAGAAGGGCCGTCTGCCACAGTCACCGACTGAGATTTGTCACATGAACTCTCGCAAAAAACGAGACATGTACGAAGTGCCACATGAGCGGGTCGCTGATTGTGGCAACTTGTCCAGGGCGGCATGATCTGGAATCGAGTCGTTTGTTCCAGACAACAGTGTCATCGAAAAAAGACAGCGCCGGCCTGGTGTCAGGCCGGCGCTGTGAGGATCGTCGCGGCAGGATCGATCAGCGGTTGAGCTTGTCGAGCGCGACCACGCGCATGAGCGACTCGCCGCCGAACAGGTCGCGGATCTGCTTGCGCAGCGACACGCCTGGGTGCGCGCGCTTGCCCGACGGCACTTCCTTGAAGTCGAGCCGCAGGCGCTTGGACTTGACCGAGTAGATATCGACGCTCGAGTCCGAGCCGACCAGCGCTGCCCCGGCCATCGGGCCCGTCGCATCCGTGATCTTGAGGATCTGGACGCCCTGCCCTGCCCGGCCCTGAGTCGGGAACTCGTCGAGGCCGACACGGCGGATCAGGCCCTCGGTGGTCATGAGCACCACGGCCTTCTTGTCCGAGCCCGGCTCGAACAGCATGCCGCCGCGCACCGCCTCGCCTTCGGGCAGTTTGATGCCCGCCATGCCGCGCGCGCTCGGCGTCGCCTGCGGGTTCACCGAGGCGGCCGGGAAGCGCAGCATCTTCGACTCGCCCGTGGCCCCCTCGCTGTAGAGGAAGACCTGGGCCTCGTCGCTGCCGGCGCCGGCGAAGACCACCTGGTCTTCTTCATCGAGTCCGATGATCATGGCCCAGCTGGCCTCGACGCCCTTCAGCGCGTCTTCCATGGCGACGCGTTTGATGTTGCCGCCCAGCGTGGCCAGCACGATCTTGCCGGCGGGGTCAGCCAGTCCGGCGTAGACGAGTTGATCGCCCTCGAGCTGCATCCCCTGGGCCAGCCGCGCGACGCTGCCCTTCCACAGTCGGCCGCTCGCGCTGATCAGCACGACCTTGGCCTCGGGATCCGCCATGAACCGCTGGAGCACGACCTCGACGGCGCGCGACGACGGCGCGCCAGATGCGACCTTGTCCTTGAAGCCGCTCGCGTCTTCGGTGCGCACGCCCTCATCGCTGATGATCACGATCTGCGGACCCTCGGCCGCGATCGGGCCCGTGACCACGGCCTTGTGGCCCTGCTCGTTGTCGATGATGATCGTGCGCCGCGGCGTGGCGAACTTGTCTTTGATCTCTTTGGTCTCGGCGACCACGATCTCGAGCCGCTTCTTCTCGGATCCGAGGATGGACTTGAGTTCCTTGATGCGCGCCTCGAGCTCCTTGCGCTCGTCGTCGAGTTTCTTGTACTCGAGTCGAGCCAGGCGGCGCAGCTGCATGTCGAGGATGGCGTTGGCCTGGATCTCGTCGATGTCCAGGCGCTTCATCAACTTCTTGCGCGCATCATCGACGTCCGCCGAAGTGCGGATGATCTTGATCACGGCGTCGATGTCGTTGATCGCCTTGAGCAGGGCCGCGACGATGTGCAGCCGGGCCTCGGCGCGCTCGAGCTCGTACTTGCTGCGCCTGACGATAACTTCGAGCCTGAAGTTGATGAACTCAGTCAGCAGCAGGCGCAGGCCACACAACTGCGGGCGGCGTCGGCCGTCGGCGTCGCGGACGAGCGCCACGGCGTTGTAGCTCTGGCTGTCGCGCAACTGGGTCTTGTCGAGCAGGTACTGCAGCACATTGTTGGGCTCGAATCCGCGCACGGTCTCGAGCACCAGGCGCATGCCCTTCCGGTCCGACTGGTCGGCGACGTTAGCGACGCCGGCGTTGCGGAAGGCGTCGCGGTTATCGGCGATGCGGTCCTTGATCGTGCTCTTCCAGACCTGGAACGGGATCTCGGTGACGACGATCTCGCTCTTGCCGCCGCCGATCTCCTGGATGTCGACGGCCGCCTGGACGACGAACACGGCCTTGCCGGTGTCGTAGGCCTGATAGATCACGTCGACGGGCTCGCCGGTCTCTTTGTCTTCGCGGTAGCGATAGACCACGCCGCCGGTCGGGTAATCCGGCCCGGGGATGATCTTCATCAGATCGTTGGTCTTGATCTTCTCGCGCGTGTCCCAGCGGTTGGCCACGTAGGTGACGGCGTCGCAGACCTCGCCGACGTTGTGCGGCGGGATCGAGGTCGCCATGCCGACCGCGATGCCGTTCGAGCCGTTGATCAGCAGGTTCGGGATGCGCGTCGGCAGCACCGTCGGCTCGTCCATCGAGCCGTCGAAGTTCGGCTGGAAGTCGACGGTGTTCGACTTGATGTCCGACAGCATGATCTCGCCGGCCTGGCTCAAGCGCGCTTCGGTGTAGCGCATCGCAGCCGCCGAGTCGCCGTCTTGCGAGCCGAAGTTGCCCTGTCCGTCGACAAGCGGCAGACGCATCGAGAAGTCCTGCGCGAGGATGACCATCGCGTCGTAGACCGACTTGTCGCCGTGCGGGTGGAACTTGCCGAGGACGTCGCCGACCACGCGGGCCGACTTCTTGTGCGGGCTGCTGGAGCTCAGGCCGAGCTCGATCAGCATGTCGTAAAGGATGCGCCGGTGCACGGGCTTCATGCCGTCGCGCGCATCCGGGATGGCGCGGCCGAGCACGACCATCTCGGCATAGCGCCTGTAGTTCGCGTCGAGGAGCAGCGCGCCCGGGACGCCCTTGGCCAGCGCTGTGCCGTTTTCGATCAGGCGATCCACTTCCTCGGCCGCGTTGCGCTCAGTGCGCATCGGCAGCGTCGGCTGTGGGGCGTCTCCGCTGCCACGGGGCGACGCATGCGTCGCCCTTACGACAGGCTTCTTCGGCGCGCTTTTGCCGTTTGCCGAAGGCTTGGTGGGTTTCTTGGACTTGGCCATAAGGTATTTAGCGACTGGGTGCGACCACCCACTCGGCCATTACTCCTGTTCCCCTCTCCATCCGGAGCCCATCAACCACTCGCGGCGGTTCTCGACGCTGCGGCCCATGAGGAGCTCGAGCGTCTTGCCCATGGCCTTGGCGTCCTCGGCCGTCACCTTGAGCTCGTGAGCATGGCGGGCGAAGTCGTCGCGCGTCAGCGTGTCGGCCCGGCCATTGAGGGCCTCGGGCGGCAGCGCCAGCGCTGTCTCGTTGAGCTGCTCGGCGTTCATCTCGCCCAGGCCCTTGTAGCGCTGGACGTGGACGGCGCCCATGCCGCCGAGCTTGCCGACGTACGCGTCGCGCTCGGCCTCGGTGTAGGCGTAGCGCGGCTCACCCTTCTTGGGCTTGACCTGGTACAGCGGCGGGCGAGAGACGTACAACCGCCCGGCCTTGATCAGCTCGGGACGCAGCTTCCAGAACATCGTAATCAGCAGGCAGACGATGTGCGCGCCGTCGTCGTCAGCGTCGGCCATCAGCGAGATCCGGCCGTAGCGCATCTGCTCGGGGTCGAAGGTCTCGCCCTTGTCGTCGACGCCGCCCATCGCGCGCAGGATCGTGGCGATCTCGGCGCTCTTGAGGATGTCGACAAGCTTGCGGTCCCAGACGTTGTCGATCTTGCCGCGGAGCGCCAGGATGGCCTGGTGCGTGGCCGTCCGGCCCTGCTTGGCCGAGCCACCGGCCGAGTCGCCTTCCACGAGGAAGAGCGCGGTGTGCTCGACCGGCACCATCGGCTGGCCGTTGCGGCGCTGGATGTCGGCCAGCTTCTTGATCGTCAGCTCGGAGCCGGCGTCGTCGAGGCCGCCGCCGCGGCTGATCACGGCCTGGCGCGCCAGCTGCGCGGCCTCGCGGCCATGCGAGCTCGCCAACGCCTGGTTGACGATCAGCTTGCCGACCGGGATGTTCTTGTTCAGGTAGCCCTGCATGGCCTCGTAGACCGTGCTCATCACCGGGCCGTAGATCTCGGGGCTGTTGAGCGCGTCTTTCGTCTGACCCTGGAACTGCGGGGTCCAGGTCATCTCGATCGCGATCACGCTGGTCAGGCCGAGCAGCACGTCGTCGGAGCGCAGATCTTCCTTCTTGATCAGCTTCTTGTCGTCGGCGAAGCCCTTGATCGCCTTCATCAGGCCGGTCTGAAAGCCCTGGACGTGCTTGCCGCCCTGCGCGGTCGGGATGTTGTTGACGAACGACTCGAGGTGGGTCATGTCGCCCGCGTACTGAAGGGCGATGTGGATGCGCAGCTTCTGCTGGGCGTCGTTGACCTCGAGCTCGAGCTCTTTCTCGATCTCGATCGGCTTGTGCAGCGGCTCCTCACCGTCGTTGAGCCAGCTCAGGTAGCCGAGCAGGCCCTTATCGGATTCGAAGGTCTCGGTCTCGCCGCCCGAGCGCTTGTCCGTGAACTTGAACTTGACGCCGGCGTTGAGGAAGGAGGCCTGGCGCAGGCGCGTGCGCAGCCGCTCGGCGTCCCACGGCACAGCGGCGTCCTTGGTCCATTCCATCGCCTTGGCGTCGAAGTAGTTGCGCTCGGGCAGGAAGGACACCGACGTACCGGTGTGCGTGTCTTTGTAGGGCTTGAACTTGACGGGCTTGCCCTTGACCAGCACCTTCGTCGCCATCTGGTTCTTGTCGAGATCGATGGAGAAGTGCTCGCTGATCTCGGCGATCTGGCCCTCGGCGTCGTAGACCTCGACGGGCGTGATCTTGTCGCCGCCCTGCTCGAAGCGCTGGACGAAGCGCAGGCCGTGGCGGCGCACCGTCACCTCGAGCCAGGCCGAGAGGGCGTTGCAGGCCTTGGTGCCGATGCCGTGCATGCCGCCCGAACTCGAATAGGCCGACGCGCCCTTCTTCGGGTCGCGTTCCTTGTCTTTGAACTTGCCGCCGGCGTGGAGGGCCGTGAAGAGCAGGGTCAGCGCCGAGCGGTTCGACTCGGGCTTCCATTCGATCGGGATGCCGCGGCCCTGGTCGATCACCGTGGCGCTGCCGTCTTTTTCGAGCACGATCTCGATCTGCTTGCCGAACCCGGCCACGGCCTCGTCGATCGAGTTCGAGATGATCTCCCACAGGATGTGGTGCAGGCCGTGTTCGCGGGCATCGCCCACGTACATGCCCGGGTTGGCGCGGACGGCGCGGCTCCAGTTGAGCTGCTCGACGTCGGCGCCGCTGTAAGCGTGTTTGGTCGCAGTCGTCACACTCACCTCGCGAGTTAGGGATACTGTGCAAGCCGGAGGGCCCTGACAGGGGCCCTGCCCCAGATCCGAACGCTCCGGCAACGATGCTTGGCTATCGATAGAGGCAAGCTGTTGATTTTATCGATCCGTCTTGGTTATGCAAGCGTCGGCACCGCCACATCTGGCACTTGCCATTAGAACATAAGTTCTGTATCCTGTCCAGGGTGGCGTGATGCAACAGAAACACAGGGCGGGGTCGTCCGAACACAACGACAACAAGAAAAAGAAGACCGAACACGAGCTCGAGGTCAGCCTCACAGTCCAGAAGCGGCTGACGTCCTTCCATGGGCGTCTCCCGTCGAAGTGGCTGCTGGTGCTGGCCCTGATCCTCCTCGCGCGCTTTCTGCCCGACCTCTGGCACGCTGTGCAGTCGGTGTGGGGGCTGATGGGATGGCACTGATGCCGTGGCGAATCAATCTCTCGCTTGACACACCGTCCCGCTCGGGCGAAGCCGTTTGGGTCGAGGTTACCGACTCGCTCATCGTCTGCCATGGGCCATCGGGCCTGGCGGAACGCATGGCCTGGCGTGACCTCACCTTTGTGATGATCGAGTGTCGGCCCGACAGCGCCGGCGCGGCCTGGGTGCTTGTCGGGCGGCGCGACGGCTGCACGGTTCCGTTGGGCGCGCCGGGCGAAGCCGAGTTGCGGGCGCGCCTCTATGCGCTTGAAGGTTTCGACAAACGATCTGCCGCGGCCGCCCAAAGCGGCTCGGCCCAGGCGCGTTGGGCCTGCTGGGAACGTCCCGAACCTTAAAGGCCCGCGATCACGAAAAACGAGGCCTTCCTTACATATCCAACGCTCGAACGTCAGCTGGATCCAATCTTAAAGACATATCGATCGATACGGCCCGCGTGGCGTCGAACGTCACTTACCTCCGCTCACACATGGTGCTAGGGTATGAGGTGCCTTCTGACCTTTCGTTTCGATCAGGGGCCGGCACCGTGCACGCGGGAGGTCGTTAAGAATGGAATCCTGTCTCGAGCGGATTCTGAACCTCGTTGAGCAGTCCGGTGTGTCTTACCAAACTCAGCGCCCACGCGACGTGGAGATTGGCCTCCACGACAGGGGCAAAGGCGTCGCCAAAGTCATCGTCGCCGAGGCCGACGGCGACCTGGTCATGCTCGTCCTGGCGACGGCATCCCGAGTCGACTTCGCCAAAGTGCGCGCCGCCCTCTCAGTGCACCACGCCAGCCCGGCTCCAGAGTATCTCTTTCGCCATCGCTGCCCTGATTGCCTGCCCGGAGCCATGCCGCCGTTTGGCAGGCTCTTTGACATGCGCACGGTGATCGACTCCGACCTGGCCGGAACCGACTCGATCGCGTTTCAGGTCGGCATGAATTCGGAAAGACTCAAGATGGCGACCGCCGATTACGTGACGCTTGCCCAACCGGATGTCGTGGCTTTCGCCTTCTCCCCATCTTTCGGTCTGTGACCCACTTTTCCGGCGCCGCGTCTCTTGAGACATCCGCGGCGCCCATCGTCGTCTCCAATCGAATCACCTGGTCGAAAAGGAGAACGCATGAAGCCCGCATCCTTCGCCGAGATCCGTGCCCGAACCTGCGATCTCGTGCGCCCCGCTGTGTCAATCTATCTGCCCAACCGCCGGGACGGCACGCTCGCGTTCGAAAATCGAACCCAGCTGCGCCATCTGCTGCGTGTGGCGGAGATCGAACTGACGGCACACGGGTTGAACACCGAAGCCCGCGCCCTCATCCTCGAACCTGCTCGCTCCCTCGTGGATGACGCCGCGCTCTGGCGGGATCCTCCCGGCGGTCTCGCCTTCTTCCTCACAGTTGGTTCGGGCTGGGTCTACGAGTTACGCGAGGCGATCGGCCCCGCGGTCTTCGTCGGCAATCGATTTCACTTGAAGCTTCTGTGGCCCCTGGTCTCGGACCGTCTTTCCTACTATCTGCTCGCGCTCAGCCAGAAGTCGGCCCGGCTCTTTCTCGGCAATGAAGACGGCCTGACCGAAGCACCGACAGAAGCCCTGCCCCACTCACTCGCCGATTCGCTGCGCGCCGATTTGGAGGCGACCGCCAGGCTGCGGCTGCAGGGCTCAGGCCCGGCCAGTAGGCCGGGCCGGCGCGGCACTGCGGCGTTCTTTGGCACACCTTCAACTGACGAGCACTTGCGAGACGAGCAACTGGATCTCTGCCGCAGGATCGACGCAGCGCTCAGTGCGTGGCTGCCGCCCGAGCGCCCGCCATTGGTGCTGGCCGGGGTCCGCTACCAACTCGACCTGTATCGGCAGGTCAGTCGCTATCCGGCCCTGGTCGAGGCCGAGATCGATGGCAACGTCGACCGCCTGGACCCGACCCGCCTGCACGTCGCGGCCTGGGACCGGCTGGCGCCAGAGCGCGCGATGGCTCGCGTCACCGCCCTGGCCGAGGTCGAGCGGTTGGCCCATACCGCTCGAGTCAGCACGGACCTGCGCAAGATCCTCCCGGCGGCGAGTCAGGGGCGCGTCGCCTCCTTGTTCGTCGCGCTCGATCGCGTGGTCTGGGGATCGTTCGATCCCGACACAGGCATCGTGCACATTGACGGCGACCGGCGTGGTTCAGGGCTGCGCGACGACCTGCTCGACCTGGCAGCCAGCCACGCGACTGCGACAAACGCTCGAGTGTTCGCACTCCCGCAGCGCCTGATCCCCGGCAAGGGCGTGTGCGCGGCTGTCTTGCGCTTCTAGAGGGTTCATGGGCGGGCAGATCTGGCCGGATCGCCATCAGGCCAGAATCATCAGCGGCATGAGGATAGCGGCCGGGCCGGCCAGAGTTGAGGGGCCGGGATCGAAGGTGACGTCGGGGTTGGGGACATGCGCCCTGACGTACTCCTCCAGGAAGCCGGGGCGGATCAGGCCAACTCCCAACCCTGACAAGAGGTTGATTTCCTGGTCTGCCGCGACGACACGGGTGATCTTGGCGACGACCCGCACCACTCGCCCTTGAAGATCCGTCAGCGCGCCCTTCTCCAGACATTCCGCTCGAAGGATGACGGCCGTCGCTGGCCATTCCGAAGCGACGGCCTTTAGCACGAGCGTGCGCCACACCGACCGGCGAAGCTCGGCGGCCAGCAGATCCCGGAGACGCTCGGCCGGCGTGACTCGGCCCGCGCGCTTGCGCCGTGTGAAGGCTGCCTCGCCGGTCTCAGTCCACGTCAGGCCCTGGTCTTCAGAGATGTCGCTGAACTGTTCGGTCAGGCAGACCGCCTCAAAGAAATCGTGCACGCGCTCGAGATAGCCGCGCGACAACATGCCGCTGACTTCGATCAAGCTGTCGATGGTCACGGAGGCCAGGTCCTCGATCTTTGAGGGGCGGCGCAGCCCGTCAGGGTCGGCACACAGGTGCTCGTAGAGCCGAAGGGCGAGGAGTGCCTCGGTGCGCTGCCGCATCCGTTGCGGGTCGGAGAAGATGGCGGCGGCGCCGTCAGCCGGCGCTGGGGTCGAGGGGACGCGGCCGGTGACGTCGCCCAACAGAGCCTTCAACTCGAAAGCCGTGGAGGCCGAGCCCAGGCGCGAGGGCGAGTCGGTGGGTTGCCCGGGGCCAGACAGTGCCGCGGCCACGGACACCAGCATGTCCACATCAACATAGATTGGATGCAAGGTCATCGGGCGATGACCTCAGCATAACGCGGGGCTGGCTCGAAGACCGCTTCGGAATGTGCGAGTTTGTGCTATTCCATACAGACGGCCGAGCGAGTGCCCGGCCGAACCCTGCTTCAGCGGCTGTTCTGGTTGCGGCGCGACCCGCGGTACTGCCAGCGTGGCGTGCGAGCGCTGCCGGCAGGCTGTGGTCGCTGTTCGGGCCGTTGCGACGGGGCTGGTCGCGTTTCGGGTTTGGCGACGCCGGTCTGTTCGCGTCGCTCACCCTGGGCTGCGGGTCGCGGAGCCGGGCGACTGGGTCGCGGGCTGCTCGCCGGCTCACGACGCTCGGGGCGGCCTTCATTGCGGCGCGCCCCGCCCTGCCCGCCGCGTCGCGGGCCGTGCTGTGCCGGGCTGCTCGCCTCACGTTCAGGCGCCGATGCCGCGTAGTCGAAACCGGCGAGCGTCTGACGCGGGATGCGCTGCCCCATGATCTTCTCGAGCGTGCGCACCATCGAGTCGTCCTCAGGCGTCAGAAGCGTGAAGGCGTCGCCGGTGCGCTGGGCGCGGCCGGTGCGGCCGATGCGATGGATGTACGCGTCGGCCGTGTCGGGCATGTCGTAGTTGATCACGTGCGAGATGCTCTCGACGTCGAGGCCGCGGGCCGCGATATCGGTGGCCACCATGATCTGGTACGTGCCGCCCTTGAAGCCGTTGAGCGCCGACTGGCGCTGGTTCTGGCTGCGGTTGCTGTGCAGGCTGGTGACCTTGTAACCCTCACGCTCGATTTGACGCGCCAGGCGCTGCGCCCGGTGCTTGGTGCGCGTGAAGATCAGCACCGAGTCGGTCGCCGTCTGCTGGAGCAGCGCCAACAGGAGATTCGTTTTCAGATGAGGCGCCACGGGGAAGAGCGCGTGCGCGACGGTGTGCGCCGGCCGCGCCAGGTCCACGGCGATGCGCTCCGGCCGATGCAGCGACTGGCTGGCCAGCTCTTCGACTTCACGCGGGAACGTCGCCGAGAACAGCATCGTCTGGCGGCGCGCCGGCACGTGTTTGAGGATGCGGCGCACCGAAGGCAGGAAGCCCATGTCGAACATGCGGTCCGCCTCGTCGAGCACCAGCACTTCGAGGGCAGTCAGCTTGGCGTAGCGCTGGTCGATGAGGTCGAGCAGCCGCCCCGGGCAGGCCACCAGGATCTCGACGCCGTCCTTCAACGCTCTGACCTGCGGGGCCTGGCCCACGCCGCCATAAATGGTGGCGCTGCGCAGCGACGTGCCGGCCGCCAGTGCCTTGATGGTGTCGTTGATCTGTTCGGCCAACTCGCGAGTCGGCGTGATGATGAGCGCGCGAGCCTGGTTGCGCGGGCCGGGGAGCAGGCGCTGCAGGATGGGCAGGACAAAGGCCGCGGTCTTGCCGGTGCCGGTCTGGGCCGTGCCGATCAGGTCACGGCCGGTCAGCGCGACGGGGATGGCTGCCTTTTGGATGGGCGTCGGCTCGGTGTAGCCGGCGCGGGCGATGGCGGTCATCAGCCGCGCATCGAGGTTGAACGTTTTGAAACCCACAGGTGATCCGATCTTCAGAAGTCAAACGCCCATCACGCAGAGACGAAACCCAACGGAGACACGCACAAGACTGCTGACTAAACATCGATACGATCAACCAGTGTACCACGACAAATCCGGGCGGACTGGCCGGCAATGGTTGGGGGTTCTGGCGGCGGTTTGCGCGGAGATCGCTGATGATGCCGAGCAGCGTGCTCGAAGGGCATGCCCGATGATGATCACGTCAGCGGCTCATATCTGCGCCACCCGCGCAGCCTGCCCCAGCATCCCTGCTTCTCCGTCGATCCGGTTATTCAAGCGCTGCGCGAGCAGGTCGGCCAGCTTTGCCAAATTGGGTCTTGACTCTAGATCGCCTGTGCTATATCCTGTCCTTGTATTTAACATGTTGGTTAAACAATACTCCCACCCCCCTGATCGATTGAGCCTGACCCTGACGGCCCTGGCGGACCCAACCCGGCGCGCCATTCTGAGCCGTCTGAGCCAGGGCGAGGCTTCAGTCTCCGAGCTGGCCGAGCCATTCGACATGAGCCTGCCCGCCATCTCGCGGCACCTCAAGGTGCTCGAGAAGGCCGGCCTGATCACCCGCGGGCGGAAGGCTCAACTTCGGCCGTGCAAGCTCGATCCGACGCCGCTCAAGTCGCTTTCCGAGTGGCTGGAGTTCTACCGCCAGCATTGGGAAGCAAGCTTCGATCGACTCGGCGACTACCTTAAAGAGGTCCAGGGCGATCACACAGCGCCCGAGGCGACCACCCACCCTACACAGGAGACAGACGAATCATGACCGCTGCCGACAAGTCCACCCCGCTCACCCTGCCGTCCGACCGCGAGATCCGCATGGCGCGCATCTTCGACGCGCCGCGCGACGTGGTCTTCAAAGCCATGACCGATCCTACCTCGGTGCCTCACTGGTGGGGGCCGCGCTCCCTGACCACCGTCGTCGAGACGATGGACGTGCGCCCGGGCGGTTCCTGGCGCTTCGTCCAGAACGACGCCAACGGCGGGACGTACGTGTTCCATGGCGAGTACCGTGAAGTCACGCCGCCCGAGCGCGTCGTCAACACCTTCGAGTTCGACGGCTTCCCAGGGCACGTCGTGGTCGAGACCCTGACGCTCGAGGACCTCGGCGCTCGCACTCGCGTGACGATGACGTCGTTCTTCGAGTCGACCGAGGATCGCGACGGCATGCTGCACTCCGGCATGGAGACGGGCGCCGTCGAGTCGTGGGATCGGCTCGAAGAGCTGCTCGCGCGCCAGGCCTGATCCTGCTTCCTGCGCACCGCTCGGCCTGACAGAGCCTGCCTCTCACGCAAGACCACGAGGCAGGCTCTGTCTGTCACGACCGTCCTCACACCCGGGTCGCGCATTGATCTAAGCCGGGCCCCTGTAGGCAATGGTTAGGAACGTCTCAATTGACAATTCGGGCGTTCCGTGAGAAGACCTTGCGCATGACCCCTACGAAACGGCCCTCACCCACCGACCTGCAGGCATTGAAGATCAGTCAGCCAGCCCATCGCGCGCTGGCCGGCGCAGGGATCAAGACCCTGGCGCAACTGGCCCGGCGCACCGAGGCCGAGGTCCTGGCGCTCCACGGCATCGGGCCATCCGCCCTGCCCATCCTGCGCAAGGCCCTCAAGGCCGAGGGTCTGGCGTTCAAAGCGCCTGTCGCCAAGGCGGCGACAAAGTCGGCGGCGACAAAGTCGGCAGCGACAAAGTCGGCAGCGACAAAGTCGGCGGCGACAAAGTCGGCAGCGACAAAGTCGGCAGCGACAAAGTCGGCAGCGACAAAGTCGCCGGCGGCAAAGTCGGCAGCGGCAAAGTCGGCAGCGGCAAAGTCGGCAGCGGCAAAGTCGGCAGCGGCAAAGTCGACCGTCACCAAGCCGGCGACCAAGGCCGCAAAGGCCGCGGCCCCCGCCAAAGCGCCATCGGGCGGCAGCGCGGCCTCCACCCAGATCGACGCTCACATCGCCAGCCTCGGGGATTGGCGCGGCACGATGATCACGCGCTTCCGCAAGCTCGTGCGCGAGACGGTGCCGAGCGCCGCAGAAGAGTTCAAATGGGGAACTCCGGTCTGGGCGCTCAAGGGCAACCTGGTCGCGGCGGGCACCTTCAAAGATCACGTCAAGTTGAACTTCTTCAAGGGAGCCGCGCTCGGCGATCCGCACAGGTTGTTCAACGCCGGCCTCGAGGCCAAGGGCAGTCGCGGCATCGACCTCTTTGAAGGCGACGCGCTCAACGAGCCGGCCTTGAGAGAGCTGCTGCAGGCGGCCGTCGCGCTCAACGCAGGGGGAGGCTGACATGTCTGAGAAGAGCGAACGCGACAGCCGGATGTTCCAGTCGTATATCGACAATATCAAAGCCAAGACCGGCAAGTCGCCGAAAGACTTCCAGGCGCTGGCCAAGAAGAAGGGCCTGACCCAACACGGCGAGATCGTGGCCTGGTTGAAGAGCGAGTTCGGGCTCGGGCATGGCCACGCCAACGCGATCGTGCACCTGATCAAATCCGAACCGACTGCGGGTCCGGCGAAGGGCGATGACCCGGTGGCCGCTCACTTCACCGGCGCCAAGGCCGGTTGGCGCAAGGCCTACGATGCTCTGGCCGCCAAGATCGCAAAGTTCGGGCCGGACGTCGAGATCGCGCCCAACCGCACCTACATCAATCTGGTGCGCGGCGTGAAGAAGTTCGGCATTATTCAGGTGTCGTCGGCCGAGCGCCTCGACATCGGCATCAAGTTGAAGGGGGTCGCGGCGACCGATCGGTTCGAGCCGTCGGGGTCCTGGAATGCGATGGTCACTCACCGCGTGCGCATCACCGATGCGAAGCAGATCGACAAAGACGTGCTCGCCTGGCTGAAACAGGCGTACGCCGCAGCGGCCAAGGCATAGGCCGCCCAACGAAAACGGCCCCGATCGGGGCCGTTTTCGTTGCGTCTGAGTGTCAGGCGGCTTCGGCCGCCACAGGTTGAGGCTCTGTGGAGGCGCGTTCCGGCACCAGGGTCAGCACGCCCAGAGCGGCGAGCGCCAGGCCGGCCCAAAAGAGAAAAGGCACTCCGGCCCCGAGCACGGCCAGGCTGTTGCCGATCGGCGGGGCCAGCAGGTTGCCGAGGCTGGCGAAGACCTGCACGAGGCCCGTCGCCGTGCCGGCATAGCGCGCGCCGACGCCTTCCACCTCGGCCACGGCCGTCATGAAAATCGCCATGAAGCCGTCGCGCACGAAACCGGCCAGCACCACGGCCGCCCAGATGGCCCCGCCCGAGACCACGCCGATCGTCCCGATGCCCAGCACGACAGCGATCATGGCCAACAGCAACACGCGCTTGCGCGAGCCGAGGCGGTCGGAGCCCAGCGCGATCGGCAGCGCGAAGATCATGCTGACGGTGTGGAAAAGCGCCAGGGCCTGATCGGCGCTTTCGGGCGCCCAACCAACGCCGCGCAGATAGAGCGGCAAGTAACCCAGCGCACCCTGCACACAGCCCGACAGCCCCATCAGCACGACGCCCAGCAGCCAGATCGGGCGCAGGCGAAGCACCGTCGTCAGCGACTCGCGCATCGGGGCGGTCCCAGGTATCGCCTGGGCGGAGGCCGGCCCTGCTTTCGACGGCGCGGCGCGGGTCAGCGACCAGGGCAGGATCAGGAACAGGCTCAATGCCGCGTAGAAGATGAGGACGTTGCGCCACCCTCCCAACCAGGGCGACAGCCACGTCGCGCTGACCAGCGAGCCAACCAGGAACCCGCCGGCCATGCCGACCGATAACACGGCGTTCGCCATGCCGAGCTGACGGCGCGGGAACCACATGCCGGCGGCCTTGAAACCGGTGAGGGTCACCAGCATGATCACCCCGCCCAACAAGGTGTTGAGCACGATGAGCGAGAGGAAGTCGAAAGCCCACCCGCGCAACCCGCCGAAGATGCCGGCCAACAGGGCGATCCCGATGATCATGCGCTTGGGCCCGAAACGATCGCCGAGCACGCCGCCCAGCAGGCTGACCAGGACGCCGGGCAGAGCCGAGACGCTCCAAAGGATCCCGACCTCCACGAGAGTCAGCTTCAGGTCGCGCTGTATCTCGCTGAACAGGACCGAGAGCGCCATGGTCGGCGCGGCAATCACGATCGCGTTTGTCGCGGTGGCCAAAGCCAGGATCAGCCACCGATAAGGGTCGGCAGCACGCTCGTCGTTCATATCCCCCAGGTTGTGCCATTCGTACGCAGCGGGCAGATTGGTCGCGAGGACGCCCGAGGCAACATCGCCAACTATAGCACCGCGGCATTGCTCATTGTCTGGCTGAGGCGCAAGGCGGTGGATCCGGGGCGGTGCAGTGGATGACGCAGACGGCCTCAGTCGATACAGCCGTCCACGTCATCGTAAAGCACCGCGGAGCGCCGCTTCAGGGCAGCGTCGC
Source organism: Anaerolineales bacterium (assembly GCA_044226485.1). Classification (GTDB taxonomy): domain Bacteria; phylum Chloroflexota; class Anaerolineae; order Anaerolineales; family UBA6663; genus UBA6663. Next base: position 66,085 of record JBGAGY010000004.1, read on the forward strand.
CAGATACGCTGAGAGCGCTTCGTCGCGGGCTGTCGTGGTCTGTGTCAGGCTGTTGACGGCAGTCTCGAAAGCGCTGCGATCGGCCTCTGAGAGGGCGGGCTCGATCAGGCTCGACAGCTCCTGATAGCGAGCCGTCAACGTGTCGGCGTCGAAGAGGGCGTCGACGCTCCGCAACGCCTCCACGTAGCGCGCCTGATATACGGTGTCGTCGAGCAGATAGCGGATGAGAGGCCAATCAGCGCCGACCTCGGCCAGGTCGAAGCTCGTGGCGCGCGACGGTCCGCCGCCTCCCCGCCCGCCTTGCGGACCGCCTTGCGAACCGAGCACCTGGTTGTGATCCCACGAGATGAAGTCGAGTTGATCGGTCTCGGGGTTGTGATAGAGGTAGTAATTGTGCGACATGCTCCCGTAGCTGTCCCAGTGTTGCAGCGTCGTCTTCAGCGCCAACCACGTCAGGAAGTCATCGACGTTGAAAAGCGACTCGACTTGAGCGCGCCAGGCCGCCGGGTCGGTTGTGCGCAGGTCGCTGTTCAAAGTCGCGTAGAGCGCCTCGACGTCGCTCCAATCCGACTCTTGGGCGTTGTTCTCTTTTTGGAAGGATGCCTCCACCTGATCCTGAGTGCCGGCGGCCAGGCTGGCGGCGGGGCCGTAGGCTTCGTAGATGTTGCCCGAGTCGTCGCCGTAGACGCGATCGATCACTGTGTCGTCGACGACCTCGATGGCGACGTATAGGCCCATGTCCACAGGACCGTCGCCGTGGTCAAGCACGACCTTGTAGTAGGCGGTGCGCGCCGCGGCCAGGCCGGCCCCGTCGAGCAACTCATAGGCCACGACCTCGCGCATGTAGGTCGAGTCGCCGAAGCCGTTGGCGAGCGCCAGCTGTCTGAACCCGTAGAAGCGCTGATCCGTGGTCTCTGGCGCCGTGTCTTCGTACTGGTCGAAGTCGAGCTTGAGCGGCACCTTGAGCGACCCGCTCGCCCAGGTATTCGCCAGTGACGAGTTGCCCTTGAACCTCACCCCGACGTTCGTCCAGGTCTCGCCCCTGAACGTAACGGTGCCCGACACCCACATCGGGTTCTCGGCGTTCATGACGCCGCGTTGGCCCGCGCCGGGATCGCCCCCTCCCCCGGGGCCGCCGCCTTGCGGGCCTTGTTGGCGCGAGCCCTGCTCGCCGAAGATCTCGGACATGTCGGCCAGCATGGCGTCCCAGTCCTCAGGCGCTATCGTGATCGTCAGCGTGTTGACGCTGTCGTCGGGGAAGACGACGGCGTAGTTCGGTTCGGCGTCGGCGCCGTGAGAAACCTCGTTCCATCCGACGGGCCGCTCGATCGGCTCGCTGGCGTTGGTCGCCTGAGCGTCAGCGTCGGTGACAGCCGCCGCAGCGGGCGTGCTCGGGGTCTCGGCCGTTGAGCTTGATCGGCTCGATGGGATCAGGCCGCAGCCGACCAGCGCCAGAGCCAGGCCGACGCAGACGACCTGGCGCAGGCCGGCAAGCCGTGGATTCGTCAGAAGCAGTCGCATGAAGATGTGCTCCGGGCGCCGGCCGCTCTGGTTCATGCCTCCAGAACGGCCGGCGCCACTGAGAGAGGAGAGCGGGCCGTGAAGCCCGGCGGTTCAGTCGTCGTCACCGACGACGATGACCTCATCGGAGGAGCGGCGCTCGTGGCGCGGCTCGGTGAAGTAGATGCGCAGGCGGGCCGAGTCGTTGATCAGGTCGATCGAACCGATCTCGACACGGGTGACCGGCAGGCCCGTGCGCGCGCGCAGATCGGCCAACAGCGCCTCGTGGTTTTCGGGGCGGACCAGATCGAGCCGTTCGTAGCGGATGTTCTTGGCGCTGGTGTAGGCGAAGCCCCACTCGCGCTCGAGCACATAGAGGATGGCGACGATCGCGACGTCGAGCGCGGCCAGCATGGCCCAGGCCGACTCGCGCATCAGGACCGAGTTAATCACGGGCAAGCCGATGAGCACGAACAGATACGTCATCTCGCGCGTGGCCATCGCATCGGTGCGGTAGCGCAGCACCGAGAAGATCGCGAACAGCCCGAAGCCCACGCCCACGCCGATTTCGGCCGTGGACAACACGCTCATCACAAAGTAGATGATGGTGTTGAAGGCCAGAAAGGTGAAGACGTAGTTCTTGTTCTGCTTGGCCGGGTAATAGATGAAGCGAACGATCAAGATCGCGATGGCCAGGTTGAGCGCAAAGCCGGCGAACAAAGTGGTGATGTCCATGGTCAGGCCTCCCCGGCCAGCGCGGTCAACGTCCGCAGTTGCTGCAGGAAGTTGTTGTGCTTGACGTGCGGGTACAGCAGGCTGACCCCGACACAATACTTGCTGAAGCCGCCCTCGCGGATCCCCAGGCGGCGCATGAGTTGAATGAAGGCCGTGCGTTGCGGTCGCCCGTCTTGTTTGACCTCGGCCGTGACCACGCCCGGCAGTTCGAAGGCATGCTCGGCCGACGAGAAGCGCAGGTCAAGGTCAAGCGTGACACGTTCGGTCACGAACCGGTTGACGAGCGTGATGCGCGCGTAAAGGTTCCACAACGTGGGCTGCAGCCGCTCGGAGCTCGCGGGCATGAACTCGCTCAAGAAGCGCACGGCCTCGGGCGTCATGCGCGTGACAAGATCACGAGTCGGGATGCGATCCTTGACCGTCTGGAACCGATTGACCTTGTGCTTGACTTCGAAGAAACTCGCGTTGGTCTGCACATAGCGACGGCTACGCACCTTGTAGCGGTTGCGCCCGCCGGCGTGATGCCAGCGATAGAGCTCGAACTCGGGAGTATCGAAGTACAAGGTGTGATACGGGCTCAGCCGCGCGCCTTCGACCTCGAGCACCCTGTAGTGCCGGCTGAGGAGGGGCAGCGCCTCAGTCAGTTGCTCGGTTCGCAACAGGTATTTGGTGTCGGTGCGGCTCAACAGCGCCACGGCATCCATGTCGCTGAGGGAGATCGGGTCGAAGGCGGCCAGACCGGCAAGGAGGTCGTGACCCGACCCGATCGGCCGCAGGTTATCGTCATCACGTGTGGAAGTCGCTGCGTGTACCATTGTTGTTCACGTCGGGCCCGAAAGCCCATCCTGTTCAAGATCCGTTGACCCTGTTTTAAGGCCGGCGTGTTTAGAACGGGTTCAGGCGACCTAAACCGTGGCTTCAGTCCAGGAGCGGAGGCAGCATGTCATTCACCGTCGACCCCATCGCGTTCGTGAAGGCCCGGCGCACGCAGGCCGAAGATGACAACTGGGGCGAAGAGATCGCGCGGATCGAGTTGGCCGCGCCCTACGGTCCCGACTCCTTGCAAGGGCTGGCGGAGTTCTCGCACGTCGAAGTGCTCTTCGTCTTTCATCAGGTGGACGAAGCCCGGATCGTCACAGGCGCGCGACATCCGCGCAACAACCCGGCGTGGCCGGCCGTTGGCATCTTCGCTCAACGCGGCAAGAACCGACCGAACCGGATCGGCAGCACGATCTGCCGCGTGCTCGGCGTCGAAGGCACAACCGTGATCGTGGCCGAGCTCGACGCCATCGACGGCACGCCCGTGCTCGACATCAAGCCCGTGATGCGCGAGTTCCTGCCCCGGCACCCTGTCACCCAGCCCGCCTGGTCACGCGAACTCATGGCTGCCTACTGGCTCACGCCGCCGGATGAGAGCGTTCCGCAACAATGACAGGCACACAGATGGCGTGGAGGATCTTCGATGGCGCGGTTCAGGTCGAACAGTCAGCCTGATCGGCAGACACACGCGGACTGCCGCGGATCGCTTGCGCTGTATAGTTGAGCCATGTCCATGGACTACGCTCGATCCGTCTACGATCACCCGACCCTGCGCGGCCTGGGCGGCTCACTCCTCTTCGTCTTCGCGTTGTGGGCCTTCTTCCTCGGCCGACAGCCCGACGCTTACGCGAGCATCCTGGCGCCACAGGCGCTCGTCGACTGGATCTGGTTGATCGGCGCCGTATGCGCCGCGCATCTGGCGGGATTCGTCAGCGGCTACCTGCGCACGTCGAAGATGTGGCTGGCGATCAGCATGGGGCTGACGCCGCTCCACTGGACATGGCTGGTGGGAGTCTGCGGTGGCCTCGGAGGAGAGGGCTGCCAGTCGACGACGGCGGCCGTGGTGGGAGTGCCGCTGCTCGCGATTGCATTCCTGCTGCCGATCGTCCTGTTGAGCGGTTTCGAGTTTGCGCTGTCATCGCGGCGCAAGAAGACCGCCAAACACATGCCATCGCCATGGCCGGGCCGGAGGGCGTAGAAGCGCGAGAGCGATAAAGCGTCGAAGCGTGAGAGCGCGCAGCAGCGACTCAGGCGTCGCCCGCCACGTTCAGGATGACACAAGGCCGAGAGCCAGCGCAAACCACTGACGCGGCGCCTCGCACTGCCAGCTCTAGGCCATTCCCTGTTGCATCAACTCGAGCAGCGCGCGATCGACGCGGTAGCCGTGGAGATCCTCGAAGACGGCGCCGGGCCGGCCGTGGTTGACGATGCCGAACGCGCCTTCGAAGTTCCACATCGCGTAGCCCCAACCGAATTCCTTGAAGAGCGCGAAGAGATCCGTGAACCAGCGCAGGGCCGAGTCGTTTGGCGTCTGGTTGTAGCAGCCGAACTCGCCGATGTGTACAGCGGCGCCAGCGGCCTCCACGGCGCGCCATGGCCGGTAGAACTCGCGCAGCGTGTCGCGGTTCCAGGTGTAGCCGTAGTAGCGCGTGCCTGGATAGTTGGGGCCGTCGCCGGTGCGCCAGTCGGTCGACCACTCGGCGCCCCAATGGCTGACGGGATAAGGTTGATAGGCGCGCCCGCTATGCGTGACACCGAGGTCGACGAGCTCGGGCATCGCCAGATTGCCGCCGGCCAGGCCGTCGATCGTGACGGGCCGGTCGGGTGTGATCGCGCGAATGGCGGCCGTCGTGCGGCGCACCAGGGCGGCGTGGTTCTCGCGCGTCATCCCGTACTCCCCGACCTGCGGCGGTTCGTTGACGAGATCGAAGCTCAGCGCCTCGGCCGGCACGTCGACGTAGCGCGCCGCGAACGTCTCCCAAAGGAAGACGAACGCGTCCTGCGCGACGGCGCCGAGCCACAGATTGTCGCGCTCGCGGTCGTTGGCGTTGATGCAGTAGCCCGGAGCTCGGTGCAGATTGAGGCTCAGGTGCAGGCCGCGAGCGCGACACTCTGCGATATAGCCGTCGATGTTATTGAAGACGCGCTCGTCGGGGTGAAGGTAATCGAAGTCGGTCGTCCAGAAACGATAGTCGAGCGGCACGCGAACGAAGTTGAAGCCGGTTTCGACGAGGAAGTCGAGCGCACGCTCGTCAGCGGGCTCGGGCGTGCGCCCGTCCCACGAACTAAACATCCACAGGAAGTTGAATCCGTAGTGTGGCATGCAGCCTCCGTGTTGGCCTACGGCGCGTCCGTGACCACCTTAAGCGCCAGGTCCTTGTCGAAGTCGGGCACGGTCAGGCTGACGGCGCCGCCCGAGACGATCGCCGGCACCGTCGTCAACCATTCGCCGGTCTGCGGCGAAAACCAGCGCGCCTCATAGGCGCCGTCCGCCAACCCGGAGACCGTCAGGGTCAGGCCCGAGAGGGTTTCGAACTTGCCGTCCGGCACGTTCTTGGCCACCAGCAGCGTGGCGGCGTCGTACGCCTGGCTGCGCACCCAGACCAGCGCGCGCGTGTCGTTCTGCAGGGTGAGCGCGACTGCGGCGGGGTCGATCTCACCCCGCCCGGGTGTCAGGGACGCCAGACGTTCGCCCGAGACAAAATCCGCAAACGGCCGATAGACGCCCCACCGGTCGCCGGGATCGAGATAGGTGTCCCACCACCACGTGAACGCGGTGCCGGCATAGCCCACGAACGGCGGCGCCCACACGCCGTTGTGAAGGGTGATGTCCTCGCGGTCGCGCGTCGTGTCGGCCCCGTAGGCCGAGAAGCCCTGCTCGGCCGCGAGCGCCGGCTTGGGATGAGCGCTGGTGTTCTTCTGAACCTTCTCGAGCTCGCGCCCGAGGTAGACGACGGGATCGACGCCTGAGTAGTCGTGCACCTGTGCGAAGTCCAGCTCGGGCTCGCGCCAGATCCGCGTGTAGCTGCCTCCGGCGTAGCTCGAGCTGATCAGGTGATCGTTCGGGTCGAGGCCCTGAAGCTCGACCGTCATGGTCTGGATCCAGGGCTTGAGCGCCTCGTCGCTGATCGGGGTCAGGCTGACCTCGTTCCACCACTCCCAGGCCATCACGTTCGGACTGTAGCCCCAGCGTGCCGCGATATAACGCAGCCGGCGCTTGAAGAACGCGATCGCCTGAGGATCCGACACGAATGACTTGGGCTCGGTGAGCATGCCGCCGTTCGCCACGTTGTACGGGTTGGCGTCCCACTCGGGGTTGGTGCTCGTGCTGAAGGCGCCGTGGTTGAGCAAACATAGCTCGATGTAAACGTCGCGCGCCGCCGCGAGGTCGAGGACCTGATCGAGGAGCCAGGCCTGTAGCAGGCGATTGCGATAGTCGCCCAGGCCGGTGTCCTGCCATTCGATGCCCAGGCTCCACGATGCCATCCACATGCGCGCCAGGTTGCCACCGTTCGCGCTCAGGCGATCGAACCACCGCGCGTAATCTGTGGTCGTGGTCTTGAGCGACGTCGCCCAGGCGATGTTGGCCCCGATGGGCACGTAGGGCTCGCCGTTGTCGAACGCGAAGTAACGCGGGTTGTCGGGATCGATCCGCACGAAGCCCCGCGCCGCGTCGTCGGCTGCGACGTCGAACGCCACCGGCCCGCTCTCGAGCGCCGGTGCGGCGAGGACCGCAGTGGCCGTCCACGACCCGGCCGTCTGCGGCGTGAACCGGACCCGCCAGCCGGGCGGTCCGACCGGCGCGAACGTCGCGGCATCAAAGTCTTGAAAGAAGAAGGCTGGGACGCTGACCGCACTCCCATCGGGCCCGACGAAGCGCACGGTGAGGTCGACCTCGGCCGGATCGAACGGATTGGCATAGATGCCGTCGGTGTCGATCGCGAACTCGGCCCGACCGAATCGCGAAACCGCGGGCGTCAACGGGGTCAGGCTCAATCGGGTCGCGGCCTGGGGCTCGGGAGTCGGGCCGGCGGTCGACGCCGGCGTCGGGCTGAGCGGCACCGTCGGGCCTGCGCAGGCCGTCAGCACCTGCGCAAGCCCAAGCAAGAAACTCAGTGCGATATGGGCGGGTCGAGCTGTGTTCGGCATGGCGACCAGCATGTCTTCCCGTGGTGCGCCGCCGATGCATGACGGCGCTCTGTACGCGGCCCGGACGCCTACACGTCGGAGTTCGTCTTCAGGAAGTCCAGGATCTCGTCGACGTAGCCGAAGGCCATCCCCGTGACCGTGTCCGCGGCGCCGTAGTACAGGGCGATGCGGCCAGTGTCGGCGTCCGTCAGCGCCGCGCACGGGAAGACGACGTTGGGCACGTCGCCGACGCACTCGTAAAGCATCTGCGGCGACATCAGATAAGGCGCCGTGCGATAGATGACCTTCCAGGGCTGGTCGAGATCGAGCAGCGCCGCGCCGAAGCTGTAGACGAAGCCGTTGCACGACGTCAACACGCCGTGGTAGAAGAGCAGCCAGCCCTCGGTCGTCTCGATCGGGGTCGGGCCGGCGCCGATCTTGGTGCTCTGCCACGTCCAAGACTTGGGCGCCATGACGAATCGGTGCTTGCCCCAGTAGACGAGGTCCGGGCTCTCGCTGTAGAAAATGTCGCCGAAGGGCGTGTGGCCGGTGTCGCTCGGGCGGCTGTACATGGCGTACTTGCCGTTGATGCGTCGCGGGAAGAGGACGCCGTTGCGGTTGTGCGGCAGGAAGGCGTTCTCCATCTGCACGAAGGTCTCGAAGTCGTAGGTGTAGCCCATGCCGATGGTCGGGCCGTGGTAGCCGTTGCACCAGCTGACGTAGTAGCGGTCCTCGATCCAGCACACGCGCGGGTCGTAGCGGTGCACGAACTTGCCGATCTCGGGATCGTCGCACTGGAACTTGATCGGTTGCGGGTCGATGGTCCAGTGGATGCCGTCGACGCTGCGCCCGGCGTGCACGTCCATCACGCGCCGCTTGTCGTCGCAGCGGAACACACCCGCGTACGCGCCATTGAACGGGACGACGGCGCTGTTGAAGATGCTGTTTGACGTCGACGTGGCGTTGCGCGGGATGACGGGATTGGCGTCGTATCGCCAGACCACGTCGCTCAGGCCAGCCGGTCGATCCTGCCAGGGGATGTTCGGCAGGGCACTTCCCAACAGGGTTCGTTTCGCGGATGAGGACGTCAGGGTCATAGTGGGCTCCAGGGGTTTTAGTAAAGAATACTAAAGCGACGGGTCGCGAGTCAAGCGACGAATCTCATCCTTCAGGCATGCAGCAGACCAGCCTGAAGGATGGTCAGGTGTGCCCCTAGCCCGCTAATCTCAAACCGCATCGATCGAGCGCGTGCGCAGACCCTCAACGACGTGCGTTCCCGAGGCAGAGTCGCGTTCGACAAGCCGCGGTTTCAGGACAGCCACCACCCGCTCCGAGTCGGGGAACTCGAGCCGGTTCTGGATCAACTGGACGGCCAGGCGGCCCATGCCCACCTTGTCGACACGCAGGGTGGTGACGGCCGGCGACACATGTCTGGCGAGTTCGATGTCGTCGAAGCCGATCACGGCCAGATCGTCAGGCACGCGCCGACCGAGCGACTGCGCGGCCTGCATGGCCGCGATCGCGATCTGGTCGTTGATGCCGAAGAGGGCCGTCACATCGGGGTGTTTCTCGAGGAGGCGCAGCGCTGCGGCCGCGCCGTCAACGGCTTTGAGGCCCGAGTCGGCAACAGCATCCGCGCGCAGGCCATGCGACTCCAGGGTCTGTTGCCACGCCTGGCGTCGCTCGCGCAGACTGGGATAGGCATGATCGTGCCCGCCCACCAGACCGATGCGACGGTGGCCGGCTTCGATCAGGTGCGTGACGGCCTCCGTCGCGCCGGCGATGTTGTCGGAGACCACGGCGTCGAAGGTCTCGTCCTCGGCGTACCCGTCGACCAGGACCACGGGTTCGCGTCGATCAGTGAAGAGTGTGCCGAAGGCCGAGTCGATATACAGGCCGACCAGCAACAGACCGTCGGCGTGCTGCTCGGTCAACAGGCGCGGCACCTCGACGGGCACGTTGTTGGAGTCGACCGGCAGCGTGGCATAGAGGAGGTTGACCTTCTGCTTGCGACAGATCTCCTCGATCCCGGCCATCACATGCATGTAGAACGGATTGGCCAGCGGCGCTTCGTCATCGTCGATCTTGACGATGACGCCAAGACTGCGAAGGGAGGGCTCAGCTTCGGGGCCTTGCGCGCCTGCCCGGATCTTGCGGCGATAGCCCAGCGACTGGGCTGTATCGAGCACACGTTTGCGTGTTTCGGGGGGAATGCCGGGCTTGTCACGCAGCACCAGTGAGACCGTCGAGAGGGAGACGGAGCTCTTGCGGGCGATGTCGGCTAGCGTGACTTTCTTGTTCATCACTAAATTCGCACGGCGCCGGCGCGAATGTTTAGTATACACGCACTGGCCATCCTGGAACCGGGCGAGTTGTCGTTTTCGTGAGGTTCCGGCCGGGCGGGTTGAGGCCTTGGGGGAACCTGATCCCGGTCAGGGCGAGATCAGGCGCAGATAGTCGTCGCGCAAGGCCAGCCCGGCCGGGCCTGCGCTGGCCGAATAGAAGTGCGGCACCTCCCAGCTGACGATCCTTTCGCCGAACTCAGCCGCCAGGCGCAGTTGCGCCCTCAGCCGCTCGATCGGCGCCGGGTCGAAGTCGCCGACGGTGCCGATGCGGATGCGCTCGAAAGACTCGGCGTTGACCCAGAGCGCGATCCCGAGCGTGTGGCAGACCTCGCGCCAGATCTGGAAAGCCGGTCGGTAGTTCGCCAGCGTGTTGCCAAACGTCCCGATCGAATCCTGCGGGGCCAGGATGTCGACGGGACAGCCGGCCAGCATCTGAACGAGGAAGTCATGGGTGTCGCGCTCGTGGCCTGGGTAGAAGTAGGTGCCCGGCGACATCAAGATCGGCAGATCCGGCAGGGCGTCCTTCACGCCCCGACATACGCGGCTGTAGTAGCCGTTGAGCAGCCGTTCGCGTTCGGGTTGCCGCGCGCCAGGGTAGCCCGTCTCCGGGCTCATGTAAAAGCCCTGGAAGCCGCCACGGTAGGCCAACAACTCATGGAAGCAGGCCAGTTGCGCGTCGGCATCAGCGTCGAGTGTCTCGGCCGTGGCGGCCTCATCGAAGGCCAGCATGTTGCCGAGCCCGCCCAGGAACAGCGTCATGGATTCGGCGACTGACGCCTCCACCAGCTTCGAGAGCGAGTCCCAGGTGCGGTAACTGGCGAAACGTCGGGACGGGTAATAGCACTCGCGCATCTCCACCCAGGCTGCCGCCTGATGGATGACGGTGTCGATGCCCAGCGCCTTGAGTTCGCGCATCAGGTCGCGCCACTGCTGGACGCCCCACTCCATCGTCGGCCGGCCGATGTAGTCCGGCGGATGAGCGTAGATGAACGAGCCCGTGATGCGGCCAGGCGTGGGTGTACCAGGGTGTCGGTCCAGGTACTCGCGGTTCGACGGTCGGCCGCGATCCATGAGAGCCTGAAGCCCAACGGCCATCTCGTCGTCGGGCACCACCAGCGTGAATTCGCCCTGCTCGAGCAAACGAAGCATGATCGCCTCCAGGCGCGGCTCAGTCGGCCGGGCTCACATCCGGCGGCACCGCAGCGACAAGCCGCCGCGTGATGTCCTCAGGGCGGGTGATCGCCCCACCCACGACCACGGCGTGCGCGCCCAGCGCAAAGGCCTGGGCCACGTCGTCCGGCGTCCGAAACCTTCCTTCAGCCAACACCGGCCGTCGGCAGCGCGCGACAAGCTCAGCCACGAGCGCCAGATCCGGCCCGTCGGTCGAGGCTCGCCCGCCGGGGACGTAGCCGGCCAGGGTCGTGCTCAGGTAATCGGCGCCGTACGCCTCGGCCATCACGGCGTCCTCGAGGCAACTGACGTCGGCCAGCACCGGGCGATGCAACTCATCGTGGACATAGCGGATGTGCTCGGCCAGCGTCAGCCCGACAGGCCGGGCGCGATCTGTGGCGTCGAGCGCGACGACGTCGCAGCCGGCCTGGACGATCGAAGCCGCGGCCTCACGCGTCGGCGTGATGTAGACGGGCGAGACCGGGTCGTACAGCTTGTGCAGGCCGATGAGCGGCAGCGACGTGATCGCCCGGATCGCGGCGATGTCGGCCGGCGAGTTGGCGCGGATGCCGACCGCGCCGCCGACCACGGCGGCCCGGGCCATCGCGGCCATGATGTGAGCGCCGAACAGAGGATCGCCCTCGTAGGCCTGACACGAGACGATCAGACCTCGCTTGAGAAGCGTTGCCGAAGCCATTCATCGCCCCCTATCTCGATCGCCCGGCCAGCGCCTCGCGAGCCAGGCAGCCCGCGCCGACGAGACCGGCCCGTGGGCCCAGTTGAGCGGGCAGTACCGCGACGGCGGCGGGCCCAGGCAGCGGCCCGCCCCGCAAGGCAGAGCGCATTTCCGACCACCACAGGTCGCCGAGCTCGGCCACGCCACCGCCGATGACGATCGCCTGCGGATCCAACAAACAGGCGACGCCGGCCAGCGCCCGCCCCAGAACTCGCGCGCCGGTCACGATCGCCTCGACGGCACGTGGATCACCGGCGCCGGCGCGCTCAGCGACGTCGCGCAGGTCGAGCGGCGCCGGCAGGCCGGCCAACTCTTGGTACTGCGCGGCGAGGGCCGGGCCGGCGACGTACGCCTCGAGATGGCCAACCTGTCCACAATTGCAGCGACGCCTTCCCTCGAGATCGACGAGAAGATGCCCGATCTCGCCCGCGCTCCACGAAGCTCCGCGCCAGAGCCGCCCGCCCTGGATCAGGGCGCCGCCGACACCGGTTCCGACGGCGACGACCAGAAGATTCGCAAACCCGCGGCCGGCGCCAAGCTGCAGTTCACCGAGCGCAAGGGCGTTGACGTCGTTGTCGACCAGCACGGGCAGGCCGAGCGCCGCCTCGAAGTGCGCGCGGATCGGCGCGCCGGTCCAGCCCGGCAGCGTAGCCCCCGCGAAAACCGGCACGCCCCGCTCGGCATCGATCGCCCCGGCCGCCGCGACACCGACGGCGCTCAATTCAACACCGCGAGCCAGAGCCTCAGCCTGCACCTGACGGGCCAGCGCTTCGGCCAGGGTGAGCACAGCATTCGCGCCGGCCTGCGCCGGCGTCGGAGCGCTCACCCAAGCGTACAGCTCGCCATCATCGTTCAGCGCTGCTACAGCGGTTTTCGTCCCGCCGATGTCGATGCAGAGGACGTCTGGCATGTCGATCTCCTGCCCGATCATCGCACACATCCGATTTCGACTGCCGGCTCGTCGAGCCCAGCGTCTTATCAATGACAAGGCACAAGACTTTGCCACGAATTTCACGAATTGAGACGAATTCTCACGAAGCAGGAGTGTTCGTGTCAATTCGCGAAATTCGTGGCAAGTACCAGATCGACGACAACGAGACTCATAGGACATGGTCTTGCTTCAAACGCACGCAACTGGCCGGACCTTGCAAGGTCCGGCCAGCGCGATCGAATTCCGTCGCGAGCAAGAGCAGAGTCAGGGGTTCTGCAGGATGCTCCAGGTGCCTGCCGCGTTCGTCGCCCAGACGGTGTTGCCGCTTTCAAAGCCGGGGTTGGCGAGGAGGTTCGCGCCTCCCGACACTCCCAGGAAGACGTCGTCGACGTAGATCGTGCCGGCGCCGTTGACGGCCGTCTCCAGATCGATCAGCAGCGACGTGCGCGAACCCGAGTTGAACGACAGCGTGCATTGCGTCCAGCCCGCGCTGGCCGTGCAGTTCTTCGTCGCGACCGTCACCGTCCACGCCCCGTTCCACACATTGAGCGCGATCGTGCCGGTGCCCTTGATCCACAGGCTGGCCACGTAGGCGGTGTTGGCCGTGACCGTGATCGGACCCTGATAGAGATCCTTGAAGTTCGCTGTCGCCGGCAGTGTGCCGCGTGCGGCCCAGGTGCCGGCGTGGGTGTTGCCAGCGGCTGCGGTCGCGGTGCGAGTCGGCGTGTTCGTCGGAGCCGGGACGGTGGCTGTTGCTGTGCGAGTCGCCGTGCGGGTCGCCGTGCGGGTCGGCGTGTTCGTCGGGCCGACCACAGTGGCCGTCGCCGTTCGAGTCGCCGTCGGCGTCGACGTGCGCGTCGGGGTGGGTGTGTTGGTTGGGCCGGCGACCGTGGCGGTGCGAGTCGGTGTCGCTGTGGCGGTTGCGGTTCGAGTCGCTGTGGCGGTCGGCGTGTTGGTCGGGCCGGGCGTCGGGGTCGGGCCTGTGCCGTTCTGGATCTGGTCACGCAGATTGCTGACGATCGATCGCAGCTGTGCGTCGGCCCCGAACTCCGTGATGAAGTTCCACCAGAACACTCCACCCACACTGCTGCTGTAGGCGAACGAGGCCGGGTAGTACTGGGCCGCGGTGCCGCGCAGGCCGGCGCCGGTCGGATCGTTCTGGCTGAAGGCCCACCAGTACTGCTGATCCGGGATCCAGTAGTCCAGCTCCCCGAGCCCGATCTGCTGGTTCGGGAACTCCGCGTGCAGGCGGTTCATCACCTGATCGAACGCCAGACCCAGAGGGCCCTGCTCCACGTATTGCGACATCAAGACGACGTCGATGTTCGCGCGCACGTTGGCGGGCAAGTTGGCACGCGCCCAATTGAACATCGAGTTCGCAACCGAGTCGGTGTTGATCTGCCAGAACAGTGTCAGGACGGTTTTCGAAGAAGGCTGCAGCGTGCGGACCAGCGCGGCGGCATCGGCGACACGGGCGGCGATATCGGTGCTGAGCCAGCTGCCGTTCACCTCATTGCCGATCTCCCAGGCCTCGAGCGCGGGATGGGCGCCACCGTTGTAGTAGTTCAGGAAATCGACGAAACGGTCATGATATCCCTGCGTCGAAAAGCCTATGTCGTAGGTCGAATCGATGGGCTGGCCGAGCACCTTGAGGCCCTTGGATTTGGCGTAGCTGATCAGGGCGTCGTAGTCGGCCGGGCCGCGCGTGTCGTCGAACACGACCCGCACCCAGCCGTAGGGCTGCGTGAGCGTCGCGGCCAGATCGAGGTTGGCCTGGTAATTCGTGAGCGAGTCGATCGTCACGCCGAGCCAGGGCGTGCGCGTGCCGAGGTTGGCATGGGCGTAAGTCGGGCCGTATTCGGCCAGCAGAGCGTCGTAGGCGATGGCCAGCTGATCGAGTGCCAGATAGCCCTCTTTGCCCTTCGTCGACTCGGTTGCACCGCCGGCGTTGGCGGTCGCGATGTGCGCGACAGCGCTGTCGTAGGCTGTCTGAAACGCCACCGAATGGACGTAGTCGGGCCGGGCGGCGAGCGCGGCATCGAGGCGGCGCTTCTCGTCGAGCGCGGCCTGATAGGTGAAATTGACCGTCGCGGTGCCCGTGAAACCGGCGCCGCCGTTGTCGACGATGACGAGCGAGTAGCCTTTCGGGTTCGTCGGCCAGTTGAGCGCGAAGGCCACGGGCTGGCTGGGCACCGCAAACGTCGCGGCACCGGAGGCCGGCAGCGGATTGAGCGTCAACACCTCGAGTGTCGTCGGATTGAGGAGCGCGTCGTTGTCGTAGCCGGCCGTGCCGTTGTTCGACACGGTGCGCATCTGGCTCAGCGTGAGCGCCGAACCGGCCCTGTCATAGAACAGCAGCGTGACGGTGCCGGCCGCCAGCGCGGGCGGCGCGCCCAGGGCGCCCATGACGATCGAAAGAACGACGGCGAGACGGAGCAGATGTCGGAAGGCCATGGCATTTCTCCTGCGGTGTAGGTGTTGACGGGCGGCGCGAGTCAATATATCATCATGACAACTTCGAAATCAATATAACAACATATCAAGTTGACTTATCCGATCGACATGACCATCCCTACCCTGCGCAACCAGATGCCGATGTACTTCCGCATCGAACAGGAGATCCTTGAGCAGATCCAGCGCGGCGCGCTACGCCCCGGCGCTCAGCTGCCGACCGAGGCCGAGCTGGCCAGCCGTTACAAAGTCAGCCGGATCACGGCCAAGCGTGCGCTCGACGACCTTGTCGGCCAGGGGCGGGCCTTCCGGCAGCAGGGCCGCGGCACCTTTGTGGCTCATGCGCGCATCCGCGAGATCTCGGGCTTCCGCAGCTTCAGCGACGACATCCGCGCGCGCGGCCTCGAACCGAGTTCGCGCATCCTGACCTTCAAAGAGGTCGTGCCCGACGACGAGATCCGCGACACGTTGCACCTCGAGGAAGGCGAGCGCGCCATCCGTCTCAAGCGCGTGCGCCTGGCCAGCGGCGATCCTGTGGCCGTCGAGACCGCGCACCTCCCGAGCCGCCTGTGTCAGGGCCTTCTCGATGAAGACCTGACGGTGCAGTCGCTCTACCAGGTCTTGAGCCGACGCTTTGGCTACGTCCTGACTTGGGCCGACGCCGAGATCGAAGCGCGCGCCGCGACGAAGGAAGAGGCGCTGCTGCTGAAGATGAAACCGGGCAGGCCCGTGCTCGCCGCGCGCCGCATCACGTTCCTGGCCAACTACGACGTCATCGAATGCGTCGACTCGGTCTACCACGGCGATCGCTTCACGTTTTACACCGGCCGCCAACAGATCAACTGAAAGAGAGCCGACGCATGTCGTTGAAGTCTGCCACCCTCACAGGGACTTACTTCGTCGTGGACGGCCGCGCCTTCATGCCGATCGGCGCGCACTGGGTGCCGGCCAAAGCCGGCCTGCAGTGGCCGACCGAGTGGGACGAGGCCGAGCTCGAGGCCGACTTCGCCAAGATGCGCGAGCTCGGCTTCAACACGATGCGCTTCGACCTGTTCTGGGCCTGGTTCGAGCCGCGCCCGGGCGATTACAACCCCGAGGCCTTCAGACAGTTCGACGTCTTCATCAGGCTGGCGCACCAGTACGACCTCTACCTGCACCCCACTTTCTTCATCGGCGGCGAGGTCGGCGAGGCGTTCTGGGACGTGCCCTGGCGCCAGGGCCGGCATCCGCACGCCGACGCCGAGATGCTGCGCCTGCAGACCGATCACGCCGCCGCCTTCGCGCGCCGCTACGCGGGCGAGCCTGCGATCCTGGCGTGGGACCTGACCGACGAGCCGCCGTTCTGGATCGTGGGCGACCAGACCACCGACGCGATGGCTATCAACTGGACGCGCCTGATCGCCGGCGCGCTGCGTCGCTACGATCCGAGCCACGTGCTCTGCGTCGGCACCAACGTCGAAGACATCGCCCACGGCCCGTTCAGGCCCGACACGATCATCGACGAGGTCGACTTCCTCTCGGTGCATCCCTACTCGATCTACACGCTCGACCGCTTCCCTGACCCGATGCTCTCGGAGCGCGGCACCTACGCGGCCGCGTATCAGACGACGCTCTCGGGCGGCGCGGGCAAGCCCGTGATGATCCACGAGTTCGGGGCCTCATCGGCTCAGTACAGCCCTGAGCGAATCGCTGCTTTCGATCGCCTGACGATGTATTCGGGACTCGCGGCCGGGTCGTGCGGCTTTCTGCCCTGGTGCTACACCGACGCCGCTCCCGCTCAGTACACGCGCACGCCCTATCGGCGCGCACCGCACGAGACCCAGTTCGGCCTGACCACCTGGGATCGGCAGGATCGGCCGCGCGGCACTGAATTGCGCGACTTCAGCCAGGTGTTGGGCGGGATGGACTTTACGGGCGTCGCGCCCGCCCTCGGCGAGGCGGCGTTGATCGTGCCGCTCGAGTGGGCCAAGCCGCACGGCGACTTCGCGCGGCTCGGGCTGAGCGGCGCGAGCGCGATCCCTTACACGTCGACCCAGGATCGTTTCGACATGAGCGACGCCAACCTCTGGTACACGCGCGCGACGCTGAGCGCCTTCATCCTCGGCCGGCGCGCCGGGCTCAAGGTCGATATGCCGCGCGAAACGATGGATTGGCGCAGCCGACCGCTGCTGCTGCTCCCCGCCCCGCTGACCAGCACCGAGCGCAACCTCGTCCACGTGCACACGCCGTTCTGGGACGAGGTGCGCGAGCACGTGAAAGCGGGCGGCGCCGTCTACGCCTCGGTCTGCGCCGACGCCGCGATCCCGGAGATGGCCGATCTGTTCGGCGCCGAACTGGCCGACCACGTCCATGCCGACGATGTCGCGCTGACCTTCGTCGCGCCCTTCGGCGACATCGCGGTCGGCACGACCTGGCGCTACAGGGCGGATCCCGGCGACCCGCGCCAGTGGCCGGCGACCCTGACGATCCGCGATGGCGAGGTCATCGCCGTCGATCAAGACGGCCGCCCGGCGCTCGTGTTGAAGCGCTACGGCAAAGGCGAAGCTCTGCTGTGCGCCTATCCGCTCGAGACCTATCTCGGCGTGACGCCCAGCGCGTTCGA
Organism: Anaerolineales bacterium; assembly: GCA_044226485.1. Classification (GTDB taxonomy): domain Bacteria; phylum Chloroflexota; class Anaerolineae; order Anaerolineales; family UBA6663; genus UBA6663. Next base: position 83,502 of record JBGAGY010000004.1, read on the forward strand.
GGGCGACGAGCCGACCCATCGTCTGTATCGCGCGTTCGCCGACTCGGCCGGCATCCTTCCGCGTTTCAGCACCGACAACCCGTCGGTCGAGTCCGCCGGCCTGATCGGAGACGGCCGTGGCTATGTGGTGCTGGCCAACCACCGCGGGCAGGCCTGCACCGTGACCCTGACGGCCCGCGACCCCATCCGAAACCTCGCCCAGATCACGCCGCGGGGCAGCCAGAGGCTGCCCGGCGGGGGCCAGACCTGGACGCTCGCGCTCGACGCCCACGGCGGCGCCGTGTTGACCTGGACGGCCTGACCGCCGCCCGTCTGCAAGGAGGAGCACATGTCGAAATCGTCGATCCGTAGAACTTTTTCAGCCACGCTCGCCCTGGCGTTGGGCCTCGCCGCGTGCGCCGGCCCCGCCACAACGGCAGCGCCGACGACAGGTGACGAGAAGGTCACGCTGACCGTCTGGGATTACTACGGCGAAGCCACGCCGCTCAAGCCGCTCATCGAAGGTTTCCAGAAAGAGAACCCGAACATCACGGTCCAATATGAAGCGCTCGATTGGGACACGACGCTCGAGAAACTCAACGTCGTCCTCACCGGCGGCACCCCGCCCGACGTCGTGACGGCCGATATGACCTGGCTGCCCAAGTTCGCGGCGCTCGGCGCTTTCGCGGATCTGAAGACGCTGTCGGGCGGCAAGCTCAACGGAGTCGCGCTCGACCAGGCTTACACGCCCGGCGCGCTCGAGGCGATCACGTTCAACGACAAGATCGTGGCGGCGCTTTACGACTTCGACGTGTACGCGCTCTATTACCGCGCCGACCTGTTCAAGGCCAAGGGCATCGAGGTCCCAAAGACCTGGGACGATCTCGTGGCAGCTGCGCACAAGCTCGCCGAGGGCGACAAATACCTCTATCAGTATCAGCCCGACACCTTCCACGGCGCGCAATGGATCTACGAGAACGGCGGCGCGTTGATGAACGCCGACAACTCGGCGGCGACGTTCAACTCGCCCGAAGCCGTCGCCGCGATCCAGTTCTACGCGGATCTGCTGCTCAAGGAAAAGGTCGCGATCTACTGGGGCACTGACGAAGGCGATCGTCTGCAGGGCATCAAGGACGGCCGGATCGCGATGTTCTCGGACGGCCCGTACTACATGGGCATCCTCAAGAGCGGCGCGCCTGAGATGGCAGGGCAATGGGCCGTCGCGCCCCACCCAACCAACAACGCGCCGGGGTCGTACCTCGGCGGCACCGGCCTCGTTGTGCCGGCCAGCTCGGCGCATCAGGCAGCGGCCTGGGCCTTCATCGAGTACGCGATGCGCGCCGAGAACCAGGTCGGCGTGTACAAGAACGCCGGCGCGGCGCCCGCGCTGACCGCGGCACTTTCGAGCCCCGAGGTCAACGTGGCCGACCCGTACTTCGGCGACCAGAAGGCCTTCTCGGTCTTCCTCGACACGATGAAGACGGCCCACCACTTCCCGTATGTGCGCCAGTGGGCCGACATCGACACAGCCTTCACCACGGCCATGCAGGAGATCGGCCTGGGCACCAAGTCGGTGCAGCAGGCGCTCGACGACGCCGTGACGGCCAGCAACAACGCGCTGAAGAAGTAAACGTCATCCGCGAGGCGAGGCCGGCGCGCGCCGGCCTCGCCACCGAAGCAACCATCGTGATCCTCACCCTTCCCCGAGCCGTGCGCAAGTACGGCATGGCCTATCTGTTCATCGCGCCGGTCGTGCTGGCCAGCGCGGTGTTCCTGCTCGGGCCGATGCTGACCTCGTTGTGGTGGAGCCTGAACGACTACAGCGGCCTGCAGCCGCCGGTCTTCGTCGGACTGAAGAACTACGTCGAGCTCCTCACCGACGACGCGATCTTCCGCGAGGCGCTCTGGAACACCACAAGGTTCGTGCTCCTCGGCATGAGCCTCGGGCCGACGCTCGGTCTGCTGACCGCGCTCATGCTCAACGAGAACGTGAAGTTCCAGGCCTTCTTCCGCACGGCTTACTTCCTGCCGGTGATGACCTCGCTCGTGGTCGTGTCGACTCTATGGCGCGTCCTGTACAACAAGCAGGGCCTGCTCAACGCCGGGCTGACGGCTCTCGGGCTGCCGGCGGTCGGCTGGCTGTCGGACCCGAACGTCGCGCTGTTCTCGGTGGTGTTCGCGAGCGTCTGGCAGGGCTTCGGCTTCGAGACCGTCGTGTTCCTGGCGGCGCTCAAGGCCATCCCGCGCGAGCTGTACGAGGCCGCCATGATCGACGGCGCCGATGCCTGGGCGCGCTTCTGGAATGTGACGCTGCCCCAACTGCGGCCCGTGGTCCTGTTCGCTTACATCGTCGGCATCATCGGCAGCTACCAGGTGTTCGACCAGGTCTTTGTGATGACGGCCGGCGGACCGATCCACGCGACGACCACTGTCGTGTTCTACCTGTTCAGCAAGTTCCAGGACCTGCGTCTCGGGTACGCGTCGGCCATCGCCTACATCCTGTTCGTGATCCTGGTGGTCTTCTCGTTCATCCAGTGGCGCTTCTTCGGGCGCGAGGAGGCGGCATGAAACCCAATGCCCTCGGCCGCGGCGCGCTGTACGTGGCGCTCACTGTGACCTCGCTGCTCATGCTCGTCCCGTTCTATTGGATGGTGGCGACCTCGCTCAAGCTCGAACAGTTCGTGTTCGCGGCTCCGCCGCAATGGTGGCCCGACCCCGCGACGCTCGAGCACTACGTAGCGGTCTTCACCAAGATCCATTTCGAGCGCTACTTCTTGAACAGCCTGGTCGTCGCCGGCGGGATCACGCTCGGCCAGGCGTTCTTCGACACACTCGCCGGATACGCTTTTGCCAAGTTGCGCTTCCCCGGGCGCGACACGATCTTCTTCCTGCTCCTGCTCGGGCTGATGGTGCCGTTCCAGGTCAACATGATCCCTCTCTATCGGTTGATGTCGGATCTGGGCTGGTTGAACGGCTATGCGGCCCTGATCGTGCCGTCGCTGACGAGCATCTTCGGCGTGTTCCTGATGCGCCAGTTCATCCGCAGCATCCCCGATGAGTTGCTCGACGCCGCGCGGATCGACGGCTGCGGCGAGTTCGGCGTGTTCTGGCGCGTGGTGCTGCCGCTGGCGCTGCCGGGCGTCGCCACGCTCGTGATCTTCACGTTCATGGAAGCCTGGAACGGCTTCCTCTGGCCGCGGCTCGTGATCAGCAGCGAGGCCATGTTCACGTTGCCGGTCGGCCTGGCGCAATTGCAGCTCCGCAACACGTCGAACTGGGCCCAGACCATGGCCGGCACCACCCTGACGGCGCTGCCCATGATCGTGGTTTTCTTCTTCATGCAGCGTCAGTTCATCGCCGGCCTGACGGCCGGGGCGGTGAAGGAATGATCGGCGCAGTCGACATCGGCGGCACCAAGATCGCCGTCGGCCTGGTCGACGAGGCCGGCAACGTTCACGCGCGCACCCGTCTGCCCACCGATCTGGCTGTCGCCCCGCACGTCATGCTCGAGCGGGTGCGAGATGCGCTGCGCGACCTGAGCGGCGGCGCGGCCCTGCGCGGAGTCGGCATCGGCTGTACCGGCCCGGTTGATCCGTTGACGGGTTGCGCGGGCACGATCGACCTGTTGCCCGGCTGGGAAGGCGTCGACCTGCTGGCGCCGTTCACCGAGCTGGGGCTCGGCGCCGCGCTTGAAAACGACGCCGATGCTGCGGCGTTGGGCGAAGCGGCCTGGGGCGCCGGCCGAGGCGCCGAGCGCTTCATCTACGTGACGATCAGCACCGGCATCGGCGCCGGGCTCGTCTTCGACGGTCATCTGTACCGCGGCGCGCGCGGCAGCCATCCCGAAATCGGCCACCACATCCTCGACGCCTCGGGGCCGCGCTGCTATTGCGGCGCGGCCGGCTGCTGGGAAGTGTTAGCCAGCGGACCAGCGTTGGCGCAGGCTGCCGGCCTGCAGACGGCCGAGGCCGCGTGCTCCGCCGCCCGTCAGGGCGATCCGGCTGCGCAGGCCGCCGTCGACAGGGTCGGCCGCTACATCGGGCTCGGGCTGGCCAACCTGATCACGCTGTATGGGCCCGACGTCATCGCCCTGGGCGGCGGTGTCATGGCCAGCTACGACCTGTTCGCGGAGAGGATCCGCGCCACTGTGTCCGAACACACCGGGCTGATGCCGGCCGATCTGACCCGCATCCTGCCCGCCCACCTCGACGCTGACGCCGGCCTGATCGGCGCGGCCCGCGTCTGGATCCATCGGTACGCCTCATGACCATCATCGACCTTCACGCCAACGCCTACGTCAACGACATCCTCGCCCAGCCGCAAACGTTGCGGGACACGCTGGCCGGCATCACACCCGATCAGCTTGACGCGATCGCGCGGCGCTGGGCCTCCGGGCGCTATCGCCAGATCGTGCTGACTGGCATGGGCTCGTCCTTCCATGCGCTTCAGCCAATCCATCTCGAATTGCTGGCGCATGGAGTCTGGGCGCAGCGACTCGAAACGTCCGAGTTGATCCACTTCGCGCCCGAGATCCTGACCGAAGACACGCTCGTGGTCGTCGTCTCGCAGAGCGGACGGAGCGCCGAGATCCTGCGGCTGCTCGAGCGCAATCAGGGCCGCAGCGCGATCCTCGCGATCACCAACTCGGCCGACAACCCGCTGGCCGATCAGGCGGACGTCGCGCTTGTGACGCGCGCCGGCGTCGAATCCGCTGTGTCGTGCAAGACCTACGTCGCCGGTCTCCTGGCGCTTTCGTTGTTGAGCGCGGCTCTGACCGGGCAAAACGTCGGAACGCGCGCGGCACTCTGGTTGACGGTGCCGGACCTGGTCGCCGCGTACCTGAGCAAGTGGGAGGATCATGTCGAAGCCGCCCGCGCCGCCCTGAGCGACATCCGGGCGCTGTACTACACCGGCCGCGGTCCATCACAGGCGACGGCCGGCACTGGCGGATTGACCACCAAAGAGTCGACCCACTTCCCGGCCGAGGGCATGAGCGGCGCGGCGTTTCGGCATGGCCCGTTCGAGTTGATCGATCAAGACGTCGCTGTGTTCGTCTTCGAAGGCGACGGCCCCACGGCGGCGCTCAACACCGCGCTCGCGGCCGACGTCGCTGCGGCTGGCGGGCGGGCGCTGCTCGTCAGACGCGGCGGGGAGGGCTGGCTGTCGCTGCCAGATGCGCCGGCCATGGCCCTGCCTGCCCTCGAGATCCTGCCGGTGCAGATGGCCACGCTGGCACTTGCGACGGCGCGCGGCCACGCGCCCGGTGTCTTCCGGCTTGGGACAAAAGTGACAGAAGTCGAGTGACCGCCTGACGAGGCGCAAAGCCGCCAGGCTTCCGGAGTACTCCAACACACCCAGCAAGTGACATCCGCCACTCGTTTTCGTGAGCACGAAAGCGCCAAAAGTGAGAACACGCAGCGGCCTCCCGTTGTATGCTTTTGAGACGGAGGAACCGATGCTGCGTCAGAGAGTCGCGCCCATCGTGGCGCTCATCCTGCTCATCGCCGGGCTGATCGGCCTGGCGTCCTGCACGCCCGCCAACGCCACCCCGCCGCTCATCCAACCGGGCCCGGCGACGGACCCGGCCGGCACCGACATCTCCATCGAGCTTCCGAAAGGCGATCCCGTGCGCGGCGGCCAGATCGCCATGGCCCGCGGCTGCACGGCCTGCCACATCACGGGCGCGCCGAAGATCGGGCCGGCCTGGGAACGAAAGCTCAGCCCCGACGGCCTCAACTCCGCCGAACTGGCCGCGAAGCGGATTGCCTCTGACGATTACAATGGGTCCGCGACGACGGTCGAAGGGTACATGTTCGAGTCGATCGTGTCGCCCAACATCGATATCGTGCCTCCGCCCGAGGGCGCCAACTGGTCGATCGCCGGCCCGTCGACGATGTTGACCGAGTACGGCACGTTGCTCTCGCGCCAGGATATGGCAGACATCATCGCCTATCTCAAATCGCTGCCCTAGCCAGGCGTCCAATCGAACGTTGCCCAAACGGACAGGTGCGTGCTGAGGTCGAAGCGCGATAAAAAGGTTTCTCCACCTCATATAGGAGAAACCGTCATGACTGCCGTTTCGAAACCATCGTCTTCCAACACTCGTCTGCCCTGGAGCCGCGTCGGGCTGATCGCGCTGACCGCGACGTTCGGCGCCGCGATCGTCAACGTCGTCGTGTACGTGCTGGCCGGCGCCCTGGGTGTCGACTGGAGCTTTGTCGTCCCTCAGATGGGCGCGCCGATCCCTGTGGTCGCCCCGTTTGCTGCGTCGCTCGTCGGAGTGGGGCTGGGCATGGTCGTGTTCGCGGCGCTCAACGCCTTCACGGCTCAACCGGTGCTGTGGTTCACCTGGGTCGCCCTCGTCGCTGGGCTGGCGTCGCTGAGCGGGCCGGTCACCATCCCGGGCGTGCCGTTCAATTTGATGCTGACGCTCATGCTCATGCACGTTGTAGCGATCACGTTCTCCATCCTGACTCCACGCTGGCTGGGTGCGGCGAGCGAACGCTGAGCCGAGAAAAGCGGAACCGGCGGCAGCGGGTGTGACCCACTGCCGCCGGTTCCGTTTAGCGCGTTGCCAGGTGGGTGGCTGTCGCAAAGCGACGCGGCCCACAGCGATCGTCTATTTTCCGACCCAGGCCTTCCAGGTGTCGGCATGCGCATCGAGCCAGGCTTGAGCCGCCTCTTCGGGCGTCTTGCCGTCGGTGTCGACCGCCGCGATCATGCCGATCTGATCGTCGGTCGAGTAGTGCAGGCTGCTGATCAGCTTGTACGCATCCGGCGCCGCGGCCTCGAGGCCCGACCACGCGATCTTGAAGAGCGTGTCGGTCGGGTAATCGCAGTCGACCCCGCCCTGCTCGGCCTTGGCATAGCACTCGTCGGTGTGTTTGGGCAGTTCGACCTTCGTCAGGTCGTAGCGCGCGAACGCCGAGTGCGGCTTATAGAAGTAGATCAGGATCGGATCCTGCCGGCTGTACGCGGCGTCGAGTTGCGCCAGGATGGCTTCCTCGGACCCGGCGTACACGACCTTGAAGTTGAGCCCCAGGGTCTTGATGATCTGTTCGTCGTACTGCACCCAGCTCGGGTCGCCGCCCAGGAACTGGCCGGCGTCGCCGGTCTCGGCCGTCTTGAACAGCGCGGCGTTGGCCGGATCCTTGAAGCCCTCCCAGGTCGCCAACTCGGGATGATCGGTGAGCAGATAGGTCGGGATGAACCACCCGATCTGGCCTTCGACGCCGAGCTCGCCGGCCTTCACCACGGTCTTCTGTTCGTCGATGTACTTGGCGACGTTCTCGGCGTGGCCCGACGGCCACACCTCGAGGCTGGCGCTCAGGTCACCGGCAGCCAGGGCCGCCCACTGCTGGTTCTCGTCGATCGTCACCAACTCGACGGTGTAGCCCAGCTCCTTCTCGAGCAGGATCTTGGCCACGTTGATGTTGATGCGCGAACCCGTCCAGTTGTTCTCGGCCAGCTTGATGACGGGCTTCTCGCCGGAAGGCGCCGTCGTGGCCTCTGCAGCTGGTTCCGTGGCGCCCGGCGCCGAGGTCGGCGCGGCTGCCGGCGCACAGGCGGTCATCACCGCACCGGCCAGCAGCAACCCTGCGAAGAAACGCGATCGCGAAGCGTATCTATGAGCCATATTCTTCTCCTGTGTGTGCGACGGCCCTGATATATCAATCATATATTACAATTCAGACAATGACACTCCGCAATCCGACGCCCCTGCCCGGAAGCCTCCTGGCCGCCCGACGGGTGTCGAGCAAGGCATCACAGAGCACTTCGGCGTACGAGGCGCTACGCGATCGCATCGTCACCCTCCGGCTGCCTCCGGCGTCGGCGATCGACGAGGCGGCCTTGCAGCAGGAACTGGGGTACGGACGGACGCCGATCCGCGAGGCCCTGCAGCGGCTCTCCCACGAAAACCTGGTCGTGATCCTGCCTCGCCGCGGCATGCTCGTGGCGGACCTCAACCTCGCCGACCTTCACAAGATCTTCGAGTTGCGCCTCGAACTTGAGCCACTGGCGGCAGCGCTCGCGGCGCGACGTGCCAGGCCGGAGCAGATCGAGGCTATCGAGGCCCTGTTCCACCTCCCCGCCGCCGACGCCCGCCAGTTGATCGATATCGATCATCAGGCCCATCAGTTGATTGCAGCCGCCGCCCAAAATGAGTTCCTGGCCGAGAGCCTCGATCGGCTGTACAGTCATGTCTTGAGGCTGTGGTTCATGTCGCTGGATCGGGTGCCCCGCCTGGCCGAAGCTGTCGCCGAGCACCGCGAGATCGCGACGGCCGTTCGCCGCCGCAGACCCGGGCTTGCCGCGCGGTTGATGCGCGCTCATGTCGCGGGCTTTCAAGACGATGTGCTGCGGGCCGACGCCTCGTGACCCGCGTTCACAAGGAAAATCTATGACCACCGTTCGATCGTTCGAGATCCCTACCGTCATGAAGCACGGCGCCGGCGCGATCAAGACGCTGGCGGATGAAGCCCGCGCGCTCGGCATGAAACGGCCGTTGCTCGTCACCGACGGCGGCATCGTCAAGGCCGGGCTGCTCGAGCGGGCCACGGCGCCGCTCAAGGCCGCCAATCTGCCCTTCGCGGTGTACGACCAGGTGCGGGCCAACCCCCCGATCGCGATCATCGACGAGGGCGCTCGGCTCTATAAGAAAGAGAAGTGCGACGGCGTCATCGGCTTTGGTGGCGGGAGCTCGATGGACACGGCCAAGTCGATCGGTGTGGTCGCGGCCAACGGCGGCTCGATCCTCAAGTACGAGTGGGCCGACCCGCAGCCGATCAAGAAGCGCATCCCGCCGACGATCTGCGTCCCAACCACATCGGGCACGGGCAGCGAGGTGACGCTCTGGGCTGTGATCACCGACCCGGCGCGCAAGATCAAGTTCAACGTCGGCGGCACCGGCAAGATCGGGGCCTGGCTGGCCCTGATCGATCCCGAACTGACGCTCGAGCTGCCCCCGGCCGTGACAGCGGGCACCGGCATGGATGCGCTGGCCCACGCCATCGAGTGCTACACCTGCGCCTACGCCCAGCCCCTGCCCGACTCAGTTGCCTTGAACGCCATGGAGTACGTGGCCGAGCATCTGCGCGTGGCCTTCGCACAGGGCCACAACCTGCAGGCCCGCTACGGCATGTCGATGGCGGCCATGCTCGGCGCGTTGGCCTACGGCACCGAGAGCGCCGGCGCCGCGCACGCCATGAGCCAGAGCGCGGGCGGCGTCCACGACGTGCCGCACGGAGCGCTGACCGCGCGGCTGCTCGGTCCGGTCATGGAATACAACTACCTCGGCGAGCCGCGCAAGTTCGCGCGCATCGCCCAGGCGCTCGGTGAAGACATCCGCGGCCTGAGCGTCTGGGAGGCGGCCGAGAAGGCGGTCGAGGCGGTCTATCAACTCACCGACGACGTCGAGATCCCGACTCTTCAGGAGCTCGGCTTCGACCCGAGCGAGATCCCGCACCTGGCCCAGATCGCGTTCGCGGACCCGCAGACCATCGGCAATCCGCGCGACCTGAGCCTGGCCGCGTACGAGAAGATCTGGGCGCGAGCGTTTGAATGCTGAGGGCGTCAGGCGTCAGGCGTCAGGCGTCAGGCGTCAGGCGTCAGGCGTCAGGCGTCAGGCGTCAGGCGTCAGGCGTCAGGCGTCAGGCGTCAGGCGCGGAGTGTCGCGTTGTGTGCTCGAACGGTCAACCATTTTTGAGGCATCTCAATCTGACGCCTGACACCTGACGCCTGACGCCTCTATGCGATCGCTCACTTCGCTCTTCGGATGGAACCGCACAAGCTACGCGTTCTTCGGCGCGTTCTGTCTGCTGGCGTTCCTGATCGGGTACGTCTGGTGGCCGCTGCTGAGCGACTACCTTGCCACGTTCAACCCCGACTACCCCTGGTACGTGCAGTTCGACTGGCTGCTGCTCGGCGACTTCGCCTTCATGACTCTGCTGATCATGGCGCGGCCCGACCTGCGCACCGACGCGCGCATCGTCGGCGTCGGCCTGATCGGCGGACTGGTCATCGAGGCCTGGGGCACGCAGACGCATCTGTGGAACTACTACACGGCCGAGCGCCCGCCGCTCTGGATCGTGCCCGCCTGGCCGATCGCGAGCCTGGCCATCGAGCGCATGGTGCGGATGGCGAGAGGCGCGGAGCGAGGAGCGAACGCCGCCGCGCTTTCTCCCTTTGCGCTGCGCTCCGCGCCTCTCGCCTCCCGCGTCTGGGCAATCGCCTACTGGATCATCTTCCCCACCTTCCTTGTGCTCATGGTCGCGTTCGTGGCGCCGACGTTCGACAAGAGCCTGACCTGGGCGGCGCTGGCGGTCAGCGTGTTGATCGTCGCCACGCCAACGGACCACCGCCGGGCCGTGCTCACGTTCGCCTGCGGCACCGGCCTGGGTTACTTTCTCGAGCTCTGGGGCACGACCCGCGCGTGCTGGACCTACTACACCTTCGAGACGCCGCCGCTCTTCGCCGTCCTGGCCCATGGCCTGGCCGCCGTTGCTTTCTGGCGCGCAGGACTGCTTGTGGGGTGGATGTGGACACGCGCCGGGGCTGGAAGCGCGAGAGCGCCAGAGCACAAACCGTCATGAGGGCGACGCCTGCGTCGCTCGCCAACGCCGAGGTCGGGCCAACCGGCCACGGCACCGTCATCAACGTTCGACCGATGGGTCGCCACACAGGCCACCCCTGACGCCTGACACAGACGCCTTCTCAAGGAGCTCGCCATGGAACGACGCCTGCCACTGCACGACTTCCACGCCCGGACCGCTGCCCAGATGATCAAGGGCGGCGGCGATTACCTCTTCCCGGCACAGTACACGGGTGCAACCGAGGAACATCTCAACACAAGAGCCAACGTCGGCATGCAGGATCTCTCGTCGATGGGCGAGATCGATCTCAAAGGCCCGGGCGCCGAGCGGCTGCTGCACCGTCTGCTGGTCAACGAGATCAAGGATCTCGTGCCCGGGCAGATGCGCTACTCGACCGTGTGCAACGAGCAGGGCGGCATCGTCGACGACGTCACGGTCTACAAGTTCAACGACGAGCACTTCATGCTCGTCACAAGCTCCGGCCCGCGCAAGCAGACGGTGAAGTGGTTCCAGGAGCAGGCTCTGGGCAGCGCCGCTTACGTCACCGACATCAGCGCGGCTGTAGCGCTGCCCGTGGTGCAGGGTCCGCGCTCACGAGATGTGCTCAAGGCCGTGGTGGCCGACGCCGCAGCGCTCGACGCGCTCAAGTACTTCAGGTTTACGCGCGCCACGATCGGCGACAGCGACGTGATCCTCAGCCGCTCAGGCTACACCGGCGAGCTCGGCTTCGAGCTGTACACGCCGGCCGAGGAGGCCGCAAGTGTGTGGGATGCAGTGCTCAAGGCCGGGCGCGACTTCGGGCTGTTGCCGTACGGCGTGCTGACCATGCAGTCGCTGCGCATCGAGAAGGGCTATCCCCTCTACGGCCCCGACATCAGCCTGCAGCACACGCCCTACCACCTCGGCCTCGAACGCTTCATCCGGTTCGAGAAGCGCGACTTCATCGGGCGCGAGGCGCTGCTGCGGCACCAGGAGCGCGGCATCGACACGCGCTGGGTCGGCCTTGTGGTCGACGCTGAGCTGCCGCTCAAGCCCGGCGACCGGCTGTTCGCGGTGCAGGATGTGTCGGTCTTCAAAGACGAGATCGACTCGGGCCCCGATGCCGGCGGGCTCGAAGACAAGCTGACGGCCAGCGGCCAGGCCGTCGGCGCTGTGAGCTCGAGCGCGCGGGGGCACAGCGTCGGCAAAGTACTGGCGCTCGGCCATGTCAACGTCGGGCACGCCTACTCGGGCGCGCGGCTGGCGGCCGTCGTCGGCGGGCGGGTGCGCGCTGTGACAGTGGCCGCCCTGCCCTTCTTCGATCCCGGGAATGCGAGGCTGAAGGCATGACGATCTCGTCCAATCACTTCGACGTCATCGTGGTCGGCGTCGGCGGGATGGGCAGCGCGGCGCTGTATCAGCTCGCGGCGCGCGGCAAGCGCGTCCTCGGGCTCGAGCGCTTCGACATCCCGCACACGATGGGCTCGTCGCACGGCGTGACGCGCATCATCCGCCTGGCCTACTACGAGCACCCGTCGTACGTCGACCTGCTGCGCCGCAGCTACCAGCTCTGGCGCGAGATCCAGGCCGAGGTCAACGAGCAGCTGCTCTACATCACCGGCTCGATCGACGCCGGGCCGCCGGGCAGCTGGGTCTTCGAAGGCGCCTGGCGCTCGGCGCGCGAGCACGACCTGCCGCACGAGATCCTGACCGGCTCCGAGATGCGCCGACGCTTCCCGGGCTACAACCTTCCGGCTGAAACGCTGGCTCTGCTCCAACCCGAGGGGGGTTTCCTCCTGCCCGAGCGCTGCGTCGTGAACTACGCCCAGGCCGCGATGTCGCGCGGCGCCGAGGTGCACGGCCGCGAGCGCGTCCTGGGATGGGATCCGTACTTCGGAGGCGTCAAGGTCACGACCGACCGCGGCGCCTATACGGCCGACAAGCTCGTGATCACGGCCGGGGCCTGGGCCGGGCATCTCGTGCCCGAGCTGCGCCATCTGGCAGTGCCCGAGCGGCAGGTGCTGGCCTGGCTGGCCTGTGAGCAGCCCGAGCTCTTCCACCGCGATCGCTTCCCGGTGTTCAACCTGCTCGTCGAGGAAGGCCGCTACTACGGCTTCCCGACGTTTCAGATCCCGGGCTTCAAGTTCGGGCGCTATCACCACTTCGAGGAGGTCGTCGACCCCGAGAACTGGAACCGCGAGCCGACGGCCGAGGACGAGCGCATCCTGCGCGACTTCGCCTCGCGGTACTTTCCGCGCGGCGCGGGGCCGATGCTGACGATGGCGGCGTGCATGTTCACCAATACGCCCGATCGCCACTTCATCCTCGACCTGCATCCCGAGCACAAGCAGGTCGTGATCGCATCGCCCTGCTCGGGCCATGGCTTCAAGTTCGCGTCCGTCATCGGTGAAGTGGTGGCCGACCTGGCCGAACGCGGCCAGACCCGGCACAACATCGAGCTCTTCCAGCTCAGGCGCTTCAGCGACCCGACGCATCCGTTCTACGCGCACGCGGGGCCGGCCTTGAGGCAGGCGCCGTCAGAACCGGGTATTGCTTCTCTCTGGTAGAGGAGCGCAGGGCGAGGCGCGAGGCGCGAACTGTAGCGTTCCTCGCGCCTCGCGCCTCGCCCTGCGCTCCTCGGGAGCTTCCATGCATACACACGCACGCATCGTCATCATCGGCGGCGGAATCGTGGGCGTGAGCACCGCCTACCACTTACAGAAACGTGGCTGGCGCGACATCGTCGTGCTCGACCAGGGACCGCTGTTCAAGAACCTGGGTTCGACCTCGCACGCCCCGGGCCTGATGTTCCAGCATAACAACTCGCGCACCGTGTGCAAGCTGGCGCAGTGGTCGGTGGCGACTTACCTCGAAGCCGAGCGCGAGCTGAACGAGGAGCTGCTCTGCTGGAAGGTCGGCAGCCTCGAGATCGCCGAGACGCCCGAGCGCTGGCTCGAGCTCAAGCGCAAGCTGGGCAACTGCAAGGCCTGGGGGCTCGAAGCTGATCTCATCAGCCGTGAGGCGATCGGATCGCTCGTGCCGATCATCAAGACAGACGACCTGTACGGCGCCCTGCACGTCCCCAGCGACCTCGACGTGCGCGGCGTGGCGTTAGCTTCCGCCCTCGCCCGCCTGAGCGAGCGCGACGGAGCAGCCACCTACTACCCCAACACGCCGGTGACCGACATCGAAGTGGTCGATGGCCGCGTCAGGGCCGTGCATACAAATAACGGCCGGATCGAGACAGAGCTCGTGGTGTGCGCGGCCGGGCTGTGGGGGCCAATGATCGGGCGCATGGTCGGCCTGACGCTGCCGATGACGCCGATGCAACACCTCTATGCGCGCACGACGCCGCTGACCGAGCTCGAAGGCGAGACTGTCGATGTGCGTCACCCGATCGTGCGGCAGCAGGATCATGACCTGTACTATCGCCAGCACGGCGTGGCCTATGGCTTCGGCTCCTATCGACACGCCCCGCTGATCGTGCCGCCCGAGCAGTTGCCGCGACACGATCACCCGGCCGAGTTCCCGTCGGTGGCCAACGACCTGGCCGACTCGTGGGCCGTGGCGTGCCAGCGCTTCCCGGCGCTGGCGGCCGCCGAGATCGCAACGCACTTCAACGGCCTGTTCTCGTTCACGACCGACGGCAACTCGATCGTCGGAGAGTCGCCGGATGTGCGCGGGTTCTGGGCCGCCGAGGCCGTCTGGGTGACGCACGCCGGCGGCACAGGCCGGGCAGTGGCCGACTGGCTGACTGAAGGCGACCCCGGCCTCGACCTGCGCGAGCTCGACATCAACCGCTTTCACCCGCACGCGCGAGTGCGTTCGTACCTGCATCGCCGCGTCGAGCGCCAGTTCATCGAGGTGTACGACATCATCCATCCGCTGCAACAAATCGAAAGCCCGCGCGCGCTGCGCGTCTCGCCGATGCAGGAGCGCCTTGTGGCGCAGGGCGGCGTCTTCTTCGAGAGCAACGGCTGGGAACGCGCGCAGTGGTTCGGCGCCAACGCCGCCCTGGGCGACTCGCCGTCGCCGATGCGCACGGGCTGGCACGCGCGGCACTGGTCGCCGATCAGCGGCCTCGAGCATCGCCAGGTGCGTGAGACCGCCGGGTTGTTCGATCTGACGCCCTTCGCCAAGTTCGAGGTCAGCGGCCCGGATGCGCTCGCCTATCTGCAGCGGCTGTGCGCCAACGACGTCGACAAACCCGTCGGCAGCATCGTCTACACCGCGATGCTGACCGAGAAGGGCGGCATCCGCTGCGACCTGACCGTGACCAGGCTCGGGCCCGAGCGCTTCTGGATCGTCAGCGGAGGCGGCACCCGGCCGCTCGACTTCGCCTGGCTCAAGCGACACGTCAACGGACGCGTGCAAGTGCAGGATGTGAGCTCGGCCTACGCGGCGGTCGGGCTGTGGGGCCCCCAGGCGCGCGCGATTGCGCAATCGATCAGCGACGACGACCTGGGCAACGCGGCCTTCCCGTACCTCACGGCCCGCGAGATCGCGCTCGGCTATGTGCCGGCTCTGGCGCTGCGCATCTCGTACGTCGGCGAGCTGGGCTGGGAGCTGTACACACCGGTCGAGTACGGCCTGCAGCTGTGGGATGTGCTCTGGGCGGCCGGACACGAGCATGGCCTGATCGCCGTCGGCGGCGGCGCGTTCGATTCATTGCGCATCGAAAAGGGCTACCGGCTGTGGGGCAGCGACATCCACACCGAGTACAACCCCTACGAGGCCGGGCTCGGCTTCGCGGTGCGGCTCAAGAAGGGCGACTTCATCGGACGCGAGGCGCTCACGCGGATCAAGGCTGAAGGCCCGAAGCGCCGACTGTGCTGCCTGGCCTGCGACGATCCGGCCGTGCCGGCGCTCGGCAAAGAGCCTGTCTTCGCTGTCGGCGGTGTGGACGCGGTCGGCTACCTCACCAGCGCGGCGTTTGGACACTCGGTCGGCCAGAGCCTGGGTTACGCCTACCTGCCCACAGAACTGGCTATTCCGGGAACGGCGCTCGAGATATATTCTTTCGGCGATCGTCATCCTATCCAAGTCATCACCGACCCGGTCTTCGATCCGGGCAAGGAGCGCCTGCGGCGTTGATCGCGGCGCGAGGAGGATATCTTTATGTCGGACTCTCGACCTGTCGCCGTGCAGCCCGGCCGGATGAACCGTGGGCCGGCACTCATCGGCGGCGCCATCTGGCTGGTCGGCTTGATCGTGCTCACGTTCGTCGCCGCCGGCGTCGGCGTGGCGATGGCGCCGCTCTTGCTGGACGGCCGCTCGCTGGCGAACATGACGTCCCAGGCATTGCCGCTGGCGGCCCTGGCCATCGTGGCGACGGTGCTCCTGACCACGGGCGCCTTCGACCTGTCGGTCGGTTCGATCATCGCGATCACAAGCGTGACGATCGCGACTCTGGCGCCGGATCTGGGCGTCGGGCTGGCGGCTGTGGTCGCCGTTCTCGTGGCGCTTGTCATCGGTTTCTTCAACGGCGTCGTGGTCGGGCTCGTGCGCATCCATCCGGCGATCATCACGCTGGGCACCGCCGCCCTGTTGCGCGGGATCGCCTTTGCCATGACGACGATGTCGGAAACAGGCCCCATTCGGATTGAAGACATCGACGGGATCAACTCGGGCATCTTGAATTGGGTCACGCTGATTCTGACCCTCGTCGTGGCGCTTGGCCTGGTGTATGCGCTCTCAAGGTCAGGCTATCGATCGTCGTCCAACGAAGCAGACGACAAGGGCATCGCGTCGAGGTTGTGGCCGGTCGCCCTGTTCACGCTGTCGGGCCTCGTGGCGGGGCTGGCCGGCGTCAGCATCACGGGCCGCATCGCCGTGGGCATGGCCGATGTGGGCTCGGGCTTCGAAGTCATCGCCCTCGGCATCGCGCTTCTGGGCGGCGTGGCGGTCGGGCGCGGCGCTTCGTCGCAGACGGGGCTGGCGATTCTGGGCACCCTGCTGGTGGTCACCGCCTATTCGCTCATCAACATGACGTTGATCATCGTCGGAGAATCCGGCAGTTATAGCCAGATGATCACAGGCGTGCTCGTCCTGGTCGGCGCGATCCTGTCAGGGGGCTATCACTGGCTTTTGGGGCGCATTACGGCACCGCGAGCGTGAGCTTTGAGGCGGCCCTCGGCCGACGGCGTGATGGAAGCCGATGATCGGATTGTCGGAAGACCATCCCAATCACAGCGCCAGTGCTAGAATCTCACTTCTATGTCACATCGCATCGGTTTCATCTCCACACGATTTGCCGGCACCGACGGCGTGTCGCTCGAGACGGCCAAATGGGCCACGGTCCTCGAGCGCCTCGGCCACAGTTGCTTCTACTTCTCGGGCCAAAGTGATCGGCCAACGGCCATCAGCCGGGTTGTGCCAGAAGCGTTCTACAGGCACCCTGTCATCGACGCGATCAACAGCGTCGCCTACGCCGGCAACTGGGGCACGCCCGAGCAGACCCGGGCCTCGCGGCCGGATCTTGTCGGCCTGCACAAGGACTTCTTCTCGATCTACATCCGGCCGCCGCATATCTCGCGGCAGGTGCAGGAACTGAAGGATTATCTCAAGAAGGAGCTGTACGGCTTCGTCCGCACCTTCGAGATCGAACTCCTGATCGTCGAGAACGCCAGCACGATCCCGCTCAACCTGCCACTGGGGCTGGCCATCGCCGAGTTCGTCGCCGAGACGGGCTTCCCGGTGATCGCCCACCACCATGACTTCCACTGGGAGCGCCAGCGCTTCGCCGTGAACTGCGTCGGCGACTACCTGGCATCGGCCTTTCCGCCAGTGCTCCCGTCGATCCGGCATGTCGTGATCAACACCGTCCAGGCTCAACAACTCGCGTCGCGCTACGGTGTGTTCTCGCGCGTGATCCCGAACGTGATGGACTTCGACACGCCGCCGTCGCCGCCCGACGCGTACAGCTCGACGGTGCGGGCCGACCTCGGCGTCCACGAGGGCGAGTACCTCGTCCTGCAGCCGACGCGCATCATTCAGCGCAAGGGCATCGAGCACGCCATCGAGCTCGTGCGTCGGCTCGGGTTCAAGGCCCGCCTGGTGATCTCGCATGCCGCCGGAGACGAAGGCACCTCTTACGAGAAGCGCGTGCATGAGTTCGCCGAGCTTCTTGGCGTGTCGATCAGCTTCGAGGCCGACCAGGTCGGCGACTTCCGCTCCACCCTGCCCGACGGCCGCAAGATCTACACCCTCGGCGACGTGTATCCGCAGGCCGACCTTGTCACGTATCCGTCGACGATCGAGGGCTTCGGCAACGCCTTCCTGGAAGCCGTCTACTATCGGCGGCCGCTCGTCGTCAACAACTATTCGATCTACGAGGTCGACATCAAGCCCAAGGGCTTCCGCGTCGTCGAGTTCGACGGCTTCATCAGCGACTCGACCCTCACCGACGTGCGGCGCATCCTGCTAGACCGCGACCTGGCCGCGGCGTGGGCCGAAGAGAACTACGCCCTGGCGAAGCGGTATTTTTCATACACCATGCTCGAGATCCGGCTGCGCACGCTCCTGGCCGACTGCTTTGGCTATGAGAACTGAAACGGACGGACGCCGCCAATGACGTCGATCGCCCTCATACATCACTCAGCGCCGCCGGTCGTCGGCGGCGTCGAGAGCGTCATGGGCCATCACGCCCGTCTCATGGCCAACGCCGGGCACAGCGTGCGCCTTGTGGCGGCGCGTGGCGAAGCCGTCGATCCGCGCGTGGCGTTCGAGCGGCTCCCGCTCATCGACTCGCGCCACGGTGAGGTCGACGTGGTCAACGCCGAACTGGCCGCGGGCCGGGTTACGCAGCGCTTCCACCAGCTTGTCGATCGGGTGAGCGCCGGCCTTGACGACGCGCTTGGGGGCGTCCAGATCGTCATCGCCCACAACGTCTGCTCGCTCAACAAGAACCTGGCGCTGACGACGGCTTTGCATCGCCGTTTGACCGAGACGGCGCGGCACCAGCGCCTGATCCTCTGGCATCACGATCTGGCCTGGGTCATGCCGCGCTACAGGCCGCAGCTCCACGACGGCGCGCCCTGGAACCTGCTGCGCACCGCCTGGCCCGGCGCCACACAGGTCGTGGTCTCTGACTTGCGGAGAAAAGAGTGGCTGAAGTTGACGGGGCAATCGCCAAACGCCGTGAACGTCGTGCCCAACGGCGTGGACTTCGCCAAGTTCATGAAGCTCGAACCCTTCACGGCGCAGTGGATCAACGAGACGCGCCTGCTCGAGTCGTGGCCGATCCTGCTCCTGCCGGTGCGGATCACGCCGCGCAAGAACATCGAGCTCGCTCTGCGCACACTGGCTGCGTTGCGCGTGCACATGCCGCGCGCGGCCTTGATCGTCACGGGCCCGCTTGGCGCTCACAGCGCCGAAAACGAACTATACTTTAGTGAGTTGCGCGCCTTACGAACCGAGTTGAAGCTTGGAAAGGCCGCGATCTTCATGGCCGAGCAGTCCCGGCAAATGCTGCCGGACGACGTGGTCGCCGACTTTTTCCATCTGGCTGACGCGCTCTTCCTGCCGAGTCGTGAAGAGGGCTTTGGCATCCCGGTTCTCGAGGCGGCCTTCAGCCGACTGCCGGTGTTCTGCACCGACATCCCCCCTTTGCGCGGCCTGGGCCTCGACGAGGCCACGTATTTTGCTCCGGATATGGATCCGGACGCGCTTGCCCGGCAGGTGGCCGACGTGCTCCGCGCTGCCCCGACAGCGCGGCTGGCGGCCCGTGCGCGCGCGGCCTACACCTGGGAGCAGGTGTACGACCGCGATATCGCTCCGTTGCTCGACTGACACTGAGGCGACCTTCGCCTCGCTGCGACTCGCCCATTCGCTGGCTCGCCAACGACGCCGGACGCGTCTGGTTGGCGACGCTGCAGACAGGACCTGGTCATGGCCACCCGACGACTGTTTCCATCGTTGCGCCGGGCTCTGGTGCCCGTCGTCCACGGATTCGGAGGTCTGCGCGCCATCGCCGCCGCGCAGGCGGTCGCCACCGAGGTGGTGCTGGTCGGCGTCGTCCGTCTCGCGCCCGATCAACCGCTCAGCGCCGGCGCGGCCCTCGCACGTCAGGTGCGCGCCCGCCTCAAGGAGCTCGGCGAATCCGACCTGCTGCGCGCCCGCGGACGCGTGATCGTCGGCCACGCGCCCTGGGAGGAGCTGCGCCGGGTCGTCGAAAGCGAGGACCCCGATCTCATGGTCCTCGACCTCGAGGGCCAGCTTGAGGCGCTCGGGATCACGGCCGCCGACATCCTCGGCAGCGCCCCCTGCGACGTCGCAGTGGTGCGCGGCGACGTCACCCGCAACCCCGCCCACGTGCTGGTGCCCGCCCGCGGCGGCCCGCACGCCGAACTCGCGCTGCGGATCGGCCTCGACCTGCGGCCCCGCCACCTGACCGCCGTGCACCTGCGCGCGCCCGGCGAGAGCGGCACGACAGCGGCCTTCCGCGGCCTCGAGCGAGTGCTCGCCCGCCTGCCCGACGTCTCCAAACGCAGCGCCGTGACCGAACGCCCGGCCGACACCATCCTCGAAGAAGCCAACGAACTTGGCGCCGATCTTGTCATCATGGGCGCCGCCGCAAGACCCGCCTACGACCACGCGTCGTTCGGCGCGATCGCCGATCGCGTCCTGGCCGAGTCGTCGTGCCCGGTCATCGTCGTCAAGACCCGCCGGCCGATGGCGGAGACGGCGCCCGACGAAACCGCCGGATCGAGCGCCATCTCGATTCTGGTCGACAAGTGGTTCGCCGAGAACACCTACCACTCCGATGAGTTCGCGGATCTCGAGCGACTGGTGACGCTCAAGCAGCAGCAAGGCCTGACGATCAGCCTGGCGCTGCCCGCCCTCAATGAGGAAGAGACCGTCGGCACCGTCATCGGCACCATCCAGGAAGCGCTGATGCGGCGCGTGCCGCTGATCGACGAGATGGTGCTGATCGACTCGAACTCGAGTGACCGTACCCGCGAGATCGCGTCAGAGCTGGGCGTGCCCGTCCACATCCACCAGGAGATCCTGCCACGGCTCGGGGCACGTCGCGGCAAAGGCGAGGCGCTCTGGAAGAGCCTGCTCGTGACGAGCGGCGACATCGTCGCCTGGATCGACACCGACATCGTCAACATCGACCCGCGCTTCGTCTACGGCATCATCGGCCCGCTCCTGCTCAACCCGAAAGTGCAGCTGGTCAAGGGCTTCTACCAGCGGCCGTTGCGCGTGGGTGAGAAGACCCAGGCCGGCGGCGGCGGGCGAGTCACCGAGCTGACGGCTCGGCCGCTGCTCAACCTGTTCTATCCGGAGCTCTCGGGCATCGTCCAGCCGCTGTCGGGCGAGTACGCCGGACGCCGCTCGGCCCTCGAACAGATCCCGTTCTTCAGCGGCTACGGCGTCGAGATCGGCATGGTCATCGACATCTTCGACAGGTTCGGCGTGGAGGGCATCGCGCAGGTCGACCTGCTCGAGCGCGTCCATCACAACCAGGAGCTCGACGCGCTCAGCAAGATGTCGTTCGCCATCCTGCAGGCCGTCTTCCGCAAGCTCGAGGGCAACGACCAACGCGCGTTCGTGGCCGATGTCAACAAGACCATGAAGCTGATCCGCTACGAAGCCGGCAGCTACTATCTCGACGTCGAGGAGATCGCCGAGCGCGAACGGCCGCCGATGGTCAGCCTGCCCGAATACGCCGACAGCCGTATCGCCTTGAGGCCGAGAGAGTCGGCCTGACGATCATCTACCAGCCTTGACGAACAAAGAGAGCTCGGCGTGACCAGTCACGCCGGGCTCTCTTTGTGGATGCCAGTGAAGGGCAAGCGGGCAAGCGAATGAGGCTGGCCAGACACTCACCCGTCAGCCAGGAAGCGGTACCCAACGCCAGACTCGGTCACCAGGATCTGCGGGCGCTCGGGCTCGGGCTCGAGTTTCTTGCGCAGCTGACGCATGAAGACCCGCAGGTACTCGACATGGTTCGCCTCGGGCTCGCCCCAGACGTGCGTGAGGATGCTCTGGTGCGTGAGCACCCGGCCGGCGTTCGAAGCCAAGTAGGCCAGGAGCTTGAACTCGGTGGCGGTCAGCTTGATCGGCTCCCCCTCGCGTGTGACGGCGTGATTGGCCAGGTCGATCAGCAGCCCGCCGGCTCGCACGACAGTGGCCTTCTCGGCCTTCGTCTGGGCGGCGTGGCGCAGCGCCACCCGAACACGCGCGAGAAGCTCCTCGATGCCAAAGGGCTTGGTGAGGTAGTCATCGGCGCCGTGGTCGAGCGCCGCGACTTTGTCCATCTCGGCGTCGCGCACGGAGAGGACAATGATCGGGATCTGGGTCCATTCGCGCAGACGCGAGCAGACCTGGGTGCCGTCGAGATCCGGGAGGCCGAGATCGAGGATGACGATGTCAGGCGGGTTGGCCGCTGCGAGCGCCAGCCCCTCTTCGCCCCGGCTGGCTGTGGTGACGCGAAAGTGCTTCTCGGTCAGGATAGTGCGAAGAGCGCGCAAGATCTGCGGCTCGTCGTCGATGACCAGGATGTGCGGCGCCGTCTTCATGGGGCCTCCAGATCGGCAGGCAGGGCCGGCGACGCCTGACCCTCATGGGTGGTCGGCAGCGTGAAGTTGAAGGCGAACCCGCCCGGCAGATTCTCGGCCCAGATCCTGCCGCCGTGCGCCTCGACGATGCCCTTGCAGATCGAGAGGCCGAGCCCGGTGCCCGTCACGCGATCGGCTGAGCTCACCCTGTAGAACTTATCGAAGATGCGCTCGAGATGCTCGGCCGGCACCGGAGGGCCCTGATTGGCCACCGTCACCTTCACCATCGTGTCGGGCTGCGGCATCGCCGTGATCGCGATGGTGCTCGCCAACGGCGCGTACTTCAAGCTGTTGCTGAGCAGGTTGGTGAAGACCTGCTCGATCTGCACGTAGTCGACCGACACGAAAGGCAGGTCCTCCGGCACATCCACCGAGATGTGGTGCTGCTTGCTCACGCGATGCATCTGCGCGAGCACGCCGTCGACGATCTCGGCCAGGATGTTCCACTGGCGTTGAGGCTTGAGCGCGCCAGCCTCGATCCGCGACATGTCGAGCAAGTTGCCGACCAGACGGTTGAGATGCTGGGCTTCGTCGTCGATCGCGCCCACGAGATCCTCACCGGCCGCCGTCCCCCACCCGACCTCGCCCGCGCGCAGGCTGGTGGCCGCCGCCCGGATCGTGGCCAGAGGGGTGCGCAGCTCGTGCGACACCGACGATAGCAGGGCCGTCTTGAACTCATCGCTGGCCTCGAGCAATCGCGCCCGCTGCTCAGCTTGAGCCAGGGCGGCGCGTTCGAGCGCGAGCGCGCATTGGCTTGCGAACGCTCGGGCCAGACGTTCCTCGGCCGGTGTGAAGGCGGCCGCGTCAAGCCACAGCCTGATCTCTCCAAGTTGTCCGCGCGCCGTCGTCAGCGGGATCGTGACGGTCGGCGGCTCTGAAGCCGCATCGGCGGTCGCAGCCGGCCGTTCAACACTGACCAGGGAGACGTGCGCAGCCCGGGCCGCGAACGTGCTCCGCGCCTGAGCCTCGATCACCGGCGCAATCGCGTCCTGGCTGTGAACGCCGGCCAGGGTCGTGCTCAACTCATAAAGATGAGTTGCTTCACGCTCGCGCGCCTGCGCCTGCGCGAGGCCGGCGCGCGCGCGCCCGACCAGCTGGCTGATCACGCCCGCGACCACGAAGAACACACCAAGCGCCAGAAGGTCCTGCGCCTGGTGCACGTTGAACGTGTAGTACGGCGACAGATAAAAGTAGTTGAAAGCGAGGAAGGCGCTGAACGATGCTGCGACGCCGGGGCCCAGCCCCCAGATCCAGGTCGTCATGCCGATCGGGAGCAGATACAACAACGCCGCGATCGGCGCGCCGAGCACCTCGCGAATGGGAAGCATGGCCGCCGTGGTCACCACGATGGCGAGGATGGCCGCCGCATATTGAGCGGCCACGGTCATCACGGCCTTGATGCGGGTCGAGGTGGAAGTCATGGCGCTGATCGTCGTCATTATAGCGGCGCCGTCACACACTCCAAACGGGCCACCTCCATCCGTACCATCTTCGGCTCTTTATTTTTCCCTTATGAGGTTGGCGACTTTTTTTGTCACGGCTTTATTTCCCCTCCCTACACTGCCCCTATGAAGCTCGCTCGCTGCGCCACCAGGAGGGCCCATGTCGACTGAAGCCCCCGTTCTACAGGCCCGAAGCGCTTTTCCAGACACGCTGTCGCTGCCTGGCAGTCGGATCCAGACGCAGGCGCCTTCCGCGACGCGCTCCGAACCTGTCGTCGATCGGCTCCTCGTGCTCGTGCCCGATCACGCCGGTGACCCCGCCGAACTGGCCGCACAGATCCGGGCCATGGCGGCGCCGCGCCGCCTGCCCGTGCTGCTGATCGGCCAGATCGCCGAAGAACCCGAGACCTGGGCCGTCCGGCGCGACCTGTCGACTCTGGCGGCCCTGGTCGCACAGCCTGAGATCCGGGTCGACAGCGTGGCCACGGCCACGACCTCGTGGATCGAGATCCTGCGACGCATCGTGCTCCCCGGCGACATGGTCGTCTGCCATCTCGAACAAACGGTGGGCCGAACGTGGCCCTGGCAACGCCAAAGCCTGGCCGAGGTCATCCGAACCGAATTGAACGTCCCGGTTTGCGCGCTCAAGGGCTTCGTGCCCGGCCTGCGTCTGGCACGGGCACGCTGGCTTTCAGGGATCCTTGGCAGCCTGTTGCCGTTCGCCTTCATCGCTGTCGTGAGCGCTATTCAGGTCGCGATCCAGGTCCTGACGACGGGCTGGTGGTCGACGGTGCTTCTGAGTGTGTCTGCCGTCGTCGAGATCCTGGCCCTGGCGTACATGACGCTCAGGACTTCTCTGTAACGTCCATTGTCGCGTCCGGTCAATCCGGCGCGGGAGTGTGCAGGCGCCGTTGCAGGCGGCTGCGCGAAAGAGTTCATCAGGTAGGCATTCATGACAACGACGATCATCCGCGGGCCGGAGGCCGGTCCGCAACGCAGTTGGCGCCACTGGCTGACGGGCAGACCGCTCGCCACAGCCGAGGCGCCGCATCAAACGATCAGCAAGAAGGTCGGCCTGGCGGTCTTCGCCTCCGACGCGCTTTCGTCGACGGCCTACGCCACCGATGAGATCCTGCTCGTCCTGGCGGCCGCCGGAAGCGCGGCCTATAGCTTTTCGCTCCCGATCGCGATCGCGATCATGATCCTGCTGGTGATCGTGACCGTCTCGTACGAGCAGACCATCCACGCCTACCCTGGCGGCGGCGGCGCCTACATCGTCGCGCGCGACAACCTCGGCGAAGGGCCGGCCCAGGTGGCCGGCGCGGCGCTGCTGACTGACTACATCCTGACCGTCGCCGTGTCGATCTCGTCGGGCGTCGCTCAGATCACGTCGGCCTTCCCATCTCTGCTGGATTATCGAGTCGAGATCGCGCTGGCTTTCATCGCGTTCATGACGATCATCAACCTGCGCGGCGTCAAGGAGTCGGGCCTGGCCTTCGCAGTGCCGACGTACTTCTTCCTGGGCGCGACGCTCTTCACGATCACGTACGGTTACTTCCAGTACTTCACGGGCACACTCGGCGTCGTCACCGGCGTCGCGCCGCTCCAAGAAGCCGCTCAGGGGCTTTCAGCCTTCCTGATCCTGCGCGCGTTCTCGAGCGGCTGCACGGCGCTGACCGGCGTCGAAGCGATCAGCAACGGCATCACGGCGTTCAAGGAGCCGCGCTCGCGCAACGCCGGCGTCACGCTGATCTGGATGACCGCGATCCTGTCGACGATGTTCTTCAGCGTCACGTTCCTGGCCAACGCGGCCGGCGCTGTCGCCTCGCATGAGCAGACGATCTTCTCGCAGATCGGCTCGGTCATCTATGGCGCAGGCAGCGTGCCCTATCTCGCGCTGCTCGGCAGCACGACCCTGATCCTGGTCATGGCGGCCAACACCGCCTATGCGGACTTCCCGCGGCTGGCTGCGCTGGCCGCCGGCGACGGCTTCCTGCCCAAGCAGCTCACCTACCGCGGCAGCCGCCTGGTCTTCACCTACGGCATCATCGCCCTGGCGGGCGTCGCCTCGCTCTTGGTGATGCTGTTCCAGGCGCAAACGTCGTCATTGATCCCGCTCTACGCCATCGGCGTGTTCCTGTCGTTCACGCTGTCGCAGTCGGGCATGGCCGTGCGCTGGTGGCGCTCGCGCAAGCTCAAGCCGGGCGAGACCGTTGCGCGGGTCGGCTCGACGCTGCACCACGAGCCGAACTGGAAACTCAAGATGGCGATCAACGGCTTCGGCGCTGTCATGTCGTTCGTCGTCATGATCATCTTCGCCGTGACCAAGTTCCAGGCGGGTGCGTGGATCATCGTGATCCTGATCCCGTCGTTGGTCTTCGTCTTCTTCCAGATCCACGGCCACTACAAGTCCCTGGCCAAACGGCTGTCACTCGACACGTTCGGCGCGCCGGCGCGCGTGCGCCGCAACCGCGTGATCCTGCCGATCGGCGGCGTGCACCGCGGCACGCTCCACGCGCTCAACTACGCGCGTTCGCTCTCCGATGACGTCACGGCCGTGCACATTGCGCTGGATCAGAGTGAAGAAGACAAGGTGCGCTCCAAGTGGGAACGCTGGGGCGACGGCGTTCGCCTGGTCATCATCCCCTCGCCCTATCGCGCGTTGATCGAGCCGATGATCCAGTACATCCGCGAGGTGGCCTCGCAGCGCCAGGCCGGTGACATCCTGACCGTGGTCGTGCCCGAGTTCCTGCCCGAAAAACCCTGGCAGAACATCCTGCACATGCAGACGGTGTTCACGCTGCGGCTCGGCCTGCTCGGCCTGAAGAACATCGTGATCATCGAGGTGCCGTATCACGGCGACCCGGATTGAGCGTTTCAGGATCCCGCCAAAGAAAACGAGGGAGGCCCCAGTCGGACTGGGGCCTCCCTCGCTCGTTTTTGCGCTTTCGCACGTTCACGAACAGACAGGCTGTTCACCGACCATCTCGCAACACATCGGATGCGCCTGAAGAATCGTCGACTCGAAGTCGGCGCTGAGCATCCGCGCTTGAGCGGCGCGTTCATCGAGCACGCTGCGCAGGCGGTCGACCTCGATCCGGCACGCCGCCGCCAGCGAGATGTCGCCACGCGCTTCCGCGATGTCGACGCGGGTCGCCCACAGCGCCAGCTCATCCCGCGACGGATGGCCGACGCGATATCGCTCGACGGCTTCGGCGCAACGCCGTTCGGCCGCTGTCGCTCGCCCACGGGCGAGGTCGATCCGCGCGCGGATCCAGGCCTGGCGCAGAGACTCCCCTGAGGCGACTGCGATGTCCACCCACTTCAGCGCATCGGCCTCGCGGGCGTTGGCCACGTAAGCCAGAGCATACGCCTCGGCCAGCTCGGGCGTGGGTCGATCGACGCTGTCGGCCTGACGCGCCAGTTCGAGCGCCATCGCGGGCTCGCCCCCGGCCACGCAGGTCTCGATCAGGCCGATCGTGGCCAGCTCATTCAGATAAGTCGAATTGGCTCGCTGCGATCCGCGCAGCGCCTGCTCAAAAGCCAGCCTGGCGACCTCAAGATGATGCAGGTCGAGCTGTCGCTCGCCGAGCAGGATCAGGGCATAGACCCGCAGGCTGATGCTGCCTGTCCGCCGCGCCAGCGACAGGGCGCGGTAAGCTGACCCCAGGCCTTCAGCGACGTTCCCTAACGCACCATGTATCCGCGCCAGCGACGCGATCGTGAGGAAGCAATCGCGAGCCGGCCGGCTGTCGGACGAGGAGACCATCAGGCGGATGAGTTCGACCAGCGCATCCTCGGATCGACCTTGCTGGAACAGAGCCAGGGCGCGCGCGTCATACAGCAGCCAATGGGCGCGCGGATCGATCGATCGCGTCACCAGGCCCTCGAGGTGTTCCACGCAGTCGATGTCGGCATCCGTTTCGTGGTTGAGAAGGCGCGCCAGACACAGCGTGAGAGCCGCATGCGCTTCGACAGTCGTCGCCGACGCAAACCGGGCAGCCTCGAGTGCGCCGCGCGCCAGACCGGCAGCCCTGGCAGGATCGCGGAAGAGTTCGACATAGGCCTCGGCACGCTTCTCCTCGGCCGACGAAGCGTCGCCCGTCTGAACTTGATCGTCCAGCAGGGAGAGCGCGGTCTGGGGGGACGGGAATGCAGCGGCCATCGGCAGAACGGTTGACTCCGACTCCATCGGTATCGGACACCCGCTCGAGTCCTGAACCCGGCCGGCCGCCGCCCGGTCGGAAATGCCAGACAACCCCGAGGAAACCGCCCGAAAAAAGGGGTAAAGATCTTGCCTGCCAGCGCCTCAAGGCGCCAGGCAGCCCACGCGCTCGGTGCTCACGACCACGTCGTCATACAGGAGGCCAGCGACGCTGTGAGCACCATCATGATGGAACAGGCTGAGCCAGAGCAGCGAGAGTTTGACGGACGGCGTCGTCCGCAGCCAGAGATGGTCCCACGAGCCAAGCGATTGCCCATTCACCCAGAGCGCCATCGCCCCTGTCGCGCCGACGCCATTCGAGCTTGGTGTGCCGGCGTCGACGTAGGTTTCGACGCAGTACCAGACCCCGCTCTGGAGATTGACGAGCGGCTGTGTCGGGCGGTGAACCGGGTTGGTGCAGAAGACGCCGCCATCATCGTAGAGGCAGGGTAACGAATCGCCCCAGCAGGAACCGTTCGGGTCGATGCAATCCTGATACATCCCGCGATAGTAGGTATAGAAGAACGGCGTGTGCGGGCTCTGCGTTCGGTAGTCGACCCAGGCGCCAAAATAGTCGTTGCCGTTTGGGCGGATGCCGGAACGCCCGAGGTAGTCGCGATCGCCAGCGTGGAGGCCGCCGCCATGGTTCGGTGCGTCAAAGTTGAAGCCCGGCTCGTAGAGGATGTACCAGCGCGTGTAGAGCCTGTCGTAGGTAGCCGGCAGCATCTTGACGAGGTCAGACCCGCCCCGCCCCGCCGGGACGCGCAGACGCATCGCGTGGTTGTTCGCCGCCGCAAGCGGGCCGGGGGTTACGATGATCTGATTCTCGCTGTCGGGGTTGCCGTCGTAATCGTCCCAGACGGCTTTGTTGCCCTCTTCGAATCCGCTGCAGAAGACCCAGGCGGCTGGCGCAGACGCGCACGTGGCGGCGGAAGGGGCCCGGGTCGTGCTGATGAACGGCAGGTAGATCGATCCGCCGGTCTGCGCGGCAGCCGAAGCCAGCGGGCCAAACGCCAGGGCGGCGAGGAAGAGCGTCAAGCCGGGGCTCCGCATCGACACTGGTCCCTCCATGCAAACGGCCCAGGGCCTTGACGAGCCCTGGGCCGTTTGCATGGTGAAACCGCGCAACGCGGTTGTCAATCCGAAGAATCGTATAGCGCGCTATCCGCCCCCGCCACCCAGCACCATGAGGATGACCTGAGCCAGGATGATCTTGAGCACCATGGCCACGGGATAGACCGAGGCGTAGCCCATGTTCGGCACGTCGTTGCCGGTCTGCTGGGCCGAGAAGGTCAGCAGCGCGGGCTGGGTCTGCATGCCCGAAACCATGCCGATCAGCAGGCTGAACGGGATCTTCATGACCTTGTGGCCGATGATCAGCGCGACGACAGCCGTGCCGCACGTGATCAACAAGCCGCCGAGGAAGAGCGGCAGGCCATTGGCGCCGGCCAACGTCTGGAAGAAGGCATAGCCCGAGCGGGTGCCGACGCCGGCCAGGAACATGACGATGCCGATCTGGCGCAGCGTCAGGTTGGCGCTGTAGGGGATCGTCCACACCAGCGGGCCGGTGCGCTCGCGCCAGCCGAGGATAATCGCGACCACGAGCGGGCCGCCGGCGTTGCCGAGCCTGAAGACGCCGCCGCCCGGAAGCGGCACGGGCACCTGGCCGAGCAGTACGCCGATGACGAGGCCTAGGCTGAACGAGAGGATGTCGATCTCGCTCAGCGCCTTGTAAGAGTCACCAAAGAACTTGCTGACGTCGCGCATGCGATCGCGCGGTGCGACCACGCGAACGCGGTCGCCGGGCTCGAGCACGGTGCTGGCCGTCGCCAGCAGGTCGAGATCGCCGCGGCGAACGCGGGTCACGAGCGCGCCGAGACGCTCCGTGATGTTCAGCTCGCTCAGATGCCTGCCGAAAAGTTGATGGTTCGAGACGAACACACGGCGGTAGTCGTAAGTGCCGCGGTCGTCGCCGAGCGCCACGTCGGGCGCGCGCTCGCCCAAAAAGGCCACCACCGGCAGAATGTCGGCTTCAGTGCCGATCACGCTCACCAGGTCGCCTGAGCATAGAGTCGTGCTGGCCTTCACCAGCAGTTCTTCTTCGCCGCGACGCAGCCGGCTGAAGAGCGCGTGCCACTCCTTGCCTTTGACGAGTTCGCCGACCGACACGCCGGCGACATCCGTCCGCGTGACGCGCAGCGTCACGTTGACGATGTCCTCGGCGCTGCCGCCTATCTCTTTGAGCTGGCGGGCCTCAAGCCCATAGTCGACCTTGAACAGGCGCGTGAGGATCTGGATGACGAGGATGACGCCGAGGACGCCCATCGGATACGCAATCGAGTAACCGACCACGGGCTGGGCCTGCGCAGCCTCGGAGGCGCCGTTCAACTTGAGCGCTTCGACGACACCAGCCAGGGCGGGCGTGTTCGTCAGACCGCCGGCGAAAAGGCCGGCGACTTCGGCGGCCGGGAGTTTGAACCCCAGGCTCAGCGCAACGGCCATCGCGGCCGCGAACAGCAACATCCCGCCGACCAGCAGGTTGTAGCGCAACCCTCCGCTCTTGAAGGCGCGGAAGAAACCGGGGCCGCTGCTCAGGCCGATGGTGTACACGAACAGCATCAGGCCGAGTTCATAGATGACCGTGGGAACGCGCAGATCAGGGTCGAGCGCGCCGAAGGCCAGGCCCACGAACAACACGGCGGCCACGCCCAGGCTGCTCCCGCCCACTCGAATCAAACCCAGCGGATATCCAATGGCAGCGACGAGGAAGAGCAGCAGCAGTGGTTGCTCTTTGAGTAGTTCGATCATAATTCAGGGGTCAGGCGTCGGGCGTCAGGCGTCAGGAACGGCCTGCAGCCGCCCTGATGCCTGACGCCCGACGCCTGATGCCTACTCCTGTGCCACGTCCCAGTGCTCGGGTGAGCGCCAGAGGGACGAGAGGATCAACTCGCGGAGGAAGATCATTTCCTTCGGGAGCTTGTCGTACAGCTTCACGAACAACTCGTCGTGCGAGGCCACTTCCTGGTGCCACAACGCGCGGTCGATCTCCATGAGGTGCTGGAACTTCTCCTCATCGAAGCCGTCCATGTCGCGCCAGTCGAGATCGTTGTAGTGCGGGACGTAGCCGAGCGGGCTCTCCGTCGCGCGGGCGCGGCCCTGAGCGCGCTCGACGATCCACTTGAGCACGCGCATGTTGTCACCGAAGCCCGGCCAGAGGAAGTTGCCGTCCTTGTCCTTGCGGAACCAGTTGACGTTGAAGATGCGGGGCGGGTTCGGGATGTTGCGCCCGAACTGCAGCCAGTGGTTGAAGTAATCGGCCATGTGGTAGCCGCAGAACGGCAGCATGGCGAACGGATCGCGGCGCACCTGCCCGATCGTGCCGGCGGCGGCGGCGGTCATCTCGGAGCCCATGGTCGCGGCGAGGTAGACGCCGTAGCTCCAGTTGTAGGCCTGGTAGACCAGCGGCACGACTTCGCTGCGCCGGCCGCCGAAGATGAAGGCCGAGATCGGCACGCCCTTCGGGTTGTCGTACTCGGCGTCGACGACCGGGCACTGATCGACAGGCGCCGTGAAGCGCGCGTTCGGGTGCGCGGCCTTGCGACCGCAGTCGGGCGTCCATTCCTGGCCGGTCCAGTCGATCAGATGCGCCGGCGGGGTCTTGGTCATGCCCTCCCACCAGACGTCGCCGTCGTCGGTCAGGCCGACGTTGGTGAAGATCGTGTTCTTGGTGATCGACGCCATGGCGTTCGGGTTCGACTTCTCGCTCGTGCCCGGCGCGACGCCGAAGAAGCCGGCTTCGGGGTTGATAGCGTAAAGCTTGCCATCAGCTCCGGGCTTGATCCAGGCGATGTCGTCGCCGACAGTGGTCACCTCCCAGCCGTCCTCGCGGAACGACTTGGGCGGGATCAACATGGCGAAGTTGGTCTTGCCGCAGGCACTCGGGAAGGCGGCGGCCACGTAAGTCTTCTGGCCGGTCGGGTCCTTGACGCCCAGGATGAGCATGTGCTCGGCCAGCCAGCCCTCATCGCGGGCCAGCACCGAGGCGATGCGCAGCGCGAAGCACTTCTTGCCGAGCAGCGCATTGCCACCGTAGCCCGAGCCATACGACCAGATCATGCGCTCCTCGGGGAAGTGCACGATGTACTTGGTGTCCTTGTTGCACGGCCAGACGACGTCCTTCTGCCCGGCGGCCAGCGGCGCGCCGACCGAGTGCAGGCAGTGGACGAAGTCGCCGTCGCCGAGCTGCTCGAGCACGGCCTTGCCCATGCGGGTCATGATGCGCATGTTGGTCACGACGTACGGCGAGTCGCTCAACTCGACGCCGATGTGGGCGATGCGCGAGCCGATCGGGCCCATGCTGAACGGAATGACGTACATCGGCCGGCCCTTCATCGAGCCGTCGTAGAGCGGGAGCAGCGTGTCCTTCATCTGGCGCGGATGCATCCAGTTGTTGGTCGGGCCAGCGTCGTTCTTGTTCAACGAGCAGATGAAGGTGCGGTCCTCGACGCGCGCCACGTCGCTCGGATCCGAGCGGCTCAGGAAGCTGTTCGGGCGCTTCTCGGGGTTAAGGCGGATGAAGGTGCCCGCGGCGACCATCTCCTCGCACAGTCGGTCGTACTCGGCCTGCGAGCCGTCGCACCAAATCACCTCGTTGGGCTGACAGAGGGCCGCCATCTCAGCGACCCAGCGGACAAGCTCCGGGTTCTTGACCCAACTTGGCACGGATTGGAGGGGAAGAATTTCCCGGCCCCGGGCTCGCAGATAATCCTGTGGCATGACAATGCTCCTTAATCAAGGTCGCGGGTGAAAACGACGAACTCAACGTCCCACGAATTCGCCAGCGTATTTTGCGGATGTTTCTACATCTTTGATATTGTCTTGCAGCCGTCGGCCCTAGTGATTTTCGTCACAAAGGCGGCAAAAGTCGCCCATTTAGACCACGGCCCCGCATTTGGGTGATATCCCTCACCCGTGGGCGCCGGAACAGCTTGGCATGATGTTCAGCGCTTGTCCAGCCCCATCTCTTCCGCGATAATCCAGGGGCTTCCGGCTGGGTGGCACAGTTTTCGCACGGAGAACCGAGATGGCTCACTATCGTCTGGCCTTGTTGGGTTTTGGCAACGTCGGCCGCAATCTGGTCAAGCTGCTGGGCGAAAAGCGCGCCGAGCTGCAGGAACGCTACGGGATCACCTTCACAGTGACCGGCGTCGCCAGCCGCAGGCTGGGCTGGCTGATCAACGACAGCGGCTTCAGCCTTGACGCCGTGCTGGCGGATCCGCAAAGCGCGGCGGACCAGTCGCTCGACACGCTCGACGCCTGGCTGACGGCTGCCCGGCCGACGGTGCTGTTCGAGAACTCGTCGATGAACCCGCATACCGGCCAACCCGCCCTCGACTACTGCCGGGCGGCGCTCAACCGAGGCATCCACGTGGTCACGGCCAATAAAGGCCCGGTCGTCCACGGTTACCACGAACTCCGCGGCCTGGCCGAGTCGCGCGACGTCAACTTCCTGTTCGAAGCGGCCGTGATGGGCGGCGCCCCGATCTTCTCGCTCTTCCGCGAGGCCCTGCCCGCCTGCAACCTCAAGCGCTTCCGCGGCATCCTCAACTCCACCACGAACCTCATCCTGACCGAGATGGAGCACGGCCAGAGCTACGCCGACGCCGTGAAGAAGGCCCAGGCCATGGGCATCGCCGAGACCGACCCGAGCTTCGACGTCGACGGATGGGATGCCGCCGTCAAGGTCGCGGCCATCGCCACCGTGCTGATGGACATGCCGGTCAAGCCCGCCGACGTGAAACCGGTCGGCATCACCGCCCTCACCCAGGAACAGGTCAAGGCCGCGCGCGCCGCCGGCCGGCCTTACAAGCTCGTCTGCCAGGCCGAGAAGGATGCCTCCGGCAAGGTCACGGTCAGCGTCTCGCCGCAACAACTCGAGCCCGGCGATCCGCTCGCCAACGTCAACGGCTCCGACTCGCTGGCCATCTTTGAGACAGACACGCTCTATCGTCTCAACGTCAGCGAAGGCGGCGCCGACGCCTACACCACGGCCTACGGTCCGTTGGCCGACTTCATTACGATCAGTAAGCATTGAGACATTGGTGATCGGCTCTGGGTGATTGAGGGCTCATTGATCCGGAGAGTCCGCCATCACCCAGACCCATCACCCATAGCCAATCATCATGAACCTTCCTCCCACTGCACTTGTCATCGGCGCGTCGTCGGGCATCGGCGCGGCTCTGGCGCGCGAGTTCGCGCGCAAGGGGTTACGCCTGGCGCTTGTCGCGCGACGCCAGGATCTGCTCGATCAACTGGCGCAGGAGTTGAAGCCGACCGAGGTGCGCAGCTACGTCCACGACGTCACGAACTACGCCGAGGCGCCGGTGCTGTGGCAGCAGATCCTGCAGGACTTCGGGCGCGTCGACATCGTCGTCTACAACGCCGGCCTGATGCTGCCGGTCGGCCTCGACGAATACGATTTCGAAACCGACAGGCGCATGGTCGAAGTCAATGTGCTTGGCGCGATGGCGTGGCTCGATCCGGTGGCCCTCACCTTCAGCAAGCTCGGGCGCGGGCACATCATCGGGATCTCGTCGGTCGCCGGCGACCGCGGGCGCGTGGGCGCGCCCGGTTACAACACGACGAAGGCCGCGCTGAGCACCTACCTCGAGGCATTGCGCAATCGCTTGAGCCAGCGCGGCGTGCACGTCCTGACCGTCAAGCCCGGCTTCGTCGACACCGACATGCTCAAGAACTCGCCGCGCACGTTCTGGGTGATCCAGCCCGAACAGGCCGCCCGCGACGTCGTCCAGGCCATCCGGCAGCGCGCCCAGGTCATGTACACGCCGGCGCGCTGGGGCCTGCTGATGAGCATCATCCGCCACATCCCGTCGGTCATCTTCCGTCGATTGAAGATCTGAGACTCGCGAGAGCGGCGCTGGTATTTCAAGGAAGGTTTTGATGTCTGCTTTGAAGCTTCCACTCGAGAAGCTCGACAGGGTCGAGAACTACGGACATTCCCGCCAGACGATCGGTTACGTCTACCGGCCGACCGAGGTCGAACAGATCGAAGAGGTCTTCGACCTCGCCCGCCGCAGCGGGCTGAGCGTGGCGCTGCGCGGCGCCGGACGCAGTTACGGCGACGCCGCCACCAACGCCGGCCAGATCGTGCTCGACCTGCAGCGCATGAACCGCATCCTCGAGTGGAACCGTGAGACCGGCGTGATCAAGGTCGAGCCGGGCGTGACCATCGAGCAGTTGTGGAAGTACGTGCTCGAGGACGGCTACTGGCCGCCCGTCACGTCGGGGACCATGTTCCCGACGATCGCTGGCGCGCTGGGCCACAACATCCACGGCAAGAACAACACAAAGGCCGGCACCCTGGGCGAGCACGTCCTCGAGTTCACGGCGCTCCTGCCCAACGGGCAGACCGTCACCTGCACGCCGACCGAGAACAGCGAGCTCTTCTATTCGATCATCAGCACAGCGGGCCTGCTCGGCGTCTTCATCTCGATCACGCTCAGGCTGAAGAAGATCGACACCGGCCTTGTCGACGTGCACGCCTGGGCGATGACGCATCTCGACGAGATGATGCGCGACCTCGACGCCCGCAAGCACGAGTTCGACTACATCGTCGGCTGGGTCGACACCCTCGACCCCAACGGCCGTGGCCAGATCCACGGCGCCCACTACGTCCACGACGCGCCCAACGCCGCCGAGAGCCTGCGCCTCGACAAGCAGGTGCTGCCCGACACGTTCTTCGGCCTCGTGCCGAAATCGACGCTGTGGATGTTCATGACCCCGTTCATGAACAACGCCGGCACACGCCTGATCAACACAGCCAAATACCTGTTCTCGGCCACCGTCGAGCAGCGCAAGGTCTATCGCCAGTCGCTGGTCGAGTTCAACTACCTGCTCGATTACGTGCCCAACTGGGAGAAGTCGTACGGCCGCGCCGGCCTGATCCAGTACCAGACCTTCATCCCGCTGGCGAACGCCACAACCGCCTATCTCGAGATGCTGCGCCTCGCCCAGCGTCGCGGCATGCCGCCCTTCCTGGGCGTCACCAAGCGCCACAGACCCGACAAGTTCCTGTTCAGCCACGCCGTCGACGGCTATTCGTTCGCCATGGATTTCAAGGTGACGAGCCAACGCAAGCTCCAGGCCCTGTGCGAGGAAATGAGCGACATCGCCCTCGACGCCGGCGCGCGGTTCTACTTTGCCAAGGACAGCACCCTCACCGCCGACCGCGCCCGGCGCTACCTCGGCGAAGCCACGCTGGCCACATTCCGCGCCCTCAAGGCTCAGTGCGACCCCGATCACATCCTCCAAACTGACCTGTATCGGCGGTTGTTAGTCGAATAGTCGAATAGTCGAGCAGTCAGGTAGTCGACTACCTGACTGCTCGACTATTCGACTGCCTGACTGACACTCAGGATCATCGCTTTCACATCGTCGGTTTCGGGCGCGGGAAGCCCGGGCTTCCAGGCCATGGCCAGACGAATGGCCGGATGCCAGCGATCATCGACGGCGTCGAGCGCCCAGCGCGCGGCCTCGGGTTTGGAGACCATGTCGCCGGTCGTAACGAGGCGGAGCGCGCGGCACATCGTCAGCACCGCGAACGCCCGATAGTCTTCGCGGCCGAGTTGATCAGGCCGCTCGAGCATCGGCACCCACCACTCGCGAAACAGCAAACGCACGGCCTCACGGATCTGCTCCGGCGACACAGGGTCGATGTGCTCCGCCAGTGAGGGCCCCACGATCGCGCTGGGGCGTGTCCGCAGGAAATGCCGTTGGATGGCCCAATCCGCCCCGAGCCCGGCCTGGTAGATCTGGCCCTCATTGATGAACAGGAAAGGCCCGGCGTTCGGGTCATGGCGTCGGAGGTCGGCCAGTGGCACATAGCCTCCTTCGAGCTTCTTGGCCCATGAACCGCCATCGACAAGCAGCGCGTGGTGAAGGGCCTCCAACGCGTTGAGTTGCTCGGGTGTGAGCGGCGAACGGGTCGCCACGATGAAGTCGACGTCGCTGGTGTCGGGGTCGAAGCCGCCCGTGGCCAGCGAGCCGTACACATACAGGCCGACGAAGTTATCGCGCAGAAGGCCGGCCGCTTCACGTTGAAGCCGATCGAGCAACGCATCGACGCCGTGTGGCAGGATCATGCTTCATCCTCGGCGTCATAGACCACCCGCCCTTCGGCGACCGTCAGGCGCACCAACAAATCCGAGTCGAGCAACACCAGATCGGCGTCCTTGCCGACCTCGAGGCTGCCCTTCGACGCGGAGACGCCGATGGCTCGCGCCGCGTTGAGACTCGACATCGGCCAGGCTCGCTCCAACGGCAGGCCCGTGGCCGAGAGGATGTTTCGCAACGCGCGGTCGAGGGTCAGGATGCTGCCGGCCAGCGTCCCATCCGGCAGGCGCACAGCACCGTCGCGCACGAAGACGCGGCGCGTGTCGATCTGATACTCGCCCTCAGGCATGCCAGCGCCGCGGATGGCATCGCTGATCAGGATGACGTGGTCCACGCCCCTGGCACGCACCAGCACGTTCATGGCGGCCGGGTGAACGTGGATGTTGTCGGCGATCAGCTCGCAAGACAGCTCAGGCAGGGTGAGGGCCGCGCCGACCACGCCGGGCTCGCGGTGCCCCAACGGCGTCATCGCGTTGTACGTGTGAGTCGTCTGACGCAGGCCTCGCGACACAGCAGCCACCATGTCGTCGTAGGTGGCGGCGGTGTGCGCGGCCGAGACCGTAATCCCGCGTTCCACGCACGCATCGATCAGCCAGCCGTTGCCCGGGATCTCGGGCGCCAGCGCCAGCAGGCGCACGATGCCGGTCTCCAACATCGGGAGTGCCTCATCGGGCTCGGCCGGGCGGATCAAGGCAGGGTCCTGGGCTCCGCACTTGCTGACGTTCAGATACGGGCCTTCGATGTGAGCGCCCAGCACCGTCGCGCCATCGGGCATGGAGCCCAGACACTCGCTGACGACCTCGAGCGCCTGCATGATGGCATCGCCAGTGGCCGTCCAGGTGGTGGCGAGGAAGGCCGTGACCCCGTGTCGGGCATAGAAGCGCGCCATCGCGCGCAGGCCCTGCGCGTCGGCGTCCATCACCTCGTACCCAACGGCGCCATGCACGTGCAGGTCGATGAACCCCGGGGCCAGCGTCGCGCCCTGGGCGTCGATGACCAGAGTGCCGGCGTCGGCTGGAAGATCAGGTCGTTCTCCAGGCCCCATCTGCTTGATGGAGCGGCCGTCGGTGAGCAGCCAGCCGGTCGGCCAGGCATCGGGCGTGGCGAGGACGCGGGCGTTGTGGATCAAGAGGCGTTGCATGCAGAAAGTGTCCCACCCCACGGCCACCTCCGCAAGTCTCGCCAAGGGGTCTGATCCAACAAATGCGCGTTGGTGCGAGTGACAGAGGGAGTTGGGGACGGCCTCACCGGTCGCAGCGCGAATTCCGGCTGCCCACGCTCGAGCGATCGTCGAGATCGATGATGGGCACCCTGCGAGCCAGCCGAGGATGGCGCTCACCCAACCCGCGTATTTGTAGGATGGGCTTGCGGGTTCTCCGCTTCAACGACGATGCCGGGCTGAACGTCCTGACCCAGTGGCCCGGCGCGATCGGCGTGGCCCGCGATCGGGCCAATTTCGACCGCCATCGTTCGATACAGACGCGCCGTGAGAACGATTTCCTGCAGAATGCCCATCCGTTTGATGCAGCGACGCAAGTTGGCTCTTGACTTCAGAGAATCGAGTGTGCTACTCTGTTCGGGCTGACTCTCCAGGAGCAGACACTTCAGAAAGGGCAGGCGCAGCAGATGGTTCGATTTCGAATGACCCACTCCGCAAAGACGATCGCCGGCAACGGCGGTTTCGCCTTGTCGTATTGCGCCTGCTGCCCTTGAACTCGCTGTAAATCGAGATCCTGGCCGTGGGCGCCGATGTGCCCACGGCCTTTTTGTTTCTCGCGCCGGCGCCGTGGCCACAAACGTGACCACGGCGCTTTTGTTTGTGACAGTGTCGGGTGTTCTGGAGGAGAGACATGCCTGCTCATACCTGCGCCCTGCCCGATCCCGATGTCGCCGTCAGGATCCAGCATGCCCTCAAAACGTTCGGAGATGCCGGCTGGCAGTGGTCATCTGGCAAGACGTCGACCGTGAAGACGGCGGTCGACCATGTGTCGCTGGACATCCAGCGCGGCGAGATCTTCGGTGTGCTCGGGCCGAACGGCAGCGGCAAGTCGACGCTGATTCGCCTGATCTCGACCCTGCTCCTGCCGGACGGCGGCGACGTGCAGGTGTTCGGTCTCGACGTCGTGCATGACGCCCGGCGTGTGCAGGCCCTGATCAACCGGGTGTCAGTCGAAGCCAGCTTTTTCAAGAAGCTTTCGCCGCTCGAGAACCTGATGTATGGAGCCCGGCTGTACGGGCTCGGCGCCGCCGAAGCGCGCTCCGGAGCGCGTCGCATCCTGACCCGCCTGGGCCTCGAAGCCGCAGCGCTCGAGAAGCCCATGGAGGAGATGAGCCGCGGCATGCAGCAGAAGGTCGCGATCGCCCGCGCGTTCTTGAGCAGCCCGATCCTGCTCCTGCTCGACGAGCCGACCACAGGCCTCGACCCGCGTTCGAAGCGCGAGGTGCAGGCCTTCGTCCGCGAACTGCGCGACACGCATGACGCGACGGTGCTGCTGACGACACATGACATGCTCGAGGCCGAGGCCCTGTGCGACCGCATCGCGATCATCCACAACGGCCGCATCGTAGCGCTCGACACGCCTGAGGCGCTCAAGGCCGCTGCGGCGTCGATCAACGGCCAGGCTCACACGCTCGAAGACGTGTTCCTGTCGTTGACCGGCGCGCCCCTGCTCGAGGAGGCGCTTGCCTGAGACGGACGGACGACGGGCTGTCAAACCCGTCGTCTGTCCCCGGCGCGCATACGACCATGAACGTCAGGTTCACGGTGCTCTACGAGGATCCGTACTGGGTCGGTCTGTGCGAACGCGAGGATGAGGCCGGCTACGCCGTCGCGCGGATGGTATTCGGCGCCGAGCCGACACCGCCCGAGGTCGAGGAGTTCATCAAGCGGCGCTATCACGAACTGAAGTGGAGCGCGCCACAGCCCGAATCGACCCTGGCGATCGGCCGGGCTCTGAACTTCAAACGCGCGCAACGTGAGGCCCGGGCCGAACAGGCCGCCGGGCCAAAGGTGTCGAAGGCGCACGAGGCCATGCGCCTCGAGCTCGAGCAGCACAAGAAGGAACGCAAGGCCGTCACGAAGGCCGAGCGTGAAGCCGAGGAAGAGCGCAAGCGCGCCTTGCGCCTCGAGAAGAAGAAAGCCAAACACCGCGGGCGCTGAAACGCCGCCCGCGATCAGGACACGATCATGAAGTTCGATACCCCATTCTTCGAAGGCGAACACGTTCGACTCGCGGCCATCGAGCCAGACCTCGACGCACCCACCATCGCCGGCTGGTACGCCGATCCCGGGTTCGCTCACCACGTGTCTCGCGGGCCGGGCCGGCCGTTGGCCGTGCCGCAGATCCGCGCGCAGATGGTTCGCGAAGAAACCGAGTCCCGCGAGAAGCGCAGACGGTTCGACTTCGCCATCCGCTCTCGCGAAGACGATCGGCTGATCGGCCTGGTCGGCCTGCGCGACATCCTGTGGAACCATGGAGAGACACAGGTGTGGCTGGCGATCGGCTCCGGAGCCGATCGCGGGCGCGGCTACGGCTCTGAGGCCTTGCGCCTGATCCTGCGCTATGCCTACGTCGAACTGAACCTCTATCGGGTCTGGCTCGATCTCGGTCTCGACAATGCCGACGCTTTGCGCTTCTTCGAGCGCCACGGCTTCGTCATCGAGGTCCGTCGGCGCGAGGCGCTCGAGCGCGCCGGGCAGCGCTTTGACGTCTGCCGCTTGAGCCTTCTTCACGACGAATGGCGCGGCGAGGTCGTGCCGGCCGAGCCGACGCGCCACGAGGCTGTTGCGCCCATCGAACGCCCCGCCCGACCGCGGGTCCGGCTGGCGGCCTTCGACGCCGAAGCGGCCGCTGAGGCCGAGCGGCGCTGGTGGAACGACTCGGAGTTCGGACACCTTCAGGACTACGACATCTGGCGGCCGCGCTCGCGCCAGCACGCCGAGGAAGAGACGCGCGAGTTCATCAACGTCGAACCCGGCGCCTATCCGTTTCACCTTCGGCTTGTGGAGAACGACAGGCTGATCGGTTACGTGGGTCTGTGGGTCAACTGGCCGAACCGCGAGGCCTGGTTGGGCGTCGGGATCGGCGAACGCGACTGCTGGAGCCGGGGTTACGGAACTGAAGCCGTGCAACTGGCGACAGCCTTCGCCTTCGACGAGCTCAACCTTCATCGGGTCACGCTCGACGTCCTGGCCGCCAACCCGCGCGCCATCCGGGCCTATCAGAAGGCCGGCTTCGTTATCGAGGGCCGCCTCCGTCGCCGCAACAACTACGGCGGCGAACGGATCGATGACATCAGTATGGGCGTGCTGCGCAGTCAGGGAGTCAAGTAGTCGAGTAGTCGAGAAGTCTTTCGCCGTCTGACTACTCGACCACTCGACCACGCGACCAGGAGACGAAATGACGACCCTTGTCCGCGAGATCAAGGCGAGCTACGCCTTCATCGAACGCAACTACTACATCGTCAAGCGCTACTGGGCCTGGGAATTGGTCTGGCTGGTGTACACGGTGGCCAACAGTCTGAGCATCAGTTTCATCGGCGTGGGGGCCGGGCAGGTCAGCGGCGGCGAGGGCATCGACACGTCGTATCTCGTGCTCTACCTCGCCATCGGCACCCTCGTCTGGCGATATCTTTCCGTCATCTTCTATTGGGTGACTGACGTCGTCGGCATGGAGCGTTGGGAGGGCACGATCGAGTACACGCTCATGGCGCCGATCACGCGCCTGATGCACATGCTCGGGCAGACCGTGTTTGCGGTGCTGTACAGCCTGGTGCACACCGCCGTAGTGCTCGGCGTCACGGTGCTGTTCTTCGATGTGTCGCTCGCAAAAGCCAACCTGTTCGGCTTTCTGCTGCTGCTCATCGCCGGCAGCCTGTCGTTCATCGGCATCAGCATCTTCGGCGCGATCCTGCCGTTGCTCTTTCCGGAGCGCGGCGCACAGATGACGCACCTGATCATCGCCGGGCTTTTGCTGGTCAGCGGTGTCTACTACCCGGTGACTGTGCTGCCCGGCTGGCTGCGACCTTTCGCCTACGTCTCACCCGCCACCTACGTGCTCGACGGCGCGCGAGAGACCCTGCTCAACGGCCTGTCGACCATGAGCCTGTGGCCGTACATCTGGCCACTCCTGCTCATGGGCGGCATCGCCATCCCGTGCGGCCTTTGGGCGTTCCGGGCCGCCGAGCGCTATGCCAAGCGCACGGGCAAGTTACATCGGAACGGATGAAGGACCACGAGAGTGGATCAAGGAGTTTGACATGTCGACCACGATCACATTACGGAGCTTTGCCGGCCCGGACGACTATCCGATCTTCACGAAACTGGCCAACGCGAACTATGCACTGGCGGAGTTCCCGGCTATCGAAACCGAAGACGAGACCCGGAACACGTTCGAGCATCTTGAACACTGCGACCCCGAGAAGGACGTGGCCATCGCCGAGGACGACGCGGGCCATCCGCTCGGGTGCGCGCGCATTTCCTGGATCGACGACCTTGAGGGTCTGCGACGCTATCACGTCGTCCTCAGCGCCGGTCGCGAGGGTGAAGGGCTCGGGGCCACGTCGATGCTGCTCGGCTGGGCCATCGAACGCGTGCACGGTCTGACCGACCTCAACCAGACCGACCGCCCCACTGTGATGCAAACCTGGGTCATCGACGAGAAGACCCAGGCCGCGCGCATGGCGCTCCTGACGAAGGCGGGCTTCACGCCGATTCGGTACGGGTACTTCATGCTGCGCGACCTGAGCGAGCCGATCGAGGTGCCTGACCTGCCGGACGGCCTTTACACGCGTCCGTGCACGCCCGACGACGATCGGCCGATCTTCGATGCCTTGCACGAGGCGTTTCGCGATCACTGGGGCTACGCAGCGCCGCCGGATTTCGACGCCGATTTCGACGAGTTCCGCAGCTGGCCGCTGCGCAATCCGGCCCTCTATCAGGTGGCGTTTGCGAAGGATGAGGACGGCCGCGAACAGGTGGCGGGCATGGTGCTCAACTTCGTGGCCGAGCAAGACAACAAGACTTTCAACTTCAAGCGCGGCTGGTGCGACCCGATCTGCGTGCGCCGACCCTGGCGCAAGCGCGGCGTCGCGCGCGGCCTGATCATGCGCAGCCTGCGCATGTTTGCGGACATGGGCATGACCCAAGCCGCGCTGGGCGTCGACACCGAAAACTTAAGCGGAGCCCTGCACGTGTACGAGAGTTGCGGCTTCAAGGTTAACTCGCGCTCGGTGACGATGCGAAAGCAACTCTAAGGAACGATGGAAAGCTGCCTTATGAACGTGAAGGTTCGACCCTACGCGGCGCTTGACGACCTCGCGGCCATGCACGCGGTGCTGAGCGCCGGCGCCACAGCACGCACCGAAGCGTTCTACGTCCATCCCGGCGACCTGAGCTGGTGGTTGTTCTACACCACCGACGAAACGCCGCTTTGCGATCGCATTTGGATCTGGGAGGACGACGGCGAGGTCATCGGGTGGACGCTTTTCTCAGTGGACGAAGGCTTCGTCGACCTGTTCGTGAAGCCAGCCTGGCTCGAGCACGCGGCCTACGCCGACCTGCATGCGCGCAGCGTGGCCGAAATGGAGCGACGCGTGCGCGCGGCCGGCGGGAAGCGCGTCGCTGTCATGTGGATCGAAGAGACCGACCGCGCTCGTCAGGCGCTCCTGCTCGCGCAAGGCTTTACGCGCGCTGCCGGCGATCGCTTCGTCTGCTTCGAGCAAGCCCTTGCCGAGCAACTCCGTCCTGGGCCCTGGCCTGAAGGCTGTGAGCTGCGCGAAGTCAGCGGCGAGGCCGAACTCGAAGCTCGGGCCCGACCACAGGCGGCGGCGTTCAAAACGCGGCTCCCATGGGACCGTTATCTGGCGCGTTACAAAGGATTGATGCGGTCTCCGGTGTACGCTGGCGCGCATGATACCGGGCTCGTGCTGGCCGATGGCACGTTCGCGGCGGCGACGATCTGGTGGGTCGATCCAATCAACAAGATCGGGCACTTCGAGCCAGTGGCCACCCACCCTGACCTCCAGCGCCGCGGGTACGGCAGGGCGCTGCTGCGCGGCTGCCTGGAGCGGATGCGCACGATGGGCCTTGCCGCCGCCACAGTCTGCACGGGCTCCGACAGCGCGGATAACATCGCGTTCTATCGTGCCTGCGGTTTCGAGATCGCGGCGAGCACGGTGTGTTATGAGCGGATTCTTGAACCCTAAGCGTTTCCGGCGAGGCCTGGCCAGCCGGACACTTCGAGCAATAACATGAACGGCAACTTGGCTTTCCAGATTGGTTATACGGCTCGTCATTTCAACGGACCTGACGACTATGCGATCCTGGCCTCGCTGTTGAGCGCCAGCGAGGCTGCCAACGGCAGCCAGGTCGTGATCACGACCGAGCAAATCGCCCACTCCTACGAGCACGTGCAGCGCTGCGACTTGAAGACGGACCTCCTTGTCGTGTTCGGTCCAGAGGGTGCACCGGTCGCTTACACCCGCGTGTTCTGGGATCAGGAACTGACGGGTCTGCGCCGATACGGGTTTGTCTGCCACATCCTGCCCGAGCATCGAGCGGCGATCACGGGCGACTTGCTCGGTTGGATCGAGCAGCGCATCTCCGCCATCGCGACTGAGCAGGCCTACGACGGGCCGCGTTGCTTTCAAACATGGTGCGAGAACGAGGCCGGCATGGGCTGGATGCTCGACGAGCTCAAGGCCCGCGGCTACGCGCCGACGCGCTACGGCTACATGATGGTGCGCGATCTATCGGAGCCCATCCCCGGCGACGATCTCCCTGAGGGATTCACGACGCGCCACTGCTCGCGCGCCGATCTGCGCGCCATCTGGAATGCGATAGACGAGGCCTTCCGCGATCACTGGGGCTTTCGTGAGCAGAGCGAGGCCGAGTTCGACGCCTGGACGCAGGATCCGGATCTCGATCCGACGCTCTGGCAGGTGGCCTGGGCCGGCGACGAAGTCGCG
This sequence comes from Anaerolineales bacterium, assembly GCA_044226485.1. Classification (GTDB taxonomy): domain Bacteria; phylum Chloroflexota; class Anaerolineae; order Anaerolineales; family UBA6663; genus UBA6663. The sequence goes on from JBGAGY010000004.1 coordinate 128,422, forward strand.
GGCATGGTCTTGAACTTCGTGCCGCGTGAGGAGAACGCGCGCTTGGGGCTCAGCCGGGGCTGGACCGACCCAATCTGTGTGCGCCGACCCTGGCGACGACGCGGCCTGGCGCGCGCGCTGATCCTGCGCAGCCTGCGTATGTTTCGCAAGCTGGGCTACCGTGAGGCCGCGCTCGGAGTCGATACGCAGAACACGAGCGGCGCGCTACACATATACGAAGGCTGTGGCTTCAAGCCGATCCGACGCAGCGTGACCATGCGGCGCGAGCTCGTCCTCGAGTCGCAGGCGGAGACAGCATGAACATCGAGATCAGCCGGGCCCTCGCCCCGTATGGGTTGGATGATGCGCGCGTGCGGTTGTTGGCTCGACACACCAACACGATGTACCGCGTGGATGCCGCCGGCGAGTGCTATGTCTTTCGCGTGAGCGCGCCCGGGCTGCGGACCGAACGCGAGATCGCCTCTGAGCTGGCCTGGTTGAGCGCGCTGCGGAAAGACACTGATCTGCTCGTCCCTGAGGCCGTGGCCACCCGCTCCGGTCGACGGCTCGTGCGCGTCGGTTCCGGAACGGCGACGGTGCCCGGCGTGTTGTTCCGCTGGATCGACGGCCGGATTGTCGGCGATCGGGTGACGCCCGCGCTGGTTCGCGAAGCTGGCGCCCTGTTGGCGAGCCTGCACGATCACGCGGATCGGTTCAGGCCGCGCGGCGCCTTCAGTGAGACTCGGCTCGATCGCGCGTGGACGTTCGGAGTTCCTGCGGCACTTGAAAAGCCGGGCCGCGTCGCCGGTTGGCCAAAAGCGCGTCGAACGCTTTTGCGCGAGGCTGCGGCGAGGGTGCAGGCCTGGCTCGGTGAGCTTTATGCCGAGCCGAGCGGCCTGCGCTTCCTACACCTGGACTTCCATCCCGGGAATTGGAAGCGCGTCGACGGCCGGTTGGCCGCGCTGGATTTCGATGATTCGCGTTGGGCCCATCCAGCGCAAGACTTGGGTATTGCGTTGTATTACCTGCTCGACGGCCCGGCCGAACCGGTCTTGATGGGAGCCTTTCTCGACGGCTATGCGCGGGTCAGACCGTCGCGCCTGCCCGAGGCCGAAGAATTGCAGACGGCAATCATCATGCGCCAGATCGATCTGGTCAGTTATGTGCTGGCTCAGCGCCTGCTCACGGGAACAGAGCTCACGCGCTGGCTGGGCGTCGTCGAGACAAGACTGCATAGACTTATGAAATGAGGCAGCCCACTTGCGGCGTGGGCGAAAGACGAATATGGGAATCATCAGCGGCAAGATCCTACAATTGAACGGTTGGCCGGAAGGCCCGATCATCCGCGTGGCGAAAGACACAGCTGAGGCGCTCTGGCGCGCCGGTCTCGACCGCGATCAGGCGCTCGAGCGCCTGACGGCCGTGCGTGTGAATCCCGCGGCCTATCTCAACGACCCCGACGTCGGCGCACTGGCGCAGGCGTGGATCGAACTCCAGGCGCGCGATGAGGACGGCGAGCCCGTGGCGCTGCGCGAGACGCCCCTGCCCTATCGCGTCTGGGGGCGTGAGTTCATCGACGCCGGTGCCCTCGCGCAGATGGACAACGCGATGCGGCTGCCGGTTGCGGCGGCCGGCGCGCTCATGCCCGACGCCCATGTCGGCTACGGTCTGCCGATCGGCGGCGTGCTCGCCACCGAAGGCGCAGTGATCCCGTATGCGGTCGGCGTCGACATCGCCTGCCGCATGCGTCTTTCGCTCTATGACATCAGCCCGATCGTGCTCGAACAGCGCCCGAAGGACTACGCGCAGGCCATCCTGACGCAGACGCGTTTCGGCGCCGGCGAGGCCTTCAAGGGCAAGGATCGCCGCGAACACACCGTGCTCGACGATCCCGATTGGAGCGCGACAGGCCTGCTGCGCCGTCTGCGCGATACGGCCGTCGGGCAGCTCGGCACGTCGGGCGGCGGCAATCACTTCGTCGAGTGGGGCAAGTTCGACCTGCGCGAGGACGATGAAGCGCTGGGCCTCAAGGCCGGCACATACCTGGCTCTGCTCTCGCACAGTGGCTCGCGCGGCGTCGGCTATCAGATCGCCGACGCCTACTCGAAGCTCGCCATGCGTCTGCAGCCGGAGCTCGATCCGGCGGTCAAGCACCTGGCCTGGCTCGACATCGATGGCCAGGAAGGCCAGGAGTACTGGGTAGCCATGAACCTGGCAGGCCGATTTGCGTCGGCCAACCACGCCGTCATCCATCGCGCCGTGGCGCAGGCGGCCGGGCTCAAGGAAGCCGCGTCGGTTGAGAACCACCACAACTTCGCCTGGCGAGAGCAGTTGCCCGACGGCCGGACGGTCTTCGTCCACCGCAAGGGCGCGACGCCGGCCGGCGAAGGCGTGCTCGGTGTGATCCCGGGCAGCATGGCGGATCCCGGCTACGTGGTGCGCGGCCGCGGCCTGGCTGAAGGCCTGAACTCGGCCTCGCACGGCGCCGGCCGACAGCTCAGTCGCAAGAAGGCCATCGCCACGATCAGCAAGCGCGAACGTGACGCCTATCTGGCTGAGCGCGGTGTGCGTCTGCTCGGCGGCGGTCTCGACGAGAGCCCGCAGGCCTACAAACGCATCGAAGACGTCATCGCAGCGCAGAGTGATCTCGTCTCGATCGTGGGCAAGTTCACGCCGCGCATCGTGCGCATGGCCGACGACGGCAAAGACTGGTGAGCAGATTGCTGAGGGTTGATTGGCGCTCAATCAACCCTCAGCCACACACCGACATGACAACCTTTTTGACGTTTCTAGATGATCCTTCTTTCGAGAGGCAGTGTGATCACCTGGCCGGCGTGGTCTGGCCAGAGTTCATGTTGCATGACCCGGCGGCGAGCCTGTTCGACGAGGTGTATAAGCGCTTTCCGGATTGTCAGGTCGTGCTCCTGGACGATCAAGGCGAGCCCGCAGCCTTCGGCAACACAGTGCCGTTATGGTGGTCGGGCAAGACGACCGACCTGCCCGATGCCGGGTGGGACGCCGCCATCACGCGTGGCGCCAAAGGTCGCCGGGCTAACACGCTCTGCGCGCTGCAGGCGATGGTTCATCCGAATCGGCAGGGCGGCGGCTGGAGCACCGAGATCATCAAGGCCATGCGCGCAGTCGCTCAGCGGTTGGGCTACACGCGCCTGATCGCGCCGGTGCGGCCGAACCAGAAGCACCTGTACCCGCTGATCCCGATCGAGAAGTACATGCGTTGGGTCAGGCCCGACGGCCTGCCCTTCGACGCGTGGTTGCGCGTGCATGCGCGGCTCGGGGCGCGCGTGGCCAAGGCCGCGCCGCGATCGATGCGCATCGTCGCGACGGTCGCCGAGTGGGAGGCGCGCACCGGCCTGGCCTTCCCGGCCAGCGGCGACCACATCGTGCCCGGCGCCCTCGTGCCGCTGCGCGTCAACAGGGCGCGCGACAGGGCCGTCTACGTCGAGCCGAATGTCTGGATGGTGCACGAGCTTGATCCGTCGCCGATCCTTGACCGATCAGCCACTCAAGAAGAGAACACCACCTTCTCAGTGGATCGTGTTCCATGAAGTTACTCGAAGGCCAACCGATCCAATCACACACAAGTGCTCACTCTCAGGGGGATTGAAGAATGCCAGAGCTTCCGATCACACTCGCCGACAACCTGGTGCTTCGCTGCGCAACAGCGGCAGACGCCGATGCGTTGGCGGCCTTCAACGTCCGCATGCATGCCGAGCAGGATCCCGATCCTTTTCGCGCCCGTCTCGACGCCTGGACACGCGATCTCGTCGCGCGACAGCACCCGACTGTGACGCCTGAGGACACCTTGATCGTCGAGGACACGGCCACCGGCAAGATCGTGTCGACGACCTGTCTGATCTCGCAGACATGGACATATGACGGCATCCCGTTTAAGGTGGGGCGGCCGGAACTGGTCGCCACGGAGCCGGAGTATCGCAACCGCGGCCTCGTGCGGCGCCAGTTCGATGTGCTGCATCAGTGGTGCGTCGAGCGTGGCCAGCTGGTGCAGGCGATCACTGGCATCCCGTGGTATTACCGCCAGTTCGGCTACGAGATGACGGTCAACCTCAGCGGAACCCGCATCGGCTTTGGCATGCATGTGCCGACCCTTAAGGAAGGCGAGGCCGAGCCCTACAGCATCCGTCTCGCGACGTCTGACGATCTCGACTTCATCGCCGAGGTCGACGCCGGTGGCCACCAGCGCGACACGTTGTATTGCCAGCGCGATGCTGCGGCCTGGCGCTACGAATTCGACGGACGGGTGGAGTCCAGCATGTGGAGTCGCATCCTGGCCGTCATCGAGAGCGCCGAGGGCGAGCGCGTCGGCTACATCGCCTATCCGCCCTACACCATGCACAACGGCCAGGCGATCACGGCGTTCGAGCTCAAGCCGGGCGTGTCGTGGGTGGCCGTCACGCCAAGCGTGATCCGCTACATCTGGGCCAAAGGGCAGGAACGCGCCGCGCTCGAAGGCGGCACGTGCGATGCCTGGGCCCTCAACCTCGGAGAGAGTCATCCGGTCTACAAAGTGGCAAAGGGCAGGCTGCCTGTCACCTGGAAGCCCTACGCGTGGTACATGCGCGTGCCAGATCTCGTCGCATTTCTGCGCGTGATCACGCCTGTGTTGGAGAGACGCCTCGCCGACTCGATCGCCTGCGGCCACACCGGGGAATTCGGGCTAAGCCTGTATCGCAGTGGCGTGCTGTTCAAGTTCGACAAAGGCGCGTTGAGCGTCGAGGCCTGGCAGCCGACCCCCAAAAAACAGGGCGATGTCGCCTTCCCGGATCAGACCTTCCTGCATCTGCTGTTCGGTCATCGCACCCTGGATGAGATCAAGCAGCTGCACGCCGATTGCTGGGTCAGCGATGACGTCGTCAGCCTGATCCTCGAGGCCCTCTTCCCGAAACGGATCTCGGACGTATGGCCGTTGAGTTGAGCCGAGGACGTCAAGCGAATCTTTAAGGTTCGTGGAACTCCAGCAGAAAACTGAAGCAGATCAACCAGGAGCCGATCACACCTACTGAGATCGGCTCCTGGTTGGTTTCCAGCGATCAACGGGATCAGCCGGGGTACTTAAGTCGGCCTGCAAAATCCGATATTTCACAGCATAATTCGGCTCAATCTGATCCGTCTGTCATCATCGATACGAGGTCCGAATATGGGGGCTACTTCCTGGTTGCCACGAGTGGCTGTGGTGTTCGCCGTCGGCGTGTGGGTTGTAGCGTGCAGCGGCACACCCACACCCTCGAGCCCAACCGCCACCGCCGCTCCTCAACCGACGGCTGTCGTCAATGTGTCTGCTGCCACGCCCACGTCGCCGGCGCCCAGCGAAGCGCCGACCGTCGCCCCGACGGAGGCTCCAACCGAGGCTCCGACCGACGTGAAGCCGACGGAGGTCGCCGCCACCCCGACCGAACCGGCGCCGACCGTGGTCCCGACGCCTGTCCAAAACACAACCGACTCGGGAAGCACGAGCGGCGAGTGCACGAACGTCCTCGCCTTCTTTGAGGACGTCACCATCCCCGACGGTACCCCGATCCGTCAGGGCGCATCCTTCACGAAGACCTGGCGCGTGCGCAACGAAGGCACGTGCACGTGGAAGAACTACTCGCTGATCTTCGTCGGTGGCGAGCAGATGAACGCGGCGCCGGTCACGCCGCTCGACGTCTCGGTGGCGCCCGACCAGATCGCCGATCTGTCGGTGAACCTCACAGCGCCCAGCCGCGGCGGAGAGTATATCGGTCAGTGGCAGATGCAGGACTCGTCAGGGCGCCGCTTCGGCGTCAGCCCCGGCGCGAACGGCACGCTCTACACCATCATCGCAGTCAACTACAGCGGCAAAGAGATCTCGGTCGCCAACCCACCGGTGTCTGCTGCGCCGCCCTCGCCTGCCATCGGGCAATGCGGCACGGCCGGCAACGGCAGCTTCGAGGCCGCCGTGCTGCAACGCTTCAACACCGCCCGCGCCCAAGCCGGCCTGGCGCCGCTCAGCCTGGCGGGTGAGCTCTATAACGCCGCGGCGCTTCACAGCGTCGATATGGCCTGCGCCGCTTACATCGGCCACTCCGGCACCGACGGCAGTTCGCCCAAGAGCCGCGTACAGGCGCAGGGCTTCGCCAACTGGAACGCGGCCGTCGAGAACGTCTACGGCTGGAGCGACGCAACGCCCGACACCGCATTCGACTGGTGGTGGAACAGCCCGATCCATCATGCCGCGATCATGAATCCCAACCACTCGCTGGTCGGCATCGCGTACGTGCTCGACCCGTCCAGCAACACGGGTTACTTCACGGCGGTCTTCGCAAGGCCGTAGAGCGTGGCGCGCTGGGCGTAGGGCGAAGACCGGGCAGTCCTCGTCGCCCGTCGCGTGGTGTGCGATGAATGGATCGAGTGTGTGACCAGCGATGACCCCTGACGTCCTCGTCCTTGGCGCCGGGGCGGCCGGCCTCGCCGCCGCGCAAACTCTGCGCGCCTGTGGTCGCCACGCTCTCGTGCTCGAGGCTCGCGACCGAGCCGGCGGCAGGATCTGGACCGAGCACGTCGGCGGGGTGCCGATCGACCTCGGTGCGGCCTGGATCCACGGCTACGAACGTAACCCCCTGCGCCCGATGGCCGAAGCCGCCCGCCTGCACCTCGTCCGCAGCGATACCATCGACCTGGGCGCGCCGTATCGCCTCTACGACACCGACGGACGTGAGTGGAGCGCCGCCGAACGCGAAGAGCTCGAGCACGCCTTCGACGACGTGCAGGATCAACTCGAAGCACGGGCCGAAGCGTGGCGAACGTCCGGCGCTCCGGATCGGTCGCTGGCTGAAGCCCTCGACGCGGTCAAGGTGCCGGGCGAGTGGCGCGCCGCCATCATCTACAAGTTCTTGTCCGAAGTCGTTCACGAGTATGCGGATGATCTGAGCACACTCTCGGCCCTCGCCTTCGACGACGATCCCACAGCCGCCTTGTTCGGCGCGCACGACATGTTGCCGGTCGGGACGGGTTACGCACCCCTTCTAGAGCAGATGAGTTCTGGCCTGGACATTCGTTTCGGCCAGGTCGTCACTGGCGTCACTGTGAAGGACCAGCGGGCCATCGTGACCCTGGAAACTGGCGAGCAGTTGTCGGCTCCGCACTGCATCGCAACTCTGCCCCTGGGCGTCCTTCAGCAACGATCGATCGCATTCACGCCGGATCTGCCGCCTGCGCAGTGGGCCGCCCTCGACAGGCTCGGCGCCGGCCTGCTCGACAAACTGGTGCTTGTCTTTCCGCGAATCGAGTGGCCGCTCGACGTCGACTGGTTCGGCCACCTCGCGCCAGAAGATGAACGTTGGTGCCAGTGGGTCAACGTGGCCCGGCATTGCGGCGCACCGATCCTCATCGGCGAACTGGCCGGCGACTTCGCCCGTCGCGCGGAGGCCCTGAGCGACGAAGCGTTGGTCGGCTCGGCCCTGCGAACCCTGCGTCGGATGTTTGGCGCCGAACTTGCCGACCCGGTCGAGGTGCGACGCACCCGTTGGCGGCTCGATCCGTTCGCGCGCGGATCGTACGCACACCTCACGCCGGGCGCGACGCCGGCCGATCGCGATCGAGCATCAGCGCCGCATCTGGGCCGGGTCTTCTTCGCCGGCGAGCACACGTACCGCCACTGCCCCACCAACGTCCACGGCGCCTGGCTCAGCGGCGTCCGCGCGGCCACGCATTGCCTCGGGTGACTCTGTATACTTGCAACGGATCGCGTCAACGTTTTGAAGCCCGTGAGACGGGAACAGCTCTAGATTTGACTCTCGACCGCCGTGCTGTGACAATGGCACGGTTTGGCGATTGGTGCCTTGTCCATACACTCGATAGAAAAGCCTGGGGGGATATATGAAGCAGCTTTGGATCATCATGTCGGTCATGCTGGCGGCGGCCGCGTGTGGCCCGACACCACAAGATATAGCCACGCAGACCGCCGTGGCGCAGACCGAGATCGCGGCCGCCTGGACAGCGACGCCCAGCCCAACGGCTACGGCCAGCGCAACGACGACTTTGACCCCGACGCTGACGGCCTCACCCACTGCGACCGACACCGCCACACCCGAGCCCACCGACACGCCAGCGTCGACGCCCACGCCTTCCGAAACGCCCACCTCCACCCGCACCCCTGCTCCGCCGCCGACGCTTACGTTCACGCCGGCGCCCACGCAGGCCGCGCCGGTTTTCGCCTCAAGCCCGATCCATACCTGGGATCGCAACGACTTCGCTCACGAGGTCACAGAGGTCGGCAACACGATCGAAAACTACCTGTCGTTCTACCGCGACAGGGTTGTGCGCAACAACCAGGAGGGTTGGTGCACCAGCGTCTGGGACTTCCACAAGGAGCTTCAGAATGTGCGCGCCGCCTACGGCTCCGACGTGCCGGCCGACTGGTACGCGCTGTATCGCGAGTACCGCAACCTGATTCACGCCGCCGATCAAGTCAACCAGATCGTGTATACGAACTGCCCGAACATCCATGCTGCGATCTATAAGGAAGGGGCAGAGGAACGCATCGCTCAACTCGAGGGCCTCGTTGTCCAGATCCGCACGCTATCCGGCAAAATCGCGGCCATGCCATGACGGTCGGGGCCGACTCTGCACTCGCCCCTCTACGGTGCGGCTGTCCCTGCGTCCATCATCGCGCACAGCCCATGATAAGGGCCAACCTTTGCGCTCTCGGCGGCGTCCTGCCTGCGAGCCTGACGTGACGCTACCGGGGCGTGAAACTTGACCGGCGGATATTCGACGAGACCGAGGGGCGGCCCTGATGGCCGCCCCTACGATTCGGCCCGGGGGCGTCGGTGTTGGACGCCCAAGAAACCCGAAGTTGCTGATCGAAAGTCGGCGGATTGCGCCTCTCCACAGCGCAATCCGCGGCATCTGTAGCCGAACTCCGACCCCAAACCGCGGAATCAGGTCGCCACAAACCATGAACCCACCTTGTTTCGGCTACAATTAAGGGTCTGGCTCGGTAACAGCGTTTATCCCCATGTCACTCGTCACTTTATCCAGCGTCGGCCTGTCGTTCGGCGCCTTCGATGTCTTTCAGGGCGTATCGGCCACCGTCCCCAACGACGGCCGTGTCGGCCTGATCGGCCCGAACGGCATCGGCAAGACGTCGCTGCTGATGATGATCGCCGGCTTGAGCGCTCCCACGAGCGGCCAGGTCATCACGGCCCGCGGCCGTCGGCTCGGCTATCTGCGCCAGGAAGCCGCCGACGCCTTCGCCGACCACGACAACTCGCTGTGGGACGAGATGTTGAGCGTGTTCAACGAGCTGCGCGCCCTCGAGACGCGTCTGCGCGAGATGGAAGCGCAGATGGCGGCAGGCGATCACTCGGCGACTCTGATGGAGGCCTACGGCGAGGCCCAGGCCGCCTTCGAGCACGCCGACGGCTACGGCATCGACCAGCGCATCAAGCTGACCCTGCACGGGCTCGGCTTCCGGCCCGAGCACTACGGCCAGTCGCTGCGCCAGTTCTCGGGCGGCCAGAAGACGCGCGCGTTGCTGGCGCGCCTGCTGCTCGAGGCACCCGACCTGCTCATCCTCGACGAGCCCACCAACCACCTCGACAGCGACGCCGTCGAGTGGCTCGAGCACGCCCTGGCCGACTGGCCCGGCGCGCTGCTGATCGTCAGCCACGACCGCTACTTCCTCGACAACGTCGTCAACACGGTCTGGGAGCTCGACCGGGCTGGCATCGAGGTCTATCGCGGCAACTACAGCGCTTATCTCAAGCAGCGCGACGAGCGCTGGGAACGCGCTCTGGCGGTCTACGTCGAGGAGATGGCGCGGCTGCGCAACGAGCACGACTTCGTCCAGCGCAACATCGCGCGCGCCACGACCAACGCCCGCGCGGTCGGCGTGCTCAAACGCCTCAGCCGGGACATCGTCATCGCCGAACGCCTTGGCGTGCCTGCCCTGCGCGCCAACCACAACTGGCTGCAGCTCGGCTTCGGCGCCGTGACACCCCTTGGGGTCGACGACGCCATCCGGCGCATCAACGCCCTGCCCGCCCCTGTCGGTCCGAACCTGAAGCGGCCAAACATCCGCCTGCGCCAGGGCCGCGCCAGCGGCGAGCGTGTGCTGCAGACCAAGTCGCTCGAAGTCGGCTACTCCGACGCGCCGGCTGCGCTGTTCAAGGCCCCAGACATCGAGCTCTGGCGCGGAGAGTGCGCGGCCATCATCGGCCCCAACGGCGCCGGCAAGACGACCTTTCTCAAAACCCTGATCGGCGGGCTGGCCCCTCTGGGCGGCGAACTCAAATGGGGCGCCGGGATCAAGATCGGCTATTTCGCGCAGACCCAGGACTCGCTTGACCCGAATGCCACAGTCCTTAACGAACTGCTGCGCCACAAAGCCCTGCCTGAAGGCGAGGCGCGCAACCTGCTTGGCGCTTTCCTGTTCCGCGGCGACGACGTCTTCAAACAGATCAGCATGCTCTCGGGCGGCGAGCGCGGCCGACTGGCGCTCGCGATCCTGACGCTCGAAGGCGCCAATCTGTTGCTCCTCGACGAACCGACCAACCACCTCGACATCCCGGCGCAGGAGGTGCTCCAGGACGTGCTCGAGGGTTTCGAGGGCACCGTCCTGCTCGTCTCCCATGACCGCTATCTCGTCGATCGATTGGCGACCCAGATCTGGGAAGTACGCGCCGGCGCCCTGACGATCTTCAGCGGCAGCTACAAAGAGTTCGTGGCGGCCCGTGAGGCGCGCCAGGCCCCGGCGTCACCGACGAACGGCACGGCCGTCGCGCGCGTCAAGTTGGATGCCACCAAGGCAGCGCCGGCGCCATCGGCCGTTTCACGGCAGCGCCCCGATAAAGACGCAAAGCGCAAAGCCCAGGCCATCGAAGCGCTCGAGGCCAAGATCCACGATCACGAAGGCCGGCTCAAGGGCCTGCACCTTGCCATCCAGGAGGCTGGCGACGATTTCGCCCGGGCCCGAACGCTGAGCCTCGAGTATGCTTCGGTGCAGGAGGCGCTCGATGGCCTGCTGGCCGAATGGGAACGGCTGGCTGGTTGATACGTCTCGAGGGGGATTGGTTTGTTTAGCTTCCGGTCGTTAACCCGCCTGGATCTGCCGGCCCTGCATGCGTTGCTGCTCGCCGCGGCGCGCGCCGATCAGGACGAACACGTCGAGAGCCTCGCCGAACTCGAGACTCAATTCGAAGACGTCTGGTCGGACCCGGCCACCGACGCCATCGTGGCCGACGATGCCGATGGGCGCCTCTGCCTCTACGCGCGGCTCTTCGTCAATCCCGACCCCAACCCCGAACGCACGAGTTTCGGCACGTACGCCGTGCATCCCGATCTGCGCGGCAGCGGCCACGAAGAGGCGTTGCTCGACTGGCTCGAAGCGCGCGCTAACACGCATCGACCGCCGTTCGTCGACGGCGGCCCGACCGATGTGCGTCTGCGGATCGCGCGCCGCCAACGGCAGACGACCGAGATCGAGCGCCTGACCCGTCGCGGCTACCGTCACATTCGCGATTACTACCGCATGCGTCGCGGCCTCGATGGCGCGCTGCACCAGGCCGCCTACCCTTCCGGCGTCGAGGTCCGCTCGTTTTCGACAGGCGACGACGAGGCCTTGTGGTCCGCGCACGTCGAGGCCTTCGCGGATCATTGGGGCTATCAACTCGAGTCGCTTGTCGACTTCCGCCAGTACGTGATCGCCAGCGCCGACTTTCGGCGAGACCTCACACGCCTGGTGTGGGCGGACGACCAGGTCGTGGCCTATTCCATCAACCAGGTTGCGACGGCGGATAACGATCGCGTAGGCCGTGCCGAGGGCACGATCCGGCTGCTCGGGACGCGCCGTGCCTGGCGGGGCAGAGGCCTCGCGCGAGCAATGCTGTGCGATTCATTGAGGCGTTTCAAGGACGCCGGGCTCACTCACGCGGCGCTGACGGTCGACGCCGAGAATCTGACGGGCGCGCTCGGGTTGTACCAACGTGTTGGTTTTGCTGTCATAGCTCAAACTCTGGCTTTCGATCTCGTCCTTTCAAACAACTGACGGTCAGGTATCACGCCACTGCATCGCAGCCCATCCGCGACGACGTCGCGGCCGATCTCGCGAGTTCGCTCGCAGGGAGATGCATCATGACCTCCTCCTACCCGCCCGGCGTTCAGGCCCAGATCGAGCGCGGGCAGGCCATGCTTGCCGTGGAAGCCGCGCGGCGATCCGACATGCGCCGCATGCGGTTCGACACGATCGCCGTGCATGGCTTATACGACATGCGGGCCGCCATCGCGCAACAGGGCAGCATCAACGAGCCCGCCTACTTTGCCCCGGCTCAACACTTCGAGAACAGCGACCACATGGAGGCCGCCCTGGCCTACCTCATGCCGTCGTGGACGTACAGCCGCATCGCCAACCCGACCTTGCATTACCTCGAGGAGACCCTGGCGCTGCTCGAAGGCTATGGCACAGACCTCGAGGTCAGCGCCTGCGTGACAGGCAGCGGCATGGCCGCCGTCTTCCTGGCCACCGACATCTTCCTGAACCTGACGCGCGGCCCGGTCAACATCGTCGCCAGCGCAAAATGCTACGGCGGCAGCTTCATGCTGTTCTGTCGTTACGCGGCCGAGCGCGGTGTCGACGTGCGTTGGGTGGCGGACCCGCTCGACCTGAACGCCTGGGCCGACCGGATCGACTCGAACACGCGCTTCGTCTTTGGCGAGATGCCGAGCAACCCCGGCCTGGCCGTCTTCGACGTCGCCGGGCTGGCCGAGATCGCGCACGCACACGACCTGCCGCTGATCGTCGACTCGACCATGGCGACTCCGGCGTTGATGCGGCCGCTTGCCCACGGCGCCGACATCGTCATCCATTCGCTCAGTAAGGCGATGACGTCGAGCGGCTACGCGATCGGCGGCGCGATCGTCGCGCGCCACGGCATCCCAAGCCGGGTCGGCGACGATGGCCTGCGCGCTAACGTCGCTGTGACGATCAAGGGCCTGTCGTTGCGCGACCACGGCCCAACCCTCAGCCCGTTCGCCGCGTTGATGACCCTCAACGACCTGCGCACCCTGCGCGGCCGCGTCGATTTGATGAGCCGCAACACGCTGCAGGTCGCGCAGTTCCTGAGCGCACACCCTCAGGTGGAGACCGTCGCGTATCCAGGCCTGCCGCACGATCCAGGACACGCTGTGGCGCAGCGCTATCTTTGGCTTGTCGACGGAGACGAGGCAGGCGAGGCAGTCAATCGCTACGGACATCTGCTCAGTTTCGCGGTGCGCGGCGGCGTGGAGGCGGCGCGAGCGGTCTTCGATGGCCTCAAATTGATCTGGCGCGCCACGGATCTCGGCAAGACCAAGAGCGTGGCCACGATCCCGGCCATCTCGACCCATCAGCAACAGGGCGACACCGGGCGCGCTCTGGCCGCGGTGCCGGGCCATGCCATCCGCCTGAGCGTCGGCGCCGAGCACCCCGACGACGTCATCGCCGACCTCGACCAGGCCCTCTCTGGACTGCGCGGTCGCAGAGATGCGATCACGCCTGTCGCTGAGCCTGCCTGACGCCGTGTGGCCCAGTCGATCCCTGCCATCACGACGTGGCAGGGATCGACCGTCTTGCACTTTTGTGCCGAGAGAATCAGGTAGATTTTGCGCGGGCTTTACTGCACCGAGGCGGCAAAACTGTTATGAAAGGGCTATGGGTTCGAGGCGGGTTCTTCCGCCCGCCCGGAGAAAAGTCCTATGTCCGCCGCCATGCCCACCACCACTGAAGCCGTCACCGTATACGAGTCTCCCTCCGTCGTCGTCTGGTACCACCCCGACAGCAAGATCGTGCACCATCAGATCAAGAAGTTCGCGTTCGGCAAAGAATTCCGCGACTTCCTGATGGCCGGCACCGCCGCGATGGCCAAGAACAAGGCGACCAAGTGGTTATCGGACGACCGCAGCAACACGGCCCTCGCGAAGGAAGACACCGAGTGGGGCCAGGTGGAATGGTTCCCGAAGACCCTCGCCGCCGGCTGGAAGCATTGGGCGATCGTGCAGCCCGAAAAGACTCTCGGCAAGATGGCGATGGAACGGCTGGTGAAGGACTACCTCGCGGCCGGCGTCAACGCCAAGTTCTTCTCGGACGTCGATGAAGCCATGAAGTGGCTTATCGCGCAGCCGTGAGTTGACGTTCCTTCAATCTCGATCCGTTCACTGAAACACCCGCCTGGATGAACCAGGCGGGTGTTTGTTTTCGGGCGAGGCTAAAGGCCCAGCTTTGGGAAAAGCAGTTTGATGGAGTTCGCGACGATCAAGAATGCACCAACACCCCACATCGGCAGCACCGACAGACTGCCGCCGTGGATCCGATCGGTCAGCCAGCCGTGCGCGCCAAAGCTGCGCACGCGCCAGACCAGATCAGCCAGGACGATCGCTGAACCGACCACCATCATGGCGTAGGCATCCGGCACTTTGAGCACGATCGCGATCACCACCACGATCGCGGATAAGCCCAGAATGATGACGCCTGGCATGTTGATCCGCATAAGCCCCCCCTTGAAATGAAACGCGCTTTCACGCGCAGTACAATCGACAGCATGACTTCATTACCGAACCCAGCCGCCTCCAACTCGATCAGGGCCGTCATTTTCGACATCGGAGGCGTCCTTGTGCGGACGGAGGATCTCACGCATCGACGACTTTGGGAAGCCCGTTTCGGCCTGCCCGACTGGGCGCTGGCGAAGATCGTGTTCGACAACCCGGTCGCCGTCGAAGCCACTCTCGGTCGCGCCACCACCGCAGACGTCTGGCGCTACGTCGGCGAGCACCTCAAGGTCGATGGGGCCGAACTCGAGCAACTCGAGCACGACTTCTGGCTCGGCGACCGATATGACCATGACCTGATCGCCTGGATCAGCAACCTGCGCCCGGGCGTCAAGACCGCCATCCTCAGCAACGCCTGGGACTGGATGCCGACGCGGCACGGCCAGTACATCAACGGCTCAGTCTTCGACTACATCGCCTATTCGCAGGAAATCGGCCTTGCCAAACCGACGCCGGCCAGCTTCCAGCACGTGCTCGACAAACTCGACATTACCGCCCCCGAGGCGATCTTCGTCGACGACTTCCCCGAGAACATCGCCGCCGCCAACGCGCTCGGCCTGCACGGCATCCTCTTCCGCCCGCAGGACGATGTGCGTGCGGCCATCCTGTCGAAACTGGGCTGATGAACGACGAAGGGTGTATGGCAAATCACCCTTCGTCTTCCATCAGCCGTCACTCGTCATTCGCCAAACGTCAACTCCCACAGATTGCTCGAGCCGCCATACTCGAGCACATACAGCCGCTGGCCGATGAGAACGCCGTCGATCGGGAGCAGGAAATCGCGGGCGATCTGGGTCGTCTCGGCGACGTAGGTCTCGCCGTCGCGGCGCAATCGGACGAAGAGCAGGTCCTGGCCTTTGTCGCTGAGTGAGCCCCCGGCGGCGCCCCAGCTGAGGACGAAGGCGCTGAGGGTGTCAGCCGTGGGTCGCAGGTCGGCGGGCAGCGCGTCGCCGGTCGCAAAGGTCAGGCCAAGCGGCGAGCGGTGCGGCGTGAACGTGTAGAGTCGCTCGCCTTTCGCTGCGGCGTCCTGCTGTGTGCCATCGGTGGCGCGATACTGCGCAGCCGCTGGGCCGAGGTTCGCGATCGGGTCGGTGAAGGCGCCCGGCGGCGCCGGGAAGTTCGGATCGTTGGCGTACTTCTGGGTTTGCACCGCAGTGAAGTCGCCGCTCAGGAGTTTATCCTGAGCCGGATCGTAGTCAGGCGAACGCTGGGCGTTGTCCTTGTCGCCAAAGCGCCACGGGAAGCCGTAGTGCAGGCCCTGACGAATCCAGTTGAGCTCGTCGGGGTAGTCGGCGTCAGGCCCGTTGTCGGTGGCGAAGAGCTCGCCGTTCGGCGCGAAGGCCAGCGCAAAGGCGTTGCGGGTGCCGCGCGCGAAGACCACGCCGAGCGCATCGAGGGCAGCCGCGTCGTTGGGCAGGACGAGCTCCTGCGAGTCGATCGGCAATCTGAAGATCGCGCTGGTGAGCGGCACCTCGCGCGTGTCAGGCGCCTGCCCCGCGTTGTCTTCGACCTCGCCATGGTCGGTGCGCGAGCCGCTGTTGACGAAGAGGTATTTTCCATCCGGGCTGACGGCCAGGCCGTTGAAGACGTGATCGAACGGCGTGGCGCTGATCGGGTAAGGCTCGGTGCGCGCCAGTGTCTCCCAGGCGTAGCCGGTGCCCGCGGGCTTCCCCCTCCGGATCACGGCCTGCGTGGTGGCGCCGTCGGTGTCGTTGGCGCTGACATAGACCGTGCCGTCCGGGCCGATCGCCAGGCCGGCCAGAGTGCCCTGCTCGACGATCGAATCAGCGGGCGCCATGAAGTTGGTGGTGCCGGCCGGAAGTGTGACGCGATAGAGGCCCTCAGTGGGGCTGAGGACGTAGAGCTTGCCATCAGCGGGGTTCAGGTCCATCTGGATGGCGGCGCCGCCGAAGTCCGCGATCTTGCGGGCCTGGATGTCGCCGCGCAGCAGGGTGGGCCCGCCCGGCACTTTGACAGGCTCGGCCAGCGGCGTCGGCGTCGCGCCAGAGGGGCCGCCGACCTGGCATGCCGCCAGAGCGACGGCAACGCCGATCAGACTCACGCGAGAGGAGAGGTAGGCATTCCAAAAGGGCACGGGGCCTCCAAGCGATCTGGGATGCCAAAAGTTTACTAGATTTATCCTGTTTGTCGGCCCGAGGGTGCGATCGAACTGGCTCAGCTTTTTGGCAGGTTGCGTTACAGGGGGTTTGAACGCCCGATATCGGGGCTAGCCACCCGCGGCCGGATGCCATCAGTCGAGATCCGGGGCGGCCTGTCTGCGTTCGCCTACGTCCTACGGCGGCGCGATCTTGTCGATCCAGACTCAGTAGTCGCGCTCGGCGTCGGAGGACCAGGGAGCCTGGGCAACCAGCGAGTGCAAGACGCGCCCGCCCACCACAACCGTCTCGACCCGGTTGGTGCCGAGGTGGTAGCCCAACTCGAACAGGTCGTCGGCCTCCCAGATCAGCAAGTCGGCGGCCTTGCCGACCTCGAGGCTGCCCAGCTCGTCACCGAGGCCGAGGGCGCGAGCGCCGCCGAGGGTCGCGGCCCGCAGTGCCTCGGCCGGGCTCAGGCCCATGCGCAACACGGCCAGCGCGATGACGAGCTGCATGTTCTCGCTGGGTGCCGTGCCCGGGTTGTAGTCCGTGGCCAGTGCCAGTGTGCAGCCCGCGTCGAGGAACAGACGCGCGTCAGGATATGGCGTTCGCAGCGTCATCGAGCAGTTCGGCAACAACGTCGCGACGACCCCGGCCCGCGCCAGAGCCAGGGCGTCGTCACGCGTGCAGAAGTCGAGATGGTCGGCCGAGGTGGCACCGAGCTCGGCGGCCAGCAGCGCCCCGCCCTGTCGCGACAGCTGCTCGACGTGCAGCTTCAGCTGATAGCCCCGGTCGCGCGCGGCCGTCAGGATCCGGCGCGCTTCGTCCACCGAGAAGGCCTGGCCTTCGACGAAGATGTCGCAGAAGGTCGCCTGGCCCGCGAAGGCCGGCAGCATCTCGTCGAGGATCAGGCGCACGTAGTCCTCGCGCCGCTCACGATACTCGGCCGGCACCGTGTGCGCGCCCAGGAACGTGGACAACACCCGCGGCCCCCGATGCTGCAGCCGCCCGATCGCGCTCAGCATCGCGGCTTCGGCCGGCAGGCTCAATCCATACCCTGTCTTGATCTCGATGGTCGTCGTGCCGAGCGACACCGCCGAGCGCAGCCGACGTTGCGCGCTGGCGGCCAGCTCGAACTCGTTTGCGGAGCGCGTGTCGTGAACGGTCTTGAGGATGCCGCGCAAAGGCCTCTCGCCGGCCTGGGCGTTCTCGGCCAATTGAGAGGCGTAGTCGATGCCGCTCAGGCGTTGATGGAACTCGGCCGCGCGCTGACCCGCGTGGACCAGGTGCGTGTGGCTGTCGACGAAGCCCGGCGTGACGAGCCGACGCTGCGCGTCGATCAAGGTCGCGTCAGCGGCGGGTGTGACGCGCAGATGCCAGTCGCTCGACGGCCCGATCCAGACGATGCGGCCGCCCTGCGCGGCCAGCGCGGCCTGCGTCACGCTCCCGACGCCGTCCGCCGCATCGGCGGCCACGGTGGCCAGCTGGCCGATGTTATACACAACGCAGTCAACGTCGCGGATCTGGCTCTGCAATACCCGGCGCTCGGGCAGTTGCATCACAACTCCTTCAATTGCCGATTGATGATTTCGGATTGCGGATTGACGTTCGCCCGGCGATGACCTTCGTCATTCGTCCTCTTTCGCGCCGGACGCGTCGCCTGCCACAAGCGTCTCCGACTCCATTATCCCCACGATCGAGGCGATGTCATCCGCCAAAACACGGTCATGGGTGAGGAAGGGCACGGCCTGACGCAGACGCGCATGAGCGGCTTCGACGCCGACGCCCGAGCGCAAAGGCCGATGGTAGTCGAGGGCCTGGGCCGCGACGAGCAACTCGATCGCGACCACGCGGCGAGCGAGCACCAGCACCTGACGCGCTTTCAGCGCCGCCGTGGCGCCCATGCTGTTGTAATCCTCCATGCCCGCCGACGAGGGGATGTTGGCGACGCTGGCCGGGTGGGCCAACACCGTGCATTCGTTGACGAGTGCCGCGGCTGTGTACTGCGCGATCATCAGGCCCGACTCGAGCCCCGAGCCGCCGCTCAGGAACGCCGGCAGCTTCATCTCGGGCTCGGCCGCTGTCAGCAGCAGATAGGTGCGGCGCTCCGAGATCGCGGCCAGATGGGTCAGCGCGATGGCGAGCATGTCGAAGGCGAGCGCCAGCGGCTGACCGTGGAAGTTGCCTCCCGAAAGCACCACACCGTCGTCGGCGAAGACGAGCGGGTTGTCGGTCACGGCGCCCAACTCATGCTCGATGACGCCTCGGGCGTACGCCAGGCCGTCCTTGACGGCGCCCAACACCTGCGGCGCGCAACGCAGCGAATACGGATCCTGCACGCGTGGGTCGTTGTCGCGATGCGTGTCGGGCAGCTCGCTCCCGGCCAGCAGCTCGCGCAATCGCACAGCCACAGCGATCTGCCCCGGCTGGCCGCGCAGGGCATGGATGCGCGGGTCCAGTGGCACCGGTGTCCCCAGGGCGGCGTCGAGGCTCATGGCGACGGCGACCTGAGCGGCGTCGAGCAGCATCGCGGCGTCGTGGATGGCCAGTGTGCCGAGCGCTGTCATGACGTGCGTGCCGTTGAGCAGCGCCAGGCCTTCTTTAGGCGCCAGCGTCAGAGGCTCGAGCCCGGCCGCTCGCAGCGCGTCACCGCCGGCGACCTCGGAGCCGTTGTAGCGCGCGCGACCTTCGCCGATCAAGACGAGGGCCGTGTGGGCCAGCGGAGCCAGATCGCCGCTGGCGCCGAGCGAGCCGCGGCTCGGCACGATCGGCGTGACGCCGGCGTTGAGACAGGCGCAGAGGAGGTCGACGACCTCGGGCCGAGCACCGCTGTGGCCGCGCGCGAGGCTGGCGGCGAGGATGACGAGCACGGCCCGGACGACGTCATCGGGCAGCGGCTCGCCGACGGCCGAGGCATGGCTGCGCACAAGGTTGAGCTGAAGCTGACGCGTCTGATCGGGCGCGATGCGTACGCGGCTGAGGCTGCCGAAACCCGTGTTGATGCCGTAGATCGGGCGATCGCCTGCTGCGATGTCTGCGACAAGCGCGCGCGAACGCAGCATGTTGTCGCGCGCCGGCTGCCCCAGACTCACACGTCGCCCCTTGCGCGCGACGTCGAGGACGTCGTCGACTTGGAGCGATCCCCCGTCGAGTTGAAGATCCGTCATGAAAGCTCAGCCCTTAGATGCTGACGCCGTCTGGTGCGGTCAGGCGATCGTCTGTGACGTTGCCGGTGTTGCGCGTGTCGGCCGGCTCGAAGAGCAGCACGGCGACCTCTGCCTCGGCCACCGGTCGATGTTCGACGCCGTGGGGCACGACAAGGAATTCACCCGGGTCGAGCGTGACCGACCGATCTCGAAAGTCGATGCGCAGCTGCCCGCTCAACACAAGGAAGAGCTCGTCCTCCTGCTCGTGATGATGCCAGACGAACTCGCCGAGCAGCTTGACGAGCTTGACTTCCTGGCCGTTGAGCGCGCCGACGACCTTGGGCCGCCAGTGTTCGTCGATCAGGGCCAGTTTCTGGTCGAGATTGACTTTGTCCATGGGGTTCTCCATGAATCAGTATACCGGAGCGGCAGGAACAGAGTTTGGCCGCGGATTGCGCGGGGGATGCGCCTGGCAGTATCGAGCCGTTAGCTTGCGGATGACGAGACCCGTCCGCCGCGAAATCGGCGGCTCAACTTTTCTCATGGATAGGAGACGCGATTGCCCGCCGCGGCTCGACTCTGGTAATTCAGACACAACCACGCTGAGTATAATCTGCGCATTCCGCGGTTCTCAGGAAGGCAACCCCATGACGCAGACCTCCGACATCATTCGACCGCCCAAACACCTCAGCGAAGCATTGGCCAAGATCGGCAGCGCCACAGCCAGCGGCTCGCTCACGCACTTCGGCATCCGCGATCCGCACATCCGCGGCCCGCTGCCGCGCACGCCCGGCAAAGCCATCGCTGGCCCGGCGCTCACGCTGCAGATGATGCCCAAGCGCGAAGATCTGTACGGCGAGAACGAATACTCGGACGTCGAAAAGCAACTGCACCGACACGTCCTCTATCATGCCCAATCCGGCGACGTGGTCGTCGTCGACGCGCGTGGCGAGATGAGCGCCGGCATCTTCGGAGAGATGATGCTGACCTACTTCAAGGGGCGCGGCGGCGCCGGCGTGGTCATCGACGGCTGCATCCGTGACTATCCCAAGGCGAAGGATCTCGACCTCGGGCTGTGGATCCGTGGGACCACTCCGAACTTCCATACCCAGACCGTGTTGTTCCCGTTCGCGGTCAACGTGCCGATCGCGTGCAACAACGTGCTGGTGATGCCCGGTGACATCATCGTCGCCGATGACGACGGCGTCGTGTGCGTCCCAGCCGCGCTGGCCGAGAAGGTCGTGGCCGAGGCAAGCGAACACGCCGAGTGGGAAGACTTCTCGCGCTACATGCTCTCGAAGGGCGGCGACCTGCGCAAGTACTATCCGCTCCGTGAGGATGCGCGACCCGAGTACGAAGCCTGGAAGAAGGAACAGGGCCGCTGAAACCGGCGCCACAACCGCCTGCATTCGAAACGTGCCAGCCCAAACGGGCTGGCACGTTTGTTATCGGCGATTGTCAGTGGCCGGCGACCGGCGCGACCGGCCGCGAGACTGCGGGCGCCGCGTCGGCACGAGGGCCGCGATTCTCGAACAAACGAACGAAGACGACACCGATCAGGCCGAAGACGAAGAACACCAGCAACACGATCGCCGAGCTCTGCAGCGACCCGATCACGGTGTTGTAGAGCTCGAGCAGCCAGCGGTCAGACGTCAGGGCCACGATCTCGCCGTAAGGATCCTGCCGCACGATGTATTTCTCGAGCGACCAGACCTGCACGCCGCCGCCGATGCCGACGACGTAGATGGCGAAACGCATGTAACGGGTCCACGCGAAACTGATGTCGTCGGGCACGATGCGTTGCAGGATGGCGCGAACGGAGCGATCGAAGATCACGACGACGAGCGACGTCACGACAAGCGACACAACGAAGGTGGTGGCCAGAAGCGTCATGAACATTTCCGCCTCCTTGTTCATGGATTCTGGGGATGCTGAGGCCAGCATAGTCCCGTTCGACGCCAAGGGCCAGAGGGGTGTTGCCATGGGACAGGCGAATGCATTAAAAGAGATGAGGCGTCGAGATCGGCAGGTTCCCGGCGCCTCATCAGAGCGTGGTTGTTGCGTTCAGGGGCCCCCGACCGCGACAGCCGCGAACTCCCCAGACTAGAAGATGCTCTTGAGCATCAGGATCAGACCGAACAGGGCCAGCGGAATGCCCACGATGGCGCCCACGATCGTCAGGCTGACCAGCACGCCGACCACCAGGAAGACGAAGCCGATGATCAACCCGACCAGCCGGCCCACCAGCCCGATGATCGCGCCCACAAGCCCGAACACGAGCCTGAAGGGCAGCAGCAACAGCCAGCCCAGGCCGCGTCCAAAGCTCGGTCCGCGACGCTTGAACACCTGTTTAAATCCACGGCGCCAGGCACGACGAGCAGCGCGATCCTGCATGGCTTCAGTAAAAGCGGTCATGGTTTCTCCTTGGTCGGGTCCGTTTTAACCTGTGTGGACGTCGACCTCGTGGGTTTCCCCCACAAACCTTTTGTATCGCGTTTCCGCGCAACAAGCTGATTTACGCAGAACAGGGCGTTCGGTTGCGGGGCGGGATAGGGTCGACATCGCTCGACGGCGAAAGACCGGCTGGCATTCTCGTTCCCGGGCCAATTCACCTAATCCCAGCCTTCACAGGTAGAATTCATCCGTGACCACCTTGACCCTCTCGTTGGGGCAGATGACCGTCACGGCCGGCGACCCAGCCGCGAACCTGGCGCGCGCCCGGGCCATGGTCATCGAGGCAGCGCGCCGAGGCTCGCAGCTCGTGCTGCTGCCCGAACTCTGGTCAACGGGCTACGACCTCGAGCACTGGCGCGATTACGCGTCGCCGCTCGGGTCGGGCCACTTTGCCGATATCGCGGCGCTGGCCCGCGACCACGGCCTCGCCATCGGAGGCTCGCTCCTCGAAGCTCAGGGCGAACATGCCACGAACTGCTTCGCGCTTTTTGGCCCTGACGGCGAGCTCTGGACCTCGTACCGCAAGATCCATCTCTTCAAGTTGATGGATGAAGATCAGTGGCTGGCTCCGGGGCAAGAGGTGATCACGGCCGAATCGCCCTTTGGCCCGCTCGGTCTTGCCATCTGCTACGACCTGCGCTTCCCCGAGCTATTCAGGCGTCAGGCCGTGTCCGGCGCGCGTCTCATCCTCCTGCCCGCTGAGTGGCCCACGCGCCGGATCGCCCATTGGAGCACCCTCCTGCGCGCTCGCGCGATCGAAAACCAATGCTTCGTCGCCGCCTGCAACTGCGTGGGCGGTGGAGAGAAAGATACGTTCGGCGGCCACTCGGCCGTGATCGATGCCTGGGGCGAGACGGTGGTCGAGGCCGGTTCAGGCGAAACCCTGTTGACCGCCACGATCGATCTCGACCTTGCCGATAAGGTGCGCGCCCACATCCCGGTGTTGAGCGATCGTCGGCCGGATCTATATGGATGACCACGGACGGCAGACCGCCGACCGCGGTTCGTTGCATCACGGACAAGGGCAAGGACTGCCACGGATTTCGCCACCTGAAACCAATGGGCACGAAAGAGATGGAAGGTGTGTGGCTCAACCAGCGCCCTTTTCTCCATTCGTGAAATCCATGGCCTGGCTCCCGGCCTGTTGTCTCGGCTATCTTAAGATCGCCCTACCACCGACCATGAAACGAGGTGCGCGATGAAGGCTCCCCGGATACTGACGATCGGTCTGTTGGTGATCGGCCTGTTGGG
Source organism: Anaerolineales bacterium (assembly GCA_044226485.1). Classification (GTDB taxonomy): domain Bacteria; phylum Chloroflexota; class Anaerolineae; order Anaerolineales; family UBA6663; genus UBA6663. Next base: position 151,928 of record JBGAGY010000004.1, read on the forward strand.
TCTACCCGTGCAGGCGACGGCCCAGGTCATCCCCCCGACGCCCACCCCAGAGAGCGCCGACCGCGGCACCCGGCCGACGACCAAGCAGTTGCTCAAGCAACTCGGCGGCGTCCCCTGCCCCGACGGCAGTGCTTTCACGTGCGTCACCCTGACGGTGCCCGTCGATCACTTCGACGCTGGCAACACAGCCACCCTGAAAGTCGTCTTTGCGGTGCTGCCGGCCAAGGGCGAGCGACTGGGCATGTTCGTGACCGCCACCGGCGGACCAGGCTCCTCTGGCGTGGCAGCGGCCGACTCCTACACGGCCTACTTCGACCCGCGCGTGGTCGAGCATTACGACATCGTGTTCTTCGACCAGCGCGGCATCGCGCTCTCGGGCGGGCTGACCTGCCCCGATGCGGCCGCCACTTACTACCAATCCGAGAGCCGCTCCGAGACGCCGCAGCAGGAGGCCGCGCTGGTGGCCGCGGCCCGGACCTTCAGCAGCAGCTGCGTCTCCGAGATGGGCAACCCGGCCCATCTGCGCTTCTACGGCACCGATCAGGCTGTCGAGGATCTGGATCTCTTCCGCGAGGCCTTGCGCACGCCCAAGATCCACCTGTACGGCGAGAGCTACGGCACGCAATACGCGCAGACCTACGCGGCCGCGCATCCCGATCACATGGCCGCGCTCTTCCTGGACGGCGTCGTCGACCTGACGGTCAGCCAGACTGACTACTATGCCCAACAGGCCAAGGCGTTCAACGACACCGTCGTGGCGACTCTGCAGGCCTGCGCTCTGGACTCTGCCTGCGCAGGAGATCTCTCGGTCGATCCGGTCGACGCCTACGACTCGCTCGCCGCCAAGCTCAGGCGTAGCGCGCAAACGGTGCGACTGTATATGCCTGGTGGCCGCCAGAACCGGACCTTCTCGTTCGGCGACCTCGAAACCGTCGCGGCCAGCCAGGCCTACGGCGAGGGCGATCGCGCGATCTTTGCCCGCGCTCTGGCCTATGCCCAGCGTGGCGATCTTGGCTACATGCTCCGTCTGCTGTACATCGATCTGGGCATCGACCCCGAAACGCTCGATGCGATCCCCGACCCGACGTATTCGGACGCCATGTATTACGGCGTCGAATGCCAGGACTACGGCGACTTCTCCGGCACGCCGGATGAGCGCGCCACTCAATATCTGCGCGCCGGCGACGCCGTCGAAACAAGCCTGCCGCGGTTGATTTCGATCTTCTACGGCGACCTTCCCTGCGCCTTCTGGCCCGACGCGGCCCAGGGGTTGGCGCGGCCGGCGCCGCTGACGGGAGCGGGCTACACGACCTTCGTCCTCGGCGCGACCGCCGACCCTGCCACGCCCTATCATCAAGGCGTCGACGTCTATCATCGAGTGGTTGACGGGTACCTGATCACCCAGACCGGAGGCCCGCACGTGATCTTCGGGCGCGGCGTCGAGTGCGTCGACACCCTGGTGGCCGACTACCTGGCGACCGGGGCGCTTCCCGCGCAGCGCGAGACGACCTGCGACGGCGTCGTCATGGATGGATATGTGCCGTTGCCGCCCGTCAACGCCCGCGACTTCTCCGACGTCCTGGATGCCTTGATCTCGTTCGACACCGAACTCGGGGTCTGGCCCGAGGTCTACTATTGGGACGGAAGTGAAGCCGATGCCGCCGGCTGCGGCGTGCGCGGTTCGCTCACCGTGGATCCACGCGGCAGCCGCACGCACTACACGTTCACGAATTGTGCTTTCACAAACAACTTCGTCGTCACCGGAGAAGGCCTCTACAACCCCAACCGTGACCGGCTGACCCTCGACGTGCACACCAACGGCGTCGAGCGCTGCGACCTGAGCTACACGCGCGAGGGCGACACCCACAAGGTGACCGGCACCTGCAACGGCAAGCGGGTCAAACTGGAGAGATAGACGAGATCGCGCCACCGACGCCTGCGGGGTCGATGACACGCCGAACGACGACGGGCGAATGACGCGGTGGATGGGGCACTCCGTCAGGCCGCCTTCGGCTGAGCCCTTAAGCGGTCCGTTCCAGCTCTTCGCGGAACACTTCACCCAGGCGCGCCATGCCGGCCCGAATCATGTCGGGCGGCGAATACGAGAAGTTAAATCGCGCGGTGTGCTCGCCGCCGCCCTCAGCATAGAATGCCGCGCCGGGCACGTAAGCAACCTTTCGGTCGAGGCAGAGTTTGAGCATCTCTGTCGCGTTGATGCCCTCGGGCAACTCCAGCCAGCAGAACATACCGCCCGCCGGCCGGGTCCAGGTGACGCCGGCGGGCATCTCGGCCTGCAGCGCGCTCAGCATGGCGTCGCGGCGCGCGCGATAGACCTCGCGGATCACTGGGATGTGGCGGTCGAGCAGGCCGTCGCGGCAGGTCAGATAGGCGACGCGCTGCGCGAAGCTGTTCGAGTGCAGGTCGAGTCCCTGCTTGAGGATCGCGGCCTTCGCTACGTACGCCGGCGGCGCGGCCATCCACCCCACCCGCAGACCCGGCGCCAGTTGCTTCGAGAACGTGCTCAGGTAAACGACGTGCCGCAGCTCGCCATGCATCTCGACGTCGAGCGCAGCGAGCGGTCGGGTGCGTTCGCCCTCGTAATAGAGTTCGCCGTAAGGATCGTCCTCGACGATCACAAGGCCGTACTGCGCGGCAAGCTCGAGCAGCCGCACGCGACGGTCAGGGCTGAGCGTAACGCCCGTCGGGTTTTGGAAGCAGGAGACGACGTACAGAAACCGCGGGATCGTGCCGGACTTCAGCACAGACTCGAGTTGGTCGACGTTCAGGCCCTGATCGTCGAGCGCAAGCTTCACCCAGGAGGGGCGCAGGCTGCGCCAGGCCCCAAGCGCGCCCAGGTACGAGGGATCCTCGACGGCGACGGGCGCATCGGGATCGATCAACAGCCGCCCAGCTATGTCGAGGCCCTGCTGCGAGCCATGCGTCACGAGCACCTGTTCGACCGGCACCCGGATACCGAGCGCCGCCATGCGTGACACAAGAAACTCACGCAACGGCCGATAGCCCTCGGTCAGGCCATACTGCAGAGCCGCGGCCGGATGATCGATCAACGCCTGCTCTGAGGCTGCGGCGAGCTCCTCGATCGGAAAAGATTCGGGCGCTGGAAGGCCGCCCGCAAACGAGATGACATCCGGCTGTTCGGTCAGCTTGAGCAGCTCGCGCACGGCCGAGCTGCGCATCTGATGTACACCCGCGCTGAACCGCGTTGCCCAAAGATCGCCCATTCTCAATCTCCTGAGGTGAACCCCGTATTGATTCTACGCCCGGAGCGGTGCGTATGGGCAAGCGGGTCTTCGCTCGCCCGGTCGAGCTGTTGTCGATCGAGGCAGCGGCGTGCTTCTGACCGGCGACCGACAGCGCTTCTCAGCGCCGCACGTGTTGATCGAGCGCTTCGAGGCGATTGAGGACGTCGGCGGTCAGTCGGTCGAACTTCTGGTGAAGTTCCATGATCTCGAGCTCGGCCTTGAGGTTGACGTCGTAGTCTGCATCCGAACGCAGGCGATCGCGCTCGGCCTGTCGGTTCTGGCTGAGGAGGACGAACACCGAAAGGATGATCGCTTCGAGCGACACCACCATCGTCAACAAGCCGAACGGGAACGGATCGAAGCCCTGCGACCCGGGCCAGACGTTCCAAACAATCCAGATGGCGAAGATGCCGAGGTGGATGAACAGGAAGGGCATGCTGCCGCTGAACGCCGCGATCCAGTCGGCGGCCCGCTCGAGCGGCGTGCGTCTGTCCTCGAATTCTTCGACGACATTGCGCGAAGCTGTGTGCCTGAGCAGTTCGGCCGTGGTGCGCATCCGGCGGCCGAGCGATTGCAGAATATCGAAAGCGGCGGCGGGATACAGTTTGAAGAGCACCTCGAGGTCGTGCCGGTCCACGCGTAAGACGTCGGTGTCCGCCACGGCCTGGGCCGAGGCCGTATGGCAGCCACCGTCGAGCATCGAAATCTCGCCGACGAAGTCGCCGGTGTTCACCAGGTCGAGCACGATCTTTCGCCCAGTATTGTCGCGGTAGAACAGCTCGACCTCGCCGCGTCGGATGACGAACATGCCCCGCCCTGGATCGTCGACGGCAAACAGCAGCTGGCCCGCGTCGAAATGCATGTCGTCGAGTTGACCGGCCAAGACCTCGCGTTCTTTCTCATCAAGAAATTGAAACAGCGGAACGTCGGCCAACAACGCGGTATCGATGGGCATCGCGACCTCCTGGGCAGTCGATCGTGCGGATGGTCAGTGAACGCAGAAGCGGCGGACCGGTGGAGCGAACAAGAGCCCGAGGCCGACGACGCCGAAGATCAGGCCCGGCCAGACGTAGATCAGGGCGAGCGTGCTCGCGACGATCGCCATCTGCCAGGCCCAGCGCCGGCCGATATAAACGCCCGAGGCGCTGCCGATGAGAGTCGAACCCAGCACGATCATGGGCCAGCCCACGTCGAGTGGCGCAAGACCGAGCGCCGCCAACCACGAAGCGATGGGCGTGAGGGCGCCGATCTCCACATAGCCGGCCGTCAGCCGCTGCACAAGCCCAGCGATCACAAGGAATCCGCCCATTACGCTGGCTTCGGCCAGGTACAGGCGGGCATACAACGGCGCCGACGGCGAGGGCTGCGCAGACATCCCGGCGATTATAGCCCTGACGCGCCGGAGCCCCCGTTTACCGGCGCGCTGGCCGGGGCACGGCCGTTGATGAGGATGTAGGGCGCGGCTCCGCGCTGAGGCTAGCCAGCAAACAGACTCAGCTGCCTGGCCGGGGCACGGCCGTTGATGAGGATGTAGGGCGCGGCGCGGTCCGCCAGCACGCCCAGGCGGCGCAGATCGGCGATGTCGCGCAAACGGGCCTGCCGGCGCGCGGCGACGATGGCAGCAGCGCCTTTCGGGCCGATGCCAGGGATCTTGAGCAGTTCGGGCACCTCGGCGCGCCCGATCTCGATGCGCGTGTCGACCAGATTGGCTTCAGCCCAGGCCTGCTTGGGATCGCGGTCCAGCGGCAGGCGCTGGCCCTGCGTGAACGGCATGTCTTCAAGCTCGAAACCGTAATCGCGCATGAGGAACGACGCCTGGTAGAGGCGGTGTTCGCGCAGCGGATCTTCAGCGGCCTGGTTCTCGAGCGGCGTGTCGGGCACGGGGCTGAACGCCGAGAAGTAGACCCGGCCGAGCTTGAGCTGGCGCGTCAGCGCGTGAGTGGTCGACAGGATCTCGATATCGTCCTCGCCCGCCCCACCGACCACGAACTGAGTGACGAGCGAAGGCCAGCGCCGCAGGCCGAAGCGCTCGGGCGCCATCGTCAGGCGCAACTCGTGCGCCCACTTGAGCGGCTGCAACAGTTCTTCGAGGAAGATCTTGCCCGGCGCCAACCGGCGCAGCCGTTCGGTGTTGGGCGCCTCGAGGTTGACCGACACCCGGTCAGCGAGCTGCATCGTGCGCAGCACCTGATCGCGCTCGGTGCCCGGCATCATCTTGAGGTGCAGATACCCGCGGTACTTGAGGCGCTTGCGCAGGATGTCGGCGGTATCGATCAGCCGATCCTGCGTGCGCACGCCACCGCCCGCGACGCCTGAGCTCAGGAACAGGCCCTCAGCCACACCGGCTCGATGCATCTGGGCGAAGACTGTCGCCATTTCCTCGGGTTTGAAGGTGGCGCGGCGGAAATTGCGCCGTGCGCGAAACGGGCAGTAGAAGCAGTCGCGCTCACAGGCCGAGGTCAACAGGGTCTTGAGCAGGGCCATGCGCCGGCCGCCTGGGAGGACGGCCTGGCTCACCCCCAGCGAGTGTTTTTTTGACTCGAGCGCGGGCGCCGGATCGCCCCCTCCGCGCGTGACAGAGTCCATCGCCTGGCGCAGCGCGAACGGCGTATTGCCGCAAGGGGCCTTGGCGTGCGGATTCAGAGACGGCGCTTCACGGGCGGGTGTCGCGCGCCGGATGTCGGCATCCTCTGCCGGCTCGAGGCCCATCTGATCCGTCAGCAGCGCCAGGCGGGTGGCGGTCTCCATGGACCCGATGATAGAACATTTATTCTGATTGTCAACCGCGCGCGCTTGGCGTCTCACCCGTCCAGCTCGGAGGCGGAACAACCCGCTCCTGGATCAGGGCGACGGCCACACCGATGACGATCCCGGCGACCGCCGTCGCCCAACCGATCATGGTCCACGAAATGAAAGAGAGCAGGAGCGCCAGCATCGGCGCGATGAACAGGTCGTTGAACAGGCCTTCCCGGCTCGTCCCGACCATCAGGATCTGGCCCATGGCCGTCAGCCAGAAGGCCAGCGGGTGAGCCAGAACGCCCGTGAGAGCGCCGACGATGGCGCCGCGCGGCCACGAGGGGTGCGCGGGCTCAGCGATGATCCACCACCAGAAACCGCTGCCCAGAAGGCCAGCGGCGAGCGCCACGGCCAGCGGCGTGACGAGCGCATCGCCGGTAGTCAACGACTCTGGCAGGCTGGTCCAGGCGATCACACCGGCGAGGACGGCACACAACCCGCCCATGATGGGCACGAAGTACGCATGACGCATGGAAAGCTTCTCCAAGACAAGGGTCATGAGATTGTAACCCCGTGACCTGTCGCTAGCCTGTCTGACCTGTGGATGACGCGGTCGGCGCCGCCGCACACGGATGGATCCATCCGCGTCATCCGCATCCTTACTACGACCCGCTTTCGTTCACGGCCTGCGTCCGGCCAGCACTTTCATCGACAAGGCTCTGCCGCGCCGGCGGGCGAAGGACGCCGAGCCAGACGAAGATGGGCCCGATCGCCAGCGCCCACAGCGCGACGCTCAGACCGAAGCGCGCCGCCAGGAGACCCAGCCCCAGCGGCACGAGCTTCTCGACGAAGCCGAAGATCGAGTCAACGGCCAGCACAGTGCCGGATTGGCCAGGCAGCGTGCCATACATCTGAGCCTTCAAGATCGCGTACCAGCCGGCGTTGAGCAGGCCAATGGCCCCGAGCAACACGAGCTTGGGCAGGAAGCCCGGGACGATGAGAAAGGCCGGATACGCCAGCGTCATCAGGCCCGCGCTCCAGGCCAGGTAACGCAACCCCGACACGCGGGTCAGCACGGGGAGGATCAGGGCGTCACTCAGCAGGCCCACTCCCGTGAACACGCCCACCGCCAAAGCGCCCTGCTCCGGCGTCGCGCCGACGACGTCGACGAAGTACAAGGCTGTGTAGCTCAGGAGGACGTCGAGCATGAAGTCCGAGAACATGAGCAGCACAAGCCAGTGCCGCACGTCGGAGCGGCCGAACGCGCCGACAACGGCCCTGAAGCCGGCGGGACGTGTATCGTCGCCCTCGGGATGCGGCGGCTTCGGAAAGCGCGTGCGCGACACAGCCAGCACGAGCAGGGCCGCCACGACAGCGACGAGCATATAGCCCGATCGCCACGACAGGCCGGCCCACCCGAGCGCCGTAAGCAGGATCGGCCCGGCCACGACGCCAACAGACCCCGCCAGCGTCCAACGCGCCATTTGCTGCTCCATGCGCTGGGGATCCGAGTCCATCAGCACGGCCTGCGAGACGCTGACAAAGGCGCCCGAGGCCGGGAAGAACAGGATGAATGCGAGCAGCAACACGACGAACGTGGGCGAGAAGCCCGTGACCAGGGTGGCGAGAACGAAGCCCGCGCCGCCGGCAAGCACCAGCCAGCGCTTGTGGCCTTTGTCGGCCCAGACGCCGAAGAAAGGCTCGAAGAAAGCGGCCAGCAGACCCGGCACGCTCAGCAGCACGCCGATCTGGGCGTAGTTCAGCGCCAGGTCGCGGCGGATCAGCGGCCAGGCAGCTTCGCCAAGGCCGAAGACCAGTTCATCAGCAAACTCAATCAGCAGAAGGATAGCGACCAGACCGCCCAGGCGGCGGAAGGTCGGCAACAAGCGTTCGCTCATCTCTACCTCTCGACTCGATCAAACGGCGGAACCGTCGAAGCACTCAGCTGTGTCGAGAGGAGGCGCGCGCGCGGGCGAGGATCAACAGGGCGGGCGATCGGAGAGGAACATGGGCATGATGTTATCACGGCCAGGGAAATTCTTGAAGCCGCCGACCCACGACAAACCCGTTAGGCGATTGGCCACGGCGCTGTCCAGGTTCACGACGTGCCAAGACCAACCTGCGACGACGACTGCAACGCCCAATCACTGCACCAGGCCATGAACTATGAGTGCCACCTGCTCGTTAGCAGCAATGTTTTCGGCGTCCCAATCGAGGTATTGAGTCGGCTTTCGACCAACAGCTCATCGCCAATGAAATGGAGGACACAGGTGTAATGGAACGGGGTTTCGTAAAGCCGGACGACCAGGGTAAAGGTGTCGTCGGATGTCCAGGCGCCGCTGGCGAAGACGGGCGTCGGGCCGGGCAACTCGGCGTCGTTGAACATCGTGGTCGCACCACGCTCCCAGGTTCCATACCCCGCGGGAATGGTCTCGTCGCCCGCGGCGGTGTGGATGCGAACGCTGCAGCCGGAAGGGGCGGATTCCAGGGCGAGGGTGGTGACGCCGACATCATTCTCATCGACCGTGTAGGTTCGGCCGACCACCTGCGCCGCCAGCGGCGTCATGGCATGCCCCCGCACCGGAGGCAGGGCCAGGCTCGAACACTTCTCCGCCAATGCCTGTCGGGCACCCTTGTCGTCGGGCAGCGACTCATTGTTCATCGCCGGCAGCAGGATCTCCCAGAGCCTGTCCAACGGCCGCTGCATGTCGAACACATCCAGGCCGCCCGTCATCACGAGCACGGCGTCCTGTTGCGGCATGACGACACAGTACTGGCCGAACACGCCGTCCCCGCGATACGCGCCGTGACGGCAGCGCCAGAACTGATAGCCGTATCCCTGACTCCAGTCGCTTTGAACAGGCTCACCAGTCGCAACCTGAGAAGTCGTCGCCTCAACCACCCATGAAGCTGGCAAGATCTGGCTGCCCTGCCACTCACCGTTTTGCAGGTAGAGCTGACCGAACCGGGCGACCTCCTCGGTTCTAAGGCTCAGTCCGATGCCGCCGGTCGTGATCCCTTGCGGCGATTCGGTCCAGAGAGCGGCTCGAAAACCCAGCGGCGCATACAGGCGTGGCGCCAGATACTCATTCAGTTTCACGCCGCTCGTTTTCTGTACGATGGCGGAAAGCAAATGGGTGGCGCCAGTGTTGTACAAAAAGTGTGTTCCCGGCGCATAAACCAGAGGCACCTCGAAAAATCCCCTGACCCAGTTTCCGTCCGGTCGCCCAACCATGTGTTCCCACGTATCGACCGCGTGCCCTGTGGTCATCGACAGCAAATGCCGAACGCGCAGTCCGATAAAGAGATCGCTGGCCACCGGCGCTTCCTCGGGGAAGAAGGCAAACACCGGATCATCGATCGAGAATCGGCCTTCCGACATGGCCAGCCCGACGGCCGTCGCAGTGAAGCTTTTGCTGAGGGAGAACAACAGGTGTGGGAACTCGCTCTGATACGGAGCCCACCACCCTTCGGCGACAACGGAGCCGTGCCGCAGCAGCATGAAGCTGTGCATCTCGTTGGCCTCGCGCTCCAGGGTCTCAACGAAGCGCAGCACCGCCGACGAGGGAAGGCCCTGGTTTTCGGGCGACGTGCGCGGCAAGGGGTGGTCAGAGGTTGGCAGCATGCGTTCCCGTTCAGTCGTGAGCAGGCGCCGTTGGATCAATTGATGATAGCGCCGGTCAACAGCCAATAGGCGAAAAAAAAGCCCCGGCGGTTGCCGGGGCTTTTCGAAGATCGGAATTCGGTCGCGCTCAGACGCCGGGGGCAGCCGGTCGTGCCTTACTCGACTTTTTCTCCCAGGTCCACCACGTTGGCGGCCTGCGGCCCCTTGTCGGTGTTCTCGATCGAGAACTCGACGCGTTGGCCCTCTTCGAGATTGCGGTAGCCAGCTCCGGTGATCGCGGAATAGTGGACGAATACGTCCTTGGCGCCGCCATCGGGGCTGATAAAGCCATAGCCCTTGACCCGGCTGAACCACTTCACGGTACCAGTCACACGTTCGCTCATACGATAGGTTCCTCCTTCGAACCCATTGACTGTGCGGACACGCTTCTGCTGAGCGCGCTGTCCCATAAAAAAATTCGCCTGCTGTCACTAGCCCTGACAGGGGCGAACGGTGGGGAGCGCCAAAAACCTAGATTTGTGCCTCGCTTCCGACAAGATTACTCGACTTTGTACAAACGGTCAATGGCACCGAAGTCGTATGAGCGCCTTGAAGTTGGGATATCGTTAATGCCGCCCTGATGAAATCCGGCTGCTTTCAGCCTCAATCTGGGGCGCCGCCCAACTCGGCGAGGCGGCAGGCGGCCAGCGCGGCCAGGTCCGCCGCGGCAGGGTCCTCCGCGACAGCCGCGAACCAGGTTTGGGCGCGGAGCACATCCCCGGCGCGCTCGTAGTCGCAGGCGATTTGCCAGCGCAGGGTCGGCGAGGGCGCCTCCCACAGCCGGGCCAGGTTCGCGGCGGCGGCGAGATACCCGGGTTCGCCGAGGCTCACACGATCGAGATGGTTGACGGTGTCCATACCCTGCTCCTGAGGGCGCCGGTCCGTGGGGCGCTTGCAGGCAGTCTAGGGCGACTTGGCACTCGAGGGGCGTTGGGGCGGGTGTGAGATCGTGAGAAGACCGCGGACGACCGACCGCGGACCGCGGACGATGCCATCCGGAGGGCTAGGAATGGCGAATGTCGTTGTTCGTTTTTGATGAACGTGGCGTACTCGCCCGTGTCAACCGGAGGGTTTGTGCCCGGGCACGGGGCGCGCTGAGTGATCGCGAAGGCCTCTTTGGAGGCTTGCCGGGCGGCAGCGAATCGCTGCCGCCCGGCAAGCCTGCGAGAAGCCGCCCGCGCTCACGACGACGGTCGGGTGGTAGATGCATCCGGCGCTCAGAGGCGACGCAGGCCGAGGAATATGGGAACCCCAAACGATCGCGAACCCGTTGGGGGGAGGCGCGTCCTTGAGCGGCAGGCAAACAAAAAGAACGACGAAGGGTGGTTGGCCACTCACCCTTCGTCGTTCTGCTTCATTGGCGCGGAAGGCGCCCCTCTGCGGTCTGGCGTCCGCGGTCAGCGGTCGCGCTGCGTTCGCGCCGCAATCGGCCTCAGCTCGGGGTGCTGAAGTCGACCTCGCAGGCGCCGCCCACGCAGGCGAGCTCCTGGGCCGCCGTGGTCAGATCTTCTTCTTCGTAGTAGTAGAGCTTGGCGAAGTCGATGTTCGGGAAGTCCGCCGCGCGCTTCTCGAACTCTTCCTTGGTGATCTCGACGTACGGCATCTGCGCGTACTGGGCGTCGAAGGCCGGCAGGAACGAAAGGCCGCCGATGACCTCGCGGTGCTCCCAGACCCACTTCATCAGGTCGAGCACCTCGTGCGGGCGATACGTGATCGTGCACGACGGATTGTGCTCGGTCCAGTGCAGCTTGTTCTGCAGCCAGAACTCGCACTGCTCGACGGCCGAACGCTGATTACGCGTGATCGCGCCCTCGGGCGACTTGACCGGGAAGTGCACCACCCAGGTGTTGGCGTTCTCTGTGGTCTGGCCGTTCTCGGGATCCATCGGCGCGCCGGCGTCCTTGAGCACTTTGAAGAGCGGCGAGTGCGCGGCAACGCGGACGTTACGAACGTAGTACGGCGCCCAGCGCGAGTGCAGGCCCGACGCGCAGTTGAGCAGCTGGCTCGAGTTGCCGCTGGGCTTGACGCACGTGATCGAGGCGCTGCGGTTGATGCCGAGCTGGCTCGCCAGCTGACCGTTGAGCTCGACAGCGATCTCGCGCAGGCGGCGCTTGATGAGCGCGTCCTGGGCGGATGAGCTGTCCATCTGGCCGGTGATGTCGACGCCGAGCAGGCGCTCTTCTTCGCAGTTCTGCTTCCACTGCGGGCGCAGGCCGGGGAAGTGCGTGGCCAGCGACTGGAGCGTGCCGATGATCGTGGCGACCTCGACCTTGTCGCGCAGAGTCTCGAAGGTGTCCTCGGCGCGGGCGACGGCGGCCGACAGGTTGCAGAACTCCCACGGGCGCAGGTTGATCTCACCGCACGGGTTGGTGCCAAACTCGGCGTCCTTGCGGCGAGCGGGCTTCATGGCGTTGGCGGCGACGCGGCTGAAGATGCCGGGCTCGCCGCGGCCGCTGTCGACCATGGCCATGAACTCGTGGATGAAGCTCTGCTGATCGAGCAGGTTCTCGTCCCACACGGCCGAGTTGTTGGCGTTCCAGCGCTGGCTGTTGTCGCGCTCGAAGTCGCCGCTCTTGCTCAGGCGCATCTCGTCGTCGTCGGCGTCGAAGAGCGAGATCATGGCGGTGCGGCGCACCCCACCCGACACCGCGGCGTTGCCGACCGCGCACATCATGTCGTGGGCGTCGAGCGGGCGCAGGAACGAGCCCTGGCGCGCGAGCACGCGCGCGCGGACGAAGTCGAGCATGACGCGGAACGGCTCAGGGCCCGAGGCGCGGCCGCCCTTGGTGCGCAGCGGCGTGCCGGCGGGGCGGAGCTGGCCAAGGTCGAAGCGGACGTCGCCGCCGTCGAACCAGGTCTGCAGGCCGAAGCGCAACGCCTCGGCCCAGCCCTCGGCCGAGTCTTCGACGACGAACTCGATCGCGGTCTTGCCGGTCTGGCGCTTGATGCGCTGGAACTGTTCGACGTAGCGGCGCTCGACCGAGAAGCCCACACCGCAGCCCGACATCGAGATGATCAGGGCCTCGACGAAGCTGTCGATGCTCTCGACCGGCTGGTACGAGCAGTTGTAGATGGCGATGTTGTTGCGGCGCGCGGCCGGGCCGGCCATGGCCAGCAGGCGCATGGAGGGCATGGCCTCCATCTTCAGGATGCTGCGGCGGACACGCTCGTAGGTCTCGCGCGGGAGCCGATCGCCGCCCAACTCATACAGATAATCCACGGCGCGATCGACGGTCTCGATCCACGTCTCGCGGCGGCTCATGTCGTAGTTGAAGCGCGAGTACTTGTCGTAGAACTGGAACTTCTGCAGCTGGGTCGGGAAGTACTTATCCGACTCGCTGAACGCGATCCTCACCGAATCGGGGATCGGGCGTTCGGCGCGTTTCTTGGCGCGCTCGACGCGATAGAGGATGTAGTGCTTGGCGGCCTCGTACTCGCCGGCCGACTGCAGCACCATCTCGACGATGTCCTGCACCTGCTCGACCGTCGGCTGCTCGAAACGCGCGCCGACGATGTTGACGACCTGTTTGGCCAGATCAGCGATCGGCGTGATGGGCTTGTGCCCGACCGACGCGAAACATTTCTGCAGAGCACTTTCGATGCGGACGATGTCGAAGGACACCACGCGGCCGTCGCGTTTGACGATATTGGCCGGCATAGCCATCACCTCGGGAAGACGCGCCTTCTTGACGCGCCCGTTGCGCCCATTGACTTCAGTCACTTCCTGCTTGTTGTCCAACATGCCACTCATGCTCCTGTAAGTATGAGATCGAGACGTCTGACCTCTCCCCGCGGGCCGGCCGACCCGCAGGTGCTGGCCGGATGTCTCACTCGAGCAATCGGTCGATTTCTTCGCGCACCGACTTGAGGTTCTCAAGCCCGAGGTACACGATCGCGTAGCGGATGTACGCGACTTGATCGAGGTCCTTCAAGCCGGCGATCACCATATCGCCGATGACGCGGCTTGAGACCTCGCTCTTGCCCATCGTCTGCAGGGTGGCCTCGATCTCGCCGACCATGCGCTCGATGTCGCTGGCCGACACCGGGCGCTTGGCGCACGAGATGCGCAGACCCCGCATCAACTTTTCGCGGTCGAATTCTTCGCGAGTGCCGTCTTGCTTGACGATCAACGGCGTGGCCAGGATGGCGCGCTCGTACGTGCTGAATCGCTGATGGCAATCCTTGCACTTCCGCCGTCGCCGGACCCCGCCTTTTGAGTCGTGATTGGTGTCGATGACCTGGCTGTCACCGGCCCCGCAATAAGGACACCGCATTGTTGCTTTCTACGTCTGACGATAAGTGCCCAAGCCACCCGCCATATCTTGGGGCGAGCAACGTGGGCATCCAATATTTTCGACCTAGGGGCGCACAGTGTACAACACCCAGGGGGTCGATGCAACCGGCACGGGGGCGTTTTGCCTTAAAAGTTTTTGATCTCTTTTCACTCCACTTTTGTCGGAAAACAGCGACGACTTGACATACCGCTTTCCTTAAGGAAGTAGGCGCCTCCAAGATATGGGGGCATAGAGATGCGCTCAGAGGTCAGTGCTTCACTCGATGACCTATCAACGGACTCCATGTGGTGCGCGCGACTCATCAGGCGCGGAAGCAAGATGCCAATGCGAATGTGTGACTTCATCAATGACGACAAGCACTCGTCCGTATGACCGACAGGCGATTAATGTGAAATCCATCACAGGAGGTCAGACATGTCGAACGCGAAGTGGGACATCCAGAGATGGGTCGTACTGGCATTGCCGCCGCTGTTCTTCCTCATCACGATCGTCGTGGCATCGATTTGGGTTGTGGGCACAGGAGTCACTGACTCATATGCAATCGCTGGCATCGTCGCGAACGCCACGCCCTGGCTGTTGCTCAGCGTGCAGGTCCTGATGCTCGGATTGCTGGCAGTGGTCTGGCGCGCCGAGCGCGTGAGCCGGCCCGGGCCAGGCTGGCAACTGCAGACGGGTCAGACTCTGCGCTCGGAGATTCTCTCAGGCGCGGCGATCGGCCTGACGCTGGCCGTGATCTACGGTCTGGTGCTCGAACCCGCGCTGGTCTGGATGCAACGCGCGCTCGGCGACTATGTACCTGCCGGCGAGCTCTGGCCCAGCCTGGGCGCATCACTGCTGCCGTTCTTCGTCGCGAACGTGGTGATGGCCCCGTTCGTCGAGGAAAGCCTGTATCGCGGCTACGCCCTGCCCCGCTTGATCGCGCGTTTCGGCAAGCCTGCGGCGCTCGTCATCCATGCCATCGCTTTCGGGCTGTTGCACTGGAGCGGCGGCTTCTGGTACATGCTGCTCACCGGCATCGTCGCTGGCGGATTGTTTGCGTGGCTGACGCTCTCACGGCGTCAGATCATCACGTCTTACGCCGCACATCTCGCGCTCAACGCTGCCGAGTTTGCGTTCGTGGCCTGGTCGGTGTGGCCTCGCTGAAGCGCGTCAATGCGCGCCGCCGCCGCGGGCCAGGCCGACGCCGACCGTCTCCTCTCGACCAGGTTGCACCATGCGCCAGGCAAACAACAGCAGCACCGCCAGGATGAAGCCACCCGTCAGAAACGGCGCTGTCGAGCCCAGCGCCTGAAACAGCGCGCCGCCGAAGAGTGGCGCGATCGCGTTGGCGCCGCTGACCAGCGCGGCGGAGATCCCGAGCGTGCCGCCGACTTCGTCAGGCTCGATGCGCTTCGTGATCAGGCTGTTGATCGCCGGCTGCAGGATCCCGCCGCCGATCGAGGCCGGCACCAGCGCGACCATCAGCCAGGCCAGACCCAGCCACCCGCTGTCGCCGTCTTCGGGCAAGACAACGGGCACGTTGCCGGTGACAGCGGTGTTGGTGTGGCCCGCTCCCTGCCCGCTCAACTCAGCGGCCAACGCTGCGCGGTCGTACCAGGGCGCGGGTTGGGCCGGTGTCAGGGCCGACAGGCTCAAGCCGATCGCGAGCGCCAGGAGCCCGGCGAACACGAGGCGGCGATCGCCGAAGCGCCGGCTCCACTGCCCGATGAAGTATCCCTGCACGGCCACGACCAACACACCGATAAAGACGAACAACACGGCATTGCCCGAGGCGTTGAGGCCGAGGCGATTGAGCGTGAAGAGCGAAAACAACTGCTCGAATCCGCCAAAGGCCACCTGCTGAGCGAAGATCAACACGAGCAGCAGGCCGACCTGCGGATGCCTCAACGCCTCGACCAGGCGCACAAGTGAGAAAGCGCTGCCCGACGCCTTGGCGCCGCGCCGCTCAGCCGGAAGCGATTCGGGCAGCCAGAAGAATGTCAGGACCAACGAAGCCAGGCTGAAGGCCGCTGCGATGAATGCCGGGATGTGATAGTTGTCGGCGCCCGCCCACAACGAGACGGCGGCGATGATCGGGCCGATCACGAAGCCGAGGCCGAAAGCCGCGCCGAGCAGGCCAAGGCCCTGTGTGCGGGTCTTCTCGGTGGTGTTGTCGGTGATCACGGCCTGCGCCGTCGAGATATTGGCGCCCGAGAGCCCGTCGATCAGTCGCGACAAGAACAGCAGCCACAGCGCGTTGGCGAACCCCAGCAACAAGAACCCGATCAGCGTGCCGATCTGACTGACCAGGAGCACGGGCCGTCTGCCGAATCGATCCGAGAGCCGCCCCAGCACCGGCGCGCCGACAAACTGGGCAATCGGGTAGGTGGCCCCCAACAGGCCGATGGTCCACGCGTCGCCGCCGTAGGTCGTCGCATAGAGCGGCATCAGCGGGATGATGATCGTCAGGCCAAGCAGGTCGACCAGGATGATCACGAAAATGGGAAGCAGTTTCTTGAAATCGAGTTTGTCGTCTGGGGTCGTCATAGGTATCGGTTCCGAGAGATGAGTCTACCTGATCTGACGGAGACACAGAAACGTTGTCAAGCGTGGCACAGGCTATCCCCTGCATCACGACATCGCGCTAGCCTTGCCACCCTCATCCGAATGGAGAACACGAGGCATCCCAAACAAGACGCGATTGCCCTGCAGCGTGGCACGCCTCATCACGAGACTGGCCTTGCTGATGGCCCTGTGAGTGCGATGCGAGCCGCCTTAATGCTTCCCGTCGCAGAGAGGTCCGCCGAAACCCGGGCCGTTCACAGGAGCTTCGTCCTTCGTCAGCCTGCGGTCAGCCGTCAGCCGTCCGCGGTCGATGCATTAAGCGCAACGGCCCGGGTGCTTGCACACCCGGGCCGCTGCTGGAGCGAAGAAGGCCAAAGGCCGCTATGCGGCGTAGCCGAATAGCCGATTACCGCCGGCGCAGGAACGCCGGGATGTCCAGGTCGTCGGTGTTGTACGACCGGGGCGAGAAGTCCGACAGCGAGCCGGTGGAGGCGGGGGCCTCCTCGTGCTGCTGCGGGGCCGGGCGCTGCGCGGGCTGCTGAGCGGGCTGGGACGCGGGCCGAGACGTCGAAACCGACGGGCGGCTGCCGACTGTGGTCGGGCGCTCGATGCGGCGCGGCGCCACGCCGGCGCGATCGAAGCCCGTCGCGATGACGGTGATGCGCATCTCCTCGCCCATATTCGGGTCGACCACGGCGCCGAAGATCATGTTGACCTCGGGGTGCGCGGTCTCCTTGATGATCGCGGCCGCCTGATCGACTTCGTACAGGGTCATGTTCGGGCCGCCGGTGACGTTGAACAGGATGCCGCGGGCGCCGTCGATCGTGATGTCGAGCAGGCTGGAGCTGATCGCCTGTTCGGCCGCGACGCGAGCGCGATCCTCGCCCTTGGCCTTGCCGACCGCCATCAAGGCGGCGCCGCCCTCGGACATGATCGTCTTGACGTCAGCGAAGTCGAGGTTGATCAGGCCGGGCACCGTGATGAGCTCGGAGATGCCCTGAATGCCCTGGCGCAGCACGTCATCGGCCAGGCGGAAGCTGTCTTGCAGGGACGCGCGCTTGTCGACGATTTGCAGCAGCCGGTCGTTGGGGATCACGATCAACGTGTCGACGTGGTCCTTGAGCCGGTTGATGCCGTTCTCGGCGTTCTGGCCGCGGCGGGTGCCCTCGAACGTGAACGGTCGAGTGACCACGCCGATGGTGAGCGCCCCGCACTCCTTGGCGATCTGCGCGACGACGGGCGCCGCGCCGGTGCCGGTGCCGCCGCCGAGGCCGCAGGCCACGAAGACCATGTCGGCGCCGCGGACGACGTCATAGAGTTCCTCGGCGCTCTCCTCGGCGGCCTTCTGGCCGACCTCGGGGTTGCCGCCGGCGCCCAGGCCGCGCGTGATCTTCTCGCCGATGCGCACACGCCGCGGGGCGTTGCTGAGCAGCAGGGCCTGCGCGTCGGTGTTGATCGCGCAGAACTCGACGCCGCCCATGCCTTCTTCGATCATGCGGTTGACGGCGTTGCTGCCGCCACCGCCGACGCCGATCACCTTGATCTTGGCGAACGAGTCGGGGATCATATTCGGGTTATTCATCATAATCATCTCCTCTGACCTTCTTGTTCAACGAATGCGCTGGCTCCAACAACGCACCCATTGGCTATGAGTCACTGGCCGTTGAGAACAACAGCCAATAACCAAAGTCTCACGGCAGCAGGCGCTTGAAGAAATCAAGCCCCTTCTCGATGTTGATCGTCCGGCCCTTCTTCTTTTTGCCGGTTGTGCGAGACGCCACCTGGCTCTCGCGGTTCGCCCAGTGCAGCAGGCCGACACTCGTGCTATAGGCCGGGCCGGTCAGCTTGTCGACCAGGCCCTGCAGGCCTTGCGGCGCGGCCACTCGACAGGGCAGGTTGAGCACCTGGCTGGCCACCTTGCGGATGCCCGGCAACTGGCTGGTGCCGCCCGTCAACACGACGCCCGCGGGCAGCAGCCCGTCGTAGCCCGTGCGCTTGATCTCTTGCAGGATGAGGCCGAAGATCTCCTCGACGCGCGCTTCGATGATCGAAGCCAGGTCGAAGCGCGAGACCGTCGAGGGCTGATCCTCGCCGAACGGCTGCACAGCAAACGAGTCGCTCAGCGGCACATCGTTGGCGAAGGCATGGCCATGCTGGATCTTGACCTGCTCGGCGATGTCGGCCGGAAGCCGCAGCCCGTGCGCGATATCCGACGTCAGATGTGCGCCGCCGACGGCCAGGACTGTGGTATGCCAGACGTTGCCGTCGATGTAGATCGCCATGTCTGAAGTGCCGCCGCCGATGTCGACGACCACCACGCCCATTTCCTTCTCGGTGTCGGTCAGCACCACTTCGGCCGATGCAAGCGGGTTGAGGACGTAGGCCTCGACCTGCACACCGGCGGCCTCGACGCACTTGGTCAGGTTCTGCACCGAAGCCGTCGCGGCCGTGATGATGTGCGCCTCGACCTCGAGCCGGAAGCCATGCATGCCGAGCGGCTGGCGAATGCCTTCCTGCCCGTCGACGATAAAGCCGCGAGGGATGATGTGCAGCACCTCGCGACCGTGCGGGATCGCGATGGCCTGCGCATTGTCGAGTGCGCGATCGATGTCGTCTTGATCGATGCCGTAGCCGCCGCTGATGCCGACCACGCCGCGGCTGTTGACCGACGAGACGTGAGCGCCGGCCAGGCTGACGAACGCGGCGCCGATCTCATACCCGGCGGCGCGCTGAGCCTTATCGACGGCCTCAGCGATCGAACGGCTGGCTTGATCGACGTCCACGACCACGCCCTTGCGCATGCCTTGCGACGGCGCGAGGCCGACGCCCAGGATGCGCAGCGCGGTGACGCCCGACTGCGTTTCTTCAGTGTCGGCCACGAGGGCACACACCTTCGTGGTGCCGACGTCGATTCCAATCAGAAGCGGTGACTCTGCCATCTCGATCTTACCTGCCCATGTTGTACTTCACATCCGCCACAATGCAAATCATTCGCCACGTTTGGTTAGGGATTCTTGGCGCAAGACCGCCGACGGTAGACGGCTGACCGCAGACTCTTTGGCCAATCAGGATTGAAGGTTGAGGGTGGTTTCCACCCGTGTCGATCATCATCGCACTTCCCTCCTCGCCTTTTGCCCTTCGCGCCTCATCTGCGGTCGACGGTCTGTAGTCCACGGTCATTTGTAGTACGGCGACAACGGCTTCGTGACGTCGATCAGCTTGGGCGTGATGCCGTTATCCTGCAGATCGGCCACCAGGCTCTCGTACACAGCGAGCTTCTGAGCCATGTCGGTGCCTGTGCCGAAGTACCCGCGCCAACCGCGGCCGTCCTGGTAGCTCAGGCCGCGCTCGAAGTCGAAGTACAGTCGCTCGATGTTCGGCCGCAGTTCGCGCAACTGCAGCGCGCCCTGCACGGCCTCCACCGGCACCGACGTCATCTCCTGCTTGCTGTCGTTGACGACCGGCAACAGCCCGGGCAGCTCGCCACGCGAAGCGTAGCGCGCGCCCGTCTTGTCGACCCACCACTCGCGCGTGCCATCAACCAGCAGCACCTGCGGCACGCGCTCGACCACGACCACGTTGATCGTCGCCGGCCACTGCACCGTCACCGTCGCGTCCTGGATGCCCGGGACGGCCTTGATGTTCTCGGCCGCCTGCTGCGGGTTGATCCAGAAGGCATGCACGTTCGCCAGGCCCGACTGCGCGTAGATCTCGTCTTGCGGCACGAGCGACGCGCCGCCCAGGTTGATGCCCGACACATACATCCGGCTGTCGGTCATCGCCCAGGTCAGGACCCCGATCAGGAGCACGCAGATGCCGAAGCTGAGCGTCCGCCAGGTCATCAGCCCCTCAAGGCTGAAGCTCGGCAACGTGAACTGCATGCCGCCGACGGCGCTGAGGCCACCCTTGCGGATCGGGCGATAAGGCCCAGCGTTCTCGACGCGCCGCGGCTTGCTGATCAGCGGGCCGCGAACGGCGCCGGAGGTCGAGTTGAACCGCTTGGTCTGATCGCGCTGGCGGCGCTCGCGGACCACGTCGGATCGGCTGCGGCTTTCGGTCATGTTCATAACGCGTTCCCGTTCTTCTCGGCCTGGCGCTCGAGCGCGAGCACGATCAGGCGGTCAATCAACTCGGAATACCCCACCCCGCTCGCGGCCCACAGCTTCGGATACATGCTGATGGCCGTGAAGCCCGGGATGGTGTTGATCTCGTTCACATACAACGCCCCGCTCGACTTGTCGAGCAGGAAGTCGACCCTGGCCAGGCCCGCGCAGTCGAGCGCCTTGAAAGCTCTCACCGCGATGGACCGCGCCTCCTCGGCGATCTCGGGCGCGATCGGCGCCGGGATCAGGAGCCCGCTGGTGTTGTCGAGATACTTGGCCGCGTAGTCGTAGAACTCGCGGCTCGGCAGGATCTCACCGGGCACCGAGGCCACAGGGTCGTCGTTGCCCAACACGCTGACTTCAATCTCGCGCGCGTCGACTCCCGGCTCGACCAAAACGCGCCGGTCATACTGCGCGCTCTCACGCAACGCCGCCACCAGCTCGGCCCTGTCGTGCGCCTTCACCACGCCCACTGACGAACCAAGGTTCGCGGGCTTGGTGAAGATCGGATACGCGAAGCGCGCCTCGATCCGATCCGCCACCGACTCGACGTTCGCGACGACCTCGGACCTGCGCACCAGCTCCCAATCGACCACCGGGATCCCGTCCGCGCGCAAGAGCCGCTTGGCCACATCCTTGTCCATCGCGACGGCGGAACCGAGCACACCCGAGCCCACGTAAGCCAGGTCGGCCAACTCGAGCAGGCCCTGCACCGTGCCATCTTCGCCATACGGGCCGTGCAGCACCGGGAAGACCACATCGAGCCCGCCTATCTCTTCGGGCAGATGCTGCACCGAGGTAGACGAAGCCTCATGAACCTCAACCGTCGCATTCGGCGTCGAGCCCGCATTGGCTCGTTCTCGACCCGGCGCCTCGAGCGCTGCCAGCGGATCACCACCAGCCAGCCACCGGCCGGCCCGCGTGATCCCGATCAGGGTCACGTCGTATTTGTCTTTGTTAATGGCCTGGAGCACGGATCTCGCTGACATCAGCGAGACATCGTGCTCGGCGGATCGACCGCCGAAGATCAGGCCCAGTCGAATCTTCAACACTGTCCGCCCCACTCGCCCACGAGTTCGATCTCGAGGGCAAGGTCGACGTCGAACTTGGCCTTCACGGCCGTGTGCGCCTGATGGATCAGGGCGAACACGTCGGCCGCGCGCGCCTCACCGGAGTTGACGAAGAAGTTCGCGTGCATCGGCGAGATCTCGACCCCGCCGACCCGCAGACCCTTCAGCCCGGCCGCCTCGATCAACCGGCCGGCGTAATCGCCCGGCGGGTTCTTGAACATCGAGCCCAGGCTCGCTCCGGGCGGTTGAGTGCGCCGCCGGTAGGCCGTGAACACATCCATCCGCTCCAGGCACTCGGCCGGATCGCGGCGGACCAATTCAAACTCCGCCGCCAGCACCACATGCCCGCCCTGCCCGGCTGCCCGGGCACGCTTCAGGGCGCTCGAGCGATATCCGAACGCAAGTTCGGATCGATCCCAGCGCTTGGCCCGACCGTCATCATGCAAGATCTCGGCCAGCTTCAGCGAGGCCGCGATGTCGCTGCCGTGGGCCCCGGCGTTGCCGTAGATGGCCCCACCGACCGTGCCGGGGATGCCGGCGGCCCATTCCAGGCCGCTGAGGCCGCGGGCCGCGCACTGTCGGGCCAGCAGGCTCAGGTTAGCCCCCGACTCGACCCTCACGCTCGGGGTCTCGCCGGCCTCATCGATGCGCACGTCACGCGCCCGGTTGACGATCACCAGACCACGGACGCCTGCGTCGCTGATCAACACGTTGGCGCCGGCCCCGAGGATGAAGAACGGGAGGCCCATCTGGCGGGCTGTGCGCACCTGCTCGGCCAACACAGCAGCGCTGTCGGCGACGACCAGGAACTCGGCCGGACCGCCGATTCGCGACGTGGTGTGCTTGGCCAGCGGCTCGTACTCGCGCAGGCTCGCGCCAAAGGCGGAGCGCAGTTTGTTGCGTTCGGTCATAAACCACCCGGATGCATGCGATCGCAGCGCCATGTCATCGGCCCTCCATCGTCAGGCGACGCAGCACTTCATCGCCGACGCGGTTACCGTCGCCGGCCCCAAGCGTCAGAAGCACGTCGCCGGGTTCGAGCGATGCGGTCAGCAGATCGGTCGCTTCGTCAAGCGTGGCCACAAATTGAGCGTCGCGGTGGTCCATGCGCCGAACCAGATCGGCGCCCGACACCGACGGATCGCGGGCCTCGCGCGAGGCGAAGATCTCGGTCACCAGCACGTGATCGGCCTCGGCAAAGCTCTGCGAGAACTCAGCCATCAGCGTCCGCGTGCGCGAGAACGTGTGAGGCTGGAACATCGCCCACAGCGGACGCCGACCGAAGCGACGGCGAGCGGCCGCGAGGGTCGCTTTGATCTCGGTCGGATGATGGGCGTAGTCGTCCACCACAGTGACCCCGCGCGCCTCGCCCTTGACCTCGAAGCGGCGCCCTGCCCCCCTGTACTCGGCGACCGCGTTTCGAAAGACGTTGAAATCTACGCCCAGCTCGTCGGCGACGACCAACGCCGCCAGCACGTTGAGTACATTGTGCTCGCCCGGCAACCGGGTGCGGACCAGGCCCATGGTGACGCCATTGCGGCAGGCCAGGAAGTCACTGCCACCGGCGTTGTTAGGTGTGATCGAGTCGGCGCGGTAAGTGTCGTCGCGGCGCCGACCGTACACGAGCGAGCGCCCGCCCTTGGCTGCCCATTCTCGAGACAGTTCGTACGCGAACCGGTCTTGTGCGCAGACGACGAGCAGGCCAGCGGCCGGCAGCCGGTCGACGAACGCCTTGAACGCCGTCTGCATGTCCGCCAGGGTCGGATAGATGTCGGGATGATCGTGCTCGACGTTTGTGACAACGGCGATGGTCGGCTTGAGGCCCAGGAACATGTGATCGTACTCGTCGGCTTCGATCACGAACGGGCCGGCGCCGGCGCGAGCGTTGGTGTCGTAGTCGAGCAGCGTGCCGCCGACGATGTAGGTCGGGTCGAGCCCGGCCTGCTGCAGCACGTGCGCGATCAGGCCCGTGGTCGTGGTCTTGCCGTGCGTCCCGGCGACCGCGACACCCACGCGGCCCACCATCAGCTCGCCCAGAAAATCGGCGCGCTTGAAGACGGGCAGCCCGCGTTCGCGTGCAGCCACCACTTCGACGTTGTCGGGCGCGATCGCCGACGACATGACCACTGCCTCCACTTCTCCGATGTTCTCGGCCCGATGGCCGATCATCACTTGCACACCCGCTGCCTCGAGGCTCTCCGTGAACCGCGAGGCCTGCTGGTCGGATCCGGTCACCGTCCAACCCATCTCATGCAACACACGGGCGATGGCCGACATCCCGCTTCCACCGATCCCGACGATATGCACGCGTTTCACGCCATCACCCTGATCATGCGCGCCCACCGGGCGACGCATGCCCGCCGGGCGACGCATGCATCGCCCCTACGACAGATACGATGGACGGGATGACGTGCGCATGCCATTCCATCGTGGCGACCACCTTTCGATCGCGGCCCCGGCCATTGCGTCGTACGGGCGACCCATGCCCGCCATCGCGATGCCGGCCATCGCGCGATCATAGGAACACAATGATCACGAACACGAACGCCGCGCCGATCGCGAAAAAGATGTAAGGCTCACCAAGCACACGCGGCGGCATGTACGGCATCATGCTCGCGACCGTCTCGATCGGCGGCGCCGTGATCAGGTTCGGCCACGGATAGCCGCTCAGGTCCAGGAAGTACCAGATCGTGCCGATGATCATGTAGCCGTTCAAAAAGCCGATCACGCTGCCGAGCAGAAAGTCCTGCAGCTTGTCGCGCGCCAGCTTGCCGCTGAAGGCCGGGATGTTCGGCGTCTGATACCCGAAGTACGCCAGCATGATCACCAGCGCGCTGCGCAGGATCACCTGCTGCTGCGGACCCTGAGCGGCCAGCGCGCCCTGAACACCCGGCACGTAGCGCTCGAGCACGAACATCAGGAACAACGCCAGGATCAGGCTGAACAGCACCAGCACTTCCTTGGCCCAACCGCGAAAGCCTCCGATGATGCCGAACAGGACGACCAGCATCCAGAAGACTGCCGTGATACTCATCATGGCGTGTGTTTTGTCACCCGTCTTTCAGAGATCGATCAATCAATTGCGCGCCACATCGCGCAAGACATCGGCTATACGTCCCGCTGCGTCGGGTGTTGCATGCGCCCGAGCCGCTTCACGCATGGCCGCCAGCCGCTCCGGGTCCGCCATCAGGCTTCGCACCGTCCCGGCCAGGCGCTCGCCCAGCGCCTCGTCCGCTAACCGTATCGCCGCGCCACGCGCTGTCAAATAATCCGCGTTGACCTTCTGATAGCGCCACGCATACGGATACGGCACCAGCACCGCCGGCAATCCGAACATCGGATATTCGCCGATCACCGAGGCGCCTGCCCGCGAGACCACAAGGTCCGCAGACGACAGCGCCAGGGCCATCTCATGCAGGTACGGTTTCACCACATACCTGGCCCGGTGCTCGGGCGTGAGGCCCGCGGCAACCGCTTCGGCCTCGGCGATATCCAGTTGTCCGGTCAGGTGTATCACCTGCAAGTCGGTCAGCCAGTCCGGCAGAGCTGCAAAGACCGCGCGGTTGATGCTGCGCGCCCCGCGGCTCCCGCCCGTGACCAGCACGGTGCGTCGACCGGGATCCAGACCCAGCTGCCGGAGGCTCTCTCTTCGCTCCAGCACCTGCAACTCTCGGCGGGTCGGGTACCCGGTCACAACCACCCGCTCCGCCACTTTACGATCGACGTACGTTCGTGTCTCAGCCGCAATCGCACAGACTTTGCGCGTCAGCGGCGCGATCGTCTTCAACGCCAGGCCCGGCTCGATGTCGGGCACGGCCATCACCACAGGCACACCTCGCAGCCACCCGGCCACAGCGGCCGGCGCCGCCAAAAACCCGCCGGTCACCAGGATGGCGTCCGGCCGATACCGGCCCAGGATCGCCACAGTCTGCACCAGGCCTCGCGCCAACAGCACCGCGTTCAGCGGCAACCGCCAGCCGACGCCGTGCAGGCCGGAGGCCGAGATCGCCTGAAACGGAAGGCCGGCCCGGCCGACCAGGTCGGCTTCCATGCCGCCCCGCCCGCCGAGCCAGAGCACCGAGCCGGGCGACTCAGACGTCCCGGCCGTGCCTTCGCGCGCGATCCACTCAGCCGCGACGGCCAGGGCGGGATACACTCCGCCCCCGGTTCCCCCAGCTGAAATCAGCAACCTTCGCACGGATCTTCCGTTGTAGCGGCTCGGCTTCCGTCCGCCGCGAGATGTTGAGCAAAACGCCGACGGCTGTCAGCGTCATGACCAGGTTCGAGCCGCCGTAGCTAATGAACGGCAGCGGGTTGCCCGCGAAAGGCATCGCGCCGACCATGACGGCCACGTTGATCGTCGCTTCGAGCGCGATCCAGGCCGTGATGCCGAAGGCCAGCAGCGAGCCCAGCGGATCGACCGCCGTGCGCGCAATGCGGAACCCGCGCCAGACGATGACCGCGAACAGCAGGATCACCAGCACGCATCCGATCAGACCGAGCTCCTCGCCGATGATGGCGAAGATCGAGTCGGTGTGCGGAGTCGGCAGCGGCCCGAACTTCTGATGGCTCTCACCCAGCCCGCGCCCGAACAGCCCGCCGTTGACGAAGGCGACGGCCGCCTGCTGGATGTGCCACGATGCCTGCGTCAGGTCCTGCAACCCTGCCATGTAGTCGGCCAACCGCTGGCGGCCGGTCTCAGCCAACGAGATCGGCAGCTGCAGGATCGCCCACATCGTGCCTGCGCCGAGCGCGAGCACAGAAGCCAGCTGGATCACGTCGGCGCCGGCGATGAAGAACAGCATCAGCGCGATCATGACGACCGTGATGGCCGCCGACAGGTCAGGCTGCAACAGGATCAACGTCGCCAGGGTGCCGACGATCACGCCGAACGGCACGAGGCCATAGGTCAGGTTGTGGATCTTGTCGCCCTTCGAGGCGAGCCAGACCGCCAGGTAGACGATGGTCGCGAACTTCGCCAGCTCGGAAGGCTGCACCGAGCCATTCAAGAACGCGCGCACCGCGCCGAAGCGCAGCGAGCCCAGGATCAGCACCGCCAGCAGCGCCAGAGCTGTCACGCCGATGATCAGCACGGCCAGCTGGCGGAAGCGGTGGTAGTTGATGCGCGACATGCCGAACATGACCGCCAGGCCGAGCCCTACCCAGCCGAGTTGCTTGAGGAAGATCGCGGCCGGGTCGCCAAACTCCTGGTACGACCAGTCGAAGGTCGCGGAGTAGACCATCATCAATCCGAAGATGATGAGCGCGCCGACCGCCACCACGAGCAGGACGTCGAAGCCCAGGCCCGAGGCGTTGCGCTTCACCCTTGTGGCGGGTGCGGCGCCGGTCTCGAGAGTGTTATCCGCCAATGCCATGTTCACGTCCTCGTCGCCGCCCGGCAGCAGCCGGGCCGGCGCCAATCAGTCAAGTTCCGCAACCCAGCGTGCAAATTTCACGCCACGCTCTTCGAAATCCCTGAATTCGTCGAATCCGGTGCCGCCGGGCGAGAGCAGCACCACGTCTCCATCTTGAGCGACGGTGGCCGCGACGGTGACAGCCGCCTGAAGACCACCGACCTGGGTGAACCGTTCGGGCGGCACGTTTGCCTCGCGCAGTGCCCGGGCGATCAAATCGCCGGCCTCGCCGAAGAGCACCACGTGCTTCACCCGCTTGCTCACCAAGGCCGCCCATGTGTCCCAGGGTAGCTTCTTGTCGCGGCCGCCGGCCAGGAGCACGATCGGCTCCTCGAAGGCCTTGAGGCCGGCCATCGCCCGCTCCGGCGCTGTGGCGATCGAGTCGTTCACCCACGTCACGCCGTTGTGCTCGCGCACGATCTGCAGCCGGTGGGCGACGCCCGTGAACGTCGTGGCGATCGCGCGCATCGCGTCGGGCTCGGCTCCGGCCGCGCCGGTGATCGCGAACGCCGCCAGGACGTTGAGCACGTTGTGAGCGCCGCGCAGCTTGAGTTCGCCGGCCCTGACCACCTCGTGCTCGCGACCCTGCCAGCGCCAGACCAGTGCGTCGCCGCGCAGGAACGCGCCCTGCTCCACCTCGGCTTCGGCGCTGAACCAGGCCAGCCTGCCACGCGCGGCGTTCACAAACGCCAGCGCGCCAGCGTCGTCGCGCCCGAGCACCGCCAGCGACTCAGCGCCGATCTGGTTCTCGAGCAGCCGGCGCTTGGCCGCCGCGTACGCCTCCAGCGTGCCATGCCGATCCAGATGGTTCGGCGTGACGTTGAGCACCGCCGCGATGGCAGTGCCGGTCGTCATCACCTCGAGCTGGAAGCTCGACAGCTCCAGCACCACCCGGTCGTCGCGGCCGATTCGCTCGAGCTCGCCGATCAGGGGGTTGCCGATGTTGCCGCCCACCCAGACCGCGCGCTCGCCGAACTGTTCGCGCAGGATCGCGCCGACCAGCGTCGTCGTCGTGGTCTTGCCGGCGCTGCCCGTGATGCCGATCGTGAGCGGCGACGGACAACGCTGCAGGAAGATCTCGGCGTCGTTGCTGAGCGCGATCCCGCGTCGCCGCGCTTCCGCCGGCAACGGCGCGTTCACGTCCACGCCGCCCGACAGGCACAGCAAGTCACAGCCTTCGAGCAGGGTCGTGGGGTGTTCACCCAAGACGTATTCGATTGTTAATCCCGACAGAGCCCTCAACGGCTCCGCCAGCGCCTCGCGCGACCGCAGATCGCTCACGGTCACCCGTGCGCCCTGTTCGGCCAGATACTTCGCCAGGGCTGTCCCCTGACGCGCAAGGCCGAGCACAACCACACGCCTGTTCAACCAGTCAGTCATACATGATGACCATTGCTGATTGATGATTGCCGCTTTCTGACCGATCAGAAAGCCGCAATCATCAACCAACAATCAGAGCAGCGCCAAAGCGATCCCGACCATGGCCAGGAGCAGCGCCACGAGCCAGAAGCGCTGCACCACCTGGGTCTCGCTCCAGCCGAGCAGCTCGAAGTGATGGTGCAGAGGCGCCATGCGGAAGAGCCGCTTGCCCTCACCGCTCAGCCGCCGGGTCAGCTTGAAGTAGCCGACCTGCAGCACCACGCTCGCCGCCACGCTCACCGGGATGACCGCGATCAGCGGCAGGAGCAGCCACTGCCCGGTCATCAACGCCACAACGCCCAGCGTCGCGCCCAGCGAGTACGACGCCGATCCGCCCATGAACAACTCGGCCGGGTGCGCGTTGTACCAGAGAAAGGCGAACAGCGCGCCCACCAGCGTGAAACAGAACCGCACCACGAACACCTGGCCCTGCAAGTACGCAATCACACCGTACGCTGCAAAGGCCGTGGCCGCGATCAGACCGGCCAACCCGTCGAGGCCGTCGGTGAGGTTGACCGCGTTCGACATCGACACGATCGCGAAGACCGCGATCGGGATGTAGATCCACTCGGGCAGCTCGAGCTTCGGCAGCGTCGGGATATACACGTAGCGGATCCCGAGCACGTACACCAAACCAATCGCGGCGCCGAGCGCCAGGATGTTCTGGATCAGGAACAGCCACCGCCCGCGCATGCCTTCACCGCGCCGTGTGCCCTGCAACCCCAGCCAGTCGTCCCAGGCGCCGAGCAGCGTAAACGCCACCAGCACCGTCAACGGCAGGAGCACCGATCGCCCCGCCTCGACGCCGTTGAGCAGCGTCACTGCATTGAGCGTGGCCGTGATGCCGAGCACCGGGATCACGATCATCAGACCGCCCATGGTCGGCGTGCCCATCTTCTGGATGTGGCCCTGCGGCCCGTCCACGCGGATGAGCTTGCCGATCTTGAAGCGCTTCAGCAACGTGATCAGGGGCGCTCCCCAGATCACGGTCATCAGAAACGTCAGCCCGCCCACGGCGAGCGCGAACGACACATCGCTGGTCAACATCAGTCGACCGCCTCCAGCAGAGATTTCACGAGCCCCGCGAACGCCATGCCCAACGATGCCTTCAGCAGCACAGTGTCACCAGGTTGGATCGCATTCATCGTCGCCGCATGAGCGGCCGCCAGATCATCGACCGCCACCACAGCGTCAAGGCCGCTCGCGCGGGCCGCCTCGGCGATCCAGCGCGCACGCCGCCCGACCGTGATCAGCACAGCGGCCACCTTAGCCGCCCGCTCACCCACGATCCGGTGCGCCTCGCGCTCGCCGGCGCCGAGTTCGAGCATGTCGCCGAGCACAGCGACCTTGCGGCCCGACGCTTCGGCCAGCACGTTCAGGGCCGCCACAGTCGACTCAGGCGACGCGTTGTACGCATCGTCGATCAGCGTCGTGCCGCGCGGCCCCGACTTCACCTTCAACCGGATGCGTGCCTCGCTCCCGGGGTCGCGCAGGCCGGTCAGGATCTCGTCCCACGTCATCTCACAGGCCAGGCCGACCGCCGCCGCGCGCAGCCCTGTCAGCGCCGAATGCGCGCCGGGGAGCGGCAGCTCGACCGGATACGCCCTGCCCTCGTGCAAGGCCGTGAAGCGGATCCCTTCGAGGCCACGCGTCTCGACATTCATCGCACGCAGGTCAGCGCCCTCGCCGAGGCCGTAGGTGAACACCCGCGCCCGCGTGTGCTCGCGCATCGCCAGCACCAGCGGCTCGTCGGCGTTCAGGATGGCCATGCCGTCGTCGGGCAACGCCTCGACCAGTTCGCGCTTGCCGGCCGCGATGGCCTCGAGCGAGCCCGCCCGCTCCAAATGCACGGCGTAGACGTTGTTGACCACGCCGATTTGAGGCCGGGCCCAGCCGCACAACTGCGCGATCTCGCCCGGCACGTAGAAGCCCATCTCGAAGACTGCCGCTTCGTGCTCCTGGCGCAACCGCAGCAGCGAGAGGGGCAGCCCGATCTCGTTGTTGAAATTGCCTTCGCTTTTTAAGGTACGAAAGCGGACCGCCAGCACGCTGGCGATCAGCTCTTTGGTTGTCGTCTTGCCGATGCTGCCGGTCACGCCGATCACACGCGGGTCGAACTGCGCGCGCCAGCTGGCCGACAACCCCTGCAGAGCCACGAGCACATCCGGCGTCTGCAGGCACACCGGCGGAAGGAGGTCGGCAGTGGCCGCCTCGGCCGCCGGGATCGTCCGAAAGGGCGACGCATACGTCGCCCCGACTGCGCCAGGGGGCCGGGCCACAAGCGCCGCACTCGCGCCGCGCTCGAAGGCCTGAACCACGAAGTCGTGACCATCCACGCGCTCGCCCGGCAGCGCCACGAAGAGCGATCCGGGTGTGATCGCGCGCGAATCGATCACAACCCCCTGGATGGGCAACGCGGGAGTCGGTCCTGAGTAGGCCGCTCCCGCCAGTTGCCCGGCGATCCAATTCAGAGTCAACATCGCTCGAGCGTCACGCGCCGCTCTCAATCGGCGCGCACGCTGGGATCACACATGTTCGACGGTGTCTCACGGTTGAGCCGCCGCCATCTGCACCCGCACGTCGTCCGGCGGGATCTGCATCAACACGACCAACCGCTGAGCCAGCACGCCGAACGTCGGCGCCGCCGTCTCGGAGCCCCAGATGCTGGCCGTCGGTCGATCGAGCCGGATCAGGACGATGAACCTCGGATCGTCGATCGGGCCCCAGCCCACGAAGGACGCGATCGTCTGCGTCTCGTCATAGCCGCCCGGCACCGGGATCGACGCCGTGCCGGTCTTGCCGGCCAGGCGGTAGCCCGGCACCAGTGCGTCCTGGGCCTCGCCGGTCTCGAGCGACGTGGCAAGCATCTCGCTGAGCGTGCGCGCCGTCTGGGCCGAGATGGGCTGGCCGATCGGCTGCACGTTGGTCGTATGGCTGGCGTCGCCGTTGCGCACTTCCCGCAGGATGTGCGGCTGCATCATGATGCCGTCGTTGGCCACGGCGCCGATGGCGGTGAGCAGTTGCAGCGGTGTGACCGCCACGCCCTGCCCGAACGCGTTAGTGCCGAGGTCCGAGTCGAACCAGTCGGGGTCGCCCGGCACCTTGAGGTGGCCGGGGCTTTCGGCCGACAGATCGACGCTGGTCTTTGTTCCGATGCCGAACGCCTTCATGTAGTCGTAGAAGGTGTTGGCGCCCATCGACGTCGACAGGTAAGCCATGCACACGTTCAGCGAATGGCGCATGCAGCCCGTCATGTCCACGGCGCCCCAGGCGCCCCCGTCCCAGTTGTGGATCTGCGCGCCGCCGACCTCGATCACGCCCGTGTCGTTGAAGGGCGTGTTCGGGCTGACCATGCCGCTGTCGAGCGCGGCCGCCATCGTGAGCACCTTGAAAGTCGAGCCGGGCTCGTACTGGCCGGTGACCCCGGAGTTGAGCGGCTCAGGCAGCGTGGCGGCCCCGTAGTTGTTCGGGTCGAACGTCGGGTTCGAGGCCATCGCCAGGATCTCGCCGGTCTTGGGGTCCATCACCAGGATCGAGCCGCTTTGCGCGCCGTAGCGCCGCACGGCGTCGTTGAGGATGCCCTCGACCAGGAACTGGATGTCGCGATCGATCGTGAGCACCAGGTCGGCGCCCTGCGCGGGCACCGGGTTGGGCTCTGTGTCGAAGGGCACGAGCTGCTCGATGCCCTGCACCGACTTGCCCGAAAGCAGGTCGTTGTAGAAACCCTCGACGCCGTAATAGCCCACCTGGTTGTTCAGCTGGTTGTAGCCGACGAAACCGAGCATGCCGGCGCCGAGCACCCCACCCGGGTAGGCGCGGTGCGCGATCGGCGTGAGGCTGACACCGCTGAGGTTAATGCCATCGGTCGAGCTGGCCTTCTTGATGAAGTCGCCGACCTCAGCGCTGACCGGCCGCGCGACGAGCACATAGCGGTCCTTGCTCTCGACGGCCGCCTCGATCTCGCTCTGCGGCTTGCCAAGCGCTTCGGATAGCGCTCGCACAACCTGATCAGGCGCGACCACGAAGGTCGGGTTGATGCCGACTTCGTACTGAACGTCGTTTGTCGCGAGCAGTTCTCCGTTGCGATCGAAGATACGCCCGCGCGCCGGCGCGAACTCGCGCGGCTGCTGGCTGACCTCCGCCCCTAGGTCGCGGAAGTAAGTCGTGTCGGATCCGAACTGGATGCGCACGAGCTGGAAGACGACGAGGGCCGCGATCACGACCATCCCGCCCGTCATCCAGCGCATGCGAGAGAAGATCGCCTCTTGCATGTCAGTTGCCTTCGCTCTTGCCGAAGACCGATTCGTACAGGCCGGTCAGCGATTGCGTCAGCCAGCCTTCGTCGGCGCGCGCCGTCTGAGCGGCGGCAGCGGCTTCGCCAGCGGTCTCGGGCACAGGCACCGCCGAGGTCACGGGCAGCGGTTCAGGACCCGGGTTCTGCGGGTAGTTCTCGACGGCCACGTAGTGAACCTGCTCGGGCACGGCGGGCACGAAGCCCATCGCCAGCGCGCGAGCCGCCATCCGGTCCATGTTGCGCAGGTCGGCCAGTTGAGCGCGCAGCCGGTCGTTCTCGCGAACCAGCTCGGTCTTGGCCGCTTCGTAGGCCTGCAGGTCGCGTCCGGCGTTGCCGGCGCGGGAAGCCACCGCGAGATAAAGCCCGCCGACGACCAGCGTCGACAGGATCAAGATCGACAGCCAGGCCAGCGTCTGGGTCTGGATGCGCCATGGCGCCTGCTTGAAGGCGCGAAGCACCTGATTGGATTGAAGGATGTCCATCTGCATGATGTCGATCTCGTCTTTCAACCCTTCGATCAGGCCCGAGACCTGTTCCCGGATCTGACCAAGCGCTGACTTTCGTCTCAGGATTTGCTGCATCCTCGCCTCCGAAAATGAGCGACCTTGTGGCCGCTTCTTCGAAGACAAGTTTTGCAACTCTTATGCCGATGGCTGCCGGCCGAAGCCCGCGCAGCCTCTCTTTCACGTCTTTTTTCGAGCACGCCGATCGATCAACCGCTACAACCGCTCGATCAGGCGCAATTTTGCGCTTCGCGACCGCGGATTCGCCTCGATTTCGGCCGCGGTCGGCTCAATCACTTTTTTATTGACAATCCGCAGGGTTGGTGAGGAAAAGTTGGCTTCTTCCCCAACCGCCCCGCTGGCTTGACGGAAATACCGCTTGACGATGCGGTCCTCCAACGAATGGAACGTGATGACGGCCAGCCTACCGCCCGAGGCCAGAGCCTCCACCGCCTGCGGGAGCACTTCGGCCACCTGCCCCAGCTCATCGTTGACGACGATGCGCAGGGCCTGAAAGGTGCGCGTGGCCGGGTGGATCCGCTCGCGGTATTTGCCCGTCGCTCGAGCCACGACCTCGGCCAGTTGCGCCGTGGTCGTCACGGGCCTCGCATCGACGATCGCTCGGGCGATCCGCCGGCTGTGGCGCTCTTCGCCAAATTCGTAGAGCGCGTCGGCCAGCTCGTCAACCGGCCAGGTGTTGACCACGTCGGCCGCGGTCTGCCCGGCGCTCACGTCGAAGCGCATGTCGAGCGGCCCGTCGAAGCGGAAGGCGAACCCACGCTCGGGATCGTCCATCTGCAGCGACGAGAGCCCCAGGTCGAGCACCATGCCGGCCGCGCTGCCCGGAGCGACGTGCTTGCTCAGGGCCGTGTACGGCGCATGGATCAGGCTCACCCGATCGCCGAAGCCGGCCAGCCGCTCGGCCGCGACCTTGAGGGTCGCAGCGTCCCGATCGAACCCGATCAGGCGCCCGTCTGGCCCCGTGGCTTCAAGGATCCCGGCGGCATGCCCGCCCGCCCCAACCGTTCCATCGATATAGAGGCCGCCCGGCCGCAACATCAGGCCGTCGAGCACCTCGTTGTAAAGGACCGGAACATGTGTCATGTAGTCTTGTAGTCAAGGAGTCGGGAAGTCGTGTAGTCGACTATCCGACTACCTGACTGCCTGACTACGGGACTAACGGAATATCTGCGAACCGCTCGGCATTGAGACCGGCGTTGTTGATGATCGCCAGTTGCTCTTCCCAGCCCGTGCGGCTCCAGATTTCGGCGTACTCGCCCAGGCCGATTACGCGGCAATCGCCGCTCAGGCCTGCGTACTCCCGCAGATAAGCGGGCAACAGGATGCGCCCCTGCGCATCGATATCCACCTCGTTGGCGCCCGAGAATTGCAGGCGGAGCAACGCGCGATGATTGGGGTCGGTCGGGCTCAGCGTCCGCAGCCGGGCGGTCAGTTGCTCGAACGCTTCACGCGTGTATAAATGAAGGTTCTTGTCGTAGCCTCGGGTCACGACCGCGCCAGACACGAGGGCTTCGCGGAACTTGACGGGAACCGTCAGCCGGCCTTTCGTGTCGAGCGAGTGCGTGTACTCCCCAAGGAACATACGTTCTAACCGGCCCTTAATGGCCGAAGCGCCGGACAGGGCCGGCGCTTCGCTCCAGGGTGCGATGTAAGTTGTCCCTGTGGTTTCTGTGGGTCCCCTACTTTGACCCACCTTCCCCCACAAGGACCCACATTATAGGGTCATTCCCCCACTCTAGCAATAAGCAGACGAAAGTTTAAGGATTCACATAACAGGGGCCGACAAGGGCGGATTCAGGCAGCCGCAGGAATTTGAGGCAAAAGTCCGCCAAACGCGAAGGGGTCAGGCGCTGCCCTGACCCGCTTCGCGTTTGGCGGACCCACTGAACTCAGGGTTTGACGGTCACCTGAGCCGTCATGCCCCACCGTGCGCGGGGATCGACTGACGCCAGCTCCACGGTGACGACGTAGGTCACGTCGCCGCGGTTGTCTGTGAAGGTCTGGCTGATCTCACGGATCTTGCCCTGCAACGGAGTGTCGGGCAGCGCGTCGAGCACCACCTCGGCCGCCTGCCCCGCTTCGAGCCTGACGACGTCGATTTCGGTGAGGTTGTTGGTCTTGACCACCCACTTGTCGAGTGCCGCAACCGTGATGGCGCGCACGCCGGGCGACGCCATCTCACCGACCTTGATCGTCACTTCGACGACGGTGCCGTCGATCGACGCCACAATCTCGCTGTTGGTCAACGCGGCCTCGGCAGCTGCGAGCTGGGAGTTCGCGGTCTCCACACGCGCTTGAGCCAGCGCGAGTTGATCGGGGTCAGGCCCACTGGCCAGCTTCGACATTCGAAGTTCGGCATCCGCGATCTTGGCAGTGATCAGGTAGACCTCGGCCTGCGCCAGCTGCACGTCAAGGTCCTTCGGATTCTTGGCGCCATTGAGATTCGCCTGCGCGTCGTTGACGGCATCCTGAAGATCTTTGATGGTCTGAGCGTTGCCGCGCTGAGCCTGGTCGTAACGCAACTCCCACAACCGCACGGCTTCCACGGCGTCGTCGTAGCCCTTCTTGGCATCGCCGGGTTTGATAAAGGTGCCGATGGCCGTGGAGAAGACCTGCTCAGCTCCGGGGTACTTCTGCAATTCAGAGTTCACGTCGTTGAGGACGTTGGTCCAGGTTTGAAGGGTGTCGCGAGCCGCCTGTAGCGCGTTGCCGACGTCGCCGATGTCCGTGATCTCGGCGTTCTCAAGCGCGGTCTGGTACGCGTCTTGAGCCTTCTTCAATTCGTCCTGGTAGTAGGCGATGTCGGGCGAGCTGATGCTGCGCAGCCGACGCTGGGCCTTGTCCAGATCCTTCTGGGCGGTCGCCAGTTCGTCCTGAATCTGGGCGCGGGTCAGGTCGACGCTCTCATTGAGTGTCTTGACGGCGTTCTGTGCATCGAGGACGGCCTGCTTGGCCTGGGCCACCTGGGCCGCCAGGG
Source organism: Anaerolineales bacterium (assembly GCA_044226485.1). Lineage (GTDB taxonomy): Bacteria > Chloroflexota > Anaerolineae > Anaerolineales > UBA6663 > UBA6663. The sequence goes on from JBGAGY010000004.1 coordinate 188,231, forward strand.
CCTCGCCGTTGCTCAGCGTCGCGAGCACATCGCCGGCCTTGACCGTATCGCCTTCGGACACGCGCACTTCGGCCACCTGCCCGCCCGATTCGAACGCGAGCAACGCCGTCTTGTCCGGCTCGAGCCGGCCCTCGGCCACGACAGCCCCGGCCTCACTGACGGGCAGCGGAACGACGTCTTGTGGGGAAGACGGCGCCGGGGTCGGCGTTCCCGAACAGGCGGTGGCGACGATGGCCGCGCAAAGCGCCATCGTTGCAAATCTCATGCTCTTCATGCTAATTCTCCCCTATCTCCAGGTCCGCGCATCATAGGACAACGTGCGCGACAGCTCCCAGATTGTTCAATGTTAAGGGCTTTGACTTCGTCAAAGCGGTCACTCATACGCCAGGCTTTCACGCACGCTTAAGGCTGCAGCGCGGCGCGCGGGAAGCCAACTCGCCAGGAGCGAGAGCGAAACCACGATGACGAGCCAGATCCAAACGCTGTGTTCAGCAAAGTAGTACGCGCCATTGAAGTCAATGGTTTCATTTAGATTGTCCACGAACCATTGCCCGGACACGATCGCCAGCGGAATCGCCGCGAGCCAGCTGGCAACACCGAGAAGCAGCCCTTCGCCCATGAACACCACGCCCACGTCCAGCGACGAAGCCCCGACGGCGCGCATGACGCCGATCTCGCGGCGACGCTCGAGCACATTAATGGAAAGGGTGCCCGATAGCCCGATCGCGCCTACCAATCCGATCAATCCAGTCATAATCAGCAGCAGCGACGTCAGGATGCTGAATTGTGCGCCGGCCTCCTCACGCGTCAGGAGCTGGGTGCGCGTGAACGACACCGAGATCCCCTGATCTTCGAGGGCCTGTCGCAACTGACGTTCGGCCGCCAACTGAGCCTCCAGCGAGTTCGTCCGCAGCCGGATCTCGGCCACGCTGCCGCGCCCGACAAACCCCAGATCGCGGGCCAGCACATCGCGGTAGAGGTAGGCCGTGCGGCCCTGCCCGGCCAGGTCGTAGATCAGGCCAACCACCGTCCAGGTACGGTTGGACCCGTCCCCAAAGTCCAGCTCGATCTGCTGACCGACGCTCACCCCCATGTCTTTGGCGATGTCCTGATTGAGGAGCAGCGCTCGATCTTCCTCGGGCACGAGGCCGCGCCCGGCCGTCAGCTCGGGCGTGAACAACTCGGTGTCACGCGGGATGCCGCGCACCTGGAGCTCACGATCCGCAAGGGCGTCGGTTTCGCCGGCCAGACGCGTCTGAGCGCGGACGAACTGCCAGAGCTCGACCCGCTCGACGTTCGGCTGCGCCTCGAGCAGCGGCGTGACCCGATCGATGCGCTGCCAGTTGCTGAAACCAAGGAGGACGTCGTAGCCGAAACCACGGAAGATCGTGGCCAGGGTCGTGTCGAAGGAGTGCTGGGCGCTGACGACCATCATGAAGATGACGCCGGCGCCGATCAATGTGACCTCGGTGAGCGCCGCGCGGCTCATTCGACGGAAGGTGTTGCGCAACGCCATGCTCCAGGTGCGCGGCAGCCCCTTGATGCGTGCCAGGACGCGATCGATCCAGCGCGTGCCATAGTTGCTCGTGCCGACGCCGTACTGGCTCACGGCCTCACGCACCGAGATGGCGGCGCCCTGAACGATCGGCCAGAAGGCGGCCAACACGGGGACGATCAGGCCCGTCACGAACTGGATCAGAAGCGTCGAGGGCAGGATCTCGAAGTCGGAAACAGGGACGTTGATGAGCGCCATCAGCCAGCGCGCCAGCGCCCAGCCGCCGAACGCGCCGATCGGCATCGCGATCAGCAGACTTAGAAGGCCATAGACGATCACGCCGGCCAGGTACAGGCCTGCGATCTGACCGCGCAGGCCGCCGATCGTTTTCATGATCCCGATCTGGGGCACCTGCTGCGCCAGGATGGCGTTGATGGTGTTGACGACCAGGATCGTGCTCATCCCGAGCGAGAGCAGCGCCATGACCGTCAGGATCATGGTGACGCCGTCCATCACGTCTTGCAGGAAGTGACGTTCGGGGGCATTGATCTCGGCGTCGCTGACCGAGATGCCCAGGTTATCGAGCCTGTCGGTGAGCTGGCGCTGTACGGCCTCGGCGCGCTCCTGGGTGAAGTTCGCGACGTCGACCTGGATGCTGTTGAACCGATCCGACTGGCCCAACGCTGTCATTTCGGAACGCGTGAGATAGAAGGTGGGCTGGTTCGTGAACGGCGGGCCGATCTCGCGCGGGTCACGAACGACGCCGGCCACGATCATGGGCTTGGCACGGTCGTTGACTTCGAAATAGATCATGCCGCCGACGGCGGGCACGTTGTAGGGCGTGACGTGATTGTGTTCGACGGCCAGCCGCCCGCTCGACGGCCACGCGCCTTCGCGAAGGGTGATCAGATCGTAGACCTGGGCCCTGTAATCCTCGATGGCGACGAGGCTGGCGTCGGTCCAATCGGCGTCCGGCGTGGGCTTCCAGCGGATGCCCGAGTAGACGACACCGCGCGCGCCGACCACGCCCGGCTGGCGTCGGATCATATCCAGCGTGGTGTCGTCGACGGCTGGCCCGACGGAGAGCCGCAACGTGGTCGGTTGGCTCTCCGTCTGCGACACGATCATCTGGCGCGCCATCAGGGTGCGACCCGAGACGATCAAGCCGAGGGCGAGGACGCCGATGGCGATGCTGGCGACGACCAGGACCGTGCGGCCCAGGTTGTTGCGCATATCGCGCCAGATCTTGCGGAACGCGAGTCCCATGGTCGTGCTCTACTCAGCCGGGGTCTGGCTGCGGTGTTCCGGTTCGGCGACGCCGTTGGCGTGCGGCGTCGGGCCGTGGCTGTTCAGCGGGCGTGTGCCACCACGGGGCAGCTCGCTGACGTGATGGCCCTGCCCTTCCAGCAGCACGCCGTCCTGCACCTGGATCACGCGCGGAATGCGCGCGGCGAGCTCGTTGTCGTGTGTGACCATGATGAAGGTCTTGCCCTGCTTGACAAGGTCATCGAAGAGCTGGAAGACGCGATCGGCGGTGCGCGAATCGAGGTTGCCTGTCGGTTCATCGCCCACGAGCAGCGGCGGGTCATTGGCCAATGCGCGGGCGATGGCGGCGCGCTGCTGTTGGCCGCCGGACAGCGTGTTGGGCAGTTTGTGAGCCTGATCAGTCAGGCCGACCTGCTCGAGCAGCGTGTAGGCGCGTTCGCTACGTTCGCGCGGCTTCCAGACCCTGCAGAACTCCATCGGCAGCATGGTGTTTTCGAGCACGGTCAGGGTCGGCAGCAACTGGAAGAACTGGAAGATCACGCCGATCTTCAGCCCCCGGAACCGCGCGAGGGTGTTCTCGGACATCTGGTCGATGCGAGTGCCCGCGATCGTGATCGCACCGGAGGTGGGCCGGTCGATGCCCGTGATCATGTTGATGAGCGTCGATTTGCCGGAGCCGCTCGGCCCGCGCACACCGACGAACTCGCCGGCGCTGACGCGCAGCGAGACGCCCTTGAGCACGGTGACTTCACCGGCAGGGCCTGCGTAATTCTTGCGGACGGTGTCCACGTGGACGAGGTCGGGTTGGCTCATGTGTTTGCTGTACGTCGATGGCCGCTGAAGGTTGCTGATTGGCCATCTTTCATCTTACCCACATCTCCCATCAAAGTTGCTTAACGGCAAATGTGCGCCCGATATCGGTCTGGGCGCTCGATGCGATGGGGGCGATGCAATTTCGGGGCCTGGGGCAAACAGGGGGCGACGCATGCGTCGCCCCCACGACAGGTTGGTTTGGGGGGCGACGCGAGAGGGGTCGGATGGCGGTGGGGAATGTCGAAGGTCGAGGAGGAGGGGCAGCCTTCGAGGGGGCGTTGTTTCAGGCCGGTTGACATCTGGTTGGCCGATATCTGTGGCCACATGCCACCCCATCCCCCAACCCCACGCGGCCGTATGGTCGTGGACCAATCTCCAATGCCCCGTGTCATCCCTCATCCAACCGACACGGCCGTTCGGTCGTGGATCAATCTTTATTGCCCGGTGCCATCCCTCATTCAACCGACACGGCCGTTCGGTCGTGGATCAATCTTTATTGCCCGGTGCCATCCCTCATTCAACCGACGCGGCCGTTTGGTCGTGGATCAATCTCCATTGCCTGGTGCCATCCCTCATTCAACCGACACGGCCGTTCGGTCGTAGATCAATCTTTGTTGCCCGGTGTCATCCCTCATTCAACCGACACGGCCGTTCGGTCGTAGAGGCGATGCATGCATCGCCTCTATCGGTGCGGGGCCCAGGCGCCTTCGCCGTTCAGAACCGGCGGTTGCGATCGGGTCAGTGGCGTGATGCCGCGTGTAGCAAGGGTCAGGCGGTACAGGTCGTAGGTGCCGCCGCGGTTCGAATCAAAAAGCAGCTGTGTTCCGTCGGGCGAATAGCCTGGCGAACCGTTCTGGGCGTTCGAATCGGTCAATTGCTTCAGCGCACCCGTGACGAGATCCAGCTCGAAGATCTCGTACGCGCCGGTGCGGTTGGAGGCGAAGGCCAGGTGTGACCCGTCGGGGCTGAAGGCCGGGAAGCGGTCCTGACTCTCGCCGTCGGTCAGGGCCGCCTCGGCCCCGGTGGTCAGGTCGAGCCGGTACAACCGGGTGAAGCCTTCACGCAACGAGGCATACACAACGCTCTGTCCATCCGGCGCATACACCGGTTGCACATCAGTGGCCGCAGGCGACCGGGTGAGGCGAACGACCTCAGTGCCGTCGGCGCGCATCTGATAGATCTCGAAGTTGCCATCGCGATCCGATGAGAAGACAAGGAAACGGCCATCGGGACTCCAGGCTGGAGAATCTTCACTGCGCGGCGTCTGAGAGATGTTCACCGGGTCGCTGCCGTCGGCGTTCATGACGTACAGATCAAGATCGCCGGTGAGATCCGACGCGAAAGCGATGCGTGAACCGTCCGGCGACCAGGCCGGGTTGAGGTTGCGACCACCGGTCGTCAGGGTGATGGCCTGGCCGCTCGCCAGATCGAGCAACATCAGGTCGCGCGGTCCATCCACCGGCCCTGAGCCATAGAGGATGCGCCCTGACCCACCCAGCGGCGTCGGTTCGGCCAGAGCGGGTGTCAGCGTGTCCGTCGGTGGGACAAGCGTTGGGGATGCCGCAGCCGTGTAGGTCGGCGGCACAGGGGTGTCGGTCGAGGCGGGCTCGGTCGTCGTCGCGGAGGCCGCGATCTTGGCCGTCGGTGAGAGCGCGGCCAGCGGCATCAGGCCCAGGCGCGGGGCACCGGGTTGTGCCGGCGCGAGGCCGGCCGTGCAGGCCAGCGAGGAGACGAGCAACGCGAGGGCGAGGAGCGAAGGGCGAAGGGCGAGAAGCGAGTAGCGCATGGGTGAACGATCAACCGAAGAATAGATCAACTGTCAATTCATGCAGAACCAGCGCGTCCGTCGCCATGCGCTCTTCGCTCCTCGCCCTTCGCTCCTCGGCTATCCCGGCAGCCAGAACGAGAACACAGTCCCCTCGCCCGGGGTCGACGCGACAGAGATGTCGCCACCGTGGGCGCGGATGATCTGCTGGACAATCGTCAGGCCGAGGCCCGAGCCCTCGACAGGTCGGCCATGCGCGCGCCGGGCCCGGAAGAGTTTGTCGAAGATATAAGGGAGATCGTCGGCCGGGATGCCTTCGCCCGTGTCGGTGATCGTGCAGATGACGCGGCCTTCGTCGGCCCGCGCCTCCACGGCCACGGAACCGCCGGAGGGCGTGTACTTCAAGGCGTTATCGAGCAGGTTGAGCACGGCCTGTTTGAGCCGAGCGCGATCGGCCTGGAGCCGCGGGAGGCCGGGGGTCAGGTTCAGGCTGAGCGCGAGCCCACGCGCCTCGGCCAGATCGCCGACCTGCAGCACGGCATCCTCCAGCAAGGCGCCCAGGCTGAGCGGACCGCGCTCGAGTTGAAACGACGGCGTCTCGAGACGCGCAAGGGTCAGCAGGTTGTCCACCAACTGAGTGAGGCGCTTGCCCTCATCACTGATGATGCGAACCGAGGCCTGCCAGCCGACGCGATCGTCCGGATCCTGCCCCAGTTTGGCGGCATGCCCTTGAATGACGGTCAGTGGCGTCTTCAACTCGTGGCTGACGTTCTGGATGAAGTTGCGATAAAAGGCCTGCTGCCGACCCGCCGCCGAGAGATCCTCAAGCAAAACCAGCGTGGTCGATCGATCGAGGCGCAGTGCACGCACCTGGTAGGCCTGACCTTCCACGGCCGGGATCGTACGCACGACGTTGCGACCCGTGCGAGTCGAATCTTCCACGATCGCAGCCAGCTCGGCGCTCTCGCGCCACGGATCCGCGTGCAGGTTGGCGGCATCGACGCGGGCACCCTGGTAGATCAGCGCCGGATAGGGCAGCCCCTCCAGCAACGCCCGGCGTTCGCGAGCCACTCGCCCTCGCCCCCAGGCCCAAAGCGCTGCGGCGCCCAACGCCACGAGCCCGAGGGCCAGCACGCCGAATTCGAGAAAGCCGAAGTAGATGATCGTGTCGTTCATAGCAAAGGCTGGTGAGCGACGAAGACGAACGACGAAAGTTGGATGGCCATTCTACTTACGTCGTTCGTCATTCGTCATTCGTCACCTTCCCACATCAGCCCCTTCAAACTTATAACCCACCCCGCGCACATTCACGATGTATTGCGGGTTGCGCGGGTCGGGCTCGAGCTTCTGGCGCAGGACCCAGATGTGCTTCTCGAGTGTCTTGGTTTCGATGTCGCTGTCGCCCGGGATGTCGAAGACCGCTTCAAGCAGCGCCATCCGTCCGATCGGGCGCCCGGCATTGTTGACCAGATAGGCGAGCAGATCGAACTCGCGCGGCGTCAGGTCGACGGGAGCCCAGGCGTCGTCCCGGCGAACCGAGACCGAGCGCCGCGCCGTGTCGATCCGCAAGTAGCCGCCGACCTCCTGCTGAGGACGCGGCAGCCTGGCCTTGACGCGCGCGATCAGTTCCCGGATGTCGAACGGCTTCGACACGTAGTCGCTCGCGCCGAGGCTGAAACCCAACTCGAGATCGCTGACGCTGTCGCGGACGGTGAGGAAGATGATCGGCACGGCGTCGCCAGTCTCGCGGATCTTGCGACAGACCGCCAGGCCGTTCGGCTCGGGCATTTCGATGTCGAGCACGATCAGAGCCGGGTGCTCGCTCTCCCAGAGATACAGGGCCTCGGCGCCGTCGGCCGCCACAAGCACGACGTAGCCTTCACGCTCGAGCGCGGGCTGCACGAACGCCGTGATGTTCGGGTTGTCGTCGGCGATCAGGATCTTGTGGGCCACGTCTGGCTTCCCCCCCGCGGATTATAGGACCGCGATGAATAACCGTTGCGTGTCAGTGGAACGACCCCAAGAGCGACTCGAACGTCTGCCCCTGATGGCTGGTCAACTGTGGATAGGCTGAGTCGCTGGAGTAGGGGTAGACGCTCGGCAGGGTAAAGGGATCCGGATCCGCGAACATCACACCTCGATCGCGCCGGGTGTTGCCCGCCACGGCGAAGTCGTATCCAAGACCCCTCAGGATGTCGACGGCGGGCGCCGCGACGGAATCGAACGGGTAACACAGGCCGTGGACCTTGTGGCCGGTCTTGGCTTCGATCATGGCGCGCGACTCTTCAGCGTCCTTGCGGATCTCTACGGGCGTCAGCTCCGTGTAGTCGATATGCCAGAGCGTGTGGCTCTCGGGCGAGATCACGCCGTCGTCCGCCCATTGCTTGAGAGTGGGCCAGCAGGCGTGCAGGCCGTCGCAATCGTCGCTTGTGCGACTCGCCAGGATGAAGAAGAGGCCGTGCTGGCCGTTGGCGCGCAGTGCCGGCACGACGACGTTGATGTAGTCATCGAAGTGACTCTGAGCGACGTCGAAGCGGAGGACGACCGAGCGCGCCGGGACGTTGGCCTCGCCGCGGACGTAGGCAGCAAACTCGGCGCCGGTCAGTGTGCGATAGCCGTTCGCGGCCAGCCAGTTGAGTTGGGCCAGGAACCACTCGGTGCGCATCGTGGTCTGTTCGCCCGATGCGTACGTGCTGTAGTGATACTCGATCACAGGGACGCGTTCGGCGACCTCGGTCGGCATGACCGGCATGGCGGTCGGTGCTGTCGTGGCGGTCGTTGGCGTCGGCGTCGGCACTGTGGCGACAGGCTGCGAAACGGGTGTGGACACTGACGGCCGCGTGGGCTGCGGGGCTGCCGCCTCCAGCGGAGCGACTGACGGCGTCATGTGGGTGACCTCGGGCGCGCTGACCGGAGGAACACAGGCGATCAAACTCGCGGCGCACAGCCAGGTCATGAACGAACGCGCAAAAGTCGACATGAAACACACTTAGCGGCAATCGGCCCAGAACGCCGTCGATGTCAGGCCGGGATCGTCGACAGCGGTGCCGTCGCTCAGTCGCAAAACCAACAGCCCCCCAGAGTCCAGCGTCAGGGCGCCGAGGCCTAGATCGGGCTTGAACAGCCAGGTCCCGGTCGCCGCCGGGTCGACCATCGTCGACCAGCTGACACGATCGCGAGTCGCATCGATGGCGTGCAACCTGCCCTGCCCATCGCGGGTCAACAACAGCGCGCCGTCCGGCGTCCAGGTCATATCTGCGACGCCGGGCATCGACCAGAACGACGTGCGCGTCAGCGTCTCGCGATCAGCGAGGAGCACACCATCAGCCAGCGCGAACGCGAGTCGCGGCGCTGCGGCATCGAGGGCGGCGTCCGTCAGCGGCCCGGCGTCGGCCGGCAGCGTCGTCGGGCACAACGGCCAGGCGTGAGGGCCGAAGGCGCCGGCGACAAGCACCGCAAGAAACAGGATCGTGCTGAACCAGCGCAGAGCCACCGAACACCTCTTCCCCCATACCTGAACTCAGGATGGCGGAGGAGAGTTACGGAGTGGTCTCGCTCAGGTCACCGCGCGGTTACCGTTCCTCGATTGTAAAAGGCGTCGGGGCCCGAAGGCCCCGACACGAAGTTCCAAGTCAGCCCGTAAGCCGCGTTCTGTTTTAGGCGATCATCTCTCTGGGCCGGCCATTGCTGGACGGCTCTAGCAGCCTACCCGGGGTTCGAATGCTGCGAGCCGCAACTCACCCCTGCTTGGCCTTGCTCCCGACGGGGGATACCTGGCCGCCCGCGTTGCCGCGAACGCCGGTGAGCTCTTACCTCACCGTTTCACCCTTGCCGGGTTGCCCCGGCGCTACGCTTCTCTGTGGCCCTGTACCTGCAGGTCACCCCGCACCGGGCGTTACCCGGCGTCGTGCTCTATGGAGCGCGGACTTTCCTCGAATGCGGCTGCCGGCTTGCGCCGACGTCGCACCCGCGATCACCCGGCCGACTTGGATCCGTATTATAAGGCGTATGCGAACCGTGTCGCCGATGGGCGTGAGCGAGGTGTGAGTCAAAGACTCTGGCCGCGGATTGCGCGGTTTACGCGGATGATGCGAAGCCTCGGTAGCAGTTCCCTACTGGGATGCCTCCCGCGTAAGGCGAACTCATCCGCGAGACCCGCAGCCGGAGTCTTACGGGATCAACCCAACGCGGTGACGGCGTCGTCGACGGTGTCGAAGATCGGCAGGATGGTGTCGAGGAGCGTGAGACGCAAAGCGGTCCGCGCCTGCGAGCGAGTGGCGGCCAGGTTGAGCCCGCCGCCGGCCTGACGCAGGGCTTTGAGGCCCGCGACGAGGACCGACAGCCCCGATGAGTCGAGGAAACTGACCGCGCTCATGTCCAACGTCACGCGCTGAACGCCGCGGTGAGTCAGTTGGACAAGGTGTTCGCGTAGCAATTGACAGGTCTCGGCATCGAGACGACCTGTCACGCGCACCACAACCTTTTGAACCGTCCTTGGCTCGGTCTCGATCTCCATGTCACCACTTTCTTCGTTGTCGCGCGTTGTCAGCCTTCAACGGGCCGTGCCCAACGGCAGGCGCCGCTCAAGTTTCCAGACATTCCGGCCGGAGGCCAGCCGCTCGTAGTGAAGCACGTCCATCACCGTGCGGATGACGGTCAGGCCGTATCCGCCCTCGCGTGCCTGACCAAGTGCATCCTTGAAGGCTTCGGGCTGATTGAGTTTCAGCCGGTCGAAGACGGCCTCGCCGCGATCGACAGTCTCGACGATCAGGTGCTCGTCGGTGGCGGTCAACAGGCCGAAGATCATGCCTTGATCGTCTTCGCCATACGCGTGGCGAATGATGTTGGTCAGGTGTTCGACGACGGCCAGCGTGGTCTCGTGCAGCCAGATCTCACAGTCGGGGCGCACCGCCCACGAGCCGAGCAGATCGAGCAGTTGCATCTGCACCTTCTCGACTTCGCCGTAGCGCGTCGAGATGACGAAAGAGCGGTGCGACCGGCGCTCGGTAAAACGCGGTTGGCGACGCACCACGAGCACGGCCATGTCGTCGCGCATGGCTTCTTCGCGCCGGTGCACATCGACGGCCTGCAGCAGGGTCTGCAAAATGAGATCCGCCGGCGCGGCATGCACAGCCAGCAGCGCGTCTTCGATGCCCTGCCATCCGAAGAGCCGTCCGTCAGGGTCTTCGGCCTCGGTGATGCCGTCGCTGTAGAGGATCAAGACATCGCCGGGCATGAAGTCGAGCACCTGTTCGGTGAGCGCCGCTTCGGGGGCGAGGCCGAGCGGCAGGTTAGTGCTGCCGATCTCGGCGGAGACGCGCGCCCGGCTCTGCCAGTAGAGGGCTGGCGTATGCCCGGCGCTGGCCAATGAGAGGCGGCCCGTCGCGGGGTCGAGCACGACGAGCGTGGCCGTGGCGAACGTCGATAGACGCTCGAGGTCGCTGCGCAACGCTTGATTGGCGCGCGCCAGCGCCGACCCCGCCGACGGCATGGCGAGCACCTGGCCGCGCAGTTCCGCGCGCACGAGCGAGTTGAGCAGCGCTGCGGGCATGCCCTTGCCGGCGACATCGCCCATCATGATGCCGTAGCGGCCGTCGGCGCAGGTGACCACGTCGTAGAAGTCCCCGCCGACCTGTGCGGCCGGGAGCACGATGCCCGCGATCTCACAGCCGGCGGGCTGCGGCAACTGGCTGGGCAGCAGGCTGGCCTGGATCTGGGCCGCGATCTCGAGTTCCTGGCGCAGCCGCGAGCTCGCCGACAAACGACGCTGCAGCGCGATGGCATCGATCAGAGCGCCCACCTGCCCCGCCAGGTTCTCGATGAGCTGGCGTTCGCGCGCGAGGAACACGCCGGGCTCAGGACCGGCCAGGCCGAAGGCGACTTCGCCGCCCGTGTCGAGCGGCATGCGTACAGCGAGCACCGGCGGCAGGTGATCGTTGCGCAGCACCACGCCGTCGCTGAGGGCCAGGAGCTCCAACCAGTTGAGCAGCGTCTCCTCGGCCAGCGGGCGGGCCGTGTGGCGGATGTAGTCGGAGCCGGTGCGCACCACAACGAAAGCGTTCTCGCAGCGGAAGGTCGTCTGCATCAAGGCGCCGAGCCGCTCCGCGACGACGGAGACCGAGCTGTTCAGCGTGCCGATCTTGAGCGCTTCATATAAGAAAGCAATTTGGTTCCAGGCGTTCAGCACCTCGTCGGCCAGGCCGCCCGCGACCCGGCGTTCGCCAAACGCGGCTCCGATCATCTCGAGCACAGCGCGCTCACGCGCTGTCACGTCCTGGATCGAGGTCACACCGGGGATGGATAGCCAGCCCAACAGATCGTCGTCGTAGCGAACGGGAAGCGCGTTCGGGTCATGCGCGGCGCCGCTTTCGACAGGCGTCCACGTCGCAGCACGGCCGGCCACCTGCGTGAACCAGCGCGCCGGATCGGCGTCGAGGCCAAGGCGGGCGGCGTCAATCCCGTCGGCCATGGTCCTGTGAGCCAGCCGTGTCGCTGAGGGCGGCCCGCACGGCGGCGACGAACTGGGCCTGGGCAAAGGGCTTGTACAGACACGTGGTCGCCCCGAGGGCGAGCGCGAGATCGACCTGGTTCTGTTGGCCGGCGCCCGTGATGAGAATCACGGGGATATTCGCCAGATCGGGCTCGGCCTTGAGGGCATGCAGCAGTTGCAGGCCGTTGAGCTGAGGCATCATCAGGTCGGTGATGATCAGGTCGGGCCTGTCGGCGCGCGCGCGGTTGAGGATGTCGAGCGCGGTGCCGTACAGACTCAGGCGATGGCCTTCATGGCGCAGGATCAACTCGATCAAACGCCGGATCGAGGGATCATCATCGATGACGACGATATGCCGCGGCGCGATCATGGCGTGCGCCTCCTGCCGAAGTGAAGATAGAAGGACAGGGCCGTGTAGTAGATCGGATAGAAGAACGAGAGCCAGAACAGCCAGGGGTTCGGCGACTCGAAGTTCATGAGCAGCAGGACGAGGATCAAGCCCCAGATGGCGCCAAGCACCAGCGTAGCCGGCCGCCAGAAGCGGGTCTTTGTGGCGTACACGTACTTGATCGGCACGAAGACAAGGAAGGCCAGCACGAGAAGGATAGCGGCATTGACATCGACCGGCAGCTTGAGCCAGTACAGATAGAGGACGACGATGTTCCAGTAATTCGGAAAGCCCGTGAAGAATCCGTCTTCGGTCTTGGCCCAGTCCTGACAGAAACCGAATGCGGCGGCCAGGAGCACAATCCCCAACGAGACAAACCCCGCGCCCGACACGATGCCATATTCGTAGGCAAAGAACATCGGGATGAAGACGTAAGTCAGATAGTCGGTGATGTCGTCGAGCTTGCGGCCGTCGAAGCGGGGCGTCCAGCGCGACACTTCCCACCTGCGCGCGAGGACGCCGTCGGTCGAGTCAATGAAGATCGCGATGCTCAACCAGATAAAGACATTCCGCGGATTCTGATCGATGATCGCGATGAGGGCGCAAAACGCCGCGATATTGCCCAGGGCCGTGTAAAGATGCACCAGCCAGGCACGAGCGACCTTAAATCGGTTGCCCGAGACAGGGTCGACTGAACGTGAGGAATGCGAGGTGGCCATAATTGGGGTTGGGCGGCGTCAGTATCTCAATGAACCCGAATCACGTCAAATCGGCGCATCACCAATTGGATTCTGCCGCGATTTCGCGGATTGCGCGGACCGTATTGGCCCGACGGCTCGCTCGGGACAACCGCAACCGTTCGAAGAAAGCCAGCAGTCGGCTCGACCCACGCTCAATGAAGAGGCCAGAGGCTTACGGAATACCGTGAGGCCGATCCGTCAACACGAGATCGGGTGCTCTGCGTGCTATACTGCCGCCACCCCGCCCCTTCGAGGAGCCTATGACGACCCTTCATCTGCCCACCGGCGTCGCTTTTCACGGCCCTGATATCAGCGAAAACGCGCAGGTCCTGACCCCAGAGGCGCTGGACTTCCTGGTCCACCTCCACCGCACCTTCAACTCGCGTCGGCTCGAACTGCTCGCTCGGCGCGTCACGCGGCAGGCCGCTCTCGACGCCGGCGGGCTTCCGGATTTCCTTCCGGAGACCCAGGCCGTCCGCGACGACGACTGGCACGTCGGGTCGATCCCGGCCGACCTGCAGCGCCGACACATCGAGATCACCGGCCCGACCGACGCCAAGATGGTCATCAACGCGCTCAACTCGGGCGCCGACGTCTTCATGGCCGACTTCGAAGACGCCAACTCGCCGACCTGGACCAACATGGTGCAGGGCCAACTCAACCTGACAGCCGCCATCGAGCGAACGCTGAGCTTCGTCAACGAAACGGGTAAAGCGTATCGCCTGAACGATAAAGTGGCGCTGTTGCTGGTCCGCCCTCGCGGCTGGCATCTCAACGAGAAGCATCTGACCGTCGACGGCGAGCCTCTCTCGGGCTCGTTGTTCGACTTCGGCCTGTACGTCTTCCGCAATGCGCCCAGACTGCTGGCGCGCGGCAGCGGCCCATATTTCTATCTGCCCAAGCTCGAGAGCCACCTCGAAGCGCGGCTGTGGAACGATGTGTTCCTCGAGGCGCAGACCTGGCTCGGCCTGCCCGTCGGCACGGTCAAGGCAACTGTGTTGATCGAGACGATCCTGGCCGCTTACGAAATGGACGAGATCCTTTACGAACTGCGTGAGCACATCGTCGGGCTCAACGCCGGCCGCTGGGATTACATGTTCAGCGTGGTCAAGAAGTTCTGCAACCAACCCGACTTCGTCTTCCCGGATCGCGCCCAGGTGACGATGACCGCGCCGTTCATGCGCGCCTACACCGAACTGCTCGTGCGCACCTGCCATCGCCGCGGCGCGCATGCCATGGGCGGAATGGCCGCCTTCATCCCCAGCCGCAAGGACGCGGCCATCAACGAAGTCGCCATCGCGCGCGTCCGCGAGGACAAGTTGCGCGAGGTCGGCGATGGCTTCGACGGCACCTGGGTCGCTCACCCTGACCTCGTGCCGGTGGCGAAAGCCGTCTTCGACGAGAAGCTGGGCGAAAGACCGCATCAAAAGGAACGAATGCGCGAGGATGTCAGCGTCACGGCTGAACAGATCCGCGACTTCCGCATCCCGGGCGGCAAGATCACCGAAGCCGGCCTGCGTCTGAACATCAATGTCGGCGTTCTGTACATCGAGTCGTGGCTGCGCGGCCAGGGCGCAGCGGCCATCTACAACCTGATGGAAGACGCCGCCACCGCCGAGATCTCACGCGCGCAGGTCTGGCAGTGGATGCACAGCCCGAACGGCGTGCTCGACGACGGGCGCAAGATCACGCTCGATCTATACCGGCAGTTGCTGCCGCAGGAGCTTGAGAAGATCAAGGCCCTGGTCGGCCCTGACGCTTATGCCAACGGCCGCTTCGATGAGGCCGTTCAACTCTTCGACGCGCTCGTCACGCAAGACACTTTCACCGAGTTCCTGACGCTTGGCGCGTATCAGCGCCTCCAGTAGCAGTCGGAAAGCTCATTGATGCAGCCGCGGATTTTGCGGATGACGCAGACGGGTTGGACCCCAATCCCCCATCTGCGCAGTCCGCGAAATCCACGGCTAACTTATTCCATTCGGGGAGCCCACCACCTCCCGGGCACGGCGAACCGCCGAGATGGCGGTGAGGAAGTCGTCGACCGTCACGCGGCAGTTCGGGCCATCGCGCTCGATGGCATGAGAGGCCGCCGACACGACGACGTTGAGGATGTCGCCGCCGGCCAGGCCGTCGGTCTCGGCGACCAGGCGCTCCCAATCGGCGGGCTCCAGCGCCACCGGCATGCGCGCCGGGATGTGCGAGCGCCACAGCCGGGCGCGGGCTTCAGCATCGGGCAGCGGCATCTCGACGTGGCCAAGGATGCGACGGACGAAGGCCGTGTCGTAGTTCGAAGCCAGGTTCGTCGCGAAGATCGTCACCCCCGAGAAGTCATCGAGCTCCAGCAGCATCACCGACCGGCTGACGTTGACGGCGTGGTCAGTGCTTTGAGTGATGTTCGACAGCCGCCGCCCCAGGATCGAGTCGGCCTCGTCGAAGAAGAGCACGGCATTGACCTCTCGCGCCTTCTGGAACGCGGCCTTGATGTTCTTGGCCGTCTCGCCCACGAACTTCGATTCGATCTCGGCGTAGTTGGCGCGGATGATCCCGAGGCCAAGTTCGTTCGCGATGGCCTCGGCCGCGAAGCTCTTGCCGGTGCCCGGCGGGCCGTACAGGTTGATCGCCGTCCGCCCACCGTACGGATCGACCTCGCTCAACCCGAAGGTGTCGTACAGAACGTGGTGATGGCGGACCTTGGTCAGCAGGCTGTTGAGCTGCCGGCGCGTCGCGTTAGGGACGATCAGATCGGCCAGCCGGCGACGCGGCGCCTCGACCACGAACAACTCGAGGCGGCGGGCCTGATCGGCCTCGCGCTCGGCGGCACGCAAACCGCCCGGCGGAGTGACGCGGCCCTCGAGCACGGGCCTGGCGACGGGATCGCGGTTGTCGGCGTCCATATCGCCCTATTCCTTTAAGATGCCCAGCTCGCGTTCGAGCCATTCGGTCTCGAGCACATCGACGTAGTGCAGGATCGCCTGCTTCAAGAAGGGCGGCAGATCCGGATGGATATCCGTGAACGTCGAGTTGAAGTCGGGGTGATCGTTGTACATCGTGCCCAGGCCCTGGAGCACTTCGAGTGTCGGCTCGTAGAAATGGCGCAGGTGCTCGTGCCAGCGCACCAGGATGGCCTGCACGACCGGGCTGGTCGGCCCCTCGCCCATGTGGGCGACGATGTCAAGGTAGATCTGGCTGCCCTCCTGCATGATCGCCGCCTGCTGCTCTTTGCTGTAGCTGTTCCACAGCCTGGTGGTCTCGCGGACGCCAGGGCCCCACTGCTTCTCGGCCTCGGCCTCGTAGTGCTTCTGCTGCTCTTCACTGAAGCCTTTGAATAGTTGCTTCTTGCTCATGTTCACCTCGCCCAGCTGACTCAGGATCGTGTGGTCCACGGTCTGCATCAGCGTCTGGAGTCGATCGATCCGCGACTGCAACGCCTCCCGGTGCTTTTGAAGCGCCGTCACCACATCGAAACCCGGCTCATCAAGCAGAGCCTTGATCTGCGGCAGTTCGACGTCGAGCTCCCGATAGAACAGGATCTGTTGTAATCGCAGCAGGGCCCGATCGTCGTAGTAGCGGTAGCCGTTCTCGCCGACCTGCGAGGGCTTGAGCAGACCGATCTCGTCGTAGTAGTGCAACGTGCGCACACTGACGCCCGCCAGCGTCGAGAGTTGTTTGACCGTGTGCAGGCGGTCGCGTGTGTCGTTCTTCATGCGGGGCATGATAAAGTATCACGCCACGTCAGAGTCAAGAGCCAGGGTGATTGATCCGACCTTCTGTAGCCGCGAATCACGCGACATTCGCGGCTCGATGTTTCAGTCCCGAGTTTCGCCATGTTGAAACGCCTCCAGATCATGGGCCCGGCCGGATCGGGCAAGAGCACGCTGGCGCAGAGCGCGGCTGCGCTGCTCGGGCTCCCGTACCATGAACTTGATGCAGTCTTCTGGGGGCCGAACTGGACGCCGATGCCACGCGACGCGTTTCGCGAGGCCGTGGGCCGGATCGTGGCCGCCGAGACGTGGGCGATCGGCGCGAACTACACGGCGGTGCGCGACGTGATCTGGAGCCGCGCTGAAGGCGTGGTCTGGCTGGATCTGCCCCTGGCCATCATCCTCTCGCGGCTGCTGCGTCGCACGCTGAAACGGATCGTGACGCGCGAGGTGCTCTGGGCCGACAACCGTGAGACGTGGCGCGATGCCTTTTTCAGCCGCGAGTCTCTGTTCCCCTTTGCTGTGAAACAGCACGCGCGCTTTCGACGCGAGCTACCGGCCGCCTTTGAGAAACTGACCCAACAGGGCGTCAGGACATGGCGATTGCGCTCCTCGAGCGAGGCCGAGGCCTGGCTGGCGATGCTGGCTGACCTTCCCGACTCGTCGACGCTCCGTCTGTGACAGTCCCAGCATGTGACGATCGAATTCGGTCTTGCGGAGTGGCCGGCCTTCCGCTATGATGGCAGGGAATAGCGGTTTCTCGGCGATTTTTGGGGGTCCTGCTCATGTCCTGGTTGCGCCGCACTGGATGGATGACACTTGCGCTCGTTTTGTAGCTGACGGCCTGCGCCACGCCGGCCCCGGCTGCCGAGGCTACCCAGCCTCCCGCCGCTGAAGCGACAACGCCGCCAGCCAGCGCCGGCGTCTTTGACGTGGTTCGCTCAGACGGCACCACTGTGGCCTTCACCTTAGATGACCTCAAGGCCCTGCCCCTCACCAGCATCGTGTCCGACGGCAACCCCCAGGAGGGGCCGTCGCTGCTCGCCGTGCTCGAAAAAGCCGGTGTGACCGACTTCAGCGAAGTCACCCTGACCGGCGTCGACGGCAGCAAGACCCTGACTCATGACGAAGTCACCGATCAGGTCATTCTCGATTTCAACAACCGCGGCAGCGTCAAGCTGGTGTCACCTGACCTGGCCAAGGACGCGCGCATCCGCGACATCGTCAAGATCGAAGTCAAGTGACTGCAGGCCAGCGATGCAGATTCTGATCGGCATCGACGACACTGACAATCTCGAGAGCCGCGGCACCGGTCACCGGGCGCGGCAGCTCGGCCGCGGCCTGTCCGATGCGGGGCTGGCGACGTGCCTGGGTATTACGCGGCATCAGTTGCTCGTCGACCCGGCCATCCCGTATACGTCTCACAACAGCAGCGCGTGTCTGCTGGCCGAAGCCGATGACGAACAGCAGGCCGCCCTGCTCGACTGGTGTCGCGGCTTTCTGTTGGCCGAAAGCGCGCCGGGGTCGGATGCCGGCTTGTGCATTGCGCCGGCCGGGTCGGTGGCGGCCGAGATCCAGGCGTTTGGCGCCCGAGCCAAGGCCGAGGTGCTCACCCAGGCTGAGGCCGTGCGGCTCGGCCAAACCTACGAGTTCGAACTGCACGGCCTGACCGGCACCGGCGGCGGCGTGATCGGCGCGCTGGCCGCTGTCGGGTTGCGATCCGCCGGCGACGACGGGCGCTTCCTGTGGTTGCCGGGGTTGCGCGAGCTGGAAGGGATTCACACGGTGGATGCCCTGCGCGCTCTGGCCGGCATCGCGGCAGTCGCAAAGGTGTCGGGCGAGCCGGTCGATGGCGCCGCCCGAATTGATGTGGGCTCCTGGCCACGCCCGTTGCTCAAAGGCGGGCAGCCGGTACTTCTCGTGGAGGAGGCGGATCATGTTCAATGCGATTGGCGCGCGGCTCCCAAAGATCTGGTCAAGCGACTCTCCGAATAGCGCTCCGCTCACCTGGCTCGGTGCGCTGTGGCTGCTCGGCCTGGGCGTTGCCAGCGTGCTGCTGCACGTCGCGGTCCGCGACCGCGTCGACCTGGCGCCTGGCTATCAGGGCATCGGCTGGATCGCGCTGCTCATGGTCGGCCGGACGACGTCGCGCACGCGTTGGGCAGGCGTGACGACCGCGATCGGGGCGGCCGGCACGACGCTGGTGCCGGCACTCGGCTTCAGCGACCCGTTCCGCTGGCTGATGCCTCTCCTCGCCGGCGCCGCGCTCGACCTGACCTACTGGCTCTTCCACAACTGGCAAGACAAGGTCTGGCTGCTCGCCCTGCTGGGCGGCCTCGCCCACATGACCAAGCCCCTCTCCCGGGTCGTCATCAGCGAGTTCACGGGCTGGCCCTATGGTTCCCTTCTCTGGGGGGTCGCCTACCCCTCCGCCACGCACTTCCTCTTTGGGGCCCTGGGCGCGGCGATCGGCGCAGGCGCGATTTGGGCCTGGAAGAAACGAACGACGAAGGGCGAATAACGAAGGGTGGAATAGTCATTCCCCCTCGTTTCCATGAAAAAGCGTCCTCGGTGCGTTAAGAAACGCATCAAGGAGGACGCGACTATGTTGACCTACTGGAATCGAGTCAGTTTTGGCGACACCATTCCGCTGTCATGGAAGACGCCGGCCCAGCGTGCCGCCGAGCCGTTCGACCCGCTCGACACAGCCCTCCGTCTGACGATCGGGCGCCTTGATCGCGTCGCGGCCACGCCGGGCCACGACCGACTGGCTAATGAACTGAAGAGCCTTACGGGCGTCAGCCAGTGGCTCGAGCACGAGCGCGGGCTTCGATCGGCCGTCCGCACGGGCGTCGACCGCAAAGGTGAGACCCTCGCGCTGCGGACCCTCAGCCGTAACTTTCCGGCCGTGCACGCCGCCGAGGAGCAACTCGCCGCGTATCTGCGCATGGCCCTGATCCGCCTGGCCGAGCTCAGCCCTGACGTGGCGAACCGGCCCGAGCACGAGGCAACCGCGCGACGCACCGTCCGCGGCGTGCGCCGTGCCCTGGCCGCCGAGCGCCGCCGGATCAAGGCGCTGCGCCTCGGCCTGTCAGACACGCAGCCGACCCTGGTGCATTGAAACTGACCCAACGAAAGAAACGCCGGCCCAAGGGCCGGCGTTTTCGTTTATCAATCACGTTATCGGCGGGCCGCAATCGCCACACCGCTCGCCCAGGGCAGGAAACTCACGATCAGGTCGGGTCGCTGCGACAGTGTGGCGACGAACGCCTCGACAGCTGCGCCGTGGCCGCGCGGCCAGGTCGGCTGCGGTTTCAGGTCGTCAACGACATAGAACCCGCCGCGAGCCAGCAGGCCGAGGGCCAGGTCGAGGTGCGTGAACTTGCCCGGCCACGAGTCGGCGAAGATCAGGTCGAAGCGCTCCGTTGAGTTGGCCTCGAGCCACGCGCCGCCGTCCATCGTCACGATCGTCAACCGGGCATCACGGCCAAGGTGTCGGTGGGCCACGGCCTGTACCCGCTCGTCCTGATCGAGGCTGATCAGATGGCCGGCCGCGTCGAGGCCGCTCAACAACCAGGCCGTGCCCACGCCGGTGCCGGTGCCGATCTCGAGCACCCGAGCGCCGGGCTTTCCAGCGGCCAGCGTCGCAAGCAGGCCGCCGACCTCGGGTTCGCACGCCATCGTGAAGCCGAGGTCGTGCGTGTCGGTCAGGATCGCGTCAAGTTGTGCCGGACGCCGCGGGGATGGCCATGACGCCGTCATGACTCGGCCTTGGGATCCAGATCCTGGTCATCCAGATGAAAGCGGTGAAGCATGCGATGAATGATCGGCGAGACGATGATGCCCATGGTGCCGATCAACACGAGACCGCAGAAGATCGCGTAGCCTGACGCAAACAATTTGGCCGGCGTCGTGTCGAGCCGATCGACAGGGCCCATGCCGCCCAGGATCATCGAAGCGTTGAGGAGAGAGTCGATCCAGGTCAACCCACCCAGCCAGTGATAGCCGACCACGCCGATCACGAGCGTGACCGCCATGACTGCGGCGGCCAGGCCGACGGCCGCCGCCATGCGACCGAGGAAGACCGAAAACGGCGCGAGCTTGTTTCGATAGGGAGTCAACATCGTCGAAGCCTCCCGCTCGTTCGTCACTCGAGGCGAGCGAGCGCCTGCGCGAGATCCGCGACCAGATCGTCCTTGTGCTCGAGGCCGACCGAGATCCGGATCAACTCAGGGCCGACTTCGAGCGGCGAGCCCTTGGTCGAGCCGTGGGTCATCCCCGCCGGCAGCTCGATGAGCGACTCGACGCCACCGAGCGACTCGGCCAGCGCGAAAAGGTGCGTCGAAGCGACGAGCCGCTTCGCCGCCTCCGCCCCGCCCTTCAACGTGAACGAGATCATGCCGCCGAAGTTGCGCATCTGTCGCGCCGCCACGGCGTGCTGCGGGTGAGTGTCGAGGCCCGGGTAGATCACGTCAGCCACCTTGGGGTGATCGGCCAGGAACTGCGCCACGGCCAGCGCGTTCTCGCCGTGCCGGTCCATGCGCACGGCCAGGGTCTTCAATCCGCGCAGCACGAGGAAACAATCCATCGGCCCCGGCACGGCGCCGGCCGCGTTCTGCAGGAACTTGAGTTTCTCGAAGAGCGCCGTGTCGCTGGTCTGGATCGCGCCGCCCACCACGTCGGAGTGGCCGCCGAGATACTTGGTCGTCGAATGCACGACGACATCCGCGCCGAGCGCGAGGGGTTGATGCAGATACGGCGTCGCGAAGGTGTTGTCGACCACGACCCGGATTGCCGGGTTGTGCTCGTGAGCGATCCTGGCCACACCGGCGATGTCGACCACTTTGAGCCGCGGGTTGGTCGGCGTCTCGATCCACACAAAGCGGGTGTGCTCGCGCAGACCCGCCTTCACCTCTTCGAGGTCGGTCAACTCTGCGTACGAGAAGTCGATGCCGTACTTGCGATACTGCTTGTCGAAGAGCCTGAACGTGCCGCCGTAGACGTCGTTGCTGGCCAGCACGTGATCGCCCGGGTCGAGCAGCTTCAGGATCGTGTCGATCGCGGCCATGCCTGACGAGAACGCCAGGCCATGGGCGGCGCCTTCGAGCTCCGCCAGACAGGCCTCGAGCGCGCTGCGGGTCGGGTTGCCGGTGCGCGCGTACTCGTAGCCCTGATGGTCACCGACCCCGGCCTGCACGAACGTCGAGGTCTGATAGATCGGCGTCATCACGGCCCCGGTGCTGGGGTCGGGCTTCTGTCCGGCGTGGATGGCAAGCGATTCGATGTGCATGATGTGTCTGGGTGCGCCTTTTCGTTTGGCTGGGATTATATCCACCCCAACCGTGCATGAGCCGATCGGATGTTTTTGCCATGAATTTCACGGATAGAAACAAATGGGCACAAAGAACACGAAAGGGATCAATTCCTTTCTATAACCAAGCAAGGATCATGTCTACCAATTCGTTTCAATTCGTGATATTCGTGGCGACGATCTCTATTCTCGCTGATCCGACTCCAATGCGAGCAACGCCGCGCCGATCGAGGGCGACTGTTCGCCGAGGATCGGCGTGCATTCGGGCAGGCGCGCGTTCACGGCGGCGATGAGCGGGCGACGCGCCACCTCGAGAGCGCTGAGCCCACCGGTGAGCGCGAGCTCGTGGGGCCCGGCGTCGAAGCCCAGTTTGTGCGCGACGGCCGCGATGCACTCAGCCAGGTCGCGCGCTCCGATCTCGAACATGGCCTGAGCTGCGGCGTCGCCGGCCTCGGCCGCCTTGATGGCAAGCGGCGCCAACGATGCGATCTCGGCGCGGCTGACCCCGATCACGTAAAGGCGGTGCATCAGGCCGTCAATGTCCGTGATGGCGAGCGCGTCGAGCACCTGAGGGAGCAGCACTGTTTGCGGCCCACGACCGTCGTGGTGCCGGATCGCGGCCCGGATCGCCTGAAGGCCGTACCAGTAGCCGCTGCCTTCATCGGAGACGAGGTGGCCGCGCCCGCCGGCCATGCAATGCGTGCCGTCGGCTGTGCGGCCATATGTCGAGGACCCGGTGCCGATGATCTGCACGATGCCCGGCCGGCCCGAGAGGCCGCCGGCCAGAGCGATCCGGCAATCGTGATCGACGCCGATCCGCTCCTGGGGCGCAAGCGAAAGGCTCAAAGCGATGCGGCGGATCACGGCCCTGTCGCGTTCAGACGTCACCCCGGCCATGCCCAGAAAAGCAGCCTCGAACGAGCCTCGCGGCAGCCCGGCGCGATCGCGGGCAGCATCGACGGCATCGCCGATGTTGTCGCGAGCCGCCGCCTCGCCGACGTCGTCGATGTTCGACGGCCCGCCTTCGCCGGTGCCGAGCAGTTGCCGATCGGGCCCGATGATCGCCGCGCGCGTGCGCGTCCCGCCGCCGTCGATGCCGAGGTATGCGTGGATGGTCGTCATGGTCTGAGGTCCTTTTGGCAGGGCGATACTACGGGGCCACGACGTCCCCCGCCCACTTGTTGCGCGGCTTGATGTGAGTGACGACCACCTTGAGCGGCGCTCCATGCTCGCTGATGAGCCGGTACGAGTTCACAGCGGCCGAGGCCACGAAGGTCTCGGCATAGTTGAAGCGCTGGCCCCGGCCGTCGGGTGTCTCGACGAGCACCTGATCACCCTCGACCAGGCTGAGCACGTGCGGCGACCCGGCCGTCAACAACTCGACGGCCCCCGTGAACTCATAGCGGTTGACGTCGTAGAAGTGCTGTGGATGGGTGGGCAGGTGGATCTTGACCCAGCCATCGCCGCGCGCGGCCTCGCGTGGGTGCGAGACCAGCTCGGCCTCGACCCGTTCGCCCTGGCGCTCGAAATAGAGGTTCTCGAAAGCGCGATCGATGTTCAACGGGCGCGGCCTCCCGTCGAGGTCGAGGCGTAGCCAGTCATACATCTTGAAGGTGAAGATGTAAGGCGTCGCGCTGACCTCGAGCACCAGGTTGCCCGTGCCGGAGCCGTGGATCGTGCCGTTCGGGATCAGGTACAGTCCGTGCTTCTCGGCCGGGAGCGCCTGAATGAAACGGCTCATCTCGATCGGCGTGGCGTTCTCGAAGCTGGTCTCCAGCGCGGCCTTGAACTCGGCCGGATCGACGCCGGCTTGAAAGCCGAGGTTCACCTCGGCGCCCGGAGCGCAGTCGAGGATGTAATACGTCTCGTCCTGCGTGATCCGCTCGCCGAAGTGCTCGCGGATGTAGTCGGGCCGCGGATGGCACTGCACCGAGAGGTTGCCGCCGTCGACGGTGTCGAGGAAGTCGTAGCGGATCGGGAACTCGGGTGCGAAGGCTTCGGCATAGTCGCCCAGCACGCCGACGCTGTCGTGGGCCATCAAGGTATCGAAGGCCACTTCGAGCATCACGCCATCGCTCGCGAACGTCAGGCCGTTCTCGGGCGAGATCAACTCGAACGACCAGGCATAGTTGGGCACGTCCTGCGCCAGCGTCGGGATCCGGGCCTTGATCCACTGCCCACCCCATGGCCCTGGCTCAAACCAGGGCCGCGCCCGCCAGATGCCATGAGCCAATTCGCCAAGGCCCATGCGCAGATCGGCACCCGTTGCGAACGTGGGATCGTCCGGCCGTTGGCCGTCGACGAACCAATCGAGTCTCGGCAGCACCGCCGCGCGATGTCGATTGGCGGCCGGCCAGTCGACGAAATAGGTGCGCTTATAGGCCGGCTTCGGGTCGAGCAGGCCAGTCACGCCCAGCGGCATGACGGCCCTGGCCCGCTGGCGGAACTGGATCTCGTTCTTCGGCACGTCGACGAACACCAGCGGCCCGCCCCACCCTGCCAGCGCCGCCCCGACGCCGTAGACCACGCTGAGCCCGCCCCCAACATCTGGCTGCAGCGACTTCAACCTGGCTTCATCGAAGAACTCGACAAGCCCGCCGCGAAAGACCTTGCCGAACACCGGGTCGTCGCCGCCGAGGTACGGCGTGAGCTTTCGATCCAGCGCGGCTTGGGGAAGAAGGGCATCGGCCACGTCGTTCCAGACGGCGTGCACACCGCGCGCGGCCCAGGCAGCCGACAACCGATCGCGGAGATCCGGCCAGAGCACGCCCGGAAACCCATCGATCGTCAACGTCCCCCGTCCGCCGCTAGCGTTCAACAGCGCAGCCGCCAGGGCGTCGATCCCACGCTGGATTCGGCCGGAGCCGAGGTCGTGGGCGGGATAGATATCGTAGGCGCCGGGCTCCGACGCTGCGCGTTCGGCAGGCATCAGATGCTGGGTGGTCTTGCGAAACGAAGCGGGAGTCGTCATCTATTCGCCCTCGGCCGGACGCTGGAAGTCGTCGGCGTAACGTGTGATGTCCGCCTGCTGCCAATTGCCGAAGGCGACCTCTAGGACGCGCACCTCGGGCCCGGTGCTCGCCAGGCGGTGGCGCGCGTTGGCCGGGATCCAGACCTCGGCGCCGGCGGCTGGATGCAGCACGTCGTCGTTGACGGTCACCTCGGCGCCTTCATCGAGCACGATCCACAGCTCGGCGCGGCCGGTGTGGGATTGGAGGCTGAGCCGCTGGTTGGGCTTGACGGTCATCAGGCTCACCGTCACGTCCTGATTGAAGGCGTACTGCTTGAATGAACCCCATGGCCGCTGCACGAAATCGACAGGCGGCTTCTCGGGCGGGATGGGTTTCGTGACGTAGCTCACGTGGATCGGCTCCTTGGGCGGAAGTTAACCGCGGATGACGCGGATGATGGGACGGCCCTGAATCAACCCCGTCATCCGCGGCGACTAAGAAACTCTCAACGTGTCGAATACGCTGAGCGCTCGATCACGCGCGGTTGGCCGTCGACGGCGATGACGATCTGGCGGAAGTTGCGCTCGCCGACGAAGCCATAGTCGTGGCCGGCGTCGTGAGGGTAGACGCCCCAGTAGATCAGCGGCTCGTCGCCGACGTTGATCGTGCGGTGGGCCACGAAGCCCGGCACATAGACTGTGGTGCCGGCGGCCAGCGGCATGGCCGTGCAGGCGCCGGTGCGCTCGTCCTCGAGCAACATCAGGCCGACGCCGCGCAGGCCGATGTAGACCTCGGCCGCCTCGCGGCGCTTGTGGAGATGGCCGCGCGTCAGGTAGTACTCGTCGCCGACGCGGCCGGGAAAGAGACAGCCAAGGCCGTAGCCGAGATCGCCGGGGCCTGAAGCTTCCGGCGCCGATGTCACACGATAGACGAGCGGGTCAGAGATGGCCAGCGCTCTGGCATAAGCTTCCGGATCCGCCCAACAGCCCGCCAACGCGCTGAGGCGTTTCTCAGCGGGCTCTTGGTTCACAATCAGGCCCTCGTGCAGGTCGAACGTCAAACCCACCGGCGTCATGGCCAACCTCCGTCGTTCATCTCGGCGCGTTGAGCGCCAAATGTACCGCAGGAACGCTAACTTTGCCTTTATTCGATGGAATTCCCCAGGCAACCGCGTCTTGAGTTGGAAGACCTGCTTTAGCCACGAATTCCACGAATTGAAACGAATTGGCACGAACGAGACACTTTCGTGCCAATTCGTTTCAATTCGTGGAATTCGTGGCTAGAATCCCTTCCCGTCATGCGTGACAGGATCTGTGGCGTCAACATCGACCAACTCGCTATGGGATAATCGCCGCCATGTCCGATTTGCCTTTGTACGACAGCCTGGAAGACGTGCCCGAGCCTCTGCCTCGCGGCGAGATGAAGTTCGAATCGGCGTCGGCGGATCCCTACGCCGATGGGCGGCGCGTCCGCCTGCGCTTCAAGCTCATGCCGTTTCAGGAGCGCCCGTCGGTCGACGCCTCGGTGGTCAACGCAGATGGCCAGACCGTGGCGATGATGAGCCTGATCGAGGCCATGGAGCAGGACTTCGAGTTCACGCTTCATCTTCGCGGGCCAGAGCCGCGCGGCGCGCACACCATCCATCTCGAGCTGTTCTACATCGCCAGCGACGATCGACCCGACGAGAAGCAGATCGTCGATCGCCGCGACATCAGCTTCGACGTCGCCAATCCGTACTGACACGAGCGCTGGCCCGCTCCTCTGATCTCGCCATGTCCCTTGTTCCCTGGACCGTCCATACGACCGAGCAGTTATTGGATTTTTCGCCCTGGCTGCGCGTCATCCGACAGGATGTCGAGCTGCCGAACGGCGAACGCATCCGCGACTATCTGCTGACTCCAGCCCGCGACTATGCCATGATCGTGCCGATCACGGACGATGGTCAGGTTGTGTTGGTGCGTCAATACAAGCACGGTGTCGGGCGGGTCGTCTACGACTTCCCGGCCGGCTATCTGGAAACCAACGACGACGAGCCGATGGCCGCCGCGCAACGTGAGTTGCGCGAGGAGACGGGTTACACGGCGAGCACGTGGACGGCGCTCGGCGCCTATGCCCTCGACACCAACCGGTCGGGCACCTGCGCGCACCTCTTCCTCGCCCGCGGCCTGACTCAAACGCATGGTCAGGCGCTCGACCCGACCGAGAACCTCGAGTTCGAGCTGCGTCCGATCGGCGATATCCTGCCGATGATGCAGAGCGGCGAGATGCCCGGCATCGGTTGTCCCGCCGCCTGGGGCCTGGCACAACTCGTGCTGAGGTCCCCGCATGACCTCATCCCCTGATCGTCCAACCCGTCTCCAACCTGCGCCGCCCGGCTGTTCCCTTGTGATGGGTATCAGGTACGTGAATAGTTGGTAAAAAACGGGTTCAATGCCACCCATTCACAACATAACCCAACACTGGGTGCCCAAACCTTCATGCTATGATGCCACCGGACATAGTGTCTGGTCGACATGAGTCTTTATCGTAAGCCTGAACCCCGGCAGGAAAAGCCGACCCCACAGCCGACTGCGGAACCGCCGCAGCGTGACCCGGGTCTGCGCCTTCCTATAAAGAAGCGTCACCTGCCCTGGATCGCGGGTTTGATCGTCGCCAATGCCTGCCTGCTGATCGGGCTGGGCCTTGCGTTCGGCGCGTCACTCGGGAATCCTGTCGCGGCCGTGTCTCCGTCCACCCTGCTGCCGACCGTCGACCTCACGCCACTGCCCACTCTGGCGCCGCCGACAGCTGGCCCCGGCCCGACGGCCGAGGCGCTGCCGACGATCTCCATGGCGGCGCTCATCGATCCGCGCGGCAAGACGCCGGTGACGGATGAGAACGTCCTCGGCGGGCTCGTCGTGTTCTCGATGCGCTCGGGCGCTTCCATCCATCTGTGGAGCTATGCTGTCGGCGATGAGAAGCCGACCCGCCTCACCAGCGGCCCCTGGGAGGATCGCGAGCCCGCCATCAGCCATGATGGCCGCCAGATCGCGTATGCCTCTCGGCGACAGGACGGCTGGAACCTGCAAGTGCTCGACCTCAACACGGGCGAGACGCGCCAGCTGACGACCGGTCCCGAGTTCGAAGGTCGACCCGCCTGGAGCCCCGACGATCAGTGGCTCGTCTTCGAACAGTATCGCGACAATCAGCTCGATATCCGGCTGCTCAACATCCAGAGCGGCGAAAGCCATTACCTCACCGCTGACCTGGGCGCCGACTACAACCCCGCCTGGTCGCCTGACGGCCGGACGATTGCCTACGTGTCGGCTCGTACCGGCAAGCCCGAGCTCTGGCTTCGTTCGCTCGACAAGCCGTTCGAGACCGACGCCATCCAGCTGACCAGCAACGGCGCGATTCAACCGACCGCGCCGGCTTTCAGCCCCGACGGCGCTCGCCTGCTCTTCACCGACGCCGCCTCGCCGCTCTCGCAGGCCTATGTGTTGACTCTGAGCGACATCGGCGCCGGGCCGGTCGAGGTCGGCCAGGGTGACTCGCTTGCCTGGGCCACGCCCGCGGACGGTTTCATCGGGATCCTGCACAGCGAGAACGCCAGTGACGCGCTGACCTGGGCCACGCTCGGCCATCCCGGCGACGCCCGCATCCTGTACCGCGCCGAACATGGCCGGATCGACTCGGCCACCTGGGCGCCGACGTCGCTGCCCGAGCCGCTTCCGGGCGCGTTGGCCGGCGTCTCGCAACAACCCGAAGCGCTGCCCTTCCGTTCGGCGATCAGTCAACCGCTCAGCGGCGATCCCGTCGTCGCACTCGTGCCCGTGCCTGGCGTCCGCGCCAGCGATCCCCGGCTCTCCGACAAAGTCGACGAGAGCTTCCTGGCGCTCAGCGACGCCATCGGTCAGAAGGCCGGCTGGAAGTTCCTGGAGACCCTCGACAACATGCTGATCGCGCCGCGCGCGCCGGCCCCACCGTCGATGGATCCCGACAACTTCCTCAAGGCCGGACGCGGCTTCGACGTCATCCAGGCCGCCAACCAGGCCGGTTGGCTGGTCGTCACGCGAGAGGATCGCGGCTACAAGACCTTCTGGCGCGTCTGGGTCCGCGCGTACGCGCAGGACGGCACCATGGGCGAGCCGCTGCGCGCCATGCCCTGGGACTTCAACGCCCGGTACTCCGGCCGCCCCGCTCCGTATGACGCCGGCGGCGAATACCTCAGCGGTATCCCGAACGGCTACTTCGTCGACTTCACCGCGCTGGCCGAAGCCTATGGCTGGACGCGCGTCGCGGCCCAGACCAACTGGCGCTCGTTCTTTGAGGGCATCCTGTACTGGCGCTTCGAGCAGACCGGCGGCTTGACCTGGTCCGACGCCATGCGCGAGGTCTATCTGGGCGACCAGTTCGCGACGTTCACGCCAGTGCCCTCGCCGACGCCCACCGCCAGCGAGACGGTCGAGCCGACCAACACGCCGCGGCCGACCCGCACGCCCACGATCACCCGCACGCCGACCATCACACGGACGCCCACGATCACGCGGACGCCGACCATCACGCGCACGCCGACGATCACGCGCACGCCCACTCAGGCGCCCGCAACGGCCACTCCCACAGAGGGGACGGTGACCCCATGAGCTCGCGACCCATCGCCCGCCTCCTGCGGATCGCTGCCGCCGTGCTCCTGCCCGCGGCCGTCATCACCGGCTGCGCCGTGGACGGAGGCAACAGCTTGCTCGGGGCGACCGGCGGCACCGGCATCCTGCAATCCGCGCCGCTGGCCACTTACACGCCTTTCGCGGTGCCGCAGCAGGGGGCCCAACCGATCGTTGCAGCGACTCAGGCGCCTCTTCAGGCCGCTGGCGCTCAATCGTACTCCGCGCAGGCGGTGCCTCAGATGCCGCGCGTGCAGCCGCAGAGTTTCATGTTCCCGTCGCCCGTGGCCTTCTCGACGCCGGTCAACTGGCGCCCGCCGCTCAACCCGGTGCCCTTGTCGGCGCGCCCGCAGGATCACTTCTGGATGATCCGGCCCGTCGCGTCGGACAGCGTCAACTGGCCGCTCGGCACGTACCGCTATGGCTCCACGTATTTCGGGGCCATGAACATCCACGCCGGCATCGACGTCGACGCGCCGCCCGGCACGCCGATCGTGGCCGCCGGATCCGGCACCGTCATCTGGGCGGGCTGGGGGTTGTTCAGCTTCGATCCGACCAACGAGAAAGATCCTTACGGCATCGCCGTCGCGATCCGCCACGACTTCGGCTACGAGAACCAGCCGGTGTTCACGTTGTACGCCCATATGGAGGCGCACAACATCGGCTTCGTCGGCCAGCACGTCGAGGCCGGCGACGTCCTCGGCTGGGTCGGCAGCACCGGCAATTCGACGGGCCCGCACGTCCACTTCGAAGTGCGCGTCGGCCGCAACGACTACTACAGCACGCGCAACCCTGAGCTGTGGATCGCGCCGTATTCGGGCTGGGGCATCCTCACCGGCCGACTCGTCGATGAGAAGGGGCGCCTGATCACCAACACGCCGATCGAGATCTACGACGAGAACGGCGACTGGGTCTACACGGTTTACAGTTACGCCGAGCGCGTGGTGCGCTCCGACGACTCGCTGCGCGAGAACTTCGCCATCTCAGACCTGCCCGCGGGCCGCTACTACCTGCGTGCGCTGGTCGGCGCCGATAAACCGGCTCCGAACCCGTTGTTCAACCCGCCGCCACAACCGACAGCCACTGTGACGCACCCGGGCGATCCGCTCGAAAACGCCGCCGCACTGCCGGTCGTGACACCTCTACCGCTGGCCAGCCAGACGCCGTTCCCCGACGGCTCCGACGAGGGGCCCATCACGGAGATCACCGGCATGGTCGACGTCGTCTCGGGCCAGACCACGTTTGTCATCCTGCCCCTCGGCGGCACCGGCACCGAATCCGCCGAGCCAGTGCCCACCATGACGAACCCGGCGCCGTACAAGCCGTAGGGCGCGAGGGGCGAAGGGCGAGGGGCGCTCGCCCCTCGCCCTTCGTTCCTCCCTAATCTCCGCGATTCGAATCAGCCCCAAGGCCGGCGCGGCGGGCTTTGATGATGGCGTTGGCGCGGTCGGCAACTTGAAGCTTGTTGAAGATGCTCGAGATGTAATTGCTGACTGTCTTCGGGCTGATCACCAGGCGATCCGAGATCTGCTGGTTGTCGGCGCCGTCGGCGATCAGGGTCAGCACATCCCGCTCGCGATCCGTCAGATCCGGGAAGGCGATGTCGGCCTGGCGCGGCGTGGCTTCGATCTGGCGGAAGAAGCGCGTGAGCCGGGCGGCGATGGCGGGGCCGAAGACGGCCCGGCCCGCGGCCACCTCGGTGATGGTCGCCAGGACCTCGGCCTTGTCGGCACCCTTGAGGATGTAGCCGCGTGCGCCCGCGCACATCGCCGCAAAAAGCGAGTCGTCGTCCTCGAGCATCGTCAGCACGACAATCCCGGTTTTGGGCTGCGCTTCGAGTATGCGGCGCGTGGCCTGGATGCCGTTCAGATCCGGCATCATGATGTCCATCAGCATGACATCGGGCGTCTGCTCGGCGGCGAGCCTGACAGCTTCGACCCCACTGCCCGCTTCACCGACCACCGCCACGCCGGGCGCGGCGGCCAGAAGCGCCGTAAGGCCTTCGCGAAACAAGGTGTGATCGTCGATCACCACGACACGTATCATCGTCAACCCTTTCGCTCGCCGAACGGCAGCGCGACTCGAACCTGAACGCCACCGGTGGAGGCGTTCTCGATCGCGCAAGTCCCACCCAGCTCGAGAGCTCGCTCCCGCATCGAGATCAGGCCCACGCCGTTTCGCCGCGTCTCTTGCAGGCCGGCGCCATCATCACGGATCTCGATCGACAAGGCCTGCCTCTCGCTCGCCTCGACGCGGATCTGCACCACGCAGTTCGAAGCCCCGGCGTGGTGCAGCACGTTGGCGACGCCCTCCATAACGATCCGATAAGCGGCCACCTCCACCGCGGCGGGCAGCGGCGGCAGACCGTCTGGCGGCGCGACAAGGGTCACGTTCGGTGCGCCTCGCGCGTGGTTGGACGACTCGAGATGCGCGCGCAGGGCGTCGACAAGCCCGAGCTCGTCGAGCGCCGGCGGGCGAAGCTCATAGACCAGACGGCGGATATCGGCCACCGTCTCCTTCGTCTGCTCTTTCAGCGCTTCGATCAGGCGCTTCGCCTCGGCCGGTTCGGTGTCCATGCGATCGAGGACGGCGTCCAGCTTGAGCGTGTAGCTGGCCAGCGTCGGGCCCAGGCCATCGTGAAGGTCGCGCCGCAGCCGCCGTCGTTCTTCTTCAACGCGGATCACCAACCGCTCGCGCGACAGTTGAAGGTCGCGGTTGAGTTGCACGGTATGAAGCACGGCGCCGGCCTGATGGGCGACGTCTTCCAACAAGCGGATGTCCGACTCGTTGAGCGGATCGTGCGGGCCGCGCTGAGCGACGCTGAGCTGGCCGACGACTTCGCGCTGATAGACCAGCGGCAGAACAAACGGATCGGAGGGTCGTCGGCCGTACTCGGATTGCATCCGCACGGCGCCGTTCTCGAGCGACGCAATGCCGGCGAACGGCAGCTTCAGCGCCTCGGTGATCGTGCGCGTGATCACGTCGAGCAGATCCTCGGGCGCCGCGCCGATCTCAAGCATGCGACCCAGGCGCGAGATGACCTGATACGGCGTGTCACGCTCGCCGTACATCACGCGATTGACGGCCTGCTGCAGCCGCCCGCGCAGCGGCTCGAAGATCAAGGCGATCGCGGCAGTGGCGAACAGCGAGAAGAGCACGCCCCCACGCTGTTCGAACAACGCGCCAAGCAGGCTCACCGAACCGCTATACAGCCCCACGATGAGGAGCGACAGCAGGCCATAGACCGCCGTGCGATTGATGAAGACGTCGATGTCCCACAATCGATAACGCAGGATCGATACGACCAGCGCCAGCGGCAGGATCAGGCCGATCACGGCGATCGTGTTTGAGGTGAGCCAGATCTCGCCGAGCAGCAGCGGCGGGATCTGCCACAGGAGGATGGCGAGGACGGCGTTGACGGCGATCGCGTAGATCACCACCCGGATCTGCTGGCGGCTGATTGAACTCGGCTCGTTGCGGTAGTTCGTCACGAGCGCGACCAGGCTGAGGGCCAGATAGGCCGTGACCGTCAGGCTTTGGAACAGCCCTTGCTGTCCAAGCGAATCGAGCACCCCGCCCATCGTCAGGCTCGTCCACAGTGATGTAGCAGCCCACACGGCGAACGGCACAGCGTACACGGCAGGCACCGCCCACCGCTGGCGCTGGACGAACGGATGCGGATTTGGAAAGACCAGAGTGAAGTGCAGGACGCAGGCCCAGTACAGAAGAAAGGACCCGCCCGTCGTCAGGCGATGAAGCCAGAAGAGCAAAGGGTGTACGAAGTCGAGCGCCTGCAGCCCGAGCGACCACGTGGATGCTCCAAGGATAGCCGACCCACCCACGAACAGTGCGCGCGCCGCAGAGTCTTCACTGCGCCGGGCGAACACGAACGCGCCGGTGAGGAACATCGCGAGCGCGTACGCCATGGCGCCCCAATCCTGGCGCAGGTTCTCGAACCACGGATAGGCGCGCAGTGTCACGGCCAGATCGAGCGGCCGGCCGTCGCGCACGATCGAGTACGCCACGTGGTCGCCGACTGCTCGTGTCGGTCGGGGCGGAGAGTCGCACAACGGCTGCCAGCAAAGCAGCAACGCCGCCCACTTTTCGAGCGATCGGCCGTCGACGGCCACGACCCTGTCCCCCGATCGCAGATCGCTCGACCGCAGATCGCTCGACCCGCTCGAGAAGGTCGTGACGATCACGCCGTCGTGCTGGAAGACCGCCTCGCCCGGCATCAGCCGGGCGCCGTCCGACGGGCGCGTGAGGCGCAGGCCCGCAAACGTCACGAACAACATGACGTTCAGGGCGGCGATGAGCAGCATCAGCAGCGTCGATCGGTCGATTCGTTTCGTCATCGCACCCCGTCGGTCGCAAGGATCGCTGCGATGAGTGTAGAGCAGACGATTGAAAACAGCGCAGTGAACTTGTATCACATCGGTCGTTGAACCATGACCAGGTTTCGCGCCAATGAACCCAATTCGAACGGGAGCATCTCCCACGTGTCGCCCTGGTTCGCCGACAGCATGATCCGACCGTTGCTCAACCCCGCGATCAGATACCCCGGCAGCGCCGCGTGGGTGATCAGCGCATAAGGCATCCCGTCGAGCGGCCCAGCGATCCGTTCCCAACTCGCCCCGGCCGCCGCCCGGTAGATGCAGGCCATGGCCGGGCCGCCTCCGTGCGCTTTGAGCGGATTGGCCGCGACGGTCACGTACCAGACCTCGGGATGGACGGCGTCAGCGGCCACAGCCCAACCATAGTGGGTCGCCAGGCCCCGACGGGGTTGGGCCCAGGTCCTTCCCGCGTCCTGGCTCACTGCAGCGCCGCCTCCAGAGCCGCCGCCCTGGTAGACCCATCGTTCGTCCTGGGCATGAAACTGTAGAGTGTGGCAGTCGAGCATGGCCCCCTTACGATGGTTCGACCAGGTGGAGCCGCCGTCGTCGCTGCGCAACACCCCGCCGAGCTCGATCCCGGCAAGCATCACGTCGGGATCTGCCGGTGAGAGCGCGAGCGCCTGCACGTACGGCGCGCCCGGCTCGGCCGGCGTGAACCACCACCACTTTCGGCTTCGCCGGAACGCGGGCAGCTCCCGCCAGGTCGCGCCGTTGTCAAAAGAGACGAGCAGACCTGGCGGCTTGGTCCCGACGACGACCATGCCGCTTCTCGCAGGGCTCACGGCCACTGACCGGATCGTGAGCCCCTGCAGCCCGGCGAAGCCCCAGGTGCGTCCGCCGTCGGTCGATCGGAAGAGGCCCCTGTCGCTCGTGCCCGCGTAGACGACGCCGGGGCTGAGCGGATCGACGGCCAGTCCGCGCACTTCGACGCCGTCCATCAGCGCCTCGATCGCCCAGGCCCCGTCAACGCCCTGCGCGACGTGCGCGAGGCCCGTTCGTGTGACCGCTACGAACGCGAACTTCGCCAGCGCCTCAACGGTGGCCGGCGCCGCCTGTGGAAATGGTTGCGAGCGCGACATCACCGTCAGGCCTTGAGCGCGCCGACAATCGCGTTGTCGCGCCGCCGGGCCAGCTCCGACCACCCGGCCAGGATCGACAGGACGGCGAAGACACTGATGACGAGCTGAACAATGATCAGCACGTCCGAGATCGGCCAGGCGGTCTGACAGGGTAACGGGCAGAGCGTCGTCATCGTACCCACGGCGAACACGATGCCCATGATGTTGTAGCCCATGAGCGCGACCCGCGCCGCTCGCCAGTGTCGGGCGACGGCGATTAGCGCCCAGATCCAACCACCGAAGAACGGAAACGCAGCCGCCATGTAGGGAAGCGTGAAGGGCATAATCGCCTGCACAGCCTCCATCTCGAGCGCTACATACCGGAAGTCCAGAAAGACCCGCTCGAGAAAGACGATCAAGCTCAAGGCCGACAACAACAGGATCGCTCGTTCTGATCTCAACAGGCTCATGCTCGGTGTCCTTTCTATGAAGGCGCCGCTGACGCAGCGCCCTGGCGACTCACGCCCCTCAACGACTTACGCTCGACCCTGACCTTAGCGAACTCGCCTTCCCGGCGTCATGAGGGCCTGCCCCCTACTTGGCCGGGAAGACGACGACCGCCATCCCGGCGGCTCTGCCGCTGTTTCCCGGGCGAATTTCCCGGGTCAATCGGGCGCCGCCCTCTGGCGCCCGGGAACTCATCCGACTTAGGGTGTGAACCGTCGAGCGAAGCATTTGGATGGATCGCCCGACAATCGATCACTGTCGTCGGGAGGCACGCGATGTTTGATTTTGTGGGTGTGCTCACGCTTGTGGGTCTGATCGTCCTCTTTGGCTTCCTGGCGGCCCGCGCCTGGAGGATCAGGAACACCGTACTGCGGTGGGTGGGCGCTGTGTTGGCCGGCGCCGTGGCCCTGATCGTGGTCGGAGTGCTCGGCCTGGCCCTGAGGTCGTACTACCTGCTCAACGAACGACACAATGTCCCGGTGGCTGCCGTCACCGTGGCGGGGACGCCCGAGCAACTCGCTCGCGGGGAGCAGTTGGCCCACCTGTGCATCAACTGCCACTCGCCCAATGGCCAGTTTCCCCTGGCCGGCGCTGACTTCATCACCCGCTTCGACATGCCGCCCATGGGCACGCTCTACGCGCCCAATCTGACCCCCGGCGGCGACATCGACGGGTGGACGGACGGCGAGATCATCCGTGCGATCCGAGAGGGCGTGCACAAGGATGGCCGCTCCTTGCTGATCATGCCCTCGAACGTCGGCCGCTATTACAGTGATGAGGATGTCCAGGCGGTGGTGGCGTACCTGCGCTCTCAACCGGCATCGGGTGGGCCCACGCCCCGTAACCAGTTGAACCTCCTCGGCGCGCTTTTCCTCAACCTTGCCGACTTCCGCACCGTCCAGGCACCCGTGGGTCAGGTGACGGCGCCGCCGCCCGAAGACACCCTGGCCTACGGCAAGTACATGGTCGACA
Organism: Anaerolineales bacterium; assembly: GCA_044226485.1. Classification (GTDB taxonomy): domain Bacteria; phylum Chloroflexota; class Anaerolineae; order Anaerolineales; family UBA6663; genus UBA6663. Next base: position 224,722 of record JBGAGY010000004.1, read on the forward strand.
TCGTCGGCTGCCGGGATTGCCACGGCGAACAACTGCAGGGCAAGGTCGACACCGGCCAGGCCGGCCCGCCGGCAGGCCCCAATCTCACCCGCATCGTGCCGCAGTGGACCGAGTCCGAGTTCATGACCTTTTTCAACACCGGAATGATGCCCAACGGCGCAATGGTCCCGATGGAGACGCTGAGCAGCGGGTTCTCGACACCGCGCATGCCCTGGAACGAAGTGCGCGCCTCGACGACCGACGCCGAGCTCAAGGCCATGTACGCCTACCTCAGCCAACTGCCGCCGGTCGACGGACCGTGAAACGAGGAATGAGTCAAGCGAGAAGAGAAAGGTGGGAAGGATGACGACGAATTCGACCATTGCGACATCCGTTCGACAGCCGGTCGATCGTGCAGCCATACGCGCCGAGCTCGAGGCCGCTCGCGCGAGGTTCCACGCCCTTGTCGGGTCAGTGCCGCCTGCACGTTGGAACCAGGCGTGGCCGGGCAGCGCCTGGTCAGCCTGCGAGGTGATGGTGCATCTGACCTGGGCGCTCGAGCAACTTCCTGCTGAAGTCGCCAGTGCACGACGCGGCAAAGGGATGTTCAACTACCCGGCCTGGATCGCCGACCCGGGGAGCTACTGGATGAACCGCTGGAACGCCCGCGGCCAGACGCGCGAGTCGGTGGTGCGCCGTTACGACACGGCCATCGATGCCGTCCTCACCGTCCTTGAAGGCGTCGAAGACGACGAGTGGGAGAGAGGCGCGAACTTCTACGGCCATGGCTATTACACGATCGAGGGTCTCTTTCACACTCCAGCGCAGCATTTATGCGAACACGCCGCTTAGCTTGCCCAGACCGACGGCCCTCAAGGCTGTCGGTCTGCCTGATGCACATGGGAGCGAAGCCATGCTTCTCAGCCGGGATCAGTTGACGGGCATTGCGTTGATCGCGTCCTTCGTGTTGTTCGCCGTCGGCGCGTCACTGCCTGTGGTGGGCGCCAGGGGCAACCCGCGCTTCTATGCTCTGCCTGTCAGGGAACACCTTCGGGCGATCGCCGGCAATGCGGTCGTCTGGCGCGTGGCCAACGTCCTCATGGGCGCTGCGGCCGTGGTCCTGCTGGCCGGGTTGAGCCTCCTGACCACGAACCTTGAAGCCGCGAACGAGCGCGTCTTTGCGCGCCTCGGCCTGATAGGATGGCTTGTGGCCACGGCCTTGTGGGTGGCCTTCTCGGCGTTTCGCGCGATCATCACGACCCGGGCGGCTCACGACCTGAGCTCAACGGATGCCATGCCAGCCGGCTACGAGCCCCTGGCCCGAAAAGGATCCGCCGTGTTCTTCGCCTACGCCGTGGTCGGGTTCCTGGCGCTGGCGAGCTACGGAGCCTCGCTCCTTCAGCTGACGTTCCTGCCTACCTGGGTCGCATGGACGACGGTGGTCTTGAGCGTCGCGTTCCTCATCCACATGTTGATCACGGGCGACACCCTGCCCGCCTTTCACTATCTGCCGCCTTTGCTCATCGGCCTATTGCTCCTGCTTCGCCCTTGATGCGTGGGAGCGTGGGAGCGGGAGAGCGCGGGAGCGTGGGGCGTGGTTGAGGAAGCATGGAGCGGCTGGAAGACGTGAAGATCGTGCCCCACCGACACGATGCTCCCCTCCGTCCATGTCATCTTGAGGGCCAACCAAATCTGCCCGCGGGCGCGCCGAATGAGCCCGAAAGATCCCCTCCGAAGACTCCTTAGCCCTCGGGAGGTGCCCCACGGTCGTGGATGGCGATTGTCGAAGGCATACGAGTCTTTGGAGGAGATCTTTTGGGCTCATTCGGCGAGTCGATTCGCCCAGTGGATTGGCCCTCAAGATGACATGGACGGAGGGGTCTGCCAAGGCTTTCGCTGCAGCACTCCCGGTTCTGTGCTTCCACGCTCCCGTACGTGCGCGTATACACTTTCGCGCTCTCTGCTCGTTGCGCCCCTCGCCCCCTCGCCCCTCGCCCCTCGACCTTGCGTCCTCCCTGTCGCTGTGCGATCATCCGCGCATGCCCATCCTCACGCGTGGAAACTATTGGGTGCTCGAGACCGAGCACACGGCCTATGCGCTTGGCGTGAACAACGGCGGCGCGCTGGTGCACAGCTACTGGGGCGAGCGGTTGCCCTCGCTCGACGATTACCCCGAGGCGCCGGATGCGATCTTCCACGCGTCGTTCACGGGCGCCGGTCACAACTGGCCTGACGAATATGGAGGCCAGACGGGTCTGAAGTACGTCGAGCCCGCGCTGCGGGTGGTGTTCGCGGATGGGGTCCGCGACCTGGTGCTGAAGCTGGTCGATGCGACGGTGGACGGCGAGGATCTGGTCGTGCGGCTGCGCGACGCTCACTACCCACTCACCGTCGAGTTGCACTACCGCGCACACGTGGCGCACGACCTGATCGAGCGTCGGGCCGTGATCGCCAATGACGGCGCACCGCTCTCGATCGAGCGCGCCTTCTCGGCCCAATGGCAGATGCCCATCGGCCGGGCCTATCGGCTGAGCTATCTCAGCGGCCGCTGGATCGACGAGTTCCAGCTCCATCGCCAGCCGCTCGACACTGGCGTGTTCGTCCGAGAAAGCCGACGCCTGACGACCAGCCACCACGCGAGCCCCTGGTTCGCGATCGACGATGCCGCCAGCGAGACGCAAGGCGAGGTCTGGTTCGGCGCCCTGGCCTGGAGCGGCAACTGGAAGCTGACCGCTGAGGTGACCGACTTCGGCCGGACCTGTATCAGCCTGGGCGTCAACGATTGGGACTTCAGCTGGCGGCTCGGCTCCGGCGAGCGATTCGCTACACCCGCATGCATTGGCGGCTACACGTGCGACGGCTTCGGCGCAGCCAGCCGGCACCTGCATGCCTACACCCGCGACCACGTCCTGCCGCATGGCCGCAGCCTTCACAAGGTGCTTTACAACTCCTGGGAGGCCACGACCTTCGCCGTCGACGTCGAGTCGCAGAGCCGGCTCGCCGAGCTTGCCGCCGCGATGGGCGCCGAGCTTTTCGTCATGGACGATGGCTGGTTTCAGGGCCGCAACAGCGACGACGCCGGCCTCGGCGATTGGTGGCCGGACCCCGCCAAGTTCCCGCACGGCTTGACGCCGCTGATCGAGCGCGTGAATGCGCTGGGCATGGACTTTGGGCTGTGGCTCGAGCCCGAGATGGTCAACCCCAACAGTGACCTGTATCGTGCGCATCCCGATTGGGTCATCCACTTCCCCACCCGCGAGCGCACCGAGTCGCGCAACCAGCTGATCCTCAACCTCGCGCGCGTCGACGTGCAGGACTACCTCATCAACACCATCGACAGATTGCTGAGCGACCACAACATTGGCTTCATCAAGTGGGACATGAACCGCAACGTCAGCGAGCCCGGCTGGCCGGCCGCTGGCGACCGGCAGCGCGAGCTGTGGGTCCGCTACGTCGAGGGCCTCTACCGCGTGTGGGGCACGCTGCGCGAGCGGCACCCGCGCGTCGTCTGGCAATCGTGCTCGGGCGGCGGCGGCCGGGCGGACCTCGGCATCCTGCGTCTGGCCGATCAGGTCTGGGTCAGCGACAACACCGACGCGCTCTCGCGCCTCGACATCCAGCACGGCTACTCGCAGATGTTGCCAGCCGACACGATGGAGGCCTGGGTCACCGACGTCAACGCGACCCGCATCAGCCTGGATTTCAGGTTCCACGTCGCCATGCAGGGCGTGCTCGGCATCGGCGGCAACCTCAACCACTGGACGCCGGCGGAGCTGGCGCGCGCAGCCAAACACGTGGCGCTCTATAAGGAGATCCGGCCCGTCGTGCAGAACGGCGACGTCTACCGCCTGATCCCGCCGCACCGCTCGACGCCATACGTGATCAACCAGTATGTCAGCGCTGACCGCAGCGAGGCCGTGATCTTCGCGTTCCGGCGCATCGGCGGCGGGCCGGATGCCATGCTCGAGGGTTACCACGCCACCGATCCGCGCCAGCCCGCCGCGCTCAAATTGCAGGGCCTTGACCCCGATGCGCGCTACCAGATCAAGGGCTACGGCACGCGCTCGGGCCTGGCCTGGATGCATGCCGGACTGACTCTCACGCTCGGCCACCAGGAAAGCAAGATCCTGCGCGTGAAGCGCGTGGCCTGACGCTCAGCCACCAGCTCTGCAAAGCGCATCCATCTCTCCTCCATAATTCAGATCGATAGTGTCTGAATTGCACCCGCTCGTCTGACTGACGGGCTCATGGAGGAAAAATGGAACTCTTTCCGATTCTCAAGTACGTCCACATCCTCGCCGCGTGTCTGTGGATCGGCGGCAACGCGGCGACGACGCTCTTGATCGCTCGCATCGGTCGTGAGGCCAACAGCAGCGGCCTGCCCGCTTTGCTGTCGCCGCTGGGCTCCGTCGGGCGATACATCTCTGGGCCGGCAGCCGCCATCGGCCTGCTCAGCGGCGGCGCCATCGTCGGCCTTTATCACATCGGCGAGGGCGCGCTCTGGGTGACCTGGGGCCTGGCCGGCATGCTGCTCTCATGGCTTCTCGGCGCCTTCGTCATCGGGCGCCAGATCAGGGCGCTGGCGAAAGGTTCATCCACCAACCTCTCCCGTCTGACCGCCCTCAATCTTCTCAACCTTGCCGTTCTGCTCAGCGTCGTCTGGGTGATGGTGGCCAAACCAGCCTGAGCCGAAAGACATCCTCATGACCAGCACATCCCCGGAACTCCAAGATCGTGTGGCCGTCGTCACCGGCGGATCGCGCGGGATCGGCGCAGCCACGGCGCGCGCATTGGCCGCGCAGGGCATGCGCGTCGTCGTCAGCGGGCGCGATGAGACGGCCCTGAGCGCCGTGGCGGCGGACATCACGTCGCGTGGCGGTCAGGCGATCGGCGTCCGCGCCGACGTGACCCGTTTCGACGACATCGAGGCGCTGCGCGAGCGCACTGAGGCCACGTTCGGCCCGGCTGACGCGCTCATCGCCTTTGCCGGCGCCTCGTTAGGTCACCGTGGCCCGGTTCACACATTGAGCGAGAACGACTGGCGCGACTGCATCGACGCGAACCTCACCGCCACGTTCTTCAGCCTTAAGAGCTTTCTGCCGGGCATGCTCGAACGCGGTCGCGGCGCGATCGTCACCATGGCCTCGACGGCCGGGCGACAGCCGAGCCAGGCGCCAGCACCTTATGGAGTCGCGAAAGCCGGCATCATCCAGCTGACGCGTCAGGTGGCGCAGGAGGCCGGGCCGCGGGGCGTCCGTGTCAACTGTGTGTCACCGTCGATCATCCTCACCGAGTCGAACACGGCCCGAATCCCTCTCGAGCAACAGAAGGCGCTGGCCGGTCAATATCCCCTTCAACGCCTTGGCACGCCCGACGATGTGGCGCGCACGACGCTGTTTTTGATCTCTGATCAATCTGCCTGGCTGACCGGGCTCGTCGTGGACGTCGCTGGCGGTCGGAACCCGGTCTGACCAACCCCATATATTGGCAATATTCCCTCAAATCGATCAGCACCCCCGACATCTTGGGGATTGACATCTAGAACACTTTTCCTATAATCAGAACAAGTTTTCCAAACATCTGTTTGACTGATCCGGGCACCCCCTTCCCCGGCCGGTCGCCCGCACAAGGAGAGACAACATGGCACGGAAGAAGAACGACGAGGCCGAGACCCTGAACGGCGCGCTCGAAGGCGCGGAAGCCGTGGCGGTGCTCGACGCGCCGACGGCCGAGGCCAGCAGCGAAGCCAAGCCGCGCAAGCGTGGCAAGGCCGCGGCCGAGGAGGCCAAGGATAGCAAGCTCAAGATGTCGCCGGCGCGGCGCGCCGCGATCGACAAGGCGTTGGGCGATCTGACCAAGAAGTTCGGCGAGGGCACGATCATGCGACTGGGCGAGGCCAACCACATGGCGGTCGAGGCGATCCCGACCGGCGCGCTGTCGCTCGATATCGCGCTGGGCGTCGGCGGCGTGCCGCGCGGCCGTGTCATCGAGATCTACGGCCCGGAGGCCTCGGGCAAGACCACGTTGTGCCTCCACATCGTGGCCGAGGCCCAGAAGAAGGGCGGCGTGTGCGGCTATGTCGACATGGAGCACGCGCTCGACCCGGTCTATGCTGCCCGCCTGGGCGTCGACGTCGACAACCTGTACATCTCGCAGCCCGACACGGGTGAGCAGGCGCTCGAGATCGCCGAGGCGCTCGTCCGCTCCGGCGCCATCGACGTCGTGGTGGTCGACTCGGTCGCGGCGCTGGTGCCGAGGGCCGAGATCGAAGGCGACATGGGCGATGCGACGATGGGCCAGCAGGCCCGTCTGATGAGCCAGGCCCTGCGCAAGCTGACGGGCGCGATCAAGCAGACGAACACTGCCATGATCTTCACCAATCAGCTGCGCCAGAAGATCGGCGTCATGTTCGGCAACCCCGAGACGACCACCGGCGGCAACGCGCTCAAGTTCTACGCCAGCGTCCGCCTCGACGTCCGCCGCATCCAGGCCCTGAAGGACGGCGGTGAGGTCATCGGCAATCGCACGCGCGTGCGTGTGACCAAGAACAAGGTCGCCCCGCCCTTCCGCGAGGCCGAGTTCGACATCCTCTACAACGAGGGCATCTCGACCGAGGGCGACGTCCTCGACCTGGCCGAGCAGATGGAGATCGTGACCAAGCGCGGCGCGTTCTACTCCTACAACGACGTCCGCATTGGTCAGGGCCGCGAGCAGGCCAAGCAGTACCTGCGCGAGCACCCCGAGATGCTGACCGAGATCGATGTGGCGGTGCGCACCGCCCACGCGGCCAGCGCGGCCGGCGCCGTGAGCGAGCACAAGTCCGAGGACGACTCCGAGGGCGAAGATCTCGATCTGGAATAAGCCGAGTAGTCAAGTCGTCGAGCAGTCCAGTCGTCAGGTAGTCGGTTGAACGAGCACCGGCTACCCGACGACTGGACGACTGGACTATGTAAGCGTCTGGTTTCGAAACCGATCGTCTATCGAGCAAAACGATCTGGACCAATTCAATCTAATTTGTTACAACAGGGCTTGTTGACTTCGATGCTGATCCCCACCTCGGAGCCCGAGATGCCCTCTGACGAGCAAGCCATCCGCGACCTGTTTCACGCCTGGCAGCGCGCCACCATCGCCAATGATCGCGAGGCGATGCGTCGCCTCATGGCCGATGACGTGCTCTTCCTGACGGTCGGGCGGCCACCGCTGCGCGGCCCTGATGCGTTTGTGGACCTCATGCCCGAACAGGCGCCTGACCATATCGACTTCGATCAACAGATATTGGAGATCAGCATCCACGGCGATTGGGCGTATGCGATCTGTCTGTTGAACGTCGCAGTCACACCCCGGCCGGGCATGGAGCCGATGCGCCGCACCGGCCACACCCTGACGCTCTTTCGCAAACTCGATACCGGCGCCTGGGTGCTTGCCCGCGACGCCAATCTGATGCCGCCCCCGACTCGCGCCGCCTGAGCGACGATCGGCGCGATTATCAACCACAGGAGTCTCCTCATGGAACGTGTCCTCGGACTGGGTGGCGTCTTCTTCAAGAGCAAGGATCCTGCGGCGTTGTCTCGCTGGTACTTCGCGAACCTCGGCCTGCCCGGGTCGCCCGATGCCGGCGATGGCATTTCGCTGCTACGGTGGCAACGGACCGATCCGCCAAACGTCGTCACGCACACGGTCTGGGCGCCCTTCCCCGACGACACCGACTACTTCCAGCCCAGCCCCGCGCCGTTCATGTTGAACTTCCAGGTGGCCAACCTCGATGCCATGCTGGCTCAACTGCGCGCCGCCGGGGTGACCGTCGATGACAGGGTCGAGCGCTCGGAGTACGGCGCCTTTGGCTGGTGTCTGGATCCTGAAGGAAACCGCATCGAACTCTGGCAGCCCCCGGCGGCCAAAGACGAGTTGATCCAGTCGATCGCGCATTGGCGCGATGCGCTCGAGCGGACCATCCTGGCGGTACCTGCCGGGCTCCGCGACAAGTCCGGCGTGGAAGGCGATCTCTCGGTCAAGGACCTGGTCCACCACGTGACGTTCTGGGAGAACCGCGCTCTCACGCTGCTGCGCGCGGCCGTGGCGGGCAGCAAGGCGCCAAGCCTCAAACGTCCCGACGACGGCGACGACTGGATGCATCGCGTCAACGCCGAGGTTCAGGCCGCCGGACGCACCCTGACCTGGGACGAAGTCTGGCAGCGCTGGGGCGAAAGCAGCGCGGCCCTCTTGGCCGTCATCGCCCCGCTCTCCGAGCGCGACCTCTTCGGCGTCGACGGGCTCGCACGCACCATCGGCGCCACGCCCTGGGACATCATCGCCGGCAATACGTTCGATCACTACAGCGAACATCTGGTCAGCATTCGGAAATGGTCGAGCAGTCAGGTGGGCCAGTAGTCCTGTCGTCAGGTGGTCGACTCCAACGATCTGACGAGCCGACGACTCGACAACGAGAACGCTGAACGATCCGACTCCTGGACGATCGATGAAACACGGATTTGTCTTGCCCTACGCCGAAGCCCGCGATGCAGCGGAACTGGCCCGACTGGCTGAGGCGTCGGGCTGGGACGGGTTCTTTGTGTGGGAGCCGGTCTGGGGCATCGACGCGTGGGTGACGTTGACGGCCGCCGCAATGGTCACCGAGCGCATCCGGCTCGGCACCATGCTCACGCCCGTGGCGCGCATGCGCCCCTGGAAACTCGCCGGCGAAACAGCGACGCTCGATCGTCTGTCGAACGGCCGTGTGACGTTGGCGGTCGGGTTGGGCGCGACCGACACCGGCTGGGAGGCCTTCGGTGAACCCACAGATCGAAAGACACGCGCCGAGCTGACCGACGAAGCCCTCGACATCCTGACCGGCCTGTGGCGCGGGCAACCCTTCAGCTACTCGGGGAGGCATTACACGGTGAAGCCGCTTGACTTCATGCCGCCACCGCCGCCGGTTCAGCAGCCGCGCATCCCGATCTGGGTGGTGGGCGTGTGTGACAGCCGGCGATCGCTGGAGCGCGTCGCACGCTACGACGGCCTGATCCCATCCGGCCGCGGGAGCGACGGACGTATGGCGCAGGCCACGCCCGACCAGATCCGCGCCGCGGTGCAGCAACTTCACGCGAAGCGCGACGTCGGCCTTCCGCTCGACGTGATCGTCGAAGGCATCACGTCGCCCGAAGACCCGGGCCGCAGCGCCGAAATCCGCGCGCCTTACGAGGCCGCCGGCGCGACGTGGTGGCTCGAGGCGATGTGGTCGGCCATGCCCTCGCCCGACCTGCTCTACGCAGAGGCGCTGGCCATTGTGCGCGACCGAGTCATGGCAGGACCGTAGAGCGATGGTTGCGTGCTGTTGACTGTTGAAGACCGGTAACCCATGTCCCATCAGCCGTCACCGAATTCATGAACATCCTCGATCGCTTGCTCGGGCACGACGTATGGACGACGCGGCAGTTGTTGCTGGCTTGCCGGGAGCTGCCGGATGAAGCGCTCGACAGCGAGTTCGAGAGCGACCACGGATCCCTGCGGCACACGTTCGTGCACCTGATCGACAACATGGAAACCTGGACGGCCTTGTTGGCCGGGAGAGAGCCGCATGATCCTGCGGGCACGTCCCTGGACGATCTGCTCGATCGGCTCAGCACGGTCGGGCGAGAATTCGCTCAACTGGCTCGCAAGGTGGCGGCGGAGGGCCGAGAGGACGATTGCTTCATCGACACGCTCGACAACCCGCCGGTTCGCAAGACCTTTGGCGGCGGCATCGGGCATGTGCTGACGCACAACATGCACCATCGCGCCCAGATCATGCTCCTGATGGAGCGCGTCGGCTTGCGCGAGCACATCGAGGGCGACCTGTTGACCTGGGAATCGACGACGTTCGGCTGGAGGTAAAAATGCAGACCGTGACCCCTTTTCTGATGTTTGCGGGCCAGGCCGAGGCGGCGCTGACTCTTTACACTTCAGCCGTCAAGAACTCGGCGATCGTGGGCATCACACGCTATGGGCCAAACGAGGCCGGGGCCGAAGGCACCGTGCAACTCGCCACCTTCACGCTCGACGGTCAGGAGTACATGGCCATCGACAGCAACGTCGAGCATGGATTCACGTTCACGCCATCGATCTCGTTTTACGTGCGCTGCGCGACCGAGGCTGAGATCGACGCTGTGTACAACAAGCTGGTGGAGGGTGGCCAGGTGCTGATGGAGCTGGCGGCGTATCCGTTCAGCCCCAGATTCGCCTGGATCCAGGACAGGTTCGGCGTGTCCTGGCAACTAAGCCTGGCTTGACGATCAGGTACGACACTTTCACAGGAGTTGACATGAGCAAGATCCGCGTTCTGGTTGGCACCCGCAAAGGGGCCTTCATTCTGACCTCGAACGACAAGCGCAAGCGGTGGTCGGTTAGCGGCCCGCACTTCGCTGGCTGGGAGATCTATCACCTCAAGGGTTCGCCGTTGAACCCAAATCGCCTCTACGCATCGCAGTCGAGCGGCTGGTTTGGCCAGGTGATGCAGCGCTCCGACGACGGCGGCCAGACCTGGACGGCGGTTGGCAACGCCTTCAACTATGAAGGCGACCCCGGCACGCACCAGTGGTACGACGGCACCCAGCACCCGTGGGGGTTCAAACGGGTGTGGAAGCTCGAGCCTTCGCTGTTCGATGCCGAGACCGTCTATGCCGGCGTCGAAGACGCCGCGTTGTTTCGCTCGAAGGACGGCGGTCAGACCTGGCAGGAGCTGCCGGGGCTGCGCGCTGCCAAGGGGCACCTCTGGCAGCCGGGCGCCGGCGGGATGTGCCTGCACACCATCGTCCAGGACCCGACCGACGCCAACCGCATGTTCGTGGCGATCTCGGCGGCCGGCGCCTTCCGCACCGATGACGGCGGCGAAACCTGGCGGCCGATCAACAACGGCCTGATCTCGCCCTTCGAGCTGCCCGACTCGACCGCCGAGGTCGGACACTGCGTGCACAGCATCGCCCTGCACCCGAGCCGGCCGAACGTCCTTTTCATGCAGAAGCACTGGGACGTGATGCGCAGCGACGACGCCGGCGGTTCGTGGCACGAGATCAGCGGCAACCTGCCGACGGACTTCGGTTTCCCGATCGCCGTGCACGCACACGAGCCCGAGACGGTCTACGTCGTGCCGATCAAAAGCGACTCCGAGCACTTCGTTCCCGAGGGCAAGTTGCGCGTCTACCGGAGCCGCGCCGGCGGCAACGAGTGGGAGGCGCTGACCGACGGCCTCCCGCAGAAGGACTGCTACGTCAACATCCTCCGGTCGGCCATGAGCGTCGACCAGCTCGACCCGTGCGGCATCTACTTCGGGACGAGCGGCGGCCAGGTGTACGGCTCCTTCAACGCCGGCGACAAGTGGACGGCCATTGTCCGCGACCTGCCGCCCGTGCTGTCGGTGGAGGCGCAGATCTTGTCATGATCCGCGTCACGCTTCCCTACCACCTGCGCAATCTGGCAGGCACTCATGCCGAAGTGCAGGTCGAGGTGCCCGAGCCCGTGACCCAATGGGCCGTGCTCGATGCGCTCGAGGCGCGATATCCGATGCTGCGCGGCACGATCCGCGACCAGGCCACGCGCGAACGGCGCGCCTTCATCCGCTTCTTCGCCTGTGGGCAGGATCTGTCGCACGAACCCGGCGACGCCCCCCTGCCCGCCGACGTCGTCAGCGGCGCCCAGCCCTACCGCATCATCGGCGCGATGGCGGGAGGATGAAGCACTGAGTGCCGGGTGATTGATCCGTTTGGTGTCAGGCGTCAGTTCGCACAACTGACGCCTGACACCTGATACTTATTAGGAGACCAACATGGCCGAGACCAAAACCAAGAAGACCGAGGCAAGCGCCGACGCATTCCTGGCTGCCATTCCAGAGAAGCAGCGCCGCGAGGATTGCCAGGCGATCGCGGCGATGATGCAGAAGGCGACAAAGGCGCCGCCGAAGATGTGGGGCAGTAGCATTGTGGGGTTCGGCACGTATCGGCTCAAGTACACGAGCGGCAGAGAAGCAGACTGGATGATCATCGGCTTCTCGCCGCGTAAGAGCGACCTGACTCTCTATGTGCACGGTGGCGCCGAAGAAGTCGAAGCGCTCTACGAAGGGCTCGGCAAATACAAACGGGGCAAGGGTTGCCTCTACATCAAGACCCTGGCCGACGTTGACCAGAAAGTGCTGCAGAAGATCATCAACACGTCGGTCAAGCATGTCAAAGCGGGTCAGTAGTCGAGTCGTCCGGTCTTCTGGTAGTCTTGTCGTCGGGCCGTCTTTGACATGAAAGGCGCACTGCGGGCTTCATGACCGGCCGGCAGGCCGCGCAAACGACCGTTCGACGACATGAGGACTCGACTCATCCTATGTACTTGATCGACGCCCGAAGCACGGAGTTGATCGACACGTGGCGGATCCACAACCGGGTCACGCTGTACCTGCTCGACTCCATCGCGCCCGAGGTATTCAGGGCGCCCGAGCCTGAGGAAGGGCGCAGCGCGCCGGCCATGCTGGCGCACATTCATCACGTGCGTCTTCTATGGCTGCAATCGGCGGCGCCGGCGCTCTATCGCGGCCAGGATAAGGCCCCGGACCTGCGCCGCCCCGTGCTGCGCAAAGCCCTGACGGCGTCGGGCAAGGCCATCGAAGCCCTTGTCACCCAAAGCCTCGCGACGACCGGACGCATCAAAGGCTTCCGGCCGCATGCCGTCGCATACGCCGGCTACATGATCGCTCACGAGTCGTATCATCATGGCGAGATCGGCATCGCCTTGCGCGAGGCCGGCTATCCGTTGGACAAGAAATCCGCCTATGGCCTTTGGCAGTGGGGAACTCGTTAGCCTTGTGGTCAAGTCGTCCGCTGGCCGAGTCGTCTGTGACACGATCAGCGAGCCTGACGTACATCAACGAGACGACGACCTGAACACAAGGCTGCTTGATTGAGAGACTGAATGGAGGATCCGATGAGCGACTCATTGACGATTGCGCGCACGGTTCGCGGAACTGCAGCTGAGGCGTTTCGGGCGTTCACACACCCGACGGCCCTGCGAGACTGGCTGTGTCAGGCGGCTGAAGTCGAGGCGCGGCCGGGTGGCCGCCTCTATCTGGCGTGGGCCGATGGACACAGCGCGCGAGGCACCTTCACGACGATCGAGCCCGGCAAGCGCCTGGCGTTCTCGTGGGATCATGACGCGCATGGCGGCGCGACGAGCGTCGAGGTGAAGTTCGCGGCAGCCAAGGCCGGCGGGACGCGGGTCACAGTCAAGCATGCGGGGCTGGGCAAAGCGTCTGAAGATGTACGGTCCGCATGGGCTTCGGGGCTCGAGAACCTGGATTCTCTGCTCGCGGATGGCATCGATCTGCGCAGCGCGCGGCGACCACGGTTGGGGATCTTCATCGGCGAACTCACCCCCGAGATCGCCAGCAGGCTCGGCTCGCCGGCCCAGGGCATTCGACTTGAAGGCACAGCGCCCGACAGCGGCGCCGCCGCCGCCGGCTTGCAGAAGGACGATGTGCTTGTCGCGTTCGACGGCTCGCCGGTGACGCGTTTCGAGGATCTGACACCGCTTGTCACGCGCCACAAGGCCGGCGACGTGGTGGCCGTCGAGGTCGTCCGTGCTGGGGAACGCGCAAGCACCGAATTGACGCTTGGGCACTTCCCCCAGCCCAAGATCCCGGCCACCGGCAAGGCGCTGGCCAAACAGGCCCGCGCCATCCATCAGCGCCTCAACGCTGACATCGCCAGGAAGACCCGCGGCCTGACCGAAACGGGCGCATCACGGCAGCCCAAGAAGAACGAGTGGAGCGTCAAGCAATTGATCGCGCATCTGGTTCTGACGGAGCGAGATCTGCAGAGTTGGGTGGCTCAGATGGTCAACGACCGCGAGGCGGGCGACGATCTCGAGTTCCGGCCCAACGCGAACCCGAGGATCGATGCCCTCGTCGACCGGCTCAAGACGCTGGCCGCACTTCGCCGGGAGCTGGCGCTCGCCCAGGAGGAGACCGCTCGCCTGGCCGAGCACCTGCCGCGCGACTTCGTGACGGACCGCAAGCACCTCTATAACCGCTTCGCAAGCTGGGTCATCGACATCACGCCCGGCCACTACGACAGCGAACACGCCGAGCAATTCGACATTGCGATCAAGGCAAGTAAATAGTCAGGTCGTCGAGTAGTCTTGTAGTCAGGTCGACCACCGACGACCTGACTACAAGACTACTCGACGACCTGACTGCGAGACTATTTGATCAATCGACCGATTCGTTCAGCCTGCTCTTCAAGCGATTTCTGCATCTGCTGTTTGACCATGCCCTCGACAGCGGCCGGGTAGGCGCCGGCTGGCACTTCCATCGAGATCGTCAGCTTCGTGCCGGCGCCGGCTGGCTCGAAGCGATAGACCGTCTCCACAGCGTTCGGCACGCCGACGGTCTTCACGGCCCAGATCTGGTTCGCCAGAAACGTCGACACCTGCATCTGCGACTGGATCTTCTGACCCATGACTTCCGTGGTGTACACATACGTCGAGCCGATCGCGACAGGCCCGGCCGGGACGAGGCGCGCTTCCTTGATGCCGGCCTGCCAGGCTGGATGATTGGCCACATCGGTGACGTAGGCGAAGACGCGATCCACGGGCTGGTTCACAACGGCTGAAGTGGTGATGGTGGGCATGGAGTTCTCCTGAAATGAAGCCGGCTACGGCAACCGGGTTCGACCCGGTCGTTTCCAAATCCCTTAACGTCGGCGCCCGCCTGTTTGCGTCATGCCTGGGCGTCGCCGCAAATCCCGACTCATGACGGCCGTGGATCGATCCCGATCGTCCGGGCGTTATCCTGACGACGAGCCGGGAAAACGCCTGACACCTGGGTGATGAATGGGTGCAATACAATAAACCCTGGCAAACAGCAGACCCTGATTTCCGGGCCGAGCCAATCCTTTGCCAAGGAGGAAGCTATGCGCCTTCGCGCGACTTTCATGACGATGACCCTGTTGGTGGCGACGGCGTGCGTGCCCGTCACCTCTCCGGCCACACCCGAACAACCAGCGACCGATCTACCGCAGCCGACTGTCGAGCTGTCCACCGCCACATCGGCGCCCACGGCGACCGAAGCTCAAGCCGCGACGGCGACGGCAGCCCCAACCGCGACCACCGCCGCGACCGCCACGACGGCTGCCGCGACGGCAACGGCCACAGCGTCAAGCTCGTCGACCCAGACCACGCCTGGCTCGGATGTCTACTACGACGACCGCTCCGATGCGCGCACGCTGGTGCTCTCGTACGTCAACGCCCTCGCGCGACATGAACCCCTGCGGGCACACGGTTACTGGCGCGACTCGGCTGACCGCCCCGCGTTTGCCGACATCGAGCAGGAATTCATGGACCTGACCGGTGCGTCGGTCGAGATCGGCCAGATCCTGGCCGATGCCGGAGCCGGTCAGCGGTACTTCGCCGTGCCGGCTCTGGTGACACTCAACCGCGACGCCGGGAACGAGGTCGAGGCCGACTGCTTCTATCTGCACCTCTCATCCCCCGATCTGCAGGCTGTGCCGCCGTTCAAACCGCTCGGTGTCGAACGCCTGACCCGCCAGCCGCTGACCGAAAGCAGCAACGCCGCCAACGCTCTGGCTACCGCCTGCCCCGCAGACGCCGGCGGCCCGATGGACCCCATGCCGACGTTCGATCCGACCGACATCAGCCAGGACCGATACCTTGATGATCGCAGCGATGCGACGCAGATCATGCGCTCGCTCTTCAATGCCGTCAATCGGCAGGAGTTCGCCCGCGCCTACAGCTACTGGGATCCGTCGAGCCCCGAGATCAAACCGTTCGACGTCTTCTCGGCCGGCTACGCCGACACGCGCAACGTGACAGTCGAGTTCGGTGAGGTCATCGGCGACGCCGGCGCCGGACAGTACTACTACCAGGCGCCCGTGATCCTGCGCTCGGAAACCGTTGCCGGCGCAAAGCAAGTGTACGTCGGCTGCTACACGATGCACATCTCGAATCCGAGTTTCCAGGCCACTCCACCGTTCGAGCCGCTGGCGATCACGGCCGGCACCGCCAAGGCCGTCTCGGAAGCTGAGGCGCAGACCAAGTTGCAGACAGCTTGCACACCTTGAGATGGCCACTGACGTCATCTTCATCAGCCAACTCGCGGCACGAGTCAAGAAAGTCGAGCACGGCTTCGTCGACGTCCGCAAGGCCGCCGACGAGGCCCGTGCTCGTCTCGCGACGCCCACGCGCCTGACCCTCGCAAAGCAACTCATCGCCGATCCCGTGCATCAGGTGCGCATGCTCGGCGCCTTCATGCTTGGCGACCTCGCAGCGCGCTCGGCGCCGGCTCTCAAACTCCTGTGCGACAAGGTCAGCGCCGATGAGGACTGGCGCGTGCAGGAGATCCTGGCCAAGGCGTTCGATACCTACTGCGCCGAGACGGGCTACGAGAAAGCCCTGCCGACCATCGATACCTGGCTCGTCCATCGCCGCGCGCCGGTGCGTCGCGCCGTCACCGAAGGCCTGCGCATCTGGACGAGCCGGCCCTACTTCAAGGAGCATCCGGAGGAAGCCGTGCGACGTCTGGCCGCGCTCCATGCAGACCCTGACGAGGTTGTTCGTCGGTCAGTCGGCAACGCCCTCCGCGACATCTCGCGCAAACACGGCGCACTCGTCCGGCAGGCCACCTCAACCTGGGATGCGGCCGACCCCGCAGTGGCTCTGACGCTGGCGCACGTCAAACACCGCAGATGATCCGGCGCCCGGGGGAACACGTCGGATGACGGGCCAAAGAGGCCGCACCGGCTGTGTGATCCCTCGTCCACCCGGTGGCGCGGCGC
Source organism: Anaerolineales bacterium (assembly GCA_044226485.1). Classification (GTDB taxonomy): domain Bacteria; phylum Chloroflexota; class Anaerolineae; order Anaerolineales; family UBA6663; genus UBA6663. The sequence continues at coordinate 241,506 of JBGAGY010000004.1, forward strand.
GCCGCCTATAATCGACCCCATGTCCCGCCGCACCCTGCCTGAAAAACCAAGTACGCCCACGTGGCTGCGCATCGCCGGTTTCGTCATCATCGCGATCTTCGCCCTGGTCAGCGCCTGGCAGAACTTCGGCGCGGCCGCGCCCGACCCGATCGCCACGGCCCGCCCGCCGAAACCCACAGCCCCGGAAGTTGCGGCGGTGGATGTCGCCACGGCCGAGGCCACACAGGAAGCCGCTGCGACCACCGCGAGCCAGTCGAACGAGGACCTTGTCATCCACGACGTGTCGATCTATGACGTCGACGGCAACCTCGCCTATCAGGGCGACATCGATCTGGCCCCGACGCTCGACCGGATCGCGCGCGGTGAATCGGATCCACACGCCAACGACGGCGCTGTGTTTCAGAATCGCGAAGGCCTGCTCCCCAAGCACGCGAACGGCTACTACCACGAATACGTCGTACGCACGCCTGGGCTCGACGCCGTCGGCCCGCAACGCCTGATCCTGGGCGACGGCGGCGAGGTGTACTACACACCCGATCACTACGCCACCTTCACACGCATCCGATGAAACCGATCACCACTTCGCCGCAGGCTATTGCCGTCCTCTTTCGGCGACTCACGACGGTCGGTGGGCCGGCGGTCACACAGGCGCCGCGTGTCTTGCTCGAAAGCAACGCCCTGGCCGGCGCCCTCGCCCGCCGCGGCTGGTTCGCGGCCCGGGTCGACCGCGCGCCGCTGTTCGACAAAGCCACGGTGCTGCACGGCTTCTATCAGGCCGGCTGCTTCCCCGCGTACTTCGGTTTCAACTGGGATGCGCTGGCCGATCTGCTCTCCGACCTGAGTTGGCTGCAGGTGCAGGACCGCGAGCCCGCCGGCTTTGCGTTCCTCCTCGCGCACAGCCAGGTGCTCGCCGAGCGCGCGCCTGAGGCTTTGACCACCCTCACCGACCTCGTCACCGACGTCGCCGCCACCCGCCTTGCCGCAGGTCGGGCTCCGCTGATCCTCGTGCTGGAGCAAACGAAGGACAAAGGTTGACGGCCGCTCGCCCCTCGTCGTCTATTGACCTTACGCCGTCACGGCCTGTCGCAATCGTTTCGCCTCCTCCTGCACCAGGACGCGCCGCAGAAGCTTGCCCACTGTGGTCCGCGGCAGTTCCTTGCGGAAGTGAATGTGGCGCGGCACCTTGTAGCCGGTCAGTTCGTTGTGAGCGAACTGGCGGAGCTCGGCCTCGGTCGCCTGCATGCCCTCGTTGAGGACGACCCAGGCCAGAACGCGCTCGTTGCCGTCGAGGTCGGCCACGCCGGCGACCGCCACCTCGCGCACCGCCGGGTGCTGGATGAGGGCTTCCTCGACCTCCCGCGGCCAGACCTGAAAGCCGCCGGCCTTGATCAATTCCTTCTTGCGGTCGACGATGTAGAAGTAGCCGTCCTCATCCATTCGAGCGATATCGCCGGTGAACAGCCACGGCCCGCCCTGCCCGGCCGGATCCGGCCTCAGCGTTGCAGCAGTCTCGGACGGCATGTTCCAGTAGCCGGCAAACACCTGCGGTCCGCGCAACACGAGTTCGCCCTCTTCGCCCGGCCCCACCTCAGTGGCTCCGTCGGCCAACGACACGAGGCGTACCTCCACGTCGGGGTACGGAACCCCGATCGAGCCAGCCTTATTGGTGCCCGACAGCGGATTGCAGTGCGTGGCGGTCGGCGTCTCGGACATGCCGAAGCCTTCGACGAGGGTGCCGCCTGTGACTCGCTCGAAGCGTTCCTTGATCTCGGCCAGCAGCGGCGCGGAGCCCGAGATGCAGGCCCGGATCGAGCGCAGGTCGTACTTGCCGGCGATCACGTCGGGGTGGCGGCTGATGGCGTTGAACATGGCCGGCACAGCCGGGAACAGCTGCGGCCTGTACTTGTGGATGTTGATCAACACATCAACGATGTCGCGTGGGTTCGGCACCATGATCATGGCACAGGCCCGCGAGACGGCCAGACCCATGCCGGCCACCAGGCCGTAGACGTGGAATAACGGGATCGCCATCAGCAGCCGGCTCTCACCCTCGCGGATGACATGGAACCAGGTTGTGTTCTGAATCGTGTTGGCCACCAGGTTGCGATGCAGCGCGATAGCGCCCTTCGGCACACCGGTCGTCCCGCCCGAGTATTGAAAGATCGCGATGTCGTTTCCGTCGACCGCCAGGGCCGGGCGATCCTCGGGCCTGTACCGCGTCAACAGGTCCTTGAGCCAGACATCGCCGTTTTCGAGTCGATCGACACGGTGGCCATCCCGGCGTTCGCGAGCGAGCGTGAAGAGCACCGCCAGCGCCGACGGCAGCTGCTCCTTGAGGTTGGTCACGATCACGCGCTTGATCGGCGTCTGCGCCCGCACTTCATTGATGCGCGCGTAGAAGTTGCTCATCACGATGACGGTCTCGACTCCGGCATCTCGCAGCTGATAGGCCATCTCATGTGGCGTGTACAGGGGGTTGGTCGCCACGACGACGGCCCCGGCCTTGAGGATGCCGTAGAAAGCCATCACGAATTGGGGCGTGTTCGGGATGAGAAGGCCGACCCGATCGCCCTTCTTCACGCCCATCGCGGCCAGACCCGCGGCGATGCGGTCGGCGTGGGCATTCATCTCGCGGTACGTCACGACCCGACCCTTGAACAGCGTGCAGGGCCTGTCGGGGAATCGGGCGGCGGACTGTTCGAGAAAAACGTGGAAACCGTGGTCGGGGTAAGGGGCCAGCGTAGGCGCGATCTGCTCGTCGTATTGCTTGAGCCAGGGTTTTCGATCCATCGCAGCTCCTGTCATCGTGGACAACGCTTCGGCGGATGAAGTAAGCAAAATTCTAACGCGAAAAGATCGGGTTAGACTGATTTTGGCCCTCTAAAGGGACCAGCGTACCGGCCGCGGGGTCAGGAAGACCAGACGCGCGCTAAAAGCGGTCCCGGAGGAGCAGCCGCCGTGTGGCCGCCCGGGTAGACATAGCGGCACGATTCTTGATACCCTGAAAGCCATGCGCCGATCCAAACTGCCTGCCAATTGGGGTTTCGTTGCCGTCGGGCTGACGCTGTTCAGCGCCCTCATGTTCACCGGCCGGGTGTTGCCGGCGTCTGGCTGGCGCGGGCCCGAGCCCAAGGATCTCGGTCAGGGTTCGTCAAGTCGGATCGTGTTGCCGATCATCATGCGCTACACGAACTGGCAGCCGTGGTTGAATCGGATCAATGCCATTCGCGAATCCGCAGCGTTGCCGTTGATCGGCTCAAACGTCGATTGGTCAGCCGGCGCTGCGGCGCATGCGCGCTACATCGTCAACACGAGCACGCTCCTGCCCTACGAGGACGCGCTTTCGCCGCACTACACGCCCGAGGGCAACCTGGCGGCTACCTTCAGCCTGCAACTCGGCCAGACCACGCAGAACTACACCGACCTTCAGGCGATCGATTTCTGGATCCGCAGCCCCTTCCAGGCGCTGAGCCTGCTCGACCCACAATGGAGCGAGACCGGGTTCGGCAGCTATCGTGACCCCAATGGTGGGCTGTATGACATGGCCGCCGTGCTGGATGTTGTGCGCGGCTTCCAACCGACGCCGGCGGTCACGCTGCCGGTCTACTGGCCGGGCAATGGTTCGACTCTGGCGCTCAAGGACTACTCGGGCGCCGACAACCCCGATCCGCTGCTCTTCCCGAACTGCGCCAACGCGCGCGGCCTGCCGATCATCCTCCAGGTCGGGCTTGGCGACGCGGCCGTCAGCCTGACGGGCAGCACGCCCACGATCATCAGGCTCAACGGCAACCCGATCAACCACTGCGCCTTCACCGAATCGGAATTCACGATCCCGAGCGATCAAGACGCCACGGAAGCCGGGCGCCTGCTCCTCAATCAGCGCGACGCCGTCGTCATGATGCCGACCTCGCCGCTCACGCCCGGCTCCTATACGGTGACGGTGACCATCCTCGTCAACAACGTCCAGCGGACGTACAACTGGTCGTTCACGATCGTGAACTGAACCGAAAACAAAGCGGCGGCGGACCGAACGGGTCCATGCGCCCGAGCACCAGCACGGTGTTGTGCCCACCAAAGCCGAAGGCCGTCGTCAAAGCGAAGTCCATGTTCACGCGCCGCGCCCCTTCGGGCACCACGTCGAGGACGCAAGCCGGATCAGGAGTGGCGCGATTGATCGTGGGCGGCACGATCTGGTCGCGCAAGGCCAACGCCGTCCAGATCGTTTCAACGGCGCCGGCCGCGCCGAGCAGATGGCCTGTCGTCGACTTGGTCGCGCTGACCGGGATGTCCGCCAGCCGTCGCCCGAACACGTCGGCCAGAGCGCGAGCCTCAACCGGATCGCCGCTGGGTGTCCCGGTGGCGTGGGCATTCACGTGCCCGATCCTGTCAGCGTCAAGGTCGGCCTTGATCAGCGCTCGCCGGATCGCGCGAACGGCGCCGGCCCCGGAAAAATCGGCGTGAGTGAAGTGCTGGGCGTCGGCCGTGGAAGCGTAAGCCAGCACCTCGGCCATCGACGGTGCGCCGCGGCGCTCGGCATGCGCCAGGGTCTCGAGCACCACGACACCGGCGCCTTCGCTCAACACGAAGCCGTCGCGCGCCGAGTCGAACGGTCGGCTGGCCTCACGCGGCGCCTCGTTGCGATGGGAGAGCGCGCCGAGCTGGTCGAAGCCCGCGATGCCGAGCGGCGTCACGGCCGCTTCCGCCCCACCCGCCAGCATCACCTCGGCGTCACCGCGTCTGAGGATCTCGACGGATTCGCCGATGGCATCGACGCCCGTTGAGCAGGCCGAGGCCAGGCCGAAGTTGGGGCCGCGCGCGCCGAAGCGAATCGCGACCTGCACCGAAGCCGAATCGACAGTGATCATCGGGATCAGGAGCGGGCTGATGCGACCTGGGCCCTGCTGGTCCATGACCCGCTGCTGCGTCGTATACGTCCAGATGCCGGCGGCGCCGGAACCGATCAACACGCCGACCTGATCGGCGTCGGCGTTCTCGCCCGGGCGCAGCCGCGCCTGGTCGACCGCCTGCTGGGCGGCCGCCAACGCGAATTGCACATTGCGGTCGGCACGTCGCGCCTCCTTGGCCGACATGACCATGAGAGGGTCGAAGCCCCAGGCCTCACCCGCGATCTTGACGCCGAAAGGCGTCGTGTCGAAGAGCGTGATCGGGCCGATGCCCGAGCAGCCGCCCAGGACGTTGCTCCAGGCGCTCTCGACGGTCAGGCCAACCGGCGAGATGATGCCCATACCCGTGATGACGACTCGTTGAGTCGCGTCAGACAACATGGGTAGATTTTATGCAAACGCACGGGCTCCGCGGCGGACGATCGCGATATTTGGGTGGAATTTACGGGGTTCGAAGGCCGGTGCCCGTCACCGACCTGCTACCAGACGTACGGCAGGATCCGTTTGGTGAGGCTGGCATAGGCAGCATATCCGTCGAAATGCTCGCGCAAGAACTGTTCTTCAGACAGGATCCGGATGCCGATTGTGATCCCGGCCACGACGGCGAGCAACGCCGTCAGGAGCGACAGGTGCCCAACAGCACTGCTGACGACCAGGAGCATGGCGGCGGCATACATGGGATGCCGGATCACTCGGTACGGGCCGTTCGAGAGGAGCGGTCCGGGCCTCGGCTCCGCCTGGATGCTGAACTGCCCGGCCTGAAAAGAACGCCTCGCCCATATGGCCAGCGCTACAGCCAGGATCTGGCCGGCGATCACCCAGGGCGACGTTGAGACGAAGTTGCCGGTTACGACAAGGATCAGCAGCACAACGATCACGATGGGCAACGCCAGTCGTGCGATAGGTTTCATACCGACCTCCAGGGGGACCAGATGGCCCTCACGAGATAGTGACAGGGCCTTGTGGCTTATGGCCGGGCTATAATGTGGTCAGTGTGTATTTATAAAATACACACTTTATTGGATACAGCAATAGTATATCTAATTTGAGCTGGAGTCAACCGGACGATGGCACACACAACCAAACCAAAGCGGGCGTACAACGCATCCCGACGTCAGGCTCAGGCGGCCGAGACGCGACGGTTGATCGTCGAGGCGGCTCAGAAGCTTTTCACCGCCAGGGGATACGCCGGGACGACAATCCAGGCCGTCGCGGACGAAGCGGGCGTTTCCTCCGAGACCATCTATGCCGTATTCGGCAGCAAACGCGCGATCCTGACGCGCTGGCTGGAGATCGCCGTCGGAGGTGACGAGCGGCCCCTCTCCGTGCTGGATCGAGAACAGCCCCAGTCGGTCCGACGCGATCAGGATCAGCGCAGCCAGATTCGAAGCTTCGCCATGGGCATCCGGGCGATCATGGAGCGAGTCAGCCCGGTGTTTGACGTGATGCGAGTGGCAGCCAAAACCGAGCCCGACATCGCCACCCTGCTCCAGCGCACCCTTGACGAACGTCTCAGCAATCTAGGTCAATTCGTCGGCTGGTTGGCGGAGAACGGCCCGTTGCGCAGCGGCCTCGACTCGGGCACCGCCGCCGAATCGATCTGGGCGCTCACGAGCGCTGAAATGCATCGGCTGTTGACGGTCGATCGAGGCTGGTCAGGGGACCGATACGAACAGTGGCTGAGCGACATCCTTGAACAATATCTGCTGCCGGCGCCACGGCAGGGGAGAAGCGGCTCCCCCGCCCCATCCCGCAAGCGTGCGCTATGACGCAGGCACTCCCATCGTCGCTTTGGCGGGGCGCGCACCGGGTTACGCGGGGGTCAGGCGACGGCGGACGACGGCGTCGGTCATGCGAGCCACCCGGCTGATGAGCGCCACGTCGTGGACCCTGACGATGTCGGCGCCGCGATCGATGCACAGGGCGACGACTGCCGCCGTCCCTTCAGCGCGCTGATCCGGCGGGAGATCGAGCGTGTAACCGATAAATGATTTGCGCGAGGGGCCGGCCAGCACCGGGTATCCGAGCGAGCGAAACGCGTCGAAGCGCGAGACGAGCTCGAGGTTCTGCTCCACGGTCTTTCCGAAACCGATGCCAGGGTCGAGGATGATCCGGTCGTCGGCGATGCCGGCCGCCTTGGCCAGCGCGACCGACTCGCGCAACTCCATGAGCACGTCGCCGATCAAGTCAGCGTAGTTCACGCCGACATAGCGTCCGCCCAGTCGCGCTTCCTGTACGGCATCCCGCGGCTTGCTGCGGTTGTGCATCAACACGACGTACGCGCCGCTCGAGGCCACGACCGAACCCATCTGTGGATCCATGCGCAGGCCCCAGACGTCGTTGACCATCGTCGCCCCGACGGCGAGCGCCTCGCGTGCGACTTCAGCTTTGTACGTGTCGATTGAGATCGGGGCCTCGACGCGGCGGCTCAGCGCCGCGACGACCGGGACCACGCGCTCCAGTTCTTGATCGAGGTCGACCGGGCTGCCCCCGGGCCGCGTGCTCTCGCCGCCGACATCGAGGATATGGGCGCCCGCCGCCAGCATGGCCTCGGCCTGTTTGACTGCGGCCTCGACGCGGGCTTCGCCTTGCAGCAGGCCGTCGCCCGAAAACGAATCCGGAGTGACGTTGATGATGCCCATCACGTACGTGCGGGCGCCCCACTCGAACACCGGCATCGTCACGCGGCGTCCTCCGCGTCAAGATCCAGTGCCGCGAGCGGCCCGCGCGACCAGGCCTGCGAGGAGACGTCGCCCAGCGAATTCAACAGTTCGGCGACGGTCTGGTGATGGCCGGGGACCATCAGGCCAGGCGCGATCTCGGCGAGCGGGGCCAGCACAAACGCGCGCTCGGCCAGGCGCGGATGCGGTACTGTGAGGTCAGGCGTGTCCATGATCACGTCGTCGAAGATCAGGATGTCGACGTCGATGGCGCGAGCGCCGTAACGAGTTCCAGGTCGTCGACCCAGTTCGTTTTCGATCGCCTTGATCACGCGCAGCAGCGCATACGGCCCCAGATTGGTCTCGGCCGTCAGGGCCATGTTATAGAAGCGCGGCTGGTCGAGCACATACACGGGCTCGGTCTCATACACCGACGACAAAGCTGTCACAGCGACCATGTCGTTCAGGGCCGCGACGGCTCGACGCAGGGTCTCTGCTCGGTGCCCCAGATTGGCGCCCAGGGCCAAATACGCTGTCGCTGTCTGCATGTCTTCATTGTGCCATTTTTCCAGCCGAATGGCGAGCGCGAAGAAGCGCGGGAACTCGGAGGCTCTGCGACAAGTGGCCTGCGGTCCTAGTTAAACACAAAGGACGAAGGTTGAAAGGCCACTCAACCTCCGTCCTGCATCGTTCGTGCTTCGTCCTGCCTACAATTCAATCCGACAAAACGCCGTCTGTCCGACCGTCTCTTCGACTTCGACCTCGAGGGCCAAGAGGCCGGCGGCCCGCTCGCCCAGCGCGGCCTTGACCTCGCCGGCGATCCACTGGGCCAGCAACTCGGCCGTCGTGTTGGCGATCGGCAGCAGGACGCAATCCTCATGCGGGAAGACGTAGCGGCGCTCGCGGAAGTGGACCTGGACTTCACGGCCGTCGTCAAGGACATCGATCAGCGGATTGTGCAGCGGGAGCAGCATGCGGTGGTCGAGCCGATCGCAGACGGTTCGCAGGATCTTCTTCAGCGTGACGAAGTCGAAGACGTAATGGTTGTCGTTCAGCCGGCCTTCGAGCGACGCAGCCGCCCGGTAGTTGTGGCCGTGCAGGGCCTCGCACTGGTCGCCCTCATACGTGATGAAGTGACCGGCGCAGAAGACTGTGTAGTCCTTTGTGACTCGAACGCGAAAGTCGGCCATGGGCAAGTCAGGGCGTAGCCACGGCGCCCGACGAGTCGGGCGTGGCATCGCCGGTGACCACGCGCGTCGTCGTGACCTGCCACCTGGCGATCGTGCTGAAGCGTTGGCTGTCGTCGCTGAGCGCGCCGAGCGAGACATTGGCGATGTTGTTGCGCACGCCGTAGGTCGTCGTCGGATAGTAGAGCAAAAGCGCCGGGACGAGATCGGCGAAGCGAGTCTGGAACGAACGATAGATGCGCGCCCGCGCACCGAAGTCCGTCGTGATGCGCGCCTCTTCGAGATACTGGCTCGTGATCCGGTCGTCGAGGCCGCTGTAGTTCTGGCCGCTCTCCGCCTGAGTCTGGTGCCAGAACGGATAGGGATCAGGGTCCGGAGTGCCCGCGAGGCTGAAGTCGATCAGCAGAGCCTGGTAAGTGCGCGTGTCGAGGTACTGAGGGCGCAACGTGGACGCCGGCACCGTGATCACCTGCACCTGCACGCCGATGGCGGCCCAGTCGTTCTGGGCCATCTGCGCGATTTGGGAGTGCCGTGCGGTCTCGGGCACAACCAGCGTGAAAATCAACTGAACGCTGTCCTTGCTGCGGACGTACGTGCTCGTCCCGGGCACGGCGTCGGCGGGCAGGACCCAGCCGGCATCATCGAGCAGCCTGGCGGCGCGAGCCGGGTCGTATGGCATCGGCGCCAGATCTCCGGCGTAGGCCCATGAACCCGGCAGGATCGGCGAGTTGGCCACGCTGGCCTGGCCATTCAGGACGTCGGCCACGATGCGATCCCGGTTCAACCCGAGCAGCAACGCCTGGCGGACGCGCTTCTCGCGGAAGAACGGCAGCGTCTCGTCGCGCATGTTCAGGAAGATCATCGTGGTCTGCGGCTCGTAAGCCGTGTACAGATTCAGATCCGACAGCCCCATGGCGGTCGACAGCATGTCGTCGGGGATACGCGAGAGGCCCTGCACGTCACCGTCGCGGTAGGCCTGGAACGCCGACTCGGAGTCGGGGTAAAAGCGGAAGGCGACGCCGCCCATCGCGGGCTTACCCGCGATGTAGTTCGGGAAGGCGGTCAGCTCGATGCCATTGACGACGTTGTCGCTGCCGACCCGCCAACGCTGGAACTGGAACGGGCCGCTGCCCACGGGCTGCAGATTGAACGACGCCTGCGCAAGACCGGCGGCCGGCGTGTTGCCAAGCACATGCTGGGGCAGGATGCCGAAGCTCGTGTAGTCGAGGAACGGAGCGAACGGCTCGGGCAGGGTCAGCGCGATCGTCTGGGTGTCGGTGACGACGACGCCCACCGCGCTCCACAGGTTGCGCAGATCCTCCGAAAGAGGCGAGGCCGGGTCGCGCATCAACTCGATCGTGAAGGCCACGTCCTGGGCGGTCAACGGCTGGCCGTCGTGCCAGGAGGCTGTCGGCTTCAAGATGAAGGTGTAGGTCTTTTGGTCGGCTGAGACGACCCAGTTAGCCAGATCGGGCACGGGCCGTCCGCGGCTGTCGGGTTTGGTCAGGCCGCTGAAGATAAGACGGGTGAGATCGCGATCGACGGGGTTGAGCGCGGCGAAGAGTGGGTTGAGCAACCGCGGCGCACCGATCAGGGCCTCGGTGTACGTGCCGCCGCCCTCGACGGGCACTGTCGTCACCGTCTCCTGCGGGCGCGGCCGCAGCAACAGCGCGACGACCACGGCAACGCCCACCAGAACCAGCCCGATTTGCCACCAGCGCAAAGGACGCATCATGACCTTCGGGAAACGAAAGGCGGAGGCGTCGCATTCAGAGCGACATCCCCCGCCCTCTCAGTCCGGACTCTGATGTTCAACGCACCCAGATGGTCGAAGTGATCGCCAGAGCGAAGAAAATGACGCTGACCACGATCGTCAGGCGGAGGAGCAGCAGCTCCACGCCGCGACGGGCGCGGAACACGCCACCGCTGTCGCCGCCGGACAGACCGCCGAGGCCGGCGCTCTTCGACTGCAGGATGATCGCCAACACGAGCGCGATCGAAACGATGATCAAGGCAATGTCGAGATAGTCACGAAGCTGCATGCGTTGCGTTCTCCAAACGGGGCATTATACCAGCCCTGAGAGGCGTCGGGCATCAGGCCTCAGGCGCCGGATTATGTTGCGCACCCGCCGGGACTGCGTGGGAGCGTCGCTGCCGCGCGACGCCAACGCCTCTTCTTGACTCAACTCGGGATGAAAAAGAAGACAACGGCCAGGATGATGTAGACCGAGACAAGTTGGGCGCCTTCGAGCCAGTTAGTCTCGCCGTCCGAGGAGACCAGGGCGGTGATCAGCACCGAAGCCCCGAGTGCCACGAGTTCGAACTGGTTGAAGACCAGGGTCAGTTGACGGCCGAAGAGCAAGGCCACGAAGACCAGCACCGGCGCCACGAAGAGCGCGATCTGCAGGCTGGAGCCCAAGGCGATCTCGAGGCTGAGGTCCATCTTATCTTTGAGCGCCACCTGCACGGCCACCAGGTGCTCGGCCACGTTGCCGATGATGGGCACCAGGATGATGCCGATGAAGAACTCACTCAGCCCGAACTGGGCTGTCACGGCCTCGACCTCGCCGACCAGCACCTCGGACAACCAGACCGTCGCGATCGTGGCGATCGCGAGCATGATCAACGACGTGCGCACCGACCAGGACGGCGCTTCAGACGGGGCGCCGCCCGCATGAGCCAACGCGGTGCCACCTTGTACGCCGCGGAAAGCAAAGTAGAGCCCGAGCGCATAAAGCACGATCATGACAACGGCGACGCCAAGGCTGATGCTCTCGAGCGTGGCGATCGGCAGGATCTCGCCCTCAAGGGTGTGATTGAGCAGCGACGGGATTGCGAGGGCCACCACCGCCAGCACCAACATCGTGGCGTTGTTGCCAACGTGGGCCCGATGAAACTTCTGTGTGCCGTTCTTGAGGCCACCAAGCAGCAAGCTCGCGCCCATCACCAGCAACAGATTGCCGATGATCGAGCCCGTGATCGACGCCTTGACCAGGTCGAGCAAGCCGGCGTTGATCGCCACGATCGTGATGATCAATTCTGCGGCGTTGCCGAGCGTGGCGTTGAGCAGCCCGCCGATGCGCGGGCCGGTCACATGGGCCAGGGCTTCGGTCGCCTCGCCGATCAATCCGGCCAGCGGGATCAGGCCAGCACAGGCCAACGCAAACAGCAGGATCGGGTCCGCATGCATCAACTCGCCGATCAACACCGCCGGCATCGCCAGGACCAAGTAATAAACGGGCTTGACGCTTTTCAGGAATTTCATAGGCGAAATTGTACTTCACACATCGGGAGTGCCCCGATGTCTTCCCCGTTCTCGTATAAAATAGACCGAATTATGACCGCCGCGACCGAAGCGCCCCTTCTGAACAAACGCTACAAACTGCTCAGGCCGATCGGCCAGGGCGGGATGGCCGTCGTCTATAAGGCACAGGACCTGTCGCTCGGTCGCGTGGTGGCCGTCAAGATCCTGCGCGATAACCTGACCGGCGATCCCGAGTTCCTCGCGCGCTTCCAGCATGAGGCCCGCTCGGCGGCCAATCTGGCGCACCCCAACATCGTCACCGTGCATGACTTCGGCAGGGATGGCGGGCGCTATTACATCGTCATGGAGCACATCGAGGGCAAGGACCTGAAGTCCTACATTAAAGAGAACGGCCCTCTGACCATCGACCAGGCGATCGACCTCGCCATCCAGATCTGCGCCGGCGTCGGCTACGCCCACCGCGCCGGGCTCGTCCACTGCGACATCAAGCCGCAGAACATGCTCGTGACCTCCGATGGGCGCATCAAGATCACGGATTTCGGCATCGCCCGTGCTCTGGCCACGATCCAACCCGGCGAGACGACTGACGTCGTCTGGGGCAGCCCGCAGTATTACTCGCCAGAGCAGGCGGCCGGCGAACACCCCACCCCGGCCTCCGACGTGTACTCCATCGGCGTCGTTCTCTTCGAGATGCTGGCCGGGCGGCTGCCGTTCGTGGCCTCGTCTCAGCAGCAGCTGGCGATGATGCACCTGCGCGAGGAGCCGCCGCGGCTTTCGCTCTTCAATCCCAGCGTCCCCGATACGCTCGAATTGATCGTCCACAAAGTGCTGGCCAAGGAACCATCGGCCCGGTATCGCACCGCCGACCAGCTCGGCCGGATCCTGATCTCCTATCGCCAGGAAGGCGAGGGCCACACCGGGCCGCTCTCGGCGTCGACCCCGCCGGCCGGCGTGCCGGCTTCGCAACGCCCCGCTGTCGCGGCCACCGTCGCCGCAACCCCGCGCCCGGCTGCGCAGCCGATTGCCGCGGATGCCCTGGCCGACCCTCACCCGCCTGAGGAGTCGATCGATTGGATCGCCTTAGGATTGGGCTTCCTGGCGTTCATTATGGTGGCCGGCCTGATCCCTCTGTGGGCCTGGGTCTATCAGATGTGGGTGCCCTGACGGCTTGATAGAGCTCGCACCCACGTCTTCAGTGCCCACTTCACGCGATCGAGCGCGAATCTTGCAGTGAATTACGCTGACCGAGGCCAGCTTAGCAAACGTTTAGATGAGTCCCATCGAACGGTAATGCAATTCTTACGGGACCGGATGGTATAATGCCATTTAACCTTACGGAAGCCTCGTTTTTCCTTCGGAATAGCCCGGGGAGGCACATGTGAATTCAAGCCGAGTGCGTAGCGCTCTGATGTACATCCTGATCATCGTCGCGATCGTCGTTTTGGTCGTGACGTACAACAATTCAGGGCGCGCCAGCGACACACTGACCTTCAACAAACTTGCCGAACAGATCCAGGCCGGGCAGGTTTCGTCTCTGGTGATCGATAACGACACGATCACGGTCAAATACATCGACCAGCAGCGGCCAGATGCGGAGTCCCGCAAAGACAGCGATGGCCCGCTCTTCGAACAGCTGCTCGCCCTGGGTGTCACCCAGGATCAACTCGCTACCATCAGCAAAATCGAGTTCGCGCGTCCCAGCGATTACAGCAGCCTGCTGAACATCGCCGGGCTATTCTTGCCCGCCCTGCTCGTGATGGGTGCGATCTACTTCATGCTCCGCCAGGCCCAGGGCAGCAACAACCAGGCCATGGCCTTCGGCAAGAGCCGGGCGCGCATGTTCAACAGCGACCACCCGACGGTCACGTTCGACGACGTCGCCGGCGTGGAGGAAGCCAAGGAAGAGCTCAAGGAAGTCGTCGAGTTCCTCAAGGAGCCTGACAAGTTCATCGCTCTCGGCGCCCGTATTCCCAAGGGCGTGCTCCTGGTGGGTCCGCCTGGAACGGGCAAGACCCTGCTCTCGAAGGCAGTGGCCGGCGAGGCGGGCGTGCCCTTCTTCTCGATCTCGGGTTCTGAGTTCGTCGAGATGTTCGTGGGCGTCGGCGCAAGCCGTGTGCGCGACCTTTTCGACCAGGCCAAGCGCCACTCGCCCTGCATCATCTTCGTCGACGAAATCGACGCGGTCGGCCGCCATCGCGGCGCAGGGTTGGGCGGCTCGCACGACGAGCGCGAGCAGACTCTCAACCAGATCCTGGTCGAGATGGACGGCTTCGACACCGACACCAACATCATCGTGATCGCGGCCACCAACCGGCCCGACATCCTCGACCCTGCCTTGATGCGCCCCGGCCGCTTCGACCGGCGCGTGATCCTCGATCGGCCTGACATGAAGGGCCGCGAGCAGATCATCAAGGTGCACGTGCGCGGCAAGCCGCTGGCCGCCGATGTCGATCCGGCCGTGCTCTCGAAGGCGACCCCCGGTTTCGCCGGTGCCGACCTTGAGAACATGGTGAACGAGGCCGCCATCCTGGCCGCCCGCCGCAACAAGAAGGCGATCACGCACAAGGAGTTCGAGGAGGCGATCGAGCGAGTCATCGCCGGCCCCGAGCGCAAGAGCCGCATCATCACTGAAGAAGAGAAGCGCGTCATCGCCTATCACGAGGCGGGCCACGCGGTGGTCATGCATGCGCTCGAGCACTCCGATCCGGTACACAAGGTGTCGATCATTGCCCGTGGCATGGCTGGCGGCTACACGCTGAGCCTGCCCGACGAGGATCGCACGCTGGCCTCGAAGCGCAAGTTCCGCGACGACCTGGTCGGCTTGCTGGGCGGCCGCGCCGCCGAGGAGATCGTCTTCGGCGACATCACGACCGGCGCCTCGAACGACATGGAGCGCGTCACCAAGATCGCGCGCTCAATGGTCACGCGCTGGGGCATGAGCGACAAGATGGGCCCGATGGTCTACGGCGCCAAGGAAGAGTTGATCTTCCTCGGCCGTGAGATCTCGGAGCAGCGCGACTACTCCGACGCCGTCGCCGAGCAGATCGACGCCGAGGTGCGTACGCTGGTCACCGAGGCCTACGACCGGGCTCGTCAGATCCTGACCCAGTACCGTGACAGGCTCGACGCCGTGGCCGATCGCCTGATCGAGATCGAGACCATCGACGCCGTTGAATTCGACCGGATCTTCCCGTCGCCGCACCCGCGCAAGCGCCGCGCGGCCCAGGATAGCCAGGCCCCCACCCCGCAGACGGGCAGCCTCGGCACCCCGGCCCCGGCCATCGGCTCCGCCGACTGACCGACTAAAAGAAAAAGGCCCGCCGGTTTCCGGCGGGCTTTTTGTTTGCCTTCAGGCAAGCGCTCGTTCGAGCACTTCGGCGGGATGCAGAGCCCGCCGGCCGGTGCCCTGCGCGATCTGCTCGTGACAGCTGACGCCGGCCGCGACGATCAAGGCATCAGGGCTCTGCTTGCGGACCGCCGGGAACAGAGTCAACTCGCCCATGCGCAGCGACAGGTCGATGTGCTCGGCCTCGTAGCCGAACGACCCCGCCATGCCGCAACAGGCCGAGCCCGCCTCACGGACGGCGTAGCCCAGAGACGCCAACAGTTCTTCGCTATGACTCGTGCCAAAGAGTGCTTTTTGGTGGCAATGTCCATGAAGCAGGACGTCGCCGACCTGGGGCCGGAACACACCCTCTAGCCTGCCGGCCTTCAGCTCACTCCACAGACATTCCTCGAACGTGGTGGCCATCTTCGCGACTGACCTGGCACGCGCGTCGTCGGGCCACAACATGAGCGCATCGTCGACGAGCATGGAGACGTCGCTGGGCTCGAGTCCCACGATCGGCGTCGCCGACTGTGCGTGAAGTGCGAGCCAGTCGAGGGCCTTGGAGACTTTGTGCTTCGCGATCTGCAAGGCGCCTTTCGACATCGCCGGCCGGCCCACGTCGTGGAACGGCGCGACGGTCACATGGAAGCCGACGGCCTCCAGCACGCGCAACGCGGCACTCGCGACCCCGGGCTCGTTGTAGGTGTGCACGGTGTCGACCAGCAGGATGAGTTGACGACGGGCTCCAGCGCGTGAGACGCGCGGCCGTTGCTTCACCCAGGCGTCGAAGGTCTGGCTCGTGAAGCGCGGCAGAGTCCGTTGCGGCGCGAGGTGCAAAACGTTGTCGACCAGGCCGCGTGCCAGACGGTTCTGCAGCACGGCGTTGGCGATCGGCGCCAGCGGCCCACCGGCGAGACGACTCAGGTCGTCGAAGTGCGCGAAGAAGCGTGAGCGCAGCGGCAGGGCATGCGTGCGGTAGTACTGGCCCTGGTATTCGGCCTTCATCCGCGCCATGTCGACGGCGGACGGGCATTCGGTCTTGCAGGCCTTGCAACTCACACACAGGTCGAGCGTGCCACGGACCTCGGGCGCGTCAAAGGCGATGGCGCCCGAGATCGCGGCGCGCAGGACGTTGGCGCGGCCGCGGGTGCTCAAGCCCTCGTCGCGCGTGGCTCTGAAGGTCGGGCACATCGTGCCGGTGAGTTGGCGGCAGGCGGCGGTGCCGTTGCACAATTCCACGGCGCGATCGAAGCCCTGCTCGTCGCGAAAGTCCAGAAACGGCGTGAGCGGCAAGGCCCGGTAGGCCGGCCCGAAGCGCAGGTGTTCGGTCATGGCCGGCGCGCCGACGATGTCGCCAGGGTTGAAGAGGTTGTGCGGATCGAAGATCGCCTTGACCTGTTCGAACAGACCGTACAGCTCGGGGCCGAAGAATTCGGGGTTGAGCCAGCTGCGCAGACGGCCGTCACCGTGCTCGCTCGAGAGCACGCCGCCGTACTGGCGCAACAGGCCGCCGGCATAGGCGACGATCTGCGGCAGCTTCGCGACATCCGAGCCGAGCTTGGCGTTCAGCAACGAGTGAACGTGCAGACAGCCGGCGCTGGCATGCGCGAAGTAGGCGATGTCGTGGCCCAGAGTCTCGCGGCAATACGCCTCGAGCTGCGGGATGTAGTCGGACAGGCGCTCGGGCGGCACGGCGGCGTCGTCGATGATCGACAATGGTTTGACGTCGCCGCGCATGCCCATGAGGATGCCGAAGCCGGTGTTGCGCACCTTCCACACGATGTCGATCGCGTCAGGCTCGGTCACATCTGTGATCGCCTGGACGGGCACGCCGTGCTCGGCGAGGTGCGCCGCGAGCCGGCGTTGCTGCGCTACGATCTCGTCAGGGGTTTCGCCGTAGAACTCGGTGATCAGGATGCAGTCAGGGTTGCCCTGCACGAACGACTCGGTCAGTCGCGCGTACTGCGGCGCGTTCTCGACGAGCTTGAGCCAGTGCCGGTCGACCAACTCGATGGCCGTCGGATTCAGCTCGAGCATCACGGGCACCGCATCGAGCGCGGGCCGCAGCCCGGCAAAGTGCACGACCGAGAGGCCTGTCATTTTCGGCACGTCCACAAGATTGAGCGTGACCTCGGTGACGATGCCCAGGGTGCCTTCCGAGCCGCAGATGACCTTGGCCAGGTTGAAGCGCGGGTCGTAGGGCCAGCGGAAGGACAGGCCCTGGCCGTCCGTGAGGCGGTCGAGGTTGTAGCCGCCGCAACGCCGCCAGTGTCGCGGCGTGCGCGAGCGGATGATCTCGAGGTTGACGGGGTCGCTCACGAGCGCCAGCATGCGCCGATAGATCTCGGCCTCGAGACCCGCCCCGCCCTGCAACGCCGCGAGTTCGTCTTCAGACCGTGGCGCAAACTCGACTCGCGATCCGTCCGACAGGATGACCTCGGCGGCCAGCAGATGATCGGCGGTCATGCCGTAAAGGATCGAGTGCGAACCCGAGGAGTTGTTTCCCACGATCCCGCCAAGCGCAGCGCGGCTGCCGCTGGCCGGATCCGGTCCGAACTTGAGGCCAAGCGGCTTGAGGTGCGCGTTCAACGTGCCGAGCGAAATGCCGGTCTGGGCGCGGACCCACTTCTCTTCGCGATTGACCTCGATGATCTTGTCGAGGTGTCGGGTCATGTCGATGACGAGCGCTTCGTTGACGGCCTGGCCGGCGAGGCTCGTGCCGCCGCCGCGCGGCAGGATCGGCATGCGATGTCGGGCGGCAAGCGCCACGGCCTTCTGTACGTCGTCGACGGAGCGTGGGATGAGGATGCCGTGCGGACGGACCTGATAGATGCTGGCGTCAGTGCTGTAGAGGATGCGCGCGACGTCATCCGTGAGCACATCCCCCAACACGATTTGACGTAGCTCGGCGAAGAACGAGTCGATCCGGTTGTTGTCTTTCATACCTTGTTGCCCCCTGCACCGAAGCGTTGCGCCCTCAGACATCATAATCCACCTGCTCGGCTCGCAGCAGGCTTGGGTGTCGGATGGGTCATCCTTCGTGCCCATTGAGCTAGCCCGACCGCAGAGTTGAATGAGCGCTTTGGCTGACATGGACGCCGGATGGCTGAGCCGGACCGTTCACCTCTCGAGCCAGGAGGCCGTGTGAAGAAGCAAGGCCGTAAGCAAGGCTGGCAGGGGTACGAAAAGCAGGATCTGGAGCAAGACCGCAAGCTGGGCCAGCAGCTGGAGGAGAAGGAGGAGCCTCCACGCCCGCCATCCTGGCGGCCGGTGGTCCTGACGCGCACGGTTGCCGATCGCGAATGTCGGCTGCGCCGAGCCGCCTTTGTCCATGTCATCCAGCGGCTGGTGGTCCTGACGCGCACGGTTGCCGATCGAGAGTGTCGGCTGCGCCAAGCCGCCTTCGTCCATGTCATCCAGAGCGCCCAACCGAATGTGCTCTCTGATTCGCCGAATGAGCGCGAAGGATCGCCCCTCGGACTCCCTGGCCATTAACGCACTCCTCCCGCCCTCGCAGAACTACAGCTGAATGTGCAGCCCGGCCACACCATCGTCTGACAAATCGCGCCAGGTCGGATTCACTGACTCGATGAGCGCGATCTTCCGCTTTCGGCTCCAGCTCTTTAGTGTCTTTTCGCGAGTGATCCGCTCACGAATGTCATGGCTTGATTCAAACCAGACCAGCCGGTTGATGTTGTACCGTCCGGTAAATGCCGGAGGCCGGGCGTGCTTGTGTTCGCCGACACGACGCAATAGGTTATTCGTCACGCCAATGTAAAGCACCCGCCATTTACTGGCCATGATGTAGACCCAATAGGTTCTTGCCATTCCACGAGGGTAGAAGCTCGCAAGAACGATGGATCCTCGATCAGTCCTGGCTAAAGTCCAGGCTTTGCGCGCGTTTGACGGCAAAGGGAGGCGACCAGGGAGTCTGAGGGGCGATCCTTCGCGCTCATTCGGCGAATCAGAGAGCACATTCGGTTGGGCGCTCTGGATGACATGGACAAAGGCGGCTCGGCACAGCCGACACTCGCGATCAACAACCGTGCGCGTCAGGACCACCAGCCGCTGGATGACATGGACGAAGGCGGCTTGGCGCAGCCGACACTCCCGATCGGCACCCGTGCGCGTCAGGACCACCAGCCGCTGGATGACATGGACGAAGGCGGCTCGGCACAGCCGACACTCCCGATCGGCACCCGTGCGCGTCAGGACCACCAGCCGCTGGATGACATGGACGAAGGCGGCTTGGCACAGCCAACATTCGCGATCGGCAACCGTGCGCGTCAGGACCACCAGCCGCTGGATGACATGGACGAAGGCGGCTCGGCGCAGCCGACACTCTCGATCGGCAACCGTGCTCGTCAGGGCCACCAGCCGCCAGGATGGCGGGCGTGGAGGCTCCTGCTTCTCGTCCAGTTGCTGGCCTCGTTTTCGGTCTTGCTCCAGATCCTGCTTTTCGTACCCCCACCAGCCTTGCTACGGCCTTGCTTCTTCACACGGCCTCCTGGCTCGAGAGGTGAACGGCCCGACCCAGCCATCCCGCGTCCATGTCAGCCAAAGCGCTCATCCAACACTGCGATCGGGCTCGCTCAATGGGCACGAAGGATCGCCCATCCCACCCCCATGCCCGCTGACTCGCTGTTCCAGGCAGCATCGGCCAGTTTCGCAGGACGCACGGCCAGGGCCGTCTATTTCCAAGTGATCACGACAGGTGATGCGGATCCGCCCAGTCACCTACGCAACTGCGATATACTCATGGAACAACCAAACGCCATGCGGGAGCTGGGGTTCACCCGGCTGAGAGGGTGCGTAAGCGCACCGACCGCTCGAACCTGACGGGTAATGCCGGCGGAGGGAACCATCAGCGGATGTCACGCGCCCTCCCCGAGGGCGCGTTTTTGTTTGGATGACTCGATGACCGACTTACTTCAATCCGCCGTGATCGTCGTCAACGGCGACCTGCCTGACCCGGATCAACTTCGCGAGGTCGTGGCCACAGCCGACGTCGTCATTGCCGCGGATGGCGGCGCCGCTCACCTGCACGCGCTCGGCCTGCGCCCGCACTGGCTGATCGGTGACTTCGACTCGCTCGATCCCGCCATCCTCGAGTCCTTCCAACTCGAGGGAGCGCGCGTTGAACGCCATCCTCCAGCCAAAGACGCGACGGACCTGGAGCTCGCGCTGCAACTGGCCAGGCGCCTGGGCGCGACGCAGATCCGCATCCTGGCCGCGCTGGGCGGTCGGCAAGACCAGGCTCTGGGCAACCTGCTCTTGCTGGCTCAAGCCGACGTCGCCGATCTCGATCTCGCCGTGCTCAACGGCAGGGAGACGTTGCGCGTCCTGCGCGGCCCCGGCCACTTGACAGTGATCGGCCGACCCGGCGACACGCTGTCCATCTTGCCCGTGGGCGGCGACGCCGTAGATGTGACGCTCGCGGGGCTCGCCTACCGGCTGGACAAGGCTCGCCTGCCGCTGGGCACGTCGCGCGGGATCAGCAATGTCCTCGAAGAACACAACGCTCGGATCACGCTGGGCTCCGGAGCGCTGATCGTGATCCATACGGATCGATGACACAACTTTCACCCTCGGAGGTAGTCGAAGTATGAAGAAGTGGTTGCTGCTGAGTCTGGCCCTCGCGACGGCGGCTTGCACGGCCACGCCGGCCGCGACACCCACGGCCAGCGGTCCGCGCACCTTGCGCGTCATGACACACGACTCATTCGCGCTCAGCGAAAATGTCCTCAGATCATTCGAAGACGCTCATCAAGTCACCGTCGAAGTGCTCAAGAGCGGCGACGCGGGCAGTCTGGTCAACAAGGCCATCCTCGCGGGTGAGACGCCGCTGGCCGACGTGCTCTACGGCGTCGACAACGCCTTCCTCTCACGCGCTCTCGACAACGAACTCTTCGAAGCCTACACGCCGATCGCGCTCACCGGCGTGCCAGCCGAGTTCCAGCTCGACAAGACCGGCCATGCCACGCCCGTCGACTACGGCGACGTCTGCCTCAACTACGACAAGGCCTACTTCGTCGAACGCGGCCTGAGCCTGCCGCAGACCCTGGAAGATCTGACGAAGCCGGAGTTCAAGGGCCTGCTCGTCGTCGAGAACCCGGCCACATCATCGCCGGGGCTGGCCTTCCTGTTGGCCACGATCGCGCACTTCGGCGAGGACGGCTACCTGGCTTACTGGCAAAGCCTGCGAGACAACGACGTCAAGGTCGTCGACGACTGGTCGACGGCTTACTACACCGACTTCTCCGGCTCGAGCGGCAAAGGCCCGCGGCCGCTCGTCGTCTCGTATGCGTCGAGCCCGCCGGCTGAGGTGATCTTCGCCGACCCGCGCCCGGCTGACGCGCCGACAGCCAGCATCGTCGGGCCAGGCACCTGCTTCCGCCAGATCGAATTCGTCGGTGTCTTGACGGGGACGCCCAATCGCGACCTGGCCGAGGCCTGGGTCGACTTCATGCTCAGCGCCCCGGTCCAGCAGGATCTGGCGCTGCAGATGTTTGTCTTCCCGGTCGTGCCCGACACGCAGCTGCCTGACGATTTCACACGCTTCGCCCAGATCCCTGAAGAGCCTGCCACCCTGCCCCCGGACCAGATCGCGGCCAACCGCGAGAAGTGGATCGAGGCGTGGACGGATCTCGTGTTGAGATGACGCTTCAGCGGGCGAAGGGCGAGGAGCAGCGAACGAGGAGCGAAGGGCGAACGCTGCAACGCTCTTCGCTTCTCGCTCTTCCACTCGCCTTTCTCGCGCTCTTCTACGCCTGGCCGCTTATCGCCATCCTGGCGCGCAGCCTGGCGCCCGGGGGCGCGCTCGATGTCGGGCCTGCTCTGGCGATGCTGGAGAAGGCGAGCACATGGCGCATCATCGGCTTTACGCTGGGCCAGGCCGTGTTGTCGACGATCGCAACGGTGATCGTCGGGCTGCCGGGCGCCTATCTGATCGGCCGTTACGACTTCCCGGGCAAGCGCTGGCTGAGGGCGCTGTCGGGAGTGCCGTTCGTGCTGCCGACGCTCGTCGTCGGCGCCGGCTTCAGCGCGTTGTTGGGCGATCGTGGCGTCGTCAATCTGGCGCTGATGAACGCGTTCGGGCTGACGACACCACCGGTGCAAGTGCTCGGCAGCCTCGGCGCGATCGTGCTCGGCCACGTCTTCTACAACACGACGCTCGTCATCCGCATGGTCGGTGACACGTGGGCGCGGCTTGATCCGCGGCCGCTGGCCGCCGCGCGCACCCTGGGCGCCTCGCCGGCGCGGGCTTTCAGCGAGGTCACGTTGCCGCTCCTCGCGCCGAGTCTGATGACCGCCGCGTTGCTGGTCTTCACGTTCGACGTGGCCAGCTTCGGCGTCATCCTGGTGCTGGGTGGTCCGCGTTTCGCGACGCTCGAAACCGAGATCTACCGTCAGGCGATCAACCTCTTCAATCTGCCCGGCGCGGCCGTGTTGACGCTCGTGCAACTCGGGCTGACCTTGAGCCTGGCGATCGTTTACAACAGGCTGGCGGCCTTTGCGGCTCGGGGCGGCTTGAACGCCGGATCGTCGGGCGCGCGGCCCAGGCTGCGGCCGATTCGCGGGCCGGTCGCGTGGGTGACGCTGATCCTGACCCTGTTCATCGTGGTCGGCCTGATGGGTGCGCCGCTGCTGGCGCTGGTTGGGCGCTCCTTCGTGGGGCCGAACGGGCTAACCCTCGCGTCTTATGCCGAACTGTTCGTCAATCGCCGCGCGTCGGCGTTTTATGTGGCGCCGGCGCAGGCGCTGCTCAACTCGCTCGGGGTCGCTGCGGTGACGGCCGTGATCGCGCTGGCGATGGGGTTGCCGACGGCGTACATGATCAGCCGGGCCGGTCGGGCGGCACAGGCGCTGGATGCGGCGCTGCTGCTGCCGCTCGGCACGTCGGCGGTCAGCCTCGGCCTCGGCTATCTGCTCGCCTTCGATCGACCGCCCGTGGCCTGGCGCACCGAGGCCTGGCTGCTGCCGATCGCCCACGCCCTGATCGCGTTTCCGTTCACGGTGCGGAGCCTGATGCCGGCCTGGCGGGCGATCCGACCACGGTTGCGCCAGGCGGCAGCCGTCCTGGGCGCGAGCCCGGCGACCGTCGTGCGCGAGATCGACCTGCCGCTCATCAGCCGCGCCGTGATCGTGGCCGCCGCGTTCTCCTTCGCCATCTCGCTCGGCGAGTTCGGGGCCACCGCGTTGCTCACCCGCCCGGGCTTCCCGACCGTGCCTGTGGCGATCTACACTTACCTCGGCCAGCCGGGGGCGCTCAACTATGGGCAGGCGCTGGCCATGAGCACGATCTTGATGGCGGTCTGCGCCGCAGCCATCGCCGTGATCGAGGGACTCGATGAGACCGAGGACGGCGGACCGCAGACCGCAGACGTGCTGAAACCGTGAGACCGGCAGACCCGAATGAGGTTGAGTTATGTTGGAAGTGGTTGACGTCGTCAAGCATTTCGGCGCGCAACATGCCGTGCGCGGTGTGTCGCTGAGCGTGGCTCCCGGCGAGGTCATGGCCGTGCTCGGGCCAAGCGGCTGCGGCAAATCGACGCTGCTCAACCTGATCGCGGGGCTCGAAGCGCCCGACTCGGGCGACGTGCGCTGGAACGGCGCCAGCCTGGTTTCAACACCCACGCATCTGCGCGGGTTCGGCCTGATGTTCCAGGACTACGCCCTGTTCCCGCACCGAGACGTGTTCGGCAACGTGGCATTCGGGCTGCGTATGCAGAACGTCGCGCCCGCCGAGATCGCGACGCGTGTCTCACAGGCGCTCGCCACGGTCGGGCTCGCCGGCTACGAGCGACGCGCCGTGACCACGCTGTCAGGCGGCGAGCAACAGCGCGTTGCCCTGGCACGCGCCTTGGCGCCAGGACCGCGGGTGCTGATGCTCGACGAGCCGCTGGGCGCCCTGGACCGCGCGCTGCGCGAAGACCTCGTCGTCGAGATCGGCCGGATCCTGCACGCATCCGACTCCCATCCGGCCGTGATCTACGTCACCCATGACCAGGCCGAAGCCTTCGCCCTGGCCGACCGCGTGGCCGTGATGCGTGCCGGCCTGATCGAGCAGGCCGGCACGCCCGAGGACCTGGTGCGCGAGCCGGCGAACGCCTTCGTGGCGGACTTCCTGGGACTCGGCGCGTTGGTCCCGGCGACGTTGATCGAACCCGGCAGGGCGCAAACACCGTGGGGTGCGTGGCCTGTCGAGGCGACGGCGGCAACCGGTTCGGGCGGGCAGGTGTTGATCCGCGTGGATGCTGCGGCGCTCGATCGCTCGGATCTGCAAGGGCCGCGAGTGACAGGGCGAGTGATCGACCACGTGGTTCAGCCGGCCGGCGTGCGACTCATCGTTGGGCTTGACTCGCCAACAGGCACTGCGACGCTCGTCGTCGTCGTGCCGATTGCTGCGGCGCCGAAGACGGGCGAGCCCATCGCGCTGGCGCTCGATCCGACAAGGCTGCTGTTTGTGCTGGATCCGGGCGACTCTCAGCGCACGGGCAGCGACCGCGGCCCTGTCCCCGGATCCCAGGTGCAGGCGTAGCCCGCCTCGAACGGACCCTCGTCGAAGTGCTCCTCGCACAACAGGACGAAGTCAACGTTGGTGGGGCCATCGACGCGCACGATCTGCTTCAAGATCTGATCCGCGAGCTCTTGCGACACGCGCGGACCGCCGCCTGAGGGATCCCACTCGCATTGCCAGGAGCCGAGGCGACAGGCGACGGAGGCCGTCGTGATCTCGGCGCTTGGATCGCGAGCCTGGGCCTCGCTGATCAACGCGGCGACCGCATTCGCTTCGATGAAGGGAAGCTGGCGCGCCTGCCCGTCGACGATGGTCCACACCGCGGCTGCGCCCACGAGGAAGAGCATCGTCGCGCCGATCAGGGCGATCACCAGGCAGGCAATGGGCCGTGCGGGAAGTGTACGCATGCTGTCCTCAACGACGGGGCAAGGCAACTCAGGCCGACAGGCGAGCCGCCTGAGAACCCTCGCGGTACTCACGTGGCGTCATCCCGGACCACTTCTTGAATGCCTTACTAAACGAACTGGGCTCCGAAAATCCCAGCAGATAGGTGATCTGCTCGACAGTGTACTGATCTCGCAAGTATTGGCGCGCGAGGCGATGGCGGATGTCTTTGTGCAGGTCGCTGAACACGACGCCCTCGTCGGCCAATCGGTTTTGCAAAGTACGCACGCTGACAGCCATCGCCCTGGCGACCTTGTCGATCGACAGCGTGTCATCATCGAGCCGCGAGAGGATGAGACGGGTCACAGCCCGTGTGTGCTCGCGCTGCTTGTCGAGTTCGGTAAGCGTATCCTCGGCGAGTTGCTCGAAGCGCGCCAACAGCCCGGCGTTGGCCAGCGGAATGGGCGTGTTGCCGAGCTCCCACGATAAAGACATCGAGGTCTCTTTGCGACCGAAGCGCACGGGGCACTTGAAGATGCGTTCATACTCGTCACGCTTCTCAGGCTCGGGATAGGTGAAAGTGACTTCGAGCGGGCTCAGCTCCCGCCCCGTGAGAAGACGCATCATCCTGACGCTGCTCGAGAGCGTCGACTCGTAACAATGGCGGGTCTGCGCGGGCACGCCCGGCGGCGTGAAGTAGACCATCTTCACCTTGCCAAGACCCATCACGGCCTTCGCCTCGATCATGTTGCCGATGATTCGCGAGAACCGCCCGGCCTTCTCGGAGGCCTCGGCCAGCGTCTTGCAGTTCATCATCACGAATCCCAGGATCGACCAACTGCCGGCCTCGGCGTACTCACCCATGTGCAGGCCGAAGCATGGGTCGTGGGTGTACTCGGCCGCCTCATCCTGGATGCGCAGGTACGTCTCGACCGAGATGCGCGCATCGGGCGACCGGAATGCCAGCGGGTCAAGGTCCAGCGAGCGCAAGAAGGTGTCGCTGTCGACCCTGAGCGCTTCGAGATAACGGAACATCTGCGACAGCAGCGTGACGGAGACGGTGATGGGTTCGGCCGACACTGACATGCCGACATGATATGACAGGGCGCTCGCCGCCAACAGGGCCAAAACGTCGGTCAGATACGATGTCGTCGATCCGATTTACATGGCCGGCGAACAGAAGCTGCGCGTTTCGACATCTGTGTTGCGCCAAAGAGCCTTGAGCTCGTCGTCAAGACTCCTATGATGGATCAAGATCGCCTGACGTGGCCTCGGGCCATGTCCAGGGCCGGGAGGAAAAGGCTGGCGTATGTGGAGTGGATTTTCCGAACACGCTCTTTCCGGTGTGGCTTTCGTCATCACCATCGGCACCGGCATCTGGCTCAGCCAGTTGGGCAAGCCGCTCAACGGCGTGCTCTTCACGGTTCACAAGCTCGTGGCGGTCGGCGCCGTGCTGGCCGTGACGATCCCGCTGATGACGACGCTCCGCCATGTCTCCGCCTCGACGCAGGTCATCGCGCTCCTCGCCCTGGGTGGCGTCGGCGTGGTCGGGCTCTTCGCCACGGGCGCGTTGATCAGCCTCAACCAAACGGCAGCGGCCATATCCTGGATTCATCGCCTCGCGCCCATCGTTGTGCTCCTGGCAACAGGGTGGGCGATCGGACTGCTCGGCAGGCCCTAGAAATGGAAGAAATGAACACAGATCGCATCCTTATCACGTTTGCCACGCGCACCGGGTCGACGCGGGGCGTTGCCGAAGCCATCGGCGCCGTCCTGGCAGAAACCGGCGCTGCCGTCGACGTCTTGCCGATGCAGGAGGTCAGCGACCTGACGAAGTACACCGCCGTCGTCGCGGGCAGCGCCATCCAGGCCAAGCAATGGCTGCCTGAAGCATTGGACTTCGTGCGCGCGAATCGAAACGCGCTGTCGAGTCGGCCTTTCGCGGC
This sequence comes from Anaerolineales bacterium, assembly GCA_044226485.1. Lineage (GTDB taxonomy): Bacteria > Chloroflexota > Anaerolineae > Anaerolineales > UBA6663 > UBA6663. The sequence goes on from JBGAGY010000004.1 coordinate 268,700, forward strand.
TTTTCTGGTGTGCATGACTCTGGCGATGCGCCAGGGCGAGAGCTACCGCGGCTTCGTCTCGGATTTCATGGCGCCGGTGCGGGCGTTGGTGCGGCCGGTGAGCGAAGGCCTGTTCGCTGGTTCGCTCGATATCGGCCGCATGCCGTCGCTGTTCGATCGGCTGCAGTTCCAGATCAGCGTGTGGGCCGGCGTCTGGTCCCCGGGAGATCATCGCGACTGGGACGCGATCAGGACCTGGGCGCGGGATCTGCGTCCGCGGCTGTTGACGGCCGCTCCCGCCGCCATGGAACGCAGGTGAGACGTTGCCGTGCGCAGTTCAAGCACCGCTGAGCAGTTGCCAGAGCAGATTGCGGTATTCGTAAAAGGCGATGCCGAGATCGTCGATGGACGAGGGCCAACATGGCGGGCAACCGGGCTGCGGCGCCGGCTGCACCGACACGGCGACTTCGCCATCCAGGGCGCTGTGAAACAGCCCGCCCGCCCGGCGGCTGTGGTAAGCCGACGTCACCAGGACGATCGAGCGCCAACCGAGGCGGCGGGCGAACCCTAAGGTCTCGGTGGCGTTTCCGACAGTGGTTTGCGACCAATCCTCGACCAGGATCACGTCGCGCGGCAGGCCGAGCTCGGTGGCCTGGCGGATCATGACAGCGGCCTCGCGCACGGTCCGGCCGCCCTCGAGCACTTCGACGCCGGCGCTGATCAACACAACCGGCGCGACGCCTTGGCGATACAGGTCGACGGCCAGCGCCACGCGCTCCGGCTTGTGGTCGCCGCCGATGACGACGATGGCGTCGGCATGTGCGGGGCGTGGATCTCGCACCACCAGCGCGATCGGCGCCAGCGTGATCACAACGGCAGCCAGGCCGGCGACGAGGCAGCCGGCCGTCCGTTGAGTTCGTCTTGAGCGCAGCGGTGAACGCCAAGGACCTGGTGGTATTTCAACCGGCACGGTGGGCATGCTAACCCAACTTTAGAACATCCGGCCCGTACCGCTATCGAGGTTGATCCACTCGGTTGAGGCGCTTGAACTCCGCTGCGATGGGCTCGTTGGAGAACGTCAGACGGTAGCCCTGGCCCTGTCGCATGGGCCGAATCGTCAAACCGGCGACGTGGTCGGAGTCATCGATGAACTGCGCGGCCAGAAGAGGCGCCTCCCACAACGCCCGGCCGTAGATGGGCAACAGCACAACGCGCGCCAGGAGCTCGAAGACAAACCCGCCCACGAACCCCCCGAACAACCCGGCGGCAGCGCCGACGACGGCCGAGTTGAAGTTGTTCGGCTGCCCCATCTCGTCGAGCCCAAATGAACTCGCGGCCAGGGTCACGACGCCGAAGAGGCCTCCGCCGACCAGAAGCAACCCGAGCACAAAAGGCACACAGCCAGCCAGGAACACGGCTTTGGTGCCGCTGGCGCATCGCTGGCAGTGCGGGACCATCAGTTTAATAGGCTCGGAGGTGCCGCGCGTGACGGTCAGGGTCGACTCGGTCTCTCTTGCCGCCCCGCAACACACGCAACAAGGCGGAAACACGACGTTCAGATCGGGGATCGTCTCGGTAGTGGACATGGCAGGTGTCCTCGGGTGTCGATCCGCTCAGCGGGCTCGTTCGACCCATTCTCGCAGCCAGCCCCGGTGTTCGGCATAGTGGCCGGCACTGTTTCCGAAGACGACCTCCATGGCGGGCGGGCCGTCGCCGTCGCCAGGTTCGTCAGGCAGGAAGTGACGATACGATTTCGACAGCTGGGACTCATCGAGCTGGCTCAGCACAGTCCGCAGATCGTCGTGATCGGCCTGAGCCAGGGTACGTATCTCGGCCGGCGAGGCCGAGCGCGTTTGGAGCTGGATCGCGGCGTTGATGGCGTCGTCGTTGCCTTGCAGGTAGAGCGCTTCATCGACGCCGAGGCCTTCGTGTCGCGGCAGGCCGCGCAGGAAGTAGGCGGCGGACCGTTCCCAGCGGGCGATGTGGCCGATATGGTCAACGACCGTCCAGCCCTTTTCGTCGCGGAGCGAGCGCCACTGATCGTCCGTCAGCTGGTCGAGGGCGGCGTTCCAATCTGCCCAGCCCCAGTCGATGGCGGTCAGGAGCTCGTTGAGCGTCGTCGGCATCGAGAGCGTCATGGCGGTGTCCTCTCAGGGAGAAGTCGGCAGGATTGTATCGAAAAGGTGGTCAGCCTTCAGCCTTGAGTTTGACCTCGACGGAAGCGACTAACGTTCTTCTGACACCTGACCGTTAAGGTAGGGTGTTGGGGCGAGCAACGAACACGGTAGACGCCCCGCCACAGGAGTCGGTATGAACCTCGAGAAATTCACCCAAAAGGCGCAGGAAGCCGTGCTCGACGCGCAGCAACTGGCCGAAACCTTCGGCCATGTCCAGATCGAGCCAGACCATCTGCTCGTCGCCTTGCTCCGCCAACGCGACGGCGTCGTGCCGCAGGTCGTCGACAGAATCGGCGGCGCGTCGGCGGCGCTGCTGCAGGCCGCCGAAGAGAAGCTCGCGGCGCGCCCGCGCCAGCACGGAGCGAACACGACCGTCAGCCTGTCGCGCTCGGCGAGCGACGTGCTGAACGCCGCCCAGCGCGAGGCGACGAACATGAAGGACGCCTACGTCTCCACCGAGCACATCCTGCTCGCGCTGGAGTCGGCGGTGCGCGCCCTGCCCGGCGGCGACGGCGTGCGCCGAGACGCCATCCTCAAGGCGCTGACGGCCATCCGTGGCTCGCATCGCGTCACCTCGCAGAACCCGGAAGACACGTATGCCGCGCTCGAGAAGTACGGACGGGATCTGACCCAACTGGCCCGGCAGGGTAAGCTCGATCCGGTCATCGGCCGCGACGAGGAAATCCGGCGCGTCATCCAGATCCTGTCGCGGCGCACCAAGAACAACCCGGCCCTGGTCGGCGAGCCGGGCGTCGGCAAAACTGCCATCGCCGAGGGCCTGGCGCAGCGCATCGTCAACGGCGACGTGCCTGAGGGCCTGAAGGACAAGCGCCTTGTGGCGCTCGACCTTGGCGCGCTCGTGGCCGGCGCGAAGTATCGCGGTGAGTTCGAAGAGCGGCTCAAGGCCGTGCTCAAGGAAGTGACCGACGCCGCCGGGCAGGTGATCCTGTTCGTCGACGAGCTTCACACTGTCGTCGGCGCCGGCGCTGCCGAGGGCGCCATGGACGCTGGCAACATGCTCAAACCGCTCCTGGCCCGCGGCGAGTTGCACCTGATCGGCGCGACGACGCTCGATGAATACCGCAAGCACATCGAGAAAGACGCGGCCCTCGAGCGCCGCTTCCAGCCCGTCTTCGTCGATGAGCCGAGCGTGGCCGAGACGATCTCGATCCTGCGCGGCCTGAAGGAGCGCTACGAAGTGCACCACGGCGTGCGCATCCAGGATGCCGCCGTGATCGCGGCGGCGACGCTCTCGCATCGCTACATCACCGACCGCCAGCTGCCCGACAAGGCCATCGACCTGATCGACGAAGCCGCCGCGCGGCTGCGCACCGAGATCGACAGCAAGCCGCAGGCGCTCGACGAAGTCGATCGCGTGATCATGCAGCTCGAGATCGAGCGCCAGGCCTTGAAGAAGGAGCGCGACGCCGCCAGCAAGGAGCGCCTCGGCCGACTCGAGCGCGAACTCGCCGACGCCCAGGAGCGCTCGACGGCCCTGCGCGGACGTTGGGAGGCCGAGAAGCAGGCTATCCTGCGCCTGCGCGAGATCAAGGGCCAGATCGAGCAGACCCGCACCCAGATCGAGCAGGCCGAGCGCCGCGCCGATCTTGAGGCCGCGGCCCGGCTGCGCTACGAGGCCCTGCGAAGCCTGGAGCGCCAGCTCGCCGAGGGCGAAGCGCGCCTCAAGCAGCTGCAAGGAGATGCTGGTCTTCTGAAAGAGGAAGTCGGGAGCGAAGACATCGCCGCGATCGTGGCGAAGTGGACGGGCATCCCGGTGACGCGCCTCATGGAAGGCGAGCTCGACAAGCTCGTTCACATGGAGGATCGGCTGCACAAGCGCGTCATCGGCCAGGACGAGGCGGTGCGCCTCGTGTCGAACGCCGTGCGCCGCGCGCGCTCAGGCCTGCAGGACCCGAACCGGCCGTTGGGCTCGTTCATCTTCCTCGGCCCGACGGGCGTCGGCAAGACCGAGCTGGCCCGCGCCCTGGCCGAGTTCCTGTTCGACAACGAACAGGCGCTCGTGCGCATCGACATGAGCGAGTACCAGGAACGCCACGCCGTCGCGCGGCTGATCGGCGCCCCGCCCGGCTACATCGGTTATGAAGAGGGCGGCCAGCTGACCGAGGCCGTGCGGCGACGCCCGTACTGCGTCGTCCTCTTCGACGAAATCGAGAAGGCGCACCCCGAGGTCTTCAACACGCTGTTGCAGATGCTCGACGACGGCCGCCTGACCGATGGTCAGGGCCGCACCGTGGACTTCAAGAATGCCGTCGTGGTCATGACCAGCAACCTGGGCAGCGAGCTGTGGGGCCGCAGCCACGAGGCGACGCGAGCCGAGGTCACGGCGGCGCTGCGCCAGCACTTCCGGCCCGAGTTCCTCAACCGGATCGATGAGGTCGTGGTCTTCCACAGCCTGACGACCGGCGAGGTGCGCCAGATCGTCGACGTACAGCTCGAGCGGCTCAGCCGCCTGCTGGCCGACCGCCGCCTGACGCTCGACGTCACTGACGCGGCCCGCGAGCAACTGGCTCGAGCCGGCTGGGACCCGGACTTCGGCGCCCGGCCGCTCAAGCGTGCCATCCAGCGTGAGCTGCAGGATCCGCTCGCGCTCCGACTGCTGCAGGGTGAGTTCCCCGAGGGTTCGACGATCCGAGTCGACGCCGTCGGCGACGAACTGACCTTCGAGACCCTCAGAGAAGGCGAGGCCTTGCCGGCCTGAGCCCGCTGGGCATCATGAAGAAGCCGCGTGGAGGACGTCCACGCGGCTTTTGATTCACGGGCTGGAGTGCAGGCGATCAGGCCCGTCTGGGGCGTGAGGCAACCCGAGTTCGGCTGCTTGTGCGAAGTAATGGCGCGCCTGCGCCTCATGCCCGAGCGCTTCGTGAGCGCGACCGAGGTTGACGCACAAAGATGGCAGCCAGCCGACGATCCGCTCCGGCGGCGCACCCTCCGCCTTCTCCAGCGCGATCTCGTTCCAGCGGAGGCGTTCGACGGGATCTGGCTCGTAGCGCGCAACGTAGTGCGCGGCCAGGCAGGCGTCGAGGTCGTCGGCTGCGCTCTCCCAGGCTCTTAGGCTCAACAGACGCGCGTCGTCGAGGCGCCCGGCGTACTCGGCCTGGGTGCACTGTGCACACAGGTCAGCCGTGCGGCTTGACTGAAACTGGTGGCCGGAAGAAGTGGTCATCAGCGGGCCTTGGGCCAGACGAACGGCGAAGCGTGCGGATCGCGGAGGCTCGCCTCAAGTTGTTGCACGAAGTGCTGCGCGTCGCGCAGGCCCACGCGGTAAGCCTGACTGAAGCGACGGACAGCCTGGAGAGTTTTCCCCTCGGCGACCAGGGCCTGAATTTCCAATCGGACGGCCTGAGCAGCCTGCTCGGATTTTTCGAGGTACGGTGTCGTCGGCTTCGGCAGCGAGCCCGGCGGCAACCCCGCCTCGATCTCCTTCACCAGGGCCCGAGCCTCCGTCAGGCTGAGGCGCAACGCGTCTTTCAGCAGCGTCACGGCCAGGATCTTCTTGCCGGCGCGAAGGTGCCCCCTGGCCTGGTCGCGCAGTTCATCTGTCAGCGTCGGGCGTTCCGTTCGGAGAGACTCGGGCACAACCACACTTGTGCCGCAGTAGGGGCAACGGATCGTCTCGTCGACCCGTCTGGGGATATCCAGCGGGGCGGCACAGCTCGGGCACGAGAAGGTCTGAAGTTCGGCCATCACGTCTTTCCCCATCACGATGCGGCGTTCAACAGCCGCTGGTAGATGCGCTCATCCTCTTCCAGATAACAGCAGAAGGCGATCTCGTTCAAGCTGGACGGCTCCGCCGCGACCCGGCGCGCCTCGTCCACAGCGATCTGCGCCGCCGCCTCTTGCGGGTAGCCGTACACGCCGGTGCTGATGCACGGGAACGCGATCGAGTGCAGATCCTTCTCCTTCGCGATCCTCAACGATTCGCGATAGCAAGACGCCAGCAACTCATTTTCGCCGCGCGCCCCACCCCGCCAGATCGGCCCGACGGTGTGGATGACCCAGGCCGCCGGAAGCCGGAAGCCCGGCGTGATCTTGGCCTGGCCGGTCGCGCAGCCATTGAGCTTTCGACACGCGGCCAACAACTCTGGCCCGGCGGCGCGATGGATCGCGCCATCCACCCCACCACCGCCGAGCAACGACTCATTGGCGGCATTGACGATGGCGTCGACCTGGAGCTTTGTGATGTCACCGCTGACGACGGAGAGGGAGGTCATAGCCAATAGTGTAATCCGAGAGCCGATCACCGGGTCTCAGCTCACAAGCTTTGCCAGAGCCTCGGGATCCCGAAGGGCTGGCCCATGGCCGACGCCAACGACCCGCGGACGCAGAGCCGCAATCCGCCGGATGCTGGCGCGGTTCAGGGCCGGGTCTTTCGTGAATATCGGCAACGGCTCGCGCACGCCTGGCCAGGTCGTCCGGAGATCCATCGTCGTGATCACGTCACCGGCGATCAAAACGCGATCTGCCTCGCGCCACAGAGCGACATGGCCCGGAGAGTGCCCGGGTGTGTCAAGGACGATGAAGCCTCCGACGCGATCGCCCTCGCTCAGCGTGCGCGCAACCGGATGACCAGGCCCAGCCCAACACCGCTGCTGAAATCTCATAATGAGATGGCCAGGATCAGGGGCGTCCAAAAGGATGTTACCGCTCTCGGCGGCCGCGCGATCGGCGGCTCCGCACCAAAGCGGCACGCTTCGCTCGCGACAGATCAGGGCGCTGGCCCCCTGATGATCGGCGTGCGCGTGGGTCAACACATGCGCCGCCAGAGGACGCCCGGCAAGCTCGCGCAGGAGTGCTGGGCCGGTCCAGCGGATCCCGGCATCGACCAGGATGTCGCCGACGAGGTAGGCATTGATCGCATGTCTGGGCCCAAGCGGAATCTGATAGACGCCGTCTGCGAGCTCGATCATGCCTGCCCCTCTTCCGTGGTGGCCAGGCGGAAGGCACCGATCAACCTGGGCAGGAACCACCACGGATACAGCAACAGGTACAGGTTCGGCAGCCACCACTGCCAGTCGAATTCGCCGCGCAGAGCCCAGAAGGCAACGGCGTTGAGGCCGCTGGCGCTCGTGAACGCCAGGGAGGCGATGGCCAAGCCACGCCAGTCGAGGCGGCCAGTGCGCTCAGCCCAGAGCGCCGTGAGGCCCGTGGCCGAGGCCAGCAGATCGAGCGGCAAGAAAGACCAGTTCCAGGCGACCAGCACCGGATCGTGATAACCATTGAAGGCCCAGGCCGCCGGGATCAGGCCGAGGCCGGTAACGAGCCAATAAAGGATGAACCCGAGGTCAGTCACATAGAAGAAGGGTTTGATCGTTTTCATCGTCCATCGGCCCGCCTCGGCCGAAACATACAGGCCACGTCGACGCCGCTCACGGCGGCCCGGGCTGTGACGCTGAACCCAAAGCGCTCATACAATCGCACGTTGACCGGGTTCTCGGTGTCGAGCCCGATGCCCATGGCCGTCGCATCGTGGTCGACGCGCGCCAGGATCTCATCCAGCATGCGGCGGCCCAACCCACGACCGCGAAACGCCTCATCGACTCCGATCAACATCAGGTAATAGCATCGGCCGCAAGGCAGCGCCGCCCGCGTGTGGCGCATGTACGGCGAGAGCTGTCGAACGTTACGCCACGAAAGCCCGATCGGCCCTGACAGCGCTCGCCAGACGACGCGTGGCCAGCCGCTCTGTTTGGCAACGGGTCGTTCGAGGACGTACGCACCGATCAGACGATCGGCCCGCCAGAGCCCGCGCAGGTCCGTGCCCGTCCACAGACTCAGATCGAACAGAAACGACAGAAAGTCACGGCTTCTCCGATGCCCAAGGGGCCCCGCACCAAACAGAGTTATGAACCAGGGATCGCGCGCGAAAGCCGGGGCCATCAGTTCGACGAACGCCGACCGATCACTGGTCGTAAGGTCGACAAGGGTCGCGGCGTGACGCTCACTCGTGAGATCCATACGCCAAGCGTACAACGATCGGCTAGGTTTTCTGCCGCGCCGTGGTCTGCACGGCCACCGACGTCGAAGCGTCAGCGGCTGCAAGGTGAGAGGGCGGCGCGGATTGCTCGAGGCCCATGAGCGTCCGTGAGGCGAATCCCGCCAACGCCAGCAACACAATGCCCACGCCACCGGCCACGTAGATCGTGCGGACGCCGAGCACATCGGCCAACGGGCCGGCGAAGACCAAGCCGATCGGCCCGGCCAACCCGAGCGCGCTGCCGAGCAGGCTCAACACGCGGCCCTGCATCTGCGGCGGCACGCGCTCCTGGATCACGGTCGTGAGCGGCGCGTGCGCGAACGGCAACGCCAGGCCAAGCGTGAGGCCGCCGGCGACCGCCAGCCAGAACGCGGTCTGCGGCGCGGCGCCCGTCAGGGTCTGGCCGATGCCGATGGCCGCGATGCCCGCCAGGCTCGACACAACGCGTCGGCGGAACCCGCCCCAGATCGCCATCGCCAGCCCGCCCAGCACCATGCCCAGGCCCGTGAACGATTCCATCAGAGCGACGGCCGACACATCGCCGCCGTACGCGCCGCGCACGATCAAGGGCTGCAGCGCATAGGCAGCGTTGGCGGCAGCGCTCACCCACATACCCAAACCGAGCAGCAGCCGCAGGCCGGGCCAACGCCAGACGAACCTCAGGCCCTCGCGCAGCTCGCTCCAAAAGGCAGTCGGCGCGGCATCGGCTGTAGCAGTCGGTTGGGGGATGGAGAAGCACAGCAGCGGCACGATTCCGAGCAGAGCCGTGACGACGTCGATCAACAGCGCGCCTTCGAGCGGCCAGACGCCCAGCGCCAGCGCACCCAACGGCGCCGCCGCGATGTTGCTCAGGCCGCTGACCAGCTGATTGAGGCCAGCGACCCGGCCGAGCTGATCCGCCGGGACCAGCAGGGTCGTGCTCGCTCCCGCCGCGGGGTGATGAAAGGCCTGCAACACCGATCGCACAGCCATGAGCGCGTAGACGTGCCAGAGCGTGCCAGCGCCCGACCTGAACAACACGATCAGCACGATGATGCACAACGCCGAGAGCGCGTCGGCGCCGACCATGACGACGCGGCGGTTCCAGCGATCAACGAGCGTTCCCGCCACGGGGCCGAGCAACACCTGCGGTGCCATCCCGGCCAGCGCGGCGGTGGCCAGCGCGACGCCCGAGCCCGTCGTATCGGTGATCCACCAGACCAGCACGAACTGCGTCAGCACGCTCCCGAACAACGAGAGCGATTGACCCAGCCAGATCGCGCCGAAACGCAGCCTCCAACCGCCCGGCGAAGGGGTCATGCCCGCCGCTCCGCCCGCATCGGAAGGCCGAAGCGCGGCGTCAGCGTCAACCCGGTGCGCGCGACGAGGCGAGTCTCGGGCAGCAAGCGCAACTGGAAACGGCTTGTGATCTGCGCCAGGAGCAGACGCGCCTCCATCAGCGCGAAGCTGTTGCCGATGCAGATGCGCGGCCCGCCGCCGAAAGGCAGGTACGCCTGCTTCGGCAGACCGGCCTGACGTTCGGGCAGCCAGCGATCGGGATCGAACTTCTCAGGGTCGGCGTACCAGCGCGCGTCGCGATGCACGAGGTAGATCGGGATGTTGACCTGCGAGCCGGCCGGCACGGTGCCGAAGCTCAACTCGACGTCGCTCTGCGAAACACGGCTGATGATGAAGGCGGCCGGGAAAAGCCGCAGCGCCTCGTTGACGACCCGCTCGGTGTATGTCAGGTTCGGCAGATCGGCCAGCGTGGGCGCGCGTCTGCCGTGATCGAGGACAGCGTCGACCTCGGCCTGCAGCCTGGCCTCGATGCCCGGGTGCTGAGCCAGGAGCGCCATCGTCCAGTTGAGCGTATTGGCCGTGGTCTCATGTCCGGCCAGGAGCAGCGTGACGACCTCGTCTCGCAACTGCTCGTCGCTCATCGGCTGGCCCTCGTCATCGCGGGCGGCCAGGAGCATCGAGAGCAGATCGCCGGTGTCGGCCTCGGCGCGCCGGCGCCGTTCGGCGATCAGGCCGAAGACGACGGCATCCAGATCGCGACGCGCCCGCCGCGCATCGAGTTCGATCGGCGTCGGGATCCAGGGCGGCAGGAGCTGGCTGCCGGCGAAGTAGCGCTGCATTACATCAACGGCACGATGTACACGTCTCGCATCCGCGACCGATAGGGCGCCGGCCGACCCCTCACTGACGGAGGCGCCGAAGAGGGCCTGCGCCACAATGCGGAAGGTCACGTCCGAGAATTCGGTGCTGACGTCGAGCCGGCCGCCATCGGCCCAACGCGACAGCATGGCGTCGCCCTGCGCCGTCATCTGCGCCGCATAGGCCTCGATGCGTTTGCCGTGGAAGGCCGGCGCGGCAAGCCGGCGCTGGCGCCGCCAGAAGGAACCGTCGCTGATCAGCAGGCCGTTGCCGAGAAAACGGCGCACACCCTGCTTCGAATCGGTGTACTCATTGCCCTTCCGAAAATCCTCGGAGCGTTCGACAAGCACCGTGTGGAGGTCGGCCGGCTCCGTGATGAAGACGTGCGAGTCTCCTCCCAGGTGCAGCGCGAAGGTCGGCCCGTGCAGGGCGCGCCATTGGCGGATGGACGCCAGCAGGTCGGTGGTGAAGTCGCGGGTCAGGCGCAGCTGGCCGCCGAGGCCGACATACCTCGGGCCGGGCAGCGTTGATAGTGTCGACAGGGTCATGGATACCTCATGGAGTGAAGCGCGGGTCAGGAACGCGCCCCACAGAAAGGGTGTAACAATTTCTAGACACGCTGTCAATTATCAATATAGAGCCCGTGTCTTATAATAGACACATGTCTAGAAGCAGCACCTCCCCGCTCCAGGCGCCGGCGCGTCAGCCGGATCGACGGATCGCGCGCACTCGCGCCGCCCTGAGGGACGCCGTGTTCGGCCTGATCCGTGAGAAAGGCTTCGACGCCCTGACCGTGCAGGACATCACGGACCGGGCCAACCTCAGCCGCGCGACTTTCTACCTCCACTTCAAGGACAAAGAAGAGTTGCTCACGATCAGCCTGCAGGAGATCTACGAGGGCCTGCGCGGTCCCGGGCCAGACATGAGCCTGGCCGAACTCCGCCGGAACTCGCAGGCCGAGCAGGCGTTCTTCGCCAGTGATCTGCAGCACGTCTCGGATCACGCCGAGATCTACCGCACCATGCTCGGCGAGCAGGGGGTCTGGCCGTTCTGGTCGCAGATCCTCGACTACCTGTGCGAGCGCGCCAGGGAAGACTTCGAGAAGATCGCGCACGACAACGGGCGGACTCCCGTCGTGCCGATCGACCTCGTCGCCAGCTTTTGCGCGGGCGCAAGCCTGGGCGTTTTGCGCTGGTGGCTGCTCAAGGCGCCGAACACGCCCATGGACGAGCTGGCGGTCATGATCCGGCAGATCGAGAGCTATGGGCTGTGGTGGGCACTCAGCGTCGACATGCCCCGGCCGCCGATCGCGTCGGCCAAAGGCAGGCGCGCCCGATGACCGACCTGTCGTACACCATTCGCAAGATCAACGCGGCGGGGCGTGAGGTGTTGAACTACCCGGGGCGATGTGTCACGCGTGGGCCGAACCACATCACGGTCGAGGCGTTCTTTGCGCTGCGCGATCGGTTGGAGCTGGGCTACACGGTTTTCGAGCGTGGCGATCGCATGGTCGAGCACTTCTTCAGCGACCGCTGGTACAACGTGTTCGAGTGCCACGCTGTCGGCAGCGACGCACTCCGCGGCTGGTACTGCAACGTCGCGCGTCCGGCGATCATCGACGACCACGCCGTCGACGTGCGCCAGACCGATCTGGCGCTCGACGTCTGGGTAACGCCCGCCCGGACGATCACAGTGCTTGACGAAGACGAATTCGCCGCGCTCGCCCTGTCGGAGCAAGAGGTCGAAGCGGCACGCGGGGCCGTGGCCGAGATCCGCGCCCTCGTCGAGACGCGGGGCTGGCCTTTCGACTCGGCCTGATATATGACACGCGACAAAAACCGACGCGGCGCCCCAGCCCACTGGGTGGACCGAGGCGCCGCGTCTGGGCCGTGCGGGGATGAGATCCTGACTCAGAAGGTGCAGCTATTGGCGACGCCGGTGATGAGATCGCCACAGAACCAGCCGGCGGTGGCCACCACCGCGCAGCAGCAGCACAGCAGGACGACGACGGCGACGACGATGATGATGGTGCGGTTGTTGTTGCCCGATGAGGCCATGATCCGGATCTCCTCAATGATTAGTCAACCGGCGATCGGGAGCCCGGCCCAGGTGCCGAACAACCCGTACCGCACGGCATCGATCACGGCGATCTGAAGGATCGCCAGCGTAAAGCCCAATAATAGCGGCAATGCCGCCTGACGCCAACTCTCGAGCACCGCTTCACGGCGGGTGACCAGCAACACGCCCAGCGTGTAAAGCATCGTCAGCAGCACCAGCACGCCAAGCGCGCTGAGCAGGGCCAGCGGGTACAGGATCACCACCTGGTTGCTCAGCACCAGGCCCACCGTGACCGCCGCCACGACGACGATCAGCCCCAACTCGCGCCACCGCCCGACGATCGGCTTGACATCCCACCCGCGCCACAGAGTCTGATTGAACACCGGATAGATGAGGCAGGCCACCGCGACGCCGCACAGCGTGCCTGTGATCAGCCGAAGTTCGTTGGTCGGTTCGTAGAGCTGCGGGATGCGGCCGCGGAAGAAGCCGGCGTAGGAGTTGAGGCCGTCGATGCCCATCGCGCCGATGAAGCCGATCAGCACGATCAGGATGGGCGTCGAGGGCAGGCCCCCTACCCGGCCGCGGCCAAGCGCGGCCAACGTGATCAGCGTGAAGAGCGCGCCGAGGTAGATGCCTGTGCAGCGCGCGCACAGCGGCATTTCGCGCACGCCGATGTGAAACGAGCGCAGGTCGATGCGATGGCAGATCGCGTACCCGATCGCGTCGGCTTTGCCGAGCACCCCCTCGGGCGTGAGCGCCAGCCAGCTGCCGACCGTCAACGCGCACAGGGCCAGCGTCAACGCCCAGGCGATCTGTGGCGTGACTCTGCGAGTGAGTGACGCGCGTAGGTTCGCAAGCATCCGGCGATTATAACGGGCCGAGCAAGGGGGAAAGACGAAGGCGGTGGGTGGCCATGGCCACGCGCCACCGACCCTTCGACTGCGCGCGTAAGAGAGGGTTGTCTTTGGCACAGGCTCCTGCCGCGCTCCGCTCAGGGTGGTGACGCTTGTTGAGAAGGGGTTCTGCCCTGACACAATCACTCAAGGAGCGTCACCACTCAAGGAGCGCCATCACACGAGGAGCACCACCACACAAGGAGCGCCACCACCCTGAGCGGAGCGCGGCCGAGTTAGTGGCTGCGTCAGGGGACGCGGACCGCGCGCAGTCGAAGGGCCGGTGGCGCGGGCATCTGTGAAATCCGGTTCCTGTGTTCAAGTGGGTTCGATCGATCCACATCTCTTGCCGGCGCGCCCATTGAAGCCTGACGTCTACTGTCCCCTCAACCTTGACAGCCACCATCGCGCCCGGTAAAATCTTCAGGCTATTCCTCGATAGCTCAATCGGCAGAGCAACCGGCTGTTAACCGGTAGGTTCCTGGTTCAAATCCAGGTCGAGGAGCTGAAGCCCGCGTGATGCGGGCTTTTTTTTGGATCGTGCACGCCAACGTTTTTGCTGAGCCGGCGACCCTTTTTGGTCCTGATTAACCGAATTTACACGTCTTTTGTCTTGCACAGTCAAGACTTCTGGCGCGACTTCCGTAAACTTAGCCTATATGCGTTTGAAGATCCTGGCTCTGATGGGTCTGGCCCTGCCAGGGGCCGCTCTCGCCTTCCTCTACCTGCGACCTGAAATCGACCAGGCCCTCAGCGCGCCACTGGTTCACTTCTACGTCGTCACATTCACGGCCTTCGTCGCGGCAGTGATCTCGTTCTTCGTCGTCAGCGCCGTGGGTCAGATCGGTCGACTGCGGCCGATGCTGGTCGGGCTGGCGTTCGGCTGGATGGCGTCGTTCTTCATGATGCACGGCGCGCTCACGCCGGGCGCGATGATGCATCATCTGCACCCCGCCGCGACCTGGAGCTCCTGGCTGACGCTACTGGGCGGCGGCGTCCTGTTCGTCTTGGCCGGCGTGATCCCGGGCAAGAACGACTCCCCGGCCATGCGAGACGACCCCGCCGCTCGTGACGACCTGCGCATCTTCCAGCTGGCCCTGGCCGCCTGTGTGCTGATCGCACTTGCTTTCGCCGGCCTCGCCTTGGTCGCGCCCGAGCTTCTCTCGGCCATGCTCGGCGCGCCGTATTCGACGGCCATGTTCGCGGCGACGGCTGGAGCCTGGGGCCTGGCCACCCTGGCCTTCGGCTGGCGCCTGATCCGCAAGTCTGAGCCGCTGGCTGGCCTCTACCTGTGCAACGGCCTTTGGGGCCTGATGGCGACGATCAGCCTCTATCTCTTCCCGGTCGGGAATCTGAGCTGGTGGTTGCACCACCTGATCCTGCTGCTCGCGTGGGGAGCCACGATGGGCATGCTCTGGAGACAGTACGAGCAGGTGCGCGCCTTCCAGTTGACCCGCTATTACGCGGTCGCCAGCCTGATCGTCACGGGCGCGCTGGCCTTGATCTCGGGCGAGGTCTACAGCCGCATCGTCTTCGGCAACCTTGTCAACGAGATGGTCGTCGGCTCGGGCGCCATCAACCGCGGCCTGTCCGCCAACGTCGTGTCGCACCTGGCCCTCGAACGGCCAGACCAGATCGCGGGTCTGACGGTCGACAGCGAGCTCGAGAGCTGGATGACGTCGCAGATGACGAACTTCGACGTGCTGGCCTCGGGCGCGCTCTACTCGCTGGACGGCCAGCGCGTTTACCCCGCCGAGACGCAGGCGCCCAGCCTGCCGGCCATCGTGGGCGTCGCCGACCCGTCGTTCCTGCGGGCCACCCGCGGCGAAACGGATTACAAGCTGCTCGAGCCGGGCAGCGGCGCAACCTTCGATCCCGCCAACGACCATTACTACGCCCTGCTCTACACGCCCCTGCTCAACGGCGCCGGTGACGCGGTGGGCGTGTTGATGACGCTGCGCGACATGCCCGACCTTGCCGGCTCCGAGATGCAATCCCGGCTGCTGGGCCTTGTGCTGGCCGCGCTCAGCCTCGGCGCGCTCTTCGTCGCCCTGCTCGGCATCGTGCGACGCGCGGACCGGTTGATCAGCGAGCGCACCGGCGAACTCGAGCGCGCCTATGCCGACCTGATGGCCTCCGAAACGCAACGCAACGATCTCACCCACATGATCGTGCACGACCTGCGCAATCCGCTTTCGGCCATCGCGGCCAACCTCGAGTTGATGGTGCGCGGCATCAGCCAGGAAGTGTCGGGCAGCGCTGAGACGGTTAACAACAACAACGCGATGGCGCTGCAGGCGGCGATGACGACGCGGCTCGTCGGCCGGGCGCTCGGCGCCAGCCATCGCATGATGGGCATGATCGACGACCTGTTGCACATCAACAAGATGGAAGCCGGCGAGTTCAAGCTCGATCTCGAGCCGCTGCACATCGGCGCGCTGATGGACGAAAAGGCCGACTTGCTGCGCGCGCAGGCCGACCGCGACGGAAAGAGCCTGAACGTCGACGTGGCGCCCGGCCTGCCGATGACCCTTGTCGATGCGATGCTGATCGGGCGCGTGCTCGAGAATCTGCTGAGCAACGCGCTCAAGTTCACGCCCATGGGGGGCAGGATCGATCTGACCGCCGAACAGCGCGGCGACTCGATTTTGGTCTGGGTGCGCGACGACGGCGAGGGAGTGCCGCCAGAATTGCGCGCCCTGATCTTCGAGAAGCATTATCAGGTGCGCAAGGACGACGGCCAGCCCCGCCGCGCCGGCGCCGGCCTTGGGCTGACCTTCTGCCGGTTGGCGGTGGAGGCCCACGGCGGCAAGATCGGTGTGGAAGGCCCGGCCGACGGCGGCAGCGTCTTCTTCTTCACCCTGCCGATCACGGCGCAACTCAAGGCACCCAAGCCCGCGGCCACGGCCGTTCCGGTTCGGAAGCGACTGCCGGAGTGATCGCTGAAACGAAAAGGCCCGAGCGATGCTCGGGCCTTTTCGTTTGGGTCGAATGGATCTATATCGTGAACTGGCCGTTGCGGTAGAACACCTCGCCGTCAACCGCGATCTCCGAATCCTCGCGCATGTCGCAGACGATGTCCCAGTGGACCGACGACTCGTTGCGCCCGCCAGTCTCGGGGTAAGCTGCCCCGAGCGCCAGATGGATCGTGCCGCCGATCTTCTCGTCGAAGAGGATGTTGCGCGTGAACTTATCGACGCCGTAGTTGGTGCCGATGGCGAATTCACCCAGCGTGCGCGAGCCGGCGTCCGTGTCGAGGACGCTGAGCATGTATTCCTCGTTCTTACGGGCCGTCGCCTTGACGACCTTGCCCGCCTCGAACGTCAACTCGACGCCCTCGACCTCGCGACCGCCGTACACCGCTGGATAAGTGAAACGCACCCAGCCGTCGACGCCGTCTTCGACGGGGCCCGTGAACACCTCGCCGTCGGGCATGTTGCTGCGGCCGTCAGCGTTGATGAAGATGCGATCGCGGATCGACACCTTAAGGTCGATGTTCGGGCCGCGCAGATGCACTTCCTGTTTGCCCTTGAGCCAGTCGCAGATGCGCTGTTGCTTGGCCTGAAACGCCCGCCAGTACGCCACGGGATCGTCGTCGCCGCCGTCGACGTGACAGGCGCGGTAGACGAACTCCTGATACGTCAGCGGGCTCATGTCGGCGTCCTGGGCCTGTGCGTCGGTCGGGTACTGCGTGACGACCCAGCGCAGTTCACTGCGAGCGCTGCGTTCCATGAAGGTCTTGATGACCGGCGCGTCGGCGGCGCGGGATCGGCGAATTCGAGCCGGATCGGATCCGGCGAGTTCGCGGGTGTGAGCAGACGACAGGATCTGGACCAGGCCGTCGGCGTTCTCGTAGATGAACCTCACGACCGGGTTTGTGCGATCGAGAATCGGCTCGGCAGCGTAGCGGAAATAAACTTCCTGCAGGCCAGGCAGAGTCATCAAGACAACTGGCTGGGCGCCGCGCTCGAGGATGCGCTGATACACCGCCCGCACGAGCGAGTCGGCCAAGGGTGTGCCCAGTATGGCGACCACCTGTCCGGCCTGAACGTCGAGGCTGTAATCGACCAGGACCTGCGCGAGGCGAGTATGACGTGGATCAGACATGGGGGCTCCTCAACGGCGATGTCGTGTCAATGTACCACATCTAAATGGCGACACCCTCGCCCATGAGCGACGGGCTCTCTTGATCCTCGCGAATCAACTTGGGCGTTGACGCTCGTTCGAGATGCGCGTCTGGTCCTCAACCATCCCTCGGCACCATTCACGGCGAAGACACTCGCTGCGCCAACGTGGCCGTGAAAGTCAACCAGGCCTCGTTGAAGTCCCCCGGGCATTCCATCGGCAGCGCGTGACTGGCGTCAGGGAGATAGAGGCGGCGCGCGAGCGGAATGCCGGCGGCCAGTTCTTCGCTGCACGACGGCGAGACGGTGGTGTCACGACCGGCGATGGCGACCAGGGTCGGCGCCGCAACGCGGCCCAGCCTCCCGCGCACATCGAAGCGAGCGATCGCCAGGAGCGTTCGCCACAACACCAGGCGGCTGTCGGGACGCAGGTTGCCGTTGAGGCGTTCGAGGGCGCCGGCGCGCAAGTCGGCCAGATCGGCTCCCGGGAACAGCCCGTCGGCGATGAAGGCGTTCAGGGCCGGCAGGTCGCCGCGCGCGAGCAGCGCCAGCCGACGCGCGGCCCGTGAACGTTGCGGGCCGGCCGTCGCTTTGAAACGCGCGAAGGTGTTGGCCAGGGTCAGGCTCCGCACCGCGCCAGGCCTTCCCAGCGCGAGGGCCAGGGCCACGGCCCCGCCCAGCGAGTGCCCGATCACGTGAACGGGCTCGAGCCCGAGATGCTCGACCAATGCCGCCGCGTCACCGGCCAGTTCCTCGATCGTATACAGGCCGCGCGAGTCAGACCGGCCGTGGCCGCGCAGGTCCAGCCGGACGACGGTATGGCCCGGCAGAAGCACCGGCAACTGAAAATCCCAATCCCGCGCCGAAGCGCCGATGCCGTGCAGCAACAGCACCGCCGGCCCGGAGCCATCGCATTCGTACCAGAGCCGCAGGCCGTGGTGCTTGTAGGCTGGCATGCGGGGATTGTACTGAAGATCGAAGGGCGAGGAGCGAGGAGCGAGGACCGAACGCTACCGCGCCCTTCGACCCTCGCCCTTGCCGGGCCATGGGGGTTAAGGCACAATGACAGGACCATTGTTTGACCTCCAGGAGACCTCCTATGCCAAAGACCGTATCCGCCAAAGCCAAGGCCAAACCCGTCAAGAAGCCTGCGGCTCGGCGTAAGGCCGTGGCCAAGCCGGCTGCGGCGGCGCAGCCCTTCCGCCTGACCTACTCGACGATGTTCAACCCGCCCGAGGAGATGCACACGCGCTACGACAAGGCGTTGGCGAAGGTCAAGGCCGGCCTCGGGAAGGACGTCGGCATGTTGATCAACGGCCAGGAGCGGTTCGTGGCCGACAAGTTCGAGGACCGCTCGCCGATCAACACCGATTGGGTGCTGGGCACCTTCCAGAAGGGCGGCAAACAGGACGCCGACGATGCCCTGGCCGCCGCTCATGCCGCCTGGCCCAAGTGGGCGAACATGAAATGGCAGGATCGCGTCCGCCTGCTGCGCAAGGCCGCTGCCAACATCGAGAAGCGCGTCTACGAGATCGGCGTCGTGCTCTCGCTCGAGGTCGGCAAGAACCGCATGGAGGGCCTCGGCGACGCTCAAGAGACCGCGGACCTGATCTACTACTCGTGCGACTCGATGGAGCGCAACGGCGGCTTCATCAAGCCGATGGGCACCGACCCGCTGACCGGCTTCACGTCCACCAACGTCTCGGTGCTGCGGCCGTATGGCGTGTGGGTCGTGATCAGCCCGTTCAACTTCCCGTTCGCGCTGGCCGGCGGACCCAGCGGTGCCGCGCTCGTGGCGGGCAACACCGTCGTGTTCAAGCCGGCCACCGACACGCCCTGGACCGGGCGCCTGCTGGCCGAATGCATGCGCGACGCCGGCATCCCCGATGGCGTCTTCAACTTCGTCACCGGCCCGGGCTCGACCGTCGGCCAGACGCTCATCGACGACCCGCGCGTCGCCGGCATCACCTTCACCGGCTCGTTCGACGTCGGCATGCGCATCTACCGCTCGTTCGCGGCAGGGCGCTACCCACGCCCGGTCATCGCCGAGATGGGCGGCAAGAACCCGGCCGTCGTCACGCGCAAGGCGGACCTCGAAACCGCGGCGACCGGCATCGTGCGCTCCGCCTTCGGCCTGCAGGGCCAGAAATGCTCGGCCTGCTCGCGCATCATCGTCGAGGCGCCGGTCAAGGACAAACTGGCCGAACTGATCGTCAAGAAGACCGAGGCGCTCAAGCTCGGCGACCCGACCCTGCGCGAGAACTATCTCGGCCCGGTCGTCAACGCCAGTTCGTATCGCGAGTTCGGCGAGTTCGCCGAGGAGCTTTCGGGCGCGGGCAAGGTGCTCACCGGCGGCCATCAACCCAAGACCGGCGAGTACGCCAAGGGCTATTACTGCGAAGCCACAGTGGTCGATGAGGTGCCGCACACGCATCGGCTGTGGAAGCACGAGATGTTCCTGCCGATCACGATGATCACGGCCGTCGACTCGCTCGAGAGCGCCATGAAGATGGCCAACGACGTCGACTACGGCCTGACGGCCGGCTTCTACGGCTCGCCGAAGGAGGCCGAGTACTTCTTCAACCACATCGAAGCCGGCGTCACGTACGCCAACCGACCGCAGGGCGCGACGACCGGCGCGTGGCCGGGCTTCCAGCCCTTCGGCGGCTGG
Organism: Anaerolineales bacterium; assembly: GCA_044226485.1. Taxonomy (GTDB): domain Bacteria; phylum Chloroflexota; class Anaerolineae; order Anaerolineales; family UBA6663; genus UBA6663. Next base: position 288,733 of record JBGAGY010000004.1, read on the forward strand.
AAGGGCTCAGGCTCGAGCGGAAAGAACGGCGGCGGCCTCTACTACGTGCCGCTCTACATGCACGAGCAGATCCAGACCCGCGTCAAGAAAGACTAGGGAATGCTTGCCACGAATTGCACGAATTGATACGAATCAGCACGAAAGAAGCGATGGAAGAGTGAAGCGATTTCCTTTGCTTCGTGACCATTCGTCGCAATTCGTGCAATTCGTGGCAGCTTCTGGAAGAAACAGGCCCATACATTCAACATGAACCTGCGCCAGCGATTGGGGAACTTCGTGCTGTTCTTCGGCGTGATGTTGGTGTTCGTGTTCGTGGTCACGCTGAGCTCGGACAACCGCTACTCGATCGTCGGGATCTTCGCGGCGGCCGTGGCCGTGATCACGTTCGGCTCCTGGCTCAGGTTCGGCGGCAAGCCGCCCAGCAAGCCGACGACGCCGCCCCCAGCCAGGCCGGCGTTCACCTTGCCCAACCTCCTGGCCGGGTTCAGTCGAAAGAACGACAAAGACAAGAAGCACTGACGTTCCGCGTCGATTGACGCGCCCCGTCTCTGCCGCGAAAGCCTTCCATGTCGAAGCTCACCACCCTGCAGACCGCCATCGCCGAGCACGTCCATGACGGCGACGTCGTCTACGCCGCCGGCTTCACCCACCTGATCCCGTTCGCGGCCGGGCACGAGATCATCCGCCAGCGCAAGCGCGACCTCATCCTCGCACGCGCCACGCCCGACATCATCTACGACCAGTTGGTCGCGGCCGGCTGCGCGAAGAAAGTGATCTTCTCGTACTCGGGCAACCCGGGCGTCGGCTCGCTGCGCATCGTGCGCGCCGAGATCGAGGCCGGGCGACTGGCGTACGAAGAGTACTCGCACTTCGCCATGATCACGCGGTTGACCGCCGGAGCCGCCGGCCTGCCGTTTCTGCCGATGAAGTCAGTGGGCACGCTCGACCTGGCGCATGCCAATCCGCAGTACAAGACGGTCGAGTGCCCGTACACCGGAGAGGTGCTCAACACCGTGCCGGCGCTAAACCCCGACGTCGCCATCGTGCACGTGCAGCGCGCCGATATCCACGGCAACTGCCACATCTGGGGCATCATCGGCGAGCAGAAGGAAGCGGCCTTCGCCTCGAAGCGCGTGATCGTCACGGCCGAGGAGATCGTCGACGAGGCCGTCATCCGGTCGGATCCGAATCGGACGCTGATCCCGTCGCTGGTCGTCAGCGCCGTCTGCCATGTGCCCGGCGCCGCGCATCCCTCTTACACGCAGGGCTACTACGACCGCGACAACGCCTTCTATCTCGCGTGGGACAAGGTCTCGTCGTCGCCGGAGCAGACGGCGCAATGGCTTGATGAATGGGTGTATGCGGTGCCGGATCGAGACGCCTATTGGGCCAAACTCGACCCCGAGACCCGGGCGCGGTTGGCCGTGACCGAGAGCCTGAGCGCGCTCGTGAACTACGGAGCCTATTGATGCTGACCGGCCTCGACCTGAACGCCGCCCTCGACAAGGCGACCTATCACAAGCAACTGGATGCCTGGGAGGCCCGGCTATACGACCTGACCCACGCGGCCTTCACGGCCAAGGTGCCGGTGATCGTCGTCATGGAGGGCTGGGCCGCGTCGGGCAAAGGCGGCGCGATCCGCGACCTGACCGAGAAGCTCGATCCGCGCGGCGTGCGCGTGATCCCGATCACGCCGCCGCGAACGGCCGAACAGCACTATCCATGGCTGTGGCGCTTCTGGAACAAGGTGCCGGCCTATGGCCAGACCGTGATCTTCGATCAGTCTTGGTACCGGCGTGTGCTGATCGAACGATTGACCAAGGTCGTGAAGAGGCGCGCTGCCGAGGATGCGCTGCAGGACATCGTCGAGTTCGAACAGATGCTGGCCGCCGACGGCGCCCTGATCGTCAAGTTCTGGTTTCACATCAGCCGCAAGGAGCAGTCGCGGCAGTTCAAGAAGCTTCTCAAAGACAAGCTCACGGCCTGGCAGGTCGGCGAGGAAGACGCCGTGCAGCACGACAGGTACGACGACTACCTCGAGCTGGTCGAAGACGTCATCAGCCGGACGGATCTGCCCAACGCCGCCTGGCACGTCATCGCGGCCACCGACAAGTACCACGCTCGCGCTCAGCTCTTCCAACGATTGATCGCGGCTTACGAGCACCGGCTCGGCGACGCCTCTCCACCGCCCACCACCCTGCCGGCCCCCGGCGAGGAGGCGGCTCATGCTTGAGACGCTCAACCTGGGCCTCAAGCTGGGGCGCAAGGAATACGAGAAAAAGCGCGATGAGCTGCAGAACCGGCTTCACCTGCTGGGCTTCGAGGTCTATCAGCAGAAGCGTCCGGTCATGATCGTGTTCGAGGGCTGGGACGCGTCGGGCAAGGGCGGCGCGATCAAGCGCCTGACCGAGAAACTCGATCCGCGCGGCTTCGTGGTCTGGCCGATCGCTGCCCCGCATGGCGACGACAAAGAGCGACACTACCTGTACCGCTTCTGGCGACGGCTGCCAGAGCAGGGCCAGATCGCGATCTTCGACAGGTCGTGGTACGGGCGCGTGCTGGTCGAGCGCGTCGAAGGCTATGCCAGCGAGCCGGCCTGGCGCCGGGCTTACAGCGAGATCAACGCCTTCGAACGCGAGTTCGTGCAGTTCGGTGGAATCCTGGTCAAGTTCTGGATGCACATCGGCCAACAGGAGCAGCTGCGACGCTTCAAGGAACGCGAGCGCACCAGCTACAAGTCCTGGAAGATCACGGATGAGGATTGGCGCAACCGCGGCAAGTGGGAGGACTACGAAGCCGCGGCCGAAGAGATGTTCGCGCGCACGAGCACGGCCAAGGCGCCGTGGACGGTGGTCGAAGCTGAAGACAAGCTTTACGCGCGCATCAAGGTGCTCGAGACCGTCGCCGACGTCCTCAAGCGCGAGTTGACATGAGCGTCGCTCCGACTCTCGTTTTCGCGCACGCCAACGGCTATCCGCCTGGCGCGTATCAGCCGCTGCTCGATCGCCTGGCCGAACATTTTCAGGTGCTGGCGCCCGAGGCGCGACCGCTCTGGCCCGGCGCACGGCCTGAGGATGTGCGCACCTGGGACGTTTTTGTAGAGGATTGGCTGAACTGGGCCGAACGAGAGGCCTTGCCGCCGGTGATCGGCGTCGGGCACTCGCTGGGGGCCATCACCTTGCTGCAGGCGGCGCTGAAGGCGTCCGACCGCTTCAGCGGCCTGGTTCTGATCGAGCCCGTGCTTTTTACGCCCCGGCTGCTGTGGATGTGGCAGGCGATTCGCGCCGTGGGCCTCGGCCGGCGATTGCATCCGCTTGTACGCACCACGTTGCGTCGGCGGCGTCACTTCGCCAGCGTGGCCGAGATGGTCGGACGTTATCGCAGAGCGTCGGTGTTCAGGCGCATCGACGATAACGGCCTGCATGCCTACGCCGAGTCGTTGGCGGCGCCCGCTCCAGATGGTGGCGTGACCTTGCGCTTCACACCGGAATGGGAGGCGCGCATTTACATGACGGGCGCGCCCGACCTGTGGCGACGCCTGCCGGCGTTGAAGACGCCCGCATTGATCATCGCGGGCAGTGAGTCCGACACCTTCGTGCCAGGAGCCGTGAGCCGGGCGCGGCACGCCCTGCCCGCGGCCGAGGTCGTCGTCGTGCCCGAGTCCGGGCACCTCGTGCCGCTCGAGAAGCCTGAGGTTGTGGCGAAGTTGATCGAAACTTTTGTGAACAAGTCAGCCACGGATTTCACGAATTGAAACGAATGGGCACGAACGGAAGGCGATGCTCCACCGTATTCGTGGCAATTCGTGAAATCCGTGAAATCCGTGGCACAGACTGGGGGATTTCATGTCGTACTCTCCTGCCGAACTGATGACGGTGAACGCTGCGCGGCTGCTGCGCGATGGCGACGTGGTGTTCGTCGGCGTCGGGCTGCCGAACCTGGCCTGCAACCTGGCGCGACGCACGCATGCACCGAACCTGACATTGGTCTACGAGGCCGGCGTGATCGGCGCTCAGCCGGCGCGGTTGCCGCTCTCGATCGGCGATCCGACTCTGGTGAGCGGCGCCGCGTCGGTCTGTTCGATGTACGAGATCTTCGCTTTCTATCTGCAGCGCGGCCTGATCGACGTCGGCTTTTTGGGCGGCGCGCAGATCGACCGCTACGGCAACGTCAACGCGACGGTGATCGGCTCCTACGAGAAACCGAAGGTGCGCCTGCCAGGTTCAGGCGGCTCGGCCGAGATCGCGGCCTGGGCGAACCGCACGTACCTGATCACGCCGCATCAGGCCCGGCGATTCCCGGCGCGCTGCGACTTCGTAACCGGCGCGGGCGGGCTTGGCGGACCGGGCGCGCGCAAAGCCAGCGGCGTCCGTGGCGGCGGGCCGGCAGCCGTGGTCACCGACATCGGCCTTTTGACGCCCGACGGCGATGGCGAGTTGGTGCTCACGGCCTTGCATCCGGGCCGCAGCGCCGAAGAGGCCCGAACCAACACGGGCTGGCCGCTGCGGATCGCCGATGAATTGACGGAGACGCCCCCGCCGACCGCCGCTGAGCTGCGGCTGCTGCGCGAGGAGCTGGATCCGACCGGGATCTACCTGAAGGGCGGGGCCTAGACCGATATCGGGAAGGCCCGGATATTGCGGCCGCCTAGCGGTCGTTATCGGGTATTGTGGCCGTCGGCGCGCGACGAATGCCGTGCGGCCCCTTCGGTCGGATCCCCTCAGACTCCGAACGTTATTCGGCTGTTTGGAAGGCCCCTTGACTGTCCTTCGGCACCCTCGTATATTCTCTTTACTTCCTTCGGACTAACCGCATAGCGTGCGGGGCACGCCGGCTTTCGACGCACGAAAGTCGGCGGGTTTTTATTTTGTCCGACCTGATTCGCTAACACGAGCACAACATGCACGTCAGTGGCCTCTTCGTTTACCCCATCAAGGCCTGCGCCGGGATCAGCCTTCCCGAAGCCAGGCTGACACCGCGCGGCCTCGCCGACGATCGCTGGATGATGGTGGTCGATCCCGACGGGCGGTTCCTGACCCAGCGCGAGTGTCCGACCCTCGGCCAGGTGAAGCCGCGGATCGATGGTGAAACTCTCGCCCTCGAAGCACCCGGCAGCGAAACCCTCAACGTGTCTTTCAAACATGGCGGTCAACGGCGCGAGGTGGTCGTCTGGAAATCGACCTGCCAGGCCATCGATCAGGGCGACGAGGTGGCCGACTGGTTCGGCCAGTATCTCGGCCGCGAGGTCCGCCTGGTGCGAGTCGCCGATGACTTCCACCGCGCCCTTGATCCGCGCTATGCACCGCGCCCGGCAGACACGACAGCCTTCGCTGACGGCTACCCGATCCTTGTCATCAGCGAAGAATCGTTGGCCGACCTCAACGCAAGGCTCGCTTCTGCGTTGCCCATGAACCGCTTCCGGCCAAACGTCGTCGTGCGCGGGGCCAGCGCGTATGCCGAAGACACCTGGCGGTCCTTCACGATCGGCGGCCTGCCCTTCGAGGGCGTCAAGACCTGCGCGCGCTGCGTGGTCACGACCACCGATCAGATCACGGCCCAGCGTGGCAAAGAACCGTTGGCTACTCTCGCGACCTATCGCGACAGCGAGCGCGGCGTTCTCTTCGGTCAGAACGTCATCCAGACGCCGCCCGACGGCGCGCCGTCATGGGAGTGGGGAACGATCAGGGTCGGTGACGACATCGTGGATGGCTGATGGAGGACGGCTGTTGAAAGGCTGATCGTCGATCGGCCCGCAATCAGCGATCCTCAACCCACTATTCGAGGGGCCTGTGTACATCCCAAAAGCCTTTCACATCGACGATCGCGACACGCTTGCGGCGTTCATGCGCGCTCACAACTTCGCCTCGATTGTCACAAACGGTTCGGCCGGGCTGGCCGCGACATCGGTGCCCGTGGTCATCCACGCTGACGGCGAGGCTCTGCGCATCACCGGTCACTTCGCCAAGGCCAATCCTCAGGCGCAGGATCTGAACGACAGCGACGGCCTGATCCTGTTCAGCGGACCGCACGCCTATGTGTCGCCGTCCTGGTACGAGGCGCGCGAATCCGTGCCGACCTGGAACTACATGGCCGTGCATGTCTACGGCAGGCTGCGCGCCTACCGCGTGGACGACGCACCGGCCGAGACCGAGCAGATGTTGGCCGATCTGATTCGGCAGCACGAGCCGGGTTACCACGCTCACTGGGAAGCGCTCCCTGAGCGCTACCGCGACGGCATGCGACACGGCATCGTCGGCTTCGAACTGACAGCAACGCGCGTCGAAGGCAAGTACAAGCTCAGCCAGAACCGCACCGTGGCCGATCAGGCGACGGTGGCGGAGGCCCTCAGCGCCAGCTTGAACGCAGATGAGCGCGCCACGGGCGAGGCGATGAAGCGCTTGAAGGAGAACACGGCATCATGAGCGACCGACTCCACATCAGTTCGGGCACGCCCTGGGAGGATGTCGTCGGGTATTCGCGCGCCGTGCGCGTGGGAAACGTCGTCGAAGTCGCCGGGACGACGGCCGTCGACGACCACGGCCAGGTGGTGGGGCCCGGCGACGTCGCCGAACAGACCCGCTTCATCCTGAACAAGATCAAGGGCGCGCTCAACGCCGCCAACGCCCGGCTGGCCGACGTCGTGCGCACTCGCATGTTCGTGACCGATATCTCCCAATGGGAAGCCGTCGGCCGCGTTCACGGCGAGTTCTTCAAGGACATCAAGCCCGTCGCCACCATGGTTCAGGTCAGCGCTCTGATCGACCCGGAACTCCTGGTCGAGATCGAAGCGACGGCTGTCGTGATGGCTGATGGCTGATCGGCTTTCACACTGCGATCACACATCGACCTCTACCAATGAAGCCTGACGATTATGCGAATATCGCCCATCCTTGTTCCGTACGACCATGACATCGCGCGCTGGGGCACTGCCACGGGGCCGCGCACGATCATCCAGGCCGGGTTGCTCGAGCATGTGCGCAGCCAGGGGCATGACGTGGCCGAGCCGATCGAGATTGGGCTGCCTCGGGAAGAACGCACGCGCGACAGCGTCACCAATCTGGGCCGCATCGGCGCGCGGCTTTCCGAAGTTGTGGCGACGGCCGTCCGCGGCGGCAGCTTCGCGCTCGTGCTGGCCGGCAACTGCCCGCACGCGGTCGGCGCCGTCGGCGGGCTGGCCCGCGCCGGGTCTACGCCCGGCATCGTCTGGTATGACGCGCACGGCGACCTCAACACCTTCGCCACGACCGAGACCGGCTTCATCGGCGGCCTGCCCTTCGCCGTCGCGCTCGGGTGGGACCTCGATGACTGGCGCCTGGCCTGCGGCCTGGAACGCCCGGTGCAAGCAGAGGCGGCGGCCCTGATCGGCGCCAACGACCTGGATGCGGCCGAGGTCGCGGCGCTGACCCGGCATCCGATTGCTCGGTTGGACGCGAAGGACCTGGATGCGAGCGGTGCGCGCACCCGTGAGGCCCTGGCGCCGCGCGCGGCTGCGGCCGACGCCTGGTACCTGCACCTCGATTTCGACGTCGTCGGTCCGACCGACGTGCCTGGCGCGACCACGCCGAGCGCTTCCCCGGCGGATGGCGCGGCGGTGCTGGCCAGTTTGCAGGCGGCGGCCTCGACCCTGGCACTCAAGGCGTGCACGCTCGCGACGTATCACGCGTCCGGCGATCCCGAACGACGCGGCCTGCCCTACATCTTCGCGGCGCTCGATGCCATTTTGGCCGGTATGGTAGTCGGGCAGTCAAGTAGTCGAGTAGTCAAGTAGTCGACTACTTGACACGGCGTGGTGCCGCTCGACGACACCGACCACAAGATCCTGGCTCTGTTGCAGCGCGATGCGCGCCTGACCAACGCCGCTATCGGTGAGCAGGTCGGGTTGACGGCATCATCGGTGTTCGAGCGCGTGAAGAAACTCGAACGGCGCGGCGTGGTGCGCGGCTACACGGCGCGTCTGAATCATGCGGCGCTTGGCCAGAAGCTGACGGCCTTCGTGCGGCTCGCGGCAGCGTACGACGAGAAGCATGACCGCGGCATGCAGGCGATCGCTGAAGAGCCTGAGGTCATCGACGCGCACACTGTGGCGGGCGAAGACTGCCTGATCGTCAAGGTCAAGGTGCGCGACACCGATCATCTTCACGACTTCCTCCTGAGGGCCAAGTCTCACGTCACCTTGCTGCGCGCGGTGACCATGATCTCGATGGCCACGTTGAAGGAATAGTCAGGGTCATTGCGCCCACAGGACATACGCATGACTTCCGTCGAAGCTTCCGCCACCGAGGCCGCGCCGGCCCGCCCGCTGCAGGCCTGGCCGCTGGCCGCCATCTCCTTTGCGCACGCATCGGTCGACATTCAGACCAGCGCGTTGCCTATCCTGCTGCCACAGCTGCTGATCGCCTTGGATCTCAACTACGCTCTGGCTGCCGGCATCATCAGCGCGAACGCCATCATGATCGCGATCGCGCAACCGCTCTTCGGGCTACTGGGTGATCGCAAGCCGCTGCGCTGGCTGGCCATCGTGGGCGTGATGGTCTGCGGCGCCGGGCTGGCGCTGGTGCCGGTGGCCGGCCTCAGCCTTCACAGTTACGCGCTGGTCATCGGCGCCGTGATCATCAGCGGCCTGGGTTCGGCGGCCTTCCACCCCGAAGGCCTGGCCGGTGTTCGTCAGGTTTCCGGAAGCAAACGATCGACGGGTTCGTCGGTGTTCTTCTTCGGCGGCAATCTTGGATTCGCCCTCGGCCCAATCCTGGCGGGCACCCTGCTCGATCGCGGAGGATTGTCAGCCGTGAGCGTGATCGGCGCGATCCCGATCCTGGCCGGGGCCGCGCTGCTGACCCAGCGGCGCGCGATCCACCGACACCTGAGCGGAGCATCGACCGCCCACCGGACCGGGCGCGCGGCGATCGGCCTTGTCGTCTATCTGATGATGCTGATCATCGTCCGCCAGACGGTGTCGAGCGGGCTGACGACCTTCATCCCGCTCTATTTCCACGACCACTTTGGCTCGGATTCGGCGACCACGGCCGGCCTGATCTCGGTCTTTTCGCTGGCATCGACCGTCGGCACGCTGTTCAGCGGCGTGGCCGCCGATCGCCTCGGCCGCCGCACTGTGATGGTGGCGTCGATGGTGATCGTGCTGGGGGCGTTGCTGCTGTTCCTCAACTCGAGCGGCCTGGTGCAGGTCGTCGCGTTGGCGGTCGCCGGCGCAGCGCTCACGGCGCCGTGGACCCTGAGTGTGGTGATGGTCCAAGACGCCATGCCGAGTCAGCCAGGCCTCGCCAGCGGCCTGACGTTGGGCACCGCCTACAGCGGCATCAGCCTGGCCGTGTACGTCCTCGGTCTGGTAGCCGACCACTACGGCCTCGATCTGACGATGTCGGTCGTCGTGTGGCTTCCGGCGCTCGCCGCTGTGCTGTCGTTGGGCGTGCCCGAGCGCGTGCCGACCGTCGTTCCGGAGACAGGCGACGCGGCGGCATGAGCGCAAGTTTTGCGTAGTCATCTGAACGCTCAGGAGCGACACTGAGGAGAGTCGCGGCAGCTACTGCCCCCACTCGTTGCCCAAAGAAGATGCGATACGGGATCAGCCTTCGGCCTCTGTCGCAAGAGCCTGATCATCAGAGGGGATCTTGTTGGTGTAGAGAGGTAGAGATGTCTAATTCGAAGAACTGGTTGATGTTCGGCGCCCTCGGTTTGATCTGGGGCTCGTCGTTCCTGTGGATCAAGCTCGCGCTCGAGGAGGTCCTGCCGTTCTCGGTCGTGGGTTGGCGGACCCTGTTCGGCTTCCTCGGCCTCCTGGTGATCATCCGCCTGCGGCACATCCCCATGCCGCGCGATCCGTCGACGCTGGCCAAGTTCGCGGTGATGGGGACCTTCAACGTCGCCCTGCCCTGGCTGATGATCACGTGGGCTGAGACCCGCGTCGACTCGGGGCTGGCCGCCGTGCTCAACGGCACCATGCCGCTCTTCACAACGGTCATCGCGCACTTCGCCCTGCACGACGACAAGATCACGGCCGGGCGGGCGCTTGGCCTGATCGTCGGCTTCATCGGCGTGATCGTGCTTGTGGGCTCGGATGTCGACCTTTCGAACTTCCTTCAGGGAGATACGATCGCGGAGCTGGCCCTGCTGGGCGCTGTGCTGTTCTACGCCATGTCGGTGACGTTCCAGCGCCGTTACCTGCGCGGCCAGAACCCAGTGCTGCAGTCGACCCTCAGCCTGGGCATCGGCTCCGCCATCGTGTGGTCAGCCACGCCGCTGTTCCAGCCGTATCAGATCCCAACACACGCGCTGACGTGGACAGCCGTGCTGTGGCTCGGCCTGCTTGGCTCGTGCACGGCCTTCATCATGTCGTACGCGCTGCTCAACGCCTGGGGCCCGACGCGCTCGTCGCTTGTGACGTACGTCTTCCCGGTGGTCGGCCTGCTCCTCGGCGCGATCTTCCTGAACGAGACGCTGACCTGGCGGCTGGCGATCGGGGCTGTGCTGGTGATCGCCGGGATCGTGTTCGTCAATGCGAGGACGATCCTGGCGGCGCTCCGGCCCGCCTCGGCGCCTCCCCAGCCCTCCCCCGTTGACGCGCGTCGCTAGCCAGGGTGATCGACGCGCGTCAATGAGAGAGGGAGCTGGTGAATACGGGCGTAGAAGAAGTACTCGGCGCCACGTCAACTCTTGGGAGATCAGCAATGGTCAAACGACGATATGCGTTCGTTCAGCTGGATGTTTTCACGGACAGGGCCTTCGGCGGCAATCAACTGGCGGTGTTCACTGACGCGCGTGGGTTGTCGACGGAGGAGATGCAGACGCTGACCCGCGAGATGAACTACTCGGAGTCGACGTTCGTCCTGCCGGCTGAGACGCCCGACACTGCGGCGCGCGTGCGCATCTTCACGCCGGCGATCGAGATGCCGATGGCCGGCCACCCGACGGTGGGCACGGCGTGGTGGCTGACGCAATCCGGCACGCTGACCGGCGAGAGCGCCTACCTCGGGCTCAACATCGGCCCTGTCAGGATCGACGTCGAGCGCGAAGCTGATGGGAGCCCGCGCTTCATCTGGATGACGCATCGCCTGCCGGAGTTCGGCCCGGTGCGCCATGACCGCGACGTCGTGGCTGCCGCGCTGGGCGTCAGGGTTGACGATCTGCGGCAGGATCTGCCGTTGCAGGAAGTCTCGACGGGCGTGCCCTTCCTGTACGTGCCGTTCGCCTCGCTCGAAGCGCTGGGCCGCGCGCGTGTCAATCCAGCCGCGCTGCGCGATCTTTGGCCGAACAGCGAGCCTCGCATGGTGTATCTCTTCACCCAGCACGGCGATGGGTTGCGCGCTCGCATGTTCGCGCCGCATGTCGCTGACATCCCCGAAGATCCTGCGACCGGCGCCGCGGCCGGCCCGATGGCGGCCTACGCCGTCCACTACGGCCTGAAGCCGGACGGCGGCTTCGTCATCGACCAGGGCGTCGAGATGGGTCGACCGAGCCGCATTCACGTTCGCGCCCGGCGCAGCGGCGGCGCCTTCATCGACATCAAGATCGGCGGCCAGGCCGTCGTGGTCGGCACAGGCGAGATCTTCTGGTAGGCCGGCCCCAGATGGCTTTGATCAGGGTCTTCGCATCTACTTAGACGCAGCCCAGAACTTGCCACGAATTTCACGAATTGAATCGAATGGGCACGAATGGATCATTCGTGCCCATTCGATTCAATTCGTGAAATTCGTGGCAAAACGCGAATCCGGGAAGCCAAGATGCGATTGCCAAGGTATTGATCGGCTTTTCCTGGCTGTGTGTCACATGGGGTTAGAATCAACCCATGCTCCGCTACGCCCGCATCCTGAGCACCGGCAGCTATGTCCCCGATCGAGTCATGACCAACGCCGAGTTCGACGCCCTCCTGGGCGAGCCGGTCAGCGATTGGCTGGTCGAGAACGTCGGCATCCATGAGCGGCACTTCATGGCCGACGATCAGACCACGTCGGACCTGTGCGCGGCGGCCGCCCAGACGGCCCTGGCGCGTGCCGGGCTGGCGGCCGCCGATCTCGACCTGATCATCGTCGCCACCGACACTCCCGACAACCTCAGCCCGGCCACGGCCTCGGTCGTGCAGGCCAAGCTCGGAGCGCCAAAGGCCGGCACGTTCGACGTCAACTGCGCCTGCGCCGGCTGGGTCACGGGCCTCGACATCGGCGCCAAGTACATTGCCGCGGACACGGACTACAGGCACGTGCTCGTCGTCGGCGGCTATGGCATGAGCCGCTTCATCAACTGGAAGGATAAGAAGACCTGCACGCTGTTCGCCGATGGCGGCGGCGCGGTCGTCCTTGGCGTCGGCGACGCACCGGGCTTCGCGGCCAGCAAGCTGCTGGCCGTCGGCGAGTACCACGATGCGCTTGGCATCTACACCGGCGGAGCCCGCCGCCCGGCCACTGCCGAGAACCCGAACCAGTTTGTGGAATTCGTGAGGAAGTTCCCCAAGACGTTCAACAGCGAGCACTGGCCACCGCTGATCCGTGCTACGCTGGAAAAAGCGCAAGGCATCCCCGGCGCGCCGGCCACACTCGACGGCGTCGACAAGTTCTATTTCACGCAGCTCAACCTGCGCACCATCGAGCTGATGATGGACGCGCTGCAGCAGCCCATGTCCAAGACCCATTGGGTGATGGACAAGTGGGGCTACACAGGCTCGGCCTGCATCCCGATGGCGCTCGACGACGCCATCACTCAGGGGCGCGGCCCCGAACCGGGCGAGTGGGTGATGTTCTGCGCCAGCGGCGGTGGCATGGCCATGGCCGCGTCTCTGTGGCGATGGTGATAGCGCTCGCAGCGGAACCGCAGACCGCGTGCAGCCTGTCGGCTGCTGACCGCGGACCACAGATCTTTGGGCTGATGTGCCTGCGACGTTGCAGCAACTGCTGCCGTCCGCGGTCAGCGGTCCGCCGTCTGCTCACGAGGTGAGACATGCACGTCGGCGACTATCTGGGACGACGAACGCTGTACACGCCGGATCGGCTGGCCATCGTCGATCACGGAAAGTCACCGGCGCTGCGGTTGACGTTTCGCGAGTTAAACGAACGCGCCAACCGCCTGGCCAACTGGCTGCGCGGCGAAGCCGGCATCGCCAAGGGCGACCGGGTGGCGATCCTGGCGCGCGATGGCGTCGAGCACCTCGTCGCGTTCTACGCCTGCGGCAAACTCGGCGCGATCCACACACCGCTGAACTGGCGACTGCACTGGCGCGAGAACGCCGCGATCCTTGCGCACGTCACGCCGAACGTCCTGATCTTCGGCGGCGACTTCTCGACGCAGACCGCCGAGATCTCGACGGAGTTGGGCCCGACCCTGCCCCTGCGGCTCGTGCACCTCGATGGAGCCGGTATTCCAGGAAGCGTCGCCTTCGACGCCTTGCTCGCGACAGCTTCGGATGCTGCCGTCACGTGTGAGACTCTCGAGCTCGAAGACATCGCCTGCCTGCTCTTCACCGGCGGCACGACCGGGATGCCCAAGGGGGCGATGATCAGCCATCGGCAGATCAACTGGAACTCGCTCAACACCGTCATCCACGACCTGAGCCACGGCGACGTCTACCTCAACGTCTTTCCGCTCTTCCACACCGGTGGGCTTTTCACGTACCTTGCCACGCAGATCACGTTCGGCAACGCCACGCATCTCGTGCGGCAGTTCGACGCAACTCAGGTGCTCGACATCCTCGAGCGTGAAGGCATCACGGTCTTCGCCGCAGTGCCGACCATGTACCAGATGCTCACCCAGGCGCCGAACTGGGAGACGACAGACTTCAGCCGGCTGCGCTTCTGCACGAGCGGCGGCGCGCCGTTGCCGGTGCCGTTGATCGAGCGTTACGTGCGTGAGAAGAACGTCAAGTTCAAACAGGGCTTCGGCATGACCGAGTTCGGGCCCGGCCTCTTCGCGCTTGCGCCGGAGGATGCGGTGCGCAAGGCCGGAAGCATCGGCCGGCCCAACTTCTTCGTCGATGTGCGCGTGGTCGACGACCTCGGCGAGCCGCTTGGCCCCGATCAGCCCGGCGAACTGGTGCTCAAAGGGCCAAGCGGCTGCTCGGGCTACTTCAACGACCCCGAGGCGACGCGGGCCGCGATCGATGCCGGCGGCTGGTTCCACACCGGCGACATCGTGCGCTACGACGACGAAGGCTACTTCTTCGTCCTCGACCGCAAGAAGGACATGTTCATCTCGGGCGGCGAGAACGTCTACCCGGCCGAGATCGAGGCCGCGCTGTATCGCCATCCGGCCGTGCAGCAGTGCGCGGTCGTCGGCGTGCCCGACGCGCAATGGGGCGAAGTCGGCGTTGCGGCCGTCGTCCTCAAAACGAAGGGCTCGGCCGAACCCGACGAACTGCTCGAGCACCTGCGCGGCCAGCTGGCGCGCTACAAAGTTCCGAGGCGAGTCGTTCTGCTCGAGGCGTTGCCGCTCTCGGGCATGGGCAAAATACTGAAGCGCGAATTGCGGGTCAGCCTCACCCCCGCCGCCTCTCCCTGAAGGGGGAGGGGAGTCGCGAGTCGGGGTTGAGAGAAACGATTGCTGAGAAGCAGCACAATCACTCAAGCACCCAGTCACCCATTTCTTTAGGAGTCTCCATGTCCACCGTCGCCACACTGCCAGGCATCACGTCGAAGATGATCGAGACACCCAGGCTGAAGCAGCACGTGCTCTTCAGCGGGCCCGAGGACGGCATCCCCGTCGTCTTCATCCACGGCAACTTCTCGGCCGCCACCTATTGGGAGGAGCTGATGCTGGCGATGCCGCAACAGTACCGCTGCATCGCGCCGGATCTGCGCGGCTACGGCGACACCGAGGACAAGCTGATCGACGGCACGCGCGGCGCTCGCGATTGGGCCGACGACCTCAAGGCACTGTCCGACACGCTTGGCACGAAGGCCGGCCACCTCGTCGGCTGGTCGGCGGGCGGCGGCGTGATCCTGCAGTTCGCGCTCGACTACCCTGAGCTGGTCGCGTCGCTGACTCTCGTCGCGCCCGTCAGCCCGTACGGCTTCGGCGGCACCAAGGGCCTCGAGGGCACACCCTGCTACGACGACTTTGCCGGCTGCGGCGGCGGCACCGTCAACCCTGAGTTCATCAAGCGCATCCAGGCCGGCGATCGAAGCGCCGAGGATCCCAATTCGCCGCGCAACGTGATCAGCGCCTTCTACTACAAGGCGCCGTTCAAGGCCGCGCGCGAGGAAGCCTTCCTCGAGGCCGCGCTGCTCGAGAAGACCGGCACCGACAAATATCCGGGCGACCTGACACCCTCGGCCAACTGGCCCAACGTCGCGCCGGGCGCGCTAGGCCCGATCAACGCGCTCTCGCCCAAGTACTTCAACGCCAGCGGAATCGTGGACCTGGCCAAGAAGCCGCCGGTGCTGTGGATCCGCGGCGACTCGGATCAGATCGTCGGCGATGCGTCGTTCTTCGACTTCGGAACGCTGGGCCAGCTCGGCTTCGTCCCCGGTTGGCCGGGCGCCGAGGTCTACCCGCCGCAGCCCATGGTCGGTCAGATGCGCGCAGTGCTCGAGAAGTACCAGGCCAAGGGCGGCGCATTCAAGGAAGTCGTCATCGCCGACGCCGGTCACGGCGTGCACATCGAGAAGCCGGCCGAATTCCTGGCGGCCTTCACGGCCCATCTGGCGGCGGCATAAGGATCAGTCAGGTACGCGGATGACGCGGATCAATGCGGATAGCGCGGAGCTTTTCTTTGGGGCTCCGCGCCATCCGTCACAATCCGCGCCATCCGCGTACAAACAACGTCCCATGTGACAAGCATGCTCAGGCACAATCGTCTTGCTCGTGGCGTGGCGGTCGTCGGCGCGGGGATGAGCGCCTTCGGG
The DNA here is from genome assembly GCA_044226485.1 of Anaerolineales bacterium. GTDB lineage: Bacteria > Chloroflexota > Anaerolineae > Anaerolineales > UBA6663 > UBA6663. The sequence goes on from JBGAGY010000004.1 coordinate 304,578, forward strand.
GCCTTCGCGCAGAAGTCCAGCCGCGACCTGTTCGTCGAGGCCTTCAAGGAGATGCGCGCCTCGGTCGACAGGGGCCTTGACCCCGCTGTCATCGAGAGCCTCTTCGTCGGCAACTTCTCGAGCGAGCTCTTCGAACATCAGGGGCATCTGGCCCCGCATCTGGCCGATGCCGTCGGGCTGACGCCGCGACCGGCCACGCGCATCGAAGACGCCTGCGCGAGCGGCGGCGTCGCGCTGCGACAGGGCGTCATGGCCATCGCCTCCGGCCTGGCCGACGTCGTTCTGGTCGGCGGCGCCGAGCGCATGACGAACCTGCCCACGGCCGAGGTCACCGACGCGCTCTCCACGGCCGGCGATACGCTCTTCGAGACGCCGGCCGGCTTCACCTTCCCGGGCTTCTACGCGGCCATGGCCTCGGCCTACATGCACCAGCACGGCATGCGGCCCGAGCATCTGATGCAGGTCGCGATCAAGAACCACAACAACGGAGCGCTCAACCCGAAAGCCCAGTTCAATCAGACCATCGCCGACTGGATGCAGAGCCGCGTCGAGTCCGCGCGCAAAAAGGGCAAACCGATCCCGGCGTGGACCGACGTGATGGACTTCCTGCACGACGACGCTGCCAACCCGACCATCGCCTGGCCGTTGCGGCTCTTCGACTGCTCGCCGATCACCGACGGCGCTGCCTGCCTGCTGCTCGTCGCCGAAGAGCGCGCCGGCGAGTTCACCGACCATCCGATCCACGTCATCGGCAGCGGCCAGGCCTCCGACTCGCCGTTGCATGACCGCTCCAGCTTTACCGGCCTGCACGCCGCACAGGCCGCCGCCGCCGATGCCTACGCCATGGCCGGCGTCGGCCCGTCCGACATCCGCATCGCCGAAGTGCACGACTGCTTCACCATCGCCGAGGTCATCGCGACGGAGGACCTGGGTTTCTTCGCGCCGGGCACCGGCTACGGCATGGCCGAAGACGGCGTCACAGCGCGCGATGGCGCGAAGCCGATCAACACTTCGGGCGGTCTGAAATCCAAAGGTCATCCGGTCGGTGCGTCGGGCGTGGCCCAGGCCTTCGAGATCTGGAAGCAGTTGCGCGGCGAGGCCGGGCAACGGCAGGTGCCCGGCGACGTCTCGCTCGCCCTCACCCACAACGTCGGCGGCACCGGCAACACCGCCGTCGTGCACGTCTACGAGCGGAGGGCCTGATGAGCGACCGACCGTTCACCGCAGCGTCGTTCGATAAGTTCCTGAGCGAGGGGAAGTTGATGGCCGCGCGCTGCCTGACCTGCGGTGCGCTACACCTGCCGCCGCGCGCGATCTGCCCCAAGTGCTTTGGCGAAGCGCTCGAGTGGGCCGAGACCTCCGGCCGCGGCACCCTGTCCGCCTTCACCGCGATCGCCATTGGCCCGGCCGCCATGCAGGCCGCCGGCTACAGCCGCGAGAACCCGTACTGCAGCGGGCTGGTGACGCTCGAGGAGGGCCCGACCATGAGCGCCCTGATCCTGGGTGTCGATGCCCGCCATCCCGAGACGATCAACATTGGCCAGCCGCTTGTCGTCGCCTTCGAGCCCATCGGCGGCCGAACGGTGCTGGCCTTTCGACCTAAATAAAGAGTATGAGCCGCGGATTGCGCGGATTACGCGGATGTGGCTGAGCTCAGCCACATCCGCGTAATCCGCGCAATCCGCGGCTATAGAACTGAACGGAGACTCCTATGCGCCTCAAAGATCGAGTGGTGTTGGTGACGGGCGGCGGCGCCGGAATCGGGCGGGCCACGGCGGAGCGTTTCGCCGAAGAGGGCGCGCTCGTGGCGATCTGCGACCTCAACGAAGCTGCGGGGCTTGAAGCCTTGGCCGCGCTCGGGCCGACGGCGCGCTACGACAAGGTCAACGTCGCCGATCGCGCCGCTGTCGGCGCCTGGATCGATGCCGTGGCCGCGGACTTCGGCCGCGTCGACGTGCTTGTCAACAACGCCGGCGTTCTGCGCGACGGCCAGTTGGTCAAGATGGCCGACGGCCAGCTCGTTAAGCAACTCGGCGAACCCGAGTTCGACCTTGTGATCTCGGTCAACCTCAAAGGCGTGTTCAACTGCACCCAGGCTGTGGCGCCGCACCTGATTCGCGGCGGCGGCGGCGTGATCCTCAACGCCTCGTCGGTCGTCGGCGAGGACGGCAACTTCGGCCAGACCAACTATGTCGCCACGAAGGCCGGCGTGATCGGCATGACCAAGGTCTGGGCGCGCGAGCTCGGCCGCTATGGCATCCGCGTCAACGCCGTCGCGCCCGGCTTCACGGCCACCGAGATGGTGAGGGCCATGCCCGAGAAAGTGCTCGACGGGATGCGCGCGCGCACGCCGCTCGGCCGGCTCGGTGAGCCGCGCGACATCGCCAACGCCTATCTCTTCCTCGCTTCCGATGAGGCGTCGTTCATCACCGGCGTGACGCTCCGCGTTGACGGCGGGATCGTGGTGGGCACGTAAGGCTGCGCCATGCATGCCGCCGATCTGCTCAGCCAGCGCGCACGCCTGACGCCCGATCGCGAAGCCTTGTATGAAGCCGCGACAGGCGCGCGCTACACCTACGCGGAGCTCAACGCGCGAGCGAACCGCCTCGCCAATGCCCTGCGCGCCGCGTGCGGCGTCGGAGCCGGCGATCGCGTCGCCATCCTCGCGCACAACGGCATCGCGTTCGTCGACCTTCTTTTCGGGCTTGCCAAGATCGGCGCGATCTTCGCCCCGCTCAACTGGCGCCTGACCGGGCGTGAGCTCGCCTACATCGTCGGCGACTGTGCGCCGCGGGTGCTGATCGTCGGGCAGGAGTGTCTGGCGACGTACAAGGACCTCGAGTCCCTGATCGATGTGCCGGTCGTGATATCGCTGGATGCCGCCATCGACCGCGCGGCGCGCTACGACGACATGTTGGCCGGGGCGTCGTCTGATGAGCCGGAGCGTCCACCGCTGGCCGAGGACTCGCCGTACGCCATCCTCTACACCTCGGGCACGACCGGCAGGCCCAAAGGCGCAGTGTTGCCACATCGCCAGATCCTGTGGAATGCGATCAACACCGTGATCAGCTGGGGCCTGACCGAGCACGACGTCGCGCCTGTGCTCACCCCGCTCTTCCACGCAGGCGGCCTTTTCGTGTTTCTCACCCCGCTGTTCTACGTCGGCGGCCGCATCGTGCTCACGAAGACATTCGACGTCGAGGCGTCGCTGAGCCTGATCGACGGCGAAGGCTGCACCGTGATCCTGGGTGTGCCGACGACGTTCCAGATGTGGATGAACGCGAAAGCCTTTGCGAGCACGGAATTCGGTCGCGTGCGCTTCTTCATCAGTGGCGGCGCACCCTGCCCACCAGCCCTGATCAAGGCCTGGACCGAACGTACCGGCACCGTTTTGCGCCAGGGCTACGGACTCACCGAGGTCGGCACGAATTGCTTCAGCATGACCGACGCCGAATCGGCGGCGCGCATCGGGTCGGTCGGCAGGCCCATCTTCCACAGTGAGATGCGGCTTGCGGATCCTTGGACCGGGCTCGAGGTGCCCGACGGCGAAGCTGGCGAATTGCTCATCCGCGGCCCGCACGTCTGCCTGGGCTACTGGCGAAACCCCGAGGCCACGGCGCAGGCGATCCAGGACGGATGGTTCCACACCGGCGACTCGGCTCGTCGCGACGCTGACGGTTTCTATACGATCGTTGGCCGCTACAAAGACATGCTCAAGAGCGGCGGCGAGAATATCTACGCCGCCGAGGTCGAAGCGATCTTCCGCGAACACCCCGCCGTGGCCGACGCCGCCCTGATCGGCAAGCCTGATCCCAAGTGGGGCGAGGTCGGCTTGATGGTGGTCATGCTCAAACCGGGCCAGAGCGCCGACGCCGACGAGTTGTTGACGCTGTGCCAGGGCCGTTTGGCCCGTTACAAGATCCCGAAGCAGGTCGTGTTCGACGCCCTGCCCTACTCGCCTTACGGAAAAGTCATCAAGCAGGAGCTGCGATCGAGATATGTCAAAGATGACATAGCGACCTGAAGCCTGCAAGGAGTACGTATGCCCATTCCGACGTTGCCCGGCATCACAGCCCGGATCATCACGACAGAGCGCCTGACGACGCGGGTCTTGTTCGCGGGCCCCGACGACGGCATCCCGGTCCTCTTCCTTCACGGCAACACCTCCTCGGCGACCTGGTGGGAAGAGGTGATGACGACGCTGCCCGCGGGCTTCCGTGGGATCGCGCCGGACCAGCGCGGCTACGGCGACGCGGATCGCGAGCGCCACATCGACGCCACGCGCGGCATGGGCGACCTGGCCGACGACGCCGTTGCCTTGCTCGACGCGCTGGGCATCCGGGCCGCCCATGTCGTCGGAAACTCAATGGGCGGCAGCGTCGTGTGGCGCCTCTTGATGGAACAAGCCGACCGGCTGCTTGGCGTCACGCAGGTCGATCCGGGTTCGCCGTACGGTTTTGGCGGCACGCGCGACCTGGCAGGCACGCCAACCACGCCCGACTTTGCCGGCTCCGGCGGCGGGCTGGCCAACCTTGAGTTGATCCGCCGCATGGGCGAGAACGACCTGAGCCTCGAGAGCCCGTTCTCGCCGCGCATGGCGCTACGGACCGTGATCCTCAAGCCGCCCTTCATCTCGCCGCGCGAAGATGCGCTGGTGTTGTCGATGAACGCCACGCACGTCGGGCCGCAGGACATGCCCGGCGACAAGACGGCGTCACCGAACTGGCCGTACGTCGCGCCCGGTGTGTGGGGAGCGGCCAACGGGTTGTCGCCCAAGTATGCTGGAGACGTCGACGCCATCGTGAGGCTCGAGCGCAAACCGCCGATCCTATGGATCCGCGGCGACAGCGACTTGCTCGTGGCCGACACCGCCGCTTCGGATGTCGGGTTCCTGGGCAGCCGCGGCGTGATCCCCGGCTGGCCGGGCGCCGACGCCTACCCGCCCCAGCCGATGGTGGGCCAGACGCGCGCTCTCCTGAACCGCTACGCCGAAGCCGGTGGCGCCTTCAACGAAGTCGTCCTTGCCGACGCCGGTCACTCGCCGTTCGTCGAGCAACTCAGCGCTTTCAACGCGGCTTTCCACAAGCATTTGTCTGGCGGATAGGCAGAGGGAGGAGAGGCTCGCCTCCCTCCCCCTTCCCCGTATAATCGCGGCATGCAACCCCAGGCCTACCCGATCCTCGAGCACGACGACAGCCGCAGCGCCTTCATCGAACCTTCGCACGTCGTCAAGCCGATGGACATCAGCGAGTATTGCGTGCTGTGTTTCTTTCAGGATGTCTTCGCAGGCTTGAACAGCGAAGGCAAATTGCGGGAAGTCTTCAAGCTCGGCAGCGAGATCGGCGTGAACCCTGTCTACGAATTCGACGCAGGTGGCCGCCGGGTCACCGTGGCGCACCCGGGTGTGGGAGCGCCCTTGGCGGCCGCCTTCCTCGACGAGCTGATCGCGCTGGGCTGCCGGAAGTTCATCGTGTGCGGCGGCGCAGGCAGCCTCGACCCGGCGCTGACCGTCGGGCACCTGATCGTGCCCGACTCGGCCGTGCGCGACGAGGGCACGTCGTACCACTACATGCCGCCGAGCCGCGAAGTCGCCGCGGACCCGCGTGGCATGGCGGCCATCGAACAAACGCTCGAAGCACGCGGGCTGCCTTACGTGCGCGGCAAGACCTGGACAACCGACGCCATCTACCGCGAAACGCCGAAGCGCATCGCAGCCCGCCGGGCCGAGGGCTGTCTGACCGTCGAGATGGAAGCCTCGACCTTCTTCGCGGTGGCCTCCTTCCGGGGCGTCATGCTCGGGCAACTGTTGTACGGCGGCGACGACCTCAGCGGCGTCGAGTGGGATCATCGAGACTGGCAGGGCCAGACAGCCGTCCGGCGCATGATGTTCGAGGTGTCGGTCGACGCCTGTCTGCGGCTGTAGTGAGCGGTTGAACACCACCTGAGCATCGTTTGAGCATCTCCTGGGCTGGCGGCCGGCCCGCGACAGGGGCTAGGGTGTGGACATCCAGATTGATCGTGTCCCACCCAAGGAGATGCTTCGATGAGTCCTCTCAGCCCCGACCGCTCGGTTCTTGAGAACCGCAAGCACGCCATCGTCCTCGGCGCCAGCATGGGCGGTCTGCTCACGGCCCGCGTCCTCAGCCAGCATTTCGGGCGAGTCACCTTGATCGAGCGCGACGCCGTCGACTCGGCGCCTGTCGCGCGCAAGGGCCAGCCTCAGGCCAGGCATCTGCATGGCCTGCTCGCTTCGGGCCTCGAGCAGATGACGGCCTACTTCCCCGACCTTCCTGATGCGCTGCGCGCCTCTGGCGCGATCCTCGAGGACTTCGCCTCAAAGATGAACTGGTACACCTATGGCGGGTATCGGCAGCGCCTCCACATGGGCGTGAGCTCGTGTTTGATGAGCCGGCCCCTGCTCGAGTCGCTCGTGCGCGAACGCACCCTCGCGCTGCCGAACGTCACGCTGATCGACTCTTGCGGCGTGATGGACCTGATCGCCACGCCCGATCACAGCCGCGTGGTCGGCGTCAGGCTCGACCACCGCGACGCCGACGGCCCAACGACCCTCGAAGCCGACCTGGTCGTCGATTGCACCGGCCGCGGTTCGCGTCTGCCGCAATGGTTGACTGCCCTGGGATACACGGCGCCGCAGGAGAGCATCGTGCGCGTGGATGTCGGCTACGCCACGCGCCTGTATCGCCGCGCGCCCGACGATCCCATCGGCGATCACTGGACGCTCATCACGCCCGAGGCGCCGCGCGAGACGCGCTTCGGCGGCATGTTCCCGATCGAGGGAGATCGCTGGATCGTGAGCGTCGGCGGCTGGCAGGGCGACCATGCGCCGACTGACGAGAAGAGCTTCAACGAATACGTGCGGCACTTGCCGACGCCCGACATTTATCGCGTCGTCAGCCAGGCCGAGCCGCTGTCGGAGATCACGGCTTTCAAGTACCCGTTCAGCCTGCGCCGACACTACGAGCGTCTCGAGCGCTTCCCGCTCGGCCTGCTCGTGCTTGGCGACTCGGTCTGCAGCTTCAACCCCACTTACGGCCAGGGCATGACGTCCGCGGCCAAACAGACCGCCGCGCTGGACGCGCTGCTCGGTTCCGGCACACCGGACACGCGCCTCGCCTCATCCTTCTTCAAGAAGGCCAGCGCCATCATCGACATCCCCTGGCAGCTTGCTGTGGGCGAAGACTTCCGCTACCCGACCACGACGGGACCGAAGCCGGCCGGTATCGACCTGCTCAACCGCTACGTCGCAGCGGTCCACCGCGCCACGCTGGTGGATCCCGAGGTCTGTCGCGCCTTCCTCAAGGTGATGAACCTGATCGAACCGCCGGCGAGCCTGATGGCGCCCGGGATTCTGTTCCGCGTGATCCGCGCCAACCGCCTGCTCAAACAGCGCCGCGCGGCGATGCCGTCGTCGGTCGAGCGCGTCGTCGGGGCACGAGCCTGAAGAGCGAAGAGCGAGGGGCGAGGGGCGAGGGGCGAGGGGCGAACGCTACCGCGCGGCAGCGTTCGCCCCTCGCTTTTCGCTTCTCGCCCTCGCTTTTCAGGCTACTCCGGCGCCGGCCGCGGCCTGGCACACGTAGATCTCGGGCGTCTTGCCAGTGGCCTTCTCGTAACGGGCCTTGAGTTCACGCGTGAAGTCGTCGGCCTGGCTGCCGGCGACAAGGTTGACCGTGCAACCGCCGAAGCCCGCGCCGGTCAGGCGCGCGCCGTAGCAGCCGGGCAGAGCCTGCGCCTCAGCTGCCATCACGTCGAGTTCAGGGCAGGAGACCTCGTAGAGATCGCGCAGGCTGGCGTGACCTTCGTTCATGAGTTGGCCAAACCCGACGGCGTCGCCGCTGCGCAGCATCGGCACCGCGCGCTGCGTGCGATCGATCTCCTCGACCACGTGGCGCGCGCGCTTGTGGACGACTTCGCTGAGGCGGCCGGCCTGCGCATTGAAGTCCTCCACGCTGACGTCGCGCAACGACTTGATCGTCGGCAGCACGGTCTGGAGCGAGAAGACGGCCTCCTCGCACTGCGCGCGTCGGACGTTGTACTCGCTGGCCCCGAGCTCGCGCCTGACCATGGTGTCGGCGACGACCACGGCGAGGCCGGCGGGCAACGGCAGCTCCTCCCACGTCAGCGAGCGGCAATCGAGCAGCAGCACGTGCCCGGCCTTCCCGCAAGCCGAAGCGAACTGATCCATGATGCCCGAGTTCACGCCCACGTACAGGTTCTCGGCGCGCTGACAGGCACGAGCCAGTTCCATCGGCGGGAGCGACCAACCGCCCAATTGCTTCCAGGCCGTGGCATAGGCGACTTCGACGGCCGCCGACGAACTCAGGCCCGCGGCGCGCGGCACGTCAGAGGTCAGCACGGCGCGCATCCCATGCACGGGCAGGCCCGACTCGCTGAGCGACCAGGCCACGCCCGCAGCATAGCGAGCCCAGTTCTTGAGCGAACGTCCCTGCGTGTCGGCTTTGATCTCGAGCGCCGAGGTGCGAAACGTCACATCCTCGCCGATGTCGTGGGCGCGGATGTGGGTGTCCGAGTTTTCGGCGGCGGCGACAGCCAGCCAGGCCGCCCTGTCGATCGCGATCGGCATGACGAAGCCGTCGTTGTAATCGACATGCTCGCCCAACAGATTTACGCGACCGGGGGCGCGAACGATGAAATCGGCGGCCCGCCCGTAGACGCGCTGGAACTCGGAAGCGACAGTGGAAGCAAGATCGCCCATGAAGATCAACCCTTGTTTGTTTGTCGGATGGACCCCCGAGCCGCGAAGATGCGGCCGGCCCTCACAGGAGTCTTTCCTTTAAGGTCACAAGTTTAACACTACTATTCGCTTCAATCGACCAACAAACCTAATTCAGACAGCGCCGCCCGCAAACGCCCCAGGTCCTGCGAACGGACTTCGCTGACGGTCGGGCCGAGCGGCTGGCCCAACAACTCGGCGACCGCCGGCGTCCGCCGCAGCGTCTCCATCAACTCGGCGCTGGCGACCCGCAGGATGACCGTGTCTTTCAGCGCGGCTTCGGTGCCGTTTCGGCCCAGGCGCTGCAACGCCGCGACAAGCCTGGGCGGCAACTCGGCCGGCGCAGCGGCCTGGCGCAGGAAGTCTAGGATGCGCTCGAGTTGAATGCCCTGTCGCCCCGCCCGTTTGAGAGAGAGCGGCGTGAGCCGATAAAGATAGACGCCGCGCTCGAGCCCCAGCCACTTGCAGACCCGGGCGACCCTGAAACGCAGATAAGCCGGCGCCGAGCCCGTGACCCGAACTTCACCGAGCGCGTTCAAGGATATGGGCACCACGGGATCGCGCGGCGGCACGATCGGCGTGCCCGCCAGCCAGCTCGCCCCAAGCTCCGTCACGCGAAAGGCGCGCGCATCGCCGTCGAGCAGGCCCAGCCACATCAGCGGACCTGTGATGATCGAGCGCGCCACTGCCCCATCGAGGCGCTCCCAGTGCTCGAGCCCGCGCAGATATTCTCCGCTGGTCGCGTCCTTGATGTACCAGGAGTCGAAGTCACCGGCCGGTCTTTGGAAGTCGGGCTGGCGGTCGCGCAACGCCGCCACGAATGAGTCGACCGACCACCAGCGCCCGGCAGGCACCTGCCGCAGCCAGCCGATCAACGTGGCTCGGGTGGCCACCGGATCATTCGACCAGGTCTGGCCCTCGAAGACGAGCCCCGGCAGCCGCAACAGGTCGTTCCAGGTCGTCGAGGCGCGCCAGGCGTCTGCGAGGACGAGGGCCTGGCCCCAGCGCGGTCGATCGAGGAATGGCCGCACGACTTCGACGCCGGGCTTGAGCGGCATCCCGGACAGCAGTCCGAGGTCAAGCGCAAGTTGAAAACTCAAATCGATGGCGCGCGGTTCACGCAAGAAACGGCGTAGCGTGGCAGGCAACTGCGTGGTCAACGTGCCGGCCACCAGCTTGAGCGGCAGGATCTGGGCATAGGCCAGCAGCGTGGCGACGTCGTCGGCCAGGTACGGCTCGGCGGGCAAGACGCCGTGTGGAGCTTCGGCGGCGGACCCCGGCGGCTCGATCGCCGGTGCCGGCTCGGGCGCCGGCACAAGCATCACGAGATCCTCTGGCACAAAGGCGTGCTCGCGCGGGCCTGACGGCGTATCAAAGAACCCGTGAGCAATGAGCCCGCGATAGAAGAGCTGCTCGGCGGCTGATGGTCGGTTGGCCCAGGGCTTCTCGCGGTCACGCCTGGCTGCGCCCATCACGCGCACCTCGCCATGCTTGCGCGCGAAGTCGCTGAGCGGCATACGCTTCCCCGGCGCGTGCAACAACGCGTCGAGCGCGACGCGCGCGCCCATGGGCAGCGCTGCGCCAAGCCGTAGCGGATCTTTGAGGAGGGTTTCGACTTCCTGAACGGCGTCGCGCTGGCTGCGCGAGCGCAGAGTCACGCCCCACTGCTCGGCGATAACCTGAAGCAGGTTGAAGTCGTAATCAACGAGCACTCGCGCCAGGGGAGGCATGGGAGTTCGAGGGGCGAAGAGCGAAGGGCGAGGAGCGACCCTTCGCTCTTCGCCTTAGGCTCTGACCTTCAACGTGCTGGGCAACATCTCGACCTTGATCGAGCGGACGTTGGCCTCGTAGGGCGCGAACAACTCGCCGTCGAGGTGAATGGGTAACGCGCGATCGGACTCGATCTCGATGCACCGTGTGCGGCGGATGTGCACATCGGGCTCGCCCACGTGCGTGCCCTTCATGAACTTGGTCATGAGCTGAAGCATGCGCGGGCGCGACACCTGACCCACGTAGACGAAGTCCAGCATGCCGTCGTCGATCTTCGCTTCAGGAGTTACGAGGAACCCGCCGCCCTCACGCGGGCCGTTGCCGACGATCACCATCAACGTCGGCAGTTCGAAGCCGCCCTCGTCGTACTTGACCTTCATCATCGGCCCGTCGAAGTTGAGCGCGATCGATTGCAGCGTCGCTGTCAGATACATCGAGAAGCCGTGCATCCACGTGATCTTGCGAGTGCGGATGTTGATGGCGGCGTCGAAGCCGATGCCACAGGTGTTCGTGAAGTGCTCGCTCCGCCCTCTGCCGTCAGTGATCCGGCCGATGTCGACGACGCGCGGCTCGGCGGTCAGGGCGTTGCGCATGACGGACTGCAGGTTGTCGACGTTGACGCCCAGCGCAAAGGCGAAGTCGTTGCCCGAGCCCACCGGCACCAGGCCCAATGCTGGGCGTTCGGCCTCAGGGATCTGCATCAGGCCGTTGACGACCTCATGGATCGTGCCGTCGCCGCCCAGGCCGATGACGGTGTCATAGCCGCGCGACTCGGCCGCGATCTCGGCTGCGTGCCCGGGATACTCGGTGCCGCGCCAGTCCGCGCCGCCCAGCGTATCGACCATGGCCCGCAAATCGGCCACTGTCTGCCACGAGCGGCCATGATTCGACTCTGGGTTGAAGATCATCAGGGATCTATGCATGGCGCGTACTTTACACCAGTTTGCTCATCGTTTCTCACGGATTTGGGCGGGATTTGCCAGACGAGCAGGGAAAGAGCTTAGCCGCGGATTTTGCGGATGACGCGGAGAGGGATCTGCTCTTTCCGCGCAATCTGTGGAATCCGCGGCCAGAGTCTTTCTCCATGGCCTTCGTGCCTATTCGCCTACGTTCGTGAAATTCGTGGCAAAGCATATCCGAGCCTCAGACTCGCCAGCTGTTCTGTCGACCTGTTGTTAAAGGGGCGAAAAAAACGGGCATTCTTCTTGCAATTACGGGGGTCGGAGTTATTGTCTATGCTATACTCGCCGCCTATGCCGGTGGACGATCGCGCAGATCGCTGGGCCCGCAGGCTTCACGCCTGGGGCATGGCGGACCTGGCTGCCGCGCTCCTCGAACCGGGCAGCCCCGTCCCCCTGCTTGGCGCACAGGCCCTGTATTTCGGCGCGCCTCTGCTTTCCTTCTTCTACGACGCGCAAGAACTCTCGGGTCTGGCTGACCTGCTGGAGGATCCGCAGCAGCTGCGCTTGCTGGCGGCTCAACTGACGCCGAACGACTCGGCGGAACCCCGAGTTCCGCGCGATCCGGAGAACAAGGCATGACCTCATCGCTCATGGGCCTGGCCACCGTCCTGATGTTCACCGTCCTGATCGTGGCCTTCTCGGTGCTGGCAGCCCGACGATCGGGCTCGGCCAACCGCCCGACCGTCTCGCGCGAGATCCCGGGCCTCGATCAGCTGCCTCAGGCGGTCGGCGAGTCTGTCGAATCCGGCCGTCGGCTGCACATCGCGCTCGGCAGCGGCGCGCTCGGCGGACAGGACACGTCGACGACGCTGGCGGGCCTGAGCGCCGCCGGGCAGATCGCGTCGGTCGCCGTCGTCGGCGATCGGCCGCCGCTGATCACATCCTCCGATGGCGCCGCCATGCTCCTCGCCCACGACCTGTTGGTCGAAGCCCACCGCGGCGCAAACGCCTCCGAACGCTTCAACCCGAGCGCCGCTCGCGTCGTCGGCCTGACGCCCGACTCGTACGCGGCCGGCGCGTTGGTGCTTCCGAAAGACGAGCGCCTGTCTGGCACGGTCCTGCTCGGTGCCGCCGGACCCGAGGCCGCGCTCATCGCCGACGCCAACACGCGCGCGGGTCTGACGACCATCGCGGGCGTCGACCGGGTGGCTGCTCAGGCCGCGCTCTTCGCGGCCGCCGACCACCCCGTGATCGGCGAAGACGTCTTCGCGGCCGGCGCTTACATCAGCCGTCGGCCGGCGCTGTTGGCCAGCCTCCAGGCGCAGGACTGGATGCGCGTGCTCGTGATCGTCGGCATCGGTGTGGCCGTGATCGCCAAGACGATGGGGTGGCTGTGAAATTCTCCATTCGCTTCCGCAACGTGCTCCTGACTTCGATCGCCGCGGGCGCCGGGCTGCTGACGCTGCTCGGGTACTTCATCCCGGTGCCGCTGCTGCTCGCCGTGCGCATGCAGCTCGTCAGCTGGGCGACGCTCCTCGCGGCGGTAGCCGTGCTGATCGGCGCGTACAGCCTGGTCCGCGCGCATCTGCGCAACTTCATGAGTTTCAAGACAGGCGGCGCCTACAGCCTGGTCGCCGTGCTCGGCTTCGTGGCCATGTTGATCGCCGGCATCGTCACGCCGCTGACCGGCATCCCGGCCAGCGCCTTCCTGCTCGACCATATCGTCCTCGCCGGCGCGACAGCGCTCAGCGCGCTCCTGCTCTTTGTGCTCGTCAACGCGGCGGCCCGCGTCATGCGCCGGCCGCCGTCGCTGCTCAGCATCGCCTTCCTCGTCAGCCTCGTGATCGCCCTCATCGGGCTGGCGCCAACCGTGACCGGCCTGCCTGACCTGGGCTTCGCCGCCATCGGCGATTGGTTCGCTCAGGTGCCGGCCGTCGCCGGCGGTCGCGGGTTGTTGATCGGCATCTCGTTGGGCGTCATCGCGACTGGCCTGCGCGTGTTGCTGGCCATCGATCGGCCGTACGGAGACTGAGCCATGGCCGTCGTGCGCTGCCCACACTGCAACAAGCCGAACCCGGACTTCCTGGATCTCTGCCAATACTGCGATCAGCCGCTGCGTCCTGGCGACGCGCCGGCAGCCCCACCCGCCGCGCCTGCGTCGAACGCTGCAGCGGCCGCCTGGGACAACCTCGAGGCCGCGCCTGCAGCTCCTGCTTCTGAACCCGTCGAAGCCGAGAATGAAGCGCCCGCCGACGTCCCGAGCTGGGTATCAGCTCTGGCCGAAGGCGACGCACCCGCGCAGAGCGAAGCGCCAGGCCTGCCCGACTGGTTCTCGAGCCTGACCACCGAAGACACGACCGCGGCTCCCGCCCCGGCCGCGCGTCTCCCGATCGAGGACGACGACACGCCGGTCACGAGCGGCCAGGCTGCGCCTGACTGGTTCACTGATCCCGACGCCGCAGACGCCCCGGTCGATGCGCCGACGCCGGCCCTTCCCGATTGGCTCAGCGCTCTGTCGAGCGACGCGCCGGGCGGCGAGTATGACGCGCCGCAAGCGGCCGGGCCAGCTCTGCCCGATTGGTTCGACGAACCCGTGGCGGCCGAGCCCGTTGCCGAGGAGCCGGCACCGGCCGCTGGCGACGCATTGCCCGATTGGTTGGCCGAGATGGCTTCTGACGAACCCGTCGTCAAGCCGCCGACTCAACCGATCCAGCCTGCCACGCCGCCCGCCGCTCCGCCGCCGCTCCCGCCGGCCGAAGTGCCCGCCGATCTCGGCGCCGAGATGCCGGATTGGCTCGACGATCTTGCGGCGCCCGCCGCGGCCGGCGCTGCGGCACTGGCGGCGTTCGACGACGACGATCCTGTGCCACCGCCGAGCACGACAGTGGCCCCGGCCGACGACGGCGAAGATCTGCCGCCCGCGCCGGCCTGGTCGCCCGCCGATGACGAAGCGCCGACGAGTGACGAGATCTCGCAGGCCGAGATCCCGGCCTGGCTTTCGGCCATGCGCCCGACCGATGTGCAGGGCGCGCCCGCCGACGACGACCTTCCGCCCGACACCTCGACGCACAGCGCCCCTCGAGACGGCTATGAAGAGGCCATCGGCGTGCTCGCCGGCATGCGCGGCGTGTTGCGCGCTGAGCCGAGCGTGGTGCTGCCCGGCAAGGCCGCCAGCAACATCCACACGCTGACCGTCACCGAGTCGCAGAACAAAGCCGCTCAGGTGCTGGCCGCGTTGGCGCGCGCCGAGGTCGGCACGGCCGCTCCGCGCAAGAAGTCGCGCTTCAGGCTGCCGCTGCTGCGCTGGCTGGTGGCTGCGGTTCTCATGCTGGCCGCCGTCACGCCTTACCTGGCGCCGGGCCTGCTCTCCGGCCCCGCCCCGCTGACCGTCGGTTCTGAGACGGCGATGGCGGCTCAGGCGATCGAGGATCTCGGCCGCGCTGAAGCGCCGAAGCGCCCGGTGCTCCTCGTGGTCGACTATGAGCCTGGTCAAGCCGCCGAACTCAACCCGGCCGCCGAGGCGTTCGCCCGCCACGCGCTGCGACTCGGCCTGAAGGTCGTGGCCCTGAGCACGACGCCGAGCAGCGCCGGCGTGGCCGAGCAGGTCATCCAGCGCAGCGCGCAGACGATGGCCGAGACCAGCGGCTTCGACTACGAGCCTTACAACGACTTCGTCAACCTCGGCTACCTGCCGGGCGGCGGCGTCGGCGTGGTCGAGTTCGCCAACGCGCCGCGCAACACCTTCCCATCCGACTTCAGCGGCCAGGGCAATGGTCTGTGGGATCAACCCGCGCTGTCGAGCATCCACACGCTGGCCGACTTCGGCGCGCTCCTGATCGTGTCGGGCAGCCCTGAAGGCGCCCGCGCCTGGCTCGAGCAGACCGCGCTGTTCTTCCCACCTGAGCGCGCCATCGTGATCGGCGCCAGCGCCGGCGCTGGGCCGCTGCTGCGACCGTACCTCGTCAATCATGGCGGCGCTGTCGACGGCATGGTGTCCGGCCTGGCCGCGGCAGCGCAGTACGAAGCGCAGGCCGGCCTCACGGGCGACGCGACCTCGCGCTGGTCGTTGACCGGCGGCGTGCTGCTCGCCGCGGCGGCCATCATCGTGATCGGCAATCTGCTGGCCGGCCTGAGCCGCCTGCGCATCCGGAGGTGACGCATGTCGACTGACATCCTGGGCGCCATCGTCGGCCTCGTGCTGACGCTCATGATCCTGAGCTACCTGCTTGGCGACAACCCGCTCTTCCGGCTCGCCATGTATCTGTTCGTCGGCGTCGCCGCCGGTTACGCTGTCGTCGTCGCAGTGCAGAACGTGATCATCCCGCAGCTCTTCCTCCCGGTGCTGGCGATGGGCTCGCAGACCGTGGACCCGGGTCAGATCACGCTGTTGGGCTTCTCATGGTTGCTGGCCCTGCTCTTCTTGCTGAAGCTGCAGCCCTCCAACCTGATCGGTCGCTTCCCGCTGGCCCTGCTGGCCGGCGTGGGCGCGGCGGTCGCCGTCGGCGGCGCGATCACGGGGACGCTGCTGCCGCAGGCTGCGGCCTCGGCCTTCCCGATCCAGTTCGCTGACCCGGGCGCGTTGTTGACCGGCGTGATCATCGCGGCTGGCGTCGCCGCCACACTGCTGACCTTCCACTATGGCGTGCGCGTCGCGCCGCGCGGTGAAGGGCGCGGCGCCGTGGCGCAGGTGATCCAGACCGGCATCGCGCCGATCGGCCGGATCCTGATCGGCCTGACCTTCGGCGTGATGTACGCGGGCCTGATCGCCGGCGCCGCAGCGGCGCTGGCCGAGCGGCTCGGCGCCGTCCGCAGCCTGTTGGGGCAATGACATGAGCAGCCAAGAACATCGCGCTCAATCCATCCTGGCCGTCGACTTCGGCGCGGCCACCACACGCGCCAACCTCTTCGACGTCGTCGAAGGCGTGTATCGCCACGTCGCCACTGGCGAAGCGCCCTCGACCTTCGGCGCGCCCTACCACGACGTGCTCGAGGGTCTGCGCCACGCGCTCGAAGACATCCTGGCCGTGACCGGCCGCAAGCTGTTCAGCGACCAGACCTCGATCATCTCGCCCATCGACAGCGAGGGCCATGGCGTCGACATCGTGACGGCCACGAGCAGCGGCGGCCCCGCCCTGCGCGCCGTGCTGGTCGGCCTGCTGCCCCAGTTCTCGCTCGCGGCCGCCATGCGCGCCACCGAAGGCGCCCACCTGCAGATCGTCGAGACCCTCAGCCTGACCGACGGGCGCACTCAGCAGCAGCAACTCGACGCTGTCTATCGTGCCCGACCGGAGTTGATCGTCTTCGCCGGCGGCAAAGATGGCGGCGCTAACGAGTCGATCGTGCGCCTGACCGAGACCATCGGCCTGGCCTGCTACCGCCTCGGCGGCGCCAACCGCCAGGTCGTGTATGCCGGTAATGCTGCGCTCAGCGAAAAGGTGTCGACGCTGTTGGCCAGCATCGCCGATGTGCACATCGCGCCGAACGTCCAGCCCGCGATCGGCACGATCACGACGCTTTCGGCCGGCCAGGAGCTGGCGCGCGCCACGATCGCGGCCCGCGCCGGGGCGATCGGCGGTTTGCGCGAGATGGCCGCTTACAGCCAGGGCCGCCTTCTGCCCACCGCTCAGGCGGCCGGCGTCTTGCTCCAATTCATGAGCAAGGGCACCACGCCCTGGCGCCGCATCCTCTTCGCCGACGTGGGCTCGCAATCGACGGCCGTGATCGCGGCCATCGACGGCAAGCTCACCATCCGCGTCGACCCCGACCTGGGTGTCGGCCTGAGCGCCTCGGCGACGCTGCGCAGCGAAGGCCTCGAGGCGTTCGCACGCTGGCTCCCAGGCGAGCCGGCCGAGGACGCGATCCGCGACTTCATCGAGACCAAGAGCCGCGTCGCGCCGCACACCGTGCCCGTCAACGCCGATGACCTCTTCGCCGAGGCCGCGCTGGCCCGCGCCGCGCTGCGCGGCTCGTTGCGCCGCTCGACCGGTTTCGGCACGCGTTACGACCTGATCATCGGCGGCGGCGCCACGCTCGCCAACGCGCCGCATCCCGGCCTGGCCGCTCTCGTCTTGCTCGACGGCTTGAGCCCGACGGGCCTGACCACGCTCATGCTCGACCGATCGCACCTCGTGCCGACGCTCGGTGCGACAGCGTACTTCAATCCGCTCGCTCCGGTTCAGGTGCTCGAGAACGGCGGACTGCTGACGCTGGGCACCGCGCTCTCGTTGACGATCACCGGCCGAGGCTCGAGCGCCCTCGCGGTCGGCAAGCTCACCGACGACTCAGGCGCGGCCGTCGATTTCGAGATCGCTCCCGGATCGATCAAGGCGGTGCCGCTGGCGCCCAATCGCACGGCGAAGCTGACGCTCAAACCGCGCCGCGACGTCGATGCCGGCGCCGGGCCCGGCCGCGCGCTCAACGTGAAGGTGCTCGGCGGAACGCTCGGCCTCGTGATCGACGGCCGCGGCCGCCCGACCCAACCGCCCCGTGACGCCGCCGAACGCGCTGAAGCCCTCCAATCGTGGTGGGCCGCGATGGCGGATGTTGGGGCGTGAAGGTTGTTTGAAGTGAAGCGCCTGTCAGGACAGACCGCGGACCGCGGACGGCGGACCGCAGACCTTCGGGCAAAGGCGCCTGAGACAAGTCGACAACTGCTGCGGTCCGCGGTCTATCGTCCGCGGTCGCTTTGAGACACATATGGCCTACATCCCACTCACCAGCCAGGCTACGTTGCTGACCTCAGTGCGGCGACGCCGGACGTTGCCGGGCACGATCAACGTGCTCGTCAAGGAAGGCCAGCGGGTCGCATCGGGCGACGTAGTCGCGGAAGGCGAGGTCGCCGAAGCCCATCAGTTGATCGACCTGGCGGCGAAGCTCGGCGTGCGCGCCAACAAGCTCGAGCCCTACATCCTCAAGCATGAGGGCGACTTCATCAAGAAGGGCGAGGCCGTGGCTCGCAAGCGCGGCATGCTCGGCACATGGCGGTCGGCGACAGCCGCAGCCGATTCGAGGCTCGTGCTGCTCGACGGCGGCAAGGCGCTGCTGGCCACCGTGCGACCGGTCGAGCTGCGGGCGGGGTTGCCGGGCACCATCGTGGGCCCGATCGGCGGAGGCGTGACGATCGAGACGACCGGCGCCGTGGTATCGGGCGTATGGGGAAACGGTCAGGAAGGCTTTTCGGTGCTGCGCATGCTCACGGCCGAGCCGGCCACTGTGCTTCACGCCGGCCTGCTCGAGCCAAGCCTGCGCGGCGCGATCGTCGCCGGCGGCACGCTCTCCGACGACTCGCTCTTCTCGGGGCTGGCCGAGGTGGGCGTGGGTGGCCTCATCCTCGGGCGCCTCAGCACCCGTTCGCTGGCCGCCGCTGAGAAGGCGGCCTTCCCTGTCGTCGTGGCCGAGGGCTTCGGCGAGGGCGGCTTTTCGCAGCCGGTCTTTGCGCTCCTCAATGGCAATGCCGGGCGCGAGGTGTGGCTCAACGCCTGCGCGTGGGATCGGAACGGCACTGAACGTCCCGAGGCCATCATCCCGCTCCCGGCCAACAACGCGCCAGTGCCCGTCCCGGGCGAGCCGCTGTCCGAGGGCAAACGAGTGCGCATCCTGCGCGGGCCGGAGGCGGGCCGCGTCGGCCATGTGACGGGGCTGAGCGATCGCCCGATGCTGCTGCCCAGCGGCATCCGCGCCCGACTGGCCGTCATCGCCCTCGACGACGTCCCCGGTCAGCGCCCGACGGTTTCGGCGCCGTTTGCCAACCTCGAAATCCTGGCCTGAACGCTCGCGCCGGACCCTGGCTTTCCGGCATGAGACTTGCAGACTCCCGCGCGTCCGGCCCGGCCACGCCCGGCCCTGGCCGTTCGCAATTTTCCGGCACCTGTTGTAAAACGGGAAGTTGTCGAATCGCGGCGGGCGTCACGTCGCGCTGAGGAGGCTTTCATGGCAGAAGAAGACCCGAATCTGGACGACGAAAACGAGGGTGGAGAAGAGCGGTCGTCCAACCGGACCTTCCTGATCCTGGCGGGTTTGTTGGGTGGTGGTTTCCTGCTCATCCTTGGGCTCATCGCCGCGTTGGCGTTCTTCTGGCTTCCCAGCCAGAGGCGTGAGGCTGAAGCCTCGCAGCAGACCCAGGTTGCCGTTGTGGCAGCTACGAATGCCGCCATCGAGGCCACCAACGACGCGCTGAGGACTCAATACGCTCAACCTACGGCGACTCTCGTCGCGGCCACCGAAAAAGTCGTGGCGACCGATGCCCCGGCGGCCACGGATACACCGGCGCCGACTGATACGGTTGCAGCCCCAGCCGTGACCGACACCGTTGCGCCGGCGGGCACCGAGACGACGGCGTCGGCCGCCACACTCGATGCGAGTGCCGCGACGGCAGCAGCGGCAGCGGCCACGACGGCCGCCACCGCGACCACCGGGCCGACTCTCGAGCCCACTCAGGCCGCGCAGGCCACGACCGTCGCTGCGACGGAAGCCGGCACAGCGACCACTGTGGCGGCGACCGCCGCGGTCGCCAGCCCGACGGCAGGCACGACAGCCGTCGCGGAAGTGACGGCCACAACCGCGCCGGAAACCGGCGGCGGTGATGCGGTCACCGAGACACCGGCGGCCGGCACGCCTGAAGGCAACGCGGCGGGTGGCGCTACGGCCACTCCGACCCGGCTCGGCGGCGGCGCTGTCGCCACGGCCACGCTCACACCGGCTGCGGGCAACACGCAGGCAGTGGCCCAGGTGACGGCCACGGCCACGCCGCTCGTCGGCGGTCTGCGCACCGCGACGCCCACCGGCGGCGCCGGTGGACCCGCCTCGCCCACCCCGACGGCCGTGCAAGGCGGCGGCGGCGGCGCCGGCGCGACAGCCACCCCGACTCCGCTCGTCGGCGGATTGCAGACGGCCACGCCGACGTTGACGGCGACACCGACCGCCCTGCCCAACAGCGGCTTCTTCGATGACTCCGGCGCGTTGAGCCTGATGCTCGCGGCCGTGGCACTCGTCGCCGTCATCCTCGTCGCGCGACGGATGCGTTCGATCGAAGCCTGAGCGATATCCTTGTCTGGATACACAAGCGCGCCGGGTTGCACCCGGCGCGCTTTGTTTTGCCTCCTGTTCGGCGATGAACCCACAGCTTGAGCCGTCCGCGGGCTGGGGGACGTCGAGTGGCCGCGGGCTCGCAAGCCTGCCACTCCGTGGAAGTTCCAAAGTACAATAGCGCCGATGTCGTCCCAAAGTCCGATGTTGCGAGTCGAACAGGCCGAGCGTCTGCTCGAGGTTTTGCGAAGCGCCACCTGCTGCAGCCTGTACGGGCTCAGCAACGCAGGCAAGAGCCAGCTCCTCCGCATGCTGCCGGCCTACGCCCGCGAGCGCAAGCCCGCCGAAGCCATGCTGCTCGTGTACGTCGACTGCAATCGCATCGTTGAGAACAACGCCCACGGCTTCTTCGAGGTCATCGTCCGATCGTTGCTCGAAAGCCTCGAGGACACGAACGGCACCCTGCCGCCCGCCCTGCTCGCGAGTCTGCGCGATCATCATCAGGCGATCACATCGGCGGCGTCGGGCTTTCAGGCCTCGCTCGCTTTCAACAACGGGATCGCCGAAGCCTGTGCCGGCCTTGGCCGTCCGCTGGTGCTGTTGCTCGACGAGTTCGACGAGATCTACACGGCGATCGAGGAGCGCGCGCTGCTTAACCTGCGCGCCTTGAAAGACAAATACCGCGAGCGTCTGACCTTCCTGACGGCCACGATCCGGCCTCTGACCGATCCCGCGGTCCGCGCTGAGAACGAATTTGCCGAGTTGTTCACGAGCGCCAGCGTCTCGACCGGGTTGTTGTCACACGAGGATGCCCGGCAGGTGGTGGACCTCAACGGCGGCCGCGACCTGCCCCATGACGTCCAGGCTCAGATCCTGTCGCTGGGCGGCGGGCACTACGGGCTGTTGACGGCGCTGACTCAGGCGGCCCTGCGCCGCGCCGTGGCCCTGGCCAACGATGCGAACGCCCGCGCCGAGTGTCTGAAGATCTGGAACCAGCTGCGTCCTGAAGAGCAAAGCGCGCTCGGCGTGCTTGTGTCGAACGGTGACGAAGGCCTCAACCCGGTCGACCGCGAACACCTCACGGCGTTCGGTCTGCTCGACGCCGAGGGCCGCCTGTTCTCGCCGCTGTTCAAGACCTTCCTCGTGCGGCAGGGCGCCAACACCCCGAACGCCGAGCAGGGTGTGTTCGTCGACGAGGATGCGGGCGAGGTCCGCGTCGACGGCGTGAAAATCTCGGTCCTGACCGACCTTGAGTACCGCCTGATGCAGTTGCTGGCGCAGCGCCGCGACAGGCTCACGACGAAGGACATGATCGTCGAATCGGTTTGGAACAGCACTTACATGGACCGCGTCGACGACGCCCGGATCGAGAAGCTCGTCAGCCGCCTGCGCGCCAAGATCGAGCCCGACCCCCTCAAGCCCCGCTACCTTCTGACCCAGCGTGGCCGCGGCTACAAACTCCTGAGCAAGCCGATGACCGAGCCTGAGGAGTGAGGGAGACCGTGGATGGTTCGCCCACGGCGATGAAGTGAGACGGACGACGAAGGACGAGGGTTGACGCTGATGCGGCGTGACTTCGCTGGCCCCTGCTTTGGGTCACTTGATCGCAAGAACGGGGCATCGCGATGAGTTGACCGGCCAGACCGTTGTGCGTGTCCCTCCACCAATGACCTTGTGGCGCCTGGCTCTCGGGCATTACATGCGCATGTGATTCAGAACGCGTGATTACCGGCGCGTCGCGTGTCATCCAGAACGCTTGCCCCAGCGCGTCGCGTGTGATCGTGATCGCCTGACCGCCCTTGCGCGTGCGTGTCATCCAGAGCGCCCAACCACATTTGCCCGACGACTCGCTCAATGAGCGCGAAGGATCTGCTCCCGAGACTCGCAAGGCCCAGGAGACAATGCCTGCACAGGCCAACGAGTCCGATAGGAGATCCTTCGCGCTCATTCGGCTTGACTCCGGGCCACTGTGGCCAGGCGCTCCGGATGACACACGACGTGTGAGGATGAGCGCTCTGGAGGACACGCAACGCGGAAGCAGGCACTCCGGATGACACGGGGCGCGAGGGCAGGCGCTCTGGATGACTGACTGCGCAGGGCAGCACACCGGGTCCTACGGAGACGCCGACGAAGGAGTACGGCGAAGGGGAATGGCCATTCAACCTTCGTCGTTCGTCCTTCGTCTTTCGTCCGCCTTCACCGTCCCCCGTCACAACTCGAGCGCGAAGTACACGTCGCCGTTCTTGTGGTGCGTGATGACAAAGCCCAGGCCGAGATAGAACCGAACCGCGTCATCCCAGGTTTCGGTGGTCTCGAGGATGATGCGGCGATGCCCTTGTGCGCGGGCGTCGTCGAACAATGCCGACGCGATCGCCCGACCCACCCCGCGCCGACGCCAGGCCGACGCCACCGACATCCTCACGATCTCGGCGGAGCCATCCGCATGCCGCTTCAACGCACCGGTGCCGACCAGTTCATCGCCCGACCAGGCGCACAGGAACACGCCCGACCCGTAGGCGCTCGCGATATCGGCGAGATCGGGGTTCAGGCTTTCGTCGAGCGTGCCCCAGCGTTCAGCCAGCCCGGCCAGGATGAGCGCGCGGGCGGCTACCTGATCGACCGGCCTGAACGGCACAATGGTCAGGCTTGCCTCGCTCAACTGGCGTTCCCCCAGGCCTGCAACTCGACGGCGTTGCCTTCGGGATCGGTGACGTAGCACCAGGTGACCACTCGATCCTGGCCGACCGGCGTCGTCACGACCTCGCCGATGGCGCGCCCGCCGGCCGCCAGCACCGTCTCTCGCGCGGAAGCGACGTCGGCCACCTGAAAGGCGACGTGCCCAAAGCCGGGCCGATGGATGTCGGTCTCGACCCGCTCGGGCATCGAGCCGTAGCTGAAGATCTCGAGCGTCGGGCCGTTTGGGCCGTGCCCGGGCAAGCGCAGGTGGACGCCTTTCAGCGTTGCCCCGGGCACTCCCGTCCCGGCCTCCATCGCCGGCCCCGACAGATCACGCTCGGGCAACACTCGCTCGCAGCCGAAGTGCTCGACGTACCACTCGGCCAGCGCGCGCCAATCTTTCGCGATCACGTTCGTGTGCGCGTATCGAGCCCCTGCAATCACATTCGCCTCCCCATGTTGAACGCGGATGCCTGTGCCTGCTGTGTGGATGGACGACATAGATTGTCGACCGGTTCAGGCGCCTGCATTCGTCCTTCGTCAGTCGTCATATGTCAAAGCGCTGTCGGAAACCCGCCGTCGATTATCATACAGCCCATGCCCACTCCTCTTCAGCGTCGCGTGCTCAGCATCGTGCACAACCCGCGCATCCCGCTGGCCGGCGGTCGGCCGCTCAGTTCGGCGCTGGGGTGGAACGACCCGACGGTGTTGGCCGAACGATATGCCGCGGATGTGCGCGACTGCAGTTACGGGCTCGTCGACTATCAGGTCGTCGATCGCATCGAAGTCGACGGCTTTCCGGTCAAGGCGGATGGCTTCGCCTACACGCCCGACGCGTACTGGTCGAACTGGCAAAGACGCGGCGGCTGGCACAAACCTGACGGTGTCGACTATCTGCGCCTGGTGCAGGAGTTCGACCTCATCGCTCGCATCGACGGCGGCGCTATCGACGAGGTCTGGCTCTTCGGCGGACCGTACTTCGGCTACTACGAGTCGATCATGGGCGGACCGGGCGCCATCTCGTGCAATGCGCCGCCGTTGCGGGGCACCGAACATGCCCGCCGCCGGTTCGTCATCATGGGCTTCAACTACGAACGCGGCGTGGGTGAGATGCTCGAGGACCTCGGACACCGGTCGGAAGACATCCTGCGCCATGTCTATCGGAGCACTCAGGGCGACGCGAACCTGTGGGAGCGCTTTACACGGCATGAGCACACCCACCCCGGCCGGGCCGAATGTGGCAATGTTCACTTTGCGCCCAACAGCGTCAGGGACTACGATTGGGGCAATTCGCGTCCGGTCGTCAGCCGGTCGCGATCCTGGCTGAAGTTTCCGGACCTCGATGCCACGGCGCGGCGCGAAACCTGCGCTGAATGGGGCAACGGCGACATCCGCCTGCATCATCTTTGGTGGTTCCGGCACTTTCCGCACGTCGACGGCGGCGCCGATGGCGTCTCCTGGAACTGGTGGGAGCCGGTGGCGGACCCGGATCGGATCCGCTGAGCAGGCTGGCACGGTTCTTGCAGCACTCCGGGTGTTCCAGGGCGTCAAAGCGCCTCTGGGCGAGGAGTGAGGATGCTGGGAACGCCTGCATTGACTGCCACCGAGATCGGTGTTAAAAAAGGGTTTGAACAGTCGACATTGACGATGGAAGCCACAGTCCCGGTTCAGTCGCCCGCTCCCGCTCCACGGCCGGTCTCGCGCACCCTGCGCTGGGGCCTTTACACGTTCATCCCGGTCTTCGGGGCGGCGTTGGGGCTGGCTATCGGCTATCTGGTGCGCGGCGTCGATTGGGGCCTGAACGTCTCGATCCCGGGCGCCCCTGCCCTGATCGTCGGCGTGCTGGCGGTGCTCTTCCTGGCGCTCGCCTTCCATGAAATCGGCCACCTGATCGGCGGCAGCCTGATGGGCTTCAAGTTCATGCTGCTCGTGATCGGGCCGGTCAAACTCGTCCGCGAGGGCGAATCGATCCAGTGGCGTTTGAACGAAGATCTCTCTTTGTACGGCGGTCTGGCGGCGTCGGTGCCGATGGACGGGCACAACCTGACGCCGCGCTTTGCCGTCGCGATCGCGGCCGGCCCGTTGGCGAGCCTGTTCTTCTCGGCCCTCGGCCTGGGCGCGGCCTTCTTCCTGCGCGACGTCAGCAACACTTTGCACGGCGAATCGCTCTTCTGGCTGCTCGTCTTCAGTCTGCTGAACGGCGGCATCTTCCTGGCGACGATCCTGCCGGGCAAAACCGGCGGGTTCCAGACCGACGGCGCGCAGCTGCTCGACTGTCTGCGCGGTGGACACGATGCCGAGCGCAAGCAGCTGAGCATCGCCATCACCGGCGCGTCGGCCGGCGGCACTCGCCCGCGCGAGCAGAACCCGCGCCTGATGCAGCGCTTCCTCGACCTGCGCGAAGGCACCTCGCAGGACGCCGTCGCCAACTGGTTCGGCTATGTGTGGATGCTCGACGCGGGTCGTTCGGCCGAGGCCGGCGACCTGATCGACCTGGCGCTGACCCAGCTCGATGGCCTTCCCGAGACCTTCCGCCCGGCCCTGATCGTCGAGGCCGCTTACTATGAGGCCTGGTGCCGCGGCAACGCTTCGCGCGCCCGCGAACTGCTCGATCAGGCCCAGGGCGGCATGGTCGAACAGCACATCCGAGCGCGCGCCCAGGCGGCCGTGCTCTTCGCCGAGGACAAATTCGCCGAAGCCGCCGACATGGCCCGCTCCGGCCTGGCCGTCACCCGACGCAGCATGGATCGCGGCGGCGCGATGGCCGAGCACGACTGGCTGCAAGAGATCAAGCTCCAGGCGGAAGCCAGGAATCCCCAGCCGATCTTCCGCTGATCCAGACGAACGACGAAAGACGAAGGACGAAGGTTGTCTCGTACAACCTTCGTCCTTCGTTTTTCGTATGGCATCTCAGGTCTGCGGTCCGCCGTCTGCGGTCCACGGTCCGTCGCCGAGTCTTCTCCGTGATCTGACATATACTAAACGGCGATATTCCTTTGATGGATCCCTTCACAACGACAAGGAGCACGCATGAGCACCAGCAACCGTCTTGATCTGCCCGATCCGACCGTGACGGCCTCCGGCAAGGGCGTCACCGGCATGGAGTACAAGATCATCGGCAGCACGTTGCAGGCCGTCTTGATGGAACTCGACCCCGGTGAGACCGTGTACTCCGAATCGGGCGGCATGTCGTGGATGAGCCACAACATCGACATGAAGACCAGCGGCCGCGGCGGTGGATTGGGCGGCATCCTCAAGCGCGCGGTCAGCGGCGAGTCGCTCTTCCTGGTGGAGTACACCAGCGTCGGCGGCAAGGGCATCGTGGCCTTCGCCAGCGACTTCCCGGGCAAGATCGTGCCGGTGATGCTGCAGGAAGGCCAGCAGATGATCGCTCAGAAGTCGGCGTTCCTGGCAGCTGAGAAGACCGTCGGGCTCGACATCCACTTCCGCCGCAAGCTCGGCGCCGGCCTGTTCGGCGGCGAGGGCTTCATCATGCAGAAGTTCACGGGCCCCGGCCTGGCCTTCGTCTGTCTCGACGGCGAGATCGTCGAGTACACGCTCGAAGCCAACCAGATGTTGAAGGTGGACACCGGCCACGTCGCCATGCTCGAGCCGAGCGTCGGCTTCGACATCGAAATGGTCAAGGGCTTCACCAACATCCTGTTCGGCGGCGAGGGCCTCTTCCTGGCCACGCTGCGCGGCCCTGGTCGTGTCTGGCTGCAGACGATGCCGACCCAGAACCTGGCCAAGGCGATCCTGCCCTACATCCCGCGCACGTCGAGCTGACCGTCGTTTCGTCACTTGCAAGCCCACCGGCCGACGGTCGGTGGGCTTTTCCGTTCATAGAGGCCTATGGCTGCTTCTTCATCACCCGAGCGCCGCCGTCCGCCGTGGTGGCTGATCATTCTGATCCTGGTCGCCACGATCGCGGCCTGGCTTGGCGCGAACGCCCTGCTGGCCCTGGTCATGGGCCGCGGGTTGATCGACCCCGAGGCGCCGACCTATTCGCAGACAGCGGTGTGGTTACCGCTTCTGGCTGGCGTCATCAACCTCGTGGCGTTGGGCGGCGTCGGGCTGGCGCTCGGCCTGATCACGCGTGCGATCACGCTGGAGAGTCTGGGCCTGCTCGCGCGCCCCACCCTGTTGTGGCTCGGCCTCGTGCTCGGACTGACGTTCGGGCTGCTGCCGGTGCGTATCGCGATCGGCGTCGTGTATGTCTATGTCACCAACGACACAAGCCTCGACCTGCGAACGCAGCTTGTGTTCCCCGAGCTCAGCCTGCAGGCGTTCGCGACAGCCTTCGTGGGCGTCGGCCTGCTGGCCCCCATCGGCGAAGAGGCGTTCTTTCGGGGCGTGGTCTACAACCTCCTGCGCCAGCGTCTTGACGCGCGCTGGTCGATCGCGCTCAGCAGCCTGGCCTTCGCGCTCGCCCATGCCGACTCGCCGCCGGTCGTGCTCACCAGCCTGATCATCGGCCTGGCGCTGGCCTGGGCGTACGAGCAAACGAAGTCGATTTGGCCCGGCATCTTCATCCACATGCTCAACAACGGCCTTGTCGTGATCTTGGGCTTCGGGGGGATGCTGTTGTTGCAGTGGTTGAAGTCACAAGGCGTTTCGCCTTGATGGTGTGGCGGTAATAAGCGCTCGGTACAATTCAGGTCGGCGTCAGCCCCGATCAGGTCGAAGCCAGATGGACTGAGGATGAACTTATGATGGATCCACTTCGCAAGAAACTATTTGCCAGCACGCTCAGCCTGCTCTTCGCGGCAGGCCTGTTCGCGGCCCCGATCGCCTCGGCCCCCATGGCCCTGGCGCAACCGGGATCGGGTACCTTCGTCACTGATGATTGTGCGTTCAAACTGCCGATCGGAACCTACGACGGCCAGAGTGCGCCTGTCGAGAACGCCTACCGCGTTGACTGCGGCTGGTTGACCGTTCCGGCCCAGCATAGTCAGCCGGATGGTCGCACCCTCCAACTCGCCGTCGCGATCATCCGCAGCAAGGCCGCAACCGTCAGACCTGACCCGCTCTTCATGCTGCAGGGCGGTCCGGGCGGCTCGTCGATCGACGTCTTCTTTCAGGTGCTCTTCCCTCTGGCTCAGTCGCCCAGCCATCTCGTGGGCGATCGCGACATCGTCATCTTCGATCAGCGCGGCACACTGAATTCGCAGCCGTTCCTGGAGTGCAAAGAGGCGAACGATCTGGCCATCGAAACGCTCGACGAAAACCTCTCCCGAGAAGAGTCCGACCGTCGCGTCAACCAGGCCGGCGACGCCTGTGTGCAGCGGCTGCGCGATGAAGGCGTCGATTTCGGCGATTTCGACAGCGTCGAGAACGCAGCCGACATCGAAGACCTGCGGGTGGCGTTGGGCTACGATCAGATCAACCTCTACGGCGTGTCCTACGGCACGCTTCTGGCCCTGCACACCATGCGCGATCACCCGGCCGGCCTCCGTTCGGTCATCCTCGACTCTGTGGTGCCGACCCAGGTCAACTACATCCCCGATGTGCTTCAATCCTGGCAGCGGAGCCTGAACGCCTTCTTCGAGGCCTGTCGCAACGAAGCCGACTGCAATCGCGCCTACCCCGACCTCGAAAATGTCTTTTACAACACGGTCACCGAACTCAATCAGAACCCCGTGACCCTCACGATCGACGAGCGCGATCCGGCCAACCGACAGGCCACGGGCCGCAAAGTCGATGCGCTCGCCACCGGCGACGTCTTGCTCTCGATCATGGTGCAAGGGCTTTATTCGACCGAAACCATCCCGCTCCTGCCCAAGATGATCATGGACATGTCCCAAAAGCGCGACAGCGTGCTCCTCCGCACGTACTGGTCGCTGCTTCTCTACGACGCGACTTTTGCGTCGGGCATGTACCACGCCACCATGTGCGCCGAAGAGCCCGGGATCACGGACTTCGAGTTCAAGACCGACGGGGTGCGACCCGAACTGACGAACTCGTTGCTCAACGACACGGCCAGCACCGAGCACTTCTGCCAGGTGATCCAGGTGCCGCCGCTCCCTGCCGGGGTCAATGAACCGGTGGTCAGCAACATCCCTACCCTGGTGATCAACGGCCAGCTCGATCCCATCACGCCGCCGGCCTACGGCGAGCTTGCAGCCCAGACGCTCAGCCACAGCTTCGTGCTCACCCGCCCCAACGGCGGGCATGGCGGCGGCCTGTCGGGCGCCTGCATGGCCGACATCATGGTGGCCTTCTACGACGACCCGACGCAGCGGCCCGACACTAGCTGCGCCGACAACCAGCCGGTCGGCTTCAAGACGCCGTCGACGATGGTCATGACGCCGGCGCCGTTCCAGATACTCAGCGGCGCCGGGACCAACGAGTTGATCGCTCTGGGCATCGCCTTCATCGCAGCGGTGATCCTTGTCAGCACCTGGCTGATCTGGCCGATCATGGCCCTGATCGGTTGGATGGCGAAGTGGGGACCTTCCACGCCGCAGACAGCCCGCGAGAAACTCGGCCGCTGGGCCGCTCGCGCCGTGATGCTGCTCGCGGGGCTGCTGGCCTTCGGCTTCGTGGCGGTCGTCATCGGCATCTCGTTCTGGGCTGCCCTGTACGATGGCAACAACGTCCTCTATGGCCTCCCGGGCTGGTCAGCGCCGCTCTTCGCCATCCCCGCCCTGCTCGTGCTTTTGACGCTCGGCATGATCGGCGGCGCGATCGGCAGTTGGTGGGATCGCGGCTGGGGCGTGCCGGGCCGGCTGTTCTACGCTTTCCTGACCGTGGTCAGCCTGGTCTTCTTGATCTCGCTAGTGCCGTTGGGCTGGCTCTGGGTCTGGGCGTAGAAACGGGCCAGGCTGAATCTTTCCACTGAGGGGGCTCCCTGCCGGTTCTTGAAGAACCAGCAGGGTGCCCCCTCTGCCCTCAGCCCCTCGCGAGAGCCAGATCGAGTCCCCGCCCTTTTCCTCGATGAAACGCCGCGTTTCGAAGGCATACAAACAGCTTCTCATTCCGCGCTTAGCCTTCTACAAGGTTCGTGCACCCGCCGGCCGAATGCCATACTGTCGGCGTGAACAGCATTCTCGTTTCCTTCCACCTGGCGACGCGCGAGCTATGGCGCAACCGGGGCCGCTTCCTGCTCTTCAGCATGGTGATCGCGCTCATCACAGTGCTGGTCCTGTTCATCGCCGCCCTGGCCGAGGGCCTGGCCGATGCGAACCGCCAGTACCTGTCGAAGCTCGACGCTCAGTTGATCGTGCTCGGCGATCGCGCCGATGGCATCCTGACGGCCAGCCGCATCGGCCGCTCGCGCATGGCCGCCGTCGAACGCATCGACGGCGTGGCGGCCGCGGGCGCGCTGGGCTTCTCCACCGCCACGATCATCGACCCGCCCACCGCGAAGGGCACGCCGTTGCGCGTGTCGCTCGTCGGCGTCGAGCCCGGCAAGCCCGGGGAGCCGCCCGCCTACGAGGGCCGCGGCCTGAGCACCATTCAAGCCCCCGAGGTGGTGCTCGATCGCGGCGTGCTCAACCAGCTGAAGCTGTCGGTCGGCGACATGATCACGATCCAAACGACCCAGGGCACTCAGGATCAGACATACTCCCTGAAGGTCGTCGGCATCAGCGATGGCGAGACCTACCTGTTCCAGCCCACGCTCTTCGTGCCGATGTTCACCTGGGATCGTGTGCGACCCAAGGGTGAGGGCGAAATCGCCGGCTCGGAACTGACCGTCGGCGCGATCGCAGTCAAGCTCGATGATCCGACCCAGGCAGACGCGATGCAAGCCCGCATCCTCGACGCCATCGACCGCGTCGAGGTGCAGACCGTCAAGAAGACCTACGAAAACCTGCCGGGCTACTCGGCCCAGCAGAGCACGCTCAACACGCAGAGCGTCTTCACCCTGCTGATTGGCGTGCTCGTCATCGGCGGCTTCTTCCAGATCCAGATCCTGCAGAAGGTGCCTCAGATCGGCGTGCTCAAAGCGATCGGCGCCAGCAACGCCACGGTCGGCACGGCCGCAGTGCTGCAGATCGTGCTCGTCACCGCCATCGGCGTCACCCTGGGCAGCACGCTGACTCTGCTCCTCAGCCTGGGGATGCCGGCCAGCGTGCCGGTCGCCTTCACAGGTGTCGGCGTGGCGACTGCGATCGCCGCCCTGCTGTTGATCGGCCCGATCGGTGGGAGCGTGTCGGTCCGTTATGCGATCCAGATCGAGCCGCTGCGCGCGCTCGGATTGTGAGGCAAGCCATGTACGCACTCGAAACCCGCAGCGTCACCAAAACCTATCAACTCGAAGGCCAGCCGATCAACGCCGTCAAAGAGGTGTCGCTGGCCGTGAAGCCGGGCGAGTTCGTCGCGCTCGTCGGGCCAAGCGGCTCGGGCAAGACCACTCTGCTGGCGATTCTCGCCGCGCTGCTGGCGCCGACGTCGGGCCAGGTGATGATCGCGGGCAAGGATCTCTCGAAGCTCTCCGAGGGCCAGCGCGTCGCCTTCCGCCGCGAACAGATCGGCTTTACGTTCCAGGCCAACAACCTGGTGCCGTATCTCAACGCGCTGGAGAACGTCGAGCTGATGCTGCGCCTCAACGGCAAGCTCGACAAGGCTGGCCGCGAGCGCGCCAAAGACATCCTCACACGCCTCGGGCTCGCCAACCGCCTGCACAACCTGCCGGGCCAGATGTCCGGTGGCCAGCAGCAGCGCGTCGCCATCGCGCGCGCGTTGATCCACAACCCGGCGGTCGTCCTCGCCGATGAGCCGACCGCCAGCCTCGACACCGAACGTGCCTTCCAGGTGGTCGAGACCTTCGCAGGCCTGATTCACGAGCAAGGCCGCGCGGGCATCATGGTCACGCACGACCTGCGCATGGTCACGTTCACGGACCGCGTCATCATGATGCGCGACGGCGTCGTCTCGGCCATCTACGAAACGCCGGCCGAGATCGAAGCGCTGGCCACCCGCGGCCACGCCGACGAGCACACCGCCCACGCGCCAAAGCCGCAGGCCAACGGCACTTTCCAGTTGGCTCCCGCAGGAGCCTGAAGGGCGGAATGCCGCGAATGACACGGCCTTGATCGAATCGACACGAAAGAATATGGGCTTCTCTCGCCCATTCGTGCCGATCCGCCCGATTTCGTGCCATTCGCGGCAAGGCTCCCTCTGAGTTTCAGCCCCCCTAACAGCGGACAATCCACATTGACGCCATCGGAGCCGATGGGGTATTGTCGGTGGCGGCGCGGAACGTCAACCGGGCGCCGATCACCGAGATCTCATGCTCAATGGCCTGATCCTGGCGCTCAGTTTTCTGACACGCATCCCAACCCCTGCTTTGCCGCGGACCCCGAACCCCGGTGACCTTGGGCGTTCGGCCGCCTGGTTCCCGCTGGTCGGGCTGATGATCGGCGGCATCCTGGCCGCCGCGCTCTACGGGCTCCGCCAGATCTTCGATCCGTGGTTGGCAGCCACTGTCACAGTGGCGCTCTGGGCGATCCTCACTGGCGGACTGCACCTGGACGGCCTGGCCGATTGCGGCGACGCCCTCCTGCCCGCGCTGCCACGCGAACGTCGGCTGCAGATCCTGGTCGACCCGCGCCTGGGCACTTTCGGCGCCCTTAGCCTGCTGCTCCTCATCCTGCTCAAGATCGCGGCGGTGGCGAACCTGCCCGACAACGCGCTTGTGCCTTTGGTGGTGGCGCCGCTGATCGGGCGCTGGCTGGCGGTGGCCGCCGGCCGACTGCCCCTGGCGCCGAACGCCGGGCTCGGCGAGGATTTTGCTGCCGGGTTGACGAACACGGTCATCGCGTTCGCCGCCATCCTGCCGGTCGGCGTGCTGGCGCTGGGCGTGCTGGGAAATCTTCAGGTGTTAGTGGGCGTGCTCCTCGCTCACGTCGTGGCGCTGGCCGGTGCCGCGATCTCGCATGAGCGCCTCGGCGGCATGGGCGGCGACATGCTCGGCGCCATCATCGAAACGTCGGAGCTCGCCATCCTCCTGACGTTCGCGGCTCACCTTCCAGGATGAACGCCATGCATATCGGCACCACGTCGTACATCATCCCGGGAGACCTCGTCGTCAATGCCCGCCATCTCTCAGGAAGCGCCCACCACATGCAGCTCGTGCTCTTCGACGTGCCGGGCGGCCCCTGCAACTATCCCGACGCGGCCCAGATCAAGGCGCTGCGCGTCACCGGCGATGCCACAGGCCTGCGCTATACGGTGCATCTGCCGCTCGACCTGCGCCTCGGTTCGCCGAGCGACAGGCTCAGCCACCCTTCCCTTGTGCAGGCGCGACACGTCATCGGTCTGACCCGCGACCTGGCGCCGCTGGCCTACATCGCCCATCTCGACGGACGCGACGTGCTGGGCCAGCCCCTCGATGGAAAGGCTCACCGCGACTGGTGCGCGCAGACGATCGTCGCGCTCGAACACGCCTCCGAATGGATCGGCGATCCGGCGTTGCTGGCAGTCGAGAACCTCGAAACCTACCCGCTCGACTTCGCCGACCCTGTGCTGGCCCGCGTGCCGGTCTCGCGCTGCGTCGACGTCGGCCACCTCTGGCTCGACGGACACGATCCGTTGCCCGTGCTCAAGAAGGCCTTGCCCCGCACCAGCGTCATTCACCTGCACGGCCTGGCCGGGCGCGACCACCAATCACTCGCGCACACGCCGCCCGAGCAACTCGATCCGGTCATCGGCGCCTTGCTCGACTCAGACTTCGACGGCCTTCTGACCCTTGAGGTCTTCGAGCAAGACTTCGAGACCTCGCTGGCGGCGGTGGAAGCCAGCGTGGCAAGGCGTCAGGCGGATGAGCCAACGCAATCGCCCTCATCGATCGCTGACGCCTGATGCCTACTCTCTCCTTCATCCTCGGCGGGGCTCGCAGCGGCAAGAGCAGCTACGCGGAGAGGCTCGCGGCCGAACAGGGCGGGTCCGTGCTTTATGTGGCGACCGCCCGCGCCTGGGACGACGATATGGCGGCCCGCATTGCGCGACACAAGGCCGATCGGCCCGCTCATTGGCGCACCCTCGAGGCGCCGTTGCAGGTCGGCGAGACGGTGGGCGAATGGCTGCGAACGGCGCAGGAACCGCCCGCCGTCATTCTGCTCGACTGCCTCACCCTCCTCGCCAACAACGTCCTTGTCTCGATGCCTGAGGACCTCCGCCCCGAGCAGGCTGAGGCCGCGCTCGCCCCCGAGATCGCGGCGCTGATGGATATCATCAAAAACTCGGACCTCGACTGGATCATTGTCTCCAATGAAGTCGGCCTGGGCATCGTGCCGCCCTACGCCCTGGGCCGCGCCTACCGCGATGCCCTCGGCCGCGCCAATCAGCGCATGGCAGCGCTGGCCGATCACGTCGTCTTCATGGTGGCCGGGCAGCCGATGACTGTGAAGTGACAACAGGACGAAGGACGAAGCCAGAGTGGCCATTCAACCTTCGTCCTTCATCATTCGTCGCGTCACCGGCGCTCCCGTCATTGCTATACTTTCGCCATGTCCTCCCCATGGCTGCCCTACCTGACGGATCTGTACGGCTCGGAACGCGCGCCGGAGGTGGCTGAGCGTTTGGAGAGCCTGATCAAGGATTGGCGCAAGCGGCTACCGGTTTCGACAGGGCCTGGACGGCAGATTGCGCTGAGCGAGCGGGACGCGCTCCTGATCACGTACGGCGATCAGGTTTCGACGCCCGGTGAACCACCGCTACGTACACTCGCGACAATCTGCGCCGAGCGGCTGACAGGCTTGATCAGCGGCGTCCACATTCTGCCGTTCTACCCATGGACGTCCGACGACGGCTTCTCGGTCGTCGACTACCGGGCCATCGATCCCGTGCTGGGCACATGGGCCGATGTGCGAGCGCTGGCCGAGCGCTTCAGGTTGATGTTCGACGGCGTGATCAACCACGTCTCAGCCAGCAGCGAGTGGTTCAAGGGTTTTCTGAGGGATGATCCGCGCTACAGGGATTACTTCATCGTCGTTGAGGGTGATCCCGACCTCTCGCTGGTCGTGCGACCGCGCGCGCTGCCGCTCCTCACACCGGTGACGACGGCCGCCGGTGAGAAGAAAGTCTGGACGACCTTCAGCGCCGATCAAATCGACGTCAACGCCGCCAACCCCGACGTGCTGCTCGAGCTCATCGACGTCCTCCTGCTCTACGCGTCAGAGGGCGCGGATTTCATTCGACTGGATGCGATCGCGTACCTGTGGAAGCAGATCGGCACGACTTGCATCCATCTGCCGGAGACGCATCGCGCCATCCAACTGATTCGCGCGGTGCTCGACGCCTCGGCGCCGAACGTGGCGCTGATCACCGAGACCAACGTCCCGCATGTCGACAATATTGCCTACTTCGGAGACGGCCACAACGAAGCCCAACTCGTCTACAACTTCGCGCTGCCGCCGTTGACGCTGCACACGTTGCGCACCGGCGACGCCAGCGCTCTGCGCGACTGGGCCTCCACGCTGAAGCTGCCGTCGAAGGACGTCACCTTCTTCAACTTCCTGGCCTCTCACGACGGCATCGGCCTGAACCCCGCGCGCGGGATCCTGGCCCAGGCCGACATCGATGCGCTGGTGCAACGCACGCTCGACCACGGCGGCCTGATCTCGTCGAAGCACAATTCTGACGGCACGCAAAGCCCGTACGAGATGAACATCAGCTACTTCGATGCGCTCTCAAATCCGGCGGGATCGGAACCGCTCGACTTGCAGGCGGCGCGCTTCATGGCCTCTCAGGCGATCATGCTCATGATCGTCGGCATGCCCGGCATCTATTTCCACAGCCTGTTCGGCTCGCGGGGTTGGCCCGAGGGCGTGAACGAGACGGGCCGCAACCGCACCATCAACCGCGAAAAGCTCAGCTACGAACGGATGACGCGCGAACTCACCGAGGCCGGCTCGTTGCGGAGCCAGGTCTACACGGCCTACGCGGCGCTGCTCCGCGCTCGCGCGAGCACCGCGGCCTTCCATCCGCTTGGCGCGCAAGAGGTGGTCGACGCCGGCCGTCACATCTTTGCCCTGTGGCGCACCTCTCCCGACGGAAAGGCCCGCATCCTCGCATTGCAAAACGTGACGGCGTCCGGACAGCCCTGCGATCTCTCAAAAGTGGGTTGGTCGGGGCCGGCCTTCGACCTCGTGACCGGCACATCCGTCGCTGCTGATTCGGTCGCGCTGGCACCTTATCAGACCCTCTGGCTATCTGGAGAGCGTCCGACATAAACTTGTTGCTCGGAGGCTACTCGACTCAGATGCGCCTGCCCGGTGTCGTCCACCGATCGAGGCGACAGGCGCAGGCTCCGAAGGTCTGCGGTCCGCCGTCAGCCGTCCGCGGTCTCACTGGATGAAGCAACAAAAAGCCCCGGCCAAATGGCCGGGGCTTTTTGTTGCTTCATCCAGTGACTAGAACAGGCCCTTGACCTTGCCGGTCGCGAGGTCGAGATCGACGTCGAAGAACGACGGCCTCGTCGACAGACCGGGCATGGTGCGCATCGAGCCCACCAGCGGGTACAGGAAGCCCGACCCGATCGAGGCACGGATGTCGCGGATGGGGATGCGGAAGCCGGTCGGCGCATTCTTGAGGTTCGGATCAGCCGAGAAACTCAGGTGCGTCTTGGCCATGCAGATCGGCAAGTTGGTGTAGCCGGCCTGCGTGAAGCGCTCGATCTTGGCCTCGGCCTCAGGCTCGAAGTCCACGCCGTCGGCGCCGTAGAACTTCGCGATGGCCTCGATCTTCTCCTTGATCGTGGCATCCAGCGGATACAGGAACTTGAAGTCCTTGGGCTGATGAGTGGCCTTGATCACGGCCTCGCCCAGGGCCTTGGTGCCCTTGCCGCCGTCGGCCCAGTGCGAGCACTTGACGGCGTCTTCGGCGCCGGCATCGAGCGCGGCCTGACGGATCAGTTCGATCTCGGCCTCAGTATCGGTCGCGAACGAGTTGACGGCCACCACCACCGGCACGCCATAGCCGCGCGCGTTCTGGATGTGGCGCAGCAGGTTCGGCAGGCCGGCGCGCAGCAGGTCGAGGTTCTCGTCGGTGTAGGCCTTGTCGAGCGGCTTGCCCGGCGTCACCTTCGGCCCGCCGCCGTGCATCTTCAGGGCGCGGACCGTGGCCACCAGCACCACGCAGTCGGGCGTCAGGCCCGAGTAGCGGCACTTGATGTCCATGAACTTCTCCATGCCGATGTCCGCGCCAAAGCCCGACTCGGTCACGACGTAGCCGTCGGGCCCGACCAGCTTGAGCGCGATCTGGTCAGCCAGGATCGACGACTGACCGTGGGCGATGTTCGCGAACGGCCCGGCGTGGACGAAGGCGGGCGTGCCTTCAAGGGTCTGCATCAGGTTCGGCATGATCGCGTCCTTCATCAGGACAGTGATCGCGCCGGCCACGCCGAGGTCGTCGGCCGTGAGCGGCTCGCCGGATTTCGAATTGGCGAAGACCATGCGGCCGAAGCGTTCGCGCATGTCCTCGAGCGACGTGGTCAGGGCCAGGATGGCCATGATCTCACTGGCGACTGTGATGTCGTACCCGGTCGTGCGGGTGCGGCCCTTCTCCTCGGGCCCCTGCCCGACCGTGATCTGACGCAGCATGCGGTCGTTAATGTCGACCACGCGGTTCCACTGGATCGTGTCAGGGTCGATGTCGAGGCGGAAGAGCTTGCGCTTCTCTTCGGGCGTGAGGTCATCGGGCCTGGCGGCCGTGATGCCGAGCTTCTTCATCCGGCGGATGTGGCACTCGGCAAACTTGCGCGTGCCGTCCTTGGCCTTCGGGCAGAAGGCGTTGAAAAGCTTCTCGTCGTCGGGCTGATCGGTCTCATGGAACATACGCGCGTCAATGGCGGCGGCCATGAGATTGTGGCTGGCCGTGATCGCGTGGATGTCGCCGGTCAGGTGGAGGTTGAACTCCTCCATCGGGATGACCTGCGAGTAGCCGCCGCCGGCCGCGCCGCCCTTGATGCCGAAGGTCGGGCCCATGCTGGGCTGGCGGATGCAGGTGAAGACCTTCTTGCCGAGATGCGCGCCGAGGGCCTGCGACAGGCCGACGGTCGTGGTCGTCTTGCCCTCACCGAGCGGGGTCGGCGTGATGGCGGTGACGTCGACGTACTTGCCGTTCTTGGCACGGGCCAGGCGCTTGAGGACGGTCAGCTTGACCTTGGCCTTGTCGGTGCCATACGCCACAAGCTCGCTCGGCTTCAGGCCGGCCTCTTCGGCGACCTGGGCGATCGGCTTGAGCTTTGCCGCCTGCGCGATGTCGATGTCGCTGGGCACGGGCCGCAGCAACTTCAACTTCGTCGGTTGGAACGCCCGAGCGCCATTGGCCGAAGCAGCCGGCGCGACCGGCTTCCCAGCCGGCTTGACGGGCTTCTTCGACGCCGGACGCTTCGTGGCGCGGCGAGCACCTTTGGTTGTTCGAGCGGATGCCATGAGTAACTCTCCCCTATTGCCGCGATGCGAGTCACCGCGACTGAATTCCCATCACTCCGCGGGCCCGACCGCCCGTTTCGTCACTGTGTCATCGCCTGAGGCCTCGCCTCACGCAATGCGGCTGCCCAATTCAGCACCCGTGTCGGGCGCCAGCAGGATCACACTGTCGTCGGCCTGGATGGCGCCCAACACCAGCACCTCGGACATGAAAGGGCCGATCTGTTTGGGCGGGAAGTTGACCACGGCCACCACCAGGCGACCCGGCAACTCCTCCAGCGTGTAGTTCGTGATCTGGGCCGACGAGCGCTTGATGCCCAACGGCCCGAAGTCGATCGTCAGCTTGTGAGCGGGCCGCCGCGCCTCAGGAAAGGCCTCGGCCTGCACGATCCGGCCGACACGCATGCCGACCTTGTCGAAATCGGCGAACGTCAGCGGCATGGGCGGCTCCGATCAGTTGCCGCCTTCGGACGCCGAACGTCGCGCCGCTCGCCTGGCCTCGCGGGCTGCCCGTTCTGCCGACACATCTCGGCCGCCTTCAGGTTGGGCCGGCTGAGCGGTCGTCGCAGCCGGAGCCGCTGACGGCAGCGAACGCGAATACTTCAGCCAATTGGCGCAGTTCTCGTCGTGACCCATCATCACGTCGCCGGCCAGGATCATGGTCTTGATCTCGGCCTCGAGCGGGTTCGTGATCGCGCACGACATGCCGGCCGCCATCGCCATCGCAATGAAGGCGCCATTCAATGGCGAGCGCCCGGGCAGGCCGAACGAGATGTTCGACGCGCCGCAGCAGCAGTTCACGCCGAGCTCTTCACGGCAACGGCGCACGATGGCGAAGAGCGACTGCCCGGCCATGCGCACGGCCCCGATCGGCATCGCCAAGGGGTCGATCAGCACGTCTTCGCGCGGGATGCCGAAGGACTCGGCCCGCTCGACGATCTTCTTGGCGATGCCGAACCGCACCGCCGGATCCTCGGAAATGCCGGTCTCATCGTTCGAGATGCCGATCACCGCGCACTTGTACTGCGCCACAAGCGGCAGCACCGCCTCCAGGCGTTCGTCCTCGCCGGTGACAGAG
The DNA here is from genome assembly GCA_044226485.1 of Anaerolineales bacterium. Classification (GTDB taxonomy): domain Bacteria; phylum Chloroflexota; class Anaerolineae; order Anaerolineales; family UBA6663; genus UBA6663. The sequence continues at coordinate 344,157 of JBGAGY010000004.1, forward strand.
TTCAGAAGCGGCTTGCCCTGATACGCGGCAAGGCCGCTCTCGAGAGCCTTCACGATCGACGAGTCGATGCAGAGCGGCACGTCCGTGATCGACTGCACCAGCCGGATCGCCTCGGCCAGGATGCCCGGCTCGTCGGCCAGCGGGATGCCGGCGTTGACATCGAGCATATGTGCGCCGGCGGCGACCTGGGCCAGCGCATCCTTGCGCACGCGGTCGAAGTTGCCGGCGGCCATCTCAGCGGCCAGCAGCTTGCGGCCGGTCGGGTTGATGCGCTCTCCGATGATGACAAACGGATGATCCGGACCAATCCTCACGGATTTGGTCGGGGACGTCAGAACAGTTTCCATGTCGGACAATTCCCTAGGGAAGATAATAAGCCATTCGGGTAAGGTGTCAGGTGACAGGTGTCACCCTGTCGGATAGTCGGGTAGTCAGCTAGTCAGGTTGTCGAAGGCGCGGTTGTGCGCATGGACCATCCGACTGCCTGACTACTCGACTGCCTGACTACTCCCTACCTGACAATACGACTATTCAACACCTTCGACTCTTCGACGATTTCGGCGACCAACTCTTCCTGCCGATAGGCCATCACGTGCACGCCGGAAACACCCGGGATCTCGCGCACCTGTTGGATGATCTCGATACAAAGGCGTTTTCCTTCCTGGACAGGCGTCTTCGCGCCACGCAGGCGTTCGACGATGGGATCGGGGATGTGCACACCCGGCACGTTGGAGCGCATCCACTCGGCTGCCTTGGCCGAGCGTAGCGGTCCGACCCCGACCAGGACGAACAGTTTGTCGGTCAAACCCAGGTCGCGCACCTGGCTCATAAAGGTCTGCAGCCTGGCAACATCGAAGCAGTACTGCGTCTGAATGAACTCGGCGCCTGCCTGCCACTTCTTATACAGGCGTTTCGGCCTGAAGTCGAACGGCGGCGCGAACGGGTTTTCGGCAGCGCCGACGAAAAGACGCGGCGGCACGTCGAGTTTGCGTCCGCTCAAGAAGCGGCCCTGGTCACGCATGATCCGCACGGTGCGCAGCAGCGTCATCGAGTCGAGATCGAAGACGGGCTTCGCCTCAGGTTGATCGCCGGCCTGCACGCCATCGCCGGTCAGGCAGAGCACGTTGCGCACGCCCATGGCCGCCGCGCCGAGGACGTCGCCCTGGATGGCGATGCGATTGCGATCGCGACACGAGATCTGGTAGACGGGCTCATATCCGGCGCGCGTGAGCAGCGCGCACATGCTGACGCTGCTCATGTGGCAGTTGGCGCCGGACGCATCTGTGGCGTTGATGCCATCGCAGACGGAGGCGAGCACCAACGCGCGCTCATAGACGGCCTGCGGGTCGGCGCTGTCGGGCGCGTTGAGCTCGGCCGTCACAGCGAATCGGCCGGAGCGCAGGACGCGTTCGAGGCGTGAGCCTGAACTGAAGGTGGTCGGGTTCGCCGTGGGTGACGCGGTGGTCATGAGTGAGGGCTGTCCGCCCAGCCCGCGGGTGTCCGCAAGCCTTCGCCGGTCGACTCGTTGATCCAGGCAGCCGTCCCCTGCAGGCTTCGATTAACCGGCGGCAGCACCTGCAGGATCTCGTTTCCGTACAGCGGCATGCGCTGCGATCGCTCCCACGCTTCGACCCACACGCAGCGCATCTCGGGCCTGACCTCGCAATGCCCGTTGGCGCGCACGCCGCCGCACGGTCCGTTTCGCAGATTCTTGGGGCAATTCATCGGGCAGGTCATGCCCGTGCTGTGCAGCACGCACTGACCACACATCTGACAGTTGAAGACGGGGCCCTTGCCGATGATCTCAGCCTTGATGACGACGCGCTCGACCCAGCCACCCGGCCTGAGCCAGCGCTTGCCAAGCGGCAATGCGCGCGCCACAGCGGCATACGCGCGCTCCAGCCATTGGGGATGATCCTGCAGGAAACGCATCGGGCCCCCTGCTCCGCCGACGCCATCCCGTCGGCTTCGAACTCGCGGCGCGGTCTCTAAGCGCCTTCGCGCCCGCTATTGGCGATGAGCGCTTTCAGGCGCTCGTCGGGATAGGCCTCCTCGAGCTCGGCCACAGCCGACTGTGCGACGGCTTCAGGCGCGCCCTCACGCTCGATCGAGTCGCCGCTGCGCCACTCCGCGAGGTAGTCGTCGGTGCCGATCAGGCCGGCGCGCATCGCGGCGGCGTCGATCGCGTCTTGGAAGCGCTGGCTGCACTGTGCGGCGCCACGCTCCCGCCCCGAGCGAGCCTTCACCTGTGCCGGGATGTCGCGCCAGTAGACGATTTGCAGGGTGGCCATCATTCCCCTTTTCGATGCTGATCGCTGAGGGTTGAACGCTGAGGGTTCTCGATCAGCAATTCGACGAGTCTTTGTTCGAGCCCGCCATAGCCGGTCTGACGGATTTCGAGCGGAAGGCCGATTTGGGCCGCGCACCAGCCCGCTTTTTCGCGCAGCGCCGGGTCGTCGGTCTGCGCCAGGTACACGCAGCGGGTGTAGTTGCCGAAGTAATCGTCGCGAAGCTCGGGATGGCGGTCGAGCCCGAGGCCCTCGATCACGAGGTGCTCGAACGAGCGCACCATGTAATCGGTCAGGAAATATGTGCCGAGCTGTTCGGTGACGATGGCCTCGAAGCCGGCCGCGTCGGCATACATCTCATAACAGTGCGGGCCGCTAACGCGCTCGACCCCTTCGGCCGCCAGCAATCGATCGAGATATCCGCCCGTGCCGCAATCGCCATAGACGACCACGACGCGGGCGTAGCGCTCGCGAGCTTCGTGGATCCGGCGCTTGACAGCGTCCGGAATGCGATCGGGCGTGTTGTGAAGCAGGGCCGGAACGCCCAGCACGTCAACGTCCCAGCCGTGTCGAGCGCGCAAGGCCAGAACCTCACGCGCCAACGCTCCGCAGACGATGAGTGCTGTCGTCATCGGCCTCGCTAACTGCTCTGCGCTCGCCGGGCGGCACGCCGGGCGCTGCGCTCGGCCGAGTCGGCGTCGCCACCGGCTGCGGCAGCCGCCGGAGCGGCCTTGGGGGCGCCGGGCACACCGGCCGGATTGGCTTTGAGCGCCGCGGCCATCGCGGCGATATGAGCCGGTGAACTGCCGCAGCACGCGCCAATGATGGTTGCGCCGGCCGCGCGGACATGCAACGCATACTCCGCCATTTCTTCAGGCGTGGCGTCGTAGTGAGCCTTGCCGCTCACGAGGCGCGGCATGCCGGCGTTCGACTTAGCCACGATCGGCACCGTGGCGCCGGCCGCGATCATGCGCTGGACCGCCGCGAAGAGCTCGTCGGTGCCGTTGCCGCAGTTGGCGCCGATGGCAGCAGCGCCCAGTTCGGTCATGGCCTTCAAGGCCTGCTCGGGTGTGACGCCCATCATCGTGCGGCCGTGGGTGTCGAATGAGAGCGTGGTGATGATCGGGATCGTGGCCGAGGCGCGGCGCGCGCCGGTGAAGGCAGCCTGGACCTCTTCGAGCGACGACATGGTCTCGATCCAGATCAGATCGGCGCCTGCCTCGACCAACGCGCGAGCCTGCTCCTCGAAGCCGACGACAGCGTCGTCATAGCTCAACGTGCCAAGGGGCTGGAGGATATCGCCGCTCGGGCCGATGTCGCCGCCGACGAGGACGTCGTCGCGGCCCGACGCCGCGATCTCGGCGCGCAGGAGGATGACGGCCGTCTTGTTGAGCTCGGCCACGCGATCCTGCAGGTTATGCATGGCGAGGCGGAAGCGCGAACCACCGAAGGTGTTGGTCAGCACGATGTTCGAGCCGGCCTCGATGTACTGGCGCTGGATGCCGCGCACCACGTCCGGATGAAGCACATTCCAGGTCTCGGGGGAGTCGCCGAATTGCAGGCCGGCCTGGAACAACATCGTGCCCATCGCCCCATCGGCCATCAGAGGGCCGCCGCGCGCCAGAAGATCTTCGAATTTACCCATGGTGCCCCTCAGCGCCCCCGGCGGATCGCGATCAGCTTCTTGGCGGTTTCAACCGCCACGGCCGCGTCGCGGCAATAGGCATCGGCCTCGATCTCCTCGGCGAAGGCCGCATTGAGCGGCGCGCCGCCGACAAGCACGATGAGTTTTTCGCGCAGGCCCTCTTCCTTGAAGCGTTTGATCACGGTGTCCATGTAGGGCATCGTGGTCGTCAGGAGCGCGGACATGCCCAGGATGTCGGGCTGGTGTTCGTGATAGGCCTGCAGGAACTTGTCGGCGTCGCAGTTGATGCCGAGGTTGACGACCTTGAAGCCGGCGCCTTCCATCATCATCGCGACGAGGTTCTTGCCGATGTCGTGAATGTCGCCCTTGACCGTGCCGATGATCATCGTGCCGATCTGCGGTGCGCCGGTGTTGACCAACAGCGGGCGCAGGATCTCCATGCCGGCCTTCATGGCCTTGGCCGCCATCAGCACTTCAGGCACGAACAAGATGCCGTCGCGGAAGTCGATGCCGACGATGTCCATGCCCCCAACCAGGGCCTGATTCATCACTTCCGACGGGGTCAGACCACGGCGCAGTAGTTCGTTCGTTCCGTCGACCACGCCGTCGGCGACGCCGTCGTACAGGTCGTCGTGCATGTTCTGGATCAATTCGTCGGTCGGAATGCCGCTCAAGTCCTCAGCCATAAATCGATGTGCTCCCTTTTCCTAACGTGCCGCCCCAGTTTACCGCCTACAGGCCTAATGACGCAAAGGTCGTGGAGCGAGGAGCGACCGCTACCGCGTGCATCTGCTCCTCGCCCTACGCGCTTCGCCCACCGCTCTCACGCTCCCGCGCCCGCCGTTCCCGTGCGCTGCGCCGTTCGGTCGGGGCAGCCGAGCGCTCGGGCAAGATGCCGGCGAGATGCGGAAAGGCGTCGCTGGCATGCGGCATGGCAATCGCGCCGACAAACTCCGCCTGGAAGTTCGGGTTGACGGCTGTCTGGACGTGTTGGTTCTCACGCGCGATGCGATTCGCGTCGAGCCGCGCGCGGCGATTGAGCAGCGCGATCCGGGCGCCGTCACCGGCAGCGTTGCCAACGGCCACGACGCGCTGCAGGTCGCAATCCGGGATCAGGCCGAGGACCATGGCGTGCTTCGGGTCGATGTAGCTGCCGAAGGCGCCGGCCAGCACGATCCGATCCACCGCCGATACACCGCGCTCTTGCATGAGCAGCTTGACGCCGGCATACAACGCGGCCTTGCCCAGCTGGATGGCGCGCACGTCGGATTGAGTGACAGTGATCGGCTGGCCGGTGGCCGAGTGCACGGCGTCCGTCAGGACGTAGACGGCGGTGCGCCCGTTGTACTGGATGCGCGGCGAGCGCGCCGCAGCCGCCTCGCTGAACAGGCCATCCGCGGTGAGCACCCCGGCCAGGAAGAGTTCGGCGATGGCCTCGATGATGCCGCTGCCGCAGATGCCGGTCGCGGCCGGGGCTTCGTCGCCGGGCGAGATCCACTCAGGGTGGCCGATGATCTTCCAGCGCGGCTCGCAGGTCGCCGGATCGATGCGCACACGCTCGATCGCGCCAGGCGCGGCGCGCTGGCCGTGCGTGATCTGGGCGCCTTCAAAAGCCGGGCCGGTCGGGCTCGAACAGCACAGCACCCCGCCCTTGTCGCCGAGGACGATCTCGGCGTTGGTGCCCACGTCGACGATCAGCATGAGTTCGTCGCTGGCATGCGGGGCCTCGGCCAGCTGCACTGCGACGTTGTCGGCGCCGACGTGTCCGGCGATGCACGGCAGCACGTGCACGCGCGCCGCCGGGTTCAGGCGCAGGCCCAGTTCGCGGGCCTTGAGGTCAACAGACTCGCTCACCGCCAGCGCGAACGGCGCGCCGCCGAGTTCAACCGGGCTGATGCCGAGCAACAGGTGGTGCATCACAGTGTTGCCGACGAGCACGACGTCGACGACGTCGTCGAGCGCGATCCCAGCAACCTTGACCGCCCGCTCGGCCAGCTGCTGCAGCGTGGTGATGACGGCCCTGTGCATCTTCTGCGTGCCGTCGGGATGCATCATGACGTAGCTGACCCGGCTCATCAGGTCTTCGCCGAAACGCACCTGCGGGTTCATCGAGGACTCGGTCGCCTTGACGGCGCCGGTGCGCAGATCGCACAGATGCACGACTACTGTGGTTGAGCCGACGTCGACGGCCAGGCCGTACGCGCCCTCGGCATAGCCGCCCTGCACGCGCAGCACTTCACGATCCTGCCAGAGCGTGACCGTCAGTCCCTGTTTCCCGGCCGCGAGCGAGGGTTGCAGTTGCTGCAACGCGGCAGTGTCGATCGTCAGGCCGCTTAGCTTCCACTCGGCCAGCAGCGCGGCCTGCAGCCGCTCCCAGTCGCCGCCGTGTGAGACGAGCGTCGCGGCCTCGACTTCAACATAGACCTGGCGCACCGCCGGCTCGACGTCGATGGCGCGGTCGGTAGCCGCCTTGGCTACGATCTGCTTGCGCGCCTGACTTTCCTCGGGGACCACGATCAACAGGTCGCCCTGCACCTCACATGCGCAGGCCAGGCGCCGGCCAGGGGGCAGCTCGTGCTGATCGAGATACTTGGCCTCACGACCGTCCGGCGCCGTGAGGTGTTCGGGCGACGAGGTCAGCGCATGTTTGGGGAAGTGCCCGGCCTCTACCGAGATCTGGCACTTGCCGCACGTCTGCCGCCCGGCGCAGATCGACTCGATCTCCACGCCCAGCTGACGGGCCGCTTCAAGCAGGTTGGTGCCGCGCTGAACGCGACCCCGCCTGCCCGATGGCATCAGAGCGATTGTGCAGTCATTCCCAGGTAAATCAGACATCGCAGATCGTTCACCTCGACAAGTCATTATATCCAAGCCAAATCGAAAACCCGACCCTGTCACAGCCTGGTGGCTTTTGTCACAAATTGGGCTCCACGCACAACGGCAACGCCCGCCTAACCCCCCTCCCGGCAAAGCTTGCATGGTTTTTGCATCGTGGAGCCATGGGCCCGCACGGGCAATGCCGGCCCAGATCACAAAAAGGCACACGAGGGCTATCTAATTCCGCCAGCTCCTATCGGAATTGAGGCCAGCCCTCCTTGACAATCAGACGCATGGGTTCGCCGTTCCATTGAGTCCAGGAACGCCGCCCTGAACCCATTCAGAAGCATCGCCCGACCCACGGGGATGCGGAGCACTGGCATGACGATTTCACATCCGAAAAGGCGACTCACGCGCCGACACTTTCTGGTCGGCGCTGGGGCCATCGCCGGGGCGGGCTTGTTGCCGGCGGCATGGACGTGGGTGAGTCGTTTGGGCGTTCGCCCTCTGGCGCTCAAGGTCGGCCTGCTCACGCCCAAAGCGACGAGCTACCCGAACCTGGGCGAGCGCGTGCGGGCGGGCATCCTGGCGGCGAAGCACCCCTGGATCTCGTCGTTGAGTGTGCAATCGGCCGATATCGACGTCGCGATCGGGGCAGCGATGCGGCAGTCTCAGGCGCTCCTCGAAAACGGGAACGTCGACCTGGTGATCGCGTATGTGAACACAACCGTGGCGGCCCGCCTCAGGCCAGTCTTCGAAAGCGCGCAGCGTCCCTTGATCGTGCTCGACAGCGGCGCCAATGTCGTGCGAGCCGAACAACACAGTCCCTTCGTCTACTACAACTCGCTGGCCCTGTGGCAGGCCAGCTACGCGACAGGCAGACGGCTTGTCGAACAACACGGCCCGCGTGTCTTCGTCGCGACGGCCTTCTTCGATAGCGGCTACGACAGCCTGAACGCCGTCCGCCAGGGCGTGATCGACGCCGGCGGCGAGGTCGTCGAGACCTTCGTCACGCATCTCGACCCGGCCCGTAACGGCGTCGCGGATGCGATCCAGGCGGTGCGGGCGACGAACCCTCAATCGATCTACGCGCACTACTCCGGCCGACCGGCAGCGGATTTCCTCTCGACCTATATCGACGCGGGGATGACGACCGCGCTGCCGCTGGCCGGCAGCGGCTTCATGGTGGAAGGCTCGGCCCGCGAGGCCCTGGGCGATCGCGCGGCCGGCCTCGCGACGTCTCTGGGCTGGGCCGCTGACCCCGCCTTTGCCGTTGAAGCCGTTCGCTACGATCCGTTCGCCGCGCTTGGGCACGACACCGTGCAATTCATCGGCGCTGCCGTCGAGGCCGCCGGCCAACCGACGCGCTGGGGCGATCTGTCCATCGAAGCACCGATGACGGGCGCGCGCGGCGCGCTCGCGCTCGACGGCCATCACGTGCTGACGGGGCCGATCGCCTGGCGAGACAGTCGCCTCGTTTACGGCACGCTGGCGAACCTGGCCGTCGAAGCCCTGCCGACGCCGGCCGCTCCCGCCATCCCCGAGATGGCCTCGAGCTGGCTCAACCCGTATCTGTGCGGCTGAAAGCGAGATCCCATGGCTGAACCCTTCTTGAGTGAGATTCGGATGATGTCATTCGTCTTTCCGCCGAAAGGCTGGGCGCTGTGCAACGGACAGCTCCTGCCGATCAACCAAAACCAGGGGTTGTTCTCGCTGCTGGGCACGACCTTCGGCGGCGATGGGCGCGTCAACTTCGCCCTGCCCGACTTCCGCGGCCGGGTGCCGATCCACGTCGGCAGCAGCCACACCCTGGGCGAGCGCGCCGGCGAGGTGGGGCACACCCTGTCGATTTCCGAGATCCCGACGCACACCCACGTGCTCAACGCGAGCGCGTCGGACGCCAATCAGACGGCGCCCACCAGCTACGTGCTCGCGCGCGGACGAGCGCCGCGCTATGCGCCGGCCAACGGGTTGGTGGCCGCCAGTGCTGGCGCGGTGGCCAACATCGGCGGCAGCCAGGCGCATCTCAACTTGCAGCCGTTTCTGACGATCAGCTTTTGCATCGCCCTGCAGGGGATCTTCCCCTCGGCGACCTGAGGAGGCCGCATGGCACAACCCTACGTCGGCGAGATCCGCATCTTCGCCGGAAACTTTGCCCCGGCCGGCTGGATGTTCTGCGAGGGCCAGTTGCTGCCGATCTCGGAGTACGAAACGCTGTTCAACCTGATCGGCACCACTTACGGCGGCGATGGTGAATCGACGTTCGCGCTGCCCGACATGCGCGGACGGTTGCCGCTCCATCAGGGCAACGGCTTCGTCCTGGCCGAGACGGGCGGCGCCGAAGAGATCACGCTGACCGTGAGCCAGATCCCGGCGCACTCGCACCCCTTGTTGGTGAGCAACCATGTTGCGGTCGATCCGAACCCGGGCGGCAGCGTGCTGGCCGACGCACCTGTGAGCGACGCCTACTCGCCGGACGGCCCAAATGTCAACATGGCGCCGACCTCGATCAGCTCGGTGGGCGGCAGTCAGCCACACACCAATTTCCAGCCGTACCTCTGTGTGGATTTCATCATCTCGCTGTTCGGGCTCTTCCCGTCACCGACGTAAGCCGTTCAACGCACTCAACAAGGAAATCCAGCATGGATCCTTTCGTCGCCGAGATTCGCATGTTCCCGTTCAACTTCGCGCCCAAGGGCTGGGCCTGGTGCGACGGCCAGTTGCTGCCGCTCAGCCAGAACACGGCTCTGTTCTCGCTGTTGGGCACGACCTATGGCGGAAACGGCATGAGCAACTTCGCCCTGCCCGATCTGCAGGGCCGCGCGCCCATGCACCCGGGCCAGGGGCCGGGCCTCAGCCTGCACGACCTGGGTGAGACGGGCGGCAGCGAGACAGTGTCGCTGCTGGAGAGCGAGATCCCGTCGCACAGCCACGCGTTGCGGGCTGACGCTTCTGACGCCCAGCGCTCGGCGCCGGGCAACAACGTGCTGGCGGCATCGATCGGGCATGCGGCCTACCAGAGCACGACGAACGCCAATCTGACAGCGATGTCGGATAACGCCCTGGCGCCAGCCGGCGGCGACCAACCGCACAACAACATGCAACCGTACCTCACCGTGTACTTCTGCATCGCCCTGCAGGGCGTCTTCCCGCCGCGCACATGAACAATTCAGACGCCCTCACCCTCCGCCCGGTTGTCGAAGCCGACCACGCCTTCCTGCGCCGCGTCTACGCGAGCACGCGCGCTGAGGAACTGGCGCCGCTCGGCTGGAGCGACGAGCAGTTCACGGCCTTCGTCGATCAGCAGTACGACGCGCAGACCGCGCACTACTGGGCGCACTACGACACGAACCGCTTCTGTGTGATCGAGCACAAGGGCGAGCCGGTCGGGCGCCTGTACGTCGACCGCTGGTCGGACCAGATCCGCGTGGTCGACATCGCTCTGTTGCCCGAGCATCGCAGAAAGGGCTGGGGCACCGCCCTGCTCGAGCAGGTGCTGGCTGAAGGCGAGCGCGACTGCCTGCCGGTGACGATCCACGTCGAATGCTTCAACCCGGCCCAGCGCCTGTACTTCAGGCTGGGCTTCGAGCGCATCGGCGGCGATGACGTCTACTGGCTGCTCGAGCGAACACCGATCCGGAGCCCACAACATGCTGGCTGAACTCACTCACGCGCACTTCGAGCCCCACCTCGGCTCGGTCTTCGAACTCGAATTGAACGAGACAGAACGTCTGCCGCTCCAGCTCGTTCAGGTGCAGGCCGCCGCTCATGCCGGCCCCGGCGGCCGCCGCGGCTTCTCGCTGATTTTCAGCAGCGGCCTTCCAGGTGCGGCGCCGCAGGCCATCTATCGGCTCGACCATCCGGCCCTTGGCGCCCTCGATCTGTTCATCGTGCCGATCGGTCGCGATGACAGGGGCGTGCAGTACCAGGCCATTTTCGGTTGATGAAAGAACGAGCGACACGGCTCATGAAATCTTCCTGGCTCGATACGACGAGACTGACCACCGCCCTGGCGATGATGCTCTCGCCGCTCGGCTCTGCGAGCGCCCAGGCTTTGCCGCCTAACCCGGCGGCCCTGGCCGCCACGCAGACAGTGGCGCTTCAGAACGACGCCGACGGCGACGGCAAGGCCGACCCCGGCGATACGTTGCGCTACACGGCAGTCGTGAGCAACACGGGCGGTCAGAGCGCTCAGGGTGTCACGTTTGCGGAGACGCTCGACGTCAACGCCACGCTCGCCGGGCCGGTGCAGGCCTCGCCGCTCGCGATCGCCGACGTCTACACGGCCTCGAATGTCAGCCCGCTCGTGATCGCAGCCGGCTCGGGCCCGCTCGCCAACGACTTTGGCCTGCCGGCGCCGACGGCGACTGCGGCAGCATTGACCTCGACCACGCAGGGCGGCACCGTCACGATCGCCACGGACGGCGCGTTCACCTACACGGCGCCGGCCGGGTTCGCTGGCATCGACTCGTTCTCGTACGACGTGACCAACGCGCTCGGCAGCGACACCGGCTCAGTCATGGTCCATGTCTATGCCCTGCCCGTCGCCCAGGCGGACAGCTACGCCACGCTCCTCGATACGCCGTTGACGGTCGCCGCCAACGGCGTGTTGGGCAACGACGCGCTCTCGGGCGGCTCGATCACGGCCTATGCCTCGGCCAGCTCGCAGGGCGGCAGCGTGTCATTGAGCGCCGACGGCGCGTTCACCTACGACCCGCCCGTGGGTTTCACCGGCGGCGATGCCTTCACCTACACGCTCGGCAACCCGGTCGGTTCGAGCACGGCCGTGGTCTCGATCACGGTCGACCTGCCCGGCCCGCCCGTGGCGACCGGAGACGTCTACACCGCGACGGCCAACTCACCGCTACAGGTGCCGGCCGCCGGCGTGCTGGCCAACGACACACGCAGCGGCGCCGTCATCGACGACTATGCCGCGACCACGGTCGAGGGCGGCAGCGTCAGCCTGACTGCGTCCGGCGCGTTCACGTACACGCCGCCGGTCGACTTCATCAGCCCGCCGACCGACACGTTCACGTACACATTGCGCAACGCGCTGGGCGCTAGCACGACCACCGTGACCCTGACCGTCATCCCGGCCGGCGCACCAATCGCTGTCGACGACGCCTTCACCGTCACCGCGAACATGACGAACACGGTGTCGGGTGTGAGCGGCCTGCTGGCGAACGACACGCTCAACCTGGCGACGATCGGCGCCTACACGACATCGACCACGTTGGGCGGCGTCGCCGTCCTCCATCCCGACGGCGGCTTCGTGTACGTCCCGCCGGCCGACACGATCAGCCCGCCGACCGACTCCTTCACCTACACGCTGACCAACGCGCTTGGCTCGAGCACCGCCACGGCCACGCTCACGATCAACCCGCCGGCCGCGCCGACCCTGGTCGACGACGCTTACACAGCCACGGCGGACACCGATCTGGTCGTCTCGGCGGCCAGCGGCGTCTTCGACAACGATGCCCTGCAGTTGGGGAGCCTGACGACCTACACGTCCTCCACGAGTCGCGGCGGCAGCGTAGAGCTCGCCGCGACCGGCGCGTTCACCTATACACCGCCGGCCGGGGTCATCAGCCCGCCGACCGACACGTTCAGCTACACCGTCGGCAACGCGCTCGGGTCCGACACCGGCACCGTCTCGATCACGATCGACCCGCCGGGCGCGCCGATCGCCGTCGGCGAGAGCTACACGGCCACCGCCAACGCCGATCTGACGGTTCCGGCGGCGAGCGGCGTCCTGGACAACGACAGCCCGCGCTACGGCACGATTACGGCCTTCGCCGCGACCACGACCCTCGGCGGCGGCGTCGAGCTGAGCCCGACCGGAGCGTTCACGTATACGCCGCCGGCCGACACGATCAGCCCGCCGACCGACACCTTCACGTACACGCTGACCAACAGCCTCGGCAACGACACCGCCACGGTGAAGATCACGATCGAGCCGCCGGCCGCCCCTGACGCCGTGGCGGACGCCTACACGGCCGTCGTCGACACCGACCTGGTCGTCGATGCCGCCAGCGGCCTGCTGGACAACGACGATCTGCAGTTCGCGACGATCAGCGTCTACGCGGCGAGCACGACTCGTGGCGGCAGCGTGGTGGTCGCGGCCACCGGCGCGTTCACGTACACACCGCCGGCCGGCGTCGTCAGCCCACCGACCGACAGCTTCACCTACACGCTCACCAACCCGCTGGGCAGCGACACGGCCACGGCCACGCTCACGATAAACCCGGCCGCGGCGCCCTCGCTGAACGACGACACCTACACGGCCACCGCCGACACGGATCTGGTCGTCGCGGCGGCCAGCGGCGTGCTTGACAACGACAGCGTGCACTACGGCGTGATCGTCGACTACGCCGCCACCACGACGCGCGGCGGAAGCGTGACCCTGGGAGCCAGCGGCGCCTTCACGTACACGCCGCCTTCCGGCGTCGTCAGCCCGCCGACCGACAGCTTCACCTACACGGTCCAGAACGTCCTCGGCAGCGACACCGCGACGGCCACGATCACGATCAACCCGCCGGGGGCGCCGCTCACGACCGGCGACGCCTACACCACGACCGCCAACACTGACCTGATCGTCACGGCGGGCAGCGGGCTCTTTTCGAACGACACCCTGCGCTACGGCGGGCTCGCCGGCTACGCGGCCACCACGGGCCGCGGCGGCAGCGTCGTCGTCGCGCCAACCGGGGCGTTCACGTACACGCCGCCGGTCGACACCGTCAGCCTGCCGACCGATTCGTTCACCTACACGGTGACGAACACGCTCGGCTCGAGCACGGCGACCGTCGTGCTGACCATCGCGCCGCCTGACGTCCCGACCGCGACGAACGACGCTTTCATCGCCGTCGCCAACACGCCGCTGGTCGTGACGGCCGGAAGCGGCGTCTTCGTCAACGACACGTTGAACTTCGCCACGCTGACGGGCCAGGCGACGACCACGGCGCTCGGAGGCAGCGTCGAGGTCGATCCGACCGGCGCGTTCACATACACGCCGCCCGTGGACACGGTCAGCCCCCCGACCGATTCGTTCACCTATACGCTCGGCAATCTGCTCGGCTCGAGCACGGGCACCGTGACGCTGACGATCAACCCGCCCGCCCCGCCGACGGCGGCGAGCGAGAGCTACACCGCGACCGTCAACGTCCCGCGCACTGTCGCAGCGCCGGGCGTGCTGGCGAACGACACCGTCAACTTCGGCACGATCGTGGCCTACGACACGACCTCGACGAACGGCGGCAGTGTGGCACTGGCCCCCAACGGCGCCTTCACGTACACGTCGGCCCTCAACACGCTCGGGGTCGATGCCTTCACGTACACGCTGACCAACACCCTCGGCACGAGCACGGGCACTGTGACGGTGACCGTTTATCCACCGCCGCCGAACGCCGTGAACGACACGTACGCAACCGTCGGCAACGTCGACCTCGCCGTGGCGGCCGGGTCCGGCGTGCTCGGCAACGACACGCTCAACTGGGGAACGCTCTCGAGTTCCGCGACCACCAGTGCTTATAGCGGCACCGTCGCCGTCAACGCCAACGGGAGCTTCACGTACAACCCGCCGACCGGCTTCACCGGCACCGACACATTCACGTACACCGTCAGCAACGCATTGACGAGCGATACCGCGACGGTCTCCATCACCGTCAGCGAGCGGGTCTGGTTCGTGGACAACACGGCCGCGGCCGGGGGCACCGGCCGGCACAGCGCGCCGTTCGACACGCTGGCCGAGGCCGAGGCGGCCTCGAGCGCCAACGACTACATCTACGTCTACTACGGCGACGGCACCAGCACCGGCCAGAACGTCGGCATCACGCTCAAAGCCGGCCAGCGGTTGCTCGGTCAGGCCGTCGACCTGACCGTCAACGGAACCACGATCGAGCCGGGCGGGTCAAGCCGGCCGTTGATCGTCGCGGGCAGTGGCAACGCCGTCACGGCCCCGACGGCCACCGGCGTCGAGGTGAGCGGCCTGCAGCTGACCAGCGGGGCATCGGGCGACGCGCTTGGCCTGACCACCAGTGGCTCAGCCAACGCCGGATTGACGATCAGCGACAACGTCTTCAGCGCGCCGTCCAACTCGGGCGTCGACATCGTCCACAACGGCTCCGGCACGCTGACCCTCAGCCTGGGCAACAACAGCTTCACCGGCGGAGCGCCGGCGTTGCGCATCACACGTAACTCCGGCACGGTCTACATCACCGATTTCGCCAACATGTTCGTGAGCGGCACGGCAACCGAGGGCATGCGACTCTCGAATGTGGTCTTCGATGCGACGCCGGGCGGCTCCTACCAGGTCGTCAGCGGCGGCACTACCGTGCTCGGAGTCTCTGGCAACTCCGTCGACGGCCCCGGCCTGACCCTCACCAACGTCAGTGGGGACCTGGCCTTCACCGACCTTGACATCTTTGCTGACGGCGCCGCCCTGAGCGGTTCAGGCTCTGGCTCGTTTGCCACCAATTCCGGCTTCCGCCTGACCACCGGCGCTGGAGTCTCGACCCTGTTGGCGAGCGGCGGCCCGGCCGTCTCGCTCTCTTCAGCCACGCTCAATCTGCCGGTGCAGAGTCTGTCCAGCAGCGGCAGCCCCACAACAGGCGTGGCGCTCACGAACATCGACGGCACATTCACAGCAGCGTCTGGCAGCTCGATCACGAACGCAGCCGGCACAGACTTCTTCGTCTCCGGCGGGTCGGGCACCATCACCTTTAGCGGCACTGTGTCCAATTCGACCGGCCAATCGGTGTCGATCGCCAACCGAACCGGCGGGACCGTGTCCTTCAGCGGCGCGATCAACGATACCGGCCAGGGCGTGTCGCTCACTTCGAACACCGGCGCGTCGATCACGTTCAGCGGCGGCCTGACCGCCAGCACGAACTCATACGCGGCCTTCTCGGCCACCGGCGGCGGCACAATCACGGTCACGGGCTCGACCAACACGCTGGCGACCACCACGGGCACGGCCCTCAACGTTGCCAACACGACGATCGGCGCGGCGGGCCTGACCTTCCGCAGCATCTCCAGCAACGGCGCCGTCAGCGGCATCGTGCTCAACAATACCGGCTCGAGCGGCGGCCTGACCGTCACGGGCACGGGCTCGGCCAACTCCGGCGGCACCATCCAGAACTCGACGGCCTCGGGCATCTCGCTGGCGAACGCCCGCGACGTCAACCTGAGCTACATGACCGTCTCGGGCAGCGGCGACGATGGCCTTAACGCCTCGACCGTCAACACGATGGCGATCACGCAGTCGACGTTCAACAACAACGGCAATGCCGTCATCGACGAAGGCCTCAAGTTCGATGACCCGGCCGGGACGTTGACGCTCAACACGGTCACGGTGACGGCCTCGGCGCACAACAACGTCTACGTCGACCTCTCGACAGGCACGCTCGCGGCGTTGACCGTGACCAACGGCAGCTATAGCAACACCGGCGCGTCGTATGGCGCGCACGGCATCCTGGTGACGGCCCGTAACAACGCGACGCTCACGGCCCTGTCGATCACGGGCGCGACGTTCACGAACGACTACGACTCGGGCGTCTTCATCGACGCGGCTGACAACGCCACGATCGGCGACGCCCTGGTCCAATCGGCCACGTTCAGCGGCAACGGCAACGGCGTGACCCTTTCGCAATCGGTGGCAGCGCTGCTCAACGGCCGCGTGCTCGATAACATCCTACAAGCCTCGAACACGCACGCGATCAACGTGTTCTCGTCAGGCACCGCCACGGGCGGTACGCTGAATGCCAGAGTGAACGGAAACACGATCGGCACCGCGGGCACGGCCAGCTCCGGCTCGGCCACCGGCAACGGCATCCGCGTCAGGATCCAGGCCCAGACCAACGGCCAGGTGCTGATCGACAACAACGTCGTCCGTCAGACGCCTGCAGCGCGCGGCATCGAGGTCGTCGGCGGCTCGGACAGCCTGGATGTGACGATCACAAACAACACCGTCCAGACAGATGCCACACCGGGCTCGTCGTACGCCGCGATCTACGTGAATGCCTCCAACCCAACAGGTTCGCAGAACGGCAGCGTGCGCGCCGACGTGCGCGGCAACACGGTGCCGGCCGGCAGCGACAGCCTTGACGTGTCCGGCCGATATCTGGTCCTGCGCGAGTTCAGCTCGACGACTCTGCAACTGGTGAACACATCCTCGGCGGCCGACGCCACGACACAGCTGACCAACGCCAACACCGGCAGCGCCATCGCCACGGCCGCGAGCGGCGCCGTCGACCTGATCGCTGGCCCGATCGGCCTGCCGCCGCTGCTGGCCGCCGACGGCGAAGGCCCAGGCGCCGAGGCCGTCACGGCCGAGCAACTCGACGGCACTCTGGCAACGGCGCTGAGGCTGTGGGCCTCGACAGGCGCAGACGTCGAGCCGCTCAATGGCGTGCGCGTGATCGTGACCGACCTGCCCGGCGCCCGCCTGGCCGAGGCTGACGCGGCATCGAAGGTGATCAACCTCGACACCGACGCCGCAGGCTGGGGCTGGTTCGTGGATGCCATGCCCGACGATGTTGCAGAGCTTGCGCCCGGCGGCGGCGCTGAGGATCGGATCGACGCCCTGACCGCCCTGGCGCACGAGATCGGCCACCTGCTCGGTCACGAGCACGCCGAGAGCGGCCTGATGGCCGGCCGGCTCGAACGTGGCCAGAGGCAGCTGCCCACGGCCGAGATCGAGAGCGCGACGGCCGGCTCGCTGAGCGTCTCCATCGGCGTGCTCCCGGCGGGCAAATCGGTAACGATCGTGTTCGACGTGGTCGTGGCGAACCCGGTGACGGGCGGCGCGTCGAGCCTCAGCCAGCAGGGCACGGTGACAGCCTCCAACGCGGCGACGGCCACGACAGACGACCCGGCCACGTCGACTATCGGCGACGCCAATGTGACGACGCTGGACGTCGGGCGCGCGCTCTTTTTGCCCGCGCTGCTGCGTCTTTACGCGGCCCGCGCGGACCTGAGCGTCGCCGTCAGCCTGGTCCCGAACAAGGCCGGCTACTCGGCGACCGAACCGGTCATGATCACGGTCGTGGTCACCAATATGGGCGGCACGCCGGCCGATGACTTCTGGGTGGACGCATATCTCAATCCGAGTTCACCGCCGACCCAGGCCAATCAGCTCTGGAACGAGCGCTGCGGTCTGCAACCGTGCTATGGCCTGGCCTGGTACGTCACCGAGCCGCTCGCGCCCGGCGCCAGCCTGACTCTGACCTCGGCGCCCGGCGGCCCGTACGCCGACAACACGCGCTGGCCCGGGCACTTCGCCGCCGGCACGACGGACCTGTACGTCTACGTCGACAGCTACAGCGACGACGGCGGACCCGCGGGTCAGGTGCACGAGGAGAACGAGGCCAACAACCGAGCCGAGCTGCACGGCCTTTCGGTGACGGGCGATGCGCCGGCAGAGGCGATCACGTCGATCGATCTGCCGGCCCGTTGAGCGAGGATGACTATGAATCGATCACTCACACTGACGGGGGCGCTTGGCACCCTGGCCCTGGCGACGGCCCTGATCTTGAGCCAGGCTACGTCCGCGTTGGCCACCGTCGAGGGTCCCGCGGACCGCGCGCCGATCAACACGCCCACGGCTGCGCCTGTCCGCGAACAAATCTCGGCGATCCAACTGCATGCCGTCGGCGCGCCGGCCACGGCCTGGACGATGGTCCAGTGGCAAGACGCGCTGGGTAGCTGGCACGATGTGGATGGTTGGCAGGGTGACTTCGACCCGGATGGCTACAAGACCTGGCGCTTCCCGCGGCAGCACTTCGGCACCGGGCCGTTCCGCTGGCGAGTCTTCACAAGCAAGGGCGGCCCGCTCTGGGGTGTGAGCGAGCCCTTCCGGCTTCCGGATGGGCCCGACCAAACGTTAAGCGTCACCGTGCGTTCGGGCAAGTAGGGCGGGCCCCCACCCGCGCCGCCACACGACGCTCGATCTTCAAACCGTCTGGCGGCGCTCCCTCCCCCGGCGGGGGAGGGACGCGCCGCTCTTCAACTCGCTCGCTTCTCACAACTTTCCGCGGCGCGGGGTGGGGGCTCCGCCTCCCGGCCCCCACCCGCGCCGCCGCACGACGCTCGATCTTCAAACCGTCTGGCGGCGCTCCCTCCCCCGCCGGGGGAGGGACGCGCCGCTCTCCAACTCGCTCGCTTCTCACAACTCTCCGCGGCGCGAGGTGGGGGCTCCGCCTCCCGGCCCCACCCGCGCCGCCACACGACGCTCGACACTCAACCCGTCTCGGCGGCGCTCCCTCCCCCGGCGGGGGAGGGACGCGGCGCTCTTCAACTCGCTCGCTTCTCACAACTTTCCGCGGCGCGGGGTGGGGGCCCTCACACCGAGCCCTTCAACCGAAACGCCTTGACCGCGACGTGCAGATTGAGGCGCGTCAGCGCATCCTTGAGATCAACGCCCAACGCCTGTTCGATTTTGTCGACGCGATAGAGAAGCGTGTTTCGGTGCACGCCCAACACGTCGGATGCCTGGCCGAGCGCGCCGCCGTAATCGAGATAGGCTTCGAGGGTGGCCACGAGTTCGCCGTGTCCACGCTGATCGATCTTGTCGAGCGCCAGAAGCTGATCGAAGTACGGATTGCCGGCCAGCACAGGCTCGGGCAGATGATCGAGCCAGTGGAGCACTCCCAGCGTGCGATACAGGGCCACGTGCGTCAAAGGCTTCAGCCGCAGGCTGATCTCCGCGGCATCGCGGGCTTCGGCATAGGCGTCGCGCTTGCGGCCATCATCGGCGGTGCCGCGACCCACGCCGATCACCAACACCTGGCCGGGCGTGTGCAGGGTGTCGAGCAGCTTGCCGGCCACTTCTTCACCGACGCCGTCCTCATCGGATTCGAGCATCACGGCCAACCCGTTGTCGCGCGCGGCGACGAGGCCCCATAGACCCTCGCGCTTCAACCAGGCATCCACACGGCCCGCCAGATACGTCCAACCGACCTCGCCGGCACCCGGTCCGTGCCAATAGAGGAACTGATGGCGTGCCCCAAAGCGATACCCCAGGCGATGGCCAAGCTCGGTCAGCGCGCTGTCGCGCAGGCCGCTCGAGGCAGCGCCGAACAGCTGGGCCAGGAAGTCACCTCGCAGGTTCTGCTGGGTCTCCTGGACGGCGCGCTCCTTGAGCAGGGCCAGCGCAGCGACGGTCGCGGCGCTCTCGATGGCGCGCTCGTCGAGCCGCGTCAGCGGACGGTTGCCTGAGACGATCCAGATATAGCCGTATACTTCGCGGCCGACGATGATCGGGGCCACGACGCGTTCCATCTCCATGCCGATCTCGGGCACTGGCTGCAGATGAAGCGGCCGCATGGTCGCGCGCAGTTCAGCGTAGATGCCGCGCTCGGCCAGCGCCGCCACCGACTCGGCCGGCGTGCGGCCGGCCTCCTCGGCGCTGCGGCGCATCGCATCGATCGGGCCGCGGCGGGTGGCGGCCAGGACGCGGTTGCTTGCGTCTTCGACGAGCACCGAACGCTCGAGGATGTCGGCCAGAGTGCCGGCGAGCGCATCGACCCCGCGCCCTTCGAGGACGAGCCGCGTGAGCTTCTCATGGACCTCGTCGACGCGCTTGTCGAGCGCGAACTGCTCGTTAAGCAAATCGACGTACAGGCGCTCGAGGATGGCGATGAAGCTGACATCCTGGGGGACCGCGATGACGGGCAATTGATGCTCGTTGGCCGCGGCGACGATCATGTCGGGCACCTGATCGAAATACCAGCCCGTGGCGAAGACCACACCGGCCACGCCTTGTTTGACGAGCGACGGCACGAACTCCGCCTGCAGGCTGCGGTTATGCCGCATGCCATAGCCGGCCGTGAGTAACAACAGCCCGGTCGCCCAATCGCCAAAGTCCGTCCCGGGGATGTCGACCACGTGGGCACGTTGGACGACCCGGTCGAGGCCCAGCTCCCCGCCCACAATCCGTGCCGTTTCGAGCACGGGCAACTGCAACGCGGCGCGTACCGTCAGCATGTCACCCCTCCCCGCCCGTCTGCCAGGCTGTGCGCGGCAGGCGTTCCCGCAGTTCATGACGGCGATGGGCCACAAAGGCGTCCAGCGACTCGCGCAGCCCAAGATCGATCGGCGGCGCTTCGTAGGTCGCCAGCATCTCTTTGTAGAGGGCATTGGCTCGTTTGTAAGAGTCGGTTGAGCCCTCGGCCTCCCACTTCTCGTAGTTGTCCATCGTGAAGGCTTTGTGGTTGAAGAAGGCCGTGTCGTAGTGTCGCAGCGTATGTTGGGCGCCGAGGAAGTGGCCGCCCGGCGGGATCTCGGCATACGCATCCCAGGCGAAGTCTTCGTCGGTCAGGCTGATGCCCTCGACCTGCCGCGCCATCATGCCGCACATCTCGAGATCGAGCACGAACTTTTCGTAGCCGGCGATCAGTCCGCCTTCGAGCCAGCCGGCCGCATGCAGGACGAAGTTGACGTTGGCCGCGAGCGTCGCGGCGAACGTCGCGGCCGACTCGTAGCCGGCCTGCGCATCAGGGATACGCGAGGCCGTGAAGTTGCCGCCCGATCGATACGGGAGGTTGTAGCGTCGCGCCATCTGCGCCCCGGCGAGGAGCGCGAGGTTGTCCTCGGGCGTGCCGAAGCACGGGGCGCCGCTCTTCATGTCGATGTTCGCCAGGAACGAGCCGTAGATCACGGGCGTGCCGGGGTTGAGCATCTGGGCATAGGCGATGCCGAAGAGCGCTTCGGCGTTCTGCTGCGCCAACGTCGCGGCCAGCGTGCTGGGCGACATCGCGCCGGCGATGATGAACGGCGTCACCAGAACGGCCTGCCGGGCGCGAGCGTACACCTCGAGCGCGCCGAACATGCGGTCGTCGAAGCGCATCGGGCTCGACGCGTTGATCAGCGAGAGCACAGCCGGCTGCTCGCGGATGCGTTCGGCACCGAAGACCAGCTCGGCCATCGCCACGGTGTCGCGAGCGTTGTCGGCGTGGGTCACCGAGCCCATGAAGCACTTGTCGCTGAGCGTGATGTGCGCCATGAGCATGTCGAGGTGGCGCTCGCGCACGTCGATGTCATTGGGCTCGACCAGGGTGCCGCCGTTGTGGTGCAGGTGCTCGGCCAGATACGTCAACTTGGCGAAGTTGTGGAAGTCCTCGAGCGTGGCCTGACGCCGGCCGAAGTCGAGGCTACCCACGAACGGCGGCCCATAGACCGGGGCGAAGACGACGTGGCGGCCGCCGAAATCGAGGTTCTTGGCCGGATCGCGCGCCAGTTGTGTGAACGTGGGAGGCGCCTGGTTGACGAAATGCAGGAGCGTGTCGGCGTCGATGCGCACCAGGTCGCCCTCGATCCGGGCGCCGTGCTGCCGAAAAGTCTCGACTGCCGGCGGGTAATCGACGATCAGGATGCCCGTCTCACTGAGCAGTCGCATCGAAGCCTGATGGATCAACTCGACGCCCTCATCAGAGAGCACCGTAGAGATCGGCAGTCGGTTCAGCAGTCCGCCGGAGGATGAGTGGCGTCGGGCAGCTCCGGGACGTTGTGCTTCGCGGCGCTCGCGGCGGCGCGCGGCGCGATCCTGTGCCATCGTCATCCTGACCTCCCGGTTGGGTGAGTCGGCGGGCGCCGACCGATTTGTTGGGCTGGCAGCATAAAGTGTAGCCGTCCCAATAATCGATCGTCAAGGTCAACTTTGCGAATTTCAGCAGGAAACGGAATGACAGACTTGTATGCGTTGCACAGAATCCGAGGTTGTGGGGGTCGACAAAGCAAACGGCCCGCCGAGGGCGGGCCGTTTGATCAGGTTGAGCAGTCAGGCTCAGTGCGTGGGCATCCGCTCGGCGGCGCTGCGCAGAATGCGCGCGATCGCCATGCCGTAGTCGTAGCCGGCAGCGCGGCACGACCGGGCGAAGCCGCCTTCCATGGTGATATCGGGATTGGCGTTGACGTCGAGGACGTAGGGCACGCCGTTACGGACACGCATGTCGACGCGGCCGTAGTCGCGCATCTTGAGCGCCTTCCAGGTGGCCAGGGCCACTCGCTTGATGCGGCGCTCAAGGGTCTTCTCGATCGGGGCCGGGCACTGAACGGCGATCAGGCGGTAGGCATCCGACTCGGGGTTCCACTTGGCGTCGAACGTGCAAAGCCGGTCGTGGTAGTCGGTGAAGATGCCGTACTCCATCATGCTCAGCGGGAGCACCTCGGCGTCATCGCCGTTGCCCCAGACCGACACGTTGAACTCGGCGCCGTCGATGAAGTCTTCGACAAGGGCCGGGCACTTCCAGGTGTCGATCACGTACTGGATCCGGTCCTTCAACTGCTGGGCGTTGTCGACGACCGAGTCGCGAGTGATGCCGAACGAGCAGTGCTCGGTGGCTGGCTTGACCAACGCCGGGTAACGGCGCCAACCGTTCAGCACCGGGCGTTCGAGGATCTTCGAGACTGGCGTCGGGATATTGTGCTCGAGCAGCAGCGCCTTGGTCGCGCCCTTGTCTTGCGAGACACCCAACGACCAGGCATCGGCGCCTGTGTACGCAAAGCCGAGCTCTTCGAGCACCGGCGGAACCGCATCATAGGCGTTCGGAGCACCGTCGATGCCTTCGCACCAGTTGAAGATGACGGTGTCACGCGGATCGTACTTCTTCAGGGGGCCAGCGATGTCGCGCTTGATCTGAACGATGTCCGCATTCAAGCCGACGACGCTCAAACTGCGCTTCATGCGCGTGAGGCATTCCTCTGAGAGAGCTGTGTCGTCGGGGGTCCAGTCGCTGAACGTGCTGTTCAGGATGACGACCTGGAAGTTCTTGGTTAAGTGCGCGGGGGCGGCTACTTCAACGCGACGGTTTGTTTTGATCTTCAGTGCCATCTCCTACCTCATACCGGCTCTCGCATCGCCGTCCACATCTGGCAGGTCGCGCGAGTTTCGGTCCCACATGTGCCCGATTAACGTTGTGCATCCTAGCACAATCATTAACAGAGTCAACTTAAAAGTTAAGTAAAAGTCCTTGACATCACTGAGGGATGATGGCTGATTGTTGATTGAAGTAGTCAGTCGACCATCAGTCATCATTCGTCAACGATCCTTCATCACTCAATCCTCTTCACATACACACACAGGTCTTCACCCTTCGCATAGAAGTCAGTGATCTGCGTTTGCAACGCACAGCCCATGCGTTGATAGAAGGATCGCGCTGGCGCGTACTCATCGCGGCTGCTGGTCCAGATGACGATCAGCCAGCGTCCACGTGCTTTGACTTCATGCTCGACGGCTTTGAAGAGCGCGGCGGCCACGCCCCTGCCCTGCGCGGACTGCGAAGTGCAGATCCAGTACAGGTCGTTGGCGCCTTGCGAAAGCGCCGTCGGCCCCCAACAGGCGAAGCCCAACAACGCGTCGCCAGCCTTGCAGCTCAAGAAGTTGTAGCCGCTGACGACGGGGCTCTTGAGATATCCCTGGAAGAGCTCGTCGACGGTGTTGACTTCCTCGTCGTTGAACACGCCGACCGAACGGGCGGAGTCGAGGATGGCCGCCAGATCCTCCGGCAGCGATGACGTCACGCTCAGGCCATTCATGCGGGCGCTGGCCCTCCGGCATACGAGGTGTAGACGCTCGGCTTCAGGTCGTAGCGGTTGATGGCAGCGTTGAGGATCATGTTGATCAGCTCGGCGTAGCCGATGCCGGCCGCCGCCGCCTCGAGCACCAGGTCGCTGAGCCCCGGCGCCAGGCCCGGCAGCGGGTTGATCTCGAGGACATAAGGCCTGTCGTTGTCGTGAGCGTCGAGCCTGAAGTCGATGCGCGAGACGTCGTAACAGCCCAGCACGCGGAAGACGGCCGCCGTCAGCCAGTTCAGCTCCTGCACCTGCTCGGGGCGCAAAGGCGCCGGGCAGAGCAGCTCTACCTTATCGGCCAGGTCGGTCTTGAGCGTGTTGGTGTAGACGGCCTCGCTCTCGCGATAGGGCTCGAGGTTGACTTCGAGCGGCGGCAGGAACGTGATGCCGCCGGCGCGGATCGCGGCCAGGCCCGCCTCCGAGTAATCGCGGGTGCGCTCGCCGAAGTAGTAGCGGTTGGGCAGGCGCCGGCTGGCCGGGCCCGAGAAGTTGCCGACCAGGCCGACCGTGACCTCACGACCCGAGATGTAGCGCTCCACCAGCGCGGTCTGCTTGTACTTGTCGAGCGTGTAGGCGACCCGATCGCGCAGCTCGGCCTCATTGTTGACGATCGACTGGGCGGTCACGCCCATGCCCGTGCCCTCGCGCGACGGCTTGACGAACAACGGGAAGATCATGTCGTCGTCGAGCGGCTCGTCAGGGCGCTCGAAGGTCTGGAACGCCGGGGTCGGCAGCGTATGCCAGTTGAGGACGCGCTTGGTCATCGGCTTGTCGAGCGCGAGCGCCAGGCTGAGGACGCGCGAGCCGGTGTAGGGCAGGCGCAGCATCTCGAGCAGGGCCGGCACCTGCGCCTCACGACCGTCACCGAAATGGCCTTCGCAGATGTTGAAGCAGATGTCGGGCTTGTAGGCCAGCAGTTTGGCCTGCAAGGCGGCATCGCCCTCGAAGAACGTCGCCTCGTGCCCACCGGCGCGGATCGCGTCCTGGAGGGCGTTAACGGTCTTCTCCGAATCCAGATCGTCCCAGTAGTCGTCGGTCATCCCGGGGAGGAGCGGCGCGTTCTTCTTGAGGTTGGCCAGGACCGCGACTTTGAGTTGTGACATGGTCAGTCCGCAGACAGCGACGAGGCTGCTGAACGGGCCTGGGTCGACGACGGGTGGCCGTCGGCGACCAGGCCGAGGCGGAGGACTGCGGCGTTGAAGATCGCCTGCAGCATCTGACGATGGGTCAAGCCCTCGGCCTCGGCGCACAGCGTCAGGTCGCTGATCGAAGTCATGCCAGGCAGGGCGTTGATCTCGAGGATCATGGGCTGGAGGTTGTTGTTGGTGTCGAGCCTGAAGTCGACGCGCGAGACGTCGAGGCCGCCGCACACCCGGAAGGTCTCGATCGTCAGGCGTCGGACCTCGGCCGTGATCTCCTCAGGGAGCGGTGCAGGGCAGAAGTAGCGATAGTCGTCGGCCAGATCTACCTTGAGCTTGTGCGAGTAGAACGGCTCGGTGCCCGGCGGATAGTGGGTGTAGTCGATCTCGGAAATCGGAAAGAAGTGGATATCCTCGGCCGATCCGTCGAGACGCAGGTTGCCCACGATGCCGCAGGTGACGTCGCGGCCCTCGACGTACTCCTCGACCAGGACGCTTTCGCCATAAGCCTTCAAAAGATACCCGATCTTGTCGCGCAGCCGGGCTTCATCGCGCAGCATGGCATCGCTGCCGATACCGATGCCTGTGCCCTGGCGGTTCGGCTTGGCGAAGAGGGCCCTGCCCTTCTCCAGACACTCGCGCAACGGCGCTTCGAGCGGCGTATCGGCCGACCAGAACTCCTGGAAGGCCGGGGTCGGCAGGCCGTGGTAACGCAGGATGCGCTTGGTCATGGCCTTGTCGAGCGTAAGCGCCAGGCACATCACGCGCCCCGCCGTGTACGGGATGCCCAGCATCTCGAGCAGCGCCGGCACCTGCGCCTCGCGCGAGTCGCCGCGGAAGCCTTCGCAGGTGTTGAAGCAGATGTCGACCGGATGCTGCCTCAGTCGTGACACAAGCTCGGGGTTGCCCTCATAAGCCACCACGTCATGGCCGAGCGCGCGGATCGCCTCGCAGTAGTCGTTGACGTTCTTGGGTGAATCGAGCTCGTCGAGCACGTCCTCGGGAACGCCATCGACGTGCGGAGCGTTCTCCTTGAGGTTGTAGAGGACGGCGACTTTCAGAGGGCGATGGTATCCGTTCGTGCTGAAGCGCTGCCAGGCTGGTAAAGGGTCAGGAGACGACACAATCACACTATCCCGCTAAGAGCCCAGACGATGCGTTTCCTCCTGGGCTTGATCTCGCGCGATGATACAACGCTTTCGGTGTTGTGACTATAGGAAATCACCGACGGGTTGAGGGGAAGTCTTGTACACGGATGATCACGGAGCGCACGGATGAGAGTGTTGATCCGTGCGCTCCGTGATCATCCGCGTCATCCGTGTACAGATCTCAGCCTCGGCCTCAACAAACAACGAGGCCCATGATTGTCATCATGGGCCTCGCAGCGTTCTTCAAACAGACAAGCCGTTAATCGTCTGAGGGCTTCTCCGGCAGTTGCGCAGGCGGCGGGTTGGACTGGCCCTCGAGCAGATCGGGCGCGGAGCCGATGCCCAGCGGCCGCCACTTGGTCTCATCGGCCTTGAGGCGATGCGTCCCACCGCCGCGATCATGGACCGAGTCGAAGCCGGCTGGCTTGATGAACATGTCCTGGCCCTGCAACAGGCCAAGCACGCCCGCCTGGCCCGGCTCCGGCCGCCTCTCGATCTGGGCCTCGAGCGGCGCGACGGCGTGCGGGTTGTAGTCGTCGGGCTCGGTGTAGGTCGTGATGTAGCCTTCGTAATTGCGCAGCACGGCCTTGCCGGGCGCGATCGAGATCAGGTAGTTGGGCATGACCGGGATCTTGCCGCCGCCGCCGGGCCCGTCGATGATGTAGGTCGGCACGGCATAGCCAGAGGTGTGGCCGCGCAGGCCTTCGATGATCTCGATGCCCTTTGCCACCGAGGTGCGGAAGTGCCCCGACCCCTCGACCAGGTCGCACTGATAGAGGTAGTACGGGCGCACCCGCATCCGCACCAGATCCTGCACAAGCCGGCGCTGGATGTGGACCGAGTCGTTCACGCCGGCCAGCAGCACGCTCTGATTGCCCAGCGGGATGCCGGCGCGGGTCAGCTTATCGCACGCCTGGGCCAGCTCGGCCGTGATCTCGTTCGGCGTGTTGACGTGGATGTTCATCCACAGCGGGTGGTACTTCTGAAGCATGTCGCACAACTCGTCAGTGACCCGCATCGGCAGGAAAACGGGCACGCGCGAGCCAAGGCGCACGATCTCGATGTGCGGGATGGCGCGCAGCCGCGACAGGATCTCGTCGAGCAGCTTGGGCGCCAGCACGAGCGGATCGCCA
Organism: Anaerolineales bacterium; assembly: GCA_044226485.1. Taxonomy (GTDB): domain Bacteria; phylum Chloroflexota; class Anaerolineae; order Anaerolineales; family UBA6663; genus UBA6663. The sequence continues at coordinate 371,892 of JBGAGY010000004.1, forward strand.
CCCGAGAGCAGCACGTCGCGGACCTGAGGCGTGCGCTCGAGGTAAGCGATCTGGGCTTCGAAGTCCTTGCGCGAGAAGGTTTGAGTCGGGTCACCGACGATGCGCGAGCGGGTGCAGTAACGGCAGTACGACGCGCACTGGGTTGTGACGAGCATCAAGACGCGATCAGGGTAGCGGTGCACCAGCCCGGGCACGGGTGAGTGCCGGTCTTCGGCCAGCGAGTCCTCCATCATCGACTGGAACGGCACGAGCTCGCGATCGGTCGGGATGACCTGAGCGCGGATCGGGTCGTGCGGGTCGTGCGGGTCGATCAGCGACGCAAAGTACGGCGTTACGTCGACGCGAAAGAGGCTCTTGGCCTCGAGGGCCTTCTTCTCGCCTTCGTTCAACTCGAGGACGTTGGCCAGCTCGCCGAGCGTGTTGAGCCGGTTCGACATCTGCCAGCGCCAGTCGAACCACTTCTCATCAGGCACATCTTTATAGATGGGAGCACGCCGGCCTGGGGCAAATTGTTGATTGGACATGCAGACACCTCCAAAACGGTCGCGAAGGGGGATGAACGACGCGTGGGCCTAGAGCCGGGCCGGAGGGTCATGGTCCTGCCGATAGAAGCCGGCGATGCCGAGGGTCAGCACGTCGCGAATCACAGGCATTGTCCAGAAATTGTAGCGAGAAACGGAGCTTGATTGACCTTAAAGGTTGATTGGCGCGGTGCGGTGGAGTACGCGGATGCAGACGGATGACACGGAGACAATGTTCTGATTCCGTGTCATCCGTTTACCAGACATCCCTTCACCCTAAGGCGCCCCAGACTTCGAGCTTGGTTCGGATGCGTCGAATGACCTCGTTGGTGAACTCGGTCGTCGTGGCGTGGCCGCCGAGATCGGGCGTCTTCATGCCCTCAAAGACGGCCTCGAAGACTGATTCGTAGATCGCGCGCGAGGCGCGATCCGCGGCCGGGAGCTCGAAGTAGGTCAGCAGCGCTGCGGCGGCCAGGATCATGGCCATCGGGTTGGCGATGTTCTTGCCCTGCAGGCTCGGCGCGGTGCCGTGCGGGGCCTCAGCCATCACGGCCCGCACCTTGAGAGTCGCCGGGTCCATGCTCAACACCAGCGACTCGGAGCCCGCGATGGTGCCGAACATTTGCAGCACGAGGTCGCTCAACAGGTCGCCGTCGCGGTTGAGCGACGGGATCACGAGCGCCTCGCCCGAGGTCGTCAGGAGCAGCGCCATGGTGGCGTCGATCAGCTGCGGCTCATACGGCACGCCCGGGTGGCGCATGTGGGCGGCGTCCATCTCTTCCTTGAACATGCCTTCATACACGGGGCTGACCGTGTACTTGGGCCCGCCGAAGACCTTGGCCCCGATCTTCTGGGCGTACTGGAACGCGAACTCGGCCACCGTGCGGCAGGTTGAGCGCGAAATCTTCTCGGTGCGGTAGGCCCACTCGTCGTCGCCCACCTGCTCGCGCCATTCCTTCGCGCCGTAGGCATCGTCGACGGCCATGCGCACGACTGCGATCGGGGCGTGCACGCCGCCGACCGGGCGCACATTGGGGATGCGACGGCCGGTGCGCAGGATGACCTTGCCGTCGATCTCTTCGCGCAGGATCGCGTTCGGCGAGCCGACGTCGCCCTTGGTCTCGGGCGTGATCGTCGCGGCCTTGAGGCCGAGGCCCGTCGCCGCCATCGCCGCCGCGGCCTCGCGCACGACGGCGTTCTTGGTCTCCCGTCGATTGGCCAGCGAGAGGTCGAAGCGCCGGAACTCGGTCGGCACGCGTGTGACGACCGGATCGAGCACGCGCAAGGCCTCGAGCAGCAGCTCCTGCCCGGTCTGGTCGCCTTCCAACACAACGACAGTTTTCGTGGTCATGGTCACTCCCCTGAGCAGTCAGGTCCCGACCCGATCGTGCGCGAATGGTACAGCCCCACAAGGTTGGGGTCAACTCGCCCGATAATGGGCAGCTTTTCGATGCGAGGGCAGGGCTGTCAGGCGCAGCCCCGCCCTCGTCTGAACGGTTCAGTTCCCAATGAAGTCGAAGGTGTTGAGGATGTACTGGAACGCCTCGAGGTCGCGCTGGCTGAGCAGGTTCACCGCCACCATCACGAACGCGCCAAGATCTCGATCTTTGGACGCCGCCACCATCACCACCAGGAGGTTCGACGTTCCGCCGCAGTTCTGGTAGGCGACGTACCGGCCCACGTACTTGACGTCGTCGTAGGATTCCTTCGTCACGAACGTGCCGCAGAACGATTCGAACTGCGGCTGGACCGATTCGAGGGCGGTGTCCAACCGTTCGACGGCATCCGCTCGACCCCTGGCGCCCGCGAACCAGACGCCTGGCACACTGCCCGTGTCGGCGAAGCCGGCCAGGTCGGGCGCCGCGATGATCGACGCGAAAGTGCCGCTGTCGAAGGTCGCCGGCGAGGTGTTGCGCTCCGCCCACTCCACAGGTACAGCGATGCGGAGCGTGCCCGAGTCGTCCACGACGGCCTCGTAGCCCGAGTAGGGGCTGTCATCGGCAGGCACCGGCAAACTCGCGATCTGATTCCGCAGAGCGTCGGCGAACGAGTAAGTCGCCTCGAGTTTGCGGCCACGCACCTGCCCCACCATGAGTTCCTGGCTCGACAGGCGCAGCACCTCGATGCCGAGCACATCGTCGGGGCCATGGCTGCGAAGCACGTCGCAGTATTCCTCGAGCGTGCCTTTGCGGGCCACAGTGATTCCTTCGATGCCCGTGATCAGATCGCCGGGCAGGATCCCGGCCACGTCGGCCGGTGAGCCCGACTTGACCGACGAGACCCAGATGCCCGCGAGAGTCCCATCCTCTGAAAGGACAGCCTGGCCGTTGATGCCGATCGAGTCGACGTCAGTGCCGGCGCGCATCTGCTCGATCACGTCGCGGGCATCGTTCATGCCGATGGCGAAGTTCTGGTCGGTCACGGCATTGACGGCGTAGTTCACGCCCACCACCTGGCCCTCGGCGTTGAGCAGTGGCCCGCCTGAGTTGCCAGGGTTGATGCGCGCGTCATGCTGGAACACGGCATCCACAGAGGCCCAGGCCGTGTTCGCGCGCGTCTCGGCCTTGGAGATGATGCCCGCCGTCAGCGTGAATTCCGGGTCACCAAGCGGAAAGCCCGCCGCCCAGACCTCGGTGCCGGTTTTCACAGCCGGCCCTTCATAAAGGTCGAGGTACGGCAGGTCCTCACCCTTAGCGTCGATCTGAACAACGGCGAGATCCCAACACTCCGAGGCTCCGAGCACACGCGCGCCATAGCCTTTGCCATCGAGCCAGACCTCGAGCCGGGCCGCGCCTGTGACGACGTGGTTGTTGGTGACGACAATGCCGTCCGGCGAGATGACGAAGCCCGAACCGGCCCCAACTGCGTTGGCCACAAAACCTTCACTCGGGTCTACAAACGTGCCCTCAGCCAGGATCTGGACCGTGGCACGGCGCGCGTCGCCCGGCGAGTACAACACGGCCTCGCTGGTGGGCGTGGCAGCCGGCGCGGTCGGTGGGAGAGGGCTGGGGGTAGACGCCGGTGCGACGAGGTTGCAGGCCAGGCTGCTGCAGACCAGGGCGATAGCGGCTACCGCCGCCAGCGGTCGTCGAGTGTTCGTACGCATGCTTCCCCTCCTCGTCACATCGTCCGCCAGAAACGCGGACGGCGGCGCGGGGCGCCGCCGTCCGGTTTGATTGTGTCGAAGGGCGCTTTACGGCAGGGCGTCGTAGTTCAGACCGTTCGGCAGGTTGTTGATGATGTCTTCGAGGAACGTAACCTCGGCGTCATCGGCAAGATTGGCGATGATGTTGACCGTGTAGTTGATGTTGGTCGCATAGCGCTGCGCGTTCACGTACAACAGGTGCGACCCGCCGCAGCCCGTGTAGTACTCGGCGCGGCCCTGGTAGCCATCGAGGTTGAAGGGATCGACCGAGTAAGGCCCGTCGCAGTTCTCGGTGGCGCTGCCCCAGGCCGGGTCGCCGATCACCTCACGGCCGTAGTCCGAGCTCTGGACGTAGTCGAGCACCCACTCGTAAGCGCCGGTGCCGGTCTCATTCCCGCGCTTGCTAACCCAGATCCAGATCCACGACACCGTGTAGTCGGTCTCTTCAGTGGGCCCGAACATCAGGCTGGCGGTATCGTCGCGGCCGTTGCGATCGAGGTCGAGCGGCTGCGAGTAGGCCCAGGTCCACTCTTCGGGCACGTCGACTGAGATGGAGCCAGTGTCGTCGGTGAGGGTCACCGTCGTCGAAGTATTGCCGTTGTCGGTGTTGCCGTTATCAGTGTTGCCGTTATCGGTGTTGCCGTTGTCGGTCGTGCCGAAGTCGGACGTGACCTCGAGTTCGCGGCCGTTGATCTGGCCCGAGAGCATCTGGCTCGAGGCGAAGCGGAGCACGTCGACGCTCAACACTGCGCCGGGCTCATGGCTGCGGATGACGTCGCAATAGTCCGACATCGTGCCGCCGCGTCCGAGCGAGACGCCTTCCATCGACATGAGGATGTCGCCGCCAGTGATGCCGGCCTGGTCGGCGGGCGAGCCCGACTTGACCGACGACACCCAGATGCCCGAGATCGAGCCGTCTTCGTTGGTCACAGCCTGGCCGTTGATGCCGATCGAGTCGACATCCGTGCCTTCCGAAAGCTGGGTGATGACGTCCTCGGCATCCTGATAGCGGATGGCGAAGTTCTGGTCGGTGCTGGCGTTGCCGGCGTAGTTGACGCCGATCACCTGGCCGGATTCGTTGATGAGCGGGCCGCCGGAGTTGCCGGGGTTGATCCGCGCATCGTGCTGCACCACGGAGTCGACCGAAGCCCAGTTCGACTCGCCGTTGGCATTTTCCTTGGAGACGATGCCACGGGTCAGCGTGAACTCCGGATCGCCGAGCGGGAAGCCGGCCGAGTACACGTCGGTGCCGACAGAGATCTTGCCGTTGAAGGGTTCCATGAACGGCAGGTCCTTGCCGACAACCTGGATCACGGCCAGGTCCCAGCATTCTGAGGCACCCAACACACGGGCACGATACTCCTCGCCGTTCAGGTAAACCTTGAGACGAGCCGAGCCCGTCACGACGTGGTTGTTCGTCACGGCCAGGCCGTCAGACGAGATCAGGAAACCCGAGCCAGCGCCCACAGCGTTCGCCTGAAAGCCTTCGGCCGGGTCGACGAAGCTGCCTTCAGCCAGGATCTGGATGGTGGCGTTTTCGGCCTCCTCCCAGCTGGTGATCGCGCCGTCGCTGTTGTTGACGGGTTCGGGCGTCGAGGTCGGACTATCGACCACCACCGAGTCCGTCGGCTTGGGGGCCGCCGTCGGATCGGGCGTGTTCCCGCCGATGCCGCACGCCATGCTGGCCAACGCCAGCGCCGTCACGGCCGACAGGGCTTTCAATGCCGGTTTGTTGATCATTGCGTCACTCCTGTGTGTCGAGAACAGATCCGGTCTGAAGTTGATGCAATCCGTTCGAACAGTCGATTACAGGCCGGGCAGCGCGACGAGGGCCGTTTCGGTGGCTCGCAGCGCGATCCCTGCCAGGAAAATGGCCATCGCAAAATAATACAGAGCTTCGAGACGGGTGTCGCGGCCACGCGTGATCGCATACAGCCCCGGAAGGCTGATGATCATGACCACACCATAGAGTTCGTGCACCCATCCACGCGCGGGCGTTCCTCCTTGAAGCGCCAGGACCACGCCGACGACCGCCTGAGCCAGAAACAGCACTTCGGCGATCACCAGCGCCCCGAAAAAGCCGGGGGTCAAGGATTGGTTTCGGATGAAGATCAACAAACTGTAGGCAGCGATCAGGACGCTGAAGATCAGGCAGGCATTCGCCAGACCGTTGTGGACGACGATGAGCATGGGCCCCGGTGGATGGGAAAACGTTTGACGTCCTTGTCAAAACGCATTGTACCATCCACAAACCTTCGGCTCCTCCGTATCCCATCCTGGGCTCCCCCCCGCACTCCTTGCGACCTTCATTAACGCATCGCAGTCTCGTTATACACGTCCTGCCGTCCCGGGTGCACGGGATTTCACGCCCAATTCATCGGGATGAAGGTCCTACCTGCGGGTGGCGCCAGCGCCAGGCGACGCCGGCGGGGTAGCCGAGCATCTTGGCTACATCGCCTGTGAAAAGAATCACGGGAAGCCAGAACAGCATGCGCAGTCGGTCGCGCGCGTCGTAGTGGGCCCAGACCCGGGTCAGGCGCGACACCGCCCGCGATGTGTAAACGGCACCTCCCGCCAACCCGACAAGCCAGATCCATGGCGAGACGGCCAGCGCCCCCCAGACGATCGCGGGCAGGCCGAACAGATAGGTGGCGTAGCGCACGACATGCCGCTTGAAGAAGAGATCGGCCTTGCCATCACCGCGGGCGTAGCGGAAATATTGCCGATAGAACGCGCTCAGGTCAGGGCGAGGTCTGAACGACACACAGGCGCCGGGCGCGAAACGAAACGAGCCGCGTTGAGCCCTGACTCGCAGGTCGAAGACGACGTCCTCGCAGTAGTCCAGCCACTCGGGATAGCCGCCCGCCTGCAGCCAGACCTCTTTTCGAAAGGCGACGCTCCGGCTTGACGGCAGGAAGGTTTCGGGCCGGATTTCGTCGACGTCGGGCAGCGTCGCAGCGCCGAGCGCCACCTCAAACACCGTGCGCGGATCGGAGACGAAGAAGCCAGCGACATGTGACACGGTCGGGTCGGCGAACGGCTCGATCAGGCGCTCCAGCCAGTCGGGCGGCAGGCGCACACCGGCATCGGTTGCCGCGATCACGTCTCCGCTCGCTTCGTTGATGGCGAGGTTTCGGCCGCGCGAGATGTTCGCGCCCCGCGCCTCGGCGAGCCGCAGTGGCAGATAGGCCTGGCTGGCCCGCAGAATGTCCTGCGAACCGTCGGTGGATCCGCCGTCGACGATGACGATCTCATCGGCCTGCCGCGTCTGTGCCATCAACGTTTCCAACACAGCCGGCAGGCTGGCCGCCTCGTTCAGCACCGTCATCACCACGGACACTCGCATGGAAGCGATGATAGCACCGGCTGGTATGATGCCCTCATGCTTCAGCTTCAGATCACCGCGCTCTCACATTCCGGCGACGGCATCGCCCACGCTGAGGGCCGGACCGTGTTCGTGCCGGGCGCTCTCCCCGGCGAGACCGTCACCGTCGAGATCGTGCAGACCCGTAAAGACGTTTCCCGGGCGCGCCTGGTGGAGGTGATCACGGCCTCGCCGCAGCGCGTGACCGCGCCCTGCCCGGTCTTCGGGCGGTGCGGCGGCTGTCAACTCCAGCATCTTGGCTACGCCGATCAGCTCGCCTTTAAAGAAGAGCAGGTGCGCGTGCAGATGCGGCGGCTGGCCGGATTGACGGATGCCCCAGTCCGGCCGATCCTGTCGGCCCCGGAGCCGTTCGGCTACCGCAACCAGGTGCAGTGGTCGTTGACGCCAACTGGCGAGCTCGGCTTTCGCGGCCAGGGCTCGCACGACGTGGTCCCGGTCGGCGCCTGCCCGATCGCCCACCCGGCCATCAATACCGCGCGCGCCCTGCTCAACCTGGAACCTGACGCGGGCCTCGAGCGCGTCACGATCCGCGTCGATGAGAGCGGCGATCCGCTGCTCGTGCTCGAGCCTTTCGACGAGACCCCCGAGGTCAGCCTCGATTTCGCGATGGCCGCCGCCGTGCTTCGCGACGACGGCACGTCGTTCGCGCTCGCCGAGCGCGATTGGCTCGATATCGCTGTCAAGGGTCGGCCGTTCCGCGTGTCGGCGGGCTCGTTCTTCCAGATCAACCTGGCCCAGGCCGAGCGCCTCGTCGACCTGGTGCTCGAAGCCCTCGAGCCGACGGCTGACCAGATCGTCTTCGACCTCTATTGCGGCGTCGGCCTGTTCTCGGCCTTTCTGGCGCCAGGGGTCGCGCAGGTCATCGGCGTCGAGGCCTATGGGCCGGCCGTCGACGACGCCGCGATCAACCTCGACGACTTCGACAACGTCTCGCTCTACGCCGCCGACATCGACGAAGCCCTGCCCGCCCTCGACGTCAAGCCGACGACCGTGGTCCTCGACCCGCCACGCGCCGGGCTGAGCGCCACGGCCGCCGAGCGACTCGGCGAATCCGGCGCGACGCGCATCGCCTATGTCTCGTGCGACCCGGCCACCCTGGCCCGCGACGTCGCCCGCCTGGCCCGCCACGGTTACCGCCTGGCCTGGGCCCAGCCCGTCGACATGTTCCCGCAGACGTTTCATATAGAGACGGTGGCGCTGTTGATAAAGGGGTGATGGGGTGACGGCGGGCAGCGGCGCCCTGGCCCCGACCCGCATCGGCCGTGCCGCAAACGTTGCGTCCTTGTCAACCAGAGCGCCTGGCCCTGTCCGATGGCTCGACGGGCCGAATGAGGGCAATGGATATCCCACCGGACTCGGCGGTTTCAGAGGGTGCAACCCTCCGGCCCAGGGAGTCCGATAGGAGATCCTTCGCGCGCATTTCGGGTGCCCGGGGGACGGCAGGATCAGGCGCTCTGGATGACATGGACCAGGGCGTCTGGAGACTACCGAACATCAACGGTTCCCGGTCTGACGTCGGTCTGGCGTCCGTGGTCGGCGGTCTGCCCTCCGCCGTCTGCGGTCCTCGGTCCGCGGTCTCTTGTCCACGGTCATCCGTCTACGGCCGAGCCGTGCGCGCCGTCCGTGGGTATAATCGATCCAATGTCCGCGAAGATCCTGGTCGTCGAAGACATCGACAGCGTCCGCGATGTGACGGTGTTGCAGCTCAGGGCCCTCGGCCACGAGGTCATCGAAGCGCGCGACGGCGCCGAAGCGATCGAGTTGATCGAGCGTGAACGGCCCGCCGTGATCGTCTCCGACATCCTCATGCCGCGCATGGACGGGTTCGCGCTGGCCCAACGTCTGCGCACGACGCCCGACACCGCCGATCTGCCAATCATCTTCCTCTCGGCCACCTACGTGTCGATGGAAGACGAGCACTTCGCGCTCAACCTCGGCGCACTGCGCTTCCTGCCCAAGCCCGCCGAAACCGAGTCGCTCTCGTTGGCCGTCTCCGAGGCGCTCGCCACGCGCGCCGCCAAGAACCCGCCGCTGACGGATCGTGAGTTCTACGTCGGCTACCGGCAGCGTTTGAAGTCGAAGCTGCAACAGAAGTCGCAGCAGCTGACGCGGACGCGGCAGCAACTCGATCTCGTGCCCGAATCGCAGCGCGAGACCTATCGCCACATGCTGGCCGATATCCAGGTTCAGTACGACGAACTCCAACACGAACTGGACGTGCTCTCCAAAGCCTTGCAGATATCGGAATGATCTCGCGCCGTGCGTTCCTGAAGGCCGGGGCCGTTTTGGGCGGAGTGGCGACGGCTGCCGCCTTCGGCCATGGACGCCTGACGGCTGACGACGCGCTCGTGGCGCGCGATGGACGCCGCCTCGGCGCTCTGCTCGTCCCCGCCGATCACGCAGCCTGGCTGATCAAGACCGGCGCCCTCGCTCATCTGGCCGGCACGCCCGGCCGGCCCCACGACCCCGAAGGCCAGTACACCGCTCCCTTTCGACTCAACGGCCTGAGCCTGCGCCTTCCCGGCGGCGAGCCGACGCTGCGCCGCCTCGAACGCTCCAACGCCTGGTGGCCTTCCGACCCGCGGTCGATGGTGGCGGCCGCGCTGCTCGCTACCGGTCATTCGCCGAACGCGACGGATCGTGTCGCCCTGCAACGGTGCGAGCGCTGGCTGCGATTGGCGCGGCCCCGCGTCGACGCCCCGCCTCTGGGTGCTGTCGCGCTCGAGTGGTTGAGCGTCGACTCACCGGCGTTCAACGCGCCCATCGAAGGCCTGATCGTGTCCGAGTGGGATTGGGTCATCCTGGCGCATGCGCCGGCGCCCCACCTGGCTGAAGATTTCATTCGTCGGCAGACCAGCACCTGGCGCCTGCCCTCACCCGGCGCGCTCGTGCTCACCGAAGTGCCGCCGACGACGTCGTTCGAGATGTGCAGGATCTTCGAACGCGTGGCCGTCGGGCGCCCGGCCTGACGCCTCACTCTCAAGGAAGTCATGCTCAACATCGTCAGCGACATCGCACGCGAGGCCGGGGCTATCCTCCGCGCCGGCTATGGCCACGTCAACGTCATCGAATACAAGGGCGAGGTGGATCTGGTGACGGACGTCGACCGCCGCTCAGAGGCGCTCATCCTCGAGCGGCTGCGCGCCGCATTCCCCGAACACGCCATCTACGCTGAGGAGAGCGGCCGCTCAGGCTCGCACGACTACGAGTGGGTCGTCGACCCGCTGGACGGCACCACCAACTTCGCCCATGCCGTCCCGTGCTTCGCCGTGTCGATCGGCCTGGCCTATCGCGGCGTCGTGACACTCGGCGTCGTCTACGATCCTCTGCGCGACGAATTGTTCGCGGCCGAGGCCGGGCGCGGCGCGACGCGCAACGGCCAGCCGATCCACGTGTCGACACAGACCGACCTGGGCCACGCCCTGCTCACCACGGGTTTCCCGACCGACGTGCGCACCAGCCCGATCAACAACTTCCGCGAATGGGAGCTGTTCTATCGACGCAGCCAGGGCGTGCGACGCCCGGGTTCCGCGGCGCTCGACTGTTGTTTTGTGGCCTGCGGTCGATTCGACGGGTATTGGGAGTACAAGATGAAGCCCTACGACGTCGCGCCGGGAGCCCTGATCGCGGCGGAGGCCGGCGCGCGCGTCAGCACCGTCGCCGGCGAGCCCTACGACTTCACGGTGGGCTCGATCCTGATCGCCAACCCGATCCTCCACGGCCAGATGCTGGCCGTCCTGGCCGAAGCGAGAGGCGAAGAACGAGGAGCGCGGGGCGAAGAGCGAGGGGCGAAGAGCGACGGGTGATGGGCCAGGAGTGCCAGATGGTCTCCTTTCGCCTTTCGCACCGCGCTCCTTGCGCCGCGCTCCTCGAGCATCGCGCATCGCGCTTGCGTCACTCATGCATCTGCGTTATGCTCAATCGCGTTTCCCTAACCTTGCATTCGGAGGCACCATGGCTACTCGCTGGGAATACTGCATCCTGACACGCATGAGCACCGCGCTCGACACCAAGTGGTATGCCAACCGGATCTTTCGGTATCACAGCGCCCACGAGGCCGAAGAGGCGACGTCCAAATACTTCCAGGCCATCAACGCGAAGGTCGACGCGCTGTTCGAGACCGCCGAGTATCCCCTCCTCCCGGCTATCTTGAACCTGCTCGGCGCCGAAGGCTGGGAACTGATCGACGACATGAACACGGGCATCGCCGGCGGCGAAGGGCTGGTCTTCAAGCGCCCGGTCGTCGCGCGACCGGCGGCACGTGCCAAAGTGGCGCCGGCCAAACGGCCTGCTGCCGCCCGAACCGGTCGCCGACGTTGACGGGAACGGCAGGAAACGCTGAATTCGTGAGAGGGGCGGCGGCGACGTCGCCCCTTTTGTTCGACAGGCTTGCGCAACCGACGCTAACCGACCTCCCCCCTTCCCAACGCGAGGCCCGCGAGGTTTTCGGTATAGTTACGTCAGGTTGACTACGACAACAATCCCTCGGCGACCGTCCGAAACGGCCGCACCTACTGTCATGCAAGAGACCGCCGGGCTGAGCTCGATCCGCGATCGCGTCGGTCAGCGCACCGACTGGCTGGTGTCCACCGTGCGCTGGACCCTGCTGGCCATCATGCTGTTCCGGCTCGAGATCGCTGGCGGATTCATCCAGCACGATCTGACCACGCTGGGCATCCTCGCCCTGTTGGGGGGAGCCAGCGCGGTTCAGATGCTTCTGCGCTTCCTGAACTACGCCCCGCCGGGTATCTCGACCGTCGCGCTGTTGATCGACGTCACGCTCTGCCTTGTCCTGTTCCAGGTAACGGGCGGGATAGCGGGCCCGCTGACCTGGGTGATGGTCTACCCGGCGCTGACCGCCGCGCTCCGCCACAGTTGGCCCATCGCCCTGCTGGTGGCCGCCGCCGGGCTGGCCGGGCAGGCCCTGGTGATCGCCAGCACCGGCTCAGCCCTCAGCAGCTTCTGGATTCTGGCCGTCGTCGTCCTGCTGGCGACGGGCGGCGCAGCTCTGGCAGGCGCCCAACTCCGCCAGTTCCTGCGTACGCAGGAGTGGCGCGAGAACGAAGCTCGCGAGCGCAAGGTCCAGGCCGCGCGCCAGCATGCTCGCGCCATCTACGAGATGGCCTCGATGGTCTCGGCGACGCTGGGCTATGAAAAGGTGCTCGAGTCGGCGCTCAAGTTCGGGGCGTTGGGCGCGGAAGGCCGTGCGATGAGCGAGTCGGCCATGTGCTGCGCCGTCCTCCTCTTCGACGATGACCGCACCCATCTGCGCGTCTCGGCCTCGTGGCGGCTGCCCCCGGCTGACAGCAAGGTGCTGTGCCCGGCCGAAGAGGGCGTGCTGGCCCAGGTGACCCGCAGCGGCGACTACGTCCTCACCGACGCGCCCGGCGACGATCCCGAGTTGATGGCGTTCATCGGGTTCCGCAACTGCCGGTCGTTGATCGCCCTGCCTCTGCGGGTCGCTTTCGACTCGTTCGGCGTGATCCTCTACGGCCACAACGAGCCGGATTTCTTCAACGAAGACACGCGCAATTTCCTGAATGCCATGGTCAACCAGTCGGTCGTGGCGCTGCAAAACGCTCGGCTGTACCAGACGCTGCGGACGGAGAAGGAACGCATCGTGCAGGTGCAGGAAGAGGCTAACAAGAAGCTCGCGCGCGACCTGCACGACGGCCCCACTCAGGCCGTGGCCGCGCTGGCCATGCGCGCCAACTTCGCGCGCCGCCTGGTCGAGCGCGATCAGCGCGCCGCCGCCGACGAGCTCTTCAAGATGGAGGAGCTCGCGCGCAAGACCACCAAAGAGATCCGGCACATGCTCTTCACGCTGCGGCCGCTGATCCTCGAGAGCCAGGGCCTTTCGGCCGCGCTCAAGCAGCTCGGCGAGAAGGTGCGCGAGACGCACGCCCAGAACGTCATCGTCGAGATCGATCCCGGTGTCGACGACGTCCTTGAGAAGAGCCGCCAGGGCGTGCTCTTCTACATCGCCGAAGAGGCCGTCAACAACGCCGTCAAGCACGCCCAGGCCCAGCACATCTGGGTGCGGCTCAAGATGCAGAACGACACGCTAACGCTCGAACTCCAGGACGACGGCGTGGGCTTCAACGTCGGCGCCGTCGACAGCGAGTATGACAGACGCTCGAGCCTTGGCATGGTCAACATGCGCGAGCGCGCCGAGATGCTCAACGGCAACCTCCGCATCGACTCCGCCGAGGGCCAGGGCACGCGCATCCTGGTCGTGGTTCCCCTGATCGCCTCTGATTAGGCGAAGAGCGAGGGGCGAAGCGCGAACGCTGCCGCGCGGCAGCGTTCGCCGCGCTTCGCTCTTCGCCTTCCTCAATCCTGCCATCTGTGTTAAAATACTCCCTGGGAGTATACAGACGGAGCAACCATGCAAAAGGAACAGGTCATCATTATCGGCTCCGGCCCGGCCGGGCTGACCGCCGCAATTTACGCTGCGCGTGCCAACCTCAACCCGTTGATCATCGCCGGCAATGCCCTGGGCGGCCAGATCGCGACCACGTCGGAGGTCGAGAACTTCCCGGGCTTCGACAGCATCCTCGGGCCCGACCTCGTGCAGCAGATGCAGGCACAGGCCGAGAAGTTCGGGACGCGCTTCGAGTACGACGAGGTCATCGAAGCCGACTTCCGCGCCGGCCAGCCGCTGCGCCTCAAGACCTACAGCAATGAGTATGAAGCCGAGACCGTCATCATCACGACCGGCGCCTCAGCCAAGAAACTCGACATCCCTGGCGAAACCGAGTTCGTGGGCCGCGGCGTGAGCTACTGCGCGACCTGCGACGGCTTCTTCTTCAAGGGCAAGGACGTGCTCGTCATCGGCGGCGGCGACTCGGCCCTTCAGGAGGCCCTCTTCCTGACGAAGTTCGCCAACCGTGTCCGCGTCGTCCATCGCCGCGATCAGTTCCGCGCCGGCGATTTCCTCCAGAAGAAGGCCGGCGAGAACGACAAGATCCAGTTCGTGTTCGACACCGTCCTCGAGAGCATCGACGGCGAGCAGGGCAAGGTGCAATCCGTCAAGGCGCGCAATCTCAAGACCGATACTGTCGAGCGCCTCGAGACGGACGGCGTGTTCGTGTTCGTCGGCCACTTCCCGAACAGCAACCTGTTCAAGGGCCAGCTCGACATGGATGGTCAGGGCTTCCTGACTGTCGACAAGCACATGATGACCAACGTCCCCGGCGTTTTCGCCGCAGGCGAGATCATGGACCCCATCTTCAAGCAGGCCATCTCATCGGCCGGCCAGGGCTGCATGGCCGCGATCGCCGCCGAGCGCTGGCTCGAGAGCCGCGAGGAGCGTGAGAACGCGGGAGCGTGAGAGCGCGCGAGGGCAAGATAGTTCAGACGAACGACGAAGGACGAATGACGAATGTGGAATGGCCATTCCACATTCGTCATTCGTCCTTCTGGCGTGTCGACTGCGCTATCGTCTGATCACGGCAATTGTGGGCTCAGCCGCGGCTTGCCGCAGCACGCTGAATGTCTTCCGAAGCGTCGGGCCTTGCGCTCTGCGTGTCATCCACAGCGCCCAACTCCATCCGCCCGGCGTCAACTGCAATGAGCGCGAAGGATCTCCAGTCGGGCTCGCCGGTCCGTGGAGGGTTTGTTTCAAGGACCTCGGAAGACAGCCTGGAGACCCTTTGCGCTCATGAGGCCTGTCATCAAGCAACGGTAGCCAGGCGCACTGGATGACACAGATGGCGAGGACTCGCACAGCCGGCGATGGTCATCCTTGAACGTGCATGGTGTAGGAACAAAAAGGACGAAGGTGGAATGACACTTCCACCTTCGTCCTTCGTCTTTGGTCGTTCGTCGGCGCCTATGGCGCTGCGATTTGAGGATCGACCTCGGTCCAGTCCTGGCCGCCGTTTGTCGTTTGAAGCAGCACGCCTGCGCCCTGCTCGTCTTTGCGAACGGCCCAGCCGGCGCGCGAGGAGACGAAACTCAGTTCGCCCGACCAATCGATGGTGTCGATCCGGTTGAACGATTGGGCGCCGTCGAAGGTCTGCCAGATATCGAAAGGCCCTTCCCCGCCCCCATCGCCGCCGGCGATGATCCAGCCGAGACGCGCGCTCACGAACGATGCCTGCTCGAAGCCGGCCGGCAGCGAACGCGAGAACCAGCTCGCGCCTTCATCGGCGGTGCGATAGATATACGACGCCACGGAGCCTGTGTCGAAATTCTGGCAGTTCACTGTGAGATACGCCGTCTGCTGATCCACGTACGGCGGATCCTGAAGACCGCAGGCCGTCGAAGCACCCTCGAAGGCCGTCGGCGCGTTTTGCGGAGCGGGCAGAGCCACGGGCTCCCAGGAGGCGCCACCGTCGGTGGTGCGCTCGAGATACGGAGCGCCGGGCTGAACGCCCTGGCAGTCCCCTGTGATCCAACCGTTCTGGTTATCGGTGAAGACGATGCCGGTTTTGCTGCAACTCTGCTGGATGGCGTCGTTCGTGGGATCGACCAGGCGCGACCAGGTCGCGCCGCCGTCGGTCGTGGCGTAAACCATGACGTAGTCGTGCATCATGCCGGCATCGACGTGGGCGAGCAGCCAGCCGTGCTGCGGATCGACGAAGGTCAGCTGCGTCGGCGCGAAGAAAGCGGCATCTGTCATGTCGAGGGGCTCGCTCTGAGCCCAGGTCGCGCCGCCATCGGTCGTGCGCCAGACGACGGCCGGCGACTGCGCCGCGCTCATCGCTCTGTCATAGAAGATGACCCAGCCGACGAGCCCGTCGAGCGTGAACACCGTGGCGGCATTACCGAGCGAGTAATCGGTTCGCACCGTTTGAGGCGGGGTCACATCCACCCAACTTCGACCACCGTCTTGAGTGCGCAGGATGTGGTCATCGACGTCAAACGATCCCTCGGAGATGGCCCAGCCGGCGCTCGCATCGATCATGTCGATGGTGCGCAAGCTGACTCGATCGCCGGGGATGAGGTGTTGAATGGCGTCGCCAACGGGTTCCACGCCGGCGGTGGTGGGTGTGACGGCCTGGGGTTGCTCAGGGGCCGCCGTGGGCGCGATCGTGGAAGTCGGCGCCGGCTCGGGCGTCGAGCCAGCCGGTTCGGTCAGAGGGGTGGGCGAAGGCAACGCCGTGAAGGTTGGCGGGATGGGCTGTGCCGGGGTCTGAATCGGCGCACAGGCCACCAGGCCGATTGCCACTAGTGCTCCGAGAATCCCAGGTTGGGTTCGCTTCACCATAACTCCTCCGCCACGCCGCCGTCGGCAAGCTCGAACCGGGCGTCTTTATACGTTATCACAGCCCAGTCTATGCAATTAACGTGCAGGCTCCGCCCAGAGTTCCGTGAGGATCGGATGGTCTACTCGATGATGACGGCGTCGATGCGGCCCCAGGATTGGCCGCCGTCGGCGCTGACGTACAGCGAATCGGCGTCGGTGCTCAACACTGCCCAAACCTGGTCGGATCCGGCGGCCGCCAAAAAACCCATCCAGCGCACCGCCCGCTGGCGTTGCGTATGGAGCCCGGCATCCGCGGTCCGCAGGACGTACAGGTCGTCGACCCGATCGGGCCGCGGGTCGACCAGCAACAGCGCCTCGCCGGGGCCGTAGAAGGCGGCGTCGAGCAACTGCATCGGCCCGAAATCCGCGACCGTGTAGCCCGACTCGGCAGCGGGCGACGCGCGCAACAGGTATTGGGCGAGGGCGCCGCTGCCGTTGGCCCGGCAATCGACTCTCAGGGCGATGTCTTCACCCGCGACCCACTCCGGCATCGCCGAGCAGCGACCATCGAAGGAGGCCGGAAAGCTCCTGGGGCGCGGCAGTGTCACGGGCTCCCAGGTGGCGCCGCCATCGTGAGTCACTCGCAACAGCGGCTGTTGATCGAGCGCACCTGGGCAATCCGCAAAGAGGTAGCCTTCGGTTGCAGACAGCCGTCGCACAGCCTGGGCTTCGCAGGCCTCGCCGGCCAACGACGACCAGCTCGCGCGCGTCGACCAATGGAGGCCGCCGTCGCCGGTAGCCAACAGCCGACGACCTATCGGATCGTGTTCGGGCGCATCCTCGATGAGCAGCCAGCCCGTCGAGGCATCGCTGAAGTGAAGATCGAGCGGGACGAAGCCTGCCGCTTCGCCAAGATCCAGGGCGAAGCTGGTCTGCCATGTCGTGCCTGCGTCGGCCGTGCGCCAGACCCAGGCCTTCTCGGGCAGCGCGCCGCCCTCACGAGCGTAGAAAACGGACCAGGCTATCTCATCGGTCAGCGCGAAGAACCGCCCTGCCCAACCCGACTCGAGATCCACCGAAGCCGGCTGGGGCGGCGTGACGTCACGCCACTGAAAGCCGCCATCGCGCGACACGACGACGTGATCGTCCCGGTCCAACCGCGGCTCGGCCAGGCCCCAGCCAAAGCCACCGGCGAAAGTCTGAATGGCCGCGAAGTGCAGGACCGTCCCGGCTCCGAAGGGTGTGATGGGCGCCGTTGCAGCGTCGACCACGATCGGACCGGGTGTGGCAGTGGGCGTGGCGGGCTCGGTCGGCGTGGAACTGGCGGGTGGCGCGAGCGTATGAGCCGCTTGGGCTGTCGGTCGCGGCGTCTCGGTGGGTCGCGTGATGGTGGGCGTCGGCGCCAAAGAGGTCAACGCTTCCGGCGGCAACGCCGAAAGCAGTGGCACCGGCGTTGAGCGCGGGGCGCAGGCCGTCATCGTCAGTGTCAACAACAATATCGATCGAACCTTCAACAATATCCGCATACGAAACGCATTTTACTTGAGGCGTTGGAGGGCAGACCGGCGCTCGCCGCGCGATGAAACGCGAATGACGAAAGGTGAGCGGCCAAGAGCCCGAACGCGCGGGAGGTCATCAGCCTTCGTCGCGCCTATGGCACCGCCAACCGCGTCGCGAGCTGCAGCGCGAGCTCCTTGACGCGTGTCTCTTCGAGGCCGACGGGGCCGACGCAGGCGGGGCAGCCGTCGCGGCAGCCACAGCCGCGGATCAACTCGGCGCTGGCCTTGATGAGATCGTGGCGCAAGGCGAAGAGCTGCTCTGCTAGGCCGAGACCTTCGGGCGCGCGATCATAGAACGTGATGGTCGGCGCGTTGGTCTCTTTGGCGCGGGCTTCGGCCAGGAAGCCGAGGTCGCGCGGATCGCACATCAGGTATAGCGGCGCGACGTTGCTCAAGGCTTGAGCGAAACCGCCCAACGGGGTCTGCGTGCCACGGCTGGCTTCGACGCGCTGATGGCAGACGGCGCAAAGCGTCACGAGGTTGTCCAGGACGTTGGCCGTCAGATAGTTCTCGTTGACGCCCGGGATGTAGCCGAAGGTGCGGAAGGGCACGATGTGGTGCACGGCATGCTGCGGCTGGCCGGGGCGCTCAGGCGTGCCGCACTGTCGGCAGCGGAAGCCGTCGCGGGCGCGCGCAGCGTTGCGCTGTTTCTCCCAATTGGGGCCGTAGTTGTTCGGCCCGATCAGCAAACCGGCGTGCATGAGCTCGGTGACGAGCGGCTCGGGAAACCACATCCAGTAGCCAGTGGTCTGAAAGTCACGCGAGGGCAGCACGATTTCGCCGTGGCCCAGGATCTCGTGAGTGTGCCGACGGACCATGCGATACGTCGCGGCCTGGGTCGTGATCTCAAGATCGCCCCAGGCATGCGAGAGAGCCGCTCCGCCGGAGCCATCTTCGCCGGTCGTAGACTCGGCCGAGTCGGCGACGCGCAACACGGCGACATCGATGGCTTCGCTGGCCTCTGTGAAGTAATCGACGTCCGCCGGGCGAGCATGCGCGATGCCCTGCTCCCAGTCGAGCTTTTCGATCAAATACGGTCGGCCATCGTGCAGATACACGGCGTGATCGTGCACGCGAATCGGCGCCGTCACGCGATCGACCTCGCCGATGACGCGCGGCCGGCCGTCGCTATCGGCCTGGATGATCACCCGATCCTGCCCGGCTGTGCGCAGCGACACTGACTCGGCCGGGTACTGATCGCCGACCCAGCGATAGGTGCCGGCCTGGGCATGCACCTCGCCGTCCTCGACCAGGATATCGAGCAGTTCGCTCACGTCAACCACGGTGCCGAAGCCCTCGCCCGGCGCGAACGGCAACTCGAAGACCGCGCAGCGCAGGTGGCTGGCGAGCAGAAGCAGATTGTCGGGGTTGATCAGGGCGTGTTCGGGGCTGCGCGCGAACAGGTAGCGCGGGTGAGTCGCCAGGTATTGATCGAGCGGCGCGCTCGAACCGACGAGCACCACGGCGCTGGCCTCGGCGCGTCGGCCCGCGCGGCCGGCCTGCTGCCAGGTCGACGCGATCGTGCCCGGATAGCCGGCGATGACGACAGCGCCGAGCTGGCCGATGTCGACGCCGAGCTCGAGCGCGTTCGTGGCGACGACGCCGCGCACGAACCCTTCGCGCAGCCCGCGCTCGATGTCGCGGCGTTCGAGCGGCAGATAACCGCCGCGATAGCCGCGGATCGTTTCGGGCGCCAACCCGACCGAGGCCGCCGTCTCGCGCAGGTAACCGAGCAGGATCTCGGTCGCCGCTCGCGAGCGAGCGAACAGCGCGGTCTGGACGTCGTCCTTGAGAAACTGCCCCGTGATCTCCTGCGACGCGAGCAGATACGAACGCCGCAGCCCGCTGTCTGGATCGACCAGAGGCGGGTTGTAAACGAGGACGTGCTTCTCAGCCCGCGGCGCGCCGTCGTCATCGATGACGGTCACCGGCGCTTCGATCAGGCGCTCGGCCAATGCCTGCGGGTTGGCGATGGTCGCCGACGCGCACAGGAACTGCGGCTGCGCGCCATAGAAGGCGCAGATGCGTCGCAGCCGGCGCAACACATTGGCCATGTGCGAGCCGAACAATCCGCGGTAGACATGCAACTCATCGAGCACCACGTAGCGCAGGTTCGAGAGCCAGTGCGCCCAGCGCGGATGATGCGGCAGCAGCCCGGCATGCAGCATGTCGGGGTTCGAGATGAGGACCCCGCTGGCCTTGCGGATCTGGCTGCGGCGAGCCTGCGGCGTGTCGCCGTCGTAGACATGGACTCGGTTGTGTAGGCCGATCGCGCCGGTCAGGCTGTTCAACTCGTCGGCCTGATCCTGCGAGAGCGCCTTGGTGGGGAACAGATACAGCGCGCAGGCAGACGGATCCGCCAGCAGTGTGTTGAGCACCGGCAGGTTATAGCCCAGCGTCTTGCCGGAGGCTGTGCCGGTGACGCTGACGACGTGCTCGCCGCGCAGAGCAGCGGTTGCCGCGGCGGACTGGTGCGTGTAAAGCTCGGGAATGCCGGCATCCGCGAGCGCCGCCGACAAACGACCATCCAACTCGGGCGGAAACGACGCGTAGCGGGCCGGGCGAGCGGGGAGGCGCTCCCAGGCTGTGACCGCGTCCATGAACGTCCGGTCGAGGCGCAAACGGGATAGGGTATCAAGCGCAGTGGCCATAGACCGTCGAACGGGAAGCTCGGGGCATTTCGATGACGCAACGCGTCTGCGCGATTGCCCGGGTAGAATAAGCGGATGTTCGGAGGCCTGACACTCAGGTGCTCTTTCCGCTCTTTTTCGTGTTCGCCGGGCAAACGACGCGGCGATCATAACATACCCCGTTTGAGGAAACTTTCCACATGGCAGAGAAAACAAAAGTCGGTGTGATCGGCCTGGGCGTAGGTTCGTTGCATGTCGGCGCCTATGTGGCGTCGCCTGACGTCGATCTCGTCGGAATCTGCGACATCAACCCGCAACGGCTGAAGCTCGCCGGCGAACAGCATGGTGTGCCGCGCGACAAATGGATGGAGTCGATCGACGAACTGCTGGCGGTGCCGGGCCTCGAAGCTGTGAACGTCGCCCTGCCCAATGACCTGCATGCTCCTGTCACGATCCGCGCGCTGCAGGCGGGCCTGCATGTGCTCTGCGAGAAGCCACTGGCACGCACAGCTGCCGAAGCTCAAAGCATGGTCGACGCCGCAGCAGCGGCGAAGAAGAAGCTGATGGTCTGTTTCAACTACCGCTACCGCGCCGATGCACGCTGGCTCAAGGCGCTCGCGACGGAAGGCCGCATGGGCGAGGTCTACTTCGGCAAAGCTGCCTGGCAGCGCAACACCGGCATCCCGGGCGCTGGCGGCTGGTTCACTCAGAAGGCCCGGAGCGGCGGCGGCCCCATGATCGACCTTGGCGTGCACGTGCTCGACCTGGCGCTGTGGCTGATGGGCCATCCGACGCCGGTCAGCGTCAGCGGACAGACCTTTTCGAAGTTCGGGCCGCGCGGCAAGAAGGCCTGGGTCAACGTCGATCGACCCGGCGCGCTGGGCGCGTTCGACGTCGAGGACCTGGCGGCCGGTTTCGTGCGTCTGGCCGATGGGCGGGCCCTCGCCATCGAGACCAGTTGGGCGTCGCACACGGCCGCCGGCCGCGACGACTACTCGGTCACGCTGTACGGCGATGAGGGCGGCGGCGAGCTGGCCGTGCGCAACTACAGCCAGAACGACACCGTCACGTTCTTCACCGAACAAGGCGGTCAATCGGTCGACCTGCGACCCAAGCTGACGGCGGGCGGCGGCCACCAACTCGCTATCCAGCACTTCGTCGACTGCATTCGCACCGACACCATGCCTGACTCGCCCGGTGAACAGGGCGTGGTGCTGATGAAGATCATCGACGCCCTCTACGAAAGCGCCCGGACCGGCACTGAAGTGCGTATCTGATCATGAGGGAGGAGGGGGGAGAGACTCACCTCTCTCTTCGCTCCTCCCTCCCCCCAATAGGCTTTCCCATAGCGGCGAACAGGCTTTGCGGATATCCTTCGGGCATGTTGATCCGCCACTTACATAAGCTATTGCGCTGCTTGCTGGTGTTAGCCCTCGTTTTGGTTGTCGCTCCCAGTCGTCACGCATTCGCGGAACAGATTCATGTCGTTCAGCCCGGGGAGACGCTCTTCCGGATCGGGCTGCGCTATGGCGTGACGTGGCAGACCTTGATGGCCGTAAACGGCCTGACGTCGATCACGATTTATCCGGGCCAGCAGCTGGTCATCCCCGAAGGCGCCGTCGACACCGGGGCGGCGCCGGAACCTGCAGCGACGCCCGTGCCCGAGGTGGCTTCGCCTGCGCCGCAGCCGGACACGGCGAACGGAAGCTATGTTGTGCAGGTCGGTGACGCGCTCTGGCTGATCGCGCAGCGCTTCCATGTCACTGTCGCGCAATTGGTGGCGGCCAACGGGCTTTACAACCCGAACTGGATTTACGCCGGCCAGGTCCTGATCATCCCGGGGGTGTCAACCGCCGACCCGGTGCCAGCTCCGGCTCCGGCGCCCGCACCGGTAGCGGTGGGCAAGCAACTGTCGGTTTCGGGTCGCGGCCAGGCCCTGCCGCTCGACTGTGAGTCGCGCTCGGCGGTCGACTGGGCCGGGTATTTCGGCGCGCAGATCGACGAACTCGAGTTCTTCGGGCGCCTGCCCACCTCGGACGACCCAGATGCCGGCTTCGTCGGCAGTGTCTACGGCGCCTGGGGGCAGACCCCACCCGGCGCGTACGGCGTGCATGCCGAGCCCGTGGCCGCTTTGCTGCGCGCCTATGGCGTTCAGGCTCGCGCCGAGCGCGGCTTGAGTTGGGAAGCTCTTCAGGCCGAAATCGATGGCGATCGCCCCGTGATGGTCTGGGTGGTCGGGCACGTCTGGAACGGCACGCCTGTGTCGTATACGGCCCCGTCCACCGGCCACACCACGATCGTCGCGGCGCAGGAACACACCGTCATCGTGGTCGGCTACAGCGCCGACACCGTCATCATCCTCGACGGCTGGTCGACCTACACGCGCTCGCGTGCTGACTTCATGGCCTCGTGGGGTGTGCTGGGGAACATGGCCATTGTGAGATAGACAGCAGCTTGCTGACGAAAGACGAAGGACGAAAGACGAAGGGGGATTGGCCAATCCCCCTTCGTCTTTCGTCCTTCGTCTTTCGTCGCCCTAACGGGCCGTCAAACCAACGCGCCGTACAGCAGAGCCGCAAGCGCGGCGCCGGCGACTGAGGCGATGAAGTTGACGAGATCGTTGTTGAGCCAGGCCCAGCCGCGGATGTGGCGAGTCGGGTGGCCGCTGCGATGGACGGGATGCTGCTCGGTCTCTTTACCAAGCGCGTCGACGTAGTAAATCGCCTGCACGGTCGCGCCCATCAGCGAGTCGAACAACGATCCGAATACGCCGGCCAGGGCGCCGCCGAGGCCGATCGCCAGGGCCGCGGGCAGTCCATTCTGCCAGGACGCGATCCCGCCGACCAGGGCGATGAGAGCGCTGCCCGCCAACGCCGCGAGCGTGCCGGTGGTGGTGATGGCGCCGGATGTGCCGGGCTCGACGGCCTTGCCGGTGGTGAGCAGAATCGGGCGGTTGCGGGCCAGCACGCCCAACTCGGTCGCCCACGTGTCGGCGTTCACAGTGGCAATGGCGCCGACGAAGCCCGCCCACCACAGCGGGCTGGGCGCCAGGGCGTTTCCGACCAGGCACACCGCGCCGACACCGCCGTTCGCCAGGGTCTGCCAGATGTCGCGGCGATGGCCTTTGCTGAACTTGTCGCCAAGTTGCTCCTTAAAGCCTTCGCGGTAATGCGAAAGCCCGCTCGACGAGACGAAGAACAGCACGAGAAGCAGACCGCCGGCCCAACCGCCAAGCGCGAACGTGATCGTACCGACGAGCACGGCGCCGAGCGCGCCTGAAGCGGACAGCGAACCGCGGCGGTAAGCCGCCGCGGCGATCAAGACAGCCAGTACGAAGCCGACCAAAAACGGGATCATCGCGAGAACACTCTCCGGATCAGGGCTGAAAGCACAAACCCCAGGGTGACCGCCAGCAACAGAAACTTCACGCCTGCGCACACCGCCGCGATCGGCAGCGCCGCGCTGCCCGACGGAAGACTCATCAACAGCGAAACGTTCTCGGTCACGTCCAATACGCCGGCCACAATCGGAAGCCAGATCACGACAAGCCCGGCTCGTTGCCAGGCCCCGGTGGCAGCCCGCGTGACGAGCAAGGCGAGCCCGCTGAATGCCAGGACGTAGCATGGGATGAAGGCGAAGTCGAGGTAGAGCGATTGACGCGCCGCGTCGATGCCGGCCTGACCCCAGGCCGCGACCATCTCGGACAGCCGCGCGGCAGTCGCGGCGAACTCGAGGTCGATGATCGTGAAGGGCGTCAGCAGGTTGTTGTAGAAGCCGAGGATCGCGTAAACGCCAGCGCTGAAGGCGATCGCGGCCATGGTGATGGCCGTCAGCACTGTGCCTTTGGGTCGTTCGAGGAGCATGCGGCGATTATACCGGGCGGTGGGCCTCACCCGCGCCGCTTGAGTAGGTGGAAGGGCGAAGGCGCCGGGCGGCGCTGCCCTCTCCCTGCGGGAGAGGGCGCGACGCCAGGGCACAGTGGATGTCGATCAAGCCAGGGCGTCGCGGGTGAGGTCCGCCCTGCCGGATCAGCGTTCGGCTTGAGGTGGCCGAGAGGCGCGACGCCAGGGCACAGTGGATGTCGACCAAGCCCTGGCGTCGCGGGTGAAGTCCGCCCAGCCGGGTCAGCGTTCGGCTTGAGGTGGCCGAAAGGCGCGACGCCAACGTCACAGTGGCTGTCGATCAAGCCAGGGCGTCGCGGGTGAGGTCCGCCCAGCCCAGCTCGGTGGTCGCGCGCGCTGTGTCGAGGAGCCGCGTGACACCGGCCCTGCAGCGCCACCGTTCGGCTTGAGCCGGCCAGACGGTGCGCAACGCCTGGGCCAGGAGACCGGTCAGGCCCGACGGCACCCATAGCTTGAACGGCCCGCCCGGTGACCCAGCTGCCAGATCCCGCACGGTGAGTGCCGGGCCGGCGAGATGATAGACGGCGCCCGGCGCCCCGTGCTCGACGACGTCGCGCAGGCTCTGCGCCAGGCGTTCGACGGGAGTCCAGTTGCGCAACGCCTGAGCGCCTGACACGATCCAAAACCGTTCGCCGCGCCACAGCGCGAATTCGGGATCGGCCGGCTGGGGCGTCGCGGGATCATAGACCTGGCCGGGGACGACGACGATGACGCCTGACTCGCCAGCAGCGTCCATGGCTTCGACCTGGGCCCTCGCGCGTGTGGCGCCGGCAAACGTATCAGCCACGGCGGGATCAGGGCGTTCACCTTCTCGAACCGGCGGACCGCCCCGATTTCCGTACGCGCTGGCATGCGAGACGTGAACGAAGCGCGCGACGCCGGCGACGCCGGCGGCTTCACGCAATGCCCGCGCGCCATCGACGTTGATGCGGGTCAGGCGCTCCCGCTCGGTACGCGAGGCGCCCAGCGTCATGGCCGCTGCCAGATGAATCACGGCGTCACATCCGACAAGGGCCGACTTGAAGCTATCGGGGCGGGTGACATCGCCAGGGACTGCGCGGATGCCGCGCGGCAGTTCGCGGGCGCGCTCGTAGGTTCGCACCAGAGCCACGACCTGATGGCCGTGGCTCTGCAGTGCCAAAACGGTGCGTCGGCCGATGAAGCCCGTGCTGCCCGTGACAAAGATGCGCATGAGCGTCAGGCCAGCGCGATCTGCGAGCCTTCATCGGAGCGCGTGATCTCGATGCGGGCCGGGAAGGCGTCTTTGAGTTCTTCGATGTGCGTGACGACGAGGATGCGCTCGAAGTCGGTCTGCACCGCGTTGATCGCCTCAACCAGGCGCTCGCGCCCGACGGCATCGAGCACGCCAAAGCCCTCGTCGATGATCAGCGTGTGCAGCTGTGTGCCGGCGCGCCGCGCGAGGAGCTGGCTGAGCGCGATGCGGATGGCGAAGTTAACCCGAAAGGCCTCGCCGCCCGAGTACATCTCGTAGGCGCGAGTGCCAAGCGGATCCGCGATCTGGATGTCGAGCGTCTCGCGCACATCGCCGGCCGCCGTTTCGCGCTGCATGTTGATTCGCACCGTCATGCGCCCATCGGTCATCTTGCCGAGCAGGCGGTTGGCCTCGGCCTCGATCTCGGGCACCGCCGTCTCGATGATCATGGCCGGCGCGCCGCGCTTGCTGAAGGCCTCGCGCAGTTCCTCGAACAGGCCCTTGCGCTCGGCCAAGGACGCGCGTTCGGCTTTGCGCGTCTCGCGCTGAGCGGCTCGGCCTTCGAGCGCGCGCAGTCGTTGTTCGGCCGCGCCGACGGCCGCGCGTGATCGCGCAGCCTCTGTGCGCAATTGATCGAGCGCGCGTTGCCGGGCATCGGCGCCGGCCAGGCGCTCCCGATGAGCGCGGCCCTCCGTTTCGAGCGCCCTCATGCGGTCGTCAGCATCCTGGCGCGCTTTGGCCCAGCGCGTCCGACGATCGAGCAAGGCCTTGATACGATCCTGCGCCGCCGCCGCTTCAGCCAGAGCGGCTTTGCGTTCGGCCAATCGCTGAGTCAGCGCCGGTTTCTCGCGCAGGCGCAGGGCCAGATCGGCCGCCTCGCGATCGAAACGGGCCTGATCGTCGCGCAGCGCCTTGAGCCGGGCCGTGTTGGCGCGATACTGCTCGCGCCGCGACGCGATCTCGCCATCAAGCTGGCCGGCGCGTTGAGCGGCGTCGCGCTCGAGGCCGGCGGCCTCGGCCTCGGCGAGGCCGAGGCGCTCTTGCGAGTCGCGCTCGAGCTCGGCGATCAAATCCCCGCGCTGGTGCTCGCTCAACGGCTGGCCGCACAGCGGACACTGAGCGGCCTCAGCCTCAGCGAGCGCCGCTACACGCGTGCGCAGGCGGGTGGCCTCCGACTGGGCGCTGTCGCGCAGCCGGCGTGCCTGCGCCGAGGCGTCAGACTGGATTTCGCTGACGCGGCGCTTGAGCGACTCGGCCTCGGCCTGGGCCACCTGATTGGCGCCGGCCAGCGCGCCGGCCTCTTCGGCCACCTCGCGCCGTCGAGTCTCGAGCGCCTCACGTTCGAACTCGGCGACGTCGAGCTCGCGCAACACCGACTCCATCTGGTCGATCTCGGCCGCCAGCGCGACGGTGTCGGCCCGCGACTGCATCTCGCGCAGGTCGGCGTCGAGCACTGTCAACTCGCGGGCCGCATCGCGCGACTGGCGCGAGGCATCGTCGATCTGACGTTGCAGGCCGACCAGCGCCTGGCGGGCCGCCTCGATCTGAGACCATTCGGCCTCGGCCGCCTGCAACTGATCGCCGACCTCGGCCGCGCGCTTCTCAGCGAGCTCGAGCTCCCGCTCATACGACTCGCGCTGAGCGAGTTCATGCTCGATCTCGATCAGCACGGCGTCGATGCCCGCGATCTGGCCCTCGATCGTGCGGACGCGCAGCTTGGCTCGTTCCTCGTAGATCTCCCAGGCCTGCAGGCCGAGGATGTCGGCCAGCACCTGCTTGCGTTCGGCCGGCTTCTTGCCGGTGAAGGCATCGGCCTGGCCCTGGATCAAGTAGGCGGAGTTGATGAAGGTCTCGTAGCTGAGGCGCAGCAGCCGTTCGATCTTGGCCTGAGTCTTCGGGATCGTCGTTTCGCTCAAGCTCTGCCAGCGCCCGCCGACCTTTGATTGGAGTTCGAGCAGGCTGCTGGCGCCGCGCCCGATCTTGCGCGCGCGGATGACGCGATAGACATCCGGACCGAGCCCGAAAGTCAGTTCCACACGCATCTCGGTCTGGCCCTGGTGCACGAGTTCCTCGTCACGCTTGGCGCGCGCCCTGCCCCACAGCACCCAGGTGAGGGCGTCGAGGAGCGACGATTTGCCAGCGCCGTTTTCACCCACCAGCACGCCGACGTGCAGACCGCTGAAGTCCAGCGGGGCCGGGTTGCGGTAAGCCAGAAAGTTCTTGAGCTCGAGTCGGATGGGGATCATCGGGATTCACTGTCTGAGTGATCGGGTGATGCGACGACCGGCTGCGCCTCACGGTCGCGCCGAACAATGACAAGCGTGATGTCATCGGCCAGCGGCGCGTCGGCCCGGAACGTCGCGACGTCTTCCTGAAGCAACGTGCGCGCCATCTGCGCGCTGCCGTCTCCGTACCGCGCGATGGCGGTGAGCAGCCGCTCGACGCCGTAGAAGTCACCGCCCTGGTCGAGCGCGTCTGTGAGCCCGTCGGTGTAGAGCGTCAGCGTGTCACCGCAGGCCAGGGTGACACGCTCCGAACGCCAGGTCAGGTCTGGCAATGTGCCAAGCACGGGCCCCGTGCCTTTGAGTTGACGCTGCCCATGGGCGCCCTGCCAGCACGGCGGGTTGTGGCCGGCGTTCACGTAAGCCAGATCGCCCGACGCGGGGTTCAACACGCCGTAGAACACCGACACGAACATGTTCGCGCGGACGTCTTCGAGCAATCGCTGATTGGTGGCGGTGACCACGCGCACCGGATCGTCAGGATACTCGCGCGCGTAGGTGCGGATCAGCGTGCGGCTGAGCGCCATGTACAGCGCAGCGCCGGTGCCCTTGTCGGCTACGTCGGCGATGGTGAACGCCAGCCGGCCGTCTTCCAGCGGGATGAAGTCGAAGAAGTCGCCTGACGTTTCGCGGGCCGAGATGATCCACGCGCTGAACTGCCAGCCCTCGAGCCTCGGCACGGAATCGGGCAGGAAGCTGGCCTGCACCTGGCCCGCAAACGCCAGTTCCTGCGACTGCTTCTGATGCTCGAGGGCTGCGTGCTGAGCTTCGAAGCGCGCCAGTGCTGCAGAGATCTGCGCGGCGAGGGCCGAAGCTGCCGGCACCAGCGCCTCGAGATCTCCCTCGGTGAACATGTTGTCGAACGGCGTCCGAGTGGGCACGCTGAGGACGATGCCGCCCAGGTTGTCGGCATCATCCTGGCTCACGATCGGCACGAGCACGAGCTGCTCCTCGCCGGTCGCGCCGCCCCAGGGCCGAACGTCTCGCGCGGTGAAGACGTGCGGCATGACCTGCGTCGACAGCCATTGCCACAACGCCTCCGAATTCGGCACGGCCAGTTCAGGGTGTCGGGCCAGAGCGCCCCTCGACTTCAGCCAGACCTCGATGCGCGTCGGCGGTGGGAACATCCCGGGGAAGTGCTCGCGCAGCGCGTGAGCGAGCGCCTGGATGTCGTCGGGCTCATCGGTCGGCGCCAGGAGCGCGCGGCTGAACTGCTCGAGCCGCTCGAGATGCCGGGCCTGGCGCCGGCTGAGCTCCGCCGCCCGGCTGAAACGATGAGAGAGCAGGGCGACCACCACGACGGCCGCGGCGAAGAGCGAATACGCCCACCAGCCCGAGCCGTTGAGAAGCACGGCGCCCATCAACCCGAACACGTCGCCGGCCAGAGGCAGGCCCAAGACGAAAATCGCGAACCGGATGAGCACGCGGCGCCGGATCGCGCCCTCGGTGTAGTAGCGCCCCACCTGCACCAGATACACGGCCGGCACTGCGATCGCCACGATGCCATACGCGAGCAGGGCAGCCGAAGCACGCACCAGCGTCGGCAGATCGACGGTGCTGACCGGAAGTGTCCCGCCCAGCGTTGCGAACACAGCCAGGCCCACCAGCGGCGCGAAGATCGTGGTGACCAGGCTCATGGTGATGTTGCGCAGGGTCAGCGTCAGGTAGCGCGCCTGCCGCAGCTGATGGCGCTGATCCCACCAGAACAGCAGCCACATGAAGATGTTGACCCATTGCGCGGATGGACCGAGCGTCCAGCGCAACGTCCAGATCAGCGGCCCATCGACGGTCAGGTCGCTGTCGCCGAATCGCCCCGGGCTCAACTCCATCAGGATGAAGGCCTGCTGACGCTGAACGAACCAGGCCAACGCCCCGATGATCAGCACGGTCGGCCAGGCCGACGCCAGGAGCGCCACGTCCGTCGCCCATACCAGCCAGACCAGGCCGGCGATGGCGAACGGCAGGCCGAGCGCGGCGCCGAACAGATCCGCCGCGGCGCTGACCTGCGCTTCGGGCGGAGCGTTTCGCACGCCAGGCCACAGCCGGGCGGCGAGGTCGATCCACAGTCGTTCAGGCTTGCGAATCATCGAGGAGCTCTGTCGCGACCTGGAGGAGCTGATCCTGTCGTTCGGGCGGCTTTCCCTTGGCGTTGAAATAGCGCTCGAGCCATTGCAGCGGCGTCAATGCCTCGGCCGAGCCGCCCACCCCGGCCACACGCACGGTCCGATCCACGTCGATGCTGATCCCGGCGACATTGGCGACGCCGGCCTCGCTTAACGTGGCTTCGATCTCGCGGCGACGGAAGGTCGGCTCCTGGCCCTCGTCGAGCTGGATGGCCACGCGGACGACAGCGCCCTTGACGTCGCGGGCGTTGACGATCTCGATCACGCGGGCCGTCGGGTCGGCCTCGCCGCGCGCGTCGACGTGGACCGTCCGGAAGGGTCGCGCCGCCACAGGCTCGAACGACCAGCTTGTCGCGCCGCGTTCGAGCTCGACCCAGCAATAGCCTTTGGTCTCGACCTCTTCGCCGAAATCGATGCGCTCTAGCGAGCCCGGGTAGACGATCGCCGGCACCTCACCGCGCGTTGCCAGGTTCTGGTGTTGATGGATGTGACCCAGCGCCACGTAGTCCCAGGCCGGGTCGGCCAGCGCTGCTTTCGGGATGATCAGGTCGCGGCCGATCATGACGCTGCGCTCGGAGCCGAACCGCGCGCCGCCGACCGAGAAGTGCCCGGCGAGGACGCGCGGCATGTTATGAGTCTCGGCCTCTTTGGCGAAGTCGCCCAGCACTTGCGCCACGAGAGCTTCGACGGCGCGATCGAGTTCTTCGATCGACGCGCCCTGCGACTCATCCTGGGTCAACAACCGGTTGCGCACCGGGAAGGGCATCCAGGCCAGGAAGACCGGGCCGGCGCGGGTCTCGAGCACGCGCGATTCGGGCTTGCGCCCGACGATGACGTTGCCGACGTTGAGCGTCGAGAAGATGTCGACCGAGGTGGCTCGCGCCGCGATGCCCGGCACGTCGTGGTTGCCGACGAGCAAGAACGTCGGCGCCAGGCTGGCGAGCTTCTTGACCCTCAGCGCGAACTCACGCTGTTGGGTCGGATCGGGATCGCGGTTCTTGAAGGCGTCACCGGCGAACAGGATCAGGTCCGCCTCGCGCTGCTCGGCCTGGGCGATCACCTCGTCGAGCCGGTCGAGGAAGTCGCGGATGCGGCTCGAGATCCCGCTCTCGGGATCGATGCGGCCGTAGTTTTCCATGCCGATATGGAGGTCGGCGAAATGCAGGACTTTAATCATGGGTTGGGACAGCAGACCGCGGACCGCAGAAGATTGGTTCAGCCATTTTACCGCTCAGAGAAACCGCAAGTGCCCCAAGGTCCTAAGAGTCAGGCAGGCCCCGACTTCCAGGACTTCGGGGCACTCCCGATTTCTTATATCCGTTTCAAATCATTCCGCCAGGCCACTGGCGCTTTCATTCGATCGATCGCGATCGACGTCGCGCCGAGGAAATCGCCGAGTTCGCGAATGGCGGCGGCGACCTCGCGGCCAGCCGAGCGCGGAGCGTCAGGCTCGCCGTACACGGCGTTGACGCGCAGCGTTCCGGCGGCGCGATCCATCTGCGGGTCGATCCTGCCGATCAGGCGCTCGCCCTGCAGAATCGGCAGAACGTAGTAGCCGTACCGGCGCTTGACGATCGGCGTGTAGATCTCGATCCGGAAATCGAAGTTGAACAGCCGCTGGGTGCGCGCCCGATCCGCGATCAGGTTGTCGAACGGCGAGAGCAGCACGGTGCGCGGCGAAAACGGCTGCTCGATCCACCCGACCTGGTCGGCGTGCAGCCACCACCCGCCGGGCAACCCTTCGACGCTCACCGGAACGACCGTGCCCGCCCGCCGCAGCCCTTTGAAGGCCGCTTCGAAGTTCGGATAGCGGTAGCGCACGAAGTGCAACTGGATCTGGCGCTCCGTCGCAGGGCCGAGCGCGCGCAGAGCATGCTCGATCGCGAGCGAGGTGGTACGGCGCTCGCTGTAGCGTTGGCGCGGCGCCCAATCCGGCAGGACCCGCTCGGTCAGGTCCCAGACCTTCTGCCCGCCCTGCCGCGCCGTGACAGTGATGGCGCCGCTCAGCCACAGGTAGTCGAGCATACGGCTGATGTTGCGCCCCGACGTCCAGCCCGTGCTGACCCACGCCTCGGGGTGCGCGCCGTCCTCCTCGAGCTCGCGCGAAAGCGTTGGGCCGTGGCGGCGGATGTGGCGCAGGATCGTGCGCCGCAACGTCTCGTTCGACTCGGCCCAGGCGCGCAGCCGGTTGGCCACGACGGTCGTGCGCTTGAGGTAGCCGCGCATCCGTTGCGAATGGATCGGTAGATCCTCCGTCAGCACCAGCGACGCGCAGTGCGCCCAGTATTCGAACATGTGGCGTTCGCCGTAGACGACCTCGTCGAACGCCTGAGGATCGTGTGAGCCGACCCGGCTGAACATCACGAGCCGGTGGCTGCGCGCCACGGCGTTGAGCGGATCGAGTTGGATGCAGCGCAGCGCCCGCGCCGTCGCGAGCATGCCGTCGCGGTCGGGCGCCGGTCGCTCGGCCGACAACAATTGAGCCTGCACCGCCAGCCGGCGGGCCTGTTTGAGCGAGAGCTTGAGCGAGTCTGTCATATCGATCGGCGATCGGCTCAGCGCGGCATCGCCTGAACGCGGCGATTGAGGTCGGCCGCCCGCGCCGTGGCGTTCTCGAGCACGGCGATGATGGCCTGATCTTGCTCGGCTGTGATGGTCCCGCCACCGCTATCGCAAATCTGCTGCAGCGGCTGCACGGCCAGGACGATGTCGTTGACGATCACGCGGTATTCGTAATACACGCCGTACCAATCCGCCGGCACTTCGGTGAAGGCGACCTGCCCCACGACGGTGTCGATCCACAAGCCCCTGAAATAGCTGCAATCGCCGGTGGAGCCTTTGCTGACAATGATCTTGAAACTCGTCAGGAATTGCGACCAGTTCGCGTCGACCTCACGCACCTCCTTGGCGAATTCGTTCGCATTCCACGTCATGATCGTGGATTGCGGAAAATACGGGGCCTGGATCGTGGCGCTGGGCGTGAAGGTCAGAGTCGGCGGCGGTTGCGTGGCCGTGGCGGTTGCCGTTGGCGTCAACGTGATCCGTGGTGTTGGGGTCGACGTCCGTGTCGCGGTCGCCGTCGGTGTCAGCGTCTCGGTGGGCGTCGGGCTGGCCGTCGGCGTCGCCGTATCGGTCGGCGTGGCACTCGGCGTCGGAGTCCACAAGGCGGCGGTGGCGCTGGCGGCCGCCGACGTGGCCTGCGCCAATTGCTCGGGCGACGGCGCACAGGCCGTCAGGGCGAGGCTGACTATCACGCCTCCCCTCAGGACGTCGATCGACTTCATACCCGTTACTCCCCCCACATGGCTTTGGCATCGCGTTCGCGTTTGTCGGCCTTTTGCGCAGGCGTTCCGCCGCGCAGGGCATTGACAAGCGCCGTGTCATAGTCGCGGGTGCGAACGACAACGGGCATGGGCACCGCGTGCCCGAGGATCAGGGCCTGCTGCTGCGTGTCGAGACGGGCGAGCACCTGACGCAGCTGCGCGGCCCCGCTCACGCCCGAGAACACGGCGCGGATGTCGGCCTCATTATCGAGCAGACACGTCACGCGCGTGCCGATCTGGCTCATCACCTCGTCATCGATGCCGCTCGGGCGCTGATCGATGATCAGCAGCGTTACGTTGTACTTGCGCAACTCGCGCGCGATCGTGCCGAAGATCGTGTGGTTCGCGATCTCGGGATCCAGGAACTTATGGGCCTCCTCGATCACGATCATCAGCGAGCGCGAGTCGATGGCGCCCTGCCCGACCGCCTGGTTCTTCTGCTCGACGTAGCGGGCGTGAATACGGCGCGTCAGGTAATTGGCGACCAGCACGTAAGCGGCCAGCGTGTTGCCGAAGTTGCCGAACTCGAGCACCACGCTGACGCCGCGGTTGAGGCGCAGGAAGATGTCCTCGACCACGTCGTCGGGCGGCGTCTGCTCGGTCAGGAAGTCGAAGCGCCGGAACAGCTCGAACTTGCGCTGGATGGCGCGCAGCGTGCCCGACTGGATCCGGTCCTCCTCCTCGATCTTGTTCAGCTCCTCGGACTCGTCCTCGCGCAGCAACTCGGCGATCCAGCCCCGGCCGAGCTTGCGCCGCAGGTAGAAGAGCGCGCCGACCTGCACCTCGGAGAGCCCTAGCACGCCGGCCAGCATCTCCACGTCCTCCGGATCGATCTGCTCGTAGCCGATGCGCAGCGTGCCATCGACCTTGCTGTTGCGCTGACGCGAGCTGGTCGGGTCGAGCGCGAAGACGTTGACCTTGTTGGCGTCGAAGATCTGGCGCAGGCCCGGGTAGTTCTGGCCGCGCTCGTTCTGCACCTGCCAGCCGTAGTCGTTGTGCATGTCGAAG
Organism: Anaerolineales bacterium; assembly: GCA_044226485.1. GTDB lineage: Bacteria > Chloroflexota > Anaerolineae > Anaerolineales > UBA6663 > UBA6663. The sequence continues at coordinate 406,176 of JBGAGY010000004.1, forward strand.
ATCAGGCACGAGGCTGCGTCGGCCTTGAGCACGCCGCCCAGGATCGTGCGGGTGACGAAGCTCTTGCCCGTGCCGGATTTTCCGAACACGCCCGACGAGCGCTCGACGAAGCGCTTGAGGTCGAGGTTGACCTTGACGTCGTCCATGTCGAGCGGCGAGCCGATGTGGAAGTGCGTGGCGTCTTCTTCGCCGAAGATCTTGTCGACATCCTCGGCCGACGCCTCATACACCACCGAGAAATGCGCCGGGATCGTCTTAACCGGCTTGGGATTCTTGGCGCCCTCTTCGAGGAGCAGCATCGGCGCCACATTGACGCGCCCAAAGGCCAGCTCGCGGGCGTAGATGTCGCGGCTGTAGGCGTCCTCGGGCATGGGCGGGTTGAGGGCCAGCTCGGGGTTGGCGTGGCCCAGCGCGATGTCGGTGATGAGCGAGAAGAACGTGCGCCCGGTGGCGCCTTCGATCACGACGTACTTGCCGACGGCCAGGTCCTCGATCACGCCGCCGGGCACATCGCCGACGTCGAGCCTCACATCGATGCCCGTCGACAGCGACCCGCCGCTCACGACGCCCAGCCGCCGCCGGCCACGTCTCTCACTTCGCCCGAAGAATTCGTCGAGTTCAGATCTTTGCATGAGTTATTTACCGCAGATTGCGCGGATTACGCGGATTGTGAGTGTAACTGTCGAATGATTCGTTTGTGACGCAAAGAAGACTCGCCGAAATTGATGAGCAAGGCGAGCTCGAGTTCGGTTGCGGCCAGGTAGTTGATAACCTGAGCCTGGTGCGCTTGATTTAGTTGGGCCATGGCTTTGAGTTCCACGATCACCTTGCCTTCCACGAGCAGGTCTATGTCAAACTCACCGACACCGATCCCTTTATATCTGACGCTGACTCGCCGCTCGACGTCAAAACCGATGTGTCTGACCGCTAATTCATGGGCCAGCGCTCGTTGATAGACCGACTCCAGGAAGCCCGGCCCCATTTCGCGATGGACTTCCATCGCAGCGCCGATGATGGAATACGTCAATTCCTGATGTAGCAATTCCGTTGACATGTTCTCCCCTTTTGAACATATCGATTCATTCCATCCGCGTAATCCGCGCAATCCGCGGCAAACAACTCCCCTTACGCTAACCGGCGCAGGATGCGTTCGAGGCGCGGGAGGTCGCGCGGGAGGAGGCGCGCGATCTGACGGCCGGCCTCGCGCAGGAACAGCGGGCGGTCGTTGACCAACCGCGCCATGGCCGCGCGCTTGATCGCCACCACGGCCAGCTCCTCGCCCGGCACATCGACGGCCTCGAGCACCAGCCGCAGGAAGTCGAGGCGCTCGGTGAAGGCCTCGATCTCATCGCGTGTGCAGGCGTTGATCGCGTCGAGCGTCACCGGGGGCTGAGGGGGCAGCCCCTGTTGATACCCGCGCAGATCGCCGTCGGGCTCGTTGAGCCGATAGCCGACCGCCAGCACACTGACCTCCACCGGCACCTGCCGGTTCCGTCGTTGATCGAGGATGTACTCCTCGGGGAGCTCTCCCGCCGCCACAAGGGGGCGCACAAAAGCATCATCTTGCACGACGATGTTGTAGACCAGACCGATCACGTCGATCCGCCCGTGCTGTGCCGGCACGCACACGAAGTCGCCGAAGCGCGGCACGTCAGGCTCGGGCAGCGTGCTCCCGAAGACGAAGCCTGTGGTGGCGGAGCGCATTAGTCGACCGATCATGACTCTCTCCATACCCATGGCCGATGGCCCATTACCCAAATCGTTGTTTCGGTGAGTTCGTCCACGCCTTGCCCTGCTGCTTCTGCGAAATGCTGGGCGCGAGGCCGCGACGGATCAGGGCGGAGTGCAGGGCCTCGTCGAGCAGGTTGCGCTCAGCGTGCGTGACGACCGCGATCTCATGAGCGCGCACCAGGACGTAGGGAAAGCCGCCGGTCAGTGCGCCCTGCTCCAGGATCGCGGCATGGACAAAGTCGAGTCGCTCCCGATCGCGCGCGACCCAGGCAGGCACTTCCACCCGCAACAACGTCTCTCCCGAGCGCAAATAGAAGAAATAGATGCTGTGTCCGGCCGGCGCATAGTGGTCGAGGTTGGCCGGCGAGCCGTTCTCGAACAGCGCGCTGCGATAACCGGGTGGCAGATCCGCGAACAGCAGGCCGTCGGTCATGTGGCGGTACGGGCCGAGGTCGCGCAGCGTGGCCTCGTCGAGCGGGCCGTCGGCCAGATCGGCCAGGCGCAGCAGCCGCACGACGCTCGACGCCCGCGGGCGATCGACCACACCGGCCGGGTTGGCGCCTGCGGCCTTCAGCCTGCCGAGGTTTGCCAGGTAGGCCGCCAGGATCGCGTCCGCATAACGCTGGTTGGGCGTCTGCAAGGTGATGTAGAGGAGCAGACCGTTGTCGACCAGGGCCGCTGTCGGCGTGCCGTCGAGGCCAGTCGCCAGACGCGCAAGCTCGGCCAGTTCGGCCAGATCGCGTTCCGCGTCGATCTTGTACGACGGGATCTGGCCGCCATCCTCCTCGTACAGCTCAGCGTCCTCGAAGAACAGGCGCGGATCCGAATGACAGCCCGGCGCCTCGTGCGAGTTGTGCCGGAACGCAATGCTGCCGATGTTGATCAGGTAGTACAGGGCGATGCCGTGCCGATCCGGATAGATCTGCGAGCCGTCGGCGGCCAGGACGTTGAAACGCCCGGGGGCTGCCGGCGGAGCAAAGCTCGCGTCGACGGCTTCCTCGGTCGGGATGGCGCCCGCCCAGCGCATGCCGATCGCCTGGCGGATGCGCTCATGCAGCGCCTCATCCGCGACACCCAGGGCGCTGAGCCTGGCCCGCGCGCCGGGCAACCGGCGCCCAAGTTCGGCCAGGCGCTCGGCCGCATTGACGCTCATTCGGTCGACATCAGGCAAGACTCGGTTGAGTTCCAGGGCCATGGCACGCCAGTATAGCACGCTTGTTCGGGCTACACCCTGGGCCCGTGCGAAGGCATGGTCCGCCAGGGTTTTGGCCGCGGATTGCGCGGATTTCGCGGATAGTTCTAAACCTCGGAATGACGCGATCTTGATGGCAGTGCCTCCATCAAGTACCGAGCCGGGCTCGGTCGGGCGACTTACCTATAATGAAGACAGGAGCCCCCTCAGCATGAATCAACCCAACATCCCGTTTCTCGTGGTCGTGGCCGCCATTGGCGGAGTCGCCGTCGCCGTGCAATCACCGCTCTCGAACATGATCGGCCGCCGGCTTGGCTCCTTGGAGAGCGTGTTCATCGTGCACATCGGCGGCGCCATCCTGGCCGCGGTCATCCTGGCCTTCCAGCGTGGCGGTCAGCTGGGCGGCTGGAGCCAGGTGCCCTGGTATGCGCTGTGCGCCGGCTTTTTGGGGCTGATCATCCTGGCGGCCATCAACGTCACGATTCCCCGGCTGGGTGCCGCGTCGACCACGACCCTGATCGTCGTGGCTCAGCTCGTGATGAGCGCCGTGATCGACCACTTCGGCTGGTTGGAGGTCAGCGCCCGGCCGATCACGCTCGCCCGCTTCGCCGGCGTGGCCTTCCTGGTCATCGGAGCCTGGTTAATGGTGCGCGACTGAGCCCGGCGTCTCAACAGCCGTTATTTTTACGGATAGCGGACTTTATGGTGGCTCGCTAAAATTGTGTGAAACACGGGGCTCATCCCAAAGTTCTTCACCAACAAACCGAGAACATCAGTTAGTAGCTGGTTGAGAATACGTTCCATTTGTGTTAGTATTCTCTAACCCTCGCATGGACATGGTTAACGTATGGCCGACAAAATCCTAGTCATTGACGACGATGAGAATACGCTCTGGCTGGTGAGCACCCTGCTCCAGCACAACGGCTTCGAGACCGTGACGTCGGGCTCGTCAGCCGAGGGCCTCAAGTTGGCCCAAGACGAGCAACCCGACATGGTGCTGCTGGACGTCATGATGCCCGAACTTGATGGCTGGGAGCTCTGCCGACGGATCCGTGAGTTCTCGGAAGTGCCCGTGATGTTCATCACGGCCAAGTCCGGCATCCGCGACGTGGTCAAGGGCCTGGAGATCGGCGGCGACGATTACATCGTCAAGCCCTTCGACAACCGCGAGCTTGTGGCGCGCGTCAAGGCGCACCTCCGCCGTCAGGTCAACGACAAGAAGCCCACCGATGAACTCGTGTTCAACAACAACGAGTTGAAGATCAACTTCCTCTCGCGCGAAGTCCATGTGCGTGAGCGCCTGGTCGACCTGACGCCCAAGGAGTTCAACCTGCTCTCCTTGCTGGCGCGCAACGCCGGGCGCGTGCTCACGCGCGGCGAGCTCATCGCCCAGGCCTGGGGCCCCGAATACGGGGACTCGAACGAGAGCCTCAAGCTCTACATCCACTACCTGCGCAAGAAGATCGAGAAGGACGCCGACAAGCCCGAGTACATCCTCACCTCTCGCGGCGTCGGCTACCGATTCGCGGCACGCTGACGGGCGACTGAATCCAGACGAACGACGAAGGACGAAAGACGAAGGGTGAATGGCCATTCACCCTTCATCTTTCGTCCTTCGTCGTTCGTCCCGGTCGAGTTCGCGCGCTTACACCCGTTCGATGATCATCGTCTCGCCCTGCCCGACACCCACGCAGAGCGTGGCCAGGCCGTGGCGCACAGCCGGGCGCCGGCCGAGCTCGTGCACGAGCGTGGTCAGCAGCCTTGCGCCGCTGCAGCCAAGCGGATGGCCCAGCGCGATCGCGCCGCCGTTGACGTTCGTGATCTCGTGGTTGAAGCCGACCTGGCGCATGACGGCCAGGGCCTGCACGGCGAAGGCTTCGTTCAACTCGATCAAGCCGATGTCGTCGATGGTCAGGCCCGCCAGCGCCAGCGCCTTGCGCGTCGCTGGCACCGGGCCGTAGCCCATCACGCGCGGCTCGACGCCGGCCGAAGCCGAGCAGACGATCCGCGCCAGGGGCGTGAGCCCCAGCTCCTTCAGCTTGCGTTCGCTCACCAGCACCAACGCTGCCGCGCCGTCATTGATGCCCGACGAGTTTCCGGCCGTCACAGTGCCGCCCTGGCGGAAGGCGGGCTTCAGCCGGGCCAGCGCTTCGAGCGACGTGTCAGCGCGCGGATGCTCATCCCGTGCAACGATCACGGGTTCGCCCTTCGGCTGCGGCGCCGGCACTGGCACGATCTCCTCGGCGAACCTGCCGCTCTCGATGGCGGCGATGGCGCGCTGATGGCTCGCGAGCGCGAACGCATCCTGTTCGGCGCGCGTGATCGGCGTGCCGGCGGCGGCCTCGCGCTCGGCGATGTTCTCGGCGGTCTCGCCCATGGCGTCGGTGCCGTGCAGGGCCTGCATACGTGGGTTGATCAGTCGCCAGCCCAGCGTGGTGTCGTACGCCGTCTGATGGCCGAAGGCGTACTCGGGCGTGGTCTTGGGGAGCACATAGGGCGCGCGCGTCATCGACTCGACGCCGCCCGCCACCAGCACGTCGGCCTCGCCGGCCTTGATGGCGCGCGCGGCCGTGGTCACCGCCGCCAGGCCTGAGGCGCACAACCGGTTGACGGTGACGCCGGGCACATCCACCGGGAAGCCGGCGAGCAGCGACGCCATGCGCGCCACGTTGCGATTGTCCTCGCCGGCCTGGTTGGCGCAGCCCATCACCACCTCGTCGATGGACTCGGGCGCCACGCCCGCCCGGCCCACCGCCTCGCGCAGCACCAGCGCGGCCAGATCATCGGGCCGGACGGTCTTGAGCACGCCGCCATGGCGGCCGATAGGTGTTCGAACAGCAGAGACGATGTAGGCGTTGGACATGCCCGAATTGTAGCGGAGGTGTTTCAGACGAGCGCGCGACCATCGACCAGGCGTACGCGCGTCTCGTCAGTCGGAGCCTGGCCGCGGAAGGCGCCGATGTCGCGGAAGACGCGGGCGAGCCGGATTGGTTCGGTGCTCGCAGCTGAAACCAGCCGCGAACACGGTCAGATCCGGACAGGGGCGTCCAACCTCGATAGCGGTGGATCGGTTCAGCCGGAAGGCGATGGCATCGGCGCGTCGAGGAACTCGTTGGTCATCGATGTGACCCAGTCGGCTCGATAGACGACTGTGACGTGCGTGGTGCCCGGCAGGATGGCGAGCTGCGACGCCGGCAGGCCCACCAGGTCGCCGACGACGCCGCCGCCCCTCAGCCGGAACATGTCGACGACGTGCTCGGGTTGCACGATATCCGAATCGCCGACGATGATCAGCATCGGCGCCTGAAGCGCGCTGACCTGTTCGGGCGTCCAGGACTGGGTGTGGCGGTCCATCTCGTTCTTCTTCGCGAAGAGCGTGGCGAAAGCCCCTGGGTCGGGCGCCACCTTGTCGTAGGCCTCTTTCCAGGGCGTGCCGTTCAGCGCATCCGCCGTCATGCCTTCCATGCCATCCATCATGCCGGGGTGCAGGCCTTCCAGGCTATAGCTGGTGCCGCCCGCGAGCACCAGCTTGCGCACGAGCTCAGGGTGGCGCGCCGCGACCAGCATGGCGACGTTGCCGCCCATGCTGTAGCCGAACAAGTCGGCCTTCGGCACACCGAGGTGTCGCAGCAGCGCGGCCGTGTCGTCCGCCATGAGCTCGCCGCGCAGCGGGCGATCGATGTCGCGGGTGTGCCCGTGCGCCTGCTGCTCGATGGCGATGACCTGCCGCGTTCTGGCGAAGATCGGCAGCATCAGGGCGAAGTCAGGCTGTATCGACGAAAACGCGCCGTGCAGAAGCACAAGCGGCAGCCGACCCTCCTGGGGCGTGCCGTGGATCTCGTAGTACATCTCGAGGCCGTTCACGGGGGCGTAGCCGCTTGTGGTCAGCGTCGATACGTTGCCGGTGTTCGCCATGAAACCTCCTGATGAAGTCAAGATCGATTGATCGACCGCTGTGGGAGTGCGCGAGAGAGCCCTCACGTTCACGGCAGGTCTTCAGCGAGAGCGAGACACCTCGAAACCATATCGCCGTTCGTCCGCCTTTCAAGTGAACGTGCCCGGCCCGGACAGAAGATGTGATATAGTTAGTTTGTCTAACTAACTAGAGAGGTTCCATGCAAGACGTCTTGATCGCCTTCATCGATACGCTCGACCTTTCGCTCAAGCGCCACCAGCGGGACGCGCGCGAGCGCGCCGGCGCCGAGCGACTGACCCTCAGCCAGCTTCAATACCTCGACGCCATCGCCGGCCTGGGCACCCCGACGCTCTCGGCCCTGGCGCAACGGCTCAACCACGCGCGCGCATCGGTCACGATCGCGGTCAAACGACTGGTCGCGCTCGGGTACGTGACCAAGGCGCCCTCGGAGGCCGATGGGCGCTCGATCGTCGTCAAGCTGGCCCCGGCGGGGCTCCGTCTGACGGCGGCCAAAGACCGAGCCCTCAAAACCTATGCGGCCGAACTCGAGTCGGCCCTCACTCCACGCGAGGCGCGCCAGTTTCGGGCGATCATGACCAAGATCATCCGGCGCTTCGAACAAGCGAAAGCCTGATCCAACATGACCATTGTGCTCCTGGCCGCGGGAACCCGCGGCGACGTTCAACCCTATGTGGCGCTCGGCACTGCCTTGCGTCGTGCCGGCCGACGCGTGCGTGTGGCGACGTTCTCGGCCTTCAAGTCGCTTGTGGAAAACGCCGGGCTCGAGCATTACCCGCTTCTTGGGGATGTAGCGGGCATCGCGGCCAGCGAAGGGATGCGCCATGCCGTCGAAGCCGACAACCCGCTGAAGGTGCTGCTCAGCTTCAAGAGCCTGAGTGAACTGGCCACCGGCCTGAATGCCGGCTTCGTCGAGGCCTGCTCCGATGCCACGGCGATTGTCTATCACCCCGGCGCCGCCATCGGGCGTTTCCTCGGGGCCGAGCGCGGCCTGCCCGCGATCATGGCGACGCCCTTTCCCATGACGCGCACGAGCAGCTACCCTTCCCTGGTGTTCTACGACGGACCGCGGCTGGGGCGGCTCTACAACCGCCTGACGCACCAGGCCTTCGAACAGATCATGTGGACCGCTGCCGGGGGTTCCGTGAAGGCGTTTTGGCGCAAAACGTTCGGCCGCGATCCGAAAGACTTCGGCAACCCTTTTGGCCGGCCGCCGACGCCGGCCACGCCGGTGTTGGTGGCCTGCAGCCGGCATGTGTTCGCGCCCCCGGATGACTGGCCCGCACACGTCCACCAGACCGGCTACTGGTTCCTTGACGAGCCCGAATGGACAGCGCCGCCCGCCCTGACAACATTCCTTGAGGCTGGACCGCCACCCGTCTATGTCGGCTTTGGCAGCATCGGGACAGCATCCGCGGCCGCAGCCACCACGCGCCTCGTGATCGATGCGCTTCAGCGAGCCGGCGCGCGAGGCCTGCTTGCGACCGGCTGGAGTGGGATGTCGAACGAGATCGCGTTGCCGCCCGAGATCATGCGAATCGATAGTGCTCCGCACGCCTGGCTGTTCCCGCGGATGTCGGCCGTGGTGCACCATGGCGGCGCGGGCACGACGGCGGCCGGTCTGCGGGCCGGCGTGCCGAGCCTCGTGATCCCGCATGGCAACGACCAGCCGGCGTGGGGTCGACGGGTCTTCGAGCTCGGAGTAGGGGCTCGGCCCATCCCGCGCAAGCGTCTGACGGTCGACCGTCTGGCCGATGCGCTGAAGGCCCTGCAATCCTCCGAGCTGAAGAGCCGAGCACAGGAGCTCGCGCGGCAGATCGGAAGCGAAGATGGCGCGAACGTCGCGGCGCGGATCATCGGCGCGACGGTGGAGGGGAAGTAGAAGGCGAACGAAGGACGATGGACGAACGACGAAGGGCGATGGACGAAGGTTGAGTGGCCATTCGGCATTGGCCGACAGCGCAGTGGTGCTCGGTGTGATGCTCTGGGTCGACGAATATAAGCTGCCGGTGGCCGTTTCGGTCCGTGTCATCCAGAGCGCCCGTCTCCGCGCGTCGCGTGTCATCCCGAGCGCCCGCCTCCGCGCGTCGCGTGTCATCCAGAGCGCCCGTCTCCGCGCGTCACGTGTCATCCAGAGCGCCCGTCTCCGCGCGTCACGTGTCATCCAGAGCGCCTAACCCTCCACAACGGAAGACGCGCGGAATGAGCGCGAAGGATCTCCTGTCAGACTCGTCGGCGGTTGCCAGAGTCATGCGAGTCTGACAGGAGATCCTTCGCGCTCATTGAAGTTGGCTAATAGCGATGGGGTCAGGCGCTCTGGATGACACGCGACGCGCGGAGGCGGGGTTCGGCGCTTTGGGTGACACGCAACCCGTGGGCTCGGCGCTTTGGATGACATGCAACCCGGGGGCTCGGCGCTTTGGATGACATGCAACCCGGGGGCTCGGCGCTCTGGGTGACACGCGACGCGGGGTAAGCTGCGTTTTGGATGAGACGGCCGGCGCGGAGAAGGGAGCGCTGACCAGCAAAACGGGCGACGGCCGAAGCTCTGTGGCGTACAGCCAACGCGCGGCAGCGGATGAGCCTCCTCCATGCAACAAGACGGACTAGCCTGCTTGGGCGCAACGCTCGCCCGCCAAACCATCTGCCCTTGGGTTCGCCATCATGACTAAGAAACGACCGGGGTTGAATGGCCACTCAGCCTTCGCCCTTCGTCCATTCGTCACTCCCCAAAGCGCAGGCTGACGTCGCCGAACTGGAGGCGATCGCGCGGGCGCAGGGCCTGGGCGACGCCCGGCCGCAGGCGTCGGCCGTTGACCCAGGTGCCGTGCAGGCTGTCAGCATCTTCGATAGTGGCGCGATCGGCCGTGACGACGAGGCGCGCGTGAAGGCGCGAGACCGATTGGTCGCGGTCCAGCCGAGAGAGATCGATCGCTGGGCTGTCGGAGACGATGCCTCTGCCGATCAGGTTGAGCCCGGGCTGCAGCGCGAAGCATTCGCCGACAGCGTTGCGCAGGTGAGGCCCGGATGGGACGTTTGTCGGGCGACGGCGCTCCGGGAGAACGCGCGAACGCACCTCGAAGCTCATGCCCGTCAGCGCGCCGGCCGCAGCGAGCGTCAGGCCGGGCCGCACGACGACGTCGTCGTTCTCGAGCGTGTGCTCGACGACGGCCAGCTCGTCGCTGGGCGCCGGCCAGCCAAGCTTGTCGAGCACGATCGGCGCCAGGATCTCCCAGTGGACGTTGTCGGGCAACTCGAGGTCGCGTGCCGCGGGCGCCTCGGCATGCCAGAGGGTCAGGACAACGCTGTCAGCCATGTCAGCGCTCCTCCTCCGCGGCGCTGCGGCGCGGGTGGGCCACGTCCACCGCCCGGCTTACCTCGTCTCCATGCCCGAACGCCACCCGCTCGACGCCGGCCGGAAGCCATGAGAGATCGTCGGCGGGCAGCTCGCTCAGGTCGGGCACGGCCATGGGCGTATACGCGGCCGGGTTGAGCTTGAGGGCGCCGGGGCGGCGCACACGCGGCGCCTCGCGGACGGGAGCTGGCTCGAGAATCGCCGGCGCTGGCGCGGCCCGGTCGAGCGCCGTGATGCGCCTTCCGCCGCCTGCGGCCCACGCGCGGGCCATCGCGGCCGACCGGGCCACCAACGCCTCGGTCTCGGCGGCCGAAGTGTCGGCCGACGTCGGCGCGGCGAGTTGCAGCTCGAGGACCTCGGGCCCTTCGCGCCAGAGCGCGCGACCGCGGGCCTCGTCGATCAGGAAGGGCGGCGGCGCGCCAAGGACGCCGAGATAGTCGGCGCGCTCCTGAAGCTGCAGCGCGATGCGGCCCGTGACGTTCTTGTCGATCCCGTCGCGGAAGAGCGTGGCGGTGACGGTCGTCAGAACGACATGCAGATCGCAGCCGGCGCGCAGCAGACCTTCAACGCGATCCTTGAGCTCGGCCAGGGCGCTATCGTACGCGCCGAGCTGAGCCTCGCGGTACAGCACGTCGAAGCCGTCGATGATGACCACGATGCTGCTCAGAGCGTCGCCGGTCTTCTGGCGATAGTGTTCGGCGTTGTCGACCCCGACTGAGGCGAAGAGCGAACGGCGGCGCTCGCCCTCGGCCTGCAGCGCGGCGAGCCACTGTCGCAGCCCGTCTTCATCGCGCAAGGTGTAATAACCGGCCGAGTGCGGCAGCTCCTTGAAGGGCAACAGCGCGCCCCCGTTGAAGGCCAGGCAATAGAACTCGAGCTCATCGGGCGTGTGTTGCTCGGCCAAAGCCGTCACGAGCGTGCGCAGCGCCAGGTCAACGCCGGCGCCGGGCCGACCCGCCAGCCACAGATTCGGTTGCTGACGGCCGAGGTCGAAGACGAGCGCGGGTTGGCGACGCGTCGCGGGCCGGTCGGTGCAGCCGAACGGAAAGCACAGACGCGGGACCGGGGCGGCAGCCGTCCACCCCAACGACCCAAAACGACGACGAGGCGTGACGGCTTCCCAGAGCGACTCGAGCGGCAGGACGTCGGGCAAGGGCGGCAGCCAGGGGCCGGGCAGCGGCAGCGGGATGCGCAAGGCGCGCGCGGCCCTGTCGGCGAGATAGACCAGCTGCTGCAGCTCGGTCTGGCCCTCGGGCTCGATCACGCGATCCTCGGCCCGCGGGAAGAGCAACTCGCGCGACCCGTCGCCGAGTACTTCGTGGATCTCGAAACGCTCCTCAACACCTTCCTCTTCAGCGCCGCGCACAGAGAAGCCCGCGCTCGCCACCTGCAGGCGCTCGAGCGGCGCGTCGGGGTCGCCGCCGACCTGGAGCAGCGCGCGGCCCGGCGGGCGGCCCGGCAATCGCGCGGCCTCGGAGCGGCGCAGGATCGAGTGGCTCTCCTCGCGGTTGGCGACGCGCAGGCACAGCCGGAACTGGGCGTTGGCCCAGATCTTGTCGTCGACGACGCCGGAGGGCGATTGCGTCGCCAGGATCAGGTGCACGCCCGGCTGCCGGCCGGTGGCGGCGACGTCAACCAGGGCCGTCATCAGCTCCGGGAACTCACGCTTGAGCACAGCGAACTCGTCGACCACGACCAGCAGCGACGGGATCGGGTCATCGGGGAAGCGCGCGTTGTAGTCGAAGGTGTCGCCCTGGATGTTGGCGGCGTTGAGCTTCTGCATGCGCACGTTGATCTCATGTTCGAGGGCCTTGATGGCGCGCGCGATGTAGTTGCGGATGTGGTTCTTGGTCTTGAGCGCGCCGTTGGGCAGCGCCGACGCGAACCCGACGGTGTGCGGCAGCTCGCGCAGCAGCTCGAGCTTGGGGTCGCCCTTCATGTCGATGATGACGAAGTTGACAAGCCGCGGGCTGTTGCAGGCCGCGAGGCTGGCGAGCAGGGTCGAGAGCAGCACCGTCTTGCCGGAGCCGGTCGTGCCCGCGATCAGGCCGTGCGGACCATGGACGCTGTTGTGAAGATCGAGCACGACGGGCGCTCCGCCGCTGCCGATGCCGATCGGGGCGGTCAGCTGGCGCGAAGGATGCGAGTAGCTGCGCCACAGCGCAGGCAGGTCGACCTGGCAGCGCGCATCGCCGCCGAGGAGCGCACTCAGGCGGAGGCTGGCGGGCAGATCCATCTCCTGAGCGACCTGCAGCGGCGCGAGCGCGCGGGCCAGTCGCTCGGCGTCGACGGCAGCGAGCAACTCGGGCGCGCCGACGATCGGGCGGGCGTCGGGCCGATCGAGCGTGATTGTCAGGCGGCGGGCGTCGACCTCGACACGGGCGCCGCAGCCGTCGGGGATGGCATGGACGTCGTTGGTGAGGAAGACGGCGCCGGCGCGGATCGCCGAGCCCGCGCGCATGATGGTCTCGAACGCGGCGTGTCCATTGACCAGGTCCGGGTGCTCGACCACAAACAACAGATACGGCCAGCCCTGGGCGGCGCGCTTCGCCTCGGGGTCTTCGCCGCGGATGGCCGTCTCGCGGCGGCGCAGCTCGTCGAGCAGACCCTGCAGCATGGCGCGGACCGTGGCGGGCGCGGCGGCCAGGGCGCGCGAGTCCGACCTGACGTGCGGAAGCCAGCGCAGCCAACCCCAGGTCTCGTCGCGGATGCGGGGATCGCGGATGAAGAAGACGCGCACCTCATTCGGCTGCTGATGAGCCGCGACGTTGGCGACGAGCGTGCGCGCCAGGGCGCTGCGTGCGGCGCGCGGCCCGGCGATGCCGATCGAGCACGCCGCGACGAGGTCGAGGGTGAGCGGCGAGTCGGGCACGACGGCGAACGGCGCCGCCTGGGCGTTGGCGAAGATCCTGTCCTCCTGGCGCGCGTTCTCGACCGGTTGCGGCTCGAGCCTGAAGCTCGATTGCACGTCGCCGAGGCCGAGGCGGACGTGCAGGAAGTCCTCGTCGGAAGGCCGACGCTCCCACAGCCGCAGATCGCGCTCGATGGCGCGTTTGAACAGGATCTCACACGAAGGATATCGTTCGCGCAGGGCACGCTGCTGCTCGGCGCGGAGCTCACCCAGGCGATCGACCATGGCGCGCACGTCATCGGCGAACTCGCGTTTGAGCCGTTCGGTGTCGCGCCGGCGCTGCTTCTTGGCGGCGCGTTGCTGCATGAGCATGGCGATCGGGTACATCAGCGCCATGAGGACGAAGACGCCGCTCATCGCGCCGCCGGCGCCGCGCCCGGCCGATGCCCAGAAGCCTGCAAAGGCTGAGAGGAGCATCATGCTCGAAGGCAGGATCATCCACATCAGATTGAGGCCGGCGGGAGCGCTTGGATAGTTAGGCGGGCTCGGCACGCGCACGACCGCGTCGGGCAACGTGATCCAGGCACGCGGCGGTCGGTTGAAGCGGGTCGAGGAGGGCATGGGAGTGCGCCGACGCCGCCCGAACCCACCGCCCGGACGGCGTCGGCGTTGAAACAGCGCGTCGCAGGCGGCCGGCGCGGGTGGCCGCCCTCGACCAGGCGCTGGGCCTGCCTACTTGGCGCCGATGGCGGTCGAGCTCTCGAGTTCCTGGACGGCGGCGCGCTGCTGCTGATCCATCTGCTCGTAGCGATCGGCCGAGACTGAGACGTAGTTGGCGACCTTGAGCAGGTCGTCGGCGACGAGGCGCAGCGATTGGCGCCAGCTCGCGAACATGGTGTTGAAGGCCTCGTTGGCGGGGCCATCCCAGGCGGCGTCGAGGCGGACGTTGGCGTCGTCGAGCTTCTTGATCGCGGCCTCGATCTGGCCGGTGCGCGTGCTCTTGAGCTTGTCGGCCACGCCCCGGGTCTCGGGGACGGCGATGCGGATGGTGGTGGTGTCAGCCATGGTCAGGGTCTCCTGATGAATGTCGAAGAAAGCAGACGGTCACTTCATGTGAGTCTCGGCGCGCAGCCGGGTCACGTCCTGCTTTTGCTCGTTGTCGGTCGTCTCGTACGAGTCGGCGGCGCTGCTGATGTAGTTGCCGACCTGGTGCAGGTCGTCGGCGACGTGCCCGAGGTAGACGTTCCATTGCTCGAACATCGCCTTGAAGTCGATCGAGGCGGGGCCGTCCCAGGCAGCGTCGAGTTCGTCGTTGAGCTGGCGCAGGGTGGCAATCGCGGTCTCGATGTCGTCGGTGCGGATCGTGCTGAGCTGCGAGGCAACAGAGCGGGCCTCGGGCAGATCGATGCGGATGGTGGTTGGTGCGGCCATGATGGTATCTCCTGATCGGAATGTCGCGAATCGGGTGGATTGAATGAACGGTATGTGCGGAGGTGGGTGTCCGGTCCTTTCGACTATTGCGTCATCATCGGGCTGCCGCCGGCCGAACCGGCCAGGGCGAGTTCGGCCTGGAGCCGGGCCTCTTCAGCGCGAGTCGGCGGGCTTCTTCCTCGCGCCACTCGCGAGCGCGGTCGTGGAGCCAGCCCGCGACGGTGTGCAGGTCGTTGCTGGCGCGTTCGAACGCCGCGATCCAGTCGTTGAAGTAGGCCGTGAACTCGACCTGTGCGGATCCGTCCCAGGCGGCGTCGACGTCGGCGCCGACCTTGCGGAAGTTGCCGATCAGGGTCGCGAGGCGCGTCTCTCGCACCCTCACGATCTCGTCGGCCAGCCGATCCACGGCATCGGCATCCATCTGTAAAGCCATTGAGCGTGCCCCCTTCCCTTGTGTGGTCCGTTCGTCTTGAGGCAGTGTAGGAGGAATGGGGCGGCGTGAATCCTTAAGGAGTCCTCGCTGGAGGAGGAGAGAGGCGGGAAGTAAGAGGTGGGTCTCCATCCCTTAGCGGCCGAGCAGCGCGCCCGTCACAGCTGAGGTTCAGTCATCGCCTGCGCGCTCGATGAGGGAGCCAGGGGATGGAATCGAAACCGGCCGTTCTTTCGAACGGCCGGCCAGGCGATCGTGCCCGCAGCGCCCCCTCTCGCCTTGGGCTTCGATTGCATCGTGGGGGAGGTGATGGCCCCGCGATGAAGTCAGGATAGAACGAAAGAGCGGCGCGCGAGTCCTTGAGGAGTCCTCAACCTGGCCAGCGCGCCTTGATGCGCGGCATGAGCCACTTCGCGTACTCGTCGAGGCAGCCCACGTCGTTCCTGAGCGGCTGCAGGATGACCGAGTCCGACCCGGCCTCGACGAGGCGCTCGAGCAACGTCATGGCCTGGTCGGGCGTGCCGGCGGCGGCCAGCTCGTCGAGCCAAGCATCGGGGATGTGCTCGGGCCAGTGTTCGCCGTGAGCTGCGACGAGGGCCTCGGCATCGGCGGCGATGCCGAGCGCTTCGGCATGGATGTCGGCCCAGGGCCACCAGGTGGCGAGCGAACGACGCGCCGCAGCTCGAGCGGCCGCACCGTCTTCGCCGACCTTGGTCTCGACGTAGGTGACGACACGATGGGCATCGCGTGAGGCTTCGGCCTTGCCGGCGTTGATGTGGCCCAACGCCCATTTGACGTAGGCCGGCGATGACATGGCCGTCAGGATGGTGCCGTCGCCGACGCGGCCGGCGAGTTGAAGCGACTTTGCGCGCATCGCGCCGACGTAGAGCGGTGGCGCCTCGTTCGGCGTCACGGTCATTTGCACATGGTCGAGCCTCACTTCGGTGCCCTGCGCGTTGACGTCCTCGCCAGCCAGCAGGCCCCGAACGGCAGTCACGGTCTCTCCGACGGCCTTGAGCGACGAGGTCGCGGCGGCGCCGATCTGCGTCATCCAGACGCTGACGCCGTGGCCATAGCCCGGCAGGAAGCGGCCGGGGAAGGCGCGGGCCAGGGTCGTGAACTCCATGGCGGCGAAGAGTGGATTGATCGTTGTAGCCGGGATCAAACCGATGCCGACCTTGAGGCGCTGCGTGGCCGAGAGCGCAATCGCGGCCGAGGTCAGCGCGCCCGGCAGGAAGCAGTCGTCCCACAGCCATAGCTCGTCGAAGCCGGCGGCCTCGGCCCGGCGGGCGTAGTCGGCCAGGGTCTCCGGCGGAAACGTAGGAAGGAAGATGACACCGAAGGAGGGACGCGTTGCGGAGGTCATGGCACGACTATACCGCAGAGGGCGATGGCGCGGATGATGATCGCAGCCTGGTCAGTGGAGGGTGGGAGCACGCTTCGAGGTCGCGTGCTGACTTGGGGGGCGCCATTCCGCGTCAGCGTTGATCGGTTTCGGCATCAGCTGTCAGGGCCGCCAGGCAAACCAGCGTTCGATCACGGCATAGCCGCCGCTGCCCAACCACACCGCGAGGATGATGAGCACGGACAACCCGACAGCGTTGAGCAGCCAGCCTGCCAATGCGTCGGACCCGTCGTCGGTGTTGATCACGCGCAGGCCCACGGCCTCGGCTTCGGCGCGGGCGCGCTTCGGGTCGAGCTTGACCCACTCGGCCGCCGGCGCTGGCGCGTTCGGCGGCAGATCCTTCGGCGACGTGCCGCGCGACGGCAGGACCACGGTTTCGGGCTGGCGTGGGGCTGCGCCTGGGCTTCAAGGCTCGAGAGCGTAACCGGACGCGAAGACGGCTCGGCACGGGGTTCTTCGCGCCACGATGTGGCATGCACACGCTCGGCCCGACGTAGCATGCGGCGTGTTCCACGGCGGACGACCCACCAGTGATAAAGGTGCGCGTACAGCGGCTTTCCGCGCCAGGGGATGAATCGCAGGAAAACGGCGCTGACGAGCAGCAGCCCTCCCAATATCCCCGCGATCGAAAACAGTGTTTCCATCTTGGCTATGTGTGCCCAATCATTTCCGTCATCGAATGCCGGTCGGTGATCGATGAGGCGGCGTCGTCAATGGCTCATCTCTTCGGTGATACCGAAAACGAATTCCGACTCCGACACGAGCGGTATCGACACAGCGCCGAGGGGTGCCGGCCCGCCAAAGAATGCCTGGTACAGCCCGGGGAACATGACCGGCACTGTCACATGGGCCGTCACCCGAACGCCGCGCTCGCCGACCAGCGTGGCGTTGCAACCGGTCAGGGTGGGCACCTGGTCGTAGGTCAGAGCGCCGCCGTTGACTCCAAGAGATGTGAACCAGGAGCCACAAGCGGCCGCCTGCATCTCGGACACGTTCAGAAGCACCTGGTTTCCACCTGATCCCGTGGCCTCGAACGGAGCCAGGTCCAATGCCAAAGCACCGTTCACAGCCGCACTATCTAGGACACTTTGTCCCCATCGTTTGGCCTGATAGAGCCTTCCGACATCCACAACGATTGCAACTGCGAGTATCAAGATCGGGGACAGGAGGGCCACAAACGCAGCTGTTTGTCCACGTTGCCATCGTGGATACGACTCTCCAGGACGCAGTCGAGAAGGTTTTGCCATTTGGGATCAGGGCTCCAGAGACTTTGGAAAGTAATCTGCACAGTAAGGGCTGTCGTACTTGAAGATCCTCCAATCGTTGATCTCGGAAAGCCACACCACCATGACAGTCTCATTTGAATGAGTAACTTGATAAGGGGCGACCCATCGCTGCATTACCCGACCAGTAGCTATGGCAACCTTTTCGAGATCGAACGTCAACCCATTCATTGAGCGCGTTTTTGCCGGATCCTGGAGCCCAGTTCTAAGAAGGACTGCGTAATCGTTGCCAACCTGGAAAGCCAACGCCTTGTCCGTGTATGTTCCAAATGAGGCAGGCTGGTCTTCAACGTATTGCCACACGATCTGGTAGTCGAATGCAGCCTTAAGAACCCTGACGTAGGCCCCTGCTTGCCGTACTGCATTGACACCGTCGTTAATGGCTGACATTGTGCAACTCATCAGCCCTCGATCCCTGAAGTTATCCTGCAGTGCCGCATTCAATACCGACCCTTCGATTTCATCTGGCACCATCAATTCGCCAAGCCTGGTCTCGAAGTCATCTCCCGGTGGCCCATCACGAAAAGCCAGGAGGTCGAACAGAGCCTGGTACTTGCTGAAGATCTCGGCGTCGACATAGGCTTTGTCGAGCCAGATCGCTGTTGTGTGGTAATCCTCATTGCGAATCCCGCCCGGCCCAATGCGCGGCCAACCACGCTCCGCAAGCTCTTCATCAGTGAGCCGGGTGCCCGGGAACGGGAGAGGACCGAACGGCGTGGGGGTGTACAGACTTTCAGCGTAAGAGGTCAGTTCTAGTTGATACGCCGTCTCGACCGAGACAGCGGTCTCATAAGGCACCAGAGTCACTCCTCCACTAGCAGCTACTTGAGTGGCATATTCATCATATGCCTGTCGGTTTGGATCGACCGTCTCGGTTGGAGGATAGGTGGTTAATTGCCCTGATGCGGAAGTTGGCGTTGTCTCAGGCGATGAGACGGGAGCGACAATGGAGCCATCTCCTATTTCCGGCGAAGTGGCACTTCCAGATGAACTGGACGTCAAGGCAACCTCACCCGTCTGCTGAACAGACAAACATCCGGCGAGCGATCCCAAAATCGCAACAAGCAGAGCCGCGCCGCCAACTGCTCCTGAGGGTTTCCGGTTGATAGCGTAATTCATTGAATGTCACCTCACCAAGATTGATCGCCCTTCCATGACCGGAACCGGAACGTACCCTTCAGCAGCATTAGCATTGCAGTTTGGCGCGTTAACCAAGCCAACACTTGACCGTTGTTGGCTATCCCATACACGCGACCCGGAACGAGATAACCAACCCGAAACGATACCGCCTGCCGTAATCGGAGAAACTGGTTGACCAGCCGTGTTTACCGCTCGCTGATATTGATTGCCCCGGATCTCCCAGCGTTCGAATCGCCATTGAGCATAGAGAGTCCATGTCGATTCGACTCGCAACTTGTATGCGGGCAGGTTTGCCACCGTTCCAATGCCAGGTCCGCCGGAGGTCGCTATGCTGTCAACGCCAATAGCGGCACTCGGATTGCTCGACCGGCTTACTGTGAAATGAAGAGGCTCCAGGCCGTTCCATTCCACCGGCGCCATCGTCGTTGGCATCCCGGCGAAAGATACTTCCAGCGCACTCGAAGGTTCAAGCACATACACCAACCTCATTGCGATGTTGTTGATCGATGGGTAAAAGTCGCCGGCGGTATTATCGACGCGTACCGGCGGAAACTCTGCTCCCATGTACGTTCCACCAAATGCCTGACCCAACCAATTGCCGGCTGCATACTCGCCACCCGCTGGCAGACCAATCAATCCAATACCCGAAAGGCCGGTCTGGTACCACCCTTCCTGGTATCCCGTCATCCAGTTGCCAGGGTTCACGTCAGCACTGCTGGTCGGAACCAGACCTTCGTACGTCAGTGTTGGCGTTCCCAATCCGACCATCAGTCTCGGATAGGGATTGCGCCGAACATCCACACAGCCCTGGTTAACGAGTAATCGCGGAACTGGAACATCTGCTACGGCGCCATTCACAATCCATCGAGCCTGGCACGATACTCGCCCATAGCGCGAGGAGATCCCGCTTCCGGTCGCGCAAATCACAATCGGGTCATTGAGGAATGCATTGGCAATGGGTATACAGTCCCCATTGTCTTGCCCATTGTGGTTGCGATCGACTCGATCGCTCGGGCAGGACGGGATCGACGTCGGTTCGGCTGTTGGGGTTGGGGTGGAACCGGCCTGAGCCAATGTCCTCGATCCGTCACCGGATGCCAGGAGCAGCAAGGCAGAACCCAGAACGGCGCACAACACCAGTCCGGTTCGCACGAGGAAACGTCGTGTGGATGGCATGCGATTCGTGCTCATAGGTATCGGGCTCCGATGCCGGCCTTGCCCTGCCCTTCAATAAGGCCCACACTCGCGAGCCGCCGTTTCGTCGGTCGCGGGATCGACGGCCACGCTGATGAGCACGGCCGGCTGGGCGGGGTCATAGCACGAGCGGAAGACCTGTAAGGGCCAGGCGATCCGCCTGAATATGGTTGCTTCGCTGATCCCGTCAACGATCTGTCGTCCAGGAACATCGACGGCGCAGACAACGGCCACCGAGTGCAACAGATTGGAACCCATCTCCGGGCGAACCGGCGACTCGATGAGTTGTGCGGAGCCCACGCCAAATCCCTCTCGGCCCGACTCAAACGCCTCAGTTCCTTCGTTCTCGGCCCAGGTGGACAACACGTTCTGGGACGCCGCCTGAGCGCAGTCGTTGGCCATTGTGGTCAGGGCGATGGCAGCATAGGCGTTGTAGAACACCACGGCGATGATGGTAATGAGAGTCAGAAAGACCGGGCCGATCATGATCACCAGCTCGACCGAGGCCTGGCCGGCCTCCCATTCGCCTCGACGCCGAAGCGGCCGCCGCAGCCGTTTCAAGCGGGTTTCCATTTTCATTGGCACTCTCCGGCGTAGCCCGGCGCGAACTCCCAACGCACCGCCGTGGACGAGCCCGTCAGGCTCGCCGTCATCGGCCCAACCAGGACATGGCCCAGCCACTCGATGATCGGCCAGTCGCGTGTGCGTGTGGAGTCGATCGTCCCCTGAAACGTCCGGGAACAACCCGAGGCGCTCGCCGCCCAGGTCGGCGAGCGCCCAACCAGGCTTGAGGTTTTCGTGCCCAGGCCGCCGTCGATCGCCGCCGTCCGGGTGTCCTCGGCGACGCCGTACGCCGCTGAAAGGCGATCGTATGCGGCCACCGCCATCCCGAGGACGATCAAGACCAGCGCCAGCATCATCGGCAGGACCAGGGCGAACTCGACGGCGGACACGCCCGACCGAAAGGCACGAACGAACGAGTCGCTCGCACTTGACGGGGCGCTTGCAGACTTTCGGGGTCGGTGCCGTTGGGTCATTGATAGCCTCGCCAACCTGGCCGTTCGACCGAACTAGGGCAAAGCATCGCGCGCGGAGTTGAAGAGGGCGGTGATACCGCCGCCCAGCGCCGTGGCGCCGGCGATGATCACGGCGACCAGGACCACGAAGAGGATGGCATACTCGGTGGCGCTCAACCCATCTTCGTCCTTCAGAAAACGCCGCAGCTGATCACGCAGTGTCTGGATGTTCATCTTGAGAAACTCCTTGTATGAGAACGATCTGCTTGTTTTCAAAATCGATAAGGGCAGCCTTTCGGCTTCCGGTTCCGCATCGGTACTCGATAGACCCACCTCCTTGTGACAGCACGCCGGACATCGCGATCAACACAGTGTATCGACGGGCTACCCATGCGAGTCCTTGAAGAGTCCTCGAATCATCCGCCAGGCAATAACATGCGCAGATTGAGCAGAATCACGCCGCCGACCACGACCAGCATCAGCGGCACGATCACGCCCGACGTCACGACCACGATCCTCAATTCGGCTTTCTGGGCCAGATCCTCGATGTTGTTGTTGAGTTCGTCGCGCAACGTCGTCGCCAGGGCTCGAATCTGCTCGACAACAGGTTGGCGCTTCTCAAGGTTGGCTCTCACCAATTGGAGGAACTCGTCCAACTCGGGCACGTCTTCCGGCAACGTAACCCGGATTTCGTCAATCAGGGCGCCGATGTCGCTTCGATTGCTTGAAAGCCCCGCCGAGATATCGCGGAGCACAGCGATGAACAGCCCGCCCGAACCGCCCGCCACCCAGTCGTAATTGGCATCCGTCAGGCGATGCAACGACGGGCCGAGCGCTTCGCCGGTTTGCATGACTGCCGCCAGGCGGTCTAGTGTCCAGGCCATCTCGCGCTTCAGGCCTTCCTTGCGGGCTTTGAGCGACTCTCGCACCTTCTCATCGGGTCGAACGTAACCGAGAACACCGAGTCCGATAGCCACTGCAACCAGCAGAAACCCTGAGAAGAGTTGGCTCAACGCCAGGAAACCCACCAGGACGTAGACCAGGGCATTGGCGACTTTGCTGGCATAGAAGTCGCCTATCGATTGGTAGCGCCACCCGGAACGCTTGAGTTGGTCCTCCAGGCGCCGAGGATCCTGTCCACGAACCAGCAACCGCCCCGCCTTGTGGAGCGTGCCGCCCAATGTCCGTTGCATCAGAATCGGCAGGTCACTGACCGGGTAGGTTGCCGTAGGTTCAGGACCGACCCTGAGCGAAGCCTTCGGCCTGGAGAGAAGCCCCACCAGTCCCACAGCCAGCAGCCACGCGCCGCAGGCCCCGGCCAGGGCCAGACCCAGATTTTGGATCAATGCTGACAGGTCCATCACCCACGCTCCTCACGCGGCGCGGCAGATCTGGACGCCACACTTCGCGGGCCAAACAATCGAGACAACGACTCAGGGGCTCCCGCCCCGGTCGGATCGAAACCGCTCAAGCGCCTGGCATCCCGATTCGCAGGCCGGGTTTCCTCGAGCGGAGTGCGCGGCTGCGGTTTCAAGTCGCCATAGAAGTTGGTCTCGCGCCGCAGATCCTGACTGAATGCGCGCTGCAGCCAGAGGAACAGCGCTGCATCGATCGCCCAGGCGCCTGTCACGATCAACTGGCCAATCGGCTCAGCGTAAAGGGCCGCATATTGTGGGGACAAAAAACGCGCCATCACCACCGCCGCCACGGGTGCCGCGCATACGATGTACAGCTCCCGCAGCGGCCCGCGCAGTTTCGTGCGTGCGAGACGGATCGTGCGCGCGCGTTGAGTCAGCGATTCCTGGATCAGGGGCATGATGTCTGTGATCGGAGTGCCGCGCTGATGCTGGACCAGGATCAGCTCGAAAATCGAGTTGAGGAGCTGGCTCTGGCGTTTGCCACTGACGACCCGCAGAACCATCTCGAGATCCGCGCCAGCGTCGAGTTGGCGGCAGATATAGGCCCAGTCGTCACGGCACAGCGGGGGCCCGAACTGCGCGGCGTGCTCAGCCGCTCCGCGAAAGCTGCTGCCCATCCGCGCCCCAACCACCAATCGCGACACGACCTGCGGCAACTGCTCCTCATAGTCCTCGATGGCCTTAGAAACTTTGCCACTGAGGTACGTCCAGTAGCCGAAAACCGACATCGCCGCCGCCAACAGCGCCGGCAGCACCGCGCCGATCAGCAGGAACGCGACGAAGAACACACCGACGACCAGCGCGGCCACGACCTTGAGAAAATCCTCGACACTCAGGTTGAAGCGCGCGGCGTCCAGCCTGGCCTGCAGACCGCGCAGAAAGTCCTCGCGCGGCCGACCCTCGCCGTACAACTGCTCGACATTCGACAGCCGCACCGGCCGCGTCCACTGGGTGCCGATCACCAGCACGAACACGCCGATGGCGAACAGCAGCGCGAACAGGACATTCTGCGAGAACAAACTACTCACGATCCTATCCCCTTGCCTATCCCCAACCCCTTCCCCAGAACGCGCTCAGGGTATCTTCAGCCCGTGCATCTGGCGCGTTTTTGGGAAGGGCTCATGCGCTCCACGCTCTACGCTCCACGCATCTCCGCGCGCTCTCGCGCTGCTTGAAGCACAAGGTCGTAGCCGTAACCCGCATCGCGCAGCATGGCTTCGTGCCCGAGGTCGAGGCGCTGGCCCGTGCACATCAGGCGCCTCCGCGCCGAGTCGTAGCGGAACAGCGGTGTCGTCACCGGGATCGAGCCCTCGATGCCGCCAGTGAACTCCACGATCTCCTCGACGTACCGCCGGCCCGTCTCGGCTCGCCGAAGGGTGATCCCAAGATGGAACGCACGCGCGATCCAGAGCGCGACAGTGTTCTCGCTCGTCTCGGTCTGGAAGCTGGCTTCCTGCAACATCATGCGGATCCGGCTGCTCACGTCCGCAATGCTGTCGGCATGGATCGACGTCAGGCCATTCCGATGCCCGGTCCACAAGGCCTTGAGCATGTCGAAGACCTCGGCGCCGCGCGCCTCGCCGACGGTCAGGGCATCGGGCCGCTGGCGCAACGCCGCGATCACGAGATCCCGTTGGGTGATCGCCGGCAACCCTTCGATCGTGGCCGGCCGCGTGATCAGGTACACGCAGTTGTCGCCGTTCTTCAGGCCGCGCATGCGCAACTCGCGCGTGTCTTCGATGGTCACGATGCGCCGGTCGGCCGGGATCATGCGCCCCAACGCGCCGAGCACAGTGGTCTTGCCGACACCGGTCGGGCCGACCACCAGGATGTTGAAGCCCGCGATCACGGCCATGTGCAGAAAGCTCGCGCTGAGCGCCGTAAAGGTGCCGCTGCCGCGGTCGTGGCGGAAGTAGTCGGGCAGTTGCGGCGGGGCCGGCTCGCCATGATCGTCTCCGCCGCGCGCCACGAGATCGACCATCTGCAATGAGTGGTCGCGATGGATACGGATCGAGGCCACCGGCCATGGGTCAGTGAGCGGCTGCGAGATGATGTTGATCCGATGTCCCTGACGCATGGTGCCGTCGACGATCGGGGTCAGCGGCCCGGCCTGCCGACCGGTGTGCACGATCGTGCGGTTGAGCAAGATCAAGGCTTCCTGCGAGCTTCGAAAGCCGTGGTCGACCCGCACCCAATTCCCGCGCGCCTTGTACCAGACGTCGTCGGGACCGTTGATGGCGATATCCTCCACATCGGGCTGGCGCAGGATGGCCTCAAGCGGGCCGAGCCCAAGCAGGTGGTCGAGCAGACGGCCGACGACGTCGTCAACCGGCTCGTCGAAGGCCGCCCGACTGCGCGCCTCCCAACTGAGGTCGTTGAGCTCGCCCACAAGTTGCGTCGCTCGCTCATGGCACCAGGCCAGGACCTCGTCGCCGGCCGACTCGATCTCGGCCGGCGTGAAGCGTCCACCGGCTCCGGTGGCCGCCTCGCGCAACGCTTCGAGGAGGTGGGTGAACGGATCCACGACGTCGTAGCGCGGCAACGTGCTTACCCGCAATGGCCCTGTGCCTGAGCGTGCCGGCCGCGCATCAACGCTGACCGGCCCCTGCCCCAGATCGCCGGTGCCCGTCGCGCTGTCGGCAAACGGATCAAACGCCTCGCCTGAAAAATCCGGAGGCGCGAAATCCCAGTTCAGGTTGTCGCCGTTGTCGCGATCCATCAACTATGACCTGTCTCGTCACAAACCGTGACGCTATCTCAACCAAACATGGCCAGCCCGCGTGGCTTCGCGGCACAGCCCCTTGATGCAACGTCACAACCCGTTAGCACCACCCTGAGCGAAGCGGCGCCATAAGCGCGGGCTTCCGCTCAGGGTGCGACCGTTTCGTGGAGAGCGGGCGACGTGTCGCCAGGGGCGCGTGAATGTCTCTCAGCAGCCACCACCTCATGAAGGCGTTGCCAATCCCGGGCAATCAACACTTCCTTTTTCGCCCGTGTCCAGCCCTTGATCTGACGCTCAAGCCTCAATGCTGTGTGCTCATCTTCGACTGACTCGGCCCAAACCAACGTCACAGGACGTCGATGATGGGTGTAGCCGGGCACGATGCCAGTGTTATGCTCATCGAGGCGCTTACTGACCGACACCGTGATTCCGGTGTAATAGGTCTGATCCGAACAGCGCACGATGTAAACCCAATGTTCCACTTGTCATGTTGACCCGCGACACCGCCCTTCGACTTCGGCCCGCAAAAAGCGCGGGCCTCCGCTCAGGGTGGTGTCGCTCCAGGAAAGTCAGTTGAACTCCACTCCACCTGCCATACCTCGGAGCGTCACACGCCGAGACCCTCACGCCTCCGCTCCATGGTGTCGCTCGACAAAGACATTTGAGCTCCACTCCACCTGCCCTACCTCGGAGCGTCAGGGGCTGAGACCCTCGCGTCCACGCTCGGTGGTGTCGCTCCAGGAAGATCAGCTGGGCTCCACTCCACCCACCACGCTCTGAGCGTCACACGCCGAGACCCTCACGCCTCCGCTCCATGGTGTCGCTCGACAAAGGCATTTGAGCTCCACTCCACCTGCCACGCCTTGGAGCGTCGGGGGCTGCAACCTTCAGGGCTCCACTCCATGGAGTCGCTCCGGGAAGATCACTTGAACTCCACTCCACCTGCCACGCCTCAGAGCGTCACCGGCTGAAACCTTCAGGGCTCTGCTTTGGCGTCTCGCTCCAGCAAATGCACTTTTGCCGAACTCACCACACGTCGGAGCGTCACACACCGACACCGTCACGTTTACGCTCGATGGTGTCGCTCCAGAATGTTCAGCTGGGCTCCACTCGACCTGCCACACTTCGGAGCGTCACCGGCCGATATCTCAGGGCTCCGTTCTGTGGTGTCGTTCCGGAACAGGCCATTGAGATCCCCTCCACCCGCTACAGCTGGGAGTATTACGACCACCTCCAGGTCTCCGCTCGAGGGCGTCGCTCCAGCAAAAAACGGTTGAGTTCTGTTCCTTGCCCACGCCCATTTCGTGCTTCAAGCGGCGGAGCACCTGGATCTCCGCCCGGGTCAACTCACGCCCGGATCGTTTCTTCCACACCCGCAGCACCACCCTGAGCGAAGCGGCGCGCACGTTGCGCCGCGCAGTCGAAGGGTCGGTGCGGGTCCCTCGCTCCCCCACGGCACCTACCGCTTCCCGCCGAACAGCCCGAACATGCCGCCTTTTCCCCTGGCAGCGCGAGCATCACCGAGGGTCTTGCCGATGGGCGGATAGATGCCCTCGGCCACGCTCAACATGCCACGCAACGTTCCTTCGGCGCCCGGCGGGTGCTTCTGCAAGTACTGAAGCGCGAAGGGCCGGCCCTGGTTGACCGACGCGATCACATTCCGGCTACGATCCTCAGGCACGACGGCGAAGACCGGCAGGCCCATGAACTCGGCCACGTCCTTGAGGTCGATCCGGTCGTCGGGGTCGTAGCGGTTCATCACCAGCTTGAACTTGTCGGCGCGCAGATCAGCTTTTTCGACAAGGGCCTGATAGGTCTGGCGGTTGTGATACAGCGACGAGCGATCAGACGTGTTGATGAAGAGCACCTGATCCGACGCCTGCAACGCGCCGAAGTGCGGGCCCATCTGCGTGTTCGAGCCCAGGTCGATGATGACGAAGTCGTAGTGCTCGCGCGCCAGACGGATCAGGTCCGTCATGAACTGCTGGCCCTGCTTGCCGAACAACGGCCCCGACGAGCCCTGTTGGATCTGGACGATTCCAAAGAGCACGAACAGCCGCCCCTCGACCTGCCTGGTGCGCGAGTCGAGCGCGGCGTCGGCCGTCAGCGTGCGTTTGCGCAACATCTCGATCTCGAGCCTGTTGCCGTTGGCCTGGTAGTCGCTGGCCAAGTGTAGGATCGTGTTCTGCGCCGGCGGGATGTCGAGGTGCAGGGCCACGCGCCCGCAGTTCATGTCGGCGTCGATCAGGAGCACCGATCGCCCCGCCACGACCGAAAGCAGGCAGGCCATGTTGACGGCCAACGTGGTCTTGCCATCGCCGCCCTTGGTGCTCCAGCAGGCCAGCGCGCCGGTGCGATAGCCGCCCGGCACCGGGGCCGCTGGACGCCAGCCGACCTCGCCGTCGACCAGAGGCCGTGTCCAACGCAACCGCGCCTGCGCCAGATGCGCGCGCGCCTCGCTCACAAACTGACTGACGATGCCCGGCGTCACCGGCACGCTGTAGAAGGCGATGGCGCCCAGAGTCGTCATCTCAGAGCCCCAGGCGCCATTCGGCGAGGCCAGGCCGATGACGGCGATCGGGAAGTCCGGCCACTTGCTCAGCCGCGCGATCAGATCCGGCGCGTAACCGCGGATCTCGGGCGAGATCACCACGATCTGCGGCTTGAAATTGCGAATGTCATCGGATAAGTCCATCGCGTCGCGCGTCGTCGCCAGGACATGCACGCCGGATGGATGGTTCGGCCCCAGCTCCATGAACGGCCGCGCCAACTCGGGCGGCGCCGCCACGAGCACACCGAGCGGCTCGTCGGGCGCTGTCTCAGGGGCCTTGCCGTTCTCGAATATCTTGGAGAGCTTCAACATCGTTTACGGCCTCGGGGTCGGGCTGGGCGTCGGTGTCGGCGCCGACATCTGCGTCGGGATCGGCGTGGCCTGGTCGGCAGCTTCGGCCATCTGCAAGGCCTGTTCCTGCTGGAGATACAGGTCCTGGCCCGCGCCCGTGACCGACGACGGCAGCCCGGCGTCAAGTCGCTGTTGACGTTCCATCTCGAGCAAGGCCACCAGATCGTTCCAGGTCATGCCCAGGGTCGGGCGACGATCGCCGACCTGAGTGCCGTCGGCGCGCGCGTTCGCAGAGAGCAACGAGACACGCACGACCCCGGTGTCGAGCGCGAACTGCACGACTTCCTGAGCGTCGCGCGGCACCGCCAGGACGAGCGCCGTCACTGCCCCCTGCACCTCACGGGCCACCGTTTGACCGCTCGACGTCACCTGATTGGCCTGCTTGATCTCGTGCACCACGTCCAGCACGAGGGCGTTCGTCACAATGGTTTTCGCCAGCGGCGCGTAGAGCATCACGCCAGGCGTCGGCGATGGTTCGGCCTCAGCGAACGAATCGGGTGTGGCCGGCTCCAGACCGGCGCCCGGGTTGAACGATTGGAACGCCGTCTCGGTTGGTGGAACCACCGGCGCATACGACACGCCGACCACGCCGTAGACGAGGTCGACATAGTCGCCGGCCCGGATCCCCGGCGGCGCGGTGTCGTCGCTGACCGGCACGACCAGCGCGATCAGCGACGGGTCCTCCAGTTGGCCTGCGAGCCCGCTGTTGAGATTGCCCGCCGCCACGACGGCATTGCGCGGGATCGGCTGACCGGCCGCGATCGGCTGGGTCACGATCTTGTTGTTGAGGAGTTGCAGGTCGGATTGAAGAAAAACGGTCTCGTAAAACCCACTTTCCGTTTCGTCGACATGAACGGAGATGGTCGCCAGGTCTTGCAGCTGCACCACTTCGCCTGGGCTGAAATCGCGGCTCGCGACCACCACCGGCACAGCAGGCGGGTTGAACACCTGGCCTAACACGAAAATCCCAACAAACGAGCCAACCATTAACAGCAGCCCCACGGCTAACACCAGCAGGTTCCGACGCATAGCATCTGCCTCTATGAAGTTATGGACGCCGTCCGAGCCAGTCGTTCGCGGACGGTGAACGGGCTTACTCTACGGCAGGCAGGTGGCCTGCTCGTCCTCGAATCGTCCTCGTGCTTGGCGCACTACAGGCGAAAGCCCCCCTCAGGGCCGTCAAATCCATCGGTTCAACACCATCAACAACACACCCCATCGGGGCACACCGCTTAACGCAAACGCCCAACAGCTGTATTCCGGGCGTCTCTGATCAGAATAAACTGCGCCAATGCGATTGACAATAGTTCATTCTATCCAGAGCCATGACGGTTGATTCAGGTACGCGCACAAAAGGGGACCCGGATCTGACCGTCAGCGAGCGCTCTGGTTGTGCCACGAGCATGAGCCGGTTGCGCAGAGAGCACAGGCTCGCCCGGGCCGGCGGCCTTCCAGGCTTGCGACCGATGATCAAGGTTAGCTCACACCTGATAGAGGTCAATGATGTATTCGTACCAAAACGGTGGAGCAGACACGATCACGAGGCGACGTAACGAGTCGGCCGACGTTTGATGTCGACATAGCATCGTCAGGGACACCCGGCCAGGTAGCACACTGACGACACGACGCTCGCATCCGGCCGCAGGAGCTCGGCTTTGTCGCCGGTGTTGTTCCAGATGGCCGCGCCGCTCCAGAGCAGGATGCTTGGGGGCGAGTCGACGGCGCCGGTGAACGACTCGATCTGAACGCTGGCACCCGCACCCAGGACATAGCCTGCGGGGAAACTGAACGACTGGCTGCCCACGACGCTGAAGAGCGACCAACCGGTCATGTCTTGTGGGATGGAGCCGGTGTTGCGGATGATCACGTACTCGGGCGTGGTCAGGCCGCTGAGTTGTTCGATCACGAGTATCGCCGACCCCGTGGGCGTCTCGGTCGGTGTCGGCGACGCCGTGTCGGTGGGCGTCGGTGTGTCAGACGGGATCGGCGTGGCCGTTGCCGACGTTGCCGAGGCCACCCGTGCCGCTCGCGTTCGTCCCGATGTAGTTCTCGCGGATCACGTTCGAGCTCGCCGACACCCAGATCCCGTCGCCGCCGTTGCCGGCGATCGCGTTTCCGAGGAAGACGAAGTTCGGGCCTTCGCTCAGCGCGAACCTGGCGCCGCCGTTGCCCACGACAGCGCTCGCGCCCAGGCTCAGCCCGATCACGTTACTCGAGAGGATGTTGCCGTTTGCGCCGAATCCGCTGACGCTCACGCCCGGACCGGTGTTGCCCGAGATCACGTTGCCGTTGAGGACGTTGCTCGGCCCCGTCACCACCACACCCGAGGCGTTCGCCCGCGCCGCACCACCGCTTGGGTCAGTGCCAATCAGGTTCGACAGGATCGAGTTCGACGACGCGCCGCCCGCGAGCCACACGCCCGGCCCGGCATTGGCACTGATCACGTTGCGCAGCGCCGGGTCGCCAAGCACACCGCGACGGCGGAGCGCCGCGGTAAAACCAACCGGGATTTCGGTATGTGAAATCGCCGAATCCCGATCCCGTGCCCGGATTTCACGAGCGGTTTACGCATGCGACCGTCGCGGAGAACTCAAAACGGCGCCGGCTGCTTCTGAGGACAGCCGGCGCCGTTAGCGCCGTTACTAATGAAGAAGGCCTCAACGCGCGAGGGCGGCCTCGATGGAGCGCAGCTCGTCGTCGGAGAACGGCCCGCTGTCGAGCGCACGGACGGCATCCTCGATCTGCGAGACCTTGCTGGCCCCGATCAAGGCCGACGTGATCTCAGGATGGCGGAGCACCCAGGCCAGGGCCATCTGCGCCAGCGTCTGCCCGCGCTGTTGGGCGATGGCGTTGAGAGCGTTGACGCGGGCCAGCACCTGATCGGTCACCTGCTCGCGACGCAGGAACGTCCCGGTCTTGCCCGCGCGCGAGTCGTCGGGCACGCCGCCGAGATAGCGGTTGGTCAACAGACCCTGTGCCAGCGGCGAGAACGCGATGCCGCCCACCCCTTCGGCGCGCAGGACGTCGATGAGTTTCTCCTCGACCCAGCGCTCGAACATGCTGTACTTGGGCTGGTGGATCAGCAAGGGCGTGCCGAGGCTGCGCAGGATCTGAGCGGCCTGCGCGGTCAAATCGGCCGGGTAGTTCGACACGCCGACGTAGAGCGCGCGCCCGCTGCGCACCGCGTAGTCGAGCGCGCCCATCGTCTCCTCGAGCGGCGTCTCTGGATCCGGGCGGTGGTGATAGAAGATGTCGACGTACTCGAGGCCCATACGCTTGAGGCTCTGATCCAGGCTCGAGATCAGGTACTTGCGACTCCCCCAGTCGCCGTACGGACCCGGCCACATGTAGTAACCGGCCTTCGACGAGATGATCAACTCGTCGCGATACTCCTGAAAGTCAGCTTTCAGAATGCTGCCGAAGTTCTCCTCGGCCGAGCCGGGCGGCGGACCGTAGTTGTTGGCCAGGTCGAAGTGGGTGACGCCGAGATCGAACGCGCGCCTGAGCATCGCGCGCATGTTCTCAAGCGTGTCCACGCCGCCGAAGTTGTGCCAGAGCCCGAGCGAGATGGCCGGCAGCTTCAGCCCGCTTCGCCCGGTGCGGCGGTAGGCAATCGTGTCGTAGCGTTGAGGTGATGGGTTGTAGGCCATGAGGACTCCGGAGGTGGGAGAAGGGACGAGAGATGTAGGAACGCTCACGCGCTCATTCCACTTTCCTCGTCCCCCCTCAGTTTTCACTGCCTGCGACTTGTAAGTTACGCGAGCGCATGAACCAGGCGCTCTCGATGGAGAACAGGATCAAGGCTGCCCAGACCATGCCGAACCCGATCAGTTGGGCTCCCGTGAAGGGCTCATGGTAGATGAAAACGCCGATCAGGAACTGCAGAGTCGGCGCGATGTACTGAAGGATGCCGACCAGGCTGAGCGGGATCTGTCGGGCGGCGGCCGCGAAGAGGAGCAGCGGCACTGTGGTGACCAATCCTGTGCCGATCAGCAACAGCGGCTGCGTCGGCCACTCCATCATGAACGAACTCTGCCCCACCACTCCCGCGCCGATGATGACCATGACCGCGGGGATGAAGAGCACGCCCGTCTCCATCGTCAATCCGTGCAGGGCCGAGAGCGGTGCCAACTTCTTGACGAGGCCGTACGTCGCGAACGTGAGCGCCAGAAACAGCGCGATCCACGGCGGCGAGCCGTAGAGAAAGGTCAGGTAGATCACGCCGACACCCGCCAGGGCCAGGGGCGCCCACTGCAGCGGCCGCAAACGCTCGCGCAGGATGAAGACTCCCATGAGGACGCTGAGCAAGGGGTTGATGAAGTAGCCGAGGCTGGTCTCGATGATGTAGCCGGCGTTGACGGCCCACACATACGTCAGCCAGTTCGCGCCGATCAGCACAGCCGCAGCTGCATAGATGGTGATCACGCGCCGATTGAGCGCGTTTCGAAGGTCACGCCACCCCCGCCTCGCCGTGATCCAAACGGCCAGCACGATGAACGACCAGGCGATCCGGTGGCCGATCAACTCGAGCGCCGGAACTTGATGGAGGGTTTTCCAGTAGATGGGCAACAAACCCCAGGCGCCATAGGCCGCCAGGGCATACCACACACCGCGTTTGAGGGACATCTATCAATTATCGCAGACGGCGGAAGAGCGCGGGGTCGATCGAGCGCTATGGGCCTCGATCGACCCCTCCGCCCCGTCAAACACTCCGCTCTCAGGCGCCTCCACCATTCGTCGCAGGGGCGAGGCATGCGTCGTCCTCCACCCGAACGCGCAGGCGTGCAAACGCCCGATGACACGCCGAACATGCGCCCATGGCCATCCGCCATCGACGCCACCCCGCCTTCCAGCCTAGCCCGCCTGCACGACCGCCTGCGCCGCCAACCGCGCCACGTAATCAAGGTCGCCGAAGTCCGTGCCGGGGAGGCTGGCTGCGGCGGCGCCGCTCGCGAGGCCGGTGCGCAGCACATCAGCCCAGGGGGCGTTGAGGTTCAAGGCATGGACGAGGCCGGCCACCAGCGCGTCGCCAGCGCCGATCGGGTTGCTCTCGTCGATGTGCGGCGGCGTGCCGATCCAGCGGCCATCGCCGGTGGCCAACACAGCGCCATCCGCACCTCGGCTGATCACGACGTTCTCGGGACCAAAGGAACGCAGCCGCTCGGCCGCGGCCAGTGCCTCCTCAGCCGTGCTTGTCGGCAGGCCGGTGGCGGCCTCGGCCTCGACGGCGTTCGGCTTGATCAGAAACGGCCGGGCCTGGCAGCCGAGCGCGAAGGCCTCTCCGCTGGCGTCGAGGATCACGCGCGCGCCGTAGCCGCGCAGCAACTCGACCAGCGAGGCATACAGATCTGGCGGGAGGCCGGGAGGCAGACTGCCGGCCAGCACCCACAGGTCCCCAGGCCGCGCCAGCGCGCTGACTCGATCGACAAGGCTTTCGCGCTCTTCGGCAGTGACGATCGGCCCGGCTTCATTGACCTTGATGTGATCGCCCGTGTCCATCGCCACAATGCTGACATTGGTGCGGGTCTCGCCGCCGATCGAGACCACGTCGACGGCGATGCCCTGGCGCGACAGACCCGCCCGCATCGCCGCGCCGGTCGGCCCGCCGAGCAGGCCGAGCGCGACGCTGGGCGTGCCAAGCGCGGCCAGCGCCCGCGACACGTTGAAGCCCTTGCCGCCGTAGTCGACGCGCGCCGAGGTTGCGCGCAGGACGGCGTTGGGCTCAAGCGCCGCGACAGTCAGCTCGCGGTCGAGCGCCGGGTTCAGGGTGAGTGTGTAGATCATGGCTTCCAGAAGCGTTCGATCAGGATCGCTTCGGCCTTGGGCGTCCAGGTGTCGCCGGGCCCAAGGCAGTCGGCCAACTCGGGCACGACCGACTTGATCTCGTCGAGGCCCGTGAGCGGCAGGCCCGTGATCTGCGGGAAGATCACGATCTTGCCCGGGAAGCGGCCGGACATCATGTCGCGCAGGCCGTCGTGAGCGGCCTCCATCCCGCCGACCGCGGCCACCGACTGGTTCGGCGAGAGTCGGCCGTCGAGCGCCTTGCGCAGCGTCAGCGCCTGGTCTTCGAGCCGCGAGCCCGACGTGCCCGTGAACTGAGCGTTGTGCAGATAGACCTGACTGAGGTCCAGCGGCGCCAGCGTGCCGTTCGGGACGCCGGCGAAGAACACGAGCATGCCGTCGGGCGCCATCACGCGCGCCGCATCGGCCATCACTGCCGCGACGGGCACGCTCACAACGACGTCGTCAGCGCCCTTCCCCGTCGTCTCGCGCGCGACGTAATCGCCGAGCGTCTCGGCCGTCGCCGTCGGATTGAAGACCAGCAACTTGCGGCCGTTCTTGTTGGCCAGTCGGCCGAGCCGAGCCGTCAGCGCGTCGAGCCGGGCTGTGTTGGTGTCCGTTGCGATGACGACCGCGGGGCCGTCAGGCAGCTCGAGCGCGCGCTGGACGTGCATCTGGCCCATCGGCCCGCCCGCGCCCACGAAGACCGCGACGCCGCCGGCGCGCAGCTCACAGCGGTTGCGGGCCTCGCCATACGCGGCCGACACATCCGGCCCGGCGCAACCGACGTATGCGGTGTAGTCGTAATGGATGCGCCCGACGTCGACCTGCACCGGGCCATCCAGCGGCGTCGTGCCGACCAACGCGAAAGTGCCGCGGCGCGCGATCAGCTTCGCGGCCTCGCCGACCATCGTCGCCGAACGCGGATCGAGCACGACGATGTCGTCGAAGCCGGCGCCGTTGCTGAGATCGGCTTTGAGCGCCGCGTATTCGTCAGATGTCAGGCCGTCGCGCACAATCAGCGTTGCCCCGCGCCTGGCCGCCTCGGTCTGAAGCCATGCGAACAAGCTCGGCGGAACGTCGGTGGCCACGATCAGGCTCGGCGCCTCGAGCCCGGCCGTGAACACATATGTGGCTGTGTCGCCCGGTCGGCCCACGATCCACATCGAACCGCCGTCTTTCGGCGACAAGCGCCGGCGCTGCGTGTACGACGCCTCGACGCACGCCCACGGCTCGGTTAGCGCGGTCTCGGCATAGCCGAGCTCGCCCTCGAGCGGCAGCAGATACGAGCCGGCGTCGGCGTTCAGCACCTCGGGTCCGATGACGTGATACTGCGTCAACCCGCCCGGGATCGTGTAGCCGTATGCGGTGCTCATGCCGTTCTGATAGATGTCGGGCTGGATGGCATAGCGCTCGCCGACTTTGAACTGGCCTTCGAGGTCCTTGCCCACGCTCATGATCGTCAGGGCCGCCTCGTGACCGAGCCGCGTCGGCTGCACAGCGAGATCGCGGTTGTAGAGCTTCGGGTGCTTGCCGCCCTGCTGGATCAGCTTGACGTCCGAGAAGCACATGCCGACCGCGTCGACGCGCACGAGCAGTTGATCGTCGCCGGGCTCGGGCACATCCAGCAGCTCGGGCCTGCCCTCGCGCCCGATGTGCTCGAGCCCGGGGCCGTACATGTTCCACGCCCACGTCTTGCGCGGCAGCGGCGCCTCGGTGGAGCGGTAGAGGTCGAATGGGGAGGTCATGGTGGAACCTTTCAATCAGGGGCGTCAGACGTCAGGCCTGAGGCGTCAGCTCACATTGCCGCGATCGGCGCGTGCTCCTGATGCCTGAGGCCCGACGCCTGACGCCTCCTCAGAGTGCCAGGCAAGCGCCCGCACCTCGACCGCCGTCGCGCACGACAACGCCTGAGCGGCAAGCGCCGCGGCGTCGGCATGCGAGAGCGAACGGACGCGGGCTTTGGTGGCCGGAAGGGCGGCGACGCTGACGCTGAGCTCGGAGACGCCGAGGCCGACGAGCAGTGCCGCTGCCTGGGCGTCGGAAGCGAGTTCGCCGCAGACGCCGGCCCACTTGCCGGCGGCGCGCGCGGCGCGGGCCGTGCGGCCGATCAGGGCGAGCACTGCCGGGTGCAGGCCGTCGGCCTGAGCCGAGAGCGTCGGGTGTGTGCGCTCGATCGCCAGAGTGTATTGGGTCAGGTCATTGGTGCCGATCGAGAAGAAATCGACTTCGCGCGCCAGTTGTTCGGCCACGAGCGCGGCCGACGGGATCTCGACCATGACGCCGAGCGGGATCGTCGGCGCGTTCAATTCGGCGCGCACTGACTCGGCCATGTCGCGCGCGGCGCGCCAATCCTCGACGCCCAGCACCATCGGAAACATCAAATGAAGCGGGCCGTATTCGGCCGCGCGATAGACCGCGCGCAACTGCGCGCGAAACAGATCCGGCCGCGCGAGCGAGAGCCGCAGGCCGCGCACGCCGAGGAACGGGTTGTCCTCGTGCGCCAGCGGCAGATACGGCAGCGGCTTGTCGCCGCCGACGTCGAGCGTGCGGATGATGACGGGCGCACCGCCCATCGCGCGGGCGATGTCGCGGTACAGCGCGAACTGCTCGTCCTCGCTCGGCGCTTCGGTGCGCTCGAGAAACAGGAACTCGGTGCGCAACAGCCCGACGCCCTCGGCGCCCGCCTCGGCGGCGCGCCGCGCATCCTTCAGGCTGCCGATGTTGGCGGCGACGTGGATGCGCGTGCCGTCGCGGGTCACGGCCGGCGCGAACGCCGCCTGGCGTTCCGCCTCACGGCGCGCACGCTGCTGGGTCACGGCCTGGCGCGCCGTGGTCAGGCGCGCCTCGTCAGGTCCGACGGCCAACGTGCCCTGAGCGCCGTCGAGGATCGCCAGCGAGCCGTCAGCGATGGTCAGCACGCCAGCCTGCGCGCCGACGATGGCCGGCAAGCCGAGCGCACGCGCCAGGATCGCGGTGTGGGCGTTGGGTCCGCCGCCAACCGTGCAGATGGCGAGCACGCGCTCGGGGTCGAGCCCGGCCGTCTCGGACGGCGACAGATCTTGAGCGACGACGATCACGGGTTCGGCTTGCGTCGCGATCAGGCCAACAAGCCGCGATTCGCCGCCGCCGTTGAGGTGCCCCAGCACGCGGGTGCCCACGTCGCGGATGTCGGCGGCGCGCGTTGCGAGCGGGTGAGCGCCGCCTTCGCCCATCGCCGCAGCTTGCGTTTCGAAAGCCCCGCGCCAGGCTGCGACGGCGCCTTGCCCGATGGCGATGCCGGTGCGGGCGGCGGCCGTCAACTCCGGATCGTCCAGCACCTCGAGATGCGCGCCGAAGATCGCGGCCTCGGCCTCGCCGAGGCGCTTCTTGACGGACTCACGTAGCGCCTCGAGTTCGGCGCGCGCGGCTTGCACAGCCTTGTCGAAGCGAGCGTGCTCGGCCTCGACGGTGGCGGCCGGCGTGGCGGCTTCGGTCGACGCCGCGATCGGCTGCAGACACACCACAGGCCCGACGGCGATGCCGGCCGAGGCCGCCTGCCCCGACCAGGATTGGGAACATCCGGTCGGCTCGACAGCTGCAAGCTTCGGCTCGTGTGTGCCGTTCGAAGGCGCTGCTTCAGCGGCCGGCGCGCCCGGTTCATCGCCAAGCCCGGACGCCACGAGATCGACAAGCGCGCTCAACGCGGCTTCTTCATCAGGCCCGTCAACGCTGATCTCGACCTCGGTGCCGTAGGTAGCCTTGAGCGTGAGCAGTGAGATCAGGCTCTTGCCGTTGACGCGTTTGACGCCGTTGCTGACGCGCACATCCGCCGAGAACGTCTTCGCGGCGTTGACGAACACGGCCGCCGGGCGGGCGTGCAGCCCGGTGGCGCTGGCGATGGTGGCCGACGCGTGCTTCATGAAGAACCTGCCTCGAATACCTTTTCAGACCGATTGTTGCGGGCTGAGCGCCGCCGTGATGGCCGTCGGATCCGTCGTGCGGGCCAGCTCCATCACGAGCGCTTCGTCCTCGAGCAACTCGGCCAGACGCCCGATCACCTCGATGTGTTCGTCGGCGAGGGCCGCGATGCCGATGATCAGAAACGCGGTCTCGCCTTCGTTCCACGTCACGCCGCCCGGCACCTGCAGCACCGAAACGCCGGTGCGCGTCACGTACTGGCGATCGTCACCCTGCCCATGCGGGATGGCGACGCCGTTGCCGATGTACGTCGACATGATGGTTTCACGCGCGGCCATGCCCTTCACGTACTCGGGCGTCACGTAGCCGGCGTTTACGAGCAGCGTCCCGGCCTGAGCGATCGCATCGTGCTTGTCCACTGCGGAGGCGCCCAGGCGGATCGCGTCGACTGTCAATACCGTCATGGCCTCACCCCGCTTCGACGATGTCCTGGCCGGCGGCCAGGGCTTTGGCTAGCTGGTCGTACACCGGATTGCCCACGAACGACTGGAACGCGATCACGACAGCCCACGGCGCCGTCGTGCGCGCGCGCTTGGCCAGGCCCGAGTGCGACACGACCACCTGCGCGTCCTTGGGGATCTGATGGACCGGGCAGTGCACGACCAGCACCTGCAGACCCGCGTCCTTGATCTTCTTCTTCAACTGGTTCGCGCCGATCAGGCTCGAGCCCATGCCCGCTTCGCACGCGAACGCGATCTTCTTGACCTGTGCAGCCGGGACGGATGTTGCCATGATGTCTCCCTGACGGGCCGGCGCAGGCCATGCGCCGGCCCGTCTGAGGTCGAAAGAATACCGTTACTTCGTGCTGATCGCCGCAGCCGGCACGCCGGCCGGGGCCGAGGCAGACTCGGTCTCGGTCGCCGTGTCGTCTTCAGTGACCGGCAGCGGGAAGATGCGCAGCAGCCCCACACCCACCACAGCCGTCACCACGGTCGCGACGAGCACGCCGCCGAGGACGCCGAAGTATGCACCGGGGGGCGTCATCGCCATCAGGGCGAGGATCGAGCCCGGCGAGGGCGTGGCGGAAAGGCCGGCGCCCGTCAGGACGAACCACAGGTCGGCCGACATGCCGCCCGCGATCACGGCCAGGATCATGATCGGGTGCATCAGGATGTACGGGAAGTAGATCTCGTGGATGCCGCCCAGGAAGTGAATGATGATCGCGCCAGGAGCCGACTGCTTCGCCGAGCCCTTGCCGAGCAGCCAGAAGGCGATCAGCAGGCCCAGGCCGGGGCCGGGGTTGGTCTCGAGCAGGAAGTGGATCGCCTGCCCGTTCTTGGCCACTTCAGCCACGCCCAGCGGGCTGAGGATGCCGTGGTTGATCGCGTTGTTCAGGAACAGGATCTTGGCCGGCTCGATGATGAGCGCCGCCAGCGGCAGGATGCCCATGTTGATCATGCCCTGGACGCCTGCGCCGAGGGTGTTGCTGGCCGTCTCGACCACCGGGCCGATGACCAGGTAGGCCAGAAGCGCCAGGATCATGCCCAGGATGCCGGCCGAGAAGTTGTTGACGAGCATTTCGAAGCCGGTCGGGACCTTGCCGTCGACAGCCTCATCGAACTTCTTCATCAACCAGCCGCCAAGCGGGCCCATGATCATGGCGCCGAGCATCATCGGGATCGATGCGCCCATGATCACGCCGAAGGTCGCGACAGCGCCGACGACGCCGCCGCGCACGTCATGCACCAGCTTGCCGCCGGTGTAGCCGATCAGCAGCGGGATCATGTAGGTCAGCATCGGGCCGACCAGCTTGCTCAGAGTCTCGTTCGGCCACCAGCCGGTGGGAATGAACAGGGTGGTGATCAGGCCCCAGGCGATGATGGCGCCGATGTTCGGGATCACCATGCCAGACAGGAAACCGCCGAAGCGTTGAATTCGTTCTTTCATGACAGTCTTTCCTTTGCAACGATTCGCAATCGATAAGGATGAAGGCGATGTCTTGAGTCAAGGCGTGCGTCGATAAGGTTGGTTCACCTCCCCAGCCTGAGGCCGATTCAACTGAGACCTTGTGTGATCGCTTCGACGTCTTGCGGCGAAAGCAGCGGGCTGACCTGAATGACACGACTCCCGGGAAGGGTCACAGGCAGCGGCGCCGTGGTAATGACGATTTGAGCGTTGACGCGCTCGGCCGAAATGTCACGGAACGACAACACGTCGATGACGTGCAGATGCGGAAAACGAGTGCGCAACCGCGCCAACAGCAACTGGGCCGTGGCCATGCCGCTCGGGCACACCACGAACACACGATGCTCATGGATCGGCCGGGCGCGGAGGTTGGCGGCGCGCAGCAGAAGCGCCAGGGTCTCGATGGTGTCACCGTCCAACCGCAGCCGGTGCTCGGTCTCGACCTCGAGTGCCAGCTGTTGGGCGATGCCGCGCTCGACCTCGTACTCGCCGGCCGGCACGGTGGCCGCCGCCACGGGCGCCCACAGACCGAAGCGCGCCCGCAAAGCAGCCGGGATCAGGCTGGCCGCCAGGCCATCGCGCAGGGCGTCGTCGTTGGCAAGGGCCGGCAGATGCAGCGCGCGCGCCGCCTCCGCCATCACAAACGACAGCGCCTCCGACAACGCGGGGTCGAGCTCCAGATCGCTCGGCCACATGCGGCTGCGCGTGCCGGCCAACAAGAGCATGGCCGTCACAGCGATCTCGTCGCTCCATTCGGGCCTTACGTCGCCGCCGTTCATGCGGGCTACGAGATGCTCGCTGACGGCCCAGATCGGCCGCCGCTCGAGCCAGGCGCGCAAAGTCGGCTCGACGCTCGCCCACTGCCCCGCGCGCATTCGCTGCGATTGGATCGCCAGCGCCAGCGCCACCTGCAAAGCCGAGTCGTCGGCAAAGCGGCCGTTCAACTGTCCCTCGGCCATGGCCACGTACTCGAGCGCGTCGATCACGTCCCAGGCCGCGACAAGTTGATTGGCCTGGCGCGCGATGCCCAGCGTTTGATCGCCGGTCAGCGTGAAGGTCAGCCCTCGGTCGTACGTCACCTGGAAGAGCGGCGCCCCGAACGGCGACGCGCCCCACAGCAACGCGGCCAGGCCGTTGCGCCGCGCGAGTTCGCTGCCCTCGAGCGCGAAGCCGAAGTTCGGCTTGCGCGTGACCTTCAACTCGAAGCGCCCGAACCACGGCTCAAGCGGCGTGAGATCCTTCAACACCGTCGTGCGCGATACCTGGGCGCTGTGCTGAAGTTCGCCCAGCACCAGCGGACGTTGTGCAGCCAGCAGAGCCAGGGCGAACAACTGCTGACGTTCTTCGCCCGAAAGCACCAGTTGGAACCCGGCCTGCCCGTCGAGCTCGGCCAGAAGCGCCCCGCGCCGTTCAGGCTCGCACACCAGAGCGATGCCCTGACCGGGCACGGCGACCAGATCGACGCCGCGCGTGTGGAACCACGCCTGCAGCGGCTTGAGCGCGTAATCGGCCTGGCGACGGGTCAGCCCGACGCGGCCCCCTAGGTCGGCAACCGCCTCAGGCGTTTGCGCGGCCAGGAGCAATCGGGCCAGGTCTCGTTGACGGGTAGTCAGGGCGCTCATGATCGAGCCGGTTGACGGCGCACGGGTCAGGGTGCCCAACATTTTAATGGAGGCGCCTTATCCGCCTCGGTCTGCTCATTCCTGGTGACGATGTGGCCATGATAGGGCCAAATGCCTTGGCCCGATCTGGTTAGTTCGGGCATCTTTTGGCGACAGGGCTGAAACAAAAGTAGATGAACGTGATCACGCTGGCGAGAGAACGAGCGAAGGGGGGTCGATCTGGACCCGCGTCACCGGCCCTTCGACTACGCGCGGATGAGATCCATCGTGGGGCCACTGCGCCTGCCGCGCTCCGCTCAGGGTGGTGACGCTCTGTGGATTTGGCCAAATCCCTGTCTTTTCAGGCAACGCCACCACCCTGAGCGGAGTGCGGCAGGCGCCAATGCCGTGGGGGAGCGCTGATCCGCGCGCAGTCGAAGGGCCACTGGCGCTGCCTGAAGTGCGGCGGTTCGATGCCATTATTCAACGAGCGCCACCACCCTGAGCGGAGTGCGGCAGGCATCAATGCCGTAGGGGAGCGCTGATCCGCGCGCAGTCGAAGGGCCGGTGGCGCTGCCCGAAGTGCGGCGGTTCGATGCGGTTGTTCAACGAGCGCCACCACCCTGAGCGGAGCGCGGCAGGCGCCAATGCCGTAGGGGGAACGCTGATCCGCGCGCAGTCGAAGGGCCGGTGGCGCTGCCCACAGTGGGCGGTTCGATGCCATTATTCAACGAGCGCCACCACCCTGAGCGGAGCGCGGCAGGCATCAATGCCGTGGGGGGGACGCTGATCCGCGCGCAGTCGAAGGGCCGGTGGCGCGGGCTTGTCACGCGAGGACCCGAGCATGACGTGCAGGGTGCAAAGCCGTTTCGCGCACCCCCTCTCATCCCCTCTCTCCCCCGTCACTCCTTAATGAACAGCCTCGCGCAGCGTCTCGTAAGCGACGCGCTCGCGGGCGCCGACGGCGCGCACATGCTCGGCCAGGGTCGCGCACAGGTCGCGGACCTCTGCGGCGTTGAGGGGAAAATCGTCAGCCATGCGCGAGCGCAGGTCGTTCAGATGCGCATCGATGCGCTTGATCTGGGCCAGGCCGCGGCCGCCCTTTTCAACGAAGATCGCTCGGCGCTGGTCGAGCAGACGACGCGCGTCGCGCAGCGGTCGCACCGAGTCGGGCAGCAGTGCCTCGCCCAGCGATTCCCACGCGGGGATGCTGGCCCTGAATGCTTCGGCGGCGTCGCGCAAGGCTGCACGTTTGAGGAGCAGGCTCGCCTCGTCGAGGAAGTCGGCATAGAGGCCGCGGTCGCGCACCGCCGCCGAGACTCCGAGCCCAAAGCGATTGTAGGCCGACGTGAGCCCCGCGAAGAGCGGCCGGCCGGCTGGGAACATCCGGCTCCAACTTTGCTTGTGCTTGCTCGTGGTGAGCAAAGTCGCCCAGTGCTCAAAGCCCGCCAACCCGAAGCTGGCCTTCGCGCTCTTCACTGGCGCCTCCACGTAGCGCGTGAGGCAGTCCGCGATCCCTTGACGAACCGCGCCGGCGAGCTTGCCCGGGTCAGGCGGCTCGATCGTCAATACGCGCTGTCGATCCTGCTTGACACGCGAGCGCGCCGTGGCCAACTCAGCCGGCGTCACAGTCAGCGGCACCGCCGAACGATCCGCGATCGAGACTCTCTCACGCCGTTCATCGTGGCCGTAGACCACGATCGGAAAGCTCCCCCAACCGCCCTCGGCCTGGTCGAAGCTGTTGTATGGGAGGCTGAAAGCGTCGGCCCACACGATCGCGGGCTGCCCCGCATCGAGCACTTCGATCAGGTTGGCCAGGCCCTGGTTCGCGTTCGACGCGTGCCGACGATGTTGCACGACGCCGAGCCGGGCGAGAAGTGTCTCAAACGGATCGAACGTGTTGCGGGTCAACAGGGCCACATGCGGGTCGATGCCTCGATAGGCAAAGGCAAAGTAGCCCATCAGAAGGCCGCCGCTCACGCCCATGAGCAGCGCTTCGCTGTATGGCCGGCTCGTGTGCGGCGCGCGCACGCCCTGATACGCCAGAACATTGGCGATCGAGCCGGTGATCCAGTGTCTGCCCTCAAAGTGGCGGTAACCCTTCAGGACGGTCATCGACGTGCTTCTCCTGGGCCTCGAGGATCGATGCGCGCATTGTAAAGCTCGAAACCGCTTGTCACGGGATTCTGCGACATAGTCGCCTCAGCCGGCTCGATTAGCCCGGTATATTGGGGCCCTGGTGCCGGCTGTGCCGCCGGCAGTGCCCGGGAATCTCGGTCGGCGGGTGGACGACCCCCAGCCGGTTGATATAATTTAAACCAATCCAGTCGTGTTTTGTGTGACTAAGGCCGCCAAACCGAATTCGGCGAGGCGGCCTTGTTTGTCCGGTTCAACCGGAGCAAGGAAGAAGTATGGAAGCGAGACTGTACGTGGGCAATCTGGCCTATTCGACCTCTGAGGCCGAACTCCGGTCGTTGTTTGCCCAGGCCGGAACCGTGGTCGACGTGGCCCTGATCAAGGACCGCGACACGGGCCAATCGAAGGGTTTCGGCTTTGTCACGATGAACGATCAGGCTGAGCTCCAGAAGGCGATCAACATGTTCAACGGCACCGACTTCAACGGCCGGCCGCTGACCGTCAACGTCGCCAAGCCGCGCGAAGAACGCGCCGGCGGTGGTGGCGGCTTCGGCGGCAACCGCGGCGGCGAACGACGCGGCGGTGGCGGCAACCGTCGC
Source organism: Anaerolineales bacterium (assembly GCA_044226485.1). Classification (GTDB taxonomy): domain Bacteria; phylum Chloroflexota; class Anaerolineae; order Anaerolineales; family UBA6663; genus UBA6663. Next base: position 450,162 of record JBGAGY010000004.1, read on the forward strand.
TATTGATCCCTGATCACAATCCAAAAGGCCGGCCTCCAAGATAGGAGGCCGGCCTCTTTTTTTTGCATTGAGCGGCCACAAGATTCGCCGCTACGACGCGTTCGCCGACTCCCCGCTCTCCGCGCCGTCCCACCACTTCGACAGGTGCGCCAACGGCCGCAACGGCTGATCGGTGTAATGCGAGATGTCGTTGAACAGCATCAGGCGCGCTCGCACCGGGTCGCGAAAATCGAGGATGTTGAGACAGGCCGGCGCCTGATCGAGCCGGTCGCGATAGCCGCGCGCGTCGAAGCCCAACAGGCTGCTGATCAACAATCGCAGCGTCGCCTTGTGCGACACGACCACGATGTTCTGGCTTTCGTGCCGCATGACGATCTCGCGGATCACGGGTAGCGCCCGCGCCAACACCTGCACGCCGCTCTCGCCACCATCGGGCGAGAACGTAAAAGGATCTTCTTCCCAGGCCGGGTACTCCCCCGGGAAGCGCTCCTCGACTTCCTGACGCGTGAAACCCTCCCAACGGCCATGGCTGATCTCGCGCAATCCATCCCGCGGGATCGGCGTCAACCCGTGCGGGCGCGCGATGATGGCAGCGGTGTCCATCGTGCGGCTCAGCGGGCTGGCATACACCGCCGACACGTTATCATCGGCCAATCGCGCCGCCAGATGTGCGGCCTGCATCCGCCCCTCATCCGAGAGCTCGACGCCCACTGATCCCGAAAAACGATTTTCGGCCGTCAATTGCGTGGCGCCATGACGGACCAGGTACAGTCGTGTGGTCATGTCGCTGCCCTCCCCCTTCACGCTCTATGGTCAACCGTCACTCGTTGAACAACGGCTGCATGCTCAATCGCGTCGCCAGCGTCTCCAGGCTCGCCTCCGACGGCGCGGCCGTGAAGCGCTCAGCGGCGTCGAGGACACGCGGCAGTACATGAATATCGCCAATGGTGTTGAGGAAGACGTCGCGATGGCCGAGCACCCAATGCACGGCCAGGTCGATGTCGGCCTGCTCCACGAGCGGCTCGTACCAGGTCGCGTGCGTCTCAGGTCGTCCGTTCCAGGGTGCCCGCGTGATCGACTTGATCGTCTGCATCGCGACGCCGCGCTCGCGGCAGACGTCGAACAACGCCTCCACATCGGCGCGGTATTGGGGGTTCCGTGTCAGCACGTAGCTGTACGGAGCCAACACCGAGTCGAACGGGAATCGGTCGAGCGCCCGACGGTGCATGCGCGCCACCGTCAGGCCGTGCCCGGTGACGCCGATGAAGCGCACGAGCCCCTCTTCGCGCGCCGCGATCGCGGCCTCGAGCGCCCCGCCCGGCCCGAGCGCAGTCTCCCACTCCTGCGGATCGACAAGGTTGTGCAGTTGCCACAGATCGACCTTGTCGACGCCGAGCCGCTCGAGCGATCGCTCCAACTCGGCCCGCGCCCCCGCCTTGGTCCGATCTCCGGTTTTGGTGGCCAGGAAGAACGGCTGACCGTGGCGACGGATCCACGACCCGATGCGAACCTCCGAGTCGCCGTAGCTTGCGGCTGTATCGACGTGGTTGACGCCGTGGCTGAGCGCCATCTCGATCGTGGCGTCGGCTTCATCCTGAGTCACCTGACCGAACGCTGCAGCTCCGAGAAGCGTTCGCGAGCTGGAATGTCCTGTGCTGCCAAAGTGGCTTTGAGCGATCATGCAACCTCCGTGTTGGGCTGGGGAATCGGGCATCGCGTGTATCAACCCAAGGTGGCGCCCGACTGAATCAGTCTACTACAATCCGGGTGCCATGACCGGCTCTCATTCAATTTGCCGACAATGAGGAGCGATCGACCCAATGCCCCGTGTCATTAAGTTCCCCACCGCCGACTTTCAGCGCACGCTGCTCTGGGACGAAGCGAGCGGCCTGTACACGACGCACTTCGTCATCGCCCACACCGGCACCGATCTGCTGGCCCGGGCTCGCGCTCAGTCCGCCTGGTCTCCCGAGTTCTCGTTCAGGCTCGACGGCGAGCCCGTATCGAGTCTCGAGCCCGGCTGGTTGCTCACCCGCGAAGCCCGCACCGCCGTGACACTGACCATCGGGTTGCGCCACTCACGCCTCCCGATCGATGTCGAGGTCACGTATGGCCACGGGGCACGCCGCAGCGACAAGCGCCTCACCCTCATCTACAACGGCGAGGCGCCGGTGGCTCTCTCCCACGTCACCCTCGAGCAGCTCCCGGTCGAGATCGGCGCTCCAGGTGAGCTGCAGCTTCGGGCCCACTATGCCGCCCTCCCGCGCGAGACTTTCATCACAGGCCGCGTTGACGAGGCTGCGATTATGCTCGTGAATCCGCGCAGTGGCGAGGGCGTGGTCGCACTCAACGAAGCCCCCGGCCACCTCAAGCGCGTGGAGACCGGCGCCTGGTTCTGGGAGGGCGCGCTCCGTTTGATGTACGACACCGATCTGTTTCCGCTCGAGATCCGGCTCGCGCCCGGCGCGCACTGGACGTCGGCCCGGGTCAGCCTGGTGTTCACGCAAGAGGGAGCCGGGTATGCCGATCCGCGCTGGGCAGTGCCGGCTGCCGTTGCCGATGTGGCGCGCAAGCCAGCGACCCAACCCGCGTGGCACTACAACACCTGGGTGACCTGCGGCCCGCGACCCGACGAGGCCACAGTGAGCGCGCTGATCCCGATCGCCGGACGGATGGGCTTCGACATCTTCACGATCGACGACGGCTGGCAGGCCGAGTACGGTGACAACACAGTGCACGCCGAGCGATTCCCGAACGGCCTCGAGCCCCTTCTCCACGCCGTTGAAGCGCATGGCATGCGGCTCGGCTTGTGGGCGCCGCTGGCGGTCGTCGCGCCCGTGATAGCAGCCGCTTCGGCGTCCTCGATCGCCCAGCAGTGCCGCGACGCCGCCGGGCGACCGAAGACGACGACCACCGCGCAAGGAGAACAGATCGTGATGTGCCTCGCCAGCGGTTACCGGCGCGCCGCGATCGAACGGTTGAACGATCTGATCGGGCGCTATAGGCTGGCGTATCTCAAGCTCGACCTGACGACGCTGTTCAACGCGTACGGCGAAGCCCCAGGGTGCCATGCCGTCGGTCACGATCACGCCAGCGCGGCGCAGTCGATCGCCGCCATCTACACCGCCATCGCCGAGATCACGGCCGGCGTGTACGCCGCACACCCTGATGTCCTCATCGATCTCACATTCGAGTTGTGGGGTCACAAACACGTCATCGACTACGGCCTGTTGCGCGCCGCCGATCTCGATTGGCTGAGCAACGTCGGCGACAACACCGACGACGCCGCCGGCCCGCGTCAGGCCCGGACCCTGCTCTACCAACGCGCCCTGGCGATCCCGGTTGAATCCATGCTGATCGGCAACCTCCAGGTCGACACCGGCGATCCGATCGAGAAGTTCGCGACGGCGCTTGGGTCATGCCCGCTCCTCCTGGGTGACCTGCGCCGGGTGTCTTCCACTCAGATCGATGCCTATGGGCGCTGGATCCGAAGCGCTAAAGCGCTGCGCCGCGCTGTGCCTTTCAACGAGAGTTTCTTCCCTCTGGGCAGCTGGCAGGCCGTCAGCGTGGTCGAGTGGGACGGCTTCGCCAGGCTGAGCCGAAAAGGCGAGGGCCTGATCGTGCTCTTCAACAATGCAAGCCGGGCTTCGACGGCTCAGGTGCGCATCCCGCTCCCCGGCGATTCGCGTTATACGCTCACGTCGATGGACGACGGTCAGGCGCTCGGTGAACGCACCGCCGGGGAGTTCCGGGCCGGTTTCGAGGTCGAGTTCCAGGAAGCGTCGGTCCGCGTGATCACGGTGCGTTCGGTGTGAGTGAGCTCAACCAGTCGGGGATTCCTTTGGCGCGAATGGCGCGACTTGGAAACGAGCCACAACAGTGACCGGACTCGAGTCATCCGCCGACACCTCGCCGGTGCACATGCCTGGCACCGGCGACTCACGACTCGAGAACATTTGATCTATAATGCGCCCCGACGCTCCCGGCCGATGGAACCTCAAGCGAGGCCGGGGCAGCAATACGCGCTTCATATACGTTCACACAAGGAGAACTGCCGATGTCCGACTCGACTCCGTCCGGCCACCTCGCCCTTCCCTCTGGAGAGAGTGGGCCTGGCGTGCTCGTGCTGCATCCGTGGTGGGGCCTCAGCCAGGCTGTGCGTGAGGCCTGCGACCGTCTGGCGAGTCATGGCTACGTCGCCTATGCGCCTGATCTGTATCATGGCCGCCTCGCCTCCACGATCGAAGAGGCGGAGGCCCTGTCGAACAGCCTGGAACAGGGTGCGGTCGTGGGCGACATCGTCAAAGCCACGGACCTGCTGTGGGAACGCAGTCAGAGCCGCGACACCGGTCTGGGCGTCGTCGGGTTCTCGCTGGGCGCGTTCTTCGCCTTGAGGCTCTCGGCCGGCGACCCTCAGCGGATCAAGGCCGTCACACTGTTCTATGGCACCGGCGACGGCGAATTCGACAAATCCAGGGCAGCCTTCCTGGGCCACTACGCCGAGCACGATCCGTATGAACCAGCCGAAGGCGTGAACTGGCTAGAAGGCGCCTTGAAGTCAGCTGGCCGCCCCGTCATCTTCCATCGATACCCGGGCGTCGGCCATTGGTTCTGCGAGGCCGATCGGCCTGACGCGTACAACCCACAGGCCGCCGAACTGGCCTGGAGTCGTACGCTCGAGTTCTTCGAACAACACTTGAAATAGCCGAATACGAACGGGCCAGCGTCGCCGTCGCGTGGGCGCTGGCCCGTGTCTGTTTGATCCCCACTGCGGGAACCGATCAGCCTTGCGCTGACAGCAAGGGTTGCAGCCTCGGGAATTCGATCCGCACGTGCTCGTCCAGGTCCTGCGCGAAACGAGCATCGAAGACGAGGCGCAGCCATCCGTCAAACATGGCGGCCGGCCCTTCGAAACCCGCGCGGAGGGTGTGAGTCACGATCAGGCCCTGAGGATCGTCGACCAGATCGAACCGCACCCACACCGGAAGTCGCACAACCTTCTCAAGTTGCCACACGATGCGCCGACCCCGCTCCGCTTCGGTTACCACGGCAGCCAGCCTCACACGCCGTCGACCGACGTATTCGTCCATCAGCAATCGCTGGCCGACGCCGACGCCACCGAGCGTATGAAACGCCAGGTGCGTGCCAGGCCACCAACGCTGATACATCGCGTCGGTCGGCTCCATGAAGAAGTCGTAGATCTGCTGGCCTTGCAGCCCTTCGACCCGAACGGTTGTTTGCAGCGTGACCATCGTTCCTCGTTGTGGCTCGCCTCACCCGACCAGGTCTGTTCGATCGCCGCGCGTCGTCGGCGCTGAGATCACCAGGAACCGCACGTCAACATCACCGGCATTGACGAAGCGATGCGCCACGCCCGGCGGCACTTCGAGACCCTGCCCGGGCTCGAGCTCGACCGATCGGTCCCCGAATTCCAGCCGGGCTTTTCCGGCCAGCACGAAGAAGAACTGCCGCGCGCGCCCATGCACATGCGCGACCTCGGCTCCGCCAGCGGGGACACGCTCCTCGATCACGCTCAGATCCGGCCGATCGAGCAGCCGCCAGCCGTCGCAGACCTCGCCCCAGACATAGTGCTCGGCCACACGCGTGTCTACAGGCGTCAGGTCGTCTTTCATGTCTCTCCCGCGCTTTCACCACATGCCCGGCAACAACCGATAGCGCACGCGCTCCGCGTACGCTGCGTAGCCGGGCAACTCGCGGCGCAACATGGCCTCTTCATCCAGGATCCGCACCACAAGGACCGGCACGATCAGCAGGGCCGGCAGCACCGCCCAATACGAGCCGAGCGCGATCGGCGAGGCAAGATACATCACGATCACGCCGACGTACATCGGATGACGCATCCAGGCGTACGGGCCTGTGTCGATCACGCGCTGGGCCTGAGTCACTTCCACGACGCGCGAGGCGAACTGATTGACCTGAAAGACCCAAAGCACGAGAAGGTAGGACGCCACCACCAACACGTCCGCCCCGATCACGACAGGCCAGGAGATGTTGGACCACCCCCAGCGGTAGTCCAGGCCCGGCACCACGTAGGCGGCCACCATGAAAAGACCCGACACCGCTACCACCCATTGTTGGGTGACGTTCTTCTCCCGCATCCGCATCCGGTTCGCCAAAAGCCCTGGGCTGTTCCTCAGCAACCATGGAAAAATCGCCAGTGCCGGAACCAGGAGGATCAGCATGTAGATCCAACCTTCCCAGTAAGCCAGGGTGCCAGCCGGCACGAACAGCACAAGCATCATGACCGGGATGAACAACCCCACTCTCACGATCACCGAGATGACCAGATTCCTCTGTGATAGCGGCGCTGTGCTCATCGCCTGCCCCCTTCCCGCCGATCGCTCGGGTGTGGGGTGCTTGGACGCAATCGGCGAGATCAGTGTACGGCGATCTTGTGGAAGGGGCTGTCAGGTCTGCCTGTGGTTTCGAGCATCGGCCGCCCAATCACCTGACAGGTGGGCCGGCATAGATGGAAGGGGTGATCCGCGTACAGGTGACGCCAATGACGTCATCGAGATGAACGATTATCAATGAGAGGGCGGCTGCACCTGTGACGCGCAGCCGCCCTGATGGATGCTCAATGACAATGGCGGAATAACGCAGGGCTCACAGACCGAAGAAGACCCGGTTCAGGCTGACAAAGTTGCTCCATTGCTCAGGGACCGAGTCGTCGGCGAAGATCGCTTCGACCGGGCATTCGGGCTCGCAGGCGCCACAATCGATGCACTCGACCGGGTTGATGAAGTACTGATTGTCCCCTTCGTAGATGCATTCCACTGGACAGACATTGACACACGAGGCATCTTTCACATTGATACAGGGTTCCGCGATCACGTAAGCCATGGCTTCCTCTCCCTTGCTGCCTCTCAGGCGGGCTGATATTGGGAGGCATTCTATCCGAATACCCACCACCTGGATCAAGGAAAGATGGAGCTTCGTCCGGCTGCCGAGAGCCACACCAGGGCCGACACGCGCACCCGTCGCGCTCAATCGGTGTGGTCGCCGCCTGGGAAGAGCTTTTCGCCCGCGCGGATCGGCAGCTTGAGCCGGTTTTCAAAAGGGGTCAGCGGGCACGAGTAGTTTTCGTTGTAGGCGCAGTAGGGGTTGTAAGCCAGGTTGAAGTCGATCATGAAGCGGTTGCCGCCGAGCGGCTCAGGGTCGAGATAGCGGCCGGCCGGGTACGTTTCTGTGCCGGCCAGCGAGTCGACGAACGGCAGGAAGAAGCCCTGCGGTGTGGCGTACAGAGTCAGCGCCGCTGCCTGGCCATCGACCTCGAAGGTCACACGGCCGAAGCGCTGATAAGCGCGCACATCGCCGTCCGAGGTCTGCAGCTCGACGGTGTCGCGCTGCGCGAAAAGCTCGACGTCGATCTCGAAGCGCAACGCCGGGTTCTCGTCGAAGTAGCTGAGGCCCTTGAACACACGTTGCTGGGCAGGGGTCAACGGCGACTGCGGATGGCTCTTGAAGAACGCATCCTTCTCGACGCGGTAGTCCTCGAGTTCGGTGGGCATGGCTGTCCTTCCTTGGGACGGCGGACGGCAGACCGTCGACCGCAGATCTCGATCAGGCACGATCAAACGGCCTGTCTGTGTTCGTCATTCGTCTTTCGTCTCCCTGCCCATATCCGCCGTCCGCGGTCCGTCGTCTGCCGTCTGCCGTCAATCGCTACCCTTCAACGCCGTCACCAGAAGCCGCGCATCAGCCAGCACATCTTCCTCGAACGGCATTGCGTGGTCGTGGTTGACCTGAGTGGTCAACCGTTGTGCAGCGGCCCGCAAGGCCTCGGGCTGAGCGTCATCGTCACGCAGGGTTTTGAGCTGCTGCAGGGCGCTGCCCGTCCAGGTGCTGCCCTTGGAGCGCCGATAGTAGGCGCGGATCGCGTACCCTGCCGCGCGGCGCGCGCACACCCGCGCCTTGCCTTCATTGCCTTCTGTTCGGGCCGCTTCGGCGGCCTGCAGTTCTTCTTGGGGCGTCATGATTCCTTCTACTATATACCGCGAAAAGCGGGGTAAGCTGCGAGTCGGGTCGGAGCCCAGACCCGCAGCTTACCCCGCTTTTCGCGGTTCATCCAAATCGTCTCAGCGGCGACGCAGATAAGCCTTGGTCAATTCCTCTGCCACAGCCGGGATCAGGGCAAGCCCGACCACGATCGCCCATTCGAGCGCATTCAACGGGTGGGTGTTGAAGAACGGCTGCAGGAAGGGCACGTTGATGACGAGCAGGAGCAGCGCCAACGACAACCCGACCGCCCACTGCATGCTGCGGTTCGAGAACACGCCGATCCGGAACAGCGACAGGCGTTCGGAGCGGACCGTGTAAGCGCGGAAGAGCTCGGCCAACGACAGCGTCGCGAAGGCCATGGTCTCGCCGGTGCGGATGAGCAGATCCTGCTGATCGGCCGACAGCCCGCCCCAGTTCATGGCGAAAACGGCGCCGAGGCCGCCCAGCCCGGCCTGCTCGAGCGCGAAGCCCAGCCCGATCACCAGCGCCCCGAGCGTCACGGCCGTCTGCGCGATGGTTTGCACGATGATGCCCAACCGCATCGTGCCGTTGACGATCGGCTCGCTCTTGGGGCGCGGCGGATAGTTCATCACGTCGGGGTCGCCCTTTTCCATGGCCAGGGCCAACGCTGGAGCGCCGTCGGTGATCAGGTTGAGCCAGAGCAATTGGATCGCGGTCAGCGGCGAGGGCAGGCCGGCCAGCGTCGCCAGGAAGATGATCATGATCTCGGCGACGTTCGAGCTGAGCAGGAAGAACACGAACTTGCGGATATTGGCGTAGATGACCCGACCCTGCTCGACGGCCGCCACGATCGAGGCGTAGTTGTCGTCGGTCAACACCATGGCCGCCGCGCCCTTGGCCACATCGGTGCCGGTCAGGCCCATCGCCACGCCGATGTCGGCGCGCTTGAGCGCCGGCGCGTCGTTGACGCCGTCGCCGGTCATGGCCACCACCGCCCCGCTCTGCTGCAAGGCGTCGACGATCTTGACCTTGTGCGCGGGCGACACGCGTGCAAACACATCGGTTTCGGCCACCACGCGCTGCAAGGCAGCGTCGTCGAGGCCGTCGATCTCGGCGCCGGGCAACACCTTGCCGCCTGGGCGCAGCAGCCCGATCGAGCGCGCGATGGCCTCGGCCGTGTCGGGGAAGTCGCCGGTGATCATCACCGTGCGGATCCCGGCTTCGCGCGCCTGCTTGAGCGCCGGCGCGACTTCGACGCGCGGCGGGTCGATCATGCCGATCAGGCCGACGAAGACCAGGTCATGCTCGCCGCTCTCGGGCGTCAGTTCTTCGGGATTGTCAGAGTAGGCGCGGTACGCGACGGCCAGGACGCGCAGCGCCTGGCTCGCGAATTGGCTGTTGGCCGCGATGATCCTTTGACGGCGTTCGTCGGTCAGCGGCGTCGGCTCATCGCCGATGCGCTGCATGGCCGTGCAGGCCGCCAGCACGACGTCCGGCGCGCCCTTGACGCATAACACATACGGCGGCGCTTCGTTCGGGCGATTGAAGGGGCTGTACTCGGGCAGCGGCTGTTGCACGCCATGCAGCGTGCTCATCGTCTTGCGCGCCGAGTCGAACGGCACTTCGGCCACTCGAGGGAATGCTTGGGTCAGCGGATCGCGCCAGATGCCGGCCTTGGCGGCGGCCACGATCAACGCGCCCTCGGTCGGATCACCCACCATGCGATAGGTGGTGAGGTCGTCGTCGGAGCCCGAGACCTCGAGCCGCGCGTCGTTAGCGAGCAGGCCCGCCCACAACGTGGTCAGCACCGCCGGGTGTTTTGAGAAATCGGCGTCGTCGCCTTTGTGGACGAACTGGCCGGTCGGCTGGTAACCGTCGCCCGTCACCGTGAACGTCTCGCCGTCGACCCACAGATGCGTGACGGTCATGGCGTTCTGAGTCAGCGTGCCGGTCTTGTCGGAACAGATCACCGAGGCCGACCCGAGCGTCTCCACTGAAGCGAGTCGCCGGATCAGCGCATGCCGGTTGACCATCTCGCGCATGCCGAGCGCCAACGTCACGGTGACGACCGCCGGAAGGCCCTCGGGCACCGCCGCGATCGCAAGGCTGACCGCGATGATGAACTCCTCGAGCAGGTCCGCGCCGCGCAACACGCCGACGACGAAGACCAGCGCCACGACCACAAGCGCGCCGATGCTGAGCTGTCGGCCAAGGCCGTCGAGGCGTTTCTGCAGCGGTGTGTCTTCGATCTCGACAGCGGCCAGCATCTGGGCGATCAGGCCAATCTGAGTCGAGATGCCGGTGGCGATGACGATGCCGGCGCCGCGCCCGTTGGCGACCAGCGTGCCCGAGAAGGCCGTGTTGGCGCGATCACCGAGCGGCGCGTCACGGTCGATCGTCAACGCCGCGCGTTTCTCGGCCGGCACCGACTCGCCCGTTAAGGCGGCCTCCTCGATTCGCAGATTGACGGACTCGACCAGACGCAAGTCGGCCGGCACGTAATTGCCGGCCTCCAGAAAGACAATGTCGCCGGGCACCAGTTCGCGCGCCGGCACGTTGATGTGCTGACCCTGTCGCACCACGCGTGCTTCGGGTGCCGCCAGTTTCCTCAGCGCCGTCAGCGAGGCCTCGGCCCGCGATTCCTGCACCACGCCAATCACCGCGTTCAGCACCACGATCGCCAGGATCGCAGCCGCCTCAGCCGTATCGCCCAAGATGATCGAGACGACCGCCGCGCCGATCAAGAGCAACACCACAAAGTCGCGCAATTGATCAACGATCCGCCGCCAGAGCGGCGTCGGGGGCTGCTCGGTCAACTCATTGGGGCCGGTCTGCGCCAGGCGCGCTTTGGCCTCTTCATGGGTCAGACCCTGATCCAGGCGGGTGTCGAGCACTTCGACCACCTGTTCGAGGCTCTGGGCATGAAAATCCGGTGTGGGTTCAGTGGATGGAGGAGAAAATGACATGATTTGGGCGGGATTATAGCCCTCGCATTGACGTCTGACCTCCATCCAGCCGACGCTTGGCCGACAATTTGCGGAAATCGACGAAAAACGCTCGCCTTTCTACCCGGCTGCCTCAATTCCTTGCTTGACAGGTCTAGCAAATTCCATAGAATTCAAATTAGACGATCATCAAATTAGACGCACGTCGCACATTGAGGATAACCAGGAGGGCTCGATGCTCCGAACCGAATTGCCTGACCTGCTTGAGTTAATGAAAGCCCTGGCCGACGTCAGCCGGCTGCAGATGATCTCGTGGATGAGCGCCGCGGAGTGGACGGTCAGCGACCTGGCCGAGCGGCTGTCCTTGAGCGAGCCCACCGTCTCGCATCACGTTTCGAAGCTGCACGCTGTCGGTTTGTTGAGCCTGCGCATGGCTGGCACTCAGCGCTTCTACAAGATCAACCCTGAGCGCATGGCACGGTTGCGCGCCTATGTCGCCGATCTCGAGAAGCCGCTCGAGGAACCTGCCGATTCCATCAACGACAGGAGTTGGATCGAAGCCCTGCCTTTCAGCGCCGAGGACAAGAAGGTGCTGGGCGAGTACACGCTCAACGGCCGCCTGACACGCTTCCCGAACAAAGAGAAGCGCTGGCTCGTCATCCTGCGCTGGCTCGCCACGCGCTTCGAGCCGGGTCGGCGCTACACCGAGCGCGAAGTCAACACGCTCCTGCGCGAAATCAATGAAGACGTTGCGTCACTGCGCCGCGACCTCGTCGACTTCGGTTTCATCCGTCGCGAGCGCGGCGGCGGCGATTATTGGCTGACGCCTGAGGACGAGGTGCCGACGGCGCGCTGATCTACATGGACGACGACCATGCCTGAGCCTTACGCTCTCACGCCCGCCCATCGGCTGATCCTTGCACGCGCCTTCCGCGCATGCCCGCGCGTGGATACCGCCCTCGACAGCGCAGTCGAGGGGCAGTTCGGCAAAGCCTTCGTCGACGTCGTCGACTCGCCATCGGCCTTCGCCCTGACGGTCGGACCGTTCTGGTACTTCGCCGGCGACGCGACGGGCGGGGCTGCTCTCGCCATGCTCTCAGCCCTGCCCCGCTTCGGTCTGCTGATGCCCTCGACTGCGGGGTGGCTCGATGCGGCCCGGGCGTTGCACGGATCGGCCTGGCAGGCCTTCCCGCGCTTCAGTTTCTCGGCGACGCAGCTCTCCGGGCCTGCCCTCGCGGGATTGCTTGCAGCGTCGCGCCATCACGTCGTCGCGCTCGACGCTGCGGCTGTGGATCGCCTGGCCGCCGGCTCCGAGCCGATCCTGGATCTGACCGATTTCGACTCGACCGACGACTTCCTCGCACGTAGTTATGGGTTCGCCGTGTTCGACGGCGAGCGCGTGATGGGTCTCGCGTACGCCTCGTTGGTCTGCAGCCACAGCATCGAGGTCAGCGTGTTCGTCGACGAACCCTACCGCCGCCGAGGCGTCGCCACGGCGGTGAGCGCGGCGCTCCTGATCGAGAGCCTCGAGCGCGGCCTTCGACCCAACTGGGACGCCGCCAACCTCGCGTCTTGCGCGCTGGCCCAGAAGCTTGGCTTCACGCCGTCGGGCACATACGAAGCCGGCTACTTCGTCTGAGCGTCGTTCAGCAGGCTGAGGCCGGCCAGCTGTCGGCGGCGAGCAGCCCTGCGCCCGTTGGGCGATGACGCCGGCCGACACCCTGTGCGCCGTCAGCCGGGCATGCCATTCACCATCGACAGACCCTCCCCAGTTCTGCGCTGACTGCGTGTCACGCTTGGCGCATGTCTGAAAGCGACACATTGTCGACCTGAGCCTCAAGTCGTCACGAGCTGCGCTTGCTGGCTCGCATCATCCCTGGAAAAGAGCCGAAGATGAGATGGGCAGCCCCATCCCTTCGTCCCGGGTTCGGCTCGATCTCAAACACTGCTAGAATCGCGACTCATGCAAGCCCTCATCGAACGCATCCAGCGCGACGGCCGCAACCTTGGAAACGGCATCCTCAAGGTGGACGGTTTCATCAATCATCAAGTCGATGCCGCCCTGATGGACGCCTGCGGCGCCGAACTCGCCCGTCGGTTCGCGCACGTCGGCTCCACAAAGATCCTGACCGCCGAGATCTCGGGCATCGCGCCCGCGCTCATGACGGCCAAATACCTGGGTCTGCCCGTGGTCTATGCCCGCAAGGCCAAACCCGTCACGATGCCCAATGAGGTCTTCCTGACGCTGACGCCTTCGCACACCAAGGGCCGCACGGTCGAGTTGATCGTGTCACCCGAAGTGCTCGGCAGTCACGAGAAGGTGCTCATCGTTGACGACTTCCTGGCCACCGGCCAGACGATCCAGGGCCTGGTGCGCCTGACGCAGGTGGCCGGCTCGACGATCACGGGCATCGGCGCGCTGGTCGAGAAGACCTTCGAAGGCGGCCGCGCCCTGCTCCAAAGCCTCAACGTGCCGATCGAGTCGCTGGCCATCATCAGCAACATGGACAGCGGCCAGATCGTCTTTGCGGAATAACACAACCACGCCGCTGAATCTTTGGGCGAAAACACGCGGCCCGCGTTCGACGCGGGCCGCGTGTTTTCGCCTATCATTGGCGCATGCAAACGATCGCCATCCTCGATTTTGGCTCCCAGTACACGCAACTGATTGCCCGCCGCATCCGTGAGGCAAACGTCTACTCCGAGATCTTCCCGTGGGACGCGCCGCGCGAGAAGGTCCAGGCCAACGATCCCGTCGCCTACATCCTTTCCGGCGGACCCAACTCCGTCTACGACGCCGACGCGCCGCAACTGCCGAACTACGTCCTCGACTCGGGCAGGCCGGTCCTGGGCATCTGCTACGGCCTTCACGCGCTGGCCAAGAGCCTGGGCGGTCATGTCCTGCCGTCGAGCGAGCGCGAGTACGGCCGCGCTGCGCTGGTGCCGACCGAGGCCAACAGCCTGATCCTGCCGCAGAAAGAGCCCTTCCAGGTGTGGATGAGCCACGGCGACCGCATCGATCGTCTGCCGCCGGCGTTCAACATCACGGCCACGTCGGACAATTGCCCGGTCGCGGCTTTCGAGGATCCCGAGCGCAAGATCTTCGCGATCCAGTTCCACCCCGAGGTCAATCACACCGAACGGGGTCGTGACATCCTGGCGGCCTTCGTCAGAGTGGCCGGTGTGAAAGCCGAGTGGACGCCGGGCAGCATGGTCGAGTCGGCCGTCGCCGACATCCGCGCCCGCGTCGGGGATGCCCCTGTCATCGCGGCCGTCAGCGGCGGCGTCGACTCGATGGTGGCGGCCGCGCTTGTCCACCGCGCTGTCGGCGACCAACTGACCTGTGTGTTCGTCGATACCGGCATGCTCCGCGCCGGCGAGCCGCAGGCGGTCGTCAAGACCTTCAACGAGATCCTGCACGCGCGCCTGATCGCCGTCAACGCCAGCGAGGAATACCTCGATGCCCTTTCCGGCGTGACAGACCCTGAAGACAAGCGCAAGATCATCGGCGAGAAGTTCATCCGCATCTTCGAGCGCGAGGCGCGCCAGGCCCTCGGCGGCGCCGATGCGCGCTTCCTGATGCAGGGCACGATTTATCCGGACGTGATCGAGTCGCGCGGGCCCGAGCGCCAGGCCGCGGCCAAGATCAAGAGCCACCACAACGTCGGTGGTCTGCCGGCGGACCTCAACTTCCAGCTGGTCGAGCCACTGCGTTACATGTTTAAGGATGAAGTGCGCGCGGTCGGCATCGAGCTCGGCCTGCCCGAAGCCCTGGTCTGGCGCCAGCCGTTCCCGGGCCCGGGCCTGGCCGTCCGCTGCCTGGGCAACATCACCTGGGAGCGCCTCGAGACACTTCGCGCCGCCGACAAGATCGTCACCGATGAGCTCGGCGCGGCGGGCATGCTGCGCGGCACTACGGCCCAGGCGTTCGCCGTTCTTCTGCCAGTGCGCTCGGTCGGCGTCATGGGCGACGGCCGAACGTACCAAGAGACCTGCGCGATTCGGGCGGTCACCACTGACGATTTCATGACCGCCGATTGGGCTCGCCTCCCCTATGACCTGCTCGCGCGCATCTCGAGCCGCATCGTCAATGAAGTCAAGGGCGTCAACCGCGTGGTCTACGACATCTCGTCGAAGCCGCCGGCAACGATCGAGTGGGAATAATGGCGAGATCCGGCCTTTGCGACGGCGAATGACGAAGGCCGCGCCAATGAGCGGTCGCCTTTCGTCGTGCGTCGCCTCGCAGACGCTGCTGCCTTCGCGGTCGCTGTGGCGAACCAAACCGCTGAGAGCTCCATGGACCTTGGGTCGCTGAGTCGCACAGCCTGGCGTATCACCCGCACGCAACCGGCGCTGTGGGTCCTGCATGGTCTCCTGCTTCTGGCAGGCATGCCAACGCTGGCGATCACGGCGATGTTGAGCGCCTGGAGCGCGGCACGGGAGTTTGAGGCCTCGCCGGTGGCGGCCGGGTTCGGCGCGCTTCCGCTCGGCGCGATCGGCCAGCCAACCGCCGTGACATGGGCGATCAGCCTGGCGTTCGTGGTCCTCTTCAGCGTCATCACACAGATCTTGCTGGCCGCGATCTATCGCTCGTCGGCTCAGGCGCTGGACTCTGGCACGGCTTTGGGCCTACAAGCGAGTCTGACGTTGGGGCGCGCCCGATTGCTTCGGATCGTGGTGCTCAGCCTCACGCTGGGGGCCGGGTTGAGTGCCCTGGCCCTGCTGCCGGAGCTGCTTTCGATCCTGAATGTCTCGTCCCCTGTGCGCGCCGCCCTGCAATCCGTGACGAGCGCTCTCAATTTGGTCGGTGGAGTGGTATTTTTGCTGTTGGTCCTGGCGATCAGCCTGGATGACGTGCGCGGGCGGGAGGCGCCGCGTCGGGCCTGGATGGCGTTCAAGCGCGGTTGGGTCGGCTTCGCCCTGATTTTGGCGCTGACGGTCATCTGGTCGCTGTTCATCGGGCTTTTGGCGGTCCCGGGCATCGTGATCGTGGTGATGGCCTGGCTCGTGCCGGGTCCCGGTTACGTCGGGCCGGCCGTGACCGTTGTGGCGAGCCTTATCTGTGGCTTGCCGCTCCTGATCCTGATCCTCGGCGGAGCTGCCTATACAAACATCCTTCAGACGCTCGTGTATCGCAGCGCCATCCGAGTTTGATCGCACCAGCCGCATCGAATACGCAACCAAGGCCGCTGAAGGCCGTATTGGGGATGGAGGCTTTTATGAATACATCCGTTGACTATGGTGGCGTGCTCAGGCGTGCATGGCAGATCACCTGGCGCCACAAGATCCTTTGGATTTTCGGCATCCTGGCGGGTTGCAGCCGCAGCGGCAGCAGCGGCGGTTCGGGCAACAACAACGTCAGGGTGAACCAGCAGGGCGGTGTCGACCTGCCGCCCGAGATGCAGCAGTTCCAGCAGAACATCGAGCGCTTCTTCAATCAAGATCCGTCCCAGTGGTTGCCCTGGGTGCTGGGTATCGGCTGCGTCGTGCTTCTGATTGCGCTGGCGCTCTACTTCCTCGGCCTGATCGGCGAAGGTGGCTTGATCCACGGCGCGGCTGTGGCTGACCGAACAGACGCCATCACCTTTGGCGAGGCCTGGTCGGTGGGCGTGCGCAAGGCCATCCCGCTGTTCCTGATGCGCCTTCTTGTCGGCGTGCCGACCGCGATCGTGGTCGCCGTGTTGGTCGGGTTGGGGGTGCTGGGCACCATCGGCACCGCCGGCCTGCTGGCGTTGTGCTTCATCCCATTGGTCTGTCTGTTGGTGCCGGCTGGCATCGTCATCAGTATCTGGGAATACTTCGCCACGTATTTCATCGTCCTGCAGGATGCGGGCGTGGTCGACTCGCTGCGGTTGAGCTGGGCCTTCCTGCGCCAGCGCTGGCAGCCGGTGCTCATCCTGGGCCTGATCAACATCGTTATCGGCTTCATCATCGGATTGGTGCTGGCCGCGCCGTTCCTCTTGGCTGTGCTGCCCACGCTGGCCATCATCATCGGCAACGCGTCGCAGAACGTCCAACCCGATTTCTCGGCCTTCTTGCCGGCCTTGATCTGCGGCGGTCTGTATCTGCCCGTTCTGATCGTTCTGAGCGGCGTGCTGACGACGTGGCTCACGTCTGGCTGGACCGTCCTCTTCAACCGGTTGCACGCTCCGGCGCAACCCGAGGTCGTCGCCCCAGTGGCCGCGTAATCGAGTCCATCGATCGAATTCGAGCATTGCGCTTCACTTGCTGAAGCGCAGTGCTCTTTTTTCGCCTCGCCTGTGATGCGTTCATCAGGTCGTTCGCAAGTTGATCGCGGATCGGTTCGTACATTTAGCGGCGCTCATCGCCTCACCCTGTGCCGTCTGTCCGGGGGGCTTTCCCCTAAATTGGACCAAGGGAACACCATTAAGAGGCCATTTTTATTTACATAAAAACGTTAATTCCCGGTAATTTTACGTACGTTTCCCCTACGATTGCCCTACGAAATGGCCAAACACCTTGTCCCGAGGGTTTATGGAAATGGTCGGCCCAAGGGGCAATGCTAGAATGGCGGGGTATGCGATCGTGGTTGTTCCGCGCCCTGCTTGCACTGGCGCTCCTCAGTTGCCTGCCCTGGAAGGCTGCCCAAGCGGAAGCTCCCGGCACGGCCGTGGCTTCGATAACCGCCGTTGACGCCAACAACTTCCCGCGCATGTTCGCTTATGTGTCGGTGACCGGCGCAGACGGCGTCCCAGTCAGCGGCCTCGACCAAAACGCCTTTACGTTGACGGAAAACGGCGACGCCGTGTCGACCACCGCTGTGCGTTCCGTGACTCTCGGTGTGCAGACGGTGTTCGCCTTCGACGTCGGCGCCTCCTTTAAGTCGCGAGACGTCCTTGGCAACTCGCGCCTCGATTACCTGCGGCTGGCTGTCAACGACTTCGCTCAGGCCGAAGGCGGCCTGCAGCCCGACCTCGACGACATCAGCCTGATCACCCCTGAGCAAGAGCTTCTCATCCATACCAACACTCGCGGGCCGATCGTCGATGCCCTCGATCGCTACACCACAGATTTTGCCGGCGCGGCCGACCATATCGCCCTGCTGACGCGCGCGATCGATATCGCCAGCGACGCCACGACCCGGCCGGGCATGCGCCGCGTCGTCGTCTTCGCGTCGAACGGCCTGTCAGACAATAACCAGCCTGTCGCGGTCGACTCGCTCGTTCAGCGTGCTCAAAGCGCGGGCATCAAGCTGATCACGATCTATGTTGGGCCCGATGGCACTCAAGAGGGCCCGAACGCGCAGGCCCTGCGCACCCTGGCCGACGAAACCGGGGGCATCCACGCCATCCTGGCTGGCGGCGACAGCCTCGGGCCGGTGTTTTCGGCGCTGGCCGCCGAGCGCGGCCAATATCAAATCGAGTACCGGTCGATGCTGAATCAGACAGGGCAGCATCGCCTGAACATGTCGGTGGAGCTCGAAGGCGGGCAGGCCGTTCGCGCGCATGAAGCCATCTTCCAATTGCGCGTCGAAGCCCCGGCGGTCGCCCTGGGCGATCTAGCCCCCACGTATTCCGCCGCCTCCGGCACGGATACGCTCGACGTTCCCTATACGCTCAATTTCGCCGACGGCCATATCCGCGACCTGAGGACCGTCGAATTGCTTGTGGATGGCGCCGTCGCCGCTCGCGCGACGTCGGCCGCTGAAGCGATCACCTGGCCGCTGACGTCGGACACCGAAAGCCTGACACGGACCGTTCAGGTTCGCGTAGTCGACGAACTCGGTCTCGAGGGCGTCAGCCAGCCGGCTTCGATATTCGTCGAAGCCCCGCCACCTGTCGTCCCAGAGCCGGCCACGTCGGCCACGATGACCCTTCACGCCACTCCGTACGCGCTGTGGGCCGGGCTGTTGAGCCTCGTCGCGCTGGCTGCCATCGGTGTATACGCCTGGCGCCAAAAAGGTTGGAAGATGCCGGCCGTCAAGTGGCCGGCTCGGTCGCGCCAACCTGAGGGTGAAGTGACAAAGACGGTTGCGCCCGACACGGCCGCAACGCCGGCGGCTGCGTCTGCTTCGGTCGCTCTGGCGCAATCCGCGACCATCGAAACGACCCAGCCCATGCGTCCAACGCGCGCGGCATCGTCAAGCCGACTGAAGATGCCCAGCATCCCGCGACCGACGATGCCCGACCTGGCCGGCCTGCCTCGACCGCAGATGCCCAAGCAGATGCCGCGAGTCAACGTCGCCCACCTCGCCCTGCCCAAGCGCATCACTCAGCCGCTGGCCGATGCCCTGGCCGCTGCCCAGCGCGGCAACGTCGCGAACTCGCACGCCATCCTTGAGGTCGTCGACCACCAGGTGCCGCAGCGCGCCCGCATCGAACTCAACGGCGTCTCGCTGCGCTTTGGCCGCGATCCCGAACTTGCCGAAGTCACCTTCAACGACCGCTCGGTTTCGCGTTTGCATGCGCGGATCGAGGCCGTGGCCGAGAATATCTACCGGATCTACGATGAAGGCTCCACTTCTGGCACCTGGGTCAACTTCAGCCAGGTGACATCGCCAGAAGGTCAGGAGCTTTCGACGGGCGACGTGATCAACCTTGGCCGCGTGAAGCTGAAGTTCAAGAAGCCTCGCAAAGCCAAGACCGCCTGACCATCCCTCCGACCACAAAAGAAGAAGGGCGCCGGGTGGGTGAACAGCTGTTCACCCGGCGCCCTTCTTCTTTCGTCAATTGCCGCCGGAGCTAAGGCTCTAGCTGAACTTCCACCTGGGCTCCGCCCAGCACAGAACCATCTTTGGCGCTGAGGTCGAGCACGTCGATCCAACCGATCCCGGCCGTCGTCGGCGTAAAGGTGATCGGCGCTTCGAACGTGACCGGGCCAGGGATGTCTCCGGTCGTCATGATCGGGCCTTCACCGATGAGCGCACCGTTCGAGTCGTAGACCCGATAGACCAGTGTGGCCTCGAAAGGCCAGATGGCGGCCGTGCCCTTGACGACCACGCCGCTCGTGACGCTCTCACCTTCCGTCGGAGCTTCAAGCGTGATCACTTGCGCGGCCGTCGGCGGCGCCGTGACGGCGATCGAGCCGACGATGGAGTCGAGCAGGCTCAAGGCGGGCTGGATGTTCCCGGCGCCGTGCACGGTTTCGAATACCTGCTGCAGATAGGCGGTGTAGTCGGGAGGATTGAAATCAGCGGGCGCGGTCTCGGGCAGATCCTCAATGCGAACCGGTAAGGTCACGCTGACGTAGGAACTCCCGTCGTCGGTGAGGCCCTGGAACGTGTACCAGACGTCGCCGCGGGTGACCGGCATCAGGCCTTGTGCGTAGAACGTGAGGTAGCGAACGCCGCGTCCGCCCAGGCTTCCGCCCTGACCGTTGCCGAAGGTCACCACCGCCGGCTGAGCTCGGAAGACCTGGGTGGCGTTGACGGGCGGCAGGAACGGCAGGGTCGGCGTGGGTCCGTCCGAGATGACGTTGGCATAGGCGCTGAGATCCGGGTTGGGCTGCGCCAGCACGCCCTGCAGGTTAGCCAGCTCGGCATCGAAGCCGTAATACGCAAAGCTACGCACCGGGTAGACGCGGATGCGCGCGGGGAACAGGGTCTGAGTCGGCACCCCGACGACCT
This sequence comes from Anaerolineales bacterium, assembly GCA_044226485.1. Taxonomy (GTDB): domain Bacteria; phylum Chloroflexota; class Anaerolineae; order Anaerolineales; family UBA6663; genus UBA6663. The sequence goes on from JBGAGY010000004.1 coordinate 470,676, forward strand.
GGCCGAAGGCGGGGAGGCTCAAGCCGAACTCGGTCGGGGCCTCATCGCCAGTGGGGGTCCAGGGAGTGGCGGGCTGGCCGGCCACGGCATAGCCAACAGGGTCGCCGCCGTAGTCGACCGGATACGTGACAGCCACGCCGTTCTCCTCGAGCGTCACATCCAGGGAGAGATCGGTCTCGAGTCGGTAGCGGCGCACACTCGGCTGTGAAGGGCAGCAGGCGCCGTCCTCCGGCCCGGCGACGTCCATCCGCACCGTCACCTCCCGGTTGGCGATGGACACCTCGTGCAGGGCCACTCGGTCGCCCAGGAAGGCCTCGGCGGCCTGCGCGGGTTGACCGGCGTTGCTGAGCATGACGAACAGGTGGAAGAACACACCCGTGCCGTCGGGGTCGGCGGTCAGGATCACTGCGGCGTCTTCGCTGCCATCACCATCCAGATCGCCCAAGGCGATGGCCTCCCCACCCCCGACGATGCCGGCGACACGGTAGTCGGCCCCGGCCGGGTCGCTGACATCGCGCGGCTTGACGCCGTCGGTCAGCTGAACGGGTTGGTTTGGCATGTCGGTGAAGCGATAGGACGTGTTCCGAAGCTGATCGATCTGCAGCCCGGCAGGGGCCGGGGACTGCGTAGGCATCTCGGGCGCGGCCGTGGGCGTCGCAGGCGCTTCGGTGGGGGCCTGGGTGGGCGGTTCCAGGGTGGGGACGATGGTGGGCGTGGAGCCCGGATTTGGGATGCAGGCATTCGCGACAAGCGCCAGGACGGCGCTCAGGGGCAGCAATCGGCGTTTCATGAAGTCCTCCTTGACACGTTAACTCTACCCCTTAACGTCCGAGGGATCACATTGGTTCACCTGAAGGTCCTTCGGGTCATGGTTGGTGGCTGCCCACCATGCAGATCCAGAGTCCGTTCAGCGTATACTGATCGGGAGCGAACCATTCATATGCCTATCAACATCGAAAACCTGATTGCCGTGGCCCATCGCGAAGCAGAGCGCCACCTCCACCTGATCGACCTCCCGTACCGCCTGAGTTCGTGGGCGCTCGATCGAGCCGACAACCTGCGCGTGCTGCGCGACGACAGAGGCGAGCCTTGCGCCTGGGCTGTGCTGCAGACGCCCTTCTGGTCGATCGACATCGTGGCAGACGCGGCCGGTGAACCGAGCGCCTATGCCGAGGTGCTGAGCTGGGCCGTCGAGCGGGCGCAGGCTACGGCTGCAGACCCCGAGTTTGGCCGACCGTGCTGGTTCGTACCGGTATTGAACGACCAGGAGGACGTCAGACGCGTCCTCGAAAGGTATGGCTTTACCGACCAGGGTCATGTCCCCGTAGATCCGTGGTCGAAAGTGCACCTCATACGGCCGGCGGCAACAGAGCGGGCGGCTGTCGCGTTGCCGGAAGGCTATCGGCTGCGGGCATTGGCCGGGCCAACCGAAGTGGACGCATATGTGGAGCTGCACCGCTCGGTGTTCGAGAGCAAGAATATGACGCCCTCATGGCGTGCGCGAACGCTCGCGCAGAAGGCGTATCGGCCCGAGCTCGACCTGGTGGTCGAAGCCCCTGATGGAAGACTCGCGGCGTTCTGTGTGGGATGGTTCGATGCGCAAGGCTACGGAGGCCGACCGTGCGGCCAGATCGAGCCGCTGGGCGTCGCGGCGGAGCACAGGGGGCTTGGGATCGGCAGAATGGTCCTGGAGGCCTGCTGTGAGCGTCTGGTGGCTGCCGGCGCCGAAGACATCTACGTGGAGACCGATCGACAGCGTGACGCCGCGCTGGGCGTCTACGGGGCGGCAGGGTTTCGACTCAAGCAGGACGTGAGCGTCTACAGACTCGACGTCGCCTGAGATCGACAACTGACCCCGGCCGATGGGGCGATCGGCAAACCCATACCGGGCTAGGCGCCGATGAGGACTGGATCCGCGTCACCCCTTCCGATCCGTGAGATCGGCGTATCGACTGGCATGTGTTCGCGCACATCCCGGGCGCTTCTTTGAGGCGGGGCGATTAAACGAAGAAGGCCCAACTTGCGTTGAGCCTTCTTTCAACATCCCGAAGGATGTTACAAACCCCTTGGCGACGACCTACTTTCCCAGGCAGTCTCCCACCAAGTATCATCAGCGCTGTCGAGCTTAACTTCCGGGTTCGGGATGGGACCGGGTGTACCCTCGACGCACAAATCACCAAGAGAGTTTATCGATTTTAGGGCTGACGATTGTCAGCCGACAACTGAATACCGTCTCGCGACGGTCACTGTGAACCTTCAATTTCTCCGCACCACGTCAAATGGACTAAGCCCTCGGCCGATTAGGACACCTTCACTCACGCCTTGCAGCGCTTACATGTGGTGCCTATATAGCAGGTGGTCTACCTGCGGCCTTACTGGCTTGTGCCATGGGGGATCTAATCTTGGGACGAGTTTCCCACTTAGATGCATTCAGCGGTTATCTCGACCGAACGTAGCTACCGGGCAATGCCGTTGGCACGACAACCCGCGCACCAGAGGTTCGTCCACCCCGGTCCTCTCGTACTAAGGGCAGGCTCCCTCAAATCCCCTACGCCTACAGTGGATAGAGACCGACCTGTCTCACGACGGTCTGAACCCAGCTCACGTACCGCTTTAATGGGCGAACAGCCCAACCCTTGGGACCTTGTACAGCCCCAGGATGCGATGAGCCGACATCGAGGTGCCGAGCGAAGTCGTCGATGTGAACTCTTGGACTTCACCAGCCTGTTATCCCCGGGGTAGCTTTTGTCTGATAAGCCACGGCCATTCCACACTGAACCGTGGGATCACTAAGCCCGACTTTCGTCTCTGCTCGGCGCATTGGCCTTGCAGTCAAGCTCGCTTGTGCCTTTACACTCTACGGCTGGTTTCCATTCAGCCTGAGCGAACCTTTGGGCGCCTCCGTTACTCTTTAGGAGGCGACCGCCCCAGTCAAACTACCCGCCTGGCACTGTTCCCTGGCCGGATCACGGCGCAAGGTTAGGGTCAGAACTTCATCAGGGTGGTATTTCACTGACGACTCCCCCGAGACCGAAATCCCAGGTTCAAAGTCTCCCACCTATACTACGCAGATCAAGTCCTAACGCAATGCCAAGGTGTAGTAAAGCTCCACGGGGTCTTTTTGTCCTACTGCAGGTAGGCAGCATCTTCACTGCCATTTCAATTTCGCCGGATCCCTCGTTGAGACAGTGCTCCAGTTGTTACACCGTTCGTGCGGGTCGGAACTTACCCGACTAGGAATTTCGCTACCTTAGGACCGTTATAGTTACGGCCGCCGTTCACCGGGGCTTCGGTTCAAGGCTTCGCTTGCGCTAACCTATCCCCTTAACCTTCCGGCACTGGGCAGGTGTCAGCCCCTATACATCGCCTTACGGCTTTGCAGAGACCTGTGGTTTAGTTAACCAGTCACTAGAGCCATTTCACTGCGACCCCCGAGTGCTCGATCAGGATAGATTTCACACTTAGGGGCACCTCTTCTCCCGAAGTTACGAGGTAATTTTGCCTAATTCCTTAACGAAGGTTCTTCCGGTCGCCTTGGTCTATTCGACCCGTCTACCAGTGTCGGTTTGCGGTACGGGCGTCTGAGCATCGATGCTACGAAGTTTTTCTTGGCAGCCAGGCTCGACCACTTATGCCTCAAGGGCTCGCTATCACGCCTCGGCTCGACTCGCGGATTTGCCTACGAATCTCAACGCCTACGCGCTTTGCACCCACCATGTCCATAGGTGGGCTGGTTTACCTGTCTGCGTCACTCCTTCGCTCCACTCAGACGGTACTGGAATGTTAACCAGTTGTCCATCGTCTACGCCTTACGGCCTCGACTAAGGCCCGACTAACCCGACGCGGACTGACCTTGCGTCGGAAACCTTAGACTTACGGCGATCACGGTTCTCACGTGATTTACGCTACTCATGTCCGCATTCTCACTTGTGTCCGCTCCAGCCATCCTTACAGTTGACCTTCACAGCAGAACACAACGCTCCCCTACCACTCCCGAAGGAGTTCACAGTTTCGGTACCATGCTTAGCCCCGGTAAATTGTCCGCGCAGGATCGTTTGACCAGTGAGCTATTACGCACTCTTTAAAGGATGGCTGCTTCTAAGCCAACCTCCTGGCTGTCTAAACAATCCCACATCGTTTTCCACTGAGCATGGATTTAGGGACCTTAACTGATGATCTGGGCTCTTTCCCTTTCGACCACGAATCTCATCACCCGTAGTCCGACTGCTGTGCTCTGGAGTAGTGGCATTCGGAGTTTGGTTTGGTTTGGTAAGCGATAAGCCCCCTAGCCAATCCAGTGCTCTACCTCCACTACTGAACGCACAACGCTAGCCCTAAAGCTATTTCGGGGAGAACAAGCTATCTCCCAGTTCGGTTGGCATATCACCCCTACCCACAGCTCATCCCCTGTTTTTGTAACAACAGTAGGTTCGGGCCTCCACGAGCGGTTAAGCTCGCTTCACCCTGGCCATGGGTAGATCACCGGGTTTCGTGCCTAATACGTGCGACTAGGCGCCCTATTCAGACTCGCTTTCGCTGTGCCTCCGGGTGTTACTCCCTTAAGCTGGCCACACGTATTAACTCGCGGACTCATTCTCCAAAAGGCACGCCCTCAGGCATTTACCGGAACAACCGTGTTACCACGGCGCTCAACAGTACATAGCCCTCGGACTGTTTGTAGGCGAACGGTTTCAGGTTCTATTTCACTCCCCTAGCAGGGGTTCTTTTCACCTTTCCCTCACGGTACTTGTTCACTATCGGTAGACAAACGTATTTAGCCTTAGGGAGTGGACTCCCTAGCTTCCTGCCGAGTTAGCGTGTCCGGCAGTACTCAGGATCCCGACGGAAGGCAGAGCGTTTTCGCTTACGGGACTATCACCCTCTATGGCTGGTTTTCAGAACCATTCTGCTAACGCACTGCTTGGTAACTTCCGTATGTCGGTCCTACAACCCCGACCAGCATGCTGATCGGTTTGGGCTTTTCCGCGTTCGCTCGCCACTACTAGCGGAATCATTTCTTTTCCTGAGGGTACTTAGATGTTTCAGTTCCCCTCGTTCCCTCCTGGCAGCTATGGATTCACTGACAGGTACTGGTTTATTAGACCAGTGGGTTTCCCCATTCGGAAATCCCCGACTATAGCGTCTGCACACGACTCATCGAGGCTTATCGCAGTGTACCGCGTCCTTCTTCGGCGTTTGTCTCCAAGGCATCCACCGTACGCCCTTAGTAGCTTAGCCCACGTGATGCGGAGAAATTGAAGTTCCACAGTTATTCAGTTGTCAATGTTCAAGCCCGCGCAAGCGCGGGTGCCGGTGCTCACGCACCGACGTCTCGTCTTTCAACGAGAGAGGCAACGCACGTTGGCTGCCGCGCTCTGAGCACGTGTCTTCACATGCTCAGAGCGCGATCTCCAACCCCCGGCAGAGACGAAACAGCCCGGAGCAAACCGGGCCGTCAAAAGCCAAGCTTGTCCTGTTCGCTATTCCGCTACCGTGCCAGGTTCACGAAGCTAATCTTCGTCTCTCCAGTTTTGATCTCAGTGGAGATGAGGGGGCTCGAACCCCTGACATCCGCCTTGCAAAGGCGGCGCTCTCCCAACTGAGCTACATCCCCGTATAAAGTGGGCCTTTGAGGAGTTGAACCTCAGACCTTCCCCTTATCAGAGGGATGCTCTAACCAACTGAGCTAAAGGCCCCAGCGACCTTAACCCCTGAAGAGTGACAGGAAATACACGCGATCACAGTGTTCGAGCGAAACTACCGTGAGTAGTCGCTCATTTCTCTAGAAAGGAGGTGATCCAGGCGCACCTTCCGGTACACCTACCTTGTTACGACTTCGTCCCAGTCACCAACCCCACCCTAGACGGCTGTCTCCTTGCGGTTAACTCACCGGCTTCAGGTGTTGTCAGCTCCCATGACGTGACGGGCGGTGTGTACAAGATCCGGGAACGTATTCACCGCAGTATAGCTGTCCTGCGGTTACTAGCAACTCCAACTTCATGTAGGCGAGTTGCAGCCTACAATCCGAACTGAGACCGGTTTTTTGGATTGGCTCCGCCTTGCGGCTTGGCACCCCATTGTACCGGCCATTGTAGCGTGTGTGTAGCCCAGGATATAAAGGACATGCTGACTTGACATCATCCCCACCTTCCTCCGGCTTAAGACCGGCAGTCCCGCCAGACACGTATAACTGACGGTAAGGGTTGCGCTCGTTAGCGGACTTAACCGAACACCTCACGGCACGAGCTGACGACAGCCATGCATCACCTGTGCAAGCTTCCCGAAGGATCGTTCCGCTTTCGCTTCACTACTACTTGCATGTCAAACCCTGGTAAGGTTCTTCGCGTAGCCTCGAATTAAACCACACGCTCCGCTGCTTGTGCGGATCCCCGTCAATTCCTTTGAGTTTTAGCCTTGCGGCCGTAGTCCCCAGGCGGTCGACTTAACGCGTTTGCTACGGCACCGACGGTTTTTAATCGCCGACACCCAGTCGACATCGTTTACAGCTAGGACTACCGGGGTCTCTAATCCCGTTTGCTACCCTAGCTTTCGCGCTTTAGCGTCAGGAGCGGTCCAGGTGGCCGCCTTCGCCACTGGTGTTCCTCCGCATCTCTACGCATTTCACCACTACATGCGGAATTCCACCACCCTCTACCGCCCTCAAGCCCCGCAGTATCGAACAGCCTCTCCCCGTTAGGCGAGGAGATTTCATGCCCGACTTGCGAAGCCGCCTGCGCGCGCTTTACGCCCAGTAAATCCGGATAACGTTAGCCACCTACGTTTTACCGCGGCTGCTGGCACGTAGTTAGCCGTGACTTATTCCGAGAGTACTGTCCTTCCTCATCCTCTCGAAAAGTGCTTTACGACCCGAAGGCCTTCATCGCACACGCGGCGTTGCTGGTTCAGGCTTTCGCCCATTGACCAATATTCCCCACTGCTGCCTCCCGTAGGAGTCTGGCCCGTGTGTCAGTGCCAGTGTGGGGGGCCACCCTCTCAGGTCCCCTATCCGTCGTCGCCATGGTAGGCCATTACCCCACCATCTAGCTGATGGACCGCGGGCCCCTCCTGAAGCGCATTGCTGCTTTGGACCCAGAGCCTCAAATCTCCGGGACTGTATGGAGTATTAGCAATCCTTTCGGACTGTTATTCCCCACTCCAGGGTAGGTCACCCACGTGTTACTCACCCATTCGCCACTAAGAACTCGTATTGCTACAAATTCTTCGTTCGACTTGCATGTGTTAAGCACGCCGCCAACGTTCATCCTGAGCCAGGATCAAACTCTCCGTAATTGAACTTCGATCACAAGGATCGATAGGATCAACGGATTCCTGTTCTCACAGATTTCCTGTCACTCTTCAGTTGTTAAGGTTCACGAGCTCGGGGCTCATTTTTTCGGGCAGTTTGCCCGTTCCCAGAGCGCAGGCGATCTTACCCTCTTTGTCAGAGGCTGTCAAGACGCAATTTCACTTTCCTGCGTCTCGTCGCCGGTGCCTGTCCCTTATTCGTTTTTGAAACGTCCAGGGCGGTTTACGCTCGGGCGCTTGGGGGTGATCAGACACGCTGTTGTTCAACCCCGTCAGCGAAGGAGAATTATACGCCTTTGCGATCAAGAGTCAAGGTTCGATATCTTAAATTCTTTTTCTTGACTCTTGACCGCGATTCACAGGCGATTCGCGCACCTTCACATCGCTTGCCGGCCGTCCAGAGCGCGGCCCAACGTCGTTTCATCGGCGTATTCGAGGTCGCCGCCCACCGGCAATCCGCGCGCCAAGCGCGTCACTCTCAGGCCCGGATCCACGCTCGCCAGCTGCCGCTGCACGTACATGGCCGTCGCTTCGCCTTCAAGACTCACGTTCGTCGCGAGGATGATCTCGCGCAACGGCGGCTGCGCCATCCGCACACGCTCGATCAACTCCGCCACATGCAGGTCCTCAGGGCCCACGCCTTCGACAGGCGAGATCACCCCACCCAACACATGATAGCGGCCGTGAAACCGGCTCGTCCGCTCGATCGCAATCACGTCGAGCGGCTCCTCCACCACGCACCACACAGACGAGTCGCGATTCGAGTCGCGACAGATGCGACACGGATCGTCTTCGGTGATGTTGAAGCAGTTGGAACACGAGCGCGTGCGTTCACGCAGCTCAGTCAATGCCTGCGACAACGCCTCGATCTGATCCGTATGATCCTGGCGCAACAAGAAGAACGTCAGACGCGACGCCGACTTCGGACCAATGCCGGGCAGCCGCCCGAACTCGTCGATCAGACGCTGCACCGCTGAAGGGAGAGCAGGATTCGCCATATCGATCCGTTGTTGCTAAAGACCGAGACCCGGCAGGCCAATCGCTGGGCCCAACGCCTGAAGCCGCTCGGCCGCCACCTTCTGCGACTCCTCGAGCGCGGCGTTCGTCGCCACGACCAGCATGTCGTTCAACATCGCCGCGTCGCCGAGCGCCTCGGGCGCGATCTCGACCGACACCACGCGCTGCTGGCCGTTCACGGTCACCTTGACCGCTCCCCCGCCCGCCGTGGACGAGAAACGCTCGGCCTCGAGGGCCTCGTGCATCGCGCGCATGTCTTCTTGCAGTTTCTGCATCCGCTCCGCCAACGCCTGGTTCATTCCCGGCGGGGGACGATTGCCACGCATGAACGTCATAGTGTGCCTCTTTCAGTTTGATCGTGCGCCCGGTAAGGATCGCACAGACTTGATCGTTTTGTCAGTACAATCGATGTGTTGTGCGCGGATGCCGCGGAGAAGGTCCGTCAGCGCGTTCACGTTTCAGATAACTTCCAGCGGCATCGGTTGGCAGCACCCGCTGAGGAACGAGCCCGTCAATCGACGAGCTCGCCGCCCAGGTCGATCGCCGCGGCAGCCAGGCTCCCGGGCGGCGCCCCACGACCGGCCCGCGCCGGGCCCTCGCCAGGCTGGAAGGCGATGCGCACACTGCGCCCCAGCACCTCCGACACTGCTTGAGCCAACGTTCCTGCGAACTCAGGTCGATTCTGCAATCGGTCGATGAAAGCCTTGGTCGCACGCACGCGCAACTCATCGTCATGCAGGCCGATCACGCCACAGCGCTCCAGGTCGGTCTTGGTCAACGCCGTGATCTTGCGCCGCTCGAGCAGCAGATCAGCCGCCTTGCGCCACACCAGGCCAAGATCGCCAGCGTCAGCCGCGCTTGTGGATGTGCCGGCCCGTTCGACGGCGGCAGGTTCGGCTCGAGCGATCGGCGGTTGTGGCGCCGCCGCGGCGACGGGTGCCGAAACGGCGGCCGTGGCCGCCGCCCGCACCGGCTCCTCGGGCGGCGCCGTGCACTCGAGCACGGCGAGTTCGATCGGCAGCTGGGGCTGCCAGCCGGCCCGTGTCTCACCGGCCGCCGCGTTGAACGCGCGAATCGCGCGCAGCAACGTCGGGGCCTCCCAGGCCTGGGCCTGCCGAGCCATCACCGCGCGGACCTCGGGGGTCGCGTCGACAAGGGCCCCGTTGCCGAGCCGGATCAGCATCAACTGGCGCAGATAGTCGACCATCTGCCGACCCAACTGGCGCGGGTCAGCGCCAGCATCGACGGCGGTCTGGATCAGTTGCAGGCCGCGCCCCGAGTCGGCGATCGCCAGCGCACCGGTCAGATCCTGCACGGTCTGGCTCAGCGCCGCGCCCAACAAGGCCTGAGCCTGAGCGAGCGTCACCGACCGGCCTCCGCCGCTGGCAGCCGACCCGGCCGCGATCAATTGATCGAGCAGGCTTTCGGCGTCGCGCAAGGCGCCGGTAGCCTGTCGCGCGACGAGCTCGAGCGCCGCGGGCTCAGCCGTGATGTCTTCGTGAGCGCAAACTGTTTGCAGGCGCGCGACGATGTCGGCAACCGGGATGCGACGGAACTCGAACTTCTGGCAGCGCGACGCGACAGTGGCCGGCACCTTGTAGTTCTCGGTCGTCGCCAGGATGAAGATCGCGTGAGGCGGCGGCTCCTCGAGCGTCTTCAACAACGCGTTGAAGGCGCCGAGCGAGAGCATATGCACCTCGTCGATGATGTAGACCTTGTAGCGGCCCTGCCCCGGCGAGAAGTTGATCTTGTCGCGCAGGTCGCGGATGTTCTCGACGCTGTTGTTCGAGGCGCCGTCGATCTCAATCAAGTCGAGGAAGCGGCCTTCGTTGACCGCCGTGCAATGCGCACACTCGTTGCAAGGGCGGTGAGCAGGATCGGGGTTCAGGCAGTTGACGCCTTTAGCAACCAGGCGCGCGCTCGTCGTCTTGCCGCACCCGCGTGGGCCCGAAAAAAGATACGCATGGGCCACGTGCTCGTGAGCGATAGCGTGTCGAAGAGTCTGGACCACGTGATCCTGACCGACGACATCGTCCCACACCTGCGGGCGCCATTTGCGATACAGAGCCTGTGCGGACATGGAATCAGTGTAGCACAGCTTCGCCCTCGAATCTGTCGTCCGGAAGAGGGCTTTGGCCGAGCATTACGCGGGTTTTCGTGGATGTGACGAGCGCGTGGCCCAGACGCGAGGACGGCCTGCTCGCGCGTGTCGGAGGTCACTTCAACGAAGACACATCAATGGCGGCGGCCCTCCAGGATTTAAGGTTCGCGATTTTCAGGCAGCCTCGAACTGCACGGCGAATCACGAACTCCGCGGCCGGTCGCACCGTGCGGCGCGAAGCCGCCTTCAAAGCCTACCCGAGCCTCAGCGCGTTGACGCAGAACCCCGAATCGCCCAGCACCTTCCGCGCGACGACTTGACACTTTTTACATTCCTGATAGAATGTAAAATATCAACCATGAAACGCACCAAGGAAGATGCTGAACTCACTCGCCAGGCCGTGCTCGATGCCGCCCTTCAGGTCATGAGCCGGCGCGGCTATGCTGCGACGAAGCTCGACGAGGTCGCGAAGGCGGCGCGCGTCACCCGCGGCGCGATCTATCATCACTTCGGCGGCAAGCGAGAGTTGTTCACGGCGCTCATCGAAAACGCCTCGGCGGTCAGCAACCGCGCCGTGGCCCAGGCGATCGCCGAGGGCGGCGACTTCGTGTCGATCGCCCGACGGGTGCTCGTCTACACGCTCGACCTGCTTGAGAAAGACGCTCGATTTCGCGGCACAACAGCCCTATTACTGCTCAACTCGCACGAATCGGCCGAACTGGCGACGCTTCGCAAAGCCCGGATCCAACAGGGCCTGGCAACGCTCGAGCAGATCACGGGGTTCTTCAGTCTGGGCCGCGAGCAAGGCGCCATCCGTGCCGACGTCGACCCGGCTGTGGCGGCCCGGGCGTTCCTGGCTTACCAGAACGGCCTGATCCTTCTGTGGGTGACGTCGCCCGGGGTCCTGAACAAGGACGCGCACGCCAGCGGGTTGGCGGATCTTTTCGTCAGAGGCATCGTCTAGCCAAGCGGTGGTTCGGCCTCGCGCCGGCGCCGCTTTCTTCATGGCAATTTACATACTCATGTGAATGTATAAAGGAGAAGCCATGTCTGCACCCGCCGTTAGCATCGTTGAGTCGCTCAGCACACCCACGAGGCTTCGTCCTGCAAGCTGGGCGCAGTCGCTGGCCCTGTTTGGCGCGCCAGCCCTGATCCTTTGTCTGGTTTTCTATGGCTTTCGGCCCTGGCTGGAAACGCAAGGCTACTCGCCCATCGTCGCGTATCTGGCGACGGTGTGCGTGCCGATGGCGATGATGTTCGCGGCAGCGCTGATCGTCTATCACCGCATTGAAGGATTTCCGCTCACGATGGAGAGCTTCGCGAAACGCATGCGCTTTCCACGCCCAACCTGGCGCGACCTGATCTGGGCGCTCGGCATCTTCGTGGTCGGGATGCTGAGTTACGGGCTGCTCTCGCAGGTCGGGCTGCTGCTGATCAAGAGCGGCGCCCTGCCGCTGCCGGCGCATCTACCCATCCTCGCCGATCCGCTCGCGCCGTTCTCGATAGCCGCACTCGATGCCGCTGCCGGTGGCAGCATCAAAGGTCAGTGGGGCGTGGTGGCGTTGTTCGTCGTCACGTTCTTCTTCAACATCGCGGGCGAGGAGCTCTGGTGGCGCGGTTACATCCTGCCGCGCCAGGAGTTGGCGTTCGGCCGCTACACCTGGCTGATCCACGGCCTGCTCTGGGCAGGTTTCCACATGTTCAAATATTGGGACGTGCTCGGCCTATTGCCGATTTGCCTGTTGATCGCGTTCGCGGCGCAACGAACGCAACGCAACTGGGCCAGCCTGATCGCGCATGCGCTGTTCAACGTCGGTGGCGTGGTCCTGGTGAGTCTGGCGGTGATGGGATGAGAGGAACGCGTGGGGCACGCATGTTATAATCTTTTCGCGTAAGTTGACAGGACCAGGAGTACTTAACGGCCTGTCGGTATCAGCGAGAGGAAGCGACTATGAACTTCGGCCCCCTTGAACTTGGCATCATCCTGGTCATCGTGATCCTGGTCTTCGGCGTCGGGCGGCTCGGCCGCGTCGGCGGTGAACTCGGCTCCGCGATCAAGAATTTCCGCGAAGGCCTGAAGACGGACGAAGAAAAGGCCCCTAAGCCCGAAGAAAAGAAGCCGGAAGAGAAGACCATTTAGACGTCTCTTCGAATAACCAAACAAAAGCGCAGCGCCCTGGCGAACACCAGGGCGCTGCGCTTTTGTGTCCCTTATCGGGATCCGCTGCCGGCCACCCACGGCCTGGCGCGCTCGATCTCGGCTTCGACGTCGATTCGCGGCCGCTGGAGCCGATCGAGCGGCGTGCTCAAGTTGTAGTCGCGGATACGCCGATTGAGTTCGCCCGCCCTGGCGCGGAAACGTTCGGCCGCCCGGCCCCACTCATCGGCATGCTGAGGGTGCTGCCGGATGTAATCGGCCGTGCGGTTCATCTCTTTGAGCGCCGCCTCCAACGAGTCGCGAATGGCCAGATCCTCCTCCAGCCAGCGCGGACGCGCGTCGTTCTGCTTCATCAGATGCTGGGCTGCCCACTCGGGGTCGTTCTCGTTGCCCTCCATCTGCAGGGGCTTGCCCTGACCCGGAAGATTGTCGAACTTGCCTTCAGCGCGGGCGGCTTCGAGCAGGCGCTCGATCCATCGATCAAACATGGTCTAAGTTTAGCGCATGGAGCCGTGAGCGTGGACGGTTTCGCGTCAAACCGCGTCAGGCTTTTGGACGCTGCGCCACGCTCTGCGCGTTCAGGGGATGGTGTATTCGGCCTGCAGTTTGCCGGCCTGATCGGAGAGCAAAATCTTGGCGCCTGAGGCCCAGACCGGGCCAGTCAGACCCCAGTAGAGGTCGACGACGGAGTTCTCGCCGGCGGCCGTGTGGATGTTCACAGCGCCGCCCTGGAAGAGCGTCAGCGACGGGAAGCGGAACTCCTGGCCGTCGGCGCTGCGAAGCGTCCAACCGGTCAACTCGAGCGGCCCGCCGGTGTTGATCAACACCACGGTCTCCTGGGCGAGGACGCCCGGCGACTGCACGCGACTGATGGCGACTTCAGGAGCCGGCGCGTTGGGGTCGGTTGTCGCTGTCGGGATGGGTGTCGTGGTCGGGACATCCGGGGGCGGCTCAGTGGCCGTCGGTTGGAGGCCGCCGATCGGGATGGCCAGCGTCTGCCCGACCGAAAGGACGTCGGGGTTCGTCAGATTGTTGGCCGCCATAAGGTCTTCGAGCGAGACGCCATAGCGCACGGCGATCGTGCCAAGCGTGTCGCCGGGTGCAACGACGTGAATGGTGGCCGTGGGTTGGCCGGCCGTCGGGGTAGCGCTGCGCACGAGAGCCGCCATGGTCGCACCCGCCGGCGCCGTGGCCGTCACGGACGGCGCTTCGACGACGATGCGGGGCCGATTGCGATCCCACATCCACAGCACCGCCAACGTCACCAGGATGTTGAGGACGATCGAGATCGCCAGATATGGGGCAAAACGACGCCAATCTACGTACATATAAGCGGGCGAGTGTAGCATAAAGGCACATTGGCGCCAGTGGCGAGGGGCGAGGAGCGAAAGGCGGGAGGCGAGGGCTGTTAAGCCGTCGCTCATCGCTCATCGCTTTTCTGCGGTGCTAGAATCCCGCGCGTGGCATACCTGATCGATGGACACAACCTGATCGGCGCGACGCCGGGGTTGAGCCTTGAGGAGATCGACGACGAGGTCAAGCTGGTCTCGATACTGCGCGCGTTTCTGTCGCGAACGCGGCGGAAGGGCCGCGTGGTGTTCGACCGCGGCGCCGTCGGGCAGGCCCCCACTCTATCGACTCCAACGCTGGCCGTATCCTTCGCCAGGCCACCGCGGACCGCCGACGACGTGATCCTCGACCTGATCGCCAAGGAGCGCAATCCGCGCGGCCTGATCGTGGTCAGCGGCGACATTCGGCTGCAAGATGCCGCCCGCCGCCGGGGCGCGATCGCCATGCCCTCGACGTCATTCGCTCAACTCATGACGGCGCCGGCGCCTCGACGTGGGAGCCCGGATGACGAGCCCCGCCTCAGCGCCGAGGAAGTGGCCGCCTGGGAGCGTCTGTTTCAGAAGCGTTCAGGGCGCGACGGTTAAGCTGGCTCTAAGCCAGGGCATAGCCGGCTCTCAGCCACCCGATCGATGCTGAGTCTGGCGCGCTCACCCTCCGAGTGGAAACGCACACCCAAGAGCGCGTCCGGGCTGCTGAGGCATCCCGACAACTTCAGGCTCGGTGATTCCCCCCGTCACCGAGCCTCCCCAAAACAACAGAAGGCCCGGCGATTTGCCGGGCCTTCTGATTTCTCCAACGATCGCAGCGCTTACAGGCCGTACAGGGCCGAATACTTCTCGCGCAGATAGGCGATGTACGGGTCGATCGTCATCGAGCTGCCTGTCACACGCTGCACAAGTTCGGCGGGCGTGAACTTGGAGCCGTGCTGGTAGATGTTCTTCTTCAGCCAACGGTGCAGGCCGGCCGTCTTAGCGGCGGCGAGCTGTTCGGCGAGCTCGGGCTGCTGCTTGAGCGCCGCCGCGTAGAACTGAGCGCTGAGGATGTTCCCGAGCGTGTACGACTGGAAGACGCCCCAGTAGCCGCCATACCAGTGCACGTCCTGCATGACGCCGTCGCGATCGTCGGGCGCGCGGTGGCCGAGGTCGCTCTGATAGCGGGCGCCCCAGGCCTCGGGCAGGTCCTTGACCGTCAGCTTGCCCTCCATCAACGCGCATTCCAGGTCGAAGCGGATGATGATGTGCAGGTTGTAGGTCAGCTCGTCGGCCTCGGTGCGGATCAGCGAAGTCTCGACCTTGTTGATCGCGCGCAGGAACGTCTCGAGATCGACTTCCTTGAGCGCCTTGCCAAACGTCCGCTGCAGGCGCGGATACCAATAGGTCCAGAAGCCGCGGCTGCGCCCGACGATGTTCTCCCACAGGCGCGACTGGCTCTCATGGACGCCGGCCGAGACGCCGCCGAACAGGGGCGTGCCATCGTACTCGGGCTTGATGTTCTGCTCGTAGGTCGAGTGGCCGAACTCGTGGATCGTGCTCATCAGGCTGTAGAGCACATCGGTCTCGTCGGCGCGGACGCGGGTGGTGATGCGCTTGTCGCCGGCGCCGAGCGTGATCGAGAACGGGTGCGCGCTTTCGTCGAGGCGGCCGGCCTCGAAGTCGTAGCCCAGACGCGCAAGCACCTTGTTGCTGAAAGCCAATTGCTTGGCCTTCGGGAAGCGCTGCTTCAGGAAGCTCTCGTCGGGCTCGGGTTTTGCGGTGACGGACTGCACCAACGGCACGAGTTGATCGCGCAGCTGGCTGAACAACGCGCGCAGGGTGGCGACGTTCATGCCCTCGTCGGCGTTGTCGATGTGGGTGTCGAGCGGATGAGCGTGCTCCGGGAAGTACTCGGACACACGGCGGCGAAGCTCGACCGACTTGGCCAGGAAGGGCTCGACGGCGGCGAAGTCGTTGGCCGGCCGCGCCTGCGCCCAGGCCTGCTGGCTGCGCGAGTCGTGCTCGGCGATCTCGGCCACCAGTTCGGTCGGCACACGGACGGCCTGCTCATGCGCTCGGCGGACGAGGCGCACGTAAGCGGCATCGTCGGAGCCCGGCTTGAGCTTGCCCGAGGATTCGACGGAGGCCAACAGCGACGTGATCTTCTGGTCCGAAAGCCGTTCGTGAGTCAGCCGCGAGAGCAAGCCCAAAATGCGGCCGCGAGTCGGGCCGCCCTTGGGCGGCATCAGGGTTTCCTGATCCCAGGCCAGCACGGCGCTGGCATGGCCCAAATCCTGGATATCCCGTGTGCGGTTCTTGAGTGAAATCAGGTCCTCAGCCCAGGTCATAGCCAATCTCCTCACAAACCAAGGCGTCGTCGCATGGGGTTGGCGGGTTCAGGCTGGATCCGTCACCGCACCAACCATCGACGAACACCTAGAGTAAGAGCTGCCGATGCGACAGCCCCAGGTGGGCCCGGCAGGGCTCGAACCTGCAACCAAGCGGTTATGAGCCGCGTGCTCTGCCATTGAGCTACAGGCCCCTGAAACGACGAGTGACGAAGGACGAAAGACGAAGGACGAAATCCTCCTTGTCTATCGTTTTCTTATACCCAGCCGTCGTCTTAAATCTTTCGAGGCTGCCGAAGATTATAGCCTAATCGTTCGCCAGGACCCTGAAACGCGGCTCTTTGCCCTGCAAAACGGCCAGGACTTCGCCGGCGATGTCGAGGCCGGCCCTGTCCTGTCCTTCTCGGGTCTGCGCCCCAATATGGGGTGTCGCGATGACTTTGGGATGCTGGGCGATCGAGCCCGGCCCGGGCGGCTCGACGGCAAAGACGTCGAGCGCGGCGCCGGCCAGTTGACCCCTATCGAGGGCGACGGCGAGAGCCGCCTCGTCGATCACGCCGCCGCGGGCGAGGCAGACCAGGCGGGCGCCCTTCTTCATCTGCGAGAGGCGCGCCGAGTCGAACATGCCGCGCGTGCCCTCGGTCAGCGGCAGGTGCAGCGAGACATAGTCCGCGCAGCCGAGCAGATCGGCAAACGACCTCGGCTCGGCGCCGCGCTCGCGGATCTGGTCATCGCTGAGGTAGGGGTCGTGCGCCATGATCGACATGTCGAAGGCGCGCGCCCGGCGAGCCACCTCGGCGCCGATGCGGCCGAAGCCGACCAGGCCGAGCGTCTTGCCCGAGAGTTCGTCGCCCATGAACGCGCTCTTCTCCCACTTGCCGAGCTTGAGGGCGGCGTCGGCGGCGGGCACGCGGCGGGCCAGATCCAGCATCATGCCGATGGTCAGTTCGGCGACCGCGACCGTCGCGGCCAGCGGGCTGTTCACGACCGTGATACCGGCCGCGAGCGCAGCCGCCACGTCGATGTTGTCGACGCCGACGCCGGCGCGGCCGATCACCTTCAGGGTGTGGCCGGCAGCGATCACCTGCGTTGTGACCTTGGTGCGCGAGCGCACGACCAACGCGTCGTATTCAGGCAGCGTGGCCAACAGCGCCTCGGGCGTGATTTTGGCGTCGACGATTACGTCGCCGGCGGTCTTGAGAAGATCGATGCCGGCTTGAGACAAGCCATCGGAAATGAGGATCTTGAAGGGCATAGGGTGCCATTGTAACGAAAGTAAGTTCGACCCTGTGCCGCCCGATCGGGCCATTCGTGGCCTTCTCCCGGTAAAATGAGACCCATGTCCTCCTCTTCGCGCATCGCGCTGATCACGGGCGGCACCGGTGGCATTGGCCTGGCGCTGGCCCACGGCTTTCTCGAACGGGGCTATGCCGTGACGGTCACCGGCGCGACGGACGCCGAAGTGGCCGCGACGCCGACGCAGCCCGGGCTGACCGTGGTTCAGATGGACGTGACCCGGCCGGACGACGTGGCGCGAGTGGTCGACGCGCTGCCCGGGCTGGATGTGCTGGTCAACGCCGCCGGCATCATCCTGCGCGGCGGGCGCGAGTTCGAGCTCGACGGATTCGAGCGCGTCATCCAGGTCAACCTGATCGGCACGATGCGCGTTTGCACAGCCGCGCGGCCGGCTTTGGCGCCGCGGCGCGGAGCCGTGCTCAACCTGGCGTCGATGCTCAGCTTCGTCAGCGGCCCGCAGGTGCCGGCCTACACGGCCAGCAAGGGCGGGATCGCGCAGCTGACCAAGGCGCTGGCCGCGGCCTGGGCTCAGGAAGGCATCCGCGTCAACGCCCTAGCGCCGGGCTGGATCACGACCGAACTGACCCGGCCGCTGCAGGAGGACGACGCCCGCAGCGCCGCGTTGCTCGCGCGCACGCCGATGGGGCGCTGGGGGGCGCCCGAGGATCTCGTCGGCGCTGCGCTGTTCCTGTGCTCGCCGGACGCCGGCTTTATCACCGGCGTCGTGCTGCCCATCGACGGCGGTTATCTGACGATGTAAACGACCAGTCGTTCACAGGAGGTTCCATGCTGTCTGCCCACCCCATCCCCCGTTCGAAGAATCCCTCAGCGCATCCGTATTCGCCGCTCGAGATCGTCGTGTCGCCGGCCGTGCCTGAAGACGAGCGCGTCTGGGTGCCGCAGGCGCCGAACGTGTGGTTTCGACCGCTGATGCTCAACACCGTCGTCGGGCACTGGTGCAACCTGCTGCGGGTCAAACGCGCTGGCGTGGTCAGCCGTCACCTGCATCCCGCGCCGGTGCACGGCTACGTGATCAAAGGCTCGTGGCGCTACCTCGAGCACGAGTGGCGCGCGACGGCCGGCAGCTACGTCTTCGAGCCGCCGGGTGAAACGCACACGCTGGTCGTCGACACTGACGACGAGATGATCACGTTCTTCAACATCTCAGGCTGCATGTACTACGTCGACGAGGCCGGCCGCTGCACGGGCTACGAAGACGTCTTCACCAAGATCGACATGTGCCGCAAGCACTATGCGGCGGTGGGGCTGGGGGAGACGTTTGTCGAGCAGTTCATCCGGTAGCCGCCAGACGGCAGTGACGCGAAGGCGATGTCAGACCGTCGATCGAAACGACAAAGGGGCAAGCCAGTCGGCTCTGCCCCTTTGTCGTTTCGAGACGATCCGGGCGTCGCGCTCCAGCGTCACTGACGCCCGACGCCTGACGCCTGACGCCTGTTTTCAGCCGTTCTTTCGCTGGAACTCCGCCATGAACTCGGCCAGCAGAGTCGTGGCGGCGACGGGGACCGCGTTGTAGAGCGAGGCGCGGATGCCGCCGACCGAGCGGTGGCCCTTGAGGCCTTCGAGGCCCTCGGCCTTGGCGGCCTTGACGAATTGCTCTTCGAGCGTCGGGTCAGGCAGCCGGAACGTCACATTCATGTCGGAGCGGCTGTCGACGAGCGCGTGGCCGGCATAGAAGCCGCCGCTCTGATCGATCGCGGCATAGACGTTGGCCGCCTTCTGGCGGTTGATCTGCGCGATCGCCTCGAGCCCGCCCTGCCCCAGGATCCACTTGAACACCAGACCGGTGACGTAGATGTTGAAGCACGGCGGCGTGTTGTAGAGCGACCCGTGCTCGCTCAACAACTTGTAGTCCATCATCGGCGGCACGTTGTCGGGCGTGCGCGCCAGAAGATCGCGCTTGATGATGACCATGGTCGCGCCGGCGGGACCGGCGTTCTTCTGCGCGCCACCGTACACCAGGCCGTAGCGCGAGATGTCGAGCGGCCGGCTGACGAATTCGGACGAAGCGTCGCAGACCAGCGGCACGCTCTCAGGCAGATGCGGCAGCGCGTGGTACGACAGACCGTTGACGGTCTCATTGCTGCAGATGTAGGCATACGCCGCGTCGGGGTCGACCGAGGCCTCGCCGTTCACCGGAACGTGGACAAAGTTCTGCGCGCCGCCGTCGAAGGCCACACGCGTCGCGCCGTGGCGTTTGGCTTCCTTGTAGGCCGCCTTCGACCACGAGCCCGTGACGAAGTAATCGGCCGACTTGCCCTGCGGGCGCAGGTTGGCCGGAATGGCCGAGAACTGCAGCGAGGCGCCACCCTGCATGAAGATCACGGCGCAATCGTCGCCGATGTGGTAGAGCGCGCGCAGATCCGCCTCGGCCTCGTGCAGGATCGCCTCGAAGGCCTTGGAGCGATGGCTCATCTCCATCACCGACATGCCGGTGCCCTTGAAGTTCAAGAGCTCGGCCTGCACCTGCTCGAGCACGGACACCGGAAGCGCGGCCGGGCCGGCGTTGAAGTTGTAGACGCGCCCATAGGGCAGATTGACGGTCATGAAGAACCCTGATCGCCAGCGCAGGACTGGCGCAAATCGGGTGGTCTGAGCGTCCATCGTGTGTGGCGCTCAAACCACCCTGTGGTGGTTAACGACGACCCTCGTGAAATCCTTCACGGACAGGCACCCGAATTATATCGAACCGGTCGCCTTCATTGGTGGCCAAGGTGCACGAAAACCAAACGCAAATGATGGCGAAAACGAAACGAGCGGTGGTCGGGCGACGCCCGAGACCACCGCTCGTTCAGATCGTCAGCTCGTCCTGCTCAGGGGATCATCTCGGGCCGCATCGGGATGATGAGCGTCAGGCCCGCGTAGATCGTGTCGCCCTTGAAGTTGTGATTGGCGATGCGGATGAAGTCGATGCTGATCTGGAAGCGCTCGCTCAAGCCCTGCAGCGTGTCGCCCGCCTGCACCGTGTACACCACAGGCCGACGCGGCGGGTTGGGGATCGCAAGCACCTGGCCGACGCGGATCGTGCCATAGCCGTCGAGGCCGTTGGCGGCGATGATGTCGGCCCAGGTGACGCCGTACCAGATCGCGATCTGCTGGATGCGATCACCGCTCTGCACGCGGTAGGTCACCCAGCCGGCGGGCACAGCGGTCGGCGGCGCCTTCGTCGCGGTCGGGACCGGCGCCGGGATATACAGCACCTGCCCGGGGCGAAGCTTATCGGTGGTCAGGCCGTTGGCCTGCATCAACTGGTCGACCGGGATGCCGTAGGTGCGCGCGATCCGCAACAACTGATCGCCTTCCTTGACGACGTAGGTGCGGGCGCCGGGCGGCAAAGCCGTCTCGGTCTTGAAAGTGCTCTCGGCTGTCGGGATGAAGAGCACCTGGCCGACCTGGATGTTCTCACTGACCAGGCCGTTGGCCTGGAACAGTTGATAGAGCGGAATGGAAAACGCTCGAGCGATCTTGATCAACTGATCACCCGCCTGAACGATGTAGGTGCGGGCGTTCGGCGGCAGCGCCGTGGTCGTGCGGGTGGGGTTCGCCGATGTGACACGCGGCGGGATCGACAAGACCTGGCCCGGATAGATCACATCCTCTACCAGGTGGTTGGCGTCCTTCAACTGCTTGACCGACACACCGTACTGGACGGCGATTCGGGCGAGGTAGTCGCCGGGCTTGACGACGTATTGCCCGGGCCCTGGGGTCAGGGTGGGCGTGAACGTGGCGCCGGCTGTGGGGCGAGGCGTGAACGTCTGACTGGCTGTGGCTGTCGGGGTCGCTGTGGCTGCGTTTTGGGCCGAGGCCAACGATGGCTGCCAGAGGCCGGCCACCAGGGTGGCGGTGAGGCCCAACGACGTCACGACGACAGCAAGCGTGCGGCGATCGGTTTGGCGCATGAAACTATCTCCTTCGAGCGCGTGGCAGCCCTGACATAAGTCTACCCAAAACCCAGGATGCAAAAAACGGTCCCGGTGTCCTCAGTTTCTGGCAAGACCCACACAAAACAAAAATGCCGCGGAATTCGCGGATTTCGCTGACTCTGGTCCGGGGCCACACGTTTGCCTGTGACTCGGCCTATCCCTCAGCGAAATCCGCGAATTCCGCGGCTGGCTCTTCTATATCACGCCGGCGCAGTCGCTCCGTTGAGGGCTGTGCCGTTCGGGCTGATCGCCTCCTGGGCCCGGAACTGGCTCATGTACAGGTCGTAGAAGAAGCCCTTCTGCGCCATCAGTGCATCGAACTTTCCGCGCTCGATGATCTCGCCGGCCTTCAGCACCAGGATCTCGTCGGCGTTGCGGATCGTGCTCAGCCGGTGGGCGATGACGAAGGCCGTGCGCCCCTTGAGCAACTCGTCGAAGGCGCGCTGGATCAGGCGCTCGGTACGCGTGTCGACGCTCGAGGTGGCCTCGTCGAGGATCAGGATGCGCGGGTTCGCCAGCGCCGCTCGCGCGATCGAGAGCAACTGACGCTGGCCCTGGCTCAGGCCGCTGCCGCGCTCGCCCAGCACCGTCTGGTAGCCGTCGGGCAACCGCTCGATGAATTGATCGGCGCGCGCGAGCCTGGCCGCCGCGATGACCTCTTCATCGGTGGCCTCGGGCCGGCCGAAGCGGATGTTCTCCATCACGCTCGTGCTGAACAGGAACGAGTCCTGGAGCACGATGCCGATCTGGCGGCGCAGCGACTCGAGCGTGACGTCGCGCACGTCGACGCCGTCGATCTTGACCGCCCCGCCCGTCACATCCCAGAAGCGCGGCAGCAGGTTGATGATCGTGGTCTTGCCGGCGCCGGTCGGGCCGACGATCGCGATCGTCTGGCCGGGCTGCGCCGTCAGCGTGACGCCCTTGAGCACCGGCACGCCCTGTTTGTACTCGGCGCGTGCGTCAACGAGCTCGACCTTGCCCTGGATCTGGGGCATCGGCTTCGCCTCCGGCTTGTTGGCGATGGCCGACGGAGTGTCGAGCAGACCGAAGATGCGTTCGCCGCCGGCGATGGCGTTCTGGATGTTGGTCCACAGCACAGCGATCTGCTGGATCGGCTGGTTGAAGCGCTGGACATAGGCCAGGTACGTGACCACCACGCCGAGCGAGACCGCCGTGGTGAAGCCTCCGATGCTCAGGTCCTGCCCCTGGAGCAAGAAGTAGCCGCCCACGCCTGTGACAACTGCGAGAGCGACATAGCCCAGCGCTTCGAGGGCCGGAGCCAACGCTGACGTGAACGACACAGCGCGCACGTTCGCGTCGCGGTTGGCGGCGTTGGTCTGGCGGAACTGCTCGATGTTCTCATCGGCGCGGTTGAACGCCTGAGCCTCGCGCACGGCCGAGAGACCCTCCTGGAGTTCGGCGTTGACGCTGCCCATCTCGGCCCGGCTCGACCGGTAGGCCTTGCGGGCTTCCTCGGAGAAGTAGGCAGTCGCCCAGGCCATCAGCGGCAAGACTGACATGCTCAGCAGCGCGAAGGGCACGCTCTTTGTGAGCATGTTGTACGCAGTCCAGATCAGGAGCAGCGCGCCGCTGAAGACGTTGATGATCGCAAAGCCAAAGGCCTGCTCGATCGCGCTGCTGTCGTTGGTGATGCGACCCATCAAATCGCCCGCCTCGTGCTCTGTGTAGTAGCCGAGCGACATCCGGTGCATGTGCTTGAACAGATCAACGCGCAGATCGCGCAGGACGCGCTGGCCAGCCCAGCTCATGACGAAGAACGACAGGCCGGTGAGCAACGCACCGGCGACGAACAGGGCCAGCACGGCCGCGATGACGCGCCCGAGCCCGGCGATGCGTTCGTCGCTGCTGAGCGCGAGCAGTTCGGCGCTGGTCGGCGGCGTCGTGCCCAGATAGATCGCGCTGCGGAGCACGTCATGAGTGACGTCGCCGTTGCCCCGATCGGAGGGCAGCCAGCAGTTCTCGGCCAGGGTCGCGACCCCGCTGCCGCCGGACGACGCCGTGAAATCGCCGCCGGCCGCGGCGCCGAGCGCGGGCGTGATGTAACAGTCCACCACCTGGCCGGTCAACTCGGGGTTGGTCACCTGGGTCCAGGTCGACGTGACCACGAGCAGGGCCACCAGCACGAGCAGCGGCCATTCGTGGCCGAAGTATTCGAGAAACCGCCCGAGCGTGTAGCTCAGATTGCGCGGCTTCAAGATGTCTTGACTGAATTGACGGCGCAGGCCGTCGGGTCCACCAAACATGAGTCCCTCCAGTTAGTCGGGTAGTCGAGTAGTCAGGTCGTCCAGTCGTCGGTTCACACAACCGACGACTGGACCACTTGACTATTGGACGATCTGACTGGCGTGATCGCCCACAAGTTGCGAGTTGTAGATCTCGGCGTAGATCGGGCTGTCTTCGAGCAGCTCGGCGTGAGTGCCGCGGGCGACGATCTGGCCCTTGTCGAGCACCAGGATCTGGTCGGCCTGCATGACCGTGGTGATGCGTTGCGCGATCACGAACGACGTCCGGCCCTTCATCAGCCGGTCGAGCGCGCTCTGGATGACGGCCTCGGTGGTCAGGTCGACGCTGCTGGTGCTGTCGTCGAGGATCAGGATGCGCGGGTCGAGCAGCAACGCGCGCGCGATGGCGATGCGCTGCTTCTGGCCGCCCGAGAGCGTCGTGCCGCGCTCGCCAACCGGGGTGTCGTACCCCTCGGCGAAGCCTGTGATGAAGTCGTGAGCGGCCGCGGCCTTGGCGGCGGCGATCACGTCCTCAAGGCTCGCGTCAGACCGGCCGAAGGCGATGTTCTCGCGGATGGTGCCGCTGAATAACGTGGTCTCCTGCAGCACGATCCCGATCTGCGCGCGCAGCGAGTCGAGCTGGACGTCGCGCACATCGTGACCATCGATCAGGATCCGGCCCTGGCTCGGGTCGTAAAAGCGCGGCAGCAGGTTGATGATCGTGGTCTTGCCCGAGCCAGTCGCGCCAAGCAGCGCGATCGTCTGGCCGGGTTCGGCCTCGAAACTGACGTCCTTGAGGACGGGCTCGCCGCCGCCGTAGTACTTGAACGTAACGTTCTCAAAGGTCACGCGGCCCTCGACCGTCGGCATGGCGATCGCGTCGGGTTTGTCGACCACGTCGCTCTTCGCGTCAAGGATCTCGAAGATGCGCTCGGCCGAGGCGCCGGCCTGCCCCAACTGCGTGATGATGAAGCCGAGCTGCGCGATCGGGAAGAAGAGGTACACCAGGTAGAGCGAGAACTCCTGGTACTGGCCGAGGGTCAACGTGCCTGTGATGATCTGCTGGCCGCCGAAGTACAGCACTGTCGCCTGGCCGAGGTTGGCGACCAGGAAGACCAGCGGGAACAGGAACGTGAACAACCGCGAGAGCGTGATCTGCTGATTGAGGAGCTGGTCAGCGGCCGTCTTGAACTTGGTCTGCTCCTGCTTCTCGCGCGTGAAGGCCTGCACGACCCGGATGCCGGCCAGGTTCTCCTGAAGGATCGTGTTCAGGGTCGACAGGCGCTGCTGCACCTTGCCGAAGAGCGGCTGGCTGATGATGCCGAAGACCATGAACAGCACCATCGCCACCGGCAGGATCCAGATCGCGGTCCAGGCCAGCGAGACGTTGGTCGTGAAGAGGATGATCAGCGTGCCGGTCAACAGCACGATGGCGCCGACCAGCTGCACCAGGCCCTGCCCCAGGAAGAGCCGCACCTTCTCGACGTCGTCGGTGGCGCGGACCATCAATTGACCGGTCTGGTTCTGGTCGTAGTAGGAGAACGAGAGGCGCTGGATCTTGGCGTACAGGTCGTTCCGCAGGTCATAGGCCACGCCCTGCGAATTTCGCTCCGCCCAAAACGTCTGGAGGAAGGCGAAGACGCCGCGCAGGGCAGCGAAGCCCACGATTGCGAGGGCGGCGTAGAGCAGGGCCTGCGGCGCCCCGTCGAAGCGCGTATGCATCTCGGCCAGGAACTGGTCCTGCGTCCAGTTCGACGGGAGCGAGAAGGTCTCGAGCAACTTGGTCACCGCCGCGGACTTGAAGGCCGTCGGGATCTTTTCCCATGCCTGGAGCACCTGGCCGGCGACGTAACCGTTGGTCACGGCGTCGATGATGTCGCGCACCAGGCGCGGCACGGCCAGCTGCGACAGCGTGGCGATGATCAAGAACGTGTAGGGCAGGATCGCGCGCCGGCCTTGCTGGCGCAGGTATGCGATGGACCGTTGCAGGCCCTTGTTGCTGATGGCGGGCCCCTTGCCTCGCGGCCCGCCAGGTCTACCTGACATCATGCATCACCTCAATATTGAAATGGCTTCTTCTGAACCACGGCCGCCGACGGCGGACCGCAGACTGTGCGCCTACGGCGCGACGAAAGACAAAGGACAAACGACGAAGGTTGAACGATCGTTCAACGCCTGCGGTCCGCCGACGGCGGTCCGCGGTCTTAGTGCGCCACCGCGGCAACCTCGGCGCGCTGCGTGCCAGGCTTGGTGACCGGCAGGAGCAGCGACGCGATCGCGCCAAGGCCGACGAACACGGCGGCCAGCAGTGCGTCAGCCCGCGCCGCGACGGCGAAGCCTTCGGCGAGCGCGTGTTGGATGTCGGCGGACAGGATCGCGGCGTCCGGCGCCAGGTCGGCCTTGATCTGGTCGACCACCTCGGGCTTCGTCACGTCGAGGCCCGCCATCTTCAGGCCTGCTACGGCCTGCGGCGGAAGGTTGCCGAGCGCAGTGCCGATCAGGTCGGCATCGTTGCCGTCGAAGCCTTCGTTGGCGTCGAGCCCGGCCTTGATCTGGGCCTTGGCCTGGTCGCCGAACTGGGCGATGCCCTGACCGATCAGCTTTTCGCCCTGGCTCAGATTCGGGTTGGCAGCGACCCGCGCGCCGAAGTTCTCGAACGCCGGGCTGGCGTCGATGCGCGGCTTGGCTTCCGACGCGAACGTGCCGAACAGCACAGCGCCGATGATGGCGATGCCGAGCGACGCGCCGACCTGGCGGATGGTGTTGTTGGCGCCGGAGGCCGCTCCCACGCGAGACGGCGGAACGTCGGAGAGGATGATGTTCGACAGCTGGGCAATGGCGAGGCCGATGCCCACGCCGTAGACCGCCAGCGGCAGCGACAGCGTCAGTGTGTCAGCATCCGGTGAGATCACGCGGCTGAGCCAGATCAGGCCCAGGGTTTCGAGCGCCATGCCCGCTGTGACGACCCATTTGCCGCCGAAGCGCGAGGCCAGGACACCGGCGACCGGCGCGGCCACCATGATCGCGATCGCGAAAGGCAGCAACTGCAGCCCGGTCTCGAAAGCGCCGAGGCCCTTGGCCAGCTGAAAGAAGATCGAGAGCACCAGGATGATGCCGAACTCTCCCAGGGCCACGATGCCGACCGTCAGCAGGCCCCAGCGGAAGCTCGTGTAGTTGAACAGGCTCATCTCGAACAGCGGCTCCCCGCCCCGACGCTCCTGCACGATCTGCCAGATGACAAACGCGGCTACAAGGATCACGCCGAGCGCGAACGAGAAGGGGATGAAGCTGAACGTCCCGGCCGGGATGGCTGCGGCATCGGCCACATTCGGGTAGCGGAACGCGCCGAGCGTGAACACCTGTTTGGCCTCCCACCAGCCGTAGGTCTGGCCCTCGATCGCGCCGAAGACGATGGCGCCGAGGCCCAGCGAGGCCAGCACGATGCCGATCACGTCGATGCGATGGCGCACCGCAGCGTCGCGCGACTCTTTGATCACCCAGAACGCGCCCGCCACGGCGATGATGCCGATCGGGATGTTGATCAGGAAAGCCAGCCGCCAGGGCTCACCGAAGGCGGTGGTGCCGTATTCGATCAACCAGCCGCCCAGCAGTGGTCCGAGCACGCCGGCCACGCCGGCCGTCGCGCCCCACACGCCGAAGGCGATGCCGCGTTCATTGCCCTTGAACGTCGAGGAGATGATCGACAACGTGGAGGGCGACAGCATGGCGCCGCCCAGGCCCTGGACGCCGCGGAAGAAGACCATGGTCTCGATGCTGTTCGCCAGGCCCGAACCGGCGGAGCCGATGAGGAAGACGATGGCGCCTGCGATGAAGATGTTGCGGCGGCCGTACATGTCGCCGAGCTTGCCGAACGTGATGAGGGCTGAGCCGAAGACCAATGAGTAGATCGAGTTGACCCACTCGGCGTCGGCGAAGGAAGCGCCGAAGGTGGAGCGGATCGTTGGGAAAGCGATGTTGACGATCGTGCTGTCGATGACGATCAGCGCAAGGCTGCTGGCCAGCAGCACCAGAGCGAACCAGCGGCGTTCGTAGAAGGCGGCCTCCTCCTTGGAGGGAGCAGGCACAGACGATTGAGCGGACATTGAATACCTCGTATGCGGCAGCAGATATGTGCCGTTGCGGTCGGCCCCAGAGTCGATCGCAGATTGAACGTTCAGTTTGGAAGCGGCGCAAAGCGCACCAGCTCGCGTGCCGCGAGCGCGCTTCTGACAGACTCGGCCTCGGCGTCGATCGGCACGCCGAAATAGGTCGCGAAGTTCTTGCGTCGCTGGTCGCGGTACAGATCAACCAGACGCGCCTGCTCGACCGGATCGGTGACACGGGTCGCTCGGGCCTTGATCGGCCGGCCCTTGATCTCAAGAGTGACTTCTGGCGCTGTCGTCGCGTTGCGCACCCACTGGCTGCCACGCGACACGGCCGCGTAGCCGTCGCCGTCGCGCACGAAACCGATAGGCGTGCTATATGAGCGGCCGGACTTGCGGCCGGTGACTGTGATGACCATGAGTTCGTCACCCATGGAGCCCATCCAGTTGCGGCGCAGCAGGAACACCTGCAGCCCGAACATCATTCGCGCGAAGCCCGAAACGCGTGGCCTGCGCACTGTGGTCGTCGATGTCGTCATGCTTCCCCCTCTTCCGGTTTGCAATGTGGTTTGGGCTCGTGGCGAGCGCCCAGCGGCAGGATGGCCCGGCTCATCTGTCCGAGCAGCCGAGCCGCCGTTTCACGCTCCTCGGGCGCGACAGCTTCGGCCAGCACCTCGATCCATCCGCTGCGGACATCGATGGCGGCCTCGGTCAGCGTTCGCCCTTCGGGGCTCAGCGTCACGCGGTTAACTCGTCTGTCGTTCCGGTCCTCGGTGCGGCTCAGGAAGCCGCCCTGCACCATCTTGTCGATCATCTGGCTCGCATAGGCCGGGCTGACGCCCAGCATCTCGGCGATGTCCGTGATCTTGGCTTCGCCGCGATAGTGCATGGTCATCATCAGACTGAACTGCGCATGCGACAGGCCCTTGTCGCGGATGAACTGCCCCGTCTGGCGCCAGGCCGTGCGCATATAGGACTCCGCCCACTGCCGCAGGGCGCTCTTGAGATCGTCGTCAACGGACATCAGGGTCAATCCGATCTACTTGCGATAATTTCTGGCGGCTCATCATTTCCAGCTGCGGATATTTTATTACTACTAAATAACTCCAGTTGCTTAGCTTTTGATGAATCCTTCTCTACAGGACTACATAATCATCTCCGTGACCGCTCCACTCGTGGCATCCGGTGAAATATCCGCCAAAGCCAGCGATTTCCTCGCGCGACGGCAACGCCGGGCGAGGCCCACAGGCGCGTTTTCTACAGCAGGAGTTGCTGAGAAAGCTTGGAGACGGACGTCCCTAAGGCCGAGACAGCGCCCACCCTGCGGTAGACTCCTCCCATATCACTGTCGGGGGAGTTCATGCTCATACTGAAAGACAAAGTCGCCGTGATCACCGGAGGCAGCCGCGGGCTTGGCCTGGGCATCGCCGAGGCCTTCGCCAGGGAGGGCGCGGCCGTCGTGATTGCCTCACGTTCCAAGAAATCGGTCGATGCAGCCGTCCAATCGATCCAAGGCAAAGGACACCGCGCGACCGGTCTGCCCTGCGATGTGGGCGACCTGACGCAGGTGGAAGCGCTGGCGGCTCACGCCGTAGCGACCTTCGGGCGGCTCGACATCTGGGTGAACAACGCCGGCCTCTCGGCCCCATACGGACCGACCGCCCACCTGCCCTCGTCGGAGTTCCAGGCCACAGTCAACACAAACATCATCGGCGTCTACAACGGATCGGTCACGGCCATCCGCCACTTCGTGCCACAGCGCAACGGCAAGCTGATCAACCTGCTCGGCCGCGGCGACAATCAGCCCGTGCCCTTTCAGAACGCCTATGCCAGCAGCAAGACCTGGGTGCGATCCTTTACGGCGGCCCTCGCCAAGGAATACGCCGACAGCGGCGTCGGCATCTATGCCTTCAACCCGGGCCTCGTGACGACCGAGATGCTCAGCCAGGTCGCTGCCGTGCAAGGCTATGAAGCCAAGCTGGCTCCGCTCAAGAACGTGGTGAGCATCCTGGGCAACCCGCCCGAGGTGCCAGCCGAGCGCGCCGTGTGGATCGCCTCATCGGCCACCGACGGCCGCACCGGCCTGAACGTGCAGATGATCACGCCAGCGTTCCTTCTCTCGCGCGGCGTGCGCGCTGCCTGGCGCTGGATCACACGCCGACAAGAACCCGTGATGTCGTTGAATGTGGAGACCGTGAAGTCGGTGATTTGACGGCGGACGGTGGAACGCAGACGAATGACGAATGACGAAGGTTGAATGGCCGTTCAACCTTCGTCATTCGTCATTCGTCCTTCGTCATTCGTCTGCATCTTCAGGTCGACGCCCCGAAAAGAGCGCGCGCGATGGCATCGGAAGCGGGTTCGCCGGCGCGTCTCTAGAAGCTGAAGGTTCCCACAGAAAACACGACAAACCCTGCTACAAAACCTATACAGCAGAAGCCATCCATTAGACTCCCACGACACAACAGTTAAGGGAGTTGTATGCCTATTCTCAAAGACAAAGTCGCCGTGATCACCGGGGGCAGCCGCGGGCTTGGCCTTGGCATCGCCGAGGCCTTCGCCAGGGAGGGCGCGGCCGTCGTGATTGCCTCACGGTCGCAGCAAGCCGTGGAGGCTGCCGTTCAGGGGCTCCAGGCGCAGGGGCGGCGGGCCACCGGCGTGGTCTGCGACGTCAGCAATCTGGAGCAAGTCGAGGCCGTGGCCGCCCTCGCCCTGTCGACGTTTGGACGCCTGGATGTCTGGGTCAACAACGCCGGGCTTCTGGCCCCGTTTGGCCCGACGGCTCACCTGCCCTCGGATGCTTTTCAGCGCGTCATCGACACGAACATCGTCGGGGTCTATAACGGCTCTGTGACGGCGCTCCGGCACTTTGTGCCGCAACGTAGCGGCAAACTGATCAACCTACTGGGCCGCGGCGACGACGGGCCGGTTCCGCTTCACAACGCCTACGCCAGCAGCAAGAGATGGGTGCGCACGTTCACCAGCGCCCTGGCCCGGGAGTATGCGGACAGCGGTGTGGGAGTTTATGCCTTCAACCCTGGCCTTGTCACAACCGACATGGTCAGCCAGGTCCAATCGGTGGCTGGTTACGAGTCGCAACTCAACTCACTCAGGACCGTCGTACGCCTCCTGGCGAACCCGCCCGAGGTGCCGGCAGCCCGGGCCCTATGGATCGCTTCTGCCGCGACCGACGGGCGCACCGATCTGAACGTCCAGGTGCTGACCCCGCCCTTTCTCGTGGCGCGGCTGGTGCGCGCCGCCTGGCGTTGGGTCACGCGCACACAAGAGCCCGAGCCGCCGTTGAATATTGAGACGGTGAAGTCGATGATCTGACGGCTGGCTGCAGACGAGTGACGAAGGTTGAATAACCGTTCACCCTTCGTCCTTCATCATTCGTCTACGCCGAAGGCGCCTTTAGCTCGATGCCCCGCTGTAGCGCTTGACCCCGGCGTGCCAGACTGTCCGCGCGACGAGGAAGGCCGCCGCCGCCACAAAAAGGTAGAGCGCGATGGCATCGAGGGAGAGCTCGCCGCGCAGAGCCTGCACGGGGACCGTCGTCGCGACGGCGATGGGGATCACATACGTGATCAGCGCGCGCAGCCAGAACGGGTAGACCGTGGCGGGGTAACGACCGGCGTCGAGCAGCGCCTGCAGGATGGTGACGTTGTTGTCGAACTTTGTGAACCAGAACGTCAAGGCGATGAGCACGATCCACAGGCTGTACAGCACGAGCGCGCCTGAGGTCAGCAGGACGAAGAACATCCCCACCTGGCCGATCGATGTGCTGACGCCCGAGATCGATACGCCGACCACGATCAGCACGATCGAGAGGATCAGATCCCACAAACGCCAGACTGTGATGCGCGAGAAGCTGACGAGAAACAGGCTGCTCACCGGCTGCAACAGCATGTAGTCGAGCGAACCGTCGCGCACGCTCGTGTTGAAGCGCTCGGTGTTCGGCCAGATTATGGCCGCCATCAGCAGGTTGATCATCTTGAAGACGGCCAGAAGCGTGATCATCTCGCCGAAGCCCCAGCCGCCCAGGGTGGTCGTGTTGCTGAAGATGATCTGCAGCGTGAGAAGTTCCCACGCGAGCCAGAACAGGTTGAGCAGGATATTGATGACCGTGTCGGCGCGATAAGCCAGCGCCATCTGCAGGTTGACCTTCAAGAAGGTGGTCACGAGTTTGATGGCGTGCATGTTCAGGCTCCCACCGCCGAGAACTTCTTGACCCCTTCGCGCCAGACCCAGCCGAAGGCCAGCGCCGCCACCACCAGCCAGATCAGGCCCACGATGTAACCGCGGACGATCTCTTCACCACTCAGCCTTCCGAGAATGACCTGGATCGGGAAATACTTGAACATCTGGAAGGGCAGATAACTCGCCGCGATCTGGATGGGGGCCGGCATCAGCGTGAGCGGCACAAACTGGCCGGAGAGCAGGCTGACGAACGCCCAGTAGAACTCTCCCAGCGACCAGACCCGCGTCGTCCAAAATGCCACACAGGTCAGGATGGCACCGAGCAGAAAGTTCAAGGCGAAGCCGAGGATGATCGCGGGCGCGGCCATCAACACGTTGCCCCAGGTGACGGCCGAGAAATCTGGCTGGAACAGGAACCAGAGCACGCCCCAGACCGGGATCATGCCGCCCAGCACCAGGACCTTGAAGGCAAGGTTCGACACGAACGTGTTGGTCAGGAGCGGATGGATCGGTCGGATCAGTTCATTCGACAGCGTGCCATCTTGCACCTTGTAGGCGAAGTAGTGGATCGTCACCTCGCTGGTGAGTTGATCGACGATCAGCAGGGTCATGTAGTAGGTGACGAAGTCATTGGGCGTCAGGCCCTGCACCGAGCCCTGCGCGCTCGCGACAGTGGTCCACACCGCCAGATACACCACCGGCGAGACCAGCCAGTACAGCAGATACATCAACAGGTTGGCGCGATATTGCCACTGCTCGGCCCAATTCACCTGCCACAAACGCTGGTAGATGCGCAGCATGTTGGTGCTCCTGAACATGTGACCGCAGACGGCGGACCGTGGAGGCCCAGGTCCGAAGGTGTTGATCAAACGAAGGCGGCTACGGCCATCCAACCGCCGATCACGGTCACCGGTCTGCCGTGCACGGTCCGAGCGCTTCAGCGCTCAAGACTTGAACGCGTGCTCGATCACGTCTTCGATCGGCGGATCGGCGATGGTGATGTCGTGGATCGGCAGATCCGCGAGGAGACGGCCAGTGACCTGAGTCACCGTCCCGGCGTCGACCTGGATGTAGCTCTTCTCGCCGTCGTCGGCCACTGAGACGGGTGTGCCGTAGGCGGTGAGGTCGTGAGCGCCTGCCTGGCCGAAGGTGACGCCGATCAGTTTGTACGGCGCGATCTGACGCGACAGATCCGCCAAACCGCCGTCGTAGCGCAGCCGGCCGTGATGAATGAGGATGACGCGCTCGCAGAGCGCTGTCACGTCGGCCATGTAGTGGCTGGTCAGCAGGATCGTGGCGCCGGTGCGTCTGTTGTATTCCTGAAGGAACGAGCGGATACGGGCCTGAGCGGTGATGTCGAGCCCGATGGTCGGCTCATCAAGGAAGAGCACCTTGGGGCGATGCAACAAGCCTGCGGCGAGCTCGCACTTCATGCGCTCGCCGAGCGACAGGTTGCGGACGGGCTTGCGGATGATGTCGCCGAGTTCAAGGAGTTCGTCGAGTTCGTCGAGCGCGGACTTGAAATCCACATCGCTCAGGCGGTACACGGCCTGGTTGAGCAGGAACGAGTCGGCGGCCGGGATGTCCCACGACAGGCGATTGCGCTGGCCCATCACGAGCGTCATCGCGCGCAGATAGTCGGAGCGGCGCTCCCAGGGGGTGTACCCGAGCACAGAGGCCGTGCCGGACGTCGGGTGCAGGAGGCCGGACAGCATCTTGAGCGTCGTCGTCTTGCCGGCGCCGTTCGGGCCCAGGAAGCCGACGACCTCACCGGGTTGAATGTCGAAGCTGATGGATTGAACAGCTTCCACAGCCTTGAATTTGCGCACGAAGAAACTGCGCACTGAAGCCGTGAAGCCGCCTTCCCGTTCGGACACCTGATAGGTCTTGCCCAACCCTGCAACACGAATGGCGGGAGCGATGGAGGTCATAGGAAATGGTGGTGGCAAACGCGAGCAGTTTGGGTGGCCCACATCCGGGGCCCAAGGTCAGATCACGCCTCATTTATCGTCGACATGAAACGGCAAGATTAGCACATATGTTTCGTTTGGTCAATCGAATTGCCTGTAGGTTTGTCGGCTTTGGGCAGAAGGTCGAGCGCCGCGCCCCATCGAATGGATATGCCTGGACAGGGACAGTTTGGGGCAGGCCAATCGAGGCAAAGGCCGGAGCTTTCAGGAACCTGATAGGTGGTCGTCGAGTGGCGCCCGCTGGTCGGCCGTAACGTGGCACCACGACCGTCCCTACAGGAGAGAGCGCATGAATGTGTGGGTGCCAACCTATGGACCAGCCTCGACGGCAGATACGATCGTCTCGCGCGATGGAACGCGCCTCCAGCAGCGGATCATCGGTTCGGGGCCGGCCCTGATCGTGTTGCCTGGGGCGCTGTCGCTGGCAGAGGATTACGAGAATCTGGCGGAGGCGCTTGCTGCGTCGTTCACGGTTCACGTCCTCGAACGGCGGGGGCATGGGAGCAGTGGAGACTCGACCAGCGGCTATTCAATCGAGCGTGAAGTCGAGGATGTGACGGCTCTGCTGCAGATGACCGGGCCGGCCTTCGTCTTCGGTCACAGTTACGGCGGGCTGATCGCGCTTGAAGCGGCGCGCACCCTCGGCGGGCGAGTCCGCAAGCTTGCCGTTTTCGAGCCCGGGGTGTCGATCGGCGGATCGATCCCTTCGGATTGGATATCCGAATACGAGCGCCTGCTGGCCGAGGGCAAGACACACGAGGCCTTCATCGTCTTCATCCGCGCCCTGGGTCCGGAGCAGGCGCGGCGGGCGCCAGGCTGGCTGATGCGCTTAACGTTGCCGTTCATCCTGCGTGGCAACGAGTGGCGGAAGATGAAAGCGCTGCTGCCGTCGAACGGGCGTGAGCACGCCGAGGTCGGGCGCCTCAACGACAGCTATCGCGTCTACGGCGGGATCGCGGCGCCGACGCTGTTGATGCACGGCGACAAGGACGGCGCCATACCGGCCCGCACAAGCGAGGCCCTTGGCCGTGTGATGCCGAAAGCGATGACAAGGGCGTTCCCGGGCCTGGATCACTTCGCACCTCAACGTGGGGCGACCGGCGAGGTGGCGGAGGCGTTGAGGGCCTTCTTCGGAAGCTGAGTCGACTGAGATCGGGCCGGAAAGAGATCGGGAGTGTCCCGATGTCGCCCGATGTCGGGGGACATCGGGACACTCCCGATCTCTTAGGCGCCTGCGAACAGGATGTAGAACGTCGCGACCCAGACGAGGGCCTGGATCGCGATCGACGCCGAGAGCATCACGTAGGCAGCCTGGCGGTCGGGCGTGCGGCTGTGCAGGATCGCGCCGTAGAGCGAGTTGAGCACGAAAGCCACTGCCCCGATCGCTGGAAGAATGAAGAGACCGACGGGCGCCCCGAAACGTTCGGGAGTGCCATCCGCATTGAAACGCAACGCGAGCACGGGCGGAAGCTGCGGCCAGATCAACAGGAGGTAGGCGATCAACGCGCCGAGCGCCACGGCCGCCGCTGCCAGCAGGCCGATGGCGACTCGATCGCGCAAGAGCGAGAGCCCAACCCGGGCCGGCACCGAAGACGCCCCCGCTCGCGGCGCCGCCAGTCGTCGCCCGGACAGCGCCTGAAGAAACCCGCTGGCATCGCGCGGCGAAAGCGCCAGCCAGCCGCCCGGATAGCCGATCAGCACCAGTTCGCGCTTCTCGGCCGACACGCCAAGCACTTCAACGAGGCCGAGTTGGGAATGATTGAAACGGGTGACCACACAGCCCGGCCAGTTCAGCCCGCGCACCGTCAACTCGCCGGTGAACAACGCCGCCGGATGCGCCTCTTCGATGTCGCGTAGCGGGATGACTTCGCGCCGACTGCCCCAGGTCACTTCGAGCGCGCCGGCAGCGACGCGATAACGCGCCCCGGCCAACCCGACAGCGCGATAGCTCAGCCAACCAAGCGGCGGCAACACCGCCAGGACCAGCGCAACGCCCGCGACGTTGATACCTGAGGCCGGCTCCGTGACGGCCATCACGATGCCGGCGAACAAGATCATCAGGAGCGGCGCTGCAAAGCCAGCCGCCCATAGAAGGCCGCGCAGTTTCGGCGGGTTGAAGTCCATGGTCAAGCCTATGATGCCACAGGAGGCCCGAAGAGCGCGGGGCGAAGAGCGCGTGAGCGAGCAGTGAGCGGCCCTCGCGGTTGCCCTTCAAGACCTTCCTTCTATAGAACAAATATACAAACGGGACGCCCTGCGCTATAATCCCTTTTCATCGTTGCACTCATCGAGATTCGCACGCGATCGACGAAATTATGAGCTTCCTGGGGAACATTTTTCGTAAACCGGAGCCTGCAAAGAGCAGCCGGGGCAAGGGCAACGGACGCGCCGCCCGTGGCAAAAGCGGCAGCCGCAGCAAGGCCGCCGCGCCCCCGCCACCACCCGCACCACGGGGCCTGTCGCTGGATCGCAAGCTCGACATCGCCGGGATCATCCTGGTGGTGATCGGTGTCGTCACGCTCTTCAGCCTTTTCACGCCCAACACCAGCCCGCTGCTCGATGCCGTGCTCACCGCGATGGCTCAACTGGCCGGCGCCGGTCGATGGGGCCTGCCCATCGCGCTGATCCTGGTCGGCGGCTGGGTCGTCTTGCGCAAGTACGGCGATCGCCTGCCGCGCGTCGAGTTCGAGCGGCTCGGCGGCGTGGCCATGCTCTACTTCGGCCTGCTGATCACCCTGCACCTCTTCGCCGTCGATGGCGACCGCACGGCCGCGTTGCGTGTGGCCCAAGCCGGCGAAGGCGGCGGCTTCATCGGCGCGTTCCTGCTGTCGGCGCTGGCCGAGGCCGTCGGCCTGCTCGGCGCCGGCGTGGTCCTGATCGCGTGGTGGATCATGGCCATCGTCTTCACGCTCGGGTTGTCGCTGCCTGAGATCGCCGAGCGCATCTCGGGGCTGTTCGCCAACGGCGAGGCGGCCCCGGCCACGCCCGGAGAGCTCGAGCTCGACGACGGGCGCGAGATCCCGATCAACCGGCCGACTCGTGGCCGCTCGAGCGATTCGCCTAAACCCGCGCCCGAGCCCAGGCCTTTGCCAGCACCGGCCACACCCAAAACTGAAAGCGCGCCACGGCTGAAGCCCGCTAAGGCGCCCAAGCCTGAGCCTGCGGCGCCGCAGCCCGTGGCGCCGACGACCGCGAACCCGTCGTTCGATCAGCCGCTCGTCATCGGCGCCGAACAAAGCTGGGAATTGCCGCGCATCGAAGACATCCTCGAACACGGCAGCGAGAGCTCGGCTGACGACGATTACGATCGCAAGCGCGTCCAGATCATCGAAGGCACGCTGGCCTCATTCGGCGCGCCAGTGCGCGTGGTGGAGATCAATCGCGGCCCGACGATCACGCAGTTCGGCGTTGAGCCCGACTTCATCGAGAGCCGCGGCGGCAAGAAGACCAAGGTCAAGGTCAACAAGATCACGTCGCTGGCCAACGACCTGGCGCTCGCGCTATCGGCCAAATCGATCCGCATCGAAGCGCCAGTGCCCGGCAAGGGCTACGTCGGCATCGAGGTGCCCAACGAGCAATCCTCGCTCGTCGCTCTGCGCGATGTGATGGAGTCGGAGCGCTTCACCAAGAAGCTGAAGGGCAACCTGCGCATCGCGCTCGGACAGGACGTGTCGGGCGGGCCGATCGCGGCGGACCTGACACAGATGCCGCACCTGCTCATCGCCGGCACGACCGGCTCGGGCAAGTCTGTGTGCGTCAACGGCATCATCGCCTGTCTGCTGATTCAGAACACGCCGGACGACTGCAAGCTCTTGATGGTCGACCCGAAACGCGTCGAGCTCACCGGCTACAACGGTGTGCCGCATTTGATCATGCCGGTCATCGCCGAGATCGAGCGCGTCGTCGCCGCCCTTCAATGGGTGACGCGCGAGATGGACGAGCGCTACCGCAAGTTCCAGAAGACCGGCGTGCGTAACATCGCCGACTTCAACGCCCGGGCGGTCACGGCCGGCGAGAAGAAGCTGCCCTACCTCGTCATCATCATCGACGAGTTGGCGGACCTGATGATGCTGGCGCCGGACGAGACCGAACGCATCATCACGCGGTTGGCACAACTCGCGCGCGCCACCGGCATCCACCTGATCCTGGCCACGCAGCGCCCGTCGGTCGACGTGGTGACGGGCCTGATCAAGGCCAACTTCCCGGCGCGCATCGCCTTCGCTGTCGCGTCGGGCGTCGACTCACGCGTCATCCTCGACCAGCCCGGCGCCGAAGCTCTTCTCGGTCGCGGCGACATGCTCTTCCAGAGCCCCGATGCCCCAGCGCCCGTTCGCTCGCAGGGCGCGTTCGTCAGCGACACCGAGCTCGGTCGGCTGGTGCGCTACTGGAAGAACGCGCGCGGCTTCGATGAGGATGCGGCCCCCGGTGAAGTGCCCGCCGCGCTGCCCGGCACCACAAGCGCGCCGATCCCGGCCCTGCTGCGCGATCCCGGCTCGGTGAGCGGCACCGGCAGCACCACGATGACGCCGGCCGGCGGCACGCCGCAGCGGCCGTTGTGGGATCCGAGTCAGTTCGGCGAGCCTCTGGCAAAGCCGGACGGGGAAGACGAACTGCTCGAAGAGGCGATCAAGGCAGTGCGCGAGATGAAGAAGGCCTCGATTTCGCTGCTGCAGCGCCGCCTGCGCATCGGCTACACGCGCGCGGCGCGTCTGATCGACGTGCTCGAAGAGAAGGGCGTGGTTGGCCCGGCCAAGGCTGGCGCCCAACAGCGCGAGGTCATCGGCCTCGACGACGACCCGTATGCCGAGAAGAACGGCGCCCCGGTCGAGGAAGACGACGCGGCCGCGGGCCCCCAGGCCAAACGCACCTGGGACGCCGAAAGCGATTGAGGTCCGGCTCACGCATGATCCGAGAACGACGCCCTTCCCCGACCGGCCGCCTGACGGCCGGTCTGCTCTGTCTGGCCCTGCTCAGCGCCTGCCAGGGCACGCCAACCCCTGACGCCACTCCCACCATCCTGCCGACCGCGGCCGTGATCGCGCCGTCCACTCCGACCGTCGTGGTGCCCGATGCCACGGCGACGACAGCCGCGCCCCTTGTCGCATATGTAGGCTCGGGCGCAGTGCCCGATGCGCTGGCGGCCGTCGGCGCCGAACTTGGCCTGAGCATCGGCGCTGTCGACTCGGCCACGGCCGCCGCAGGCTCGAAAGTGCTGCTGGTCGCAGATCCGGCGCAATCTGCAGCGACGGGGGCCGAGTACACGGTGCTCGTCGGCGCAACGACGGCGCCCGAGGGCGGCCTTGCGCTCGATACGAACAAGGTCCGTTGGGATCACGTCGGCTTTCTGCTTGGCCTGGCGGCGGGCGAAGCCACGGTAGCCCGTCAGGTCGGGGTCGTGCGCGCTGGCGACGATGTCGCCACATTGGCGTTTCGCAATGGCTTCCTCAGCGGCGTTCGCTACAGCTGCGCGACGTGTCTGATCGACCAGTTCGACCTGCCCGAGCTCAGCGACGCCGCGGTCGCCACGACGCAGGGCGGCCAGTTCTCGACCTACGGCTCCGACGTGATCGCCGTGGTGCCGGCGCCCGCCTCGAGCGCGATGTTGAAGAGCCTGTCAGACAACGGCATCCTCGTGGTCGGGTCCGCGGCCGACATGAAGGCCGCGTTCGGCGACAGCCTCGACGCCTGGCCCGCCACCGCGCTGGCCTATGCCGAGGCCGACGTCAATGCCGCCATGGCGACGGCGCTGCGGCGGTATGCCTCCGGAGAACCCTTGACCGGCGTGCAGCCGATGTCGATCGAGAGCGGCGGCGTCTTCCTGGGCACACTGCACGACCCGCGCGGGTTGATCACACCGCTAGACCTGCGCGACCTCGAAGCGGCCCGCGACCGGGTGGCCAGCGGCGCGTTGGACGTCGGCGTCGATCCGGTGACAGGGCAGCCCAAGTAGCTGCGACGCCTGTCGTCGCCTGCCGCGGGTTGAGGAGCGAAGGTCGAAGAGCAAGGGGCGCGATGCGCAGTCCTGAAGCACTGACCCGGCAGATCATCCAGATCGCAGAAGAAGATGAGCACGTTCGCGCCGTGCTGCTGAACGGCTCGCGAGCCGATGCGAAAGCGCCGCGCGACATCTTTCAAGACTTCGACATCGTCTATCTTGTCGACGAGATCGAGTCGTTCGTGGCCGATCACGGGTGGATCAGGCGCTTCGGCGAGACCCTGATCGTTCAAACTCCTGAGGCCATGGAGGAGCCGCTGCCTAGCCGCGACGGAACGTTCGCCTATTTGATGCTTTTTGCCGACGGCAACCGCATCGACCTGACACTCTGCCCATTGAAGATCTATGAAGCGCGCAAGCCGGATAGCCTGACCAGCGTTCTGATGGACAAAGACCATCGGCTTGGCGCGCTGCCGCCGGCCAGCGATGCAGACTACCTGCCGGCTGCGCCAAGCGCGAAACAATTCGCCGATTGCTGCAACGAGTTCTACTGGGTGTCGACCAACGCGGCCAAGGGGCTGTGGCGCGGCGAGATCGTCTACGCCAAACTCATGATCGAGCAGTACATGCGCCCGCAGGCGATGCGCATGCTGGATTGGCGCATCGGCCTGAGCACCGGGTTCACGACGGGCACGGGCAAGATGGGCAAACGCTACAGCGACAGGCTGCCGGAGGGGCTCTGGCGCCTCGTCGAGAACAGCTACTCCGACGCAGACCTCGGCCGATCGTGGGCTGCGTTGCGCGCGCTCATGGATGCGTTCCGGATGGCGGCTGGCGATGTGGCTGGCGGCCTGGGTTACCGGTTTCCCACGCGCGAGGCCGACCACGTGACGGCCTATCTGCGCCGGGTCGAGGCCCTGCCCCGCGACGCGCAAACCTTCGACTGAGAGCAACCTCAACGATCGCCGAAAAA
Organism: Anaerolineales bacterium; assembly: GCA_044226485.1. Classification (GTDB taxonomy): domain Bacteria; phylum Chloroflexota; class Anaerolineae; order Anaerolineales; family UBA6663; genus UBA6663. The sequence continues at coordinate 511,588 of JBGAGY010000004.1, forward strand.
CGAGGTCTGCAGGAACCTCAATCCGGCCAGGATCTGTTCAACGCGTTCGCCCGAGAGCGTGCCGATCCGCTCGCCGAGGCGGGCCTTGGGCACCGTCGACACCTGCGAGACCACGACGACGCTTTGGCGGCTCAGATTGGCCTCGCCGGGCTCGAGGAGCACGTTGCCAGGGTCCTTGGCCCGCTGGAGGTTCGAGGTCAGGGCGCAGGCGACGACGGTGTCGACTCGTGAGGCGTTGAGGACGTCATCCTGCACGACCACATGCGGGTGGCGGACCTCGGAAGGCGAGTCGGCGTCAGGCTCGACCCAGTAGATGTCGCCGCGTTGGATCATGTTGGTGGATACCTGTCGCGATCACGCGACTCTTGTGGGCGGGGATTCTAGCATGCGCCCACGCGGGCTTTTCTCACCTTCCATTCCTTGTCAACGCCTTCGAATACCCGTATAGTCAGCGGAACCCGGCGACGGGTCAAGGGAGAGCCGCAACCTTATGCAAATGGAATATGGCCAGGCGATCAGTTTTCCGCGTCAGGACCGTGGCTGGATCGTCAAGCTGTTGATTGGAAGCGTGTTGAGCGTCGTGCCCGTGATCGGCCAGATCCTGGTGGCCGGCTATGGGCAAGAGATCGCGCACCGCGTGTACAGTGACAACCCGAGACCGCTGCCCGACTGGTCGAACTGGGGCGGCTTGCTGGCTCGTGGGGTGCGCTGGCTGATCGTGGTGATCGTCTACATGCTGCCGCTCGTCTTGTTCGGCGCGCTCCTGGCGGGCGTGAACTGGGGCATCGATCAGGTCATGCTGAACAGCGGGGCCGCCGAGCAAACCCGGAACGTCGGGCTCGTGCTTTCGCTGTGCGCGAATGTGTTGGTGATCGTCTACGGCGTCGTGGGGAGCCTGCTGTTGATCGCGGCGACCGGCCGGATGGCCGTGCAGGATCGACTCGGCGCGGCCTTCCAGATCGGCGCGATCTGGGCTGACATCCGGCGCCAGACCGGCATGTACCTGAGCGTGCTCATCGTCAGCGGATTGTCTTACGTGCTGCTGCCCGCCCTTGGCGCGATCGGCTGCGGCGTTGGCGCGCTGGTGGGCCTGACCTACGCGACCTGGATCTCGTCGTACCTGGCCGGCGAGGCCTATCAGGTGTCGCGCAGCCGCGAGAGCGAGAGAGACGCGTAGCCCGGTTGGGCAGACGAACGACGAAGGGCGAAGGTTGAACGGCCGTTCAGCCTTCGCCCTTTTATTTTCAGGCGATCGCGTGTTCGAGCATCACCCTTGAGCTGACCGCCCTATTGTTGGATCGGCGCCCCGCCTGCGTGAGTCAGAGAGTCTCGGCTCTCGGGTCGAGCACCACGAAAGCGTGGGGCTCTTTCGTGCCGCGCAGTGCGCGGCCTCTATGCGCCTCGTCCTCGCGCGTCGCGTGTCATCCAGAGCGCCTGGCCCCATTGTCTATCAGGCTCGCACAATGAGCGCGAAGGATCTCCGTCCAGACTCGGTGGTGCCGGAGGAGGACCTGCCAGGACCAGTGAGTCCGATGGGGGATCCTTCGCGCTCATTGTGCAGGTCTCAGGGCAAAGGTGGCCAGGCGCTCTGGATGACACGCGACGCGCGAGGACGAGGCACTGTCGATCGACTCCCAGGTGGGACAACAAAAACGGGCGTCCTGGTGGACGCCCGTTTGGCCTACTTATGATGTGACAATTCAGGCCGGGAGCGCGCCGCCCTGGCTCTTACCGGCGGTCTGCCACCAGATGACGCCACCGAGCGCGCCGAGGCCGGCCATCAGCACAAGGCTGAACAGGCCGATGCAGCAGCCGGTGCCCGTCGCCGACAGGTAGAACATCGTCGGATCGACAGCCGCGTTGCCCACATCCACGCCGAGATTCTGAACCAGTTGCATCGACGCCGCCGGGCCAACCATCGCGGCGTTGCCAACCGCACCGAGCGTCTGTCCAATGACGGCGCCGGCGCCGGCGATCAGGCCGGCCAGCGCGCCGCGCTGAACCGCCAGATTGTTGGCCGCCGGCTTCTCCCACATGCTGGCCAGATAGCCAGCGCCCAACCCAACCACGATGGCGCAGCACGGCACAATCAATCCGGATACAAAGGACAACCCGAGCGCCAGCAAAAACATGACGACGGCGCCGATAAGGCCTGCTCTGGTCATAGAGGTATTCTCCTGTGTGAAAGTGAGTTGGGCGGATTATACCCGTCTGACCGGTCAGGTCCGCCTATGTGAAAGCCGCCAAGAAGTGATGCATTTCGCATTCTTGGCGGCTTCCGTTTCGAGCAGCACGATCATCGCACGGGCAACTGCCAGTAGTTCCAGTAGTTGGCGCTGCCCTGAGCGAAGACGATGATCTCGTCGCCGGGGCCCGTGAAGTAGCAGCGTTTGGCGTTGAGTTCGGCGGTGTTGCATTGCCACAGCGCTGAGTAGCCGGTCTCATCGGCCAGGGCCCAACCGAGTTGAGGCTGAACCCACTCGTAGCCTGGCACACGCCCACGCCAGAACTTCTCGAAGCCGCCCTTGGGCACGACCCGGCCTTCGGGCGCTGTGATATCCGGCGCGAGACCCGGCAGATACGAGTCTCCCGAGTCGACGGCGACGTCGTACGGCTTGAAGAGCGAGCCGTCGTCGACGAGGATGTAGGTCAGTCCGCCCTCCTGGAACCACACCATCAAGCCGTGCTCAAAACGTTGGAGCGCCGCCCAGGTGTTGAGCACCATCGCAGCACATTCACTGGCTTTGTTCTCGAAGAACCAGGGATAGTGGTCGGGGCAATCGGGCGACGGGTCCGGCGTGCCCAGCCGCGCTCCAAGGCCCTCGGCCAGAGAAGTCGGCCCGGGCAAGGCCGTTTCGGTGGGGATGCCAGTCGGTTGGGCGGCTGGGGCGGTGGCCGTGGCCGGCGACGCACAGCCGGCGAGCAACAAGGCGAAGATCACGAATAGGCGCCTGGGCATCGCTGACCTCCCGTTGTGGAAACCGACGCCATTATAGGCCGACGCCGTTTTCGCGCACCCTTCAGGCTGAGCAGCGTGTACGAGCGGCTTGCGGGCATGGATCAGTGGCCGTCGCTGATGCAGCTGAACGGGCCAGCGCACGGCCCATTCAATCAAGGCGCCCGATCCTGCGCCTGCTTATCATCAGCGAACTCGGCGCCATCCGCAGCCTCCCTCGCACTACCCGAACGGTCGCACAGCCGAACCGACGCTCAGTCGACGCATCCAAACGAAATGAGCAGCAAACCGCGACGTCGTCGCGATCGGCTGCTCACTTCGTCTTCGTGCTCTCGCTCGGATCAGGTGGGGGCTGAGCCGGCGAGGGCGACGAGTTGAGCTTTGAGAGACGCGCGGCGCGCGCGATAGGCGGGCTCATCCAGCGCGCCCTCGGCGAAGGCGTCGTCAAGGTCCGCGATCGTCTGCAGGAGCGCGTCGACATCTTCTTCTTCGTCCATCACATCCACGACGGCGTTGGCGCGCCGTCGCTGCCACCAGACGCCAACGGCGACGATCGCCACGAACGCGATCGCGACAGCTGCCCAGATCGGATCGATCGTCGGCAGAGCCACCGGGGCCGCTCCGGCCGTCGTCGTCAGCTTGAACGCGACAGTCGACCCGGCGGTCAGGTCGCCTCCGCTATAGGCATGCACTGTGTTGCTCTGGAGCGTCTCAGTGCCCCGATCCTGCAGACCATCGCCTGTCAGCGTCATTGCCTCAGAGACGGCCACGTCGAGCGCCTGAACCGGGTACGCGACGCGCTGGCTGTAGTCGACGGCCGCGCCCGCGGGGAGCTGGAACGTAAACGAGATCTGGGCCGAGCTCGGGCCGGGCCGAACCGGCCACAACAGCCGGATCCCATCAGCCGTGAGCGTGTAGTCGTTGCCCTCGACGAGGCCCTGCACGGCCACTGCCGTCGCGCCTTGAGGCAGAGGCAGCTCGATGCCGTCGGTCGGCGAGATCGTGAGATCGCCTTGATTGCCGAACAACACGAGTTCGCTGAACGTGAGCGGTCCGCCGGCCCCGGCCTCGGCGGCGGCCAGGTGCAGGCGCTCGATGCGCAGAGCCGACGTGTCGGTCGTGCTTTCGTAAACTGTCATGGCCAGGCCCTTGACCTCGCGCCCGGCTTCGAAGTTGAAGATGTCGGAGCCGTAGGCCAGCCCGGCATAGTCGAGGGTCAGCATGTATTGCCGGCCGGAGGCCTCCGGCACCGCATCGAAAGCGAAAGTGCCGTCGGCGGCGACGGTGCTGGTCAACATCACAGCCTGGTTGAAGTTGTCGTAGCCGCGCAACACCACGGCGAGTCCCGCAGGCAGCGCCGCGCCCTGAGTGCCCTGCGTCACCTTGCCGCTCACAAGGCCGGTCTGACTCGCAGCGGGGGCGCCCACATTCGTCTCGGCCGCCGAAACCGCTTCGGTGCTAAACGACAGCGCACGTTCATAGGCGCTGACCGCCTGCGCTTCGTCGGTGGTGAGGGCTTTCTCGAGCGCGGGCTTGTGAACCGCAAGGGCGTCGATCAGAGCGGCCTGCGACGTCGCGGCCATGAAGGCCTGATCGGTGAAGTCGGTGGCCTTCGCGTCTACTGCCACAGAGCCGGCCGCATGACACTGGGCACATTGCCCTTCGAAAACGGCCTGGCCGCGTTCGAGGGTCGTCGCTGGAGCGCTGAGCGTGTAAAGGAAGGCGACGGCGCTCCAGCGTTCCGCGTCGGTGAGCTTGTCACCAAACGGCGGCATGAGCCTGTCGAGTTTCCCGGACGTCACAGTCTGATACAGCTCGCCGGGCGTGCGGGAGCTCAAACGATCCGGCGTCGAGAAGTCCGGGATGGGCTCGGTCAGTTGCGCTTTGAGCTCATCCGACTTGTCGCCGTCGCCGCGGCCGGTCGGGCCATGGCAGGCGGCGCAGTGTTCGGCGTAGACCGTCGCGCCCTGCACGATCGACGGCGCCACCGAGGGGAAGCTGTTCGCGCTGACCGGCGCGACGTCGACCTGCGGAGCCACGGCTCGGGGCGCGACCGAGTCGACGCCCGACGCCGCACCGGGCGGTGGAGTGACATCGCCGGCGAGGGAGCAAGCCGTGAGCGCCAGACTGAGGAGCGCCAGGAGTGGGAGGAGCGCGTACGGGCGACGCTTATCGCCACCGTTCTGAGCGTGAGGGCGAGTCTTCATGGGCAAAGGCATCAGGCGCTTTCCGGAAGGCGGGTGCCGCAACGACCGCAGAAGCGATCCTCGGGTTCAGCAGGTTCATGGCAATGCGCACAGGCTCGTTGGCGCGGCAACGAATGACCGCAGGAACTGCAGAAGCGGTCGCCCACGTCGACGCCGGCACCGCAGCCGGGGCAGGTGTGCCCGGCCGGCCGAGCCGGCGTGATCACGACGGATTCCGAAGCTGTCGCGAGCGCCGCGCCCGTCGAACGACGGCGGGCCTGGATGGCCCTCTCGAGCGGATCGCCCTCCCCGTGCTCGGCTCCGTTGGCCTGGGTTGCCGGCTGTGCGATGCGCCGTCGTGCGGCGATGGCGGCCTCCCAGGCGTCGGCGACCGGAGCCTGAGGAGCGAGTGGTTGAACGGCTTCGACTTCGTCGAGGCGGCGCAAGACGGCGGCCCCGCGCGACATCAGCTCGGCGCGCTGTTGCGCGAAATCGTCATCGAGCAGTTTCGCGGCGGCGCGGTCCGCTTCGAGATCCTGCAGGGCGGCCAACACGCCGTCGCGCTCCGCGACTAACACCTCGCGCGGAGAGACCGGCTCTTCGGCGACGGCCTCGCGTTGCGACAACGAGCGGGCCGCGAAGAAGATGATCACGCCGAGGCAGAGCGCGCCGACGGCCACGATCGCGATGTCCATGGTCAGGGCTCCAGGAGCGGATCGAGGCGCTGGGCCAGCTCCGCCTGAGTAGTGGGTCCGATGATGACGCTCGTTAGCAGGCCGTCGCGACCGACGATGTAGGTCTCGGGCACGCCCTTGATGCGGTAGGCCTGCGAAATGCGCGTGCCGAGGTCGACGCCGTTCGGGTACGTCACCCCGAAGCGCTGGTTGAAGACCGCCGCATCCTTCTCAAAATCCGCATAGTCGACGCCGAGGAAGAGGACGCCGCGATCCTTGTAAGCCTGCCAGGTCTGCTCGAGCTCGACCGCCTCCTGCTCGCACGGGCCGCACCAGGACGCCCAGAAGTTGACGACCACGACCTTGTCGTTGAGCTCCGAGAGCGTGTAAGTCGTGGCGCCGTCGAAGGTCGTCAACGAGAAGTCGGGCGCTCGCTCACCGGCGCCCACCGGGCCGGCCGCCAGCGGACCGCTGCGGCTCATGCGGAAGGCCACGAGGCCGAGCAGCGCCAGCAAGACGACCCAGACGCCGATCTGCCACCAGCGCCGCGCCGGTCGCGGCAGGTTCACGGCGGGCGTGATCTCGGTCATGAAGCGCCTCCTGCCCGGCGGGCTCGCCGAAGCTCCTGCTCCATGCGCAGGAGGTACGGATCCTGATCTTCGATCGGCGGCTGGATCGGAGCGACGGGCGCCGCCTTGGGTCGGGCCGCTGAGCGCAGGAAGCGCCACCACGCGAACGCGCCGCCGACGACGGCGAGCGGCGGCAGCACCCAGATGAACAACGTGAGTCCGTTAGTCGAGGGCCGCGCGAGGACACGTTCACCATAGAGCGTGACGAAGTAGTCCATGATCTGTTGTTCGCCCCAGCCGAGGGCGAGCTTTTCGCGGATCGTGTCGCGCCACTCCGCGCAGGCGACGGTGTTGCAGACGTCGAGCGGGATGTTCTCGCACACCGGGCAGTAGAGCTGCCGCGCGATCCGGTTGACGTCATCGTCGGTGGGTTGGCCCTGCTGCGCGGCTGCCGTCTGCGCGACGAAGAGCAGCGCCAGACCAAGGCCGAGGAAGATCAACAGGCGTTTGACCATGGCGTCAGTCTCCAACGGCCGGGGCCGGGCGAGCGGCCAGACGGCCCTTCGCCGCGACCTTGCGCCGCGTGTCGGCATCCGGCCAGGCTGCGACGAGCGTGCCGAGGATGAAGATCAGCCCGCCGGCCCAGACCCAGTTGACGAGTGGGTTGACGTAGATCTTGAAGGTCGCTGCGCCGCTCCCCGTGCCCTCCCAGGTGGTCAGAAGCACGTAGAAGTCATCCTCGAGCGCGCTGCGCACACCCGGGATCGTCATCGACTGCTCGCTGCTCAAGAAAAAGTCGACGCGCGGGTGCAGCGAGTCGATCAACTGCCCGTCGCGGTACACGCTGACGGTGGCGCGGGTCACCTCGCGATCGTCATCCGTCGTGAACTGCTGAAGATCGTCGTAGACCATCACGTAGTGGCCGATGGTCAACTGCCCGCCGGGCTCCACCTGGCCCTGGGTCTCCTGCTGGAATACGTTCGAGGCGATGATCCCGGCGGTCATGACCAGCACGCCGAGGTGGATGACGTAGCCTCCATAGCGCCGTCGATTGCGTGTGGCCAGCGCTGAGAGCGCGATCCACCAGCGTTCGCCGTTGGCGCGCATACGCGCGAGCGTGCCCGTGATGAACTCGGCGATCGTGGCCGCGGCCGAGAGCGTCACGGCGGCGTATGCGACGAGCGCGATCGGGCTGCGCACGCCGGCGATGACCAGGACGATGACCACGACGGCGGCCGCCGCGCCGGGCACGCGCAGCATCTCGCCCAGCCGGCGCGGCGCCATCGAGCGCCACGAGAGCAGCGGCCCAATGCCCATGAGAGTCACGAGAGCCAGAAACTGCGGGCCGGTCACCTGGTTGTAGTACGGCGGGCCGACACTGATCTTCTGGCCAGTCGCCAGCTCCGAGATCATGGGGAAGACAGTGCCCCAGAAGACAGTGGCAGCGATACCGAGGAAGAGCACGTTGTTCAGCAGGAACGCGCTCTCGCGCGAGAGCAAGGCGGTCAGCGGGTTCTCGGCGCCGAGCCGATCCCACTCGCGGAAGAGCAGCGTCAGCGAGACCACGAAGGTGACGCCGATGAAGATGAAGAACGCCGGGCCGATCGCACTCTGCGCGAAGGCGTGCACCGATGAGAGGACGCCCGAGCGGGTCAGGAAGGTGCCGAAGATCACCAGCGCATACGTCAGGATGATCAGCACCATGTTCCACTTCTTGAGCATGCCCCGCTTTTCCTGGATCATGACCGAGTGCAGGAAAGCGGTGCCGGTCAGCCAGGGAAGGAAGGCAGCGTTCTCGACCGGATCCCAGCCCCAGTAGCCGCCCCAGCCCAGCACGTCGTAGGCCCAGCGGCCGCCGAGGATCAGGCCGAGCGACAGGAACAACCAGCCGACCAGAGTCCAGCGCCGCGTCGTGCGGATCCATTGAGCATCGGTGCGGTGGGCGATCAGGGCCGCGATGGCGAAGGCGTAGGGCACGACGAAGCTGACGAAGCCCGTGTAGAGCATCGGCGGGTGGATGATCATGCCCGGGTGGCGCAGCAGCGGGTTGAGGCCGCGGCCGTCGGTGGCCGTGAAGGCGAAGGCGCCGACGGGTTGGAGCATGGCCTCGACGGTCTCACCTGAGGGCAACAACCAGATCGGCGCGAAAGGGTTCTCGAAGAACACGATCAGGGCGACGAAGAAACCGAGGGTGATCATGAGCACGGCGATGACGTATGGCATCAACTCGCGATCCTGGTCCCACCTGCGCAACAACGCGGCGCCCGCGAACGTCGACATCAGCCAGCTCCAGAAGAGCAGGCTGCCGGCCTGCCCGCCCCACCAGGCCGTGACCTTGAGGTAGAGCGGCATGGCGCGGCTTGTGACGTCGGCGACGTAGCCGATCTCGTAGTGATCGGTGACCAGCAGGCTGACCAGACAGAGCGCGGCAAACGTGATCGACGGCCACGTGAGCAGCGCGAGGCGATGCGCGATCGGGAGCCACTTGGGACGATGCAGCGGCCCGCTGAGGAGTGCCAACGCCGTAGCAGCGACGGCCAGGATGAAAGCGAGCAGCAGCGCGCCGTACCCGAGGTAGGCGATCACGGTTTGACCTCGGCGGTCGGGGCGGCGCCGGCCGGCGCCTGGTCGTAGCGCGTCGGGCACTTGAGCAGCAGCTCATCGGCATAGAACATGCCGTCCGCGCCGAGCTTGCCGACGACGATGGCCTGAGCTTCGTTCTTGAGCAGGTCGGGCTTCGGGCCGACGTACACGACGCGCAGCCGCCCGGCCGACGGGTCGAGCGTGGCGGCGTGCAACACTGCGGCGAGGCCGCCGGCGGCCTGCACCTCGGCATCATCAACGGGGACGTTGGCGATCTCGAACGTGATCGTGAGCGTTTCGGCATCGACGTTGATCGTGTCGCCGAGCACCGCGCCGGTGACGCGCAGGTTCTTGGAGGCCGCGCCCGACGCCGGGTCGAGCACTTCATTGACCGAGTAGAAGTACTGCTGCGTGTTCTGCATGGCCATGAACACGAGGCTGACGATGGCGATCAACATCGCGCCGCCGCCCAGCCAGAACTTGAGCGGGATCCCGCGCGATCTCGCCGGGGATGCCGGGGACGCCGGCCCAAAGACTTGAGTCGCTTGTGACATAGACCTCTCCTTGTGTGTGACGATCAGGAACGACGTCGGGCCGGCGCCTCAGCCCCACACTGACGACAGAAGGCGTCCTGTTGACCCAGTGGGCGCCCACACTGCCCGCAGAAGTTCCGCCTGGCGGCGTTCACGGGCTGCGACGGCGCAGCCGTGGGTGTGACGGCGATAGGCGGCGCGGCCCTCGCTGGCGCCGCAGGGGTGCGGGTCTTGCGCCACAGCGTCGCGCCCCACCCCGCCAGGCCGACCGCGCCGATGAGGAGCCCGCCGCCCAGCCAGACGCGCCAGTCGCCGGCGTTGATCGGCGCGGCGGCCGGGGTCATCGCCGCTTCGACTACGGCAGTCGGAGCGATGGACATGGGCGGAGCTTCCTCCACCGAGAGCTCGGTCGTGGCCTTGTCGTAGTGAAGCTCAGCCGAGACGGCCTGGCCCGCCTCGAGTGCGCCAAGCGAAGCGGTGTGGTAGTTGAGACTGAGGTCGCTGCTGCCGGCCAACATCACGGGCGGCTGCCCGGTCAGGTTGCTCGCGCCGCGCGGCTCCTGGATGCGCAGAGTGGCCGCCGCGACCCGCAAATCCGAGTGCCAGGTGAAGGCGAACGAGCGGGCCTTGTCGGCGACCTTGAGGCCGGCATCGTAGTATTCCACCTGAAAGTTGGCGGTCGTCGCCTGAAGGGTGACGGCGATGGCGCCGGCATCGTCGGACGTGACGTACTGGGCATTCGTCAGCGAGCCGTCGGTTTGTTGAAGCGCGACCGCCGACGGACCGCCCGACTCGGCTGGGACATGCATGGTGATCGAGACCGGCAGGTTGACGTCCGCCGCCAGCGTGCCGCGCAGGATCACGAGCACCGACGGCCTGTCGAACTCTGGCCACAGTTCGATCGTCAGCGCGCTCAGGCTGACGTCGGCCTGAGCGGCGGCCACGTTCACGCCGCTCAGGGCCAACATCATGACCAACGCGCAACTCAGGCGCGCGAGGGTCGTCAGCCGGGCCGTCATCAATCTCCACCTCGGCCGTCAGCATGGCACTTGATGCAGTTGCCGTCGTAGTCGCGGACCTCACGGTGCTTGCGCGTCATCTGATCCGATGCGTGACACGAGTCGCACGACCAGCCGCTGTAGTTGTTGCCCGGATGGCAGCTCGCGCAGTTGGCCCCGTGGTGGTTCTGCGGGAAGGTGTGATTGAAGCTGGCGTTGTGCCAGTTGCCCGTGTCGGTGTGGCACGAGTTGCAGGCGCCGGGGAAGTGATTGGCCGGCGGCTGATGGCAGGTCGAGCAGTCGGCGTTGCCGATGCCGCTGTGGTTGAAGGTCGCGTTCTTCCAGTTCGTCGTGTCGGTATGGCAGGCGTTGCAGGCGCCAGCGTAGTGGTTGGCGGGCGCTCGGCCGGCGTGGCAGGCCGAGCAGTCGGTGCTGCCGATCGTCGAGTGGTTGAACGACGCATTGCGCCAGTTGCCCGTATCGGTATGGCAGGCATTGCAGGCGCCGCCGTAGTGGTTGGCCGGCTTGCGGTTGGCATGGCAGGCCGAGCAGTCGGTGCCGCCGATGGTCGAGTGGTTGAACACCGCGTTCTTCCAGTTGCTCGTATCGGTGTGGCAGGCGTTGCACGCGCCGGCGTAGTGGTTGGCAGGCTTGCGGTTGGCATGGCAGGCCGAGCAGTCAGTGCCGCCGATCGTCGCGTGGTTGAACACCGCGTTTTTCCAGTTGCTCGTGTCGGTGTGGCAGGCGTTGCAGGCCCCGGCATAGTGGTTAGCCGGCTTCCGGTTCGCATGACAGGCCGAGCAATCGGTGCTCCCGATCGTCCCGTGGTTGAACTTGGCGTTCTTCCAGTTGGTCGTGTCGGTATGGCACGAGCTGCAGGCACCGGCGTAGTGATTGGCCGGCTTCTTGCTCGCATGGCAGGCCGCGCAGTCCTGCCCGCCCATGTTGCTGTGGTTGAAGCTCGCGTTCTTCCAGTTGCCGGTGTCGGTGTGGCAGGTGCGGCACGCGCCCGGATAGTGACCGGCCGGCTTATTGCTGGCATGGCAGGTCTCGCAACCCGCGTTGCCGATCGTGCCGTGGTTGAAGCTCGCGTTCTTCCAGTTGGTCGTGTCGGTGTGGCAGGTCGAGCAGGCGCCGGGGTAGTGGTTGGCCGGCTTCTTGCTCGCATGGCAGGCCGCGCAGTCCTGCCCGCCCATGTTGCTGTGGTTGAAGTTCGCGTTCTTCCAGTTGCCCGTGTCGGTGTGGCACGTGCGGCACGCGCCCGGGTAGTGACCGGCCGGCTTGTCGCTGGCATGGCAGCTCTCACAGGTCGCGTTGCCGATCGTGCTGTGGTCGAAGCTCGCGTTCCGCCAGTTGCCGGTGTCTTTGTGGCAGGTCGCGCAGGCGCCAGGGAAGTGATTGGCGGGCTTGCGCGCGATGTGGCAGGCCGCGCAGTCGTACGCGCCCATGTTGGCGTGGTTGAAGCTGGCCTTCTTCCAGTTGGTCGTGTCGGTATGGCACGTGCGGCACGAGCCCGGGTAGTGGTTGGCCGGCTTATCGCCGGCATGGCAGGTGCTGCAGTCGGCCGTGCCGATCACGCTGTGATCGAAGCGCACCTTCGACCAGTTGCCGGTGTCGATGTGGCAGCGAGCGCAGGGCGCGGGCCAGTGGCCGGCGGGCGCCTTGTGGCAGGTCGCGCAATCAGCGGCGCCGATGACGCTGTGGTTGAACACCCAGTTGCTCCACTTGTCGGTCTTGTGGCAGAGCGCGCACTGGCCCTGATAGTGATTCGCGGGCTTGTCCTTGGTGTGGCAGCTCGCGCAATCGGTCAGGCCCGTGTGATCGAAGTGCACGGGGAACCAGGCGGCCGTGAGGTGGCAGGTCGAGCACTGACCGTTGTAGTGGTTGGCCGGCTTGTCCTTGGTGTGGCAGCTGATGCAGTTCGTCAGACCGGTGTGGTTGAAATTCGCCGGGCGCCAGGCGCGGGTCGTATGGCACGACGAGCACTGGCCCTCATAGTGGTTGGCGGGCTTGTCCTTGGTGTGACAGCTAGCGCAATCCGTGAAGCCTGTGTGATTGAAGATGGCAGGCTTCCAGCCGCTGGCGGTGTGGCAGCTCGCGCACTCGCCCGGGAAGTGCGGGTCGGGCGCGTCGGGAGCATGGCAGGCCGAACACTCGCGCGGCGTGCCTGAGTACACGGCGCCGGCGTGGCAGCCATCGCACGAGACGTTGGCATGCTTGCCCACCAGGGGGAAGAAGTCGTGAGGGCCGGCCGTCGCCATGGGCGGGAAGGGAACGCCGTGCGCGGCCACGGCCCGAGCGGCCGCCGTCGGGGTCACGGCCGGTCCGGCGCCGGTGTTGATGATGCGCCGCAAGGCCTCGCCGATCGGTCGTTGGGTGGAGCCGTTCTGATCGGCCTCGACGGCGGCCACGATCGCATGGGCCTTCATCACCGCCGCCGCATACGCGCGTGGATCCGTCGAAGGCACGACGCTGAGACGGCGCAGCACTTCTTCATAGCGGGCCACGCTCATCGACAGGCGCTGGCGCAAGCGCCCGCGGGTCTCGTCAGGGGCCGCATCCACGGCCGCGACGGCACGATCCAGCGCGAGATCCGCGGCAGCCAGGATGGCGCCCTCCACGTCCTGGCCGGATCGGTCCTCGAGGTCGGCGATATGCTGGTCGAAGTCATCGAGCAGCCAGTCGGCCAATGCCGTCGGATCCTGGATGGTCTGGAGGCGAAGGCCGGAGGCCCAATCCTGCACAGGGTAGAGCAAGTCGCCCGGCACAAAGGGCTCCGCCAGAGCGATGCCGGCCAACGACGCGCCGCCCGCAAAGACCACGGCGATCGAGAGGATGAGAAACCACGTGAGGCGTTGTCGGATCAACATGGATTACTCCCAGACGCCCTGATGGACCGTCGTCGCATATTCCGGCGACCGTCGCATCTTGGCCAGCCTCCAGAACCTCAGCAGCCTGTCGGTGAGCTCAGGACCGCCGTGGTCGAGGTCGGCGCGCAAAGGGCTCAGATCGATGCCCCACTCGATCAAGTCGCGTAGAGGATCCGCCAGGGTCTGCTGGCCCATCACGAGCGCGCCCACCAGTCGGTCGCCGGCCAGCACCAGGCGAAGCGAATTGGTGCCCACAGCGGACCAGGCGCTCGCGTAAGCATGCGGTGTGCTCTCCCAGACTTCAGACGAGCCGCGCGAGATGTGTTGAACGATCTCGGGCTCGGCGACTTCACGACCGCCGCCCAGCTGACCCATGGCTGTGATATGCAGACCAAAGAGCAGACAGGCATTGAAAGGAATGCCCTTGACGTAGGCGAACCGCTTCGACGGATCCACCGTCGTCATGTTTCGGCCCGCGATGCGCCCGGCGGCGACGGCGCTCGGCCACAGTGAGTCGAGCGTGTAGCGCTCGGTCCAGCGGTCCCACACCTGCGCGCAGTCGCCGGCCGCGTAGATGCCCGGCACCACGGTCTCGAGGTATTCGTTGACCAGGATGCCCTTATCGACCGAGATGCCGGTGTCGTGCACCAGCTTGATCTGAGGCTTGACGCCGATGCCTGCCCCGACCAGATCGCACTGGAGGACTTCGCCCGTGTTCAGGCGCACGCCTGTGACTCGCCCGTTCTTGTCGCCGATCAACTCGGAGACTTCGCTGCGGAAGTGGATGTGGACGCCGTGTTCCGTCATGCGCTCGGCCATCGCGCGCGACTCGCTCTCGTTGAAGACGGCGCTCCACACCGTGTCTTTTCGCACGAGGAAGTGCGTCTCGACCTTGTGGTGAAGCAACCCCTCGACCAGCTCGAAGGCCGTGATGCCGCCCCCCACCACGACGGCCCGCCGGGCGCGCTTGGCGCGCCGCAGCAGATCGCGCGTGCCATCGAGCGTGTCGAGGTACACGACGCCGTCGAGATCATGCCCTGGATACGGGAGCGGAACCGCGCGCGCCCCGGTCGCGATCAGGAGGCGGTCGTAGGGCAATCGCCGGCCGTCGCTCAGTTCCAGCTGGTGGTGGGCCACGTCGACGTGCGCCGCTGCGCCTTGGACGACGTTGAAGTTGTTCGCGCGATACCACTCGGGTTGACGAGCGATCACCTGCCGATCCGGGATCTCGTTGATGACCACGTACGCCAGGCCGGGTCGCGAATACATCGGGTGCTTCTCGGCATTGACGATCGTCACTTCGGCCTGGGGATCCGCCTCGCGGATTTCCTCGGCCGCCGTCACGCCAGCGGCGCCGTTTCCGACGATGAGGTAACGGGTCATGCTTTCTCCCCGAAGAACTCGGCCATCAACGCGTCGAGTTCGACGGTGTTGACGCCGTCAAGGCGGCTCGCGGGCCGCGTCCAGCGGAGCGTGCCGCGCGGACAAACCTCGACGCATTTACCGCATTGCACACAGCGCAGATCGTCGACGATGTGGCCGCGGCAGGCGTAGTCGCGCACCGGGATGCCGACCGGGCAGTTGAACCCGCACACGCCGCACTGCACGCAGCGAGTTGGGTCAGGGGTGACGTGCGCGTCAGGAGACGGCGCCGCGTAACTGTTCGGTTCAAGTCGACGTCCGAAAATGCGTTGCAGGAGGCTCATGGTTTCTCCTTGCCATCCGTCAGGCCGAGCGGATGGCAGGCCATGCAGTCCGCCAGTTCCGTGGCCGTCAGGTTGAGCGCGGCATGCGCCTTGGTCATGTCATCTTGGACGTGGCACTCGGCACAGGTGTATGCGACGTAGCTCTGCGTATGGCACGAGGCACAGGCGATCTCGCCTTTGCCGCCATGGTCGAGCGGGAAGTTGTGTCGGGTCAGCTGCGCCGGCGCCCAGGCCGACGTCGTGTGGCAGGCGTCGCACTGCAAGCCGAAGACGCCGGCGTGAATGGCAGGTTCGCTGTGGCACCCCGAGCAGGCGTTCGGCGTGCCGCGGAAGACCTGCTCCTTGTGGCACGACGCACAGTCGACGCCGGCGTGCGCGCCGTCGAGGACGAACACTTTGGCGTGATCGAAGCCCGTCATATTGCCGGCGCCGTTGTGGCAGCTGGCGCAGTTCGGGCCGTACTTGCCGACGTGCTCGGCCATGAAGGTCTGATCGTGGTTGCCGTGGCAATCCGCGCAGGTCTGATCGCTTGTCGCGAAGTCGCCGGTCTTCGAGCCCGCATGACAGCCCGCACAGGTGAGCGCCGCCCCGGCGAAGTCCTTGGCGTGGTTCATCAACGAGAACGCCGTCTGGCCGTGGTTGAAGGCCGGCCGGTCGCCGAGCTTGGCCGGCTTCCAGTTGTCCGGCGTGTGGCAGGCCGCACAATCGGTCTCTGCGAAGGCGCCCTTGTGCACATCGGGCTCTTCGTGGCACGACGCGCAATCCGTCGGCGTGTCGGCGGCCGGCACCTGCGGCGTGTGGCAGCCGGCGCAGTCGACCTGCGCGTGCTGGCCCTCGAGCGCGAAGGTCGTCTGGCTGTGGTCGAAGCCCGAGGTCTTGTCGACGCCGTCGTGGCAGTCGACGCAGGCCGGGCCGAAGGCCTTGACGTGATCCGCCATGAAGCTCTTGTCGTGGCCGCCGTGGCAGTTCACGCACGAAGCCGGCTCGAACGAAAACGTCAGGCCGGTGTGGCAGTTCTCGCAGGCAAGCGCCGCGTTGTCGTAACCGACGACGTGGTGCGCCAGCGAGAAACCCAGGACGGCGTGATCGAAAGTCTGAATGGCATGGGCGTTGGCGTCGAAATCGCGCCCACGGTGATCGGGGTGGCAGGCCCCGCAGCGGCCCGCCTGCGCGGCGTCCAGCTTGCCGTGAAGGCCGGTCGCCGTCCGGCGCTCGTTGGCCTGCACCGTGTGACATACCTCGCATCGTTCGGCCGTGATGCCGACGCCGGCTTCATGGCACTGGGTGCAATCGTTCTCGAACTCGGCGTGCGACGCAAAGCCCTTGAGCGGTTGCCCTTCGGCGTAAACCGTCAAGGCTCCCGGGCTGAAGATCGCGCCACCCGACAGCAACACCGCGATGATGATGCCGAGGATGAGGAGCGCCCCACCCAGGCATCCCAGCGGCGAAAACAGCGGGTGCGCGGTGCGATTCATTTCATCAACCCCGCGCCGAAGAAGATCTCGGCCGCCACATGGATGAAGACCGAGCCGAACAGCGCGACGCCCATCGGCACGTGTGCGACGTGCCAGTAGCTCAGCAGACGCTTGGCCGCCTGCATCATGCGCAATTGACGTTCACGATCGCGTCGGGTCTTGAGCAACCGCTCGATCCCGTCGAGCTTGACCTGTTCGGTGCGTTCGATCACCCGGATCTTGGACCGCAGCCCCTGGCGATAAAGCCAGTCGTCGAGCCCGCGCGACAGGACGAGCGCCCAGTCGCTGCGCTGGCGACGCTGGCGCGCGCCGTCAGCGGCCACGAGTTGCTGAACCGCCGGCGACAACTGGCCCGTGGCCTCGAGCACCGCCTGCTGCGCGCGTTCGATTGCGCGCGCCAGATCGACCGCCGACACCTCCACACCCGCCAGCGAGCGCGGGATGGCCGTGTACAGGTAGCGACCAAGGAAGCCGCTGCCGACGACGATGGCCGTCAGAACCATGGTCACGCCGGCCAGGCCGCGGAACTGAAAGGCCGTGTGAGCCAGCACCAGGAAGGGGCCGACGATGCCGGTGAAGATGTGCGCCGACAACCAGTAACGCACTGGGCCGGCCCAACGCAGCAGGTTCGTGCGCTTGCGCAGGCTGTAGAAGACCTCGGTGAAGACCATGAGGATGGTGCCGGCGATGCCGATCAGGTGACCGATTGGGTTCCCGCCGCTGGGTTCCGTCAGGAGCGCATAAGCGACATAACCGCCGCTGAGGCCCAGGCAGACCACCAGACTCGCGATCAACTCACGGGAGTCATCCATGATTGGAGCTCCCTTTCACCGACAGATTCCGCATGCTTGACCTCGTGGTGGGCGCCCAGTTGCGCCCGGTGTTCGGCTGAAGGGGTAAAACCATTGGCCGGCAACGCGATCCGGCCCACCCCGCTGGTATTTAGTGGGTTTCAACTGCGAGAGGTTACGGCAACGGCAGGAGTAAATCCACCTTTTCAGTATAAATTCTGAAGGAACGCAGATAACCAATTACAAACGTCAACCTGGGGATTTGAGTGAGGTTAGCGACCCGAGGCAAAACGGGCGGTTCGCAGACGAACCCTGCGACCGCCCGTCAGAGTGAGGTTTGTGGATGAGGTTGACGTTCAGCGCCTGAGCAGAGGCAAATACACGCGCTCCGGCAGGTCAAGCGCCACACTGAGCTGAAAGGCCTGGATTCGGTTGTTCAGTTCGTCGGCAACGTAGACCACGCCACCGGCCGGCGCGACGCTGTTTGGGTAGTAGAACTGGCCCTGACCGGACCCATAAACGCCCCAGGCGCCGACCCAGTTGCCATCCAGCTGAAACACCTGAATCCGGCTGTTGCCGGGATCGGCGACGAAGACGAGCCCCGAGGCAGAGACGATCAGGCTGGTCGGCCCGTCATAACCGAACAACCCATCGGCCGATCCGTTGCCGCCCCACTGGTTGATGAAGACGCCGTTCGGGTCGAACACCTGCACCAGATAATTGGCCTTGTCGGCGACATAGATATCGCCGCCAGGCCCGACAGCGACGCCGATCGGCTCGTTGAACGCGCCGGCGCCGGCACCAGCGCCCCCGAACTGTCCGAGATAGGCGCCATCCGCAGCCAGGCGCTGAATGCGATTGTTTCCGCGATCGGCCACCAGCACCTGGCCGCTCGACGTCACCGCGACTCCGCCCGGCGACTGAAACTGGCCGTTGCCCGATCCCTGTGTGCCCCACCGTGCCAGCGACTGGCCGTCCGGCGAGAAGACCTGCACGCGATGATTGTCTCGCTCGACGACGTACACGCGATCGCCAGACGGGCTGAAGGCAATGCCGCCGGGTGATTCGAGCTCGCCGGCCGCCGGGCCCCAGGCGCCCCAACCGCCGAGTCGCGCGCCGTTGCCGTCGAAGTACTGGATGCGGTGATTGGCCTCGTCCGCTACATACACGCGACCCAGGCTGCCCAGGTAGGCGACGGCGTGTGTGGCGTTGAACTGCCCGGGTCCGCTGCCCGCCCCGCCCCACTCACGCAGGTACGTCGCCGTGAAACTGCTCTGAGCTGTCGCAGGCGGACCCCCGATCGCGGCCAGAAGGATCGATCCGGTGATCAACGCTCGCCTCAACATCATCGATCCTCCTGATCCGTTCGTTCAACGTTGCGCGACGACGGCGAAAAAAGAATCAGAGAACGACGCGCCGGCATCCCAACCGGCTACAGGCTCGACGCGCGTGAACCCGACGGACAGCAACAGCGCCAGGGTCTCGCCCATGGTGTAGGCGCGCTGACTCGCCGCGTGCCGCTCGACCTCGCCGGTCGCCGCATCGATCACGAACCAGCGCTCGATGGCGACGCGCTCGGTCGGTTCCCAAAACGACTCGTGAAGCAGAAGATGCGGCCTGTCGGAAAACAGCGCGGCCTCGTGCGCCGACCAGGTCGCGGGCTGTTGCCCGATTCGTTGGATGGCATCTGCCGTCGAAGGCTCGAGGAGCAGAACGCCTCCGGGCTTGAGCGCCTGACAGGCTCGCATCAGGATGTCGCGCAACGCCTCGGGCCTGAACACGTTGCACTCGCCGAACAGCAACAAAGCGACATCGGCGCCCGGCTCAAAGGTCGCCGTCCGCAGATCAGCTTCCACGAACACGCAGTCCAGGCTCTCGGCCTGCGCTCGTTCGCGCGCGTACGCGATCGACGCCGGCGAGAAATCGATGCCGACACAATGATGCCCAAGCCGCGCCAGCCGATTGGAATACAGGCCTGGCCCACAACCCAGATCCAACACACGTCCGGCTTTGCCTTTGAGCAGCACCTCATGGATGAACGCCACATGCCGCTCGATCGTGGCTGTGCGCCGGCTGGCAGCGTCGTGATCCTGCGAGAGATGTTCGCGCAGCATCCGGCTGCTGAACCCCGGTTCGTTCCACGGGATCTTGTCGCCCTCGCTCCAGGGCTTCGGAGCGGGATCGCGGTGAATGATGGTGAGGAGGTCAGAGGTCATAATGGGATGACGAAGGACGAATGACGAACGACGACGGTTGATGTCACGATAATGACAACTTCAAGTATCTTCTCATAGGGTTGTTTGTATGATCCCTCGCCCCTCGCCCCTCGCCACCTCATCCCTCATTCGTCTCCGCATCCAGCACCGTGATGACCCCGCTCGATCCATCGACCCGGATGCGCTGGCCGGTATGGAGGCGCGAGGTCGCCTGATGGACACCGACGATCGCTGGGATGCCGTATTCGCGCGCGACGACCGAGCCGTGCGTCATCATGCCGCCCACCTCGGTGATCAGGCCGCCGGCGGACATGAACAATGGCGTCCAGGCCGGGTCGGTGCCCGGGCAGACCAGGATCTCACCGGGCAGAAGTTGAGTGGCATGCGGATCTAACACGACCCTGACGACGCCCTCGACGACGCCCGGCGACACGGGGCTGCCGCCAAGCGCATCGCCCGAAGTGGTGGGAGCGCTCAGGCCCTCGTAGAACGCGCGCCCATCGCCGACCAGCACGCGGGGCACCTGTCGGCGGCGGGCCTCGCGGGCGTCGATTGCGCGACGCTCGGCAATGAGAGCCTTGAGCGTGTCGG
This sequence comes from Anaerolineales bacterium, assembly GCA_044226485.1. Classification (GTDB taxonomy): domain Bacteria; phylum Chloroflexota; class Anaerolineae; order Anaerolineales; family UBA6663; genus UBA6663. The sequence goes on from JBGAGY010000004.1 coordinate 531,736, forward strand.
GCTTTTGTTCGGATAGCGCCAGCAATTCGTCGGCGTGCAGGAAGAAGAGATCGTCGGCGCGCTCGATCCAGCCGGCCGCCGTCAGTTCGGCGCCGGCTTCGAGCAGGCTCGCACGGATCATGCCCATCAGGCGGATGATGAAGAACTTCGGCAACTCGCGGGCGCCCATCAAAGCCCGGATCCGCCGGGCCGCGAACCTCACGACTCGTGATTTGATCCAACCGCCCGGCGTGCGTTTGGCCGCGGCGGCGAGCTCGTCGACGGCGCGTTCGGCGGCTTCGGCACCGCGCTCGAAGACGATGTCAGGCGCGCGTGCGGGATCCGTGATCTGCAAATAGCTCTGCAGTGTCTGCATGATCTCGGCGGGATCCTCACGCCAGCGCGGCCGCCCGAGGTCGATCTCGCCAAGGCCGCGCATGCCGTAGCGGCTGAGAAAGCCGGAGATCGCAGTCTGGGCGGATGAAGGCAACCGACCCGCGAGATAGTCGGCAGCCAGGCGCTGCGGCGTCTCGGCGCTGAAGCTTTTGAGCCCGGCCGCGTCAGCGCGGAGCGCCTGAGCCGCGGACCACAGCGCCATGTCCATCTCGGTGGTGACGTTGTGCGGCAGTCCGCGCGTCACTTCGAGGGCCAGCGTGGCGACACCGTGCTCCGCGGCATCCGTTTGTTCGGCAATCTCAGTCAACAATCTGAGCATGGCGATGCTCGGTCCCAAAATGGGAACAAAGCGACGCAGGAGCGGCGGAACGACACTCTCCGGGAAAGTGGCAAGGTCCCTCAGGAGTCGGTTGATGCGTTCCGCAGCGGGCCGGCCAGCCATGTCGGCGGGATGCACCAGGCGGTCGAGCCGTTCGAGCGTGTCATCCACGAAAGCGTATAGGCCGGCGCGAGCGCGCTCCGGGAAGAGAAACGAATAGGGGAAGCGCAAGGCCACCGGCACGAAGAAGCCGGCGAGGTTCCAGAGCGTCGAAAGGCGTGCCCGCGACTCGGTGATCTGCAGACCCGGCTCGTTGCCTAACTCTTCGACGATGCGGCCGACGCTGGGCTCGACCATGGTCAGGGCCGTCCTGGCAGCGCTCCGGCCAAGAGGGTTGCGGATCACGCCGTCGAACCTCAACCAGAGGCGTTCCCCGGCTGAGGCAAGCACCTGTTGCGTTCGATAGTCCCAGCCAGTGCCGAAGGCCTTTGACCCGCCGGCGAAGGCCATGGCGATGAAATCCCTACCGAGCGGCGTCATCGGGCCGAGCAGGCCCTGGACGGCGCCAAACGAAAACCAGAGGTGCTGCACATCCCCCTCAGTGGGAGGCACCGGGAACAGCGACGTGATCGCGCGCGATTGAAGAAGCGCAAGCGAGCCATCGGCGAGCGCCCACTCGATGTCCTGCGGCGCGCCGTACTCGGCCTGCACGCGGCGACCGAGCTCGACGAGCCGGGCCGCGTCGGCATCCGACAGGGCGGATCGGTCGGCGGCTTCGACGGCCGCGGTGACCACTCCCCCGCCCGGCAGCTCGCGGGTGGCCACCTGCTTGCGGCCCACGGTGCGCTCGAGGATCCTGCCGGTCTGGGTCTCAACCACGAGATGATCGGGCTCGACCTGGCCCGACACAAGCGCTTCGCCCAGGCCCAGGGTGGCGTCGATGACGGTCTGGCCGCGATGGCCGCTGAGCGGGTTGGCCGTGAAGAGCACGCCCGAGGCATCGGCCGCCGCCATCTTCTGCACGACAACGGCGAGCGCGACGCCGCCCTGGTCGATGTCGTTGCGCCGGCGGTAGCCGATGGCACGCGCCGTCCACAAACTCGACCAACACTCGACGACAGCGGACATCAATTCGTCATCGCCGATCACGTTGAGGAAGGTGTCCTGCTGCCCGGCGAACGACAGATCCGGAAGGTCTTCGGCGGTGGCCGACGACCGCACGGCGACGGGGCACCCGCCGAGTTGAGCGTACGCGCCGCGCACGTTCTCGGAGATCGCCGTCGGCACAGGCTCGGCCCGAAACGCAGCGCGGATGGCCGTGGACGCGCGTTCGAGATCGGCTGGATCCTCGGCCCGCAAGGTCGAGAGCACGGCCTCGATCGTGGCGTTCAAAGCCGAAGCCTCGACGAAAGCCTTGTAAGCGGCCGTGGTCACGATGAAGCCTGGCGGAACCGGGAAGCCGGCCCGCGCGAGGCGAGCGAGGTTGGCGCCTTTGCCGCCGACGTTCTCGAGCGTGGCGTCATCCGAGTCGAAGCGAAGCGCGAGTTCCGCATCCATACCACACCCCCCGATTCGAGAGCCCATCAGCGTTGCCGGTCGCGAGCGTTTGGACGTCGACGGCGTGTTCGAGATCGCGATCTGCGAAACGCTTCAAGTGAACTCGACGAGCCCAGCGCTAGAAACCCGCCAGGCGCTCGCTGCCGATGCCGCTGATGAACAGCCGTTCCTTGGCGTTGCTCAACAGCCTCTGAGTCCACGGCACACTGCCGCCATCGGCCAGTTCGATCGGAACACCGGACGGCGGCACGAGATGGATGTGGAAACAGACGTCCTGATAGTACCCCCGACCTCGCGTCCGCTCCAGATCGAGCACGCAATCCAGGCTCGGGTGCGCCGCTCGAAGCGGCTCGAAAACGCTGGCCTCGATCCGCTCGCTGAGCTCGGGGTTGAACGGCGTCGCCGTCAACCGCACCTGAGCCTCAGGCCCGAGGTAGCCTCGCAGCGCTGTGGCGTAGAAGCCGGCATGCAAGGCCAGCGCGGACAACTCGAACGCCAACCGCCCGACGTCGCGCCCGGCGCTGCACAACGCGAAAGCCTCGAAGTGCGCCAGCAACTTCGGGTCCGCGAAACGCTGCGTTCGCAGCAGACGATGGCTCGTGGCGAGATGCACGGCCTCGGCAGACTTTCGGTCGCGCCGCAGCAGCTCGCGACGCCGAACGGCGCATTCGAGCGCCAGGACGTTCGTCGAATCAGACACGACCTCGGTGCCGCGCATGGTCGCGACGGCCAGGTTCTGGCTCAGACCGGCGACGACGGACGCCGTCCCCAATGGGCAGACCGGCGATAGAGCCAGCGCTTCGAACTCGGGCGGCAGCGCGCGCCAGGCGGCGGCCTCCCACGCCAGCAGCTTGCGCGGGGCCGCCGGCGACGGCCTGACGAAACGATCCCGACCCCAGTCGGCCAGGAGCTGGGCTGGCGGCCGCGCCGCAGCACGGCGCTGGGCCACAGCGAGCAAGAGCGATTGGAGATCGGCCGGCGTCAATCGCTCGGCCAGCACATCGACGAGGCCGGGCAGACCGGCCTCACGCTCGATTCGTTGAAGGATCGGATCGTCCATGGGGTCTCCAACCGCTCAGGGCGCCAGCACTTTCGCCATGTGCACGAGGGTCGAGCCCAGGTAGAGCTCACGCCCGGTCTCGCTGTACCCGTGGGCCGTGTACCAGGCCACGTTGTGGCCCATGAGTTCGTTGGTGTACAGCCGCACGCGTGTCGCGCCACGGGCGCGGGCCTGATCCTCGGCCCAGGCGAGCAGGCGCCCGCCATGGCCATGCCCCTGGTGGGCAGTGGCGATGGCAAGGCTGTACACGAGCAGAGCATCCGGTTCTTCTTTCAGCACCAACACGCCGGCCGTGTGGCCTTCGATCGCCAACACCCAGACCGGGTGCTCGGCGATCAACTGCGCGGCGTCGGCCGTCATCGGCTGAGGTTTGCGGCCGAGGACCGGGACGTACTTCGCATAGGCCTCGGCCGTCACGCGCTCGACGTCGCGAGAATCGGCGAGGGTCGCGCGTCGGATATCGGAGGCTGTCACTTCAGGCTCAGCACCAGCACGCCGACGCCGACCAGCGCGATGCCGCCCCACTCCCGCCAGGACGGTCGTTCGCCCAGGAACGTCGCAGCGAACACTGCAACAAGCAGCAAGCTGAGCTTGTCGACAGGCGCCACCTGCGAAGCCGTCCCACGCTGAAGGGCGCGGAAGTAAGCGACCCACGACGCGCCGGTGGCCAGCGCAGACAGCACCAGGAAGGTCCAGGTCTGCCAGGACAGGGCGAAGGGATTGCTCCACTTGCCGGTGAAGGCGACGAAAGCGCCAAGCACGAAGACGATGACGACCGTGCGAATCAACGTGGCAAGGTCCGAGTCGACTCCCTTGAGGCCCACCTTCGCGAAGATCGTGGTCAGAGCCGCGAACACTGCCGACAACAAGGCCCATGGCAACCAGCTGGAATCAGTATTCATCGAGGACATCCTCTTTTGGGGTCGGTCCGATTGAAGCCCGCAAAGAGTCTACCAGCGCGATGGGAGGAACGAAGCCCAACAATCGAGCGCGCTGCGTCAGGCTGCGACGTCGAGCAGGATCTTGGTGGCGCCGGGCCGCGCGGCATGGTCGAGCGCGTCGAGCCCTTGCGACAGAGGATAGCGGGCCTCGACCAGCGGCGTCACCTGCACGGCTTTGTCGGCGAGCAGCTGCAAGGCTTTGGGGAACGGGCCGCAGCGTGAGCCCACGAGTCGGATCTCATCTACCACGATGCGGCTCATGTCGACCGTCAGATCGCCGACGTAGGTGCTCTTCAGTACATACGTGCCGCGCGGGCGCAGGAGGTTGCGCGCAAACTTGAAGCCCTCGGGCGAGCCTGTGCAGTCCACCACCACATCGAAGCTGTCGACAGCCTCGACGACGTCATGGGCCGCTAGGCCAAGGCGCCGCGCCAGATCGAGCGCCCCGGGCCGGCGGCCGAACAGCGTGAGGGCGCAGCCCGTCAGCGCCAGCACCTGACCGCACAGCAACCCAAGCTTGCCGGGGCCGACCACTGCAACCCGGTCGCGCGGCGAGATCTCGATCTGCTCAAGGATCTCGCAGGCCGCCGCCAGGGGCTCAACGAAGACGGCTTCATCATCGGCCACCGAGTCGGGAACCACATGCAGGTTCTCGCAGGGCAACGCCAACCGCTCGGAGAAAGCGCCGTTGCGATCTGTCATCCCGAGGACACGACGGTTGTGGCAATGGGTCAGGTCGCCGCGCACGCAGGCCGGGCACGCGCAGCCTGGCGGTCGGATGTTGATCTCACCGACCACCCGCCGGCCCTTGAGGTCCCCGGCGCTGACGACGCGCCCGACGAACTCGTGGCCCAACACGCCCATCAGCGGCCGATAGCCACGGAGCACCTCGAGGTCGGTGTTGCAGATGCCTGCGACGCGGACCTGCACCAACGCAGCCCCGTTGTCGAGCGACGGCTCGGGCAGATCCGTCCGATACGACAGCGATTGATCCTGCAGCCAGAGGCCTTGCATGTGCGATGAAAGAAAACGAGGCAGGCGCCGTGTCATGAGCCGACAGATCAGCCCATGACACGGCGCTCTCGGTCAGCCGATGCCGAAGCCCTTCAGGGCGTCGCCCAGGCCGCCGCCGGCGAGCACAGCATCGAGTTGCTGGGCAATGGGCGCGGGCAGCTTGGTCTTGAGGAAATCGATCACGGCCTGGGCCGCCTGCTTGGCCTGAGCCTCGGGCAACCCGGTCTTCTGCGACACGACTTTTACGAGTTCATCCATGATGGTTTCTCCTGAACCGAAAGAATAGGCTTGAAGATTATAGCGACCCGGCAACCGTGTCACAGGCGTTGTCGTACGGCTCGACGGCCACCAGTCGACCTGCCGGGCATCATTCTTTTGTATAGGGTTGTCCGACCGCCGCCGGCGGGCGCGCCCGCCCCACGAAACCGGCCAATACGATGATCGTCAGGACATACGGCAGCAGCCCGATGAACTGGTGCGGGATGACGTTGCCGAGCCCCAGGAACTGTAGCTGACTCTGCAGGGCGTTCGAGAAGCCGAACAACAGCGCCGCCGCCCACGCGCCGATCGGGTTCCAGTTGCCAAAGATCATGGCCGCCAGCGCGATGAACCCGCGGCCGTTCGTCATCAGGCGCTCGAAGGAACCAACCGCCTCGAGGCTCAGGAACGCGCCGGCCAGACCGGCCAGTGCCCCGCCGATCATCACATTCAGGTAGCGGGTCCGGATCACGTTGATGCCAACCGTGTCGGCCGCTCGCGGGTTCTCGCCAACCGCGCGCATCCGCAACCCCCAACGCGTGTAATACAGCACCACCTGCGTCACGACGACCAGGATCAGCGCCAGGTACGTGATCGGCGGATTGTCGAACAGCACGGGCCCGACGATCGGGATCTGCGACAGCAGCGGGATCGGCATGGCCGGCAGTTTGCCCGGCAACGTGACGTCCGATGTGTAGAGATACCCCGTCAGGCCGACCGACAGGATGTTGATGACAGTGCCGCTGATGATTTGATCGATGCGCAGATGGATGCTCAGGGCTCCGTGCAGCAGCGCCAGCAGCGCGCCGGCGAGGATGGCCCCGAGCACGCCCAGCCACAGGTAGCCCGTGGTGGCGCCTGTCACGAAGCCCACAAAGGCCGCCGTGAGCATCATGCCCTCGATGCCGATGTTGACCACGCCGGCCCGCTCGGAGAAGATGCCGCCGAGCGCGCCGAGGATGATCGGCGTCGAAAGTCGCAGCGTGCTGCTGAGGACGGCCACCACCATGAGGGTGACGTCGCCGCTCATCGCTTCCCCCACCCAGCGCTGAAGGTCGTCGAATCCTCCTGACGAACACGCAGCCGGAAGATGTAGCGCAGGATCGCCGGAGCCGCCACGAACATCAGCACCAGCGCCTGCACAACCTGCAGGATCTCCGTCGGGACGTGCGACGCGAACTGCATGTCGGTGCCGCCGGCGTCCATCGCGCCGAAGAGCAAGGCCGAGAGGGCCACGCCGACCGGATGGTTGCCGCCGAGCAGAGAGATGGCGATGCTGTCGAAGCCGTAGCCCACGTTGAAGTTGGGGGCGAAGTAGTAGTTGCGCCCGAGCGTCTCCACGGCGCCCGCCAGGCCCGCCAGACCGCCCGACACGGCCATCGTCAGGATCGTGGTGCGCGCGACGTTGATGCCCGCCGCCCGCGCCGCCGACGGGTTCTGACCGACGGTGCGCACTTCGAAGCCGATCGTGGTGCGCCAGATCAGGAAGGCGATGACGATGACGGCCAGGATAGCCAGCACGAGCCCCAGGTGGATCGACTCGTCGCCCAGATTGAACATCACCGGCAGCCGCGCGGCTTCGGCGATCTTGGCGGTGCGCGGAACGATGTTGAGCGGGTTCGGATCGCGCAACGGCCCGGGCGGGATGCCCTGCGAACGGCTGCCCTGCGACACGAGCCAGCCCGTGATCACCAGCGCGATGTAGTTCAGCATGATGGTCGTGATGACCTCATGCGCGCCGGTGTACGCCTTGAGCGCCCCGCTGAGCCCGCCCCACAGCGCACCCGCAAGCCCGCCGCCCAACAGAGCCAGCGGCAGCAGCACGGGCCCCGGAAGCCCGGCCAGCGCGATCCCGATCCAGGCCGAGGTGACGGCGCCGAGGAAGAGTTGCCCCTCGCCGCCGATGTTGAACAGCCCGCCCTTGAAGGCGAAGGCCACTGCCAGGCCCGCAAACACGAAAGGGATGGCGTTCAGCAGCGTGCGGCCGATCGCCGTGGGTGAACCGACAGCGCCCGAGATCATGCCGCTGTAGGCCGCGACGGCATCGTAGCCGGCGGCGTAGATGAACACCGAGCCCACGATGATCGCCAGGATCACCGACAGCAACGGAACGATCAATGATTGCGGAGACAGTCGAAACATGCGCGCTCAGGGATAAGAAAAGGAGGGGCGACGTCGACGCCGCCCCTCCTCTTTCGGCAACACCCTACGGCGTGTAGCCGGTCGTCAGTTCGCCGCTCTCGAGCTTCGCGGCGGTGTCGATAATCAACTGCTTGACGTCCGCCGGCACCGAGCCGTCGAAGTCGTGGTACGGGGCCAGCCCGACCTTCCCGAAGTAGTTGCCGCCCGGGAACTTGCCGTCGTTGGCGAGCTTGATCAGGTCCTCAACGCCGGGGGTGATGAGCTTCATGGCGCTGCTCACCAGACAGTCATGCGCCTCGGGCACGGTCTCCCACTGGTCGCTGTCCACGCCGATGCAGTACACCGACCCCGGGTTGGCCTTGGCGGCCGTCGCGATTTCGATCAACGCGCCGTTGCCGGTCTTGCCGCCGGCGCCGAAGATGACGTCGGCGCCCTGGTCGATCGCCTGCTTGGCCGTTGTCGCGCCCCACTCGGGGTCGACGAAAGCCTTGTCGAGCGGGCCGGGATGGTAGGTCAGCAGAACGTTGATGTCAGGGTTGACGGCTGCGGCGCCGAGCTTGAAGCCCTCGCCGAAGGCGACCACCGGCGGCACAAGATCGGTGCCGAGCACGGCGCCGATCGTGCCGCTCTTGCTGAGCTTGGCGGCCAGCGTGCCTGCCAGGTAACCCGCGCGATCTTCATTGAAGACCAGGCCCGCAACGTTCGGCAGCGCTTCGGCCTGGAACTGGTCGACGCCGATGAACAGGATGTCGGGATGCTTCTTGGCGGCCTCGAGCGTGGCCTCGCCGAGCGCAAACCCCACGGTCACGATGACCTTGTAGCCTTCGCTCACGAACTTGTCGATGTTCTGGGCGTAGTCCTTGGCATCCTGGGTCTCGATATATTCGGCGGATCCGCCAACGGCCGCCGCGCCGGCCTGCGCGCCTTCCCAGGCACTCTGGTTGAACGACTTGTCGTCCACTTCGCCGACATCGGTGACGAGGCCGATCTTGGGCCCGGCCGGGGCCGCGGTCGGCTCGGCCGTGGGCTCCACGGCCGGAGCTGCCGTCGGCGTGGCCGCCGGTGTGCAGGCCGCGGCCACCATGGCAAGGGCGGCCACGCCGCTCAACAGACGATACGACAGGTGCTTCATGAACTCTCTCCTCCAAAGAGAAACGATGAACGGAAGGCGTCAGACGTCGGGCCTCAGGCGTCAGCGACGCAGTCGCGCCAAAGCGGCATCCTTGCGCGTCGCGTGAACTGACGCCTGAGGCCTGAGGCCTGACGCCTACTTCTCGTACGGTTGCCCATCCGCCGCCGGGGCGATGACCCGGCCGATCAGGCCCGCGATGACGATGATGGTGGCGATGTACGGCGCCATCAACAAGAACTCCGACGGGATCGGCACGCGCAGGATCGCGAGCCGTGTGGCCAACGAGTCGGCGAACCCGAACACAAGCGACGCACCGAAAGCGCCGAACGGCGACCAGTTGCCGAAGATCATGGCGGCGAGGCCGATGAAGCCCTTGCCCGCCGTCATGCCCTCGTCGAAGCGGCCGACCGCACCGAGCGTGAAGCTCGCACCGCCGATGCCGGCCACAAGCCCGCCCAGGATCACGGCGACGTAGCGCGTCCGATACACGTTGATGCCGAGCGTATCGGCCGCCTTCGGGTTCTCGCCGACGGCGCGCACGCGCAGGCCCCAGCGCGAATAGAACAACCCCACGTGAATGATGATCAGCAACGCGAACATCGCGTAAGTGAAGATCGTGTTCTCGAAGAGCACGCGCCCGATCACCGGGATGTCGACGAGCCCAGGGATCACGATGTTGCGGAACGTCCCGGGGTTGTTCAGCTGATCGGTCATGCGCTGCATGAACAACGAACTGATGTAGCTTGTGGCGCCGGTCGCGAAGATATTGATCACCGTGCCGCTGATGATCTGGTCCACCTTGTAGTGGATCGAGAGCACGGCATGCACAGCCGCCAGCAGCCCGCCCGTAGCCATGCCAGCCAGCAGGCCGACCCAGAGGTTGCCCGACACTGTGCCGACGAGCGTCGACGTCATGGCCGCCCCGAGCATCAGGCCCTCGATGGCGATGTTGGCCACACCGGCCCGCTCGCACAGGATGCCGGCCAGCGCGCCGAACGTGATAGGAACTCCAAGGTTGAGCGCCGTCTTGATCAAGCCGGCGAGGTTGATCGACGCATCGCGCGTCGCCCAGACCAGCAAGGCGAAGATGAAGATCAACAGCGCCACGCCGACGAAGGCGTTGGCCGTCCGCTGATCGCCGCGGATGATCTGATAGAGGCCCATCACACCTGTCAGGGCGGCCAACCCGGCCACCGTGGCGAAGGTCGGGATCACCCAGTCGGGCACGCGTTGCTCTTTGGGCACGGCGCCCTGGTTCATGCCGAAGGACGATTGCAGCGCCGGGTCGACGCCGTTGGCGAAGAACACGTACATGGCCACGGCCAGAAGCAGCGTGACCACGCCGTAGACCCGGGCACGGGTGCGATGCGCGTTTCGAGCCAGATCCTGCTCGGCGCTGTAGAAGGTCGAAGGTGCGGTTGTCGTCGTCATGATCAGCGCCCCCACCCGCGCATGAAGACCGTGCGCGAGTCGTCGCCTGAGCGCCGGATGCGGAACAGCCCGCGCACGATCGACGGCGCCGCGATGAACGCGATCACGAGCGCCTGGATGATCGAGATGAGATCCGTCGGGATCGACGCCACGCTTTGCATCTTGGTCGCTCCAGCGCGCAAGATGCCGAACAACAAGGAGGCGGCCACCACGCCGAACGGATGGCTCTTGCCCAGCAAAGCCAGCGCGATAGCATCGAAGCCAAGGCCGCCGCTGATGCCCGTTGTCATGGTGTGGTTGAGGCCCAGCACCTGGTTGGCGCCGGCCAGCCCCGCCAGCGCGCCCGAGAGGCACATCGCCAGCACGAGGTTGCGCGTCACATTCATGCCCGCGTACCTGGCCGCATCGGGGTTGGCGCCCACCGTGCGGATCTCAAAGCCGATCGTCGTGCGGAAGAGCAGCCACCACACCCCGAACGCCACGGCGATGGCGATGAAGAAGCCGATGTGGAAGCGAGCCGGGTCCGGCAACAGCCTCGGCAGCTCGGCGGTCTGAGCGATGATCGGGCTGATCGGATTGGTGCTGCCCTCGCGCTGCATCGGGCCGGCCAACAGCCAGTCGGTGAGCCGGTAGGCCACGTAGTTGAGCATGATCGTGGTGATCACTTCGTGAGCGCCGGCCCGTGCTTTGAGCAGCGCCGGGATCGCTGCCCAGAGCGCCCCGCCCAACGCGCCGGCCAGGACCGCCAGCGTGATGTGCAGCACGGCGGGCAGCCCGGTGAAGGCGTAGCCGACGTAGGTCGCGAAGATCGCACCCAGGAAGATCTGACCCTCGACGCCGATGTTGAACATGCCGCAGCGGAAGCTGACGGCTACGGCGAGGCCGGCGAGGATGTAGGGCGTCGTCGTCGCCAGGCTTTCGGCGATCGGGTACAACGCCTGCCCGATCGCGCGGCTGTCGCCGCTGGCGAAGGCAGCGGCGATCGCGCCGAAGTTGCCGATCGAGCCCTCGAACATCGAGCCGTACGCTGTGGCAATCGCCGACCACATGGCGCCGGCCAGGTTGCCCGTGGTCTTACCGCCCAGGATGTCGAGCACATCGAAGTTGGTGAACACGATGACGACCGAGCCGACGATCATGGCCGTGAGGATGGCCAGTGCCGGAACGAGCAGATCCTGGCGCAGGGCCAGTTGCGGTCGGGGTTTTGCGGGAGTGGATTGTGCGGTCATGGTCGGTGGTGACCTGCCTAAACGATGAGCGGCGGTTCTGTGGCCCCAGACGCGTCAGGGGTCGAAGCCAGAGCTTGAGCCGGGTCGACGCCGGCCATCAGCAGGCCGAGCTGCTCTTTGGTGACGTCGCGGGTGTTGACGACGCCGTTAACTCGACCGTGATACATCACAGCGATCCGGTCGGAAAGGCCCATGATCTCATCGAGTTCGGTCGAGACGAGCAGCACCGCGCAGCCTTCATCGCGCTTCTCGACGATCCGGCTGTGGATGTACTCGATCGAGCCGACGTCCAGGCCGCGGGTCGGCTGCACGGCGATCAACAGCTTGATCGGCCGCGACAGCTCGCGGGCGATGATGACCTTCTGCTGGTTGCCGCCCGAGAGCGACCCGGCCGAGGTGGAGATGCCCGGCGTGCGCACGTCGAACAGCTTGACGCGCTCACTCGCCGCCTTGTCGACCTCGACCTGCTGGGTCACCACGCCGCGCGCGAACGGCGGCAGGTAGTAGGTGTTGAGCACCATGTTGTCCGCCACCGGGTACGACAGGACGAGTCCATCTCGCTGGCGGTCTTCGGGCACGTGCGCCACGCCCAGCTCGGTCACGGTGCGCGGATTGGCGTGGGTCGTGTCGCTGCCGCAGATCGTCACCTGCCCGGCCTGGGCCCTCCGCAGGCCCGTAAGAGCTTCGACCAGTTCGGTCTGCCCATTGCCCTGCACGCCTGCCAGACCCAGGATCTCGCCGACGCGCACATCGAGGCTGACGCCGTCGACGACAAGGCCGTCGCGATCGTCGAGCACGCGCAGGCCGTCGACCGTCAACACGGGCTCGCCCGGTTTGGCCTCGGCCTTGTTCACGGTCAGCAGCACCTGCCGGCCGACCATCATCGACGCCAGCTCGGTCTCGCTCGCGGCCTTGGGATCGGCCCCGCCGACCACCTTGCCGAGCCTCAGCACGACTACGCGATCGGCCACCTCGCGCACTTCGCGCAGCTTGTGGGTGATGAAGATGATCGACTTGCCGCCGGCCACGAGCGAGCGCATGACCTTGGCCAGCTCGTCGGCTTCCTGCGGCGTCAGAACCGCTGTCGGCTCGTCGAAGATGAGGATGTCAGCATTGCGGTACAGCAACTTGATGATCTCGACGCGCTGCTGCACACCGACCGGCAGATCCTTGATGTACGCCTCAGGGTCAACCTGCAGACCGTAGGCCTTCGAGATCTCGCGGATCCGGTTCGCTGCCGCGCGACGGTCGAGGAAGACGCCGCCCCTGAGCGACTCCTGGCCGAGCATGACGTTCTCGGTGACGGTCAGCACCGGGATGAGCATGAAGTGCTGGTGCACCATGCCGATGCCGGCCGCGATCGAGTCGTTCGGCCCGTTGGTGATCAGCGGTTTGCCGCGCACCGTGATCTCGCCCTCGTCCTGCTTGTACAGGCCGTAGAGGACGTTCATCAAAGTGGACTTGCCGGCGCCGTTCTCGCCGAGCAGGGCCAGGATTTCGCCTTGTTCCAGGGCCAGATCGATGTGATCGTTAGCCAGGACGCCAGGAAAACGTTTGGTGATGCCGCGCAGTTCGAGGACAGGGGCCATGTCGGTATATGGGGTCTGGAATGGGATGGCTTAGTTTATCATGGCATCCACCCTCTCCCGCATCGCCGCGGGTCGTTCACAAGCCTCCATGAGTCTCGGCGATGCTGCCCTCCCCCTCCGGGGGAGGGCGCGCCGCCCAAACGCGCTTGAACGTCCACCAACCGCGGGTGGCGCGGGTGGGGGGCCCCACGCCTGAAAACAAAACGGGGCGGCACTGAGTGCCGCCCCGTCGTCGTTCGATCGCGATGCTTCGGTGTTACGGAAGCTCGGAGAAGTTGAGGACGTCGATGTCGCCCGCGATGATCGCGGCCTGGATGGCCTCGATCTCGCCAGCCAGCGCCGGGTCGACTTCGCTCTCGAAATTGTGATACGGCGCGATGCCGATCTGGCCGTTCTCGAGGTTGCCGACGACGACGCCGCCCTTGAACGAGCCATCAGCGGCAGCTTTGGTGCCCGCGATCACCGACTGATCCAGACGCTTGAGCACGCTGGTCAGGACGATGTCCTGGTACTCCGACGCGCTGTTGTACCAGTCGCTGTCGACGCCGATGATGTAGGCGTTGCCAGCCTTCTGAACCTCAGCCGCCGCGCCAAGGCCCACCGGGCCGGCCACGGGCAGGATGATGTCAGCGCCTTCGGCCATCAGGGCCTTGGCCTGCTCGCCACCCTTGACCAGGTCGCTGAAGTCGCCGGTGAACAGGCCGTCCTTGGCCGTGTTGTCCCAGCCGATCAACTCGACGCTGGCGCCCTTCTGCTCGTTGTAGTACTCGATGCCCTGCTGGAAGCCGACCATGAAGTCAGCCACCGGCGGGATGTTGATGCCGCCGAACGTGCCGACCTTGCCGGTCTTGCTGAACGACGCCGCCACGTAGCCGGCCAGGAACGCGCCTTCTTCCGTGGAGTAGACCTGCTGATAGACGTTCGGGAGTTCCTCGCTGTAGGCGTAGTCGAGGATCATGAACTTCTGATCCGGGTTGGCCTTCGCGGCCGCAAGGGTCGCATCGCCGAGCAGGAAGCCGACGGTGACGATCAGATCGCACTTCTGCGACACGAACTCGTTGATGTTGGTGGCGTAGTCGGAGTCGCTATTCGACTCGAGGTACTTGGCCTCCCAGCCGACTGCCTCGGCACCCTGCTGAGCGCCTTCCCAACCCGACTGGTTGAACGACTTGTCGTCAACGCCGCCGGTGTCGGTGACTTCGCAGACCATGCCGCCGGCCGCCGGGGCAGCCGTGGGAGCCTCGGTCGCGGCTTCGGTCGGAGCCTCGGTCGCCGGGGCCTCAGTGGGCGCCACGGTGGGCTCGGGGGCCTGGGTGGCCGGCACGGCGGTCGCGGGCACGGCCGTCGGCGTGGCGGCCGGCGCGCACGCCGCCAGCATCATGGCAGCGGCCGAAAAGGCCGAAAGGAACTTGACTGTTGTAGAGCGCATGGAAGTTTCCCCTCCTAAGGGACGTGAATGATCAGCCAGACGTGGGTCAAGGTATCAGGGGTACTCGCAGCAACCACCTCCTTATGCGTAAGTAGAATGCCGCGGCAGGGCGGATCGAATTGCTTGAGGATGACTTGACGCTTGAAGAAGCTATTATACAGGATCAGCTCCCGTCACTCAACCGACAAGGGCGGCCCGCAAACACCGCCCTAACCCATAGGCGCGAGCGGCCTCTCGCCCGCCAGAACTCGATCGCGATCGAAGCTTGACGTGCGCGCATGGACGGCGGACTCACGAACCTGCCACAGGCTGGGCGAGAAACCCGACTCGCGGAGTTGCCGGACCACACCAACAGCGCCGCTCTCTTCCACCACCCACGTGTCCACACCTGGCATGAACGGCGCCTGTCGGCCCCGTCCCGCCAGACGCGCTCGAAAGAACCGGCCCGGCTCGCGCTCCGTCCGACCCGGCACAAGGATCGGCCCTTCCCAATCGAGTTCGAGTTCCGGCCCCATCTCGCGCCCTGCGCCGCGCCGAAGCTCGAGGCCCAGGGTCTCGCCCCGTCGGAGCGCCAACCCGCACGCCGCCCCCGTCGTCAGGTCGATGTCGCCCGAGTCGTAAGGCGTCTTGAACATCATGCGCTCGACCCAGGCAAAGGACGACCTGTTGTTGTAGGCCTGCATCAAGAAGAACCCATCATGGGTGCTGCCGTCGGGATGGCGGCTGATCGAGACCGAGACCGTCAGTTCGCGAAACGCAATTCCAAACCACAACGCCGACGTCGCCGTGATGGCGATCTCCGCCTGCCCCTCGACCGCCCGCAACCAGAGCGCCTTGGGCTCGAGCTGTTCGCGCCAGTACGCCAGATCGGCGCGACCGATCGCCATCACCTCGTGCACATCGCTGATGGTGACCGGGTAGCGCGTCGGAGGGCCGGATTGAAGAAACGGATCCGTCATCGGTGCATCTCAACGGGCCACCAGCTTATAGATGACGCCGTCGTGATCGATCAAGTACAACTCGCCTTCGCGATCTTGAGCAAATGAACTCAGGCTGATACCCGCGTCGCCGAACAGGCGGTTCTCCCAGGTCGCGCCGCCGTCTTCAGACCAGGCCGCCCAGACATGGCCGCTGCAGAAGTCGCCGTAGAAGTACGCGCCGTTCAAGGCCGGCAACGCCTGCCCACGATACACATAGCCACCGGTCACCGAGCAGCCCTGGTCGTGATGATATTCCAGGATCGGAAAAACAGGGTCGACGTTGGGATGCGATGTATCGGCGTAGGTCGCAGAGCCTTCGTAGGCGCGCCAGCCGAGGTTGCGACCGCCGGCCTGCCCGGCCGGCAGGAAGTCGATCTCCTCGATATCGTTCTGGCCCACATCGCCGATCCACAGGTCGCCTGTGGCGCGATCGAACGAGAAACGCCATGGGTTCCGCACCCCGTAGACCCAGATCTCGGGCCGGCCGCCGCCTTGAGCGAAAGGGTTGTCCGGGGGGATCGCGATCTTGTCGCCGCTCACATCAAGGCGCAGGATCTTGCCCAGCAGTTCGTCGAGGTTCTGCGCGCGATCTTCGGGGTCGCCACCTGCGCCACCATCGCCGAGGCCGGCGTACAGATAGCCGTCGGGTCCGAAGAGGATGTCGCCGCCGTTGTGGTTGCCGTACGGATCGTCGACGGCCAGCAGGATCTGCTCGCTGTCCGGGTCGGCGACGTCGGCGGCCGGGTCGGCCTGAAAGCGCGAGAGCGTGTTCTTGCCGGCATCCTCCGAGGTGTAGTAGACGTAGAAACGCCCGCTCTGAGCAAAGTCGGGGCTGAAGGCCAGACCCAGCAGACCCTGCTCGTTCTCAGAGTCGGTAACCCGATCCTGCAAATCGAGATAAGGCTCGTCGAGCAGTTTTCCGTCTCGCAGCACGCTGATCAGCCCGCGCTGCTCGACGATGAACATCCGGTCAGTGCCGTCGTCGGCGTAGGTCAGCACGACGGGCCGCGTGAGGCCGCTAACCACTTCTTGCAGCGCGTATTGATCCAACGACAGTTGCGAGGCATCGGGTGTCGAGGCCGGCACGTCGGTCGGCGGCACAATGGTCACGGTGGGCGCCGCGGTCGCCGCGGCTGTCTCGGTCGGCGCTTCGGCCAACTCGGTGTCGGTCGGGGCCGTCGTCGCTGTGGCAGCCGGCACGGCTGTGACGCGCGCGATGGTTGGGGCCGCGGCGGGCTGCGTGGAACCCGGCGCACAGGCGGCGAGGACGAGGGCCAGCGTCGGAAGGATCAGGCGTCGGTCGCGTTGCGTCATCGGTAACTCCCTGAAAGCGCGCCGGAGGCGCGTTGCATGTCAGCTAAACGTATCGAACCGGTCTTAACGATTTCTGAGCCCCTGGCGCGCACAAAAGGCCGGAGGCTTTGCCGCGCAGGCACTGTCTCACAGGTTCGGGTCAGCCAGGGGAAGGCGCCCTCGCCTCTCCCCACCACGGAGCCGCGTGATCGGTGCAATCTGGGCGAGGCTCCCCGAACGCCAGCACCCCTCGGCCGTCACAGAATGCCGCGCCGGCGCAGGAGCAACGCCTGCAGGCCGGCTTCGACCGTGAACGAAAGGCTGTTGGCCAGCGCCAGAGCCGCGAAGCCGAAGGTCGGCGTCAGGGTCCAGCCGAGCACGGCAAAGATCGCCAGGTTGACAGCCGCCGTCAACAGCGGCGTGCGAGCGTCTCGATACGCATAGAACGTGCGCGTCGTCGCTTCTTTCAGGCTGTGCCCGACAAGACCAAGGAGGTAGGCCTGCGTCGCGATCGTGACGAGGCCAGCGCGAGTTTCGAACACGACGTCCGCGACCCAGGGAACGAGCACGATCCCCAGCACGGCGAGCGGCACCGTCAGCAGCAGCAGGATCCAGAGCGCCCGGCGCAGCACGCGCGTCAGCTCGCCATGTTGACCGCGCGCGACGAGCTCCGACAGGGCCGGGAGGATGGCGACGCCAAGCGCCGTTCCGATCAGGGTCTCGGGGATCTGCTGGATGCGCCAGCCGAAACTCAAGGCCGAAATGGCGCCCTCCTGAAGGCCTGAGGCGATGTTGTCGTTGACGATGAAGACGGCGCTGACGCACGCCATCGTCAACACGCGCGGCCCCATCAGCGTCAGCATCTCGCGCATGTCGGGTCTTTCGAGACCGAAGCCGCGCGTCCAGCGGAAGCCGAAACGCAACAGGCCCGGCACCTGGATCGCGAGGTGCAGCGCCGCCCCGAGCACGACGCCCCAGGCCAGGCCGAACACGCCCAGGTCGGGCGTCACGGCCGCCAGCGCGCGCAGCGGCGGCTCGACAAGCGCGCCGACCACCGCCATGCGGCCGAGCGAGTCGGCCAGCGCGCCTGTCGGCCCCAGCACGACGAGGCCGATCATCTGGCCAAAGCTGTACATCATCGGCGCGAGCCCGGGGAGGATGAAGTGCTGATGCGCCTGGAGCGATCCTGACACCAGACCGCTGATCGAGAAGATCAGCAGCGCTGCAAGGTTGAGGCGCATCAGGTTCACGGTCAGCGCCTGTTGCGCGGCGTCGAAATCCGGCGCGACCACATTGGCGACCAGCCATGGCGCGAAGAGGAAGATGAGCAGCGCCAGTGCGGCAGTCACAAGGAAGGCGAAGTTCGCGATCTGCGAGAACAGGCGCCAGATGCCGGGCCGTCCCTCACGCTCGAGCGCCTGCCGCAGCAACGGGATCATGGCCAGGTTGAGCGCCCCGCCCGATATCAAAAGGAAGAGCGTGTCCGGAAGGTTGTTGGCCGCGTTGTATGCGTCGAGCGCCGAGCCGACTCCGTACGCGCGCGCCACAAGGAACTGCACGCCCAGGCTGACGACTTTGTCGAGTGCAAACAACGCGCTGACCAGAAGCGAGGCTTTGAGAAGCGAACGCATTATGAAAACTCTACTCCGATCGTCCCAGCAGTTTACACGCCTATTACAAACTATCGGAACGGCGCTGACAGCCCTACATTAACCTGCGTGCAAGGTCGCAAACAACGGAGCACACACGCATGAACATCCACACTTTCTCCCGCAAGCTTATCGCCGGTTTGATGACGGGCGCATTGGCCGTCAGCCTGGCTGTCGTGAACGTCAGCCCGGTCTTCGCGCAGGGCAACGGCCCGACGGCCACCGAGTCCCGCCCTGAGATCCGCCAGCAGCGCATCGAGCGCCTGTACCAGCGCACGCTCAACTGGCGCGACTTGCAGACCGACAACCTGGCGCGCGCCAACGAGGGCGCGACGCGGACGCAATCGTACATCGACGAGAAGAAGGCCGCCGGCCTCGACACGAGCAGCCTCGAGGCCGCACTGGCCTCGTACAAGACCCAGATCGCCGAGGCTCAGACCTTCCACGACCAGGCCGTCGGCGTCCTGGCCACGCACAGCGGTTTCGACGACGCCGGCACGATGACGGACATCACGGCCGCACGGGTCACGATCGCCGACGCCGCCAGTGACCTGGGCCAGGCGCGCGTTCGCCTGGTCAACGCCGCCTTCAATCTGCGGCAGGCCATCAAGGACTTCCGCCAGGCCAACGGCCTGACTCACTGAAGATGACCGCGGACGGCGGCCTGCGATCCGCCGTCCGCGCTCGCCGTACAAGGATCACCACGATGTTGACACGTTCACGGGGATTGATGCTCGTCGCTGCTCTGACGGCCACTGCCTTGCTCGCCGGCTGTGGACGGCTCCGCCCGGACCGCGACGGCGGGAACGACAACCCGGCTGCGCCGACCTTCACCGCAGTGGCGCCGCCGGCCACCGAACCCCCGGCGCAGCCCACGACGGTCGTTGAGCCCACGGCCACCGCCGCGGCCACCGCGACGGCCCTGCCCCAACCGACGGCCACGCCGCTGCCGACCGAAACGATGTCGGCACCCACGGCCACCGTTCAGGTCAGCGACACGAGCGGCAACGCGCTCGACACCTTCCTCGGCGGTCTGGGCAATCCCGCCGACGACCCGACCATCGTGACGGAACTTCAACAGATCCCGTAG
This sequence comes from Anaerolineales bacterium, assembly GCA_044226485.1. Classification (GTDB taxonomy): domain Bacteria; phylum Chloroflexota; class Anaerolineae; order Anaerolineales; family UBA6663; genus UBA6663. Next base: position 551,224 of record JBGAGY010000004.1, read on the forward strand.
CGCGACAGAGCTTGCGGGACGACGATGGACGAAGGTTGAACGGCCGTTCAACCTTCGTCCTTCGTCTTTCGTCCTTCGTCAGCCTGCTCGCGCCCTCAAGGCATCCACGCCAGCTGCCACCAGGGCGTCTCGAGGCCGGTCAGCGACGGGCAGCCTGGGTAGTCGAGGAAGCATTGGTGGATGCCAAGCGCGGTCGTCATGCCCCAGAAGTTGAGTGACGCGTGGTAAGCGAAGACGTAGGTCGCGATGCCGGCGACCACCAGCACGACCCAGGCTGAGGCTCGACGATCCTGAAAACGTTGATAGATCAGACCGCCCAGGAACGCGATCGCCACACTCGAGAAGATGAACGGGGTTTTGTAGACCGTCGTGATCTCGTCGAAGACGCCCACCAACAGCATCGGAAAGAAGCTATAGATGGCGTGGGCGAGCGTCATCCAGCGACGCCACAGGGCAATCGCGACGATGAGAACGGCCGCGAGGAGGCAGGCAAGGGCCGTCTCGTAGGACACCGGAGGTTTTGGAAAGCCCTCGAAGGAAGCCGCCACCGCGACGAGCACGAGCGGCAAATGAGCAAGCGCTGACGCGGGGAACGCCAATGGCGGCGCGGGCTGAATACGGGTCGTGGTCACCACCGTCGACCTCCTGTGATATCGCCGCTGATCGGCGCGGACGACGTCAAATGGCCGGGTCGCCCGAAGGCTCCGGCGTCACAACGACAGGCGACGTCGTGGCGCGTTGAGCATAGAAGCGCCCAAACGTCACGGCGCCGATCGTGAGCACATAGAACGTCGCGGGAGCGATGAAGAACATCGCCACCACACATAGGATCCAGGTGAAGTAGATCAGCATGTAGCCGAGGTACGCGAAGCCGAACAGGCCCATCACCACCACCCAGGCGGCGATATAGGCCCAGCCTCGCTCGCGGATCAGGCGCCAGATCGCGCGCACCTGAAACGCGTCGCCGAGGTTGCCGCTCTCGGCCAGGCGGGCGAGCGCGGCCGGCAGCGGGATCGTGCCCAAAAACGAGAGGAAGAATCCCACCGACAATCCGATGAACATCAGGGCCATGCCGCCAAAGAGGGTGAGGAGCAGCCAGGCGGGTACGTCGGAACCGTGGCCGCGCTGCGCTTGAAGCGTGATCATCGACACGGGCCCGGCCACGATGTACGCCATGAACCCGGCCATCATCGCCAACGTGCCGGGCAGCAAATACACAAAACCCACGACGAGCGCCTTCAGCCCGTCGATGAAGAATTCACCCCACGCATCCCAGGCCGGCAGTTCGCGCAGTTCGCCGCGGATAGAGCCGCGCATCACGCGCAACATATAGCCGTAGACCACGATGGCCGGCAGGATCGGGATGATCATGCCGACCAGCAAGAGCCCGCTTCCGGCCAAAAAGCGATTCCGATTCGGTCCTGCAGTGAACGGGAATCGCAACAGCGCGCTCAGTCCGTCAAGATCCACCCACTCACGATGTAGATCAGAAGGTCCTGATCTGACGCGCCAGATCAGGACCCTTCCAGCCCCTCCCGTCCGCTTTCCCCTCCGCCCTGGAGCTCTAGGGCGTCGCGCCGAGACGGGCCAGGCCGTCGGTCGCAAGCTTGTAGCCGGGGCGCTTCTCGAGCGCGGTGCGATAGTCGGTGACGGCTTCCGTGAACATCCCGAGCGCCTCGTATGCCTGACCCCGCCAGTAGTAGGCCTCCTCGAGGCCGGGGTTCGGCGTCGCTTTGATCGCCGCCGTCGCCAGATCGATCACTTCCTGATAGCGGCCCGTGAAGTAGTAGGCGCGATACGGTCCGAACTGATACCAGAGCATGCGATACGGCAGGCCGTATTCGCGCGCCTTGTCGTAAGCCTGGGCCGCTCCGGCGTAATCCTGCATGTAGTGGAGGTTGGTGCCGACGTTGAACCACGCGAACGCCAGATCCTGACCTTTGAGGGTCGGGTCCTGAGTGTCGGCGCGAGCGCGATCGAGCGCTTCTCGATAGTTCACGTCGAGATCGACGGCGTCGCCGAGCATCTGCACGACCTGCGCTTCGCGCTCTGCTGATTGCGGGAACACGATCGTGTAGTTGTAGTTGAACGAGCGCCACAGCCCCATGAGTTCGTCGTAGCCCATGGTCTTGTTCGCGCCGCGGAACGTGTCCTGGATGGTGAAGACGCGTTTGCTGTCGTCGTAACCGCTGAACACCGAATAGTGGCCGAACCAGCCTTCGCAACGCGAGCCCTCATCCGGGCCGCATTGCAGGCCCTTCTCGATCAGCACCGGATAGCCCGCTGCAATGAAGCGTTTGACGAGCTCGACAGTGCCGTTGTTGCGGATGTAGGCGTTGAAGCCGATCTCTGAGACGAAGTTGTAGATCTCGATCGGCGAGACGTTCTTGTCCTGCTTGTTGGGCTTCATCACTGCGGCCGTGTCGTCCTGAGTGCCCTGCCAGCCCCAATAGCTGAGATCGACGGCCAGCGAAGCCGGCCCGCAGTTGTTGTACTTCTGCGCCTCCCAGCGGAAGCCGGTGAGCTCCGCCTGAGGCGGCAGCGGCGTCGGCGATGGGCTCGGCGTGGGCGTCAGCGTCGGCGTCGACGTCGGCCCGAGCGTGGGGCTGGCGGTGGCGGCCGGGCGGACGGTGGCCGTGGCAATGCCGCCGGCGAGATCGCCTTCGAGCACAGGCTCGACGCCGGGCGTGATGGCAGCGAGGGCCGTCGTGCCGGCCGCGGCGGTGGGCAGGGTATCGGCCTGCGGGTTGGCCACGGCGTAGATCTGGGCCTCCACCTGCTGGACACGGAAGAACACCGAGTCGTTGGTCTGATACAGATACAGCCCGACCACAGAACCGATCAGGAGGACGCCGATCAAGAGCGCCGTGATCGCCAGGGGCCAGGGAGCGGGAACTCGTCTTTTGCGCATAGGACCGAAGATTCTACCGCCGGTTCCCCAGGCTGGGTAGGAGCGCCCGGACGGCGGCGCCGGCGGGCCGACCTGGCCGGTCGGAGGGCGCCACCACAGATGTCGCGCCAGAACCCGCGCCGTTCGCTCGCGCAGGCAGACCGCCACGCTCCCGTCGCCCCGCTCGCCCCTTGCTTCTATAATGCCCAAATGCCTTCCGACAAGGCCGCCGAACGCGGCGAACCCAGTTACGTGTGGCGCGCCGGCCAGGACCGTCGGCTGGCCATGATCCGCGCCGCGCTGCCGACCGGCTTCGGGCCGACCAGCCGCATCCTCGACGACGGCTCGGGGCTCGGGCTCTACGTGCTCAAGCTCCTGGCCGACACACCGCGCAGCTTTGGGCTCGAGTACGAACGCGAGCGCGCGGCGGAGGGCGCTCAGCGCTTCGGCCTGAGCCTGCTGGTCAACGGCGCCGGCGAACGCCTGCCTTACGCCGATGCCAGCTTCGACGCCGTCCTCTCCAATGAGGTGATCGAGCACGTCCAGGACGATCGTGCGGCAGTGGCCGAAATCGCCCGTGTGTTGCGGCCCGGTGGCCGCCTGTTGTTGTTCTGTCCGAATCGCTGGTATCCCGTCGAGCAGCACGGCATCTACTGGCGCGGCCGCTACATCTTCGGCAACATCCCGCTCGTCAACTATCTGCCGGATCCGCTGCGCCATCGCCTCGCTCCCCACGTCCGCGCATACACCGGCCACGGCCTGCGCCGCCTCCTCGCCGGGCTGCATCTGCGCGTCGTCACGCACACCCGCATCTTCGGCGCCTACGACAACCTCATCCATCGCTTCGGCTCCATCGGGCGCCTGTTGCGTGCGGGTCTGCACGGCGCGGAATCGACGCCGTTCAACGTGGTCGGCCTGTCGCATTGGTTGGTCGCGGAACGCGTGGGTTGACGTCGCGGGTCGGGCGACGGGTGTCGGGCGACGGGTGTCGGGCGACGGGTGTCGGGCGACGGGTGTCGGGCGACGGGTGTCGGGTGTCGCATGGCGGGCGACGCATGCGTCGCCCCTACGACGACGAATGGCCGCGGCGGGCGGGGCGATGGTGGCGCGCGCATATCGGATCCGACACCCTCGGTCGCCGCGCCTCGCACTTCGCTCTTCGCGCCTCGCCCTTCGCGCCTCGCACTTCGCTCTTCGCGCCTCGCCCTTCGCGCCTCGCCCCTCGCCTTTCGCCCTTCGCCCCAATGGCGCCGATCCTTGCGGGAGATAGAATAGCCAGATGCCTCGCGCGTATGCGATTGTCAGGCGGCGACAGCTCCGCGACCTGCAGGCCAGGCAAGGCGCGGCACGGGTGCAGCGCTGGGCCGCCAGCGGCCTGCTGACAGTCACGTTGATCGTCGTGGCCGTGATCGCGCTGGCGATCAGCGGCGTGGCCGCCGCCTACGCGTACTTCACCCGCGACCTGCCGCCGGCCGACAAGCTGCAGGAAGTGTTCAGCCCCGACAACCCGCTCTTCTTCCAGACCTCGCGCTTTTACGATCGCACCGGCCAGGTGCTGCTCTATGAGGTTATCGATCCCGAGGGCGGCGACCGACAATACAAGGCGCTCGCCGACCTGCCCCTCGGCGTGATCAGCGCCACCGTCGCGCTCGAGGACAAGACGTTCTTCACAAACCCGGGCTACGACCTGTACGGCATTTCGCGCGCCCTTATCTCGAACCTTCAAGGCGGCCAGGTGCAGGGCGGCAGCTCGATCACCCAACAGCTGATCAAGAACACGCTGATCGCGCCCGACGAGCGCGCCGTGCAGTCGTATCCGCGCAAGGTCCGCGAGATCCTGCTCGCGGCTGAGATCACACGTCTCTACTCTAAGGAGCAGATCCTGGAGTGGTATCTCAACACAAACTTCTACGGCAACCTCGCCTACGGCATCGACGCCGCCGCGCTGGTCTACTTCGGCAAGCATGCCGACGACCTCACGCTCGGCGAGGCCGCGCTGCTCGTCGCGATCCCGCAGTCGCCGGGCATCAACCCGGCCACCGACCTCGAGGAGTCGCGCCGCCGAGGCGACGTCGTCCTCGACGTCATGGAGCGCGAAGGCTTCATCACTGCGAACCAGGCCGATGCTGCGCGCGCCGAACCGCTCAGCGTGCGCGAGCCGGTCAAGCGCTACGACATCATCGCCCCTCACTTCAGCGTTTATGCGCGCATGCAGGTCGAGCAATTGCTCGATCAGGCCGGCTACGACGGGCAGGATCTGGTCAACCGGGGCGGTCTGCGCATCATCACCACGCTCGACCTCCCGCTGCAGCGCCAGGCCGAGTGCACGCTGCGCACGCAGATCGCGAGGCTCTCGGGCGCGCCGGCCGGGACTGTGATCGCCGCCGAAGGCTCGAGCCCCGAATGCACGGCCGCGGCCTTCCTGCCCGAGCTTGCGCGTGAACAGGCCGGGCAGGATTACCACGTCACGAACGGCGCGACGCTGATCCTGCGACCGGGCAGCGGCGAGGTGCTGGCCATGGTCGGCTCGGCCGACTACTGGGACGCGCGCATCGACGGCGCCTTCAACATCGCCGTCGACGGCCTGCGCCAGCCCGGGTCCTCGTTCAAGCCTTTCACGTACGTCGAAGCGCTCCGCCTGAACTACTCGCCGGCGACGCTCCTCCTCGACGTGCCCATGAACTTCACGACAACCGACGGCGGCGTCTACGCACCCGAGAACTACGACCGCAAGTTTCACGGTCCGGTCAGCCTGCGCCAGGCTCTGCAGCGCAGCTACAACATCCCGGCCGTCGACTTGATGAACCGGGTCGGCGTCGACAACGTCATTCGCCTCGCGCACCGCCTCGGCATCGACACGCTCGAGACCGGCCAGTTCGGCCTCGCCCTGACGCTCGGCGGCGGCGAGGTGACGCTGATGGACATGACCTATGCCTACAGCGTCTTCGCCAACGGCGGCGTCATGGCCGGCCAGGGCGTGCCCGTCGACGTGCAGAAGCCGGGCTTCCGCCAGCTCGACCCGGCCGTGATTTTGCGCGTCGAGGACTCGAACGGCAAGGTGCTCTACAGCTACGAGGCGCCGGGCACACAACCGATCCTCAGCCCTGAGCTGGCCTACCTGATCAACGACATCCTGTCGGACAACAACGCGCGCGCCGCGGCCTTCGGCCGAGATAACCCTCTGTATCTGCCCGGTCGACCGGCCGCCGCAAAAACCGGCACGACCAACGATTTCCGCGACAACTGGACGATCGGCTACACGCCGCAACTCGCCATCGGCGTCTGGGTCGGCAACGCCGACAACACGCCGATGAAGGGCGTCAGCGGCCTGACCGGCGCAGCCCCGATCTGGCACGCGCTGATGACCTACGCCACGCAGAGTCTGCCGCTCCAGGGCTGGACCCCACCGGCGGGCATCGAGCGCGTCAAGGTCTGCGAAAGCTCCGGCCTCCTGCCAACGCCCTATTGCCCGAAGACGCGCGAGGAGATCTTCCTGCAGGGCACCGCTCCGACCACGCCCGACAACCAGTGGCAGCCCGTGATGATCAACCGTGAGACAGGCAAGCGCGCGACGGCCTGCACGCCGCCCGAACTCGTCGAGACACGCGTCTACCAGGTGCTCCCGCCCGAGGCCGCCGACTGGGCAACTCAGGGCCAGATCCCGCAGCCGCCGAGCGAGTACGACGCGGTCGGCGGAGTCTGCCTGACCAGCAGCAACGCCGTTCTTGCTACACCGCAGCCGTTCGCGACTCTGCACGGCACCGTCGAGATCTCGGGCACCGCTCACGGCGACGGCTTCTCGTTCTACCGCCTGCAGATCGGTCAGGGCCTTTACCCGCAGTCGTTCACGGCCCTCGGTCCCGACGTCAACGCGACGGTCGACGCCAACGTCCTCGGCACCTGGGACACGCGCGGCCTTGATGGCGTGTACACGTTGCAGCTGATCGTGGCGCGGACGGATCCGGCCGGCGGGCCGCCGATCCTCGACACGGCCGCCGTGCCCGTGACCATCGACAACATCCCGCCAACCGGGCAACTCCTGGCCCCGGCGACCGGCGCCACGATCGACTCGAGCCAGAACGAGACCGTCGTGCTGCAGCCGCAGGTCAGTGACAACCTCTCGGTGGCACGGGTCGTCTTCTACGCCGACGAGCGCGAGTTCGCGACGGCCACCACAGCCCCCTACTCCACCCGCTGGCCGATCAAGGGCGCCATCGGCGAACACACCTTCTTCATCCGCGTCTACGACGGCGCCGGCAACTTCGTGCAGAGCGAACGCGTGACGATCACAGTCCGCTAGACTGTGGACGAAAGCCCCGAACTGTAGCAGGGCCTATCTTCAGACCCGGGCCGATCGACAAAGACCGATCCATGCGAGTCCGTGCGTGTCGCGTATCGGAGTATGCGGTATGCGCCAGCACGTGCGCGCCGCTACCTGCCCTGTGACTTTGCGCGCCGTGCGGCCGTGTGCGCCGGACGTCATCCCAAGCACCTCATCGCTGCGCTTTGCGTGTCATCCAAAGCGCCCCTGGTCTGCAACATCGGCCGCGCCGAATGAGCGCGAAGGATCTCCCCCGAAGACTCCTATGGCCCTGGCGACAGCCAGCGAGTCTGACAGGAGATCCTTCGCGCTCATTCAGCGCGCCTTTGGGCAATGAGGGTTAGGCGCTCTGGATGACACACGACGTGATGGTCAAGACGCTCGCGATGACACACGACGTGTTGGTCAAGACGCCCGCGATGACACGCGACGTGTTGGTCAAGACGCTCGCGATGACACACGACGTGTTGGTCCAGGATACTGAGAGTGCACTCAACGATTGAGCTAAGGGCGCTCGGATGAGACTCAACGTCCGACGCCTGGTGCTTTGGATGATATGAACAGGGGCGACGTCAGATAGCGCAGGTGGAGCGCCGGCAAACGACGCCTCGCCCCTCCTCTCTTCTCCTCCTCACGGCCCCACAAACATCGGAGTTGGATCGATGCGCCGGCCTTGCGCTGCAGAACCGTTGGAAACGCCGACCACTGAGCCGATCCAAAAGGAAGCGCTGTTCTGGCCTTCGCCAGCGCGCAGACCACTCGCAGCGACGGCGACTTCCACATGAACATGCGGACCGGTCGAGTTGCCGGAGGTGCCCATCGTCGCGATCGGGTCACCGGCGCGCAGAGAAGCGCCTGCGGCCGGCACCTGATCGGGCCGCAGGTGGGCCGTCATCACGTAGAGAGATTGGCCAGGCTCGAGCCGCACGCCATGATCGGCGAGCGCCTGAAGCTGCTCGGCGCTCAGATCCTCGTAGCGTGTTTCGACGACCGCCATCGCGCCATAGCCCCAGTTGTTCGCAGGGCTGGTCGGCGTGCCGGGCATCATCTGACCGGTGCTGCTTCCATTGGCCGTGAGCGCCGGGCAGCGATCAGCGACGATGAGCGCGGCGGGATACGGCGCGCGAAGAGTCTTGTCCGATGAAGGCGTGTTGAGGTCGATGGCGTAGTGCCCGGGGTGCGACAACCAGGCGTAGCCGCTGATGTAGGCGGATCCGAGCAACACGGCCGTTCCACCTGGGTCCGGCGCGGGCGGCGCGTCGGGCCCGGCCTCGGCGCCAGGCAAACGCAGGCGCTGGCCCGGGAAGATCAAAGTGCCCGACAGGCCGTTGGCTTTCATCAACTGGGCGACCGTGATCCCATGCGCAATCGCGATCCCCCAGAGCGTGTCGCCACTACGCACGGTGACCAGCCCGGCGGGGTCGGGCTCGGGTTGCGGCTCGGGCGCGTCGGGTGGAGGCAGGATCAGGATCTGGCCGGGATAGATCAGGCTCCCGGTCAGGCCGTTGGCAGCCCGCAAGGCCTCGACCGTTGTTCCGTATCTTCGGCTGATGTCCCACAACGTGTCACCGGGCACGATCACGTACGTGCTCGGTCCGGTCTCACCGCTTTGAACCGAGCGTGCCAGACCGGGTGGTTTTGCCGGCGGCGATGCTTCTCCGAACACGGCGCGCGCCAGGGCGCTCTCGAGGTCTTCGAAAGCGCCGACCGTGTCGTCGAGGTAAGCGCCCGTTTGAGCGAGATCGCGTTGAGCGGCGCGCACCCAGGCGAAGATGCCCAGACCTCGATGCTGAAAGTCAGCCCCTGCTCCGCTGACCCAGGCCGTTTCCACGCCGCTCATGATGACGCCGAGGGCCTGCGCCACGTCAGGCAGGGGCCCGAGACCCAGCTCCTTCACGCCCCGCGCGGCGGAGCGCAGGCCGATCGGATTGATGCGAATGACGTTCATGGTCTTCCTCCTCCCTCCATAGAGTCACTCTACGCAGCGGCGAACAGCGTGAAACACCGAAGAGTCCTCGAACCTCGCCCCTCGCTCCTCGCCCCTCGCTCCTCGCTCCTCGCTCCTCACCCTTCGCCCCACGCCTCACGATGCGGCATAATGTCCTCATGCAGCCCAATGAGCCATGGAGACTCGACGACCTGCACGCCGCGCACGACCACTTCGTGCGCACTGGCAGGATCCCGCGCCAGCTCGACCCGCTGGTGATCGCGTCGTGGCAGCGCTGCAGCCCGCGTTTGAACCCGTTCGCGCGACCGCGCTGGACGGCATTGAACGCCGAGGTCTTTCGGCTGAACCTCAATCAGCACAAGGATCTGATCCGCCAGTCGCAGCCGTTGCTCGAGGACCTGCAGCAGACGCTCGAGGGCGCGGGCGCCGTGATGCTCCTGGTCGACAGCACCAACTGCGTCTTGCTGGTGGTCGGCGACTCTCAGCGCGAGGGGCTGGGGTTGGCCGGTTTGAGGCCGGGCGTCTTCCTCGACGAGAGCCACATCGGCACAAACGCCTTCGGCATCACGCAGCTGCAGGCCTGCCCTTCGTGCGTCGTGGGCGGCGAACACTTCCTTAAGGTGTGGCACGACATCGCCACAGCCGCGGCGCCGATCTTCGGCCTCGATGGGCATGCCGAGGGCGCGATCGGCGTGATCGGTCGCGCGCAGTCGAGCGTCGGGCACATGCTCAGCCTCGTGGTCGCGGCCTCGAAGTCGATCGAGAACCAGCTCACCGCCGACCAGTTGTTGCTCGAGACTCATCTGCAATCGACTGAACTCAACGCCACCATCGACGCAATCTCCGAAGGCGTGCTCGCCTGGAGCGCCTCGACTGGCCAGGTGACTCACCTGAACCGCCAGTCGGCTCAGCTCCTGGGCGTGACGCCGGCCGAGATGCTTGGCCGTCCGCTCGGCGATTTCGTGTCGCTGCCTGAAGGCGTGGCGCGAGCGCTGTCGCGCGGGCAGGAGCTCAGCGACGTGATGGTCAACCTGAACGTGCAGGGCGGCACGCGCGAGTGTTTGCTCAGCCTGCGCATCGTGCACGGCCCGGGCCAACAGCCGGCGACCTACATCGCCACGCTGCGCCAGGCCGAGACCGTGCGCCAGCTGGTGACCCAGATCGTGGGCGCCCAGGCGCGCCTGACGATCGACGACCTCGGCGGTGATGGGCCTGCGGCTCAACGCGTCAGGCGACAGGCACTGGCGATCGCCGACGCCAAGGCCAGCGTGCTCCTGCTCGGCGAGAGCGGCACCGGCAAAAACATCCTGGCCCGAGCGATCCACAACAGCAGCCGCCGTGCAGCGAAACCGTTTCTGGCCATCAACTGCCGCGCGGTTCCGCGAGAACTCGCTCTGCAGGAATTCCTCGGCTACGAAGCCGGAGCGTTCGGGACGAGCATGGTGGGCGACCAGCCCAGCAAGTTCGAGCTGGCGAACGGCGGCACGCTCTTCCTCGAAGAGGTCGACGCGCTTCCATTGGACATGCAGGCCGCGCTGCTGCGAGTCATCGAAGCCGGCGACGTCATCCGGCTTGGCGGCAAGCGGGTCTGGCCGGTCGACACGCGCATCATCGCCTCATGTCATCGCGACATCGAGGCCCTCGTCGAAGAAGGAAGCTTCCGCCGCGACCTGTTCTTTCGACTGAGCGCCGTGATCATCGCGATCCCATCGCTGCGCGAGCGGCCGGAGGATATCGCGCCGCTGCTCGAACGCGTCATCACCCGCCTGCGTATGCAGCTGGGGCGGCCGTTGACGATCTCGCCGGAGGCACAGCGGGCCTTGCTCGCCTACCCATGGCCCGGCAACGTGCGCGAGCTCCAAAGCGTCCTCGAACGGCTGGCGCTGACCGTCGAAAGCACCGAGATCGGGTTCGATCACCTGCCGCAGACCATTCGCCAGCCTCGGGCGGCTCACACCCCGCGAGTCGATGCCAGCGATAGCCCGGACGTGATCTCCCTGGCCGAGGCCGAACGCCGTGCCATCTTCCAGGCCCTTCAAGCCACCGGCTCCAACACAAGCCAGGCCGCCCGCCTCCTGGGAATCGGCCGGAGCACGCTCTGGCGCAAGATGAAGGCTTACGGTCTTTCGACCTGATTCCTCGCCTTTCGCGCCCTCTTCCTAAGGAAACCCCTGTCTTACCGGATGTTTCATTTCGAAACAATCCGGGGTCTGTTTGCCTGCTCCATTTTGAAACAAAGCGCTGATAACGTTGACTCAGTGGCAGACCTCCCTTAGGGTCTAGGGGTTCCACCACATCTACAAGCCGGTTTTCCTGCCTTTTGCTGCGCGCGAGCGCCAGCGAGTACCTCTTGTGCAGATCTCCGGCGAGCGAGGGCGTGCGGCCGCGATGCCGACGCCAGGAGGTTTGCCCGAACCTTAGCCGCTCAAACCCCACCGTCCACGTGTACTGGTTCATCTCATTGATTCATGGAGGGGCAACATGTTTCTGGCTGAATTCTTCGGCACGTTTACGCTGATCGTTCTGGGCGACGGCGTGGTCGCCAACGTTCTGCTCAACAAGAGCAAGGGTCAAAACGCGGGCTGGATTGTGATCACCGCGGGCTG